>CBFHWO010000011.1:0-140976 GCA_965659625.1 uncultured Algoriphagus sp. | reverse complement strand
TAAACCTACTAAACTTTTTTGATTCCATAATCAGCTTAAACAAGCTATAAACCTACATTATCCGACAACAAACGACTACAAACGGATACAAACGACTAACTCCCGATTAAAGCTTGCCCCATCCCCCAACTTTGGCTTATCGAATTCCTCTAGCGAAAACGAAAACAAATTTTTCACAACAAAACAACAAAAATCATGAACACGCTAAGAAACAGAGTACAGCTAATCGGACGTCTAGGATCCAAAGTAGAAATCAAAAATCTGGACGGTGGTAAAACACTAGGTAAGGTATCCCTCGCTACCAACGAGTATTACAAAAACCATAAAGGGGAACGCGTAGAAGAAACCACTTGGCATAACTTGGTTGCCTGGGGAAAGCAAGCCGAGCTATTGGATAAATACACTGACAAGGGTTCCGAAATCGCCATCGAAGGCAAGCTCAGCAACAGATCCTACGAAGACAAAGAAGGAAACAAGCGTTACATTTCTGAGGTAGTGGTGCAAAGCATTCTACTGATGGGAGATCGAAAAGAAAGTGTTCCAGCTGGAGCAGAAACGGAGGATGATTTGCCATTTTGATTTTTAAAAACAAAAGATCGGGAATGAATTCAATCCCGATCTTTTGTTTTTAAATGGAAATAAGCTTCGCGAAATACAGTCGCTCCGCTCCTGAGATACAGCTTCGCTGAGATACGAAATAATCTCGCTTTCTACCATAAGCCTATCTTATTCCTATCTGCTCGAAGAGCTATCTTATTTTTTAAGATAGGCTTCGCGTAGAAATGTCTCTCTTGGAAAATAATATATGCCTTCGGCGAGATACTTCCCACTTCCTCACCTCCTACTTCCATTCCCTCTATTTCCCCGACCGAAGGAAAGGCTATTTCCACCGTATTTCCATGTATTTCTTTATTCTATCCAAACAGAAGAGATTTCTCCTTCCGCATGCTTCAGTCGAAATAACCAAACAGTACTGAAACTTTCTGACTTCCTCACCTCCTACTTCCCACTTCCAACCTCCTGACTTCCAAACTCCCTACTCCTTACCTCTTTTCCCCGGTTGATACTTTTCCTCCGCCCTAGCCTCAATATCCTCCCGATAAAATGCCACATCCTTAAATTCCACATTGGCATATCTCTGAGCCTGATCATCAAAATGAGGTGAGTTCGGGTCGGAACTCTGACCTCCTGCAAGTATTGACTTGGCTTTTACTTTCTCACCAAACTCCACCACGGCTACAAAGCTATTTCCTCTGTAGCCATACAAACGCTTGGTTTCTGGAGTAGACCTTGCACCAAAAGCAGCCAAAGCTCCCCAGGTTCCTGAAGCTAAACCTATTGGCACATAGGGTTTGTCATCATCAAATTTCAAATCTATGTCACCTGTTAATCTCTGGAATCTGTTTATCTCTGACCAAGGTGTATTCCAAGTTCCAAAATCTTCATTCATCTCATCTAAAGTAGATCGGAAGGTTGCCAAAAGATCAGTTGCTGAAGGGTCCGGAACCTCTCCTTTTCCGACATTGAATTCCAACAGGTTATTGATATTGCCGTGATTTCGCATGAAATTCATCCCAAAGAAATGAGCTACTGACATCGCAACAGATTCTTTACTAGTTCTGTAATCCCAGTTTTGCAGAATTTCAATTGCCTCAGTAAGTTCTGGATCAGCGATTCCTTTTTGATCATAAGCACTCAAAAGCATAGGAATCAATTTCTCAAATGCTGGCAAATAGGGATCATGCGCCAAGTTGATCAATTTATCGATAGTCAATTGATTGGCATCCTTCAATACACGGACGGCATGAATAGCACGGTAATTCTCAGATTCCGGAGCCATGTATACCGGATAATTTTCTGCTTTTGGACTGAATTCAGCAGCCGAAGTGAAGGGCGTAGAATTACAGTTTTGAATCCATCCATTGGCAGGGTTTAGCAAAGTAATACTTTCATCTACGGTGTGAAATCCTTGCCAATCTGAAGCTGGATCCGAACCGTCCACTGGCTTGGAGAAGTCAAAGCCTTCATTTCTTTTGGGGATAAAATTCCCATGGAAATAGGCAATGTTTCCATCCGCATCTGCGTAAACTGTATTATTGGATGAGTTGGTACGGATGTTCATCATTTCTTTAAACTCCGCATGATTGCTGAGTTTGGTTCGGGTAAAACTTTGCGTCAAAGCATTCACTGGATCCCAATTGATTTTGGTTACCACCCATTTGTCATCCAATTTATGTGTCACTGGCCCATGATGGGTGCGGTACATAGTGAATGATTTTTCCTTGATTTCATTGCCCTCTTTATATTTCAAAGTAATGGGAAGCTCAGTCACTTCTCTGCTTTCCTCTCCATATTGATAAGTTAGCTTTCCTTCCGATTCACTTACATTTTCCACAAACTCGTCTATAAAATCCACACCAGTCGAAGTATGCATCCATCCAGTCTTCTCATTGAATCCCTGATAAACGAAAAATTGTCCCCAAGTTACAGCTCCATAGGCATTCAAACCTTCCTCGCTGACTACATGAACTTCAGGACGAAAATAGAAAGACGTATGCGGATTGATAAGCAGCATGGCATTTCCTGACTCTGTCAAATCCCCTGAAACAGCGATTCCATTGGAGCCTTTTGGTTCTTCTGTCAAATCCACAGGGTCTAGCCCACTACCAAATTCATTTAAAGCTAAGGATTCATTTTCGCCATAAAACGCCGCAATTCTCCTGGTTGGAATCTGCTCTATATCTCCACCAATAGAACCCTCGCTGAAAAACATGGGCATCCAAGGCTCATAATGAGTGATCACGTTTGGTTTTACTTCGGGATGAGTGGCCAAATAGTAATTCACCCCATCTGCAAATGCTACGCAAAGCTTTTTCAACCAATCTGGAGCTTTATCATAATCCGCCTTCGCTTCCGCTTCTGTCATATATAAATTAGCGCGGAGATCCGAATAGATGGCTTCCTCACCCTCCAACTCAGCCAATCTTCCCGTCGCCCAAACATAATTTCTTTCCACTCTTCGGAAGTCATCTTCGCACTGAGCGTAGAGCAAACCGAAAACCGCATCAGCATCTGATTGACCATAAATATGAGGAACACCAAAGTCATCCCTGATGATTTCAACGCGAGAAGCGGTATCCTCCCAGCGTTCTTGCTCTGTCAGTTCTTTGGGTTGGCAGGCAAAAACCAAGAGTGGCATTGCCAAAAAGAGTAATCGAAACTTCATCTTTAAAGTAGATTTGGGTGATTTTTTGATAATATGAATTCAATAAAGCCGAAAATAATCTTTTTGATTTCCGTGGGCAACAGGAATTTTATCGGTGCTGCTGGTAATAATTTGGACTGAATTTTTCTCTGAAATCCAGAATTACCTGATCAGGGATTTTCTGACTTTCTTCATAGCCATGAGCCATTTTCTCCACTTGAGCGACCGAACTCGCCCCTATGATCAAGGCCCCCACTGCTTTTTGGGACAATCCAAATTTGATCAAAAAAGCCTCTGGTATATATCCAGACCCTTTTATTTCGTCTTTAATCAATTGGATTTTTTGTTTTGATAAATCAAGATATTCCTCAGCCTCTTTATTGATAAGCATGCCTTTGGCAAGGCTTCCTCTGACCAAAACCTTTGTTTCTTTAGATGAGATTAATGGAAATGCTTCTTCTTCTGGCCTCCTATCCAAAGGACTGTATTGCATCATGATCGTGGAAGGATTTGACATGGTCAATACCTTTCTAATCACATTGGGCCGAATGGAAGAAATACCAAAAGCTTTGATTTTTCCTTGATTCTTTAAGATTTCAAAAGCTTCCAAGGTTTCCTCCCAAGGATCTTCCATGGTTCCTCCATGTAATTGGTACAAATCTAAGTAATCAGTTTGTAGTCTTTTCAGGCTTTTCTCAATCGCTTCCAGAATGTAGGCTTTCCTTGGGTTCCAATCCCATCCACTTCCATCTGATCGCATTTGGTTCCCAACTTTTGAAGCTAAAATCACTTCGTTCCTTCTCCCTTTTATTGCTTTGCCTATCATTTCTTCGTTGCGACCATTCTGATATAAATCTGCCGTATCCAACAAATTGATACCTGATGCCAAGGTCGCATCAATTATTTTTTTACTGGTAGCATCATCTTCAGGAAGGGACATACAACCCAATCCAATTGGGGTAGTTTTAACAGAGGAACTAGAAAATGGGAATATTTTCATAAAAAATTAACTAGTTAATAATATTGAATTCTTGTTTTTCAATAAAGCTGAAAATTTTGAGGTTTTAAAATATTTGAATTCCTTTATTACTTTCAGAATCCTTATTTTTGGAAACTTAAACCTATTGAAATGAAGAAAATCGCAGTTTTTACTTCTGGAGGGGATAGCCCCGGTATGAATGCCTGTGTAAGAGCAGTCGTTAGAACATCTATTTTTAAAGGACTGGAAGTTTACGGAATTTATAGAGGCTACGAAGGAATGATCGAAGGTGATATAAAAAGAATGTATTCCCATTCGGTCAGCAATATTATTCAACGAGGTGGAACCATCCTCAAATCAGCCAGATCAATGGAATTTAAAACTCCTGAGGGGCGTAAAAAAGCATACGAAAATCTTGTTGAAAATGAAATAGAAGGCATCGTAGCGATTGGTGGAGATGGGACTTTTACCGGTGCCAAAATCTTTGAAGAAGAATATGGCATTCCTACTGTAGGCTGTCCTGGAACTATTGACAATGATCTTTTTGGAACTGACTACACCATCGGATTTGATACTGCGGTCAATACGGCATTGGAAGCTATAGATAAAATCCGGGATACGGCAGCTGCTCACGATAGAATTTTCTTTATCGAAGTAATGGGAAGAGATGCAGGATTTATTGCAATAGAATCTGGAATTGGTGGGGGAGCGGAATTTGTCATGGTTCCAGAAACCAAGACAGATCTGAATATGGTTGTAAAAAGTTTGAAAAATCTGAGAAAAAGCAAAAGTTCAAGTATTGTAGTCGTAGCAGAAGGTGATGAGGAAGGCAATGCAGAAACCATTATGCGAAAAGTCAAAGAAAAGATCAATGACCCGAACAAAGATTTTAAATTCACAACCCTTGGTCATATTCAAAGAGGAGGTAGTCCAACTGCACGGGACCGTGTTTTAGGAAGTTTTTGTGGAATGGCAGCAGTGGAAGGTTTGATCGAAGGAAGGAAAAGCTGCATGGCAGGTGTTATGAATCACCAAATTGTTTATACCCCTTTTGAAGATTGCATAGGAAAAGAAAAGCCGCTAAATACTGGCCATTTAAAACTGATGGAAATTTTAAGTATATAATATGGGATTTATTCCAATCTTCTTAACCATGGGAGGCGCTTGTCTCCTATTTTTTCTTACCGTAAGAACAACCATGCAACGCAAATTAAACTTGCAGAGAGAATTAACTTCCAACCTTGGTTTAAATCATCCAGAACTGGGAATTATTCTTGGGGAAATTGCTGATCCAGAGTTGATTTCAGAAAAATGGAATAAGATAAATTCTGGCAAAAAGCTCCCGAAAAAAAGTATAGAAATGCTTCGGTCGTTAAAAATTAATCGTTTGCAATACAATCAATTAATAAAGAAGGCGCCCTATAATTGGGTAGCGAAAATCTCTGGTTATTCGCCCATTTGAGAAGAAATATAGTTCATGATTCCCTCTTTTTCAGAGGGATTAAACCATTGGATTTCAGGATCTTTTCGAAACCATGTCAACTGTCTTTTAGCATATCTTCGAGAATTGCGTTTAAGTAATCTTATAGCTTCTTCCCTATCATATTTCTCTTCTAGAAAACCAAAAATCTCCTGATAGCCTACAGTTTGTAAAGCATTCAAATTCCTTTTTTCAAAAAGTGATTTTGCTTCATCAAATAATCCTGAGACTATCATTTGATCCATTCTCATATCAATCCGCTGATACAATTCTTCTCGATCCCTTTCAAGGCCAATTTTGATTGTTTTGAAATTTCTTTCGGCTTTTTTCTTGACCCTAAAACTGCTAAAAGGCTTTCCTGTTCCCCTATAAACTTCGATGGCTCTCATTAACCGCTGTGGGTTATTTTGATCCACAACTTTTAGATATTCCGGATCGACCTCAGCCAGTTCATTTTGTAAAAATTCCAAGCCTTTTTCTTCATACTCTTTGATGATTTCCATTCTGTAGCCTGGATCCAAATCGGGCATCTCATCTAATCCATTGACCACTGCATCAGCAAATAATCCCGAACCACCTGTCATTATCACTACTTGATGATTCTTAAATAGCCTCTCCAACAGTTCAATAACTTCCTTTTCAAACATCTTAACATCATAAGAATCCTCAATAGAGAGACTATTGACGAAATGATGTGGAATCTGTCGCAATTCACGTTCAGAAGGCTTAGCCGTTCCTAAATTAGTTTCTCTATAAAACTGACGACTATCGCAAGAGATGATTTCTGTATTGAATTTTTTGGCTAGATTTAAACATAATTCAGTTTTACCTACCGCAGTAGGGCCGACTACAAGAATAAGATAATTTTGTATTGCCAATGGTTTTATAGCTAAGGCTGACATCAAAAATCCAAACTTACGAGATGAAAAGCAAAAGGGTGCTGATTGTAGACGATAATGATATCAACCGGAAACTATTTGAGAATCTTATCGGACAAATTTGTTTTTTCAAAAGTGCAAAAAATGGAATTGAAGCCTTACAGATGCTTCAAGAAGATCGATATGATTTGATCGTAATGGATATTCAAATGCCTCAGATGGACGGAATAACCGCAATGAAACAAATAAGATCATCCGCTCATTCTGATTGTCCTATCATAGCAGTCACGGCCTTCGCTGAACTTGAAGACAAAAATAATTTTATAGAAGAAGGCTTTGATGACTTTTTTATCAAGCCTATCAGGCCGAAAGAATTTCTTGAATGCATCAAAAGATTATTAAAGGGAACAGCTCGGATTCAAAAAGAGTCTAGCATTGAAAATGAGAAATCAATTGAAAATGTGATTTTGGATCATCAGGTGATGAAACAATTAATGAAATACAACCAGGCGAAAACGATTAAATCTATCTATTTGGAATTTTTGAAAGAGTGTGAAACATTAGTGGAGGAATCTATTAAATCTTTTAAAGACGGGGATATAAAGAGCATTGGTGAAAAATTTCATATTATTAAAGGGAATAGCGGAACACTTGGTGCCAACAAAATATTCCTTCTTTCAAAAGAAGGTGAAATGAATGCAATAAATGAGAATTCAAAAGAAACATTAATAGCACTGCAAAACTTGCAAAATGAAATTCTTATTTTTAAAGAATATATAAAGGAAGAAACTATTTTTAAATCATGAGTAATACTAAAAAAATCCTTGTCGGAGAAGACAGCTCAGTTATTATCAATCTGACGAAAAGTGTTCTTGCTTTTGAAAATTACGAAATGAAGGCAGCCAGAAATGGTAAGCAGGTTTTGGAAATGCTAGAGAAAGAAGATTTCGATTTGATTCTAATGGACATAAGCATGCCTGTGATGGATGGAGCATCCTGCACTCAAGCCATCAGGAAATTAGAAGATCCCAAAAAGTCCAAACTCCCCATTATCGCAATTTCTGGTAATGTGAATAATTATACGATGGATGAATTTCGAAAATTCGGATTTGATGATTTTATCCAAAAACCTTTGGACTTTGATAAGGTACTGGCAACAGTTAAAAAATACCTCAGCTAAGAATGGCAGTAAAGTACACTAAAAATTATCTGGATAAATTGGAAAATCTTTTCGCAGCATCAGATTATATGCTTCGATATGAGAAAGGAAGTTTCAAATCAGGGTATTGTGTATTGAGAGAAAATAAAATTGTCATCATCAATAAATATTTTCCTTTAGAAGGAAAAATCAATGCTCTTATCGACATTTTAGTTGAATTAAATTTTAATCCACAGGATTTTTCGGACAAATCAAATCATGATTTTCTTCGAGAACTAAGACAAACCACATTAAAATTTTGAAAGTAACTTTTTTGGGAACCGGCACATCTCAAGGCGTTCCAGTGATCGGTTGTTCTTGTTCAGTATGTAAATCACTGGATTTCAGAGATAAGAGATTTAGGTCTTCGATTCATTTCGATTTAGGCGATCTAAGCCTAGTGGTAGATACCGGGCCGGATTTCAGGAGTCAGATGTTGCGAGCTGGAATTGATCACTTAGACGGGGTTCTATTTACCCATGAACACAAAGATCACACTGCCGGGCTAGATGACATTCGCCCTTTTAATTTTAAACAACAAAAGGACATTCCGATCTTTGGAAGAGTTCAGGTACTTGAGCAAATAAAACGGGAATTTGCTTATGTATTTTCAAACCATAAATACCCGGGTGTCCCAAAAGTCGAACCTATTGAGATTACGGAAACCCCATTCATTATTCAAGGTGTAAAAATCACTCCCATTCCAGTTTTTCATTATAAGCTTCCAGTGCTTGGGTTTAGAATCGGCGATTTTACTTATATCACTGATACTAATTTTATTCCCGACGAGTCAATGAGATTAATTGAAGGAAGCAAGATTGTAGTTTTAAATGCCCTTCAAAAAGAATCGCATATTTCTCATTTCACGCTAGAAGAAGCAGTTTCAAAAGCTAAAGAAATCGGAGCTGAAATGACATATCTAACCCACGTATCTCATAAGCTTGGTCTTCACAGCGAAGTTGAAGGAGAATTACCTGAAGGTATTTCTTTGGCCTACGATGGTCTTCAGGTAACTTTGTCCTGATGCACCTCAATTATCATTTCCTAAAGTTTCTATGTCCAGCCTTAGATCAAAAATTTAAAGGACAAAAAATAATTTCATGCTTTTCTCAAAGTAAGGATGAACTGATCCTAGAAACTGAAGGTGGATCCGGACAGCTTTGGATTAGGGCTCATTTAAAAACTCCACAGATTTTTCTCAGTTTTCCTGATCTATTTAGACGGGCGAAAAGAAATAGCATCAATCTTTTCCCTGAGCTTCTAGATCAGAAAATAATTTCCTGTGAGGTTTTAAATTTTGAAAGATCATTCATTTTCAGGTTTAGCTCAGGCCAAGTTTTGCTTTTCAAGCTACATGGAAACCGAAGCAATATTTTGCTTTTTGATGGCAATCAAACGTTGCCAGTCCGTATTTTCAGAAATGAAATCTCAGAGGATAAACAACTCGATTGGAAATCACTTCCTGTAACACTTGAGTTAACCAGAGAACGATTTAATGAGTTGGACGGAAATGCTTCGCAATTTCTCCCCACACTAGGAAAAATCCCGAGATCCTGGTTGAAAGAAAAAGGATTTCCAAATGAAGAATTAGACAGGAAATGGGAATTGATGGAGGAGATACTTGATCTCCTCGATTCTCCTCTGTTTTCTTTGGTTGAAAATGAACAGGGAATCTATTTGAGCTTATTACCAGAACCTCTAGCTATTAAGGTATTTTCTGACCCGATAGCAGCTATCAATGAACTTTTTTATTTGGCTTTGGTCAAAGGGAATTTTGAAAAGGAGAAAAACGAATTGCTTCGGAAACTTCAAGATCAACTGAAAAAGACAGAATCTTATTTGAACAAAGCATCGAATAAACTTGAGGAATTAAAACATTCTCCCCCTCCTTCCCAGCTGGCAGATGTAGTCATGGCCAATCTTCATGAATTTAAAGAGTCCAAAGTGGAGGTTGAGTTGCTAGATTTTTATACAGGAAAAACTATAATCATCCAGCTCAAACCGCAGCAAAAACCTCAGGATTTCGCCGCCCAACTTTATAGAAAAAGTAAAAACAGAAAGCTGGAATGGGAACAACTTGAAAAGACTATACAAAATAAAAATGACCTGAAAAATGAATTGGTTTCTCAAATCAATAAACTGGAGGAAGTTCATGAATTCAGAGATTTAAAAACGTTCAAAAAAGAGGAAGTAAAAGAAAAATCTATACTTAAAGCCACATCTTCATTACCCTTTAAGTCTTTTGAAGTAGACGGGTTCCTTGTTTGGGTAGGTAAATCAGCTAAGGATAACGATGAGATGCTCAGAGGTTATGTCCATAAGGATGACTTATGGCTGCATGCTCGATTGGTACCTGGATCACATGTAGTGATAAAAATGAAAGGTTTTAAAAACATACCTCCAATGGTTCTAGAGCGCGCTGCAGAATTGGCCGCCTTTTACTCCAAATACAAAAGTGAATCACTTGCACCTGTCATTTATACTGAGGCAAAATTCGTCAGAAAGGTAAAAGGATCTCCAGATGGTTCAGTAAAAGTAGACCGAGAGAATGTGATCATGGTCAAACCCAAAGGCCCTGACGATTCAATTTCAAGCCAAAAATAATTGCGTTATTGGTTGACCCATCTCTTAAACTCTGCCACTCGCTCTCTGGCTACCAATGGATCAAAATCACTTTTGGTCGCAAGAGATATTAGCAATCGTCCATTTACGTAAGGCTTAATAGCCAAAACATCGTATAGATTGATTATCATGGATCTATTAATACGGTAAAAATTCATCGGATTCAGCAATTTTTCCTGAAGTTCATTTAAAGAATTTTCAACAATATATTTTTGAGAAGTACCACTTTCCACCATGTAAGTGACTCCATTTTCTGAGAAGAAAAAAGATACTTTTTCTGTTGGAACATAAGTAAATCGATTTCCTATTTTCACCAGAAACCGAATTTTATAAGAGTTTTTTGAAATACTTGAGACGATATTCTCAATTATCTGATTTTCAATATTTTGAATTGAATTTACAGGCAACAATCTAGTTATTTTCTGAAATGACTTTTCTAAACTTTTCGACAGAACTGGTTTGAGCAAGAAATCCAAACAATCAAATTCAAATGCTTCCATCGCATTTTCCTTGGACTCAGAGATAAGGATTAATGGTTTACTTTTAAAAAATTGAATGAAATTATTTTTATTCCAGCTTTTCAAAAGCTCAAAATCTGCCATAATTAAATCAAATGGTACATTTTGATTTAAATTATCTTGAAATTCATCCTTTGTCCCTACAAGGGCTAAGAGTTTCCAACTTGAGAATTTCTCGTTCAAAAGCTTCTCTACCTTGCCGGATAGTTGGGAATCATCTGAAATCAGAAGTAAGTTCATTAGATATTAGATCAATTAATCCAAATATTTTGGGAAAGAATTACTTGTATTGAATCAACTAAAGGAGAAAAAAATTGTTTAATTAAATGGAATTCAGATCTAAGGGCAAAAAAAAAGGAGCGATAAAACCGCCCCTTTTCGATGTATAGATAGTTAAATTATAGTGTCGGTAATAGTACCCCATCAATAACATGTACCACGCCATTTTCTATGGCAACGTCTGCTGCAACTACATTAAATGTATTTCCTGCTTTATCTGTGACAGTGACATTTGATCCGTTTCTGGTGACAGTGAGCATTTCTCCTGAAAGTGTAGGAACCATTTGCTCTCCCGACTCTAAGTCAAATGAAAACGCAGTAGCTGGAACAACATGGAATTGCAAAACTTTAGTCACTGCTTCTGCTCCTAAAGTTGAAATAAGTTCTTCCAGTGAATTCAAATTAAGAGCAGTAAGAAGATTTACAAATGCTTGATTCGTAGGAGCAAATACTGTAATAGACTCTGCATCTAACAATGCTCCACCTAGATTAGCCGCAGTCACAGCGTCTAATAACACGGTAAGATTTGCAGCAGTAGCAGCTTCCACCAAATTAGGAAGTTCTAATTCTGGCAATAATACACCATCTATTACATGGACAACTCCATTTTCTATGGCTACATCAGCAGCTATCACATTTGCAGTATTCCCCAAAGCATCGGTCACAGTCACTCCTCCAGAACTTGCCGTGACAGTAATTTCTTGACCTGCAAGCGTGGTAAAGGTGTTATTTGCTGCTAAATCAGTTGAAAAAGCTACTGCGGGTACTACATGGAAACCTAAAACAGTCTGAAGATTTTCTATACCTCCTATTTTGGCTACTAATTGATTGAGGTCAGAAACATTGTAAGCTTCTAAAGCATTCCCAAATGCTTCATTTGAGGGAGCAAAAACTGTAATAGCTTCAGCACCCAATAGGGCTCCACCTAAGTTTGCTGCGGTTACAGCATCAATTAATGTTGTTAAACCAGCAGCTTCTGCAGCTTCCACAATAGTTGGAAGCATCAAATCTGGAAGCATTACTCCATTAAGCACATGCACCACACCATTTGAAATTTCAATATCAGCAGCTACTACTTGAGCTACTCTACCTAGCGCATCTGTCACAGAAACAGAATTTCCGTTTTTCTCTACCGTTATATTTTGACCGGAAAGTGTTGTAAAAGAATTTGTAGCTTCAAGGTCTGAAGAAAACGCAACGGCCGGAACCACATGAAATCCAAGGACTTTTTCTAAATTATCTATGCCACCGATTTTCACCACAAGCTCATTCAAATCCTCAGCACCAAAAACCTCCAAAGCCGCTTCAAAAGCCTCATTTGTAGGAGCAAAAACTGTGATGGCTTCTGCAGAAAGTAACTGCTCTGCCAATCCATCCACTGCTGTAACAGCACTGATCAAGGTAGTCAACCCAGCTTCTGTCGCAGCCTCAACCAAAGTTGGTTTAGGAAGCTCAATACTAGGAATCAAAACTCTGTCGATGACATGGATTACCCCATTTTCAATTCTTACATCCGCCTGTAATACTCTAGAAATATTTCCTACAGCATCAGTTACAGTAACTATTCCGGGAGATACGTTTACTCTTAAACGCTGACCGGATAGCGTTGTAAAAATATTGTCCTCATTTAAATCTTTTGAAAGTGCCATAGCTGGCACCACATGGAAACCTAATACAGTTTCTAAGTTTGCGGCTCCTCCTATTTTTGTAACTAAATCAGATAAGTCACTAGCTCCAAACGCAGTTAGGGCATTGGCGAATGCATCATTTGAAGGCGCAAAAACCGTGATCTCAGGTTGAGATTGAAGTGTATTTGCCAAGCCAGGAACTGCATTTACGGCAGTCAATAAAGTAGTCAATCCAGCTTCTTGAGCTGCTTCTGTCAAAGTTGGGTATGGAATCGGGCCCTGATAATCGTCGCTACAAGAGATCGTGATTATCAGGAAAAATCCCAGAACAAAATATTTCAAATAATTATGCATAGTTATTTAGGTTAGTTACCTACTTAACTAAGACAAAGAACTTTAGATATTTAAAATTAGTTGAATTGATGTTTTAACTAGTTGAATTGACATTTTAACTAGTTGAAACGTTTTTTTAAAAAAAAGATAAAAAAAACACCCTCTTAAATGGAAGGTGTTTAATTCAAATTATCTGAAAATTTTAATTTTTTTCTAAGTTAATCCACAACGTGGATTTTCAACATATTTGTTCTGCCTTCACCTTTCAACGGCATGCTCGCCGTATTGATAATGATATCTCCTGTATTCACATGATCATCATCTTTCAGAGTATTTTCGATATCAGCAAAAGTGGCGTCTGTTGATATTACTTTGTCATAGTAATAAGCTCTTACTCCCCACACTAATGACATTTGAGTGATTAAAGTTTTTTTGCTTGTAAATACAAAAATACTTGCCAAAGGCCTATGAGACGCAATTCTAAAACCGGTAAATCCTGAAGAGGTAATTCCTACAATAGCTTTAGCCTTTACGTTTCTTGAAAGTCTGGAAGCCATCAAGATCAAGTTATTACTTAGGAAAGTTTCGTCATCTTCTGGAATTTTGTAAAGATTATGATAGATTTCGGCATTTGCCTCCAAATAACCGATGATGCTACTCATTGCCTTTACGGCGTTGACAGGATATTTTCCAGAAGCTGTTTCAGCAGAAAGCATTACAGCATCTGCCCCATCTAATACTGCATTCGCTACATCATTGGTTTCAGCCCTAGTTGGTCTTGGGTTTACAATCATGCTCTCCATCATTTGAGTTGCTATGATCACCGGCTTACAGGCCAATTTGCATTTTTCAACGATTTTCTTTTGCCAAAGAGGAACGATTTCCATCGGAACTTCCACTCCTAAATCACCTCTTGCAACCATAATAGCATCGGTTGCTTCAATAATTGAATCAATATTTTCTAAAGCTTCAGGTTTTTCGATTTTAGCAACGATTTTACAAACTTTTCCTTTTTCTTCGATTCTTTCTCGTAAGTCAATAATATCTTCGGCAGATCTCACAAAGGATAAGGCAATCCAATCGACATCCTGGTCTAAACCGAAAGCTAAATCTTCTATGTCCTTTTCAGTCAAAGAAGGAGCACTCACTTTCGTATTTGGAAGATTGATTCCTTTTCTGGATTTTAAAATACCACCATGGATTACTGTGCAGTTTACGTTTTTTCCATCCGTATCATTTACCAAAACCTCCAAATTGCCATCATCGATCAAGATTCTATCTCCTGTCACTACATCCTGGGGAAGATTTTGATAAACAGTACTTACCAAACTACTTGTCCCTAATACAGGATCATTGGTAATCGTGATTTTTTCACCGGGCTTTATTTCAACACCATTATTCTCCACTTCACCCACTCTGATTTTAGGACCTTGGAGATCTTGAAGAATTCCTAGGTTCAAATTCTGCTCTTTATTTACCTTACGGATGATGTCAATTACTTCTTTGTGAATATCGTGACTACCATGCGAAAAATTCAGTCTAAAAACATTTGCGCCAGCGGCAGCCAGACTTACAATAGTTTCATAGTTATTTGAAGCAGGGCCGATTGTTGCAAGAATTTTGGTCTTGTTAAATTGATTATAGCTCATTGGAACATTAATAAGTTAATAGGTTCTCTTTTGATTTTAGTTTGGAAATATCCAGTTTGACAATGTTTTGAACGAATGAATTTTTAGCCAATTGGTCTACAAATGTATGAATACTCGTTTGAAAGGTATCATCTTGAACCAAAAGGAAATAATCCATAAACTTCAGTTCTGGAATAAGATAGGTGACTTGATGTTCATTATTTAATGCCTTATTTTTCAAAAGCTGAATATAACCATGTGGTAAAGAAAGGAAATATTGTGATATTTTCAGACTTGGAGAGGTAAGAAACTCTAATTCAAGATCTTCTTTTCTCACTAGGTTTATAGCTAGGTCACGATTGATCAGCCAAGCCATTTTATAATCCTTTACAGGGGATTGGAGGCCAAGTAGCTCAAAATCGTACGTATGTTCAATTAGTAATTTTGCCTTCTTCATTGAGGAAGAAAATAGATGGTGACAAAGTTAAAAATTTAAATCCAACCTAACAGGTGAGTCTTTTATAATTAAATTAACTTGAGTCATTTCTTTGCCAATTAGGTTTTAAATATATTTCTTTGCGAAGTGTTATTAACTAAACTGATCACAAAATGTCTGAAATTGCACAAAAAGTAAAAGCCATCATTGTTGACAAACTTGGCGTAGAAGAGTCTGAAGTGACTTTAGAAGCAAGCTTCACCAATGACCTTGGAGCTGACTCTCTGGACACCGTAGAATTGATCATGGAGTTCGAAAAAGAATTCAATATCTCGATTCCTGATGATCAGGCTGAACAAATCGGTACGGTAGGACAGGCTGTCACTTACCTTGAGGCTAACGTAAAATAATAACCAATAAATTCATTTTATGAATTTAAAAAGAGTTGTTGTAACAGGTATGGGTGCCCTCACCCCAATAGGCAATACGGTAGAAGAATTCTGGACCGGATTGATTAATGGGGTGAGTGGTGCTGCACCGATCACCAGATTCGACGCCTCTCTATTCAAAACTCAATTTGCCTGCGAAATCAAAAATCTTGATATCGAGAAGTTTATTGACAGAAAAGAGGCCCGAAAGATGGATCCCTTCACCCAATACGCCATGATCTCTGTAGAAGAGGCCATGAACGACGCAGGTTTCGACTTAGAAACTATCGACAAGTCACGTGCTGGTGTTATTTGGGGTTCTGGTATTGGAGGACTAAGAACTTTTCAAGATGAAGTGACCGATTTTGCCAATGGTGATGGTACTCCTCGCTTTAATCCTTTCTTTATCCCGAAGATGATCGCTGATATCAGTGCCGGATTTATTTCCATTAAATATGGTTTTAGAGGGCCTAATTTTGTCACAGTTTCTGCTTGTGCCTCAGCTACTAATGCACTTATAGATGCATTCAATTACATACGATTAGGAAAGGCTGATATATTTATCAGTGGTGGTTCTGAAGCCGCTGTCACAGAGGCAGGAATAGGTGGATTTAATGCCATGAAGGCTCTTTCTCAAAGAAATGAATCGCCTGAAACTGCTTCACGTCCATTCGACAATGACAGAGATGGTTTCGTTCTTGGTGAAGGTGCAGGCGCTTTAATCTTAGAAGAATACGAGCATGCCAAAGCCCGAGGGGCAAAAATTTATGCAGAACTTGTTGGAGGTGGAATGTCAGCTGATGCGTACCATATTACCGCACCTCATCCTGATGGATTAGGAGCAAGTACAGTAATGAATTTAGCTCTTGAAGATGCAGGGTTAGAACCTCAAGCAATCGATTATATCAATGTTCATGGAACTTCTACCCCACTTGGTGATGTAGGAGAGACAAAAGCAATTGGGAAAGTTTTTGGAGATCATGCTTATAATCTTAATATAAGCAGTACAAAATCCATGACTGGGCATTTGCTGGGAGCTGCAGGAGCTGTAGAAGCGATAGCATCTATACTTGCTATCAGAAATGGACTAGTCCCTCCTACGATCAATCATTTCACAGATGATGAAAACTTTGATCCAAAATTGAATTTAACTTTCAATAAAGCCCAAAAGAGAGAAATAAATTTTGCGTTAAGCAACACATTTGGATTTGGTGGCCATAACTGTTCTGTCATCTTCAAGAAATATAATTGAACCGAACTTGAAAATTCTTCAAAGACTCGGACTTAACACTCTCTTCTTTAGCGAAAAAGATAAAAGGCTTGCTGCAGACATCAAAATGATGATTGGTAGCAGGCCTTTTAACATTACACTCTACAAATTAGCACTAACTCCTTCCGGTCTTGCAGAAGCAACTCAAAAAGGATTTAAGATTTCCAATGAACGACTTGAATATTTGGGTGATGCTATTTTAGGAGCAGTCGTCGCAGAATATCTATTTAAAAAATATCCCTATCGCGACGAAGGTTTCCTGACAGAAACTCGCTCAAAATTGGTAAATCGTGAGTCACTCAATTCGACTGGGATAAAAATAGGCCTAAAAAAGGTTCTTAATCTTGAAATTGGAGATCGGATTTTTATCGGGAATAAATCTTTGTATGGCGATATTCTTGAAGCTTTATTAGGCGCAATTTATTTGGATAGAGGATATGGATTCACAAAAAAATTCATTTTAAAAAGAATTTTATTGCACTTCGATTTGGAAGGTATGATTGCTACTGTCACAAATTATAAGAGCAAAATTATTGAGTGGTCCCAAAAAGAAAATAAAGAAATTGAATACAAAGTACTTCATGTCCATGGAAATCAGAGATTCAAAGAGTTTATCGTTTCTTTAGAAGTGGATGGCAAAGAAATTTCCCAAGGAAAAGGGAGCACCAAGAAAAAAGCAGAGCAAGAAGCTTCTAAAAATGCCTGTGACTTATTAAATATCACCCATTAGAAGCCTATTTTTACCTTCCTATTGAAATAATCTAATATGTCTCCAATTAAAATTGCAGCAGGTACTGTCAACCAAACTCCTTTAGATTGGAAAGGGAATTTGGATAGGATTAATCGTGCAATTAATGAAGCGAAATCAGAAGGAGCCGAAATTCTATGTTTGCCAGAATTGACAATTACTGGATACGGATGTGAAGATTTATTTCTCAGCTATTGGTTTCCTCAAAAGTCACTAAAACAATTGGCTCAGCTGATTCCAGAATGTAAAAACATTACTGTCGCAGTTGGATTACCGATTAGGATTCAAGAAAATGTTTACAATTGCATTGCAGTAATAGAAGATGCTAAGCTCAAGGGATTTGTAGCCAAACAGTATATGGCCATCGATGGTGTTCATTATGAATTCAGATGGTTTACACCTTGGAAAGCGCATGAAGTTATACAGTTTGAATTTGAAGGCCAGAATTATCCATTGGGTGATCAAATCTTTGAGCATAAAGGATGGAAATATGGCTTCGAAATCTGCGAAGATGCCTGGAGAGGCACCATAAGACCTGGATATCGGCTTGCCGATAGAAAAGTGGATTTGATTTTTAATCCTAGTGCCAGCCATTTTGCGATGGGCAAAACAAAGGAACGCATAGAGCTTGTTGCAGAAAGTAGTAAACTTTTTGATTGTTATTATTGCTATGCTAACCTGCTCGGAAATGAAGCGGGAAGAATGATTTTTGACGGAGAAATCATGCTGGGAAAATCCGGTAAAATCCTATCCAGAAACCAGCTTCTATCCTATCAGGATTTTCAAGTACAGAGCTTTTGGTTGGAGGAGAAAGAACAGGGCTTAGCACCAGTATTAGAAAAAGAAAAAGAATTTGTACAGTCAGCTTCTTTGGCTTTGTTTGACTATTTAAGAAAAAGCAAAAGTTCTGGTTTCGTCCTTTCATTAAGCGGAGGTGCTGACTCTTCTACGATAGCTGTTTTAGTTTCAGAAATGGTAAAAAGAGGAGTTCAAGAGCTTGGAATTATACTTTTTTGTAGAAAATTGAATATTCATCTCCCTCCAAAAAATGAGGGAGATGTTGAAAAATTCTTACTTGGTGAATTGCTTACTACTGCCTATCAAGGAACAGAAAATTCATCTCAAGACACTTTTCAAAGTGCCCAAGCTCTTGCAATAAGTATTGGTGCCAAATTTTATCACTGGAAAATCGATGAAGAAATAAAATCCTATACCGGAAAAATAGAAGAAGCAATCGGCAGAAAGCTTACTTGGGAAAAAGATGACATCACCCTCCAAAATATTCAAGCCCGAACTCGGTCACCCATCATTTGGATGCTTGCAAACATCAATAACGCCTTATTGCTTTCTACCTCCAACAGAAGTGAAGGAGATGTCGGTTATACGACGATGGATGGCGATACAAGTGGAAGCATCTCCCCTATTGCAGCGGTGGATAAATATTTCATTTTACATTGGTTATCTTGGGCAGAAAAAAATCTAGATCAACCTGGATTAAAATTGGTTAATTCATTGCAACCAACTGCCGAATTGAGACCTTTGGAAAGAACCCAAACAGATGAAAAAGATTTAATGCCCTATTCGGTGATTGTAGAAATCGAAAAATTAGCGATTCGAGATAGAAGATCGCCAATTGATGTTTTTCTAATCTTACTGGATGAGTTGGATTTGGAACCGGGAGTTTTAAAAGAATACATCAAAAAATTCTTTAGACTTTGGTCTCGAAACCAATGGAAACGAGAGCGGTTAGCGCCTTCTTTTCATTTAGATGAATTTAATATCGACCCAAAAACCTGGTACAGGTTCCCCATTTTATCAGGAAGTTTTACAGAAGAACTTGAACAATTAGATCAACTTTAACTATGCTTGAATCAATGCTGAATTACGTTGTCTGGGATCCGAATCCTGCAGTTTTTGGAGGGTTTGAAAGACTTAGATGGTACAGCTTATTATTTGCGATGGGGTTTATTATCTCTCAACAAATCATGGTTTATTTCTTTAAGAAGGAAGGCCAGAATCCCGAGCTGGTAGACAAACTGACTATTTATATGGTGCTGGCGACGATCGTTGGTGCAAGACTAGGTCATGTTCTTTTTTATGAACCTGAAAAATACCTTAGTAATCCTATAGAAATTCTTAAAGTTTGGGAAGGTGGATTGGCCAGTCATGGTGCCGCAATTGCCATTCTATTTGCCCTTTGGCTCTATGCAAAAAGAACTCCAGGACAAAGTTATTTATGGGTTGTGGATAGAATTGTGATTGTGACAGCAATGACAGGAGCATTGATCAGATTTGGGAATTTGATGAACTCAGAAATCGGGGGAAAAGACACAGGAACTGATTATGGGTTTGTTTATGCTTGGGATACAGAAGACATTTTGAAAACTCTACGTGTACCGATAGTATCAATCAATGCCTATGAACCAGAAGACCGTAGTTCCGAACTTCAAAATAACGGAATCGTTCCTGTGAATTTTGACATTGAAATTACCAAAGGGGGATTTTCTTTGCAAGATTTAGAATCTACACTGCGTAGAGACATAAAATATGCTCTGACCCAATTCAGTTCCTCAAAAGAGTATTTGGCAGAACCTGTAGAGACTGCATTGAATTTAACAATATCAGATAAAGGGGACCACTATTTAGCTACGGTAAAAACCTTTGGCAAAACAAAACATCCAACACAGATTTATGAGTCTGTTTCCTATTTGGTCATTTTCTTGATTCTACTAGGAATTTGGAACAAGTATAAATCCAGATTACCAGATGGGATTTTATTAGGCCTGTTTTTGATTTCCGTTTTCGGAATGCGTTTTGTTTGGGAATATTTTAAAGCCGTTCAAGTTGAATTTGAAGAGGATATGGCTTTAAACATGGGACAAATATTAAGTATACCTTTGGTTATTGTTGGAATAATTCTTGTCATAATGGCCTTAAAAAATGGATTAAAGCCAGAAAAAATTCAGGGCACAGGATCATGACCATGACCACCCCAAGGATTACAACTCAAAATCCTCTTTAATCCAAGCCATCCACCTTTGAAAACACCATATTTCAAAATCGCTTCTTTTGCATATTGACTGCAGGTAGGTGTGTATCTACATGTAGCGGGAAAAAGTGGAGAAATAGTGTATTGATACACCAAAACGGGAAATATGGCTATCTTTCGAATTATAGTTCTAATTGTCATTTAACACCCTGTTGAATCATTTTATTTAACCAAAAATAATCAATCAGAATTCCCTCTTGTCCCTTAAAATAAAAAATATCATTTCCCTCTTATTATTTACGATAATCCTAGCTTCGAGCATTGGTATAACTAAATCTTATGGGCAAATAGACACTTCTTTCAGTCCTGCAAACGCAGGATCACCAGAAAAAGTGAAAGTGAATAATATTTTTATTATTGGAAATGAAAAAACAAAAAGAAATATCATTCTCCGTGAGCTAGACTTCACCACTGATTTTTACTACGATTGGGAAACGTTTATAGAAATAATTCAGGCAGACCAAAAAAAGATTTATAATCTTCGCTTATTCACTGAGGTGGAAATCACTCCACTGATCACCGGAGATGATGAAGTAGAAGTAGTAATCACTGTCAAAGAGCGCTGGTATATCCTTCCCCAACTAATTTTTAAACTAGCAGATAGAAACTTTGCCGAATGGTGGACTAATCAAGGCAGAGACTTCTCTAGGGTAAATTATGGACTCCGACTGAGTCACAGCAATGTAGCAGGAAGAAATGAAAAGCTCCGATTTTCTGGACAACTTGGTTTCACTAAAGCACTTGATATTCAATATAGTAAGCCATACATAGATAAAAAGCAATTGCATGGATTGGCTGCCCAATTCACTTTTTTTAATAACAAAACCTTAGCGATCAAATCTGAAAATAACCGACAAGTTTTTTATACTTCTCCTGAAGAAGATGTTTTAAGAAAAAATATTGCTGCTGCACTTCGATATACTTACAGAAGAAGTTTTTACAATTTTCATTTTGTAACGGTTGGCTTTAATCATACTTGGGTAAGTCCCCTCGTATTGGATGAAAATCCAGAATATTTCCAGCATGGAAGCAATACACTTCGCTATTTGTACATGACTTATAGTTTTAGACATGACCGAAGAGACAATGTATCGTATGCAACAGATGGTGAATTATTAGTGCTTTCTGCCACCAAGTATGGCATCTTTTTTACTGATGAATTAGATGAAGTCGAAGTCAATCTTACCGCAAATAAGTATTTCAAAATCAATGATAAGTTTCACTTCAACACTGGGTTAACGGCAAGTTGGTTTTTGAGTGAAGACCAGCCCTATACCTTGGTAAGAGGAATTGGCTATAGCCCTAATTTTATCAGAGGATATGAATTAAATGTTATTGAAGGGCAACAACTCTATGTCCATAAAAATAGCTTTAGATGGAAGTTTTTTGATCGCAATTTTGACATTTCCAATACTGTCCCGCTTGAGCAATTTAATACAATCCCAATAAGGCTTTACCTGAGTGCGAATTTTGACCATGGCTTTGTGAAAGACAGAAATGAGATTCCTTCAAATGCGAGATTGGCAAATAAATATTTGGTGGGTTATGGCCTGGGGATAGACATGATCGGGTTTTACGATTCCGTGTTAAGATTTGAATACTCTTTAAATAACATGGGTGAAGGAAACTTCTTCTTCAATTTTACAACACCATTTTAATTCAAAAAATATAGTAGTTCACAGTTCGATTTGAATGAATTTTATTTAAATTAATAGTTCATTTAAACTTTTCTCGAAATGAAGCCATTGATTTTTTTATGCTTCACTTTTGGTGTTTGCTTCCAAGCAAATTCTCAAACAGATCCTTTGTCCCAAGCTCATGGAGCCAGAAGTCAAAGTATGGGTAATCTGAAAGTAAACCTATCTGATGCTTGGACTACTTTTAATAACATTGGTGCCCTTGATCGGATTGAAAATTCAAGTGTTGTAGTTGGTGTTGATCAAAGGTATGCATTGAAAGAACTCAGCACATTTGATTTAGCGGTAGCCTTAAAATCTGATATTGGTTCCTTTGGGTTGAATTTATCAAGATTTGGAGGAAACCTTTTTAACCAGCAACTACTTGGAATCGGTTATTCTCAAAAACTTGGAATAGCGAGCTTTGGCTTAAAAGCAGATTGGTTTCAAACTCAAATTCAAGACTTTGGAAGAGGCAGTTCATTCGTTTTGAGCCTTGGAGGAGTAGCTGATTTAGGACCTAAAATCCAAATGGGAGCTTTTTTTTCTAACCTTAACCGATCAAAAATAAGCAAGAATTCAGACGAGCGACTACCTACCCTGATTTCTATGGGTCTTTCATATTTCCCCACTTCCAGTTTACAAATTCATCTAGAAACAGAAAAAGACATTTCATTGAAAGCTAATGTCAAATTAGGTTTGGAATATGGGATCAAAGACTGGATTTTTTTAAGGACTGGAATCAATAGCGAGCCTTCTAAAATCAATTTCGGACTTGGAATCAATCCAGGCAAATTTCAATTTGATTATGGTCTTGGACAAAATAACGCCCTAGGGAGTACTCATCATGTTAGTTTTGGGTATAAATGGGATTAAGAAAATTGAGATATGGATTGCTCTTCCTCTTTTCCATTTTGGAACATTTGCTTTATGCCCAAAATCCACCTCAGCCTCAAATTGATCTAGAAAACTTAGTAGAAAGATTATTTCCAGTTCAAGAGGAAGACTTAGATTATGAATCGATTTATGAGGTTCTTTTTCAACTATATTCCAACCCCATCAATATAAATCTTGCAAATTCCGAAGTGCTTCAAGCAAGTTATTTATTGACACCTGATCAGGTCACTTCCCTTTTGGACTACAGGGAAAATTTCGGTCCTCTTTTATCTCTTTATGAACTTCAAGCTATCCCAAAATTTGATTTGGAAACTATCGATCAAATTTTGCCTTTTATCACTTTGGGAAATTCTTCGAGACAATATTCAACTACTCTGTTTCGAAGAATAGTAGAGGAGGAGCAAGCTTATCTCCTATTTCGACATCGTCGAGTTTGGGAAACCCGTAAAGGGTTTTCTCCTGCCGACAGTACAAGTTCAGGAATACCCAATGCTCGGTATCTAGGTGATCCCAATGATTTATACCTACGTTTTAGAATCCAACATGCCAGAGATTTCAGCTTAGGGATGACTTTAGACAAAGATTCTGGAGAACAATTTATCTGGGACCAAAAAACTAAGAGATATGGTTTTAATTTCTTTTCATTTCATTTTACCAAATACCAAACTGGTAATTGGAAAGTAATAAGTATTGGAGATTATCAGGCCCAATTTGGACAAGGCCTAGTATTTGGTGCGGGTTATTCCTTAGGAAAAGGATCAGAAACAGTTCCTACTGTAAGGAGAAGTAGTGTTGGAATTCTTCCCTATACAGCAGCTATGGAATTTGGTTTTTTCAGAGGTGTAAGTGCTACTTACCAGCAGGGAAAATGGCAAAGCACCCTGATCACATCAATGGCCCCCAGAGATGGGAGATCAACTATTACTTCGAGTTCATTGGAAAATGAAATTGAAACTATTTCATCTTTAAGCCAAAGTGGCTTGCACAGAACATCCAGCGAGATTTCAACAAAATCTCAATTCAAAGAATCAAATTTAGGAGGTAATTTTCAATATTCTTTTTCACAAAAAACTCAGATAGGAAGTAATCTCCTTTTTACCAGATTTAATAAACCTTGGATAAAAACACCAACTATTTACAACCAATTTGATTTTGCAGGAAATAGCAATTGGGTAGGCAGCATTTATGCAAACCACAATTGGAAGAATTTTTTTCTATTTGGAGAAACAGGAATTTCAAAATCCGGAGGCCAAGGAACAGTCCTTGGTTTCATCAGTAGCCTAAGTAAAGAATTGGACTTCTCATTTGTTTGGAGAAATTACGCCAAAGATTTTCATAGTTTTTATGCCAATGCTTTTTCTGAAGGAACCAGACCGATGAACGAAAAGGGAGTGTATTTGGGAATCCAAATAAAACCCGTCAATAAATGGAAATTGAATGCCTATTATGATTTCTTCAAATTCCCATGGCTCAGATATCGAGTGTATTCCCCATCCCAAGGATTTGAATGGTTAGGTAGATTGAGTTATTCACCCAGCAAGAAACTAATCGCTTTTTTTCAAATCCGTACTGAAGAAAAAGAAAGGAATATTTCAGATACCGGTGAACCTAGCCTACCCTACCAAGTCTTACCTATCAAAAAAACCAATTGGATGTTGAGTTTAGAAAATCATTTGAGCGAAAATCTATTTTTGAGATCAAGGATCCTAGCAAGCAGGGTAGATTTCAATTCTGAAAAATCGAATGGATTTATGATTCTTCAAGACATTCAATACGGACAAAATCAATGGCGCATTACAGGGCGAGCGGCTTTATTTGATTCTGATAATTATGATAATAGACTTTATACCTTTGAAAACAATGTGCTATGGACATTTTCAATCCCTGCCTTTTCAGGAATAGGTCTCCGATATTATCTCTTGGGTCAATATAAATTCAATTCCCAATTAACCGCCTATTTTAGGTTTGCGAGAACTGTCTATTCAGACCGTGATCAAATCAGTTCTGGCTTACAATTAATAGAATCCTCGCACCAGTCGGAAACCACATTTTCAATCAGATATTTACTTCATCATTAATTTTCCATCAATGGTACAATTTTGAGGCGGTTTTTTTGATAATTTGTACTCAAACCACTAAACCATGAAAAAAACACTTTACTCAATTGCCATTTTGCTTATCAGCCTTCCTTCAGTTTTTGCTCAAGATATAGATTTGAGCAAATTGACGAAAATGGAAGGCTTCGTTGATTTCTATTTAGATGAAGAAAAAGGAAAAATCTATCTGGAAATTGACGACTTAGAAAAAGAATTTCTTTATGTAAGCTCCTTGACAGCTGGTATTGGTTCAAATGACTTAGGGCTAGACCGAGGTCAATTAGGAGACACCAGAATAGTTGAATTTAGAAAGACCGGAAACAAACTATTTTTAGTTCAGAAAAATTACAATTATAGAGCTTATTCTGATAATCCAGCTGAAGTTAAATCAATCAGGGATGCATTTGCAGAATCAATTCTTTGGGGGTTTGAAGTAGCTCAGGAAAACGAAGGTAAGTACCTAGTAGAGGCTACTAAATTTTACATGGAGGATACTCACGGAGTAGGAAATAGACTATCAAGAAGTCGTCAAGGCACATTTAGAACAGACGCAAGTAGGTCTAGTTTATATTACCCAACCACAAAAAATTTTCCGAAAAACACGGAAGTTGAAGCTGTAATCACATTAACAGGTCAGATTACTGGAAGAGAATTAAGTTCTGTAACTCCGGGATCAGATGCTGTAACCGTACGTCAGAGACATTCCTTTATCGAGTTACCTGATTTGGATTACAAAAAACGAGAATTTGACCCAAGAGGAGGGTTTAATTCTATCAGCTACATGGACTTTACCACTCCGATCACTGAACCTATTTTAAAACGGTTTATTTCAAGACATAGATTAGAAAAGAAAAATCCAAATGAAGCGGTTTCTGAGGTAGTTGAACCTATCGTTTATTATCTAGACCGAGGAACACCCGAACCAGTTGCTTCAGCTTTAATAGAAGGAGGAAATTATTGGAGTCAAGCTTTTGAGGCTGCTGGATTCAAAGATGCTTTTCGTGTAGAGCTAGCGCCTGAGGGTATGGATCTGCTCGATGTCAGATATAATGTAGTGCAATGGGTGCATCGGTCTACTAGAGGATGGTCATATGGAAGCAGTGTTAGAGACCCACGAACAGGCGAAATACTTAAAGGCCATGTTTCTCTAGGTTCACTCCGCGTGAGACAGGATTATTTGATTGCTCAAGGTTTGATCCAGCCCTATGAAAATGGAACAGAACCTGATCCAAAAATGCTAAAATTAGCATTGGATAGGTTGAGACAACTTTCTGCTCATGAAATTGGCCATACCATTGGATTGGCACATAGCTACGCCACTTCTGCAGAAAACAGATCTTCTGTGATGGACTATCCATATCCAGTGATTACACAAAATGGGAATGGTGATTTAGATCTATCTGAAGCTTATGATCAAAAGATTGGAGAATGGGATAAGTGGGCTATTAAATATGGCTACGGAACAGTTCCACCCGGGATGACAGAGAGCGAATATCTCGAAAA
This sequence comes from uncultured Algoriphagus sp., assembly GCA_965659625.1. Taxonomy (GTDB): domain Bacteria; phylum Bacteroidota; class Bacteroidia; order Cytophagales; family Cyclobacteriaceae; genus Algoriphagus. The sequence continues at coordinate 114,125 of CBFHWO010000011.1, read as the reverse complement.
AACTCTTGAGGATACATATGCGGCAGGCTATGAATTCATCACTGATTCAGATTCAAGAGATCCAAGCGGAGCACATCCTCGCTCCCACTTATGGGACAATGGTGCTTCCTCCTCAGTTGAGTTGAAAAGAATGCTAGACTTAAGAGCCAGTAAACTGAAATCATTTGGGCTAAATGCAATACCTACCGGTACTCCAGAAGCAATGTTAGAAGAAGTTTTGGTACCACTTTATTTGATGCATAGATACCAAGTTGAAGCAACAACAAAGCTTGTCGGTGGAATGGATTACACCTATAAAGTGAAAGGAGACAATCAGCCAAATCATAAGTGGGTTCCCGCTAATGATCAATTGGAAGCCTTGAATGCACTTTTATTAACTGTGTCCCCTGCTCAATTGGAAGTGCCCAGTCATATTCTTGCACTAATCCCTCCAAGACCCTACGGATATGGAAGGACTCGAGAAACATTTGTTTCTAGAACAGGACCTATTTTTGACCCTATTGCGCCAGCTGAGACCATTGTAGATTTAACCTTCTCATTTCTCCTCGACGAAACAAGAATGAATAGGGTCTATCTTCAAAACCTTCAAAACAGCAACTTACCAAGTTATCAGGCTGTCTTAGACAAAATAAGCGGACAGGTATTTTCTGCAAGTCTTCCTTCTGGGCTTCAAACCGAAATTAAGTTAATGACCGAAACTAAATTGATCGATCATCTGATCAACTTGGCAAAAAATGGTAATGCCTCCAATACTGTAAGAGCGATCACCAGGGCTCAGTTAGACCAATTCGCAAATGGAAGTAAAAATTTGACTTCCAGAAATTCCAATCCTCTTTTAACTCAACATTCACAATACTTGGCAGCAAAAATTAATGCATTCTTAGAATTACCAATGGAATTGACTGTCCAGGAAACCTTAAAATCCCCAGACGGATCACCAATTGGATCAGATTCAATGTCCTGTGATTTTGATTATTGAAGAGTTCAATACTAAAGAAAAAAGCAGCCTTATAAGTTAGGCTGCTTTTTTTTGGTAATGTGGTCAAAAATAGTTGGTGACATTGGCATAAAAATTTATTATAATCCCAGACAGATTTGAAGAGGACGTAAGCTCTGCTGAGGAGCAACTTACCAGCAATAAAATCTGTCAAGTGGAATGAATGGGGCTTCGGATACCGGAGCCCTTTTTTCATGGTTCATTCTTCTTGTCCTATGGCTAGGAAAACCTTTTTCTTCCTTGATTTTTGAAGTACAGATACCACCTCAAGAAACTTTTTCTGTTTGGGTACTAAAGCCCTCTGTGGACATTCAGGTTGGTTTTAAGATGCCCGAAGAAAGACTCCAGTCCATTGGTTGATTTGGGAATTCTCGGGTTTTCCAAGTAGTGGAACAAATGGGGCAATGCACTCATGATTACTGAGAAGGATCGCCGCAATAGCTTGTGTTTATACCAATACTTTCCAGTGATGGGATTCACGGTTTTCTCATGGACAAACCCATGGTGCCGGTCATCCCAGTTGGCCAGATCCAACAGCCAAAAACTGAGTTGCTCTTGGGTATGGATCAGATGCAGCCTGGAGACGATTCTGCGAAGTTCCCGGCCGGGAATGCTCTTTGGTTTGCTGGAAAGCCATATTCTGCACATTCGCTGGACATGGATCACACATCGCTGGAGGGTCACATCCGGACAAACTTTCCTGATCGCCCTGAGCAGAGCCCGGTGGCCATCACAGGTGATGGACTCGATCTGAACACCAAGTTCCAGCAGGTTTTCGAGATCTTCTTTCAGCTCTTCATAGCGTTCTCCGCTACTGAAACGGTAGAGCTGGGTAAACTTGATGGTATTGTCCCGGTACAGAATCAGACACAGGTCGTTGGTGAAATACGTTCCGTCAATGATCAGGTTTACCCGCTCAGAGGGATAAACACTCCACCTGGGTGGATCTTTCAAGTAGTCTTTGAACAGCCGCTGAATGGTACGTTTACTATAACCTGTATGATGGACCAACTGCTCCAGAGTTTGCTTTCCCACCACCCACTTTTCAAACCATATAAATTGATTGGACTTGGCTACTGAAGGGTTCGATCCGGTAAAGAGAATTCCGCAATTCTTACACTTATACCGCTGCTTGCCCCCTTGTTTTCCCCACTTGATCGAATCCAAAAAACCACATGCCCAACAGCGTTTTTTTTGACTTTTTCATAAAACAAAACAACCTTATTGAAACTACTTTCAATAAGGTTGTTATAACTATCAGTATATCAATTGATTATACATTTTTTACCAACTATTTTTGACCATTAAATCTTTTTTTTGCTTTTGTCGAGAAATCCATGCGTCCAAAAAGTTTTAGCATCTAACTTTGGCAAGTTGGTATTGTATTCCATTTGTGAGCCATTGATCTTGATTTTTTTGGGAATAATTCCAAGAGTTCCGCCAACTAAACTTCCAGTCAAAGCTCCAAAAGCCATAGCCATCATAGTTACTTCACCAGAAGATACAAAACAAAAGCCGGTGCAAGTGCTAGAATCTGATAGTCCGATTACTCCACCTGTAAAAGCGCCAATTCCTGCTCCAAGCCCCATTCCATCATCAAAACTATTGGCTTTCAATTTAATTGATTCAATAGTATTTACAGGATAAGATACAATTTCAATTGGTTGATAATCCTCTTTTACTTTCCACTGAATTCGAAAAGCAATAAAAACCGAGTCTTTGGCTACACTCCAAAAATATCCCCATTCCGTCTCTTTAGAATCCAAAAGTTCAAGTTTGACCTTCTTCCCTCTTTTGTTGAAACTAAGTTCAGAAATATCCTGGGCAAAACTTCCTCCAATGATGGTAAAAAAAAATAGGTATAGGGTTGCGGCTTTCATGATATATAAAATTTTATGATTATCTGAAATGATGCCAGAGGCCTTTTTTTCTTTACTTATCAGGCCGGGAGGCAGATGACAGAAGACCGAAGAGATCATGACCTTACCTGATTTTGGTTGTCACATTCTTGTCTTCTGGACGGTTAAATTAATTGATTCTTTTACTATTCTTTTTCTTGGTTGTTCAGGGTTACGCGGTTTTAACATTAAGGTGTGAGCGATTGCAGTTTCACACTTCAGTTTTGTTTTAAACTCAAGGGGAGAAAGGCCATTAAGTATGGTCTTTTTTCTTTTGCTGTTGTGATCAATAACAGCCTTCCGTTGACATGCCCGCAATTCTTCGAGTGTCCTTGGTTTCCAGTAATTTAAGTAACCATTATTTATCAGATCATTCGTTTTCTCAGCATAGGGATTCTCGAAGGAATACATGCACATACTCTGAAGGACTCCATAGCTGTTGCATAAGTTCTTGTAGACACCACTTTCATACTGCTTGCCCCCGTCACTGTGGTGAATCATTCCGTTTAGTTTTATCCCTTTACTCTTGGCTCTATTTACTGCCTTGCGCATAACTTCCTCATAGTTATTCGCTTCATTGGAAGCATAAGCTCCGTAACCGACAATTTCCTGGCTGTACACATCGGTGATATAGATGGTGTAAAGTTTACTATATCCATATAGATAATGTGCCATGTCCCCTTGCCATACCTGGTTGATTCCATTCACTTCTTTCTCCACCAGAAGATTGGGGAATTCTCGGGTGCCAGACTGTGTGGCTCTGCCATACCGTTTTGGATATCTGACACGATAACCCAGAGCCAAAAACAGCTGGATGCTTTTATCACGTCCAATGGGCAATTGATTACCAAACTCTGCATACATACTCCGGCAACCTTGACTCGGGCAGCGTTTACGGACTTTACGCAAGTTTTGATCTGCCATCTGAATGATTCTGTCTGCTAGCTCCGTCTTATCCACTGTGCCTTTATAATAGGCCTGTCGGCTAAATCCCATCAGTTCACAGGCAGATTTGATGGTATAAGAATAGGAATGGATCATTTCTTCTGTGACTTTAACACTTGATCTCCAAAACTTTTTTTTAGATCCACCCGATATTCATCTGAGGCCTTTTCCACAATAATCCGGTATAAATCCGCCTCTAAAGATTTACGCCCAAGGGCTGCCTCAAGCTCCTTTATGCGGCTTCTCAACTCTTGGGTCTTGTTCTCTTGACTGTCTTTTTCCATAACCATTCTAGTTCCTTTTTTTAAGGTAGCAGAATATTTATACAGCCAATTATAAACCGTCTGTTTTCCACCTATTTCATATTCACGAACGGCCTCGATGACCGTTAACTCCCTACGTTCTATCTGCCCAACAATCTGCTTACGAAGTTCTAAACTGAAAATACGCTGAGGTTTAATCTGAAATACTTTTTTCATCTTAATTGGTTTTTTGTCCCAACAAAATGTGTCAACTTTATTCAGGCAGTGTCATCAAATTCAGGTACTAACCAAATTTTTTAAAAGCTTATTCTTTCTACTGGCAAGAATGCGGATATACATATAAAATTATATCCTTAGAAAATTGAAGCACTGCAGAAACCACTAATCCCTAAATTAATATTTGCAGAAAATACTTTTTTTGAAATTGACCCGAAAAAGCCAGGGGAATTGCACGATTAGAATTGTTAAAAGCCTAGAATAAGGTCAATAAGATTTTCCTTTCTTTAATTAAAGTATTTAGTTGAAATCTTACTTATAGTTCATTTATAACTAGTTGAAGAATAATATTTTGCGAATTTTGCTTTCAAAAACCCTTACATTTTGAAATATTTGATATGTAAACTATAATTAATTTTTTATCTCAATGGAAGAAGGAAAGAAAAGGTGTTTTGTGATAATGGGTTTTGGGGTCAAAACAGATTATGTCAATGGGAGAAAACTTGACCTAAATAAATCATATCGGTTACTTATTAAACCAGTGGTCGAACAAAAAGGGTTGGAATGTGTAAGAGCAGATGAAATTACTCATTCAGGTTCAATCGACGTCCAAATGTACCGTGAACTACTAAAAGCAGATCTTGTAATTGCTGATTTGTCTACGGCAAACCCAAACGCATTGTACGAGCTAGGAATAAGACATGCATTAAGACCTTACACGACGATTGTCATTTCAGAGGACAAATTGGTATACCCATTTGATTTAAACCACATTTTGATTACAAAATATCAACATTTAGGAGACGCCATAGATTATGAAGAAGTAGAAAGATTTAGAGAGTCATTAGGTAAATTAATTGAAGAAGTCATTGATAAAAATGAGTCTGATAGCCCTGTGTATACCTATTTAAATTCATTGGTACCTCCTAAAATCAAAAAAGAAATAGAAGAATTTATAGATGAAAAACCATCTTTTGAATCAACAGTTGAAGGAGGAAATAGTAAAGCACTTTCACTCATTATTCAAGAAGCTGAAGATGCCGTTGAAACAAAAGATTTCGAAACTGCCAGAAATTTATTCAAATCAGCAGTGTTATTTTCTGGGGTTAATCAAGAACAGAGTGACACCTATTTAATTCATCGACTGGCATTTTGCACCTATAAAGCGGCCCAGCCAGATTTAATCACTTCATTATATAAATCTCTTGAACTACTAAAATCAATTAATCTTGCTCACACCAATGACCCAGAAACAGTATCTACTGCTGGAGCGGTCGAAAAAAAACTTTATGAATGCCAAGAAGGTGATCAACATTTAGAAAATTCAATCCTTTATTTCCAAAGGAGTTTTTATCTTCTTAACAATCGATACAATGGAATAAACCTGGCCATTACACTTGTATATAGGGCGAATTCCGACTTAAATACCAAGGAAAATGAAAGAATAGCAGATTTGGTATTTGCTAAAAGGACCTGGGAAAGGGTACTATTTTTATGTGAAAGGGATTTGCCCATTATCCTTCAAAAAGAAAAAGCCGATGCGGCATTTAAATCTAACACTAAAGAATCTAAAGAGTTAAAAGAATATTACTCTTATCAAAAATTCTGGATTACAGTTAACAGAGCAGAAGCCTATTTTGGTTTAGGCCAATTTGATAAGTATGACAAATATCAGAAAGAAGCCAAAAAAATTAATCATCCTATCTGGATGTGGGAGAGCTTTACAGATCAAATTGGTAAATTAGAGGCAGAATTAAAAAAATCAGGTCATCTGATGGATCCCATTTGGACCCCCTATTTATAACAAAAAATTGTTTTCTTTAAACTTATGCAAAACCCATTATTGGCAAAGTTTGCCACGCCATTCGATACCGCACCTTTTCCAACTATAAAAACAGAGGATTATCTTCCTGCTATAAAAGAGGCCATTAAAGAGGCTAAAATTGAAATTGAAGCTATCAAAAACGAGGAGAAAGCAACATTTGAAAACACGTTGGAAGCACTTGATCGCTCAGGTCAAAAATTAGGCATCATCAGTTCTATATTTTTCAATTTAAACTCAGCAGAGACTAGCCCTGAATTACAAAAATTGGCAAGAGAAATATCTCCTCTCTTGACTAAACATTCCAATGATATCCTTTTAGATCCAATATTATTTCAAAAAGTAGAAGCTGTATTTGAAAAAAAAGAGCAGCTTTCTTTATCTCCAGAGCAGCAGACTTTACTTGAAAAAACATACAAGTCTTTCGTGAGAAATGGGGCAAAGCTAAATCCTGAACAAGGCGAAACGTTAAGGGAAATAGATCAAGAGTTAGCACAGTTAAGTTTGAAATTTGGGGAAAATGTATTGGAGGAGACAAATAAATTTGTCCATTTTGAATCAGAGGAAAGTTCGATAGAGGGACTTCCTGAAGGAATCAAAGAAGCTGCAGCTCAAATAGCAGAGGAAAAAGGAGAAGCTGGAAAATGGGCATTTACCCTAGATTACCCGAGTTACATCCCCGCCATGACCTATGCCAAAAACAGGGAATTGAGGAAACTTCTTTTCATTGCTTATAACACAAAATGCTCAAAAGGTGATGAACTGGACAATCAGCAAATCATAAAAGATATTCTCAAACTAAAGGAGCAGCGAGCGCAATTATTAGGGTATAAAAATCATGCGGAATTCATCTTGGAAGAGCGCATGGCTAAAAGTCCTAAAGAAGTAACAGACTTTTTAGAATCTCTTTTGGAAAAAGCGAAACCAAAAGCTGAGAAAGACCTGAAAGAAGTAACAGATTTTGCGAAAAAAACTGACGGGATTCTTGAATTGCAAAAGTGGGATTTTGCGTACTATTCTGAACTACTTAAGAAAGAGAAGTATGCTATAGATGATGAATTGTTAAGACCTTATTTTCAATTGGACAAAGTGATTTCAGGAGTTTTTAAAACGGCATATACGTTATTTGGGCTAAGATTTGTTAGAAATTCAGAAATCCCTGTCTACCACCCTGATGTTTTAGCTTATGAAGTTACAGATGAAGATGGAAACCATGTGGCGGTTTTCTATGCTGATTTTTTCCCTAGACCCGGCAAAAGAAATGGAGCTTGGATGACAAGCTATAAAGGTCAGAATATTCAGAATGAAATAAATAATAGGCCTCATGTTTCCATCGTCTGCAACTTTACCAAACCCACCAAAACAAAACCAAGCTTATTGACTTTCAATGAAGTCACAACACTTTTCCATGAGTTTGGACATGCTCTACACGGAATGCTGGCAAATACAACCTATGAATCTTTGTCCGGCACAAGTGTTTACTGGGATTTTGTAGAGCTTCCTTCACAAATTTTTGAAAACTGGTGCTACGAAAAAGAGTGCCTAGACTTTTTTGCCGATCATTATGAGACAGGTGAAAAAATCTCTGCTGATCTCATAGAAAAACTAAAAAAGGCCGCAAATTATCTTCAAGGATATCAGACTTTAAGACAGATTAGTTTTGGACTTTTGGACATCGCCTTCCATAGCCAAAAAGCTTCCGAAATCAATGATATTCAAAGCTTTGAAAAAGAAGTCATGAAGAGAACAGAATTACTACCCGCAGTTCCAGGGACCCTAATGTCAACTTCATTTTCCCATATTTTCCAAGGTGGATATTCCTCTGGATATTATAGCTATAAATGGGCTGAAGTATTAGATGCAGATGCATTTGAGCTATTTCTGGAAAAGGGTGTTTTCGATAAGGAAACTGCAATTTCTTTTCAAAAAAACATTTTGTCGGCTGGAGGAAGTGAGCATCCTTCCATTTTATATAAAAGATTTAGAGGACGAGATCCTAAACAAGACGCATTGCTTAAAAGGGCTGGGTTGATCGAATCACAGGAATAAATGGCATTAATTAATATAAAAAATCTTCGATATATTCAAGGTATTAAGACTTAATGAAAAATAGATGCTAAACAACGCTTTTTCGCTGCCACCATATCTCAAAGCTCTCTCGGTTTTAGTTTTCATAATTGTATTGGTCTTTTTCCTTATAGTTGGCAAAAGTTTGTTAGTTCCTTTATTTATGGGAGGCTTTTTTGCTGTTTTATTTACTCCTCTTAGTAATTGGTTAGAAAAGAGAAAAGTCCCAAGGACCATATCCTCTATCCTTTCTTTATTAATAAATATTGCAATAGTGGTAGGATTACTATCATTTATTATCACCACTGTATCAAACTTCACTAAAGATTTTGACAATGTTTCCGGGAAATTAACTTCTTATGCAAAAGATATAGATGAATGGACCTACAAGAATTTTGGGATTGATGAAAACCTAGAAGAAAAAGCAAGTGATGATTACATCAAAACAGTATTGCAAGAACACGGAGCTAATATTACCGGTTTTGCTTTGAGGACAGTAGGTTCTCTTTCAGGTTCTATTCTGATTCCGGTTTTTATGTTTTTCTTCTTGCTATATAGAGACCATTTGACTGAAGTTATGATTAGGATTTATCAAGATAAAGATCCTCAACTGGTCAGAATGCGTATCACAAGTCTTAGAAAACTGCTTCAAAATTACATTATTGGTGTCGTAAAGGTAATGGGTATTTTGGCAGTTTTGAATGTATCTGCTTTTTCTGCGTTAGGCATCAAACATGCAATTTTCTTTGGTATCATTGCAGCATTTCTCAATATTATACCCTATGTAGGACCGTTTATTGGAGCTTTGATGCCTATGATTTACTCATTCCTTACCAAGGATAGTCTTTTTTATCCTTTGGCGGTTTTGGCTTCCTATCAGATCATCCAGCTAATAGAAGGCAATTTCTTAACGCCAAAAATCGTTGGTGGTAATGTGAATTTAAATCCCTTTATAACTTTTTTAGGTCTTTTAATAGGTGGGTCAATATGGGGAATTGCAGGAATGATTTTGATTATTCCTACCTTAGCGATTCTTAGAGAAATATTTGAATTAAGCGATCAAACAAGTCCATTTGCCCTATTATTAGGAGAAGAGCAAGCATATGAAAAACCTAAAAAGAAAGAACCAGATAGCGATTAAAACTATTGTTTTTCTCTCCTTCATTTCCTTACTTTCCTGCGATTCTATTGAAGATAAAAAGGGGAGATTTCTTTTAAAAGGCAATGAAAAGATGGAAGAGAATGATCCTAAATCTGCAATTTCCTTTTATGAAGAAGCCATAAAACTAGACAGTTCATATTTTGATGCACACTACAATAAGGCTATGGCTCAGCTAAAAATCAATCAATTAGATCAAGCGATTCATTCTTTAGATGATGCCCTTTACCATAAGCCTGATGATTTTGAAGGTTATTTCCAAAGAGGATTAGCTTACATGGATAATGGAGAGTTTTATAAATCCAAAGAAGATGCCTTGAAGCTTTTGAGCATTGATAATCAGTCATGGAAATCTTACTTTTTATTAGGATTGGTAGAAGAAAAATTAAAAAATTACTCTGAGGCCCTAAGCTCTTTTGAAAAAGCTGTAAGTCTAGATCCAAATAACTCCGACCTTTTGGTGAATCAGGCCACTCTACTTTATTATGTAAAGAAACCAGAATTGGCAATGACTGTTTTGGAAAAAGCCGAATTGATTAATCCATCTGAACCCAATCTTCACAACCTACGGTCAATGATCTATTTTGACAAAGGAGATTATTCCAAATCCTTGGAAGCTGTGGAGAAAGCAATAGCTTTAAATAAAGGACAAGCCTATTTTTATAATAATAAGGGTCTTTATTTGATGTATTTAGGTGAACTTGAAGAGGGCTTGGATCTTATTAACCAAAGTTTAAAAATGGATCCAAACAATCCATATGCACTTAGAAATAAAGGAATTTATTATGTTTTAAAGGAGGACAAAGTTACGGCATTACAGTTTTTAACTGAATTGAATGAAAATTATCCTGAAATGGATTTAGTAAAAGAATATCTTCAAAAAGCTTATGCGCAATAGCTTTCTCCAGAAACAACCTCATTTATTATTTTAAGAAGTTCTGAGGCATCTATTGGTTTAGCTACAAATCCATCAAAACCACAATCATCAATTTTCTCCATGATTTCTAATTTTGCAGCGGCAGTCAATGCAATAACAGGAATACTGGTAAATGATTTTATGGCCATAGTCGCATCAAAACCATTCATAACCGGCATTTGAATATCCATCAAAACGCAATCATAACTATTTGATTTTGCAGCATCGATAGCTTCTTGACCATTGTGAACCCTATCAAATTTAAAACCCCACTTATTAATAATTTTTCCAAGAACAAGTGCATTCACATCATTATCCTCAGCCATTAATAGGTTTAATGATTTTACCTCATTGAAAGTCTTTTTAAAGGGAATAATGGTATGGGTTTGCTCTTCAGAAAAATCAAATTCAAGTTCGAAATAAAAACGACTTCCCTTTCCTTCTTCTGATTCTAATTGAATCTTTCCTCCCATCAAGTTTAATAATTTACGGGTTATAGAAAGTCCTAAACCTGTACCTCCATATTTTGTACTGAAAGTAGGCTTAACCTGGTCGAAATCATTGAAGATCAACTCCTGATTAGCTTTTCCAATACCAATTCCGGTATCCTTCACTTCAAAATAAACTTTCGCTTGGGTATCTGACAGATCTTTTAATAAAACAGTTACATCCACATCACCTTCTTTGGTAAATTTCAATGCATTGGTGATTAAATTATTTAAGATTTGAGACAGTCTAGTTTTATCTCCTTTTAACCAAATATCTAATTCCTCAGAAATATGTAAGTTCAAATTATTCTTACTATCTCTAGCATGAAAATCCAAGCCCTTAATAATCTGGTTTACAAGATTTTGAATATTAAATGGTTCTTTTTCAATTTTCAATTTTCCAGCATCAATCTTCTGGAAATCAAGCAAATCATTGATCATAATAATCAAATTATCCACTGCAAAATTGATAGTATTCAACTCTGTTCTTTGTGATTCCTTTGGTTGATCTTGAAGAAGAGAATACGTTGAACCGGAAATCGCATTTAAAGGAGTTCTTAACTCATGACTTATCATTGAGAGGAAATCAGACTTGACTTGACTTGCTTTTTCAGCGGCCTTTCTAGCTTCATCAAGCTTTGCCTCAAATTCCTTTTGGGTGCTGATATCTGTTAAGTACCCGTACCATACCATATCACCGTTTGTCAATAATTGTGGTCTTGCGGCCCCAAGAACCCATGTATATTCATTATTCTCAATATCCGTCTTTACTCTAAACTGGCATTGCCAGGGTTCTTGTTTTCTTGCGGATGCAACAGTACTCATTATTACCTGAGGCAAGTCCATAGGATGGACTCTCGTTATTGCTGAAGAAATATCTTCCAAATCCTTCATCTCCTCAGGGTTTATTCCCAATACCGAACTTATGCCTTTTGAAAGGAAAGAAAATTTCATTTTCCCCTCTGTATCTAGCACCATTTGGTACAATCCACCAGGAACCTGATCAGTTAAATTCTTCAAGTAGTCGCTACTTTCTTCTAGATTTTTCTCCAGTGATACTTTTTCAGATATATTCCTAAATGTTAGACTGATTAAACTTGTATCTTCTATGGAAATAAATCTTGAGGCAATCTCTAAGGTCAGTTCCTCGCCTCGAGAACTTTTCAAAAAGGAGGAAAATCTGTGAATTTGGGATTCCTGATCGTCATATTGAATCCAACCTTTCCAGAGTTCGGGATCTTCAAAAAGCACTCCTAATTCAGACAAGTGTCCTATTCCTTTATTTTCGTCTAGACCAAAGAGTTTTTTTACTTCAGAATTAGCTGAGAAAATTTCCCCACTTGGATAAACAACCATTCCTGGATTAGGGGATTCCATTAGGAGCAGTTCAAGAGTTTTAACTTTTTTAGCTTTTTCCTTAACTTCAGAATCATCCCAAATAATCCCTGCATATTGGCCCTTTGAACCTTCAACAGAAACTCCTTTGATTTGGAAATTCTTGTTTTGCAGATTTTTTGGTTGAAATTCAAAGCTAAAACCATTCAGTTCTTCAAACCTATTTTCAAAATTAGATTTCCAAAGAGATTTGAATTCCTGCAACCTCTCATCAAGTTCAATCTTATTTAAATCAATAGTTTGAGGAAAGCCAGTAATGCTAGAGGCGATGGAATTAAGAGTTATTAACTGGGTGCTTTTATTATACTTCCATGAATCAGATTTGATATAATTAGGTACCTCTACCTTCATTTTTTCAATCTGATTTTCTATTTCCTGATATTTTACTTTTTCAGAAATATCCCGGCCTATAATAAAAAATCTGTCCGGCGTAAACTGGACAGAACATTCAATAACCTTAAAAAATCCCTGCTTGGACTTTATTCTAACTTCAAATAAGACATTCTGTTCCTTACCTGCATTTTCTTTCCAATAGGACTTGATTTTATTTACATCGTCACTATGGATTAAATTACATAAACTAGTATTCAATAACTCTTCTGCCTCATAACCTAAAACAGGGAGAACTGTCCCATTCAAATAAGTCAGATAGTCATGTTGACCTATTGCAATAATATCTAGATTCGATTTAAAAAATTGTTGCGCCTCCTTCTTATTTGGAAGTCCACTAGTTTTCACTTCTTTTCCTTTATAAAAAAGAAAATAATTAGCACCATTTTCGTGAGGAAGTTCTAATCGAAAACTATACTCATTTCCATGATGAGAAAGAATCAACTCTTCTTTGAATAGATAGGAATTAATATCTAACCCTAAACCTAAAAGAGTTTTTTCTTGAAGGGATTCCCCAATTTCTGATTCGAAGGATTCATTCGCATAGAAAATACTATATGGGGAAGTATCATCAGCAAGAAATACCATTTCGGAAGATTCATAAATAATCTTTTTAAAGGTGCTATTAATACCTCTTTCTTGCATTTGAGAAATTCTTGATTTTTGGGTGTTTTCTACAAAAGGTCAAATTAATAACCTAATGCGTAAACATACATCTATTTGCATTTCATAACAAATATTTTGATTTATAAATGCAAAAATTATTTAGAAAATTTCGAAAAAATTGGTTGTAGCAAAACTGAGGAGGGTGAGGTTAATTTTATCTTAATTGACCTTAATTATATGTCAACTAAACTAGCCTATTTCAAAGCGTAAAAAAAAACCGGAACAGATATCTGCACCGGTTTTTTCACTTTTAAAGACTCTTGAATTTATGCTTTCTCCTTAATCAGGTTAAGAGCGGATCCTGCTTTGAACCATTCTATTTGACCTTGATTATAAGTATGATTTACAGTAATTGTGTCTACAGAACCATCTGCATGATTTAACACTACATGCAAAGGCTTACTAGGTGCAAATTCCTGCAATCCTAAAATGTCGATCGAATCATTCTCCTGAACTAAATCATAATCAGCTGGATTGTCAAATGTTAGTGCTAACATTCCTTGCTTCTTCAAATTAGTTTCATGAATTCTAGCGAACGATTTTACAAGAATTGCTCTAACACCAAGAAATCTTGGCTCCATCGCGGCATGTTCTCTTGATGAACCTTCACCGTAGTTCTCATCACCAACTACTATTGATCCAATAGCATTTGCTTTATAGTCCCTTTGGGTGGCAGGAACTTCTCCATAGCCACCAGTCAATTGGTTTTTTACCTTATTAGTCTCATCGTTAAATGCATTCACAGCACCGATCAGCATGTTGTTTGAAATATTGTCCAAATGCCCCCTGTATCTCAACCATGGACCTGCCATAGATATGTGGTCTGTTGTACATTTTCCTTTTGCTTTGATCAAAAGTTTCAATCCTTCCAAATCTGTTCCTTCCCATGGAGTGAAAGATTCCAATAATTGAAGTCTATCTGAAGTTGGAGAAACAGCTACCGTCACTTTAGAACCATCTTCTGCAGGAGCCTGATATCCTGCATCTTCCACAGCAAATCCTTTGGTAGGGAGCTCAAGTCCTTTTGGTTCATCCAACATCACAGAATTACCATCCTCGTTCATTAAGCTGTCAATAAGCGGATTGAAAGTCAAATCACCTGCAATGGCTAAAGCTGTAACGATTTCTGGAGATGCAACAAACGCATGTGTATTTGGATTACCATCCGCACGCTTTGCAAAGTTCCTATTGAATGAGGTAATAATCGAGTTTTTCTCCTGCTTCTCTGCACCATGACGAGCCCACTGACCGATACAAGGTCCGCAAGCATTTGCCAATACAACGCCTCCCATTTTACCAAATGTATCTAGGAATCCATCACGATCAACTGTAAACCTCACCTGTTCGGATCCAGGAGTAATTGTATATTCAGATTTTGCAATCAATTTCTTATCAACTGCTTGCTGAGCAAGAGACGCTGCCCGTGAAATATCTTCATAGGAAGAGTTAGTACAAGACCCAATCAAACCAACTTCTAATTTTGCTGGCCATCCATTTTCTTTGACTGCAGCTGCAAATTTAGAGATCGGCCAAGCTAAATCCGGAGTAAAAGGACCATTTACATGAGGCTCAAGTTCTGAAAGATTGATTTCAATTACTTGATCAAAATAAGTTTCTGGATTTGCGTAAACTTCATCATCTCCTGTCAAATGTGCCGCAATTCCATTTGCCAATTCAGCGATATCTGCACGACCTGTTCCTTGTAAATAGGCTGCAGATTTTTCATCATATCCAAAAATAGAGGTGGTTGCTCCAATTTCAGCACCCATATTACAAATAGTGCCTTTACCAGTAGCAGAAAGAGATCTAGCTCCGTCACCAAAATATTCTACTATAGCGCCAGTCCCTCCTTTAACAGTGAGGATCCCTGCAACTTTCAAAATAACGTCTTTAGCGGAAGTCCATCCAGATAATTTCCCGGTTAATTTAACTCCGATCAACTTAGGAAACTTCAGTTCCCAAGGTAGTCCTGCCATTACATCACAGGCATCTGCCCCTCCTACACCAATCGCTATCATCCCCAATCCGCCGGCATTTGGCGTATGAGAATCAGTGCCAATCATCATTCCGCCAGGAAATGCATAATTCTCCAAAACAACTTGGTGGATAATTCCAGCACCAGGCTTCCAAAATCCTATTCCATATTTATTGGAAACTGATGCTAAAAAATCATAAACTTCTTTGTTTTTATCTTTTGCTTTTGTCAAATCTTTGTCAGCTCCTATTTCTGCCTGGATAAGGTGATCGCAGTGGACAGTTGAAGGAACAGCAGCTTGGCTTTTTCCAGCCTGCATAAATTGGAGAAGGGCCATTTGGGCAGTTGCATCTTGCATAGCAACTCTATCTGGCTGAAAGTCAACATAAGATGCGCCTCTTTCATAAGCCTGAGAAGCTGAGCCCTCAGTTAGGTGAGCATAAAGAATCTTTTCAGTCAAAGTAAGTGGACGACCCACAGCTTTTCTTGCTGCCTCGATTCTTTCTGGGTATCGATCGTACACTTCTTTGATCATTTGAATATCAAAAGCCATTGTATAGAAATTTATGTTGTATAAAAGGTTCTGTTTTAATGATAGCAAATATAGAAATATACCCCAATATTCGGTAGCTACACACAGTCCGTAAATAGGGGTTTATCCCAATTTAAAACCATTATCATAACTAACCCTCGATTTAAAGTTCGAAATAGACGGCTTGAGATAGATACATCTATCCAAAAAACAATAGGACCAAACAATATTTGAACACTTTTTGCGGTATCACTCTCGTATTAGCGAATCTAGGTAATGCTAAAAAAGGTTAAAGAAAATTGGTAATTTGATCGCTTGTGTTTAAAGAATCATTATCGTTTGAAAAGTAGAGTGAGGTACATTTAAAAACTGGTTAACAATAATTTTTAGATGAATTGATTCTTCCAAAAATCACCCTCCTGAAGTCTACAGCGCGTACATCGACTGAAAAACGAAAATAGTCCTCCTAATTTGACCTGCAAATTGAGAAGTTAAAGACAGTTTTCGTCTATTTTGATCAATTTGCGGATTGTTACTTTCTAAGATTGAATTTTAAACTTATTATTAAACTTTGATTAAATAGATAGAAATTTTCACCTTAACATTCTAAGTAAAAACCCTTTGATGGAATTTATTCTAAATCCATTTTCCATAACTCTATTAACCTCTAGCTTATTAGTTGCTGTCCTCTCCTCTTTCATTGCCATGAAGATCGGAGAATCTACGCGATGGATTGCTTTAACCATGCTTTCAGTTTCTATTTGGGGCTTTTTCTATGGACTTGAATTATCAAGTACATCAAAAGAATTGATGCTCTTAATGATTAAATTTGAATACATAGGCATCTTTCTGACTCCTGCCTGTTGGTTGATATTCTGTTTGAAATACACCGGAGTTGAACCCAAAAACATCAAGTTTATTACCACTTTTATTCTATTAATTCCCCTGATTTCCTACCTTATTTTATTAACAAATGAATTTCATCATTTTCACTATGCTGAAACTAGTGTGGTTAATTCCGGGGCATTCCCAGTTTTAAAAATTAAAATCGGCCCCTGGTATCTAGTTAATATTGTTTATTCATACGGTGCATTTTTGATTGGACTTTATATTCTATGGATACGATTTAGATTTGCTAACCCCTTGTATAAAATTCAAACCAGATTAATTTTCTTAGCAGGTATATTTCCACTTCTCATCAATCTTCTGTATCAAGTAGGTGTCATAAATATCTATTCTGAAATAGATTTAACGCCTTTTGCTTTTCTCTTTTCTTATATAATACTGGCTTTTGCAATTATCAAGTATAACCTTTTTACCATTAACCCAATTGCAAAAGATAAAATCATAGAAGCAATCACAAGAGGTGTTCTTGTGATTGATTCTGATATGAATATCATTGAATACAATGCAGCTATTCATTTTTTTTTTAATAACCCTGATTCAATAAGAACAGGTAATAATTTAAAAAATATTTTAAATGAGTTTCCAATAATTTTAGATCTCATAAACTCCAATAAACACGAAACAATAGAGGTTCAAGACGGAGATGATACCAATAGGAAAATAATTAGAATTGAGTCAATTCCACTTATGGATAGAAAGTCATCACTCAATGGGACGGTTTTATTATTTGAGGACTTTACGCTACAGGTATTGACTAATGAAACATTGAAAAATCAAGCTCATGAATTACAGCAATTAAATGATCTCAAGGATAAATATTTTAGTATAATATCCCATGATCTAAAAGGCCCAATTTTCGGCGTTAAAGAACTCATTCATTTAACCCAAAGCGGAATAATTTCACAAGAAGAATTCATGAGTATGATGCCGGAAATTTCTAAAAACATGGAAAACGTAGCCATTCTTTTGGAAAATCTATTGGCCTGGACTAGCTCCCAATTAAGAGGTGAATTCATTCAACTGACAAATTTTGATGTAACTCCGGTTTTAATTCAGCAAAAAAATCTTTTGGACAGAATTGCTAAAGAGAAAGAAATCAATATTGAGGTAGACCCTTCGAAAAACTCTTTGGTCTATGCAGATAAAAACATGATTGAATTAGTTATAAGAAATCTCCTGAACAATGCTGTTAAGTTTTCTGATGTAAAGGGAGATATCAAAATGACGACTTTAGAATCAGAAGATTATATAAAAATCTGTGTTGAAGATAATGGGTCAGGTATTTCTGAGGAGAATCTAACAAAACTAAGAAATGGTATATCTTTTACTACCAAAGGACAGCGAAATGAAACTGGTACTGGGTTAGGCCTTATTTTAGTGAGTGAATATGTTGAAAAAAATAAAGGTTTATTAGAAATCAGTTCTCAATTAAATGTAGGGACAAAGTTTTGCATTCACCTCCCCAAAGGTTCCCATTCTGTTTAATTTAGTTCAATTAGAAATTTTAAAGTGTCTACTTTATCGGCATATTCCCAAGGCTCGGGATATTGGGCAGATCCAAATGAGGTTGCGCCAGGCCAAAAAACTGAATTAGCTACAATGCATTGAATTTTATTTTTAATAGGTTCAAGCTTATTTTTTAATTCCTCTTTAGAATTGTATACCTCGTAATACAAAACTGAAATTGGTGATACCAAGTCTGAAGATTCTTTTACCAAAAGGAAACCATTATCAAGATGCTTTTCATTGTTGACCAAATAAATTGATTTATTATAATCGTAATTATTATTGTATTTGTGATGATTTGCAACAGGGGAATAAGGTTCCAATGCTTTTAACAAATCTTGTAATTGATTCTCCGACTTAATATAAATCTTAGAAACGTTTCTACATCCTAGCCCAAAGTATTTAAAAATATCTGACCCGAAAGAAGCAAGTTCTTCTTCACTTTCCTCCCCGGAAAGTATTGCAATGGAGGTTCTATTTTGTCGAATGATGCTAGGATACTTTCCAAAATAGAAATTAAAATAACGAGCCGAATTATCACTTCCAGTTGCGATATAAGCATCTTTTCCTTTCAACATCTCCTCTACTGAAATAAAAGGATCAAATAAAGGCTCTATCTCCACCAATTTTTTGAATATCCAATTCATCAAAATTGTATCAGATGAGCTCAATTTGACACAAGCCTTATTTCCACTAATCAATACCGTTAAAAAATCATGAAAGCCTACTAGAGGAATATTACCGGCCATTAATATCCCAATCGATTTTATATTTCCTGAAGAAGGTATTGTATAAGAGCTCAACCATTTATTCAAATTCTCTTCTTGAAGTAAATAGACGATTCCAGCAAAAGCTGAAGTAACAGATTCTTCGGTAAACCAATTATTCCCATTTTTTGCACGCCAAAATAGTTCCTCTTTTGATTCTTGATCCATTTCATGGATACTTTCACCTAATTTGACAAATGCAGCAATTCTTTGGGGTAAATCCATTGTATAAATTTGAAGGCACAAAATTACCGATTTTAACAGGAAGGATCAGAAAAGAATTAATTAAAATTTATAAGGTTCTCATTTTTTTATTGCCTCTTCCCTTAAGGCTTATTACTTTTGACTATAAATAATTGAGTTATGGCGATAATGATTACCGACGAATGTATCAATTGTGGTGCATGCGAGCCTGAATGTCCAAACACTGCTATCTACGAAGGTGGAGTAGAATGGACTTGGGGTGGAGGAACAACTTTAAAAGAGGTAACTCTTGAAGATGGAACCATTGTGGATGCAAATAAGTCGCAAGAACCTGTTTCTGACGAGTTTTATTACATAGTCACTGCAAAATGCACCGAATGTAATGGCTTTCATGAAGAACCACAATGTGCAGCAGTATGTCCAGTGGATTGTTGCGTAGATGATCCGGAGCACCCAGAAACAGAAGAAGAATTACTCTCTAAAAAGGCCTTTATGCACGGAGAATAACTATCCGGGTCAAGGAGATATTGTTAATTTCGATGCTGATTTCTAATTTGTTATGGAATTTATTTAGACTTTTTTTTAAAAAAGTACAAATTTGCTTTGAAATCTAGCATTGAATTACCTTATCTTGGGTTGTATTTTATCTTAATCATTTAATAAATAACTATAGAACAGTGGAAGATCAAAGAGGTTACGACAGGGAAGAAATCTTTTCGAAAAAAGTGAAGGCAGGAAAGAGAACCTACTTTTTCGATATCAAATCAACCCGAGCTAACGATTATTATTTAACCATTACTGAAAGTAAAAGAAGAGTCAATGGTGATTCTTTTACTTATGAAAAGCATAAGATTTTCCTTTACAAGGAAGATTTTTTCAAATTCGTTGAGGCTTTAAATGAATCAGTAGATCATGTAAAGAATGAATTACTTCCAGATGTTGATTTTGATCAATATGAGCAAGAGGAAGAATCCTCTAACGAATTGAAGTGGGAATAGAATTTGTTTTTGAAAATTTTTTCATAAATCAGAAATAGTATATTAGAGGAGGCAGAAATGCCTCCTTTTATTTTAAAAATATGCAACGCTTTTTTATAAATCTAGCCCTTATCATAGCCGCCTTCTTCATATTTGGTTGGTACTTTTCGAATATTACTCTTTACCTCATTATTTCCTTGATTATAGCAGCTCTGCTTCGCCCAATGACAAATCATTTAAATGATTTTCATTTATTGGGTCAACATATTCCCAGGTGGCTTGCGATTATCATCTCTTATTCTTCTATCGTTATCATCTTGGTATTACTTAGTTTATTATTTTTTCCCCTGATAAATAACCAAGTAATCCTTTTGAGCGGGCTTGATTTAGACACTATTTACCAGGAAATCAATGTTCCAATTTCCAAAATTGAAAACTTTCTTTTTCGTTACCAATTGATCGATAACCGACCGGGGTATTTATTTGAGGAATTAAAAACCCAACTGATTCAAGCGATAAAAAGCATAGATTTAGGAGCATTTATTTCCAATGTTTTGAATACAACTAGTAGCCTATTTATCGGTCTTTTAGCTGTTCTTTTTATTACTTTCTTTTTATTACTTGAAAACGGTCTTTTAAGAAGAAATCTTCTCAATTTGACACCTAACCCATATTTTGAGCTATCTGTCGCAACTTTTACAAAAGTAGAAAAGCTTCTTTCAAACTACCTTTCTGGACTTTTACTTCAAATGCTTGCCATCTTTTCCATTGCAAGTTTTGGACTTACAATTGTTGGAGTGGATTACGCCCTTACTATTGCACTATTTGCTGCCGTAGCAAATCTTATTCCGTATGCCGGTCCGATTCTAGGAGCTTCATTTGGAATTATAGTTGGCATTTCGACTGGAAATTTTGATCAAAATCAAGATTTGAATTATTTATTATTAAAAATTCTCTCAGTTTTTGGAGCTGTTCAGGTTATAGATAATATTTTCTTACAGCCAATGATATTTTCTAAATCTGTAAAAGCACATCCCCTTGAAATTTTTGTTGTTATCTTTGCCGGGGCAAAAATCGCCGGAGTCTTAGGGATGATTTTTGCAATACCGGTTTATACTATTTTCAGAGTTTCCATTATGGAATTCTATCAAGGGTATAAATCCTATAGAATCTTTAAAATTAAATAGCAAATTAATGGCCTTACAGTGCGGCATCGTGGGACTTCCAAATGTTGGAAAATCCACTTTATTTAATGCAATTTCAAGCGCAAAAGCAGAAGCAGCAAATTTTCCCTTCTGTACGATCGAACCCAATGTTGGAGTAGTTACAGTCCCAGACAATAGACTTCAAATTCTCGAAAAATTGGTTAATCCTCATCGAGTACTCCCAACTGTCATTGAATTTGTAGATATCGCAGGATTGGTTAAAGGAGCGAGCAAAGGTGAAGGATTAGGAAATAAATTTCTGGCAAATATCCGTGAGGTTGACGCAGTTATTCATGTAATCAGGTGCTTTGAGGATGAAAATATTGTTCATGTTGCAGGTAGCGTTGATCCTATATTTGATAAAGAAGTAATAGATACCGAACTGCAGTTGAAGGATTTGGAATCGGTAGAAAAGAAAATACAGAAAACTGAAAAGGTTGCAAAATCAGGTGATGCAAAAGCCCGAAAAGAATTAGAGACATTGCTTTTGTTCAAAGAGGCTCTAACCTCAGGTAAAAATGCTCGTTCAGTAGAAGTAGAGAAAGAAGATCTTGAAGCAGTAAGAGATTTGCATTTATTGACTATCAAGCCTGTATTGTATGTGGCCAACGTTGATGAAGGCAGTATTTTAGAAGGAAATAAGTTTGTAGATCAACTTAGGGATAATGTCAAAGAAGAAAATGCTGAAGTAATCGTTTTGTGTGCTGCAATTGAATCTCAAATTGCTGAATTTGAAGATTTAGAAGAAAAAGAACTGTTTTTAGGTGAATATGGTTTAAATGAGAGCGGGTTGAATAAACTAATTAGTGCAGCTTATTCGTTATTAGACCTGATTACCTATTTTACTGCTGGTGTTCAAGAAGTTAGAGCTTGGACTATCAAAAAAGGATGGAAAGCACCACAAGCTGCAGGTGTCATTCATACTGATTTTGAAAGGGGTTTTATAAAAGCAGAAGTTATTAAATTACCAGATTATCAACAATTCAAAACAGAAGCTGGTTGTCGAGAAAATGGAAAAATATCAATAGAAGGTAAAGAATATGTCGTAAAAGACGGCGATATCATGCATTTTAGATTTAATGTTTAACATTTTCTTGAAAAAAAATGTAATTTTGCAACTTAAACACCCTAATAGTAAATATTTTAATTTATCTATTGTCTCAATTTATTTTTAAATCACCGTGAGAGTTAGACTTATATTTTCCCTAAAAAACAAAGGCTCCTATTTGCCTTTCCACCACCAGTATATCCTTGCTCAATTTCTAAAAGGATTGATAGTAAAAGGTGGACGTGAAGAATTTTACAATTACAACTTCTTTAATTTCTCTGGACTGAAAGGCCAGACTAAAGTAAGTAGAAGTGGTTTGCATTATTATTCCAGTCTTGTCACATTAGTTCTGTCTTCCCAAAGTGAAGATTTCATGGATTATTTGTTAGAACAAGTATTTGCCACTCCTAAAGTTGAACTTGGAAACCTTATTTTGGTTCCTGAGTACACTGAAATTGAAGTGGAGCCTATTTTGGAAACTTCAAACAAGTTCGTTTGTATTTCACCATTGGTATTAATCATACCTGCGTTCAATGAGGAAGCAGGTAAAAGATTTATCAGTCCTGATAGTGATGAGTTTTCTGATCTACTATACGAATCTACCTTAACCCGAATGGAGAGGTCTGGTTGGTATACTCCAGAGCAAATGGAATCTTTCTTTAAGTTTCAAGTTGTTCCAGACATGGTTTATGTCAACAAACTGAAGGAACAACAGAAAAAGTTTGCAAGAATCTATGCTGTTTATGACATGGATGTAAAATATGAAGTTCGTGGTTACACGCTTCCATTTACTCTTTATGCTGCTCCTGAAGTTCAGGATTTTGTCTTCAAATGTGGTCTTGGAGCATTTACCCATAAAGGTTTTGGTATGCTTGATCTTGCAACGCACCCTCCAGGAGCTAGAACTAAAACATATAAATTTAAAAGAGAAGGATTTGTTCCCTATAAGCCTAATGAGCGAGTAAGGCAAAATGTAGCCCCTACCGGAGAAGAGAATGAAAAAAGCTCTGAATCCGAATCAGAGTCTGAAGATTAAAAATCGCCCCACTTATAAAAATGAGTGGGGTTATTTTTTTTATAACCTTCTTCTATTAGGTTGTAATAATACATACCCAACTAATTGATCATATCGAGAACCAAGTGCTCTAAGATAAACCAATACCTCATATACATTTTCTGTTTCAAAGTGGGAACCTTCAAATACATTTGTTTCAAAAGTCCCGTTTTTCAGCTGGGCGATTTGGTAATCATACCACCCTTGCTTAAGTAGCATTGAAGTTCTATAAATTTTAGACTCTTCATCCCACATCAATTTAGACTCAGTAGT
The DNA here is from genome assembly GCA_965659625.1 of uncultured Algoriphagus sp. Classification (GTDB taxonomy): domain Bacteria; phylum Bacteroidota; class Bacteroidia; order Cytophagales; family Cyclobacteriaceae; genus Algoriphagus. The sequence continues at coordinate 90,456 of CBFHWO010000011.1, read as the reverse complement.
TTTCCCCCAGTTAGTCAAAGAACCTAATAAATAAACAGGTTCAGGCGATTGACTTATATCCACATTAAAGGTCATAAAAACATATTGACTTTCTAATTCGGGATCTCCTCCTGGTCTATCATTATTATCTACTATATATTGTCCATTCAAATCCAAATATTGCGAATACACCTCATTTGCTCTGGGTAGATTTGCTAGAGATTCACCAAAAACTGCATCTTCCTCTACTCTCATTGAAGCAATATTTTGGCCTCTAGCTCTCATAAACCTTAAGTCAATAAATCTAAATTCATTACCGGCATCAAAACTGTTCCCCCCATCAAAGTCTTCATATCTAAGGGTTTTTGAGCTTTGATTTAGAAATGTCGGCTTTGACAAAAATTTTGCATTATCCCATCTCTGATTTTGCCTGACTACTACTTTTATTTGGGACTCTGGGTTGATTACCTCTACTTTAGAATAATTGACCACAGTATTCACTTGCTGCTTTCCTCTCCTATTCGCAGTTTGCGATGGTGGAACCACAGCTGCTCCAACAGTCAGTAAATCCTCATAAACCATAAACCGTTTAGTCAAAATCACATCATCGACATCTCTCCTCCGATAAACTTTAAGCACATAATTCCCCGATTTTGTCACTTGAGGAATTTTAAATCTATAGTGTATATATGGAATTCTTGTGTTGATGGAATAATCGTAATCCTGAATATTGAACTCATTAAAAGGAACCAGGAAATCATTGTTTTTTAAAGATGATTGCTTCCAATCTGAATCACAATGAATTAAAGTGGCCGAATACATTTCAGGATCATACGCTAAATCATCAAAAAGCAGAATCAATTGCTTCCCACCCAAAATGGGAATTACAGGTGCATCTAACTGACTTTCCGTAGAAGCTCCCAATGGAAACAGCCTTACCGACTGAATATGATCTTTATAAACTTTATCTTCTATTTGAGCCGAAACTTCTATGCTATAATAGCAGAGTATGGAAAAAAGTAGTGTCGAAATAGCTCTCATTTTTCTCAAATTAGTCAAATTGAATAGGATATTAAATTGAATTAAGTAATCACTTCTTGAATTACTGAGATTTCCTCTACAATTGTTTCCCATTCTAAATTACGGTCATCTAGTTCTTTATGCAAAGACTGATGTTTCTCTTGAACAACCTTCAATTTGTTTTCATCAGAATAAAGTGCCGGATCAGCCATTTCTATTTCAACTTCCTTTTTCTTCTTTTCTAATTTTTCAATCTCAGATTCAACTTGCGCAAGATTTTCTTCTAATTTCCGAAGATCCTTTTTAGCCTGATTCAATTCTACTTGGCTTTTTTGAGGAGCAGGTTTTTCCTTTTTGGTTGGCTTTGGTCCTTCTACAGTTTTTTCTTCCACCTGCTGTGATTTCCAAACTTCATACTCAGCATAGGTTCCTGGATATTCTTTTATCTCCTGATTTTCTATATACCATATTTTATTGGCAACTCCTTTAATAAAGTGTCTATCGTGGGAAACTGTCACAAAAGTACCTTCATATTGCTGCAGAGCCTGAATCAAAATATTTACAGATTGAAAATCCAAGTGGTTAGTTGGTTCATCAAGAAGCAAGAAATTAGATTCAGATATTAATGTTTTGGCCAAGGCAACACGGGATTTCTCCCCACCAGAAAGAACCTTGATTTTTTTAAAAACATCGTCGTTTGTAAACAAAAAACACCCTAGAACATTTCTCAACTCCGAATCTGTCTTGCCACTTCCCGCTTGGGCCATTTCCTGAAGAATTTCATTCTCCAAAGTCAATGCTTCCAACTGGTGCTGTGCAAAGAAAGATTTGATCACATTATATCCTTCCTCTCTTTTTCCCTCTACTTTCTCTGAACCATCAATAATTCTCAGCAAGGTTGACTTACCCTTTCCATTTGCTCCAATTAATGCAATCTTATCCCCTCTTTCAATTCTTGCAGAGGCATTTTTCAAAATCACATTGTCTCCATAAGCTTTAGAAACATGATCAATTACGACCACATCCCTACCAGACTGTTTGGAAAATTTAAACTTAAAGTTTACTGAAACCTGATCATCAACCACCTCATGCACTTTTTCCAATCTATCTAGTGCCTTTATTCTAGACTGAACCTGATTCGATTTTGTGGCTTTCGCACGGAATCGTTCTATAAACTTTTCCGTTTGTTTGATCATTTGTTGCTGATTCTCGTACGCATTTTGCTGAATTTCCATTCTCTCTTTCTTCTCTTCTTTATAAAAAGAATAATTACCGGAGTAAAGTGTAAGTGTGTGATTTGCCACTTCCACCGTGCTGCTTATACAGTTATCCAAAAAGGTCTGATCATGTGAAACTACAACAACGGCTCCCTCATATGTTTTTAGATAGTTTTCAACCCACTGAATGGATGGTAAATCCAAGTGGTTAGTTGGCTCATCCAGCATTAATAAAGATGGCTTTTCCAAAAGAAGTTTAGCGAGCATTACTCGCATCCTCCAACCTCCTGAAAAAGTTCTCAACGGTTTTTGAAGATCGGAAGTCTTAAATCCTATCCCTTCTAATACTTCTTCGGCTTTTGCCTTTATGGTATACCCTTCATTCGCTTCAAACATATCTTGCAGTTTTGCAAGTCGGTTTATGATCTCATCCGAATAATCAGTTTCCATTTGCTTAAGAACCTGATCAATTTCATCTTGCAGCTCAAGAGTTTCTTTAAAAGCAGCTAGCGCAACATTTAAAATACTTTCATCAGATTGATAGGAAAGTAAATCTTGATTTAAAAAACCAATGGAACAATCTTTGGCTTTTTGAACTTCTCCTGATGAGGGTTGATAATCTCCAGAAATAATTTTCAAGAGTGTAGATTTGCCAGTACCATTTTGACCAACTAAGCCAATTTTATCTTTTGGCTTGATATGAAGGTTGGCATTTTCGTATAAAGGACGTCCGCCTATGAAGTAGGAAAGATTACTAATTGATAACATGCCCCAAAAATAAAGATTAACCCGTTCATATACCTTTGAAAAAAGAACATTCTGAAATTGATTAAATTACTTTTAATTAGAAAAGAAAATAATATGAAAACCGCTACAATAGTATCTTTATCTATGATTTTCGCAATATGCTCTATCACAGCAGGTTGCCAGCAGAAGAAAAAAGTGGAACTCCAACCTTTCAAAACTGTAAATTCCTCCAATAAAAGTGATATTTCAAATGCCGTTGCAGAAGTGCAGCTAGATAAGCTCACCTTGCCTTCCAATTTCAAAATTGATGTTTGGGCTGCAGATATCCCGAATGCCCGATCGATGGCAATAAGTGAGGAAGGAATTGTATTTGTTGGGAATAGGCAAGCGGATAAAGTTTATGCAATCGTCGATGAGAATGGCGATGGAAAAGCTGATTCAAAATTTATTTTGGCAGAAGGATTAAAAATGCCAAACGGAGTTGCTTATAAGGATGGCGACTTATATGTCGCTGAGGTCAGCAGAATATTAAGATTCAAAGACATCAAGAACAATCTTGGCAATCCAACCTATGAAGTCATATATGATGGATACCCAACGGAAACACATCATGGTTGGAAATTTATATCATTTGGACCAGATGGAATGCTATATGTTCCAGTAGGCGCACCCTGTAATATTTGTGATCCTGAGGAAGAGATTTTTGCAAGTATCACTCGATTGGATGTAAACTCTACTAACCCTCAACCCGAAGTTTATGCTCATGGAGTAAGAAATACGGTGGGATTTGACTGGAATCCAGAAACGGGAAATATGTGGTTTACGGATAATGGCAGAGACATGATGGGTGATGATATCCCAAATTGTGAATTAAACAAGATCACAGAAGCAGGTCAGCATTTTGGCTATCCCTACTGGCATGCTGGAGATGTAAAGGACCCTGAATTTGGCGATGCTGGGGGAGCTCAATCCGAGTATAAAGCTCCAGAAGCTTTGTTGGGACCACACAATGCCCCACTTGGTATGAGGTTTTATAAAGCTGGAATGTTTCCAGATTCATACAACAACCAAATTTTTGTAGCTAAACATGGTTCTTGGAATAGAAGTAAAAAATCTGGCTACGTAGTTACAGTCGAAAAATTAGATGAAAACTCAAATGTAACCGGTGAAGAAATATTTATCAAAGGTTGGCTAGATGAAGCTACCCAAGATGTTTGGGGCAGACCGGTCGATGTTCAAGAGCTACCGGATGGAAGCATGCTCATATCGGATGATATGGCAGGTGTAATTTATAGAGTTACTTATTCGGAACCAGAATAATAAGAAAAGGGAAGCAAATTGCTTCCCTTTTCTATTTTAACCATTCAGGCTTGGTCGTATCCACTTCAGCTTGCAGCTGATTTAATAAATTATAGAGACCAAAATAAGTTCTATTCACATATAAGCCATGTCTGGAACCTCTAGCCTGCCTTGATTTTTTAAACATTTTATCGTTCGATATTCTATCTCCCAACTGAAAGATTTGTTCAAAAAATCCGTCATCAGCAAAGTCAAATCTATCTACATGGAAAGGTTTTCCCAATAGAGAGATCATCTCTTTAAATACCCCTTTAAAATACGCTTGCTCTTCTTCCGTATCTTTTGATGAGATAAACTCAAGTCCAAAAAAGATTTGATCAAGTTCATCTTGGTTGATCAGCAGATCTTTTTTGATCAAGGCAAAATATCCATGATAAAAATCCTCGGGAATAACTTTTACACATCCAAAATCTATAATCCCCAACTGATCCCCTTCTTGAATAATAAAATTTCCAGGATGTGGATCCGCATGAACTTGCTTTAAATTATGAACTTGATGGTGGTAAAAATCCCAAAGAGCTTGTCCGATTTGATTCCTGGCCTTTTGAGAAGGATTAGAATCCAACCATTCTTTCATATGTTTCCCTTCAATCCAGTCCATGGTAATAATTCGGTCTGAACTGTATTCATCATAATAAATCGGAAATTTTAAATTTGGAATATGAGAACATGCAGTCGAAATCTCTCTCGAGCGCTGGACCTCAAGAATATAATCTGTTTCTTCCAATAATTTTTCCTCTACCTCAGCCATATAATGATCCAGCTCACGTTCATTCATATTCAACAATCTCAAGGCAAAAGGTCTAACCAACTTTAAATCTGAACTTACGGAATCAGCTACGCCCGGATATTGAATTTTAACAGCCAGAGACTTTCCCGATTGAGTGGCTTTATGTACCTGACCGATAGATGCCGCATTTACAGCTGACTTTGTAAAGGTTTCGAAAATTTGATCTGGGGATTTTTCAAAATATTTTTGAAAAGTCTTTACTACCAAAGGATACGAGAGAGGAGGAGCCGAATACTGAGCCATTGTGAATTTATCCTGATAAGCCCTCGGTAGAAGATTCTTATCCATGGACATCATTTGGGCTACTTTTAAAGCAGACCCTTTCAATTGGCTTAAAGAATTATATATATCAGAAGCATTATTTTGATGCAATTCTTCTCTATCCAAACTTGGATTGACCACCTTCTTGGCGTAATGCTTCACATAATTCCCTCCAACCCTTGCTCCTGTTGAAATAAATTTGGCAGCCCTCTGCACTTTGGAAACTGGAATAGATTCCTGTTCATTTAATTTTTCAGCCATAATCTATTTTGATTGATACATGAATTTTGCGAAATCAAGAAAGGAATCTAAGGCACTTTTTCCCATTAGGTCAAATGCTAAATTGACAGATTTTTCTATTGCCGCATCTGTTTTTTCAAATCTTGGAGAGTTGTCATTCAGCCAATACTGGAACACGAACCAAAGTTGGATCCACATTGCTTCATCATATTTTTCACTGATAAAAGGTCTGCTCGCGATTTCTTCAGTTTCTTTACCTTCTAAAATAATCTCACTGGCAAACTCTTTAAACCTTTCCTTAAAGGCTGTTGCTTCTTTTGGAAGAGAGGTGATTTTTTGGCTGTGACCTGAGTAAAGGCTCAATAAATACGACCTGTTTTTCTTTAATTCCTCTATCCAGGTAAAAAGGAAACCTAAAAACTTTTCTCTAGCACTGTATTCTTTAAAAACTTCTTGAGCTTCAATCTGCTTCAAGGTATCTTCAAAAATCTCAAGCCAAATTGCGGACTTAATTGCATCGAAAGAAGTGTACCAAGTATAAAACTCCTCTTCCTTCATTTTCAAGTCTTTTGCAAACTTGAAAATTGAATTTGGCATTGTCCCATGCTCCAAAACATGAGTTTTAAATGCTTCCAGAATTAATTTTTTAAAATCTTTCTTCGTAGTTTTTTTTGCAGAGGTAGTTGTCATAATTTTTTACTGGATTTCAAAAGTGTAACATAGAAAAGAGTCAACAGGTTTATAAAAAGGCATAAAAAAACCGGAGAATTATCTCCGGTTAAGGTCAAGCTCCTAAAATCATTGACTTACTCGCTCTATTACTAAGTTATGATTTGTGTAAATACACACGTCAGCAGCTATATTCAAACTCTCTCTCACCATTTCTTCAGCAGTCATTTGCGGTGCAAATAGCTTCATTGCTCTTGCAGCTGATTGGGCATACATACTGCCAGAACCGATCGTTGCGATTTCCATATCGGGCTCTATCACATCTCCGGTTCCGGAAATAATTAATATATCTTCTTTATCAGCCACGATCATCATTGCTTCTAGTTTGCTAAGCATTCGATCAGTTCTCCACTCTTTTGCCAACTCTACAGCGGCTCTTTTCATATTGTTGCCAAAAGCTCCCAATTTCTCTTCAAACTTCTCCAATAAGGTAAACGCATCAGCCGTTGATCCTGCAAAGCCAGTAACGATTTTTCCACCTTGCAATATTCTTAACTTTTTAACGGTGCTTTTGGCGACTGTATTCCCTAAAGTTGCCTGTCCATCAGCACCTATTACTACTTCACCATTGTGACGGATTGCCACTACAGTTGTCGATTTAATTCTTCCCATAATTCTAAGTTTGTTAACAAAGCTCTACAAAAAATACTTCGGTCGATAAAGTATCCATAGAAGCAATTCTGAATTTCCTTTGTACCAATAACCATACAAAAAGCAAAAAGTCCTGAATTCAGGACTTTTTGACAGTAGATAATATGTATTACACTAATATTCTTACTGGATCTTCAAGAAGACTTTTCAAAGTAATCAAGAATGCAGAACCAACGGACCCATCAACAACCCGATGATCACAAGACAAAGTTACCTTCATCAAATTCCCGATTTGCATTTGGCCATCTTTAACGATGACAGTTTCCTTTATTCCTCCAACGGCAAGAATACATGCATCCGGTGGATTGATTATCGCGGTGAATTCGTCAATACCAAACATTCCAAGATTTGAAATGGTAAACGTATTTCCTTCCCAATCCTTCGGTTGTAATTCTTTATTTTTCGCTTTACCGCCCAGCGACTTAGCATGAGTTGAAATCTGAGATAGGGATAAACTATCGGCAAATCTGATAACTGGCACTAACAATCCTTCTTCCACGGCGACAGCCATTCCTATATGAATGTGATCGTTGTATCTGATTTTGTCTCCTAACCAGCTAGAATTCACTTTTGGATGCTGGCGCAAAGCTGCTGCTGATGCTTTAATTACCATGTCATTGAAAGAGATTTTCACTGGTGAAATCTCATTCATACTCTTCCTTGCTTCAATTGCTTTGTCCATGTTGATTTCCATGGTCAGATAGAAGTGAGGGGCGCCAAATTTACTTTCAGCAAGTCTTTTCGCAATAACTTTACGCATTTGCGAAACTTTTTCTTCCTTAAAGCTTTCACTTCCAATAGCAGAAGCACTCGTCACAGGACTTACTGCCTGAGGAGCAGCTGGCACAAAATTCTCAACATCCTTCTTTACAACTCTTCCTCCTTCACCTGATCCATTTACCTGACGAATATCAACTCCTTTTTCCTCAGCTATTCTTTTAGCCAATGGGGAAGCTTTTACTCTTTCACCATCTGAACTGGTGGAAGCCGGTGCAGCTGTTGCAGAAGCTGTTTTGGATTCAGATTTAGGTTCAGATTTTGACTCAGTTGATGGCTCTGACTTAGGCTCAGCTGGAGAATCAGAGGAAGTTGATTTTTGTGCTTTTAAAAGTGTTTCATAATCAGCACCTTTTTCACCGATCACTGCAATCACTCCATCGACAGGAACACTATCACCTGCCTCTACTCCAATATATAACAAGGTGCCATCGTCATAGCTTTCAAGCTCCATCGTGGCCTTATCAGTTTCTACTTCTGCTATAATCTCACCTGATTTAACATCATCTCCTACCTTTTTCAACCAAGATGCAATAGTTCCCTCTTGCATAGTGTCAGACATTTTTGGCATTGTGATCACTGTAGCATTGATATTTGATGTATCAATCTTTTCATCAGAAGCTTCAGTCTTCTTTTCAGTGGAAGTTTCTTCAGCTTTCTTTTCTTCGGGAGCTTCTTCAGCTTTGGGAGAATCGTCTTTGTCTTCAGCTGGCTTTTCACCACCGTTCAATAAATGCTCGTATTCTTCACCTTTTTCACCAATGACGGCAATGACACCGTTTACTGGTACTGAATCTTTTTCTTTTACTCCAATATATAAAAGCACACCTTCATCGTAGGATTCAAGCTCCATGGTTGCTTTGTCAGTTTCAACTTCCGCCAGGATGTCACCTGGCTTTACTGTATCCCCAACTTTTTTCAACCATGCTGCGATCACACCTTCTTCCATGGTGTCGCTCATTTTAGGCATTCTTATAATTTCGGCCATGAGTTATTGCGCTCTTTTCGTTTTTTAAAGTGTCCAAAAATAGTTTTTATAATGTCTTTAATCAAATATAAAACTAGTATTTTACCCACGCATTTCAGTCATCGTCCACCAATTTCCTGATATGCCCATCATTCAAAACAATAATTATCTTAGACCAACCTGGCTTTTTAATCGCCATTTAGAAACTATTTACCCTGCAATATTCAGGAAAGTAGTGGTAGAAAAGCCTGTTCGTGAAAGAATTACTACGATTGATGGCGATTTCCTAGACTTGGATTGGTATAAAAAAGGAAGCACCAAATTGGTTATCCTGAGCCATGGATTGGAAGGGAATAGTTCTCGCTCATATATTCTTGGGATGAGTAAAATTTTTCTGGAAAATGGATTTGATGTACTTACTTGGAACTATAGAGGGTGTGGAGATGAGATGAACCATAAACCAATTTTTTATCATTCAGGTGCAACATACGATTTAAGTTCAGTCATCAACCATGCAGAGGAGTTCTATCATGAGGTTCATTTAGTTGGGTTTTCTTTAGGTGGTAATTTGATTCTGAAATACCTCGGAGAAAATGAAAACAACTTAAAAAAAGTAAAAAAAGGTGTTGCTATTTCAGTACCGCTGCATCTCAGCAGTTCCAGCAAAAAAATATCTTCTTTAGAAAATACGTTCTATTCCAAACGCTTTTTAAAAACCTTAAAAGAAAAAGTAATCCGTAAATCCAAAGCACATCCTAATGAAATTCCAGTTCAAATGTTGAATAACATAAAATCTTTGACAGATTTTGATGATTATTTAACAGGACCACTTCATGGTTTTTCAGATGCAGAAGAATATTATGAAATCAATTCATCTCTGTACTTTTTAGAAAGGATAAAAGCGCCTACACTCGTCTTAAACGCATTAAATGATCCTTTTTTAAGTGACCTTTGCTTTCCAACTGAGCTCGCTCGAAAATTGGAAAAAGTCTACTTTGAATTCCCAAAAAATGGAGGTCATGTAGGTTTTACCTCTGCCGATAGTAAAAAACCTTATTATTCTGAGCTTCGGGCAGTTGAATTTATTATCAATGATATCTAACTTCCAATTCTAGGATTAACCAATCAAATCAATTATGTGTGGTCGCTATTCATTAAGTAAAAGTAAAATCGAATTAGAAGAAAGATTTCAGGCAGAAATGCTTCCCGAATTTAAGCCTAGATATAATATCGCTCCTACCCAATTGGTGCCCGTTATTACTTCAGCAAGCCCAAAAGGTTTTTCTTTTTTTTATTGGGGAATTACTCCAGATTTTGGAAAAAACAAGCCTGTTGCTCTCAAGCTTATCAATGCAAAAGCAGAGACAATAGATCAAAAAATTTCTTTCAAAAGTTCTTTTCAAAAACGGCGATGTATAATTCCTGCAGACGGTTTTTATGAATGGAAAAAGCTAGGTAAAAAAACCAAAATACCTTATCGCTTCACAAAGAGAGAGGAAGAATTATTTTCTATAGCCGGAATCTGGGAGGAATATGAATCTGTCAGTGGAGAAATACAACATACTTTTCTGATTTTGACCACAACACCTAACGATATTGTTTCAGAAATTCATGACCGGATGCCTGTCATCCTTACAAAGGAGGCAGAAAAAAAATGGTTGGACAATTACACATCTGAAGAAGATCTAAAAAAAATTCTTACGCCAATATCTGCTGATTCATTGGTGAGTTTTTCTGTTTCACCCTTGGTCAATTCAGTCCAAAATGACACCCCAGCTGTGATGCGTAAAACCTCTCCAATGGATCAGCATGGTAACTATACATTATTTGGATAATCAAAAACATTTATTGGTAGGAAGGCGTCTTTTGTTTGAGTGCAATCAAATTCTCAGATTAGACTACCCACTTTAATAAACCCAAAAAGAGATGAAGAAATCCAAAATCTTAGGTGTTGGCCATTGTGTTCCAGAAAGAATCGTCACCAATACAGAGCTCTCTCAGCTAATGGAAACCAGTGATGAATGGATCGTAGAGCGTACAGGAATTGAACAAAGAAGATGGTTTACTCCGGGTGTAGACACTGTGACTTCTTTATCAAAAAGTGCATCGAATATGGCTTTGGAGAGGGCAGGAATAAAAGCATCTGATTTAGATTTTATTGTTTTTGCTACCATATCTCCCGACTATTATGTCCCTGGAAACGGAGTACTTCTGCAACGTGAGCTGGGTATTCCTGGCATTGGTGCTTTGGATATCAGAAATGCATGCTCGGGATTTATCTATGCTCTTTCCGTTGCAGACCAATTTATAAAATCCGGAATGTATCAAAAGATCTTGGTAGTAGGTGCTGAAATCCAATCATCTGGACTAGACATTAGCAATGAAGGAAGATCAAGTGCAGTGATATTTGCTGATGGTGCAGGAGCTGCGGTTCTTGGAGTTTCAGATCAAGAAAATTCAGGAATCTTATCGACTCACTTACATGCTGATGGAACTTTTGCAGAAGAACTTTATTGCAAAGATCCGGGAAGTTCAAGAGAGGATAGATTTTCTCAAGCATTATTTGATTCTGGAAGCTTCTTCTTAAAAATGAACGGAAGTGTAGTTTTCAAACATGCCATCGTCAGATTTATAGAAGTAATTAATGAAGCTTTAGAATTCAATAATCTAAAAAAAGAAGACATTGATTTATTGGTTCCTCACCAAGCCAACTTGCGGATTAGTCAATACATTCAGAAAAAGTTGGGGTTTTCAGATGAAAAAGTTTTTAATAACATCATGCATTTTGGTAATACCACGGGAGGGACTATCCCAATTGCGCTTAGTGAAGCTTGGGAGCAAGGCAGAATCAAAGAGGGTGATCTAATCTGTTTGGCTGCATTTGGGTCTGGTTTCACTTGGGCATCGGCATTATTAAAGTGGTGATATGAGTTCAAAACATCACCAGGTAGATCTCACTCTTTGGAAAGATCATCAACTATTTAAGAGACAACATAGGCTCAAACTTCAATTCTGGGAAATATTTTCTAGGATTGCAGAAAATATTTCAGAGGAATCACTGTTAAAAATCAGCTCTAAACATAAATCTAAAAAGCTTTCCCGAGGAAATGACTTACTTGGAATGCCTTATCAAGTTTTGGATATTATTAGAAATTTTGATCCCATTTCCGGTTTGAATATTCGTATATTAAATTGGTTTGGAAATGGAATGTTCCTGATGATATTAACAGGAAAAGAAAATTCTAAGAATGTTCTTCAGTTTCTAACCAACAATGATTTTTATTTTGGATTGACAGATAGCCCTTGGGACTACCCAAGTATAATTCTTGAAAACAAAAAAACTAAATTTCCAGACCCTGAAATGTTTTCCAAAGAAGATTTACAGGTTTGGATTAAGGAAATTAAAATCTCAGGAGATGAGACAGAGATAATTAAAGAAATCTCAGGACAGATAAATCTGTATATCGAGCAATTTTCTAAAATTTTTGGTGACAAGAATTAAATTAATTTAAAACTGGATTACGGTAATCACGTAAAATAAAATCAATTGATTAATTAGAGTTTAAAATTTATTACTTTAAGTTAAAATCATTTATAACCTAATCACCTGAAAGAATAGTATCTCTATGAAATATCTCCTGCTACTAGGTGTGATTTTGTATTCATCGTCACTTTTTGCCCAGCAATCCTCTGTCGTAAGAATTTATAGCCCAGATTCGTCTATTATGGCGATTGGCTTGTTGGAAGGCACAAATAAAGAGGGGCTTTGGAAGTATTATAACCCTAAAACAAACAAATTACTTTCGGAAGGAATTTTTCAAAATGGAGAGAGAGATGGAAAATGGACTTCTTACAATACGAATGGTCAAAAAAAAGTAGTAGCTGAATATAAGGATGGAAAACTTTTTGGCCCTAGTCAAGTCTATGATCAAGATGGAGCTTTAATTAATGAAATGATTTTTAAGGACAGCTTGCTAGTAGGACAGTTTATAGAATATTATGGAAAAACAGGAAATCCAGATTATATCCGGCCAAAGCAAATAAAAAGGGAAGGGTCCTATGATGAAAATGGCATGAAAACAGGTCAATGGGTTACCTATCATGAATTTGGAGAACCCGCTATAGTTGAGTATTTCAAAGACAATAAAAGGGAAGGCCCCTACCTAGAATATGACCCAGAGGGTATTTTATTGGTTGAAACTACCTATAAAAATGGGCAATTGGATGGAGAGTTTAAGAGGTATTATTATCCAAATAAACCAATTGAAGTAGGAAGGTATTCTAACGGAAATAAAGTTGGAGAATGGAAGCGTTACTTTCCTGAAAGCAACAGAATTGAAGCAGAAGAGACATACGATAAATCGGGAAAAAAGACAGGTACTTGGAGTTATTATTATGAAAATGGCCGTTTGGCCAGAATTGAAAAGTATGAGAATGGAATCGCAGAAGGCACTTGGGAAGAATATTTCCCAAATAAAGATCTTTCTAAAAAACAATCCTATGAATTAGGAGTGCCCGAAGGAGAATACGTTGAATATCATAGTACAGGCAAACTTTCGGTATCTGGAAAGTATACCTCGGGCATGAAAACAGGGCTTTGGAAAAATTTCTTTCCTGATGGTGAAATCTATTCTATCGGGGAATATCGAAATGATTTAAAAACTGGGAATTGGAAATATTTCAACAAAATCGGAATTCTAATCGCAGAAGGTGAATTTAACTTAGGCCTAGAGGTAGGGCAATGGTTTTACTATTATGATGGAGGCCAACTTAAATCAGTTGGCAGTTATAAACTAGGTATGGAAGATGGGGTTTGGGGTCTATTTTATGATAATAAAAATCTCACTCAAGAAGAATTTTGGGATTCTGGAAGACTGATGAATGTTGGTACCTATTACTCCTATAATGGAGAAGAAAATTATGACAAAGGCACTTTAAAAGACGGAAACGGTACTAGAATCACTTATTATGTAACTGGAAAAAAAGAATCTGAAGGAATTTATAATTCTGGAAAAGCAGAGGGATTATGGATTTTTTACCATGAAAATGGTCGCAAAGCTTCTGAAGGAAACATGAAAGAAGGAAAGAAAGACGGTATTTGGAGATATTATAACCCTTCTGGAAGATTGGAAGATTTAATAAATTATGAAGACGATGAAATTGTTGAAGAAGTAGTTAGATTCTAAACTTAAAATTAATTCAGGTTAGTAAAGCTTAAAGCACTCTATCCAGATATTTTTTATACCTACATTTTAAAAACTTGTCCGACTAACAAGTTTTTTTTGTAATGTGCTTTTTAAGGTTCATGGAACTTCAGAATAACTATCAGATCTCGACAGATTACAGGCTTGTTTACGACCTGGAATAATCGTCCTCTAATCTGACAATATCATCTTCATTAGATGGATTCTCCGGGTCAGAATGAATCCAAATCTCAGCCACTATTCCCCATGTATCTGTTCCAACCAATCTATGTCGCTCTCCTTTTTCCAATGAAATAGTTTCTCCAAGATTCATTTGAGTTGTAGGCCCTTGATCATCAGACATACTTCTAACAATTGCAGAGTCTCCAGCAACCAGTTTCCACAATTCAGCTCTTCTGAAATGATATTGCCAAGAAAGTCTTGCTCCTGGTGCGACCAATAAAAGTTTGGGAGATAATTTTTGGCTTAACTGTGAATTAGACAAATCTACATCAGCAAAAAACTTCTCTTTAAATTTTAGTATTTGTTTTTCCTCTAAAACAAAAAAACCTCCCCATGGTCTTGATGAGTCAATTTTAGAAATCTCAAAACCCTCCATTTTCAAAAAATCTTTAACTAGTTGAAAAACTTCAGATTTTGAAAGCTCAGGTAAAAGTTCAATTTTCATTATCATTAAATTTAATTCCTCGAAAATACTAAATTAATAAAAAGGTATATCCGCTTTTTATCTTGAAGCTTAAAACAAGCTTTTAGAAATTCAGGTTTTATTTGAATCTGGTCTTCTTCGTTCCTCTGTCACCTGTCCTGATTCGCAAATAAAAAACGGTTACTGTCATCATTTCAGATGATCACTTTAACCACTATTGATCTGTAAATCTTAAGCACCTTTTCCATGAAATCTTTACAAGAATAGATCTTATTCACTTAATTAATCTCTTATTTAATGGTAATAAGAATTAGGTTAATTTATTTTTTTAGGAAAGTGCTTTTTTCAAACTTAAAAAATCCTTTAATTGAAGGATAATTTTGATATATGCATCTTATAAAACCACAGGAAGTAATTGATAAAATGGACGGTGTCGTCGAAATCAAAAGCTACCTTAACAAAATAAAAATCATCAAAAACTTGTACTTGAAGGGTGCAAATACTGCAAGTGAAATATGTTCTGAAGTCGGAATTTCTTTACCTACTGTAAATGCTCTTTTAAGTGATTTAATGGGCTCAGGTGAAGTAATAAAACATGGAAGAGCTGAGTCTCAAGGAGGTAGAAAACCAGACTTGTATAGGCTCGCAGAAGATGCATTTTATGTGTTATCTGTAGACTTATCAAGATTTCAAGCAAATCTCGCACTATACTCTTGCAATCAAACAATAGCTTCCGAAAAGGAAAGCCATAAAATTACTTTAAATAACGAAAAGGAGACCTTCGATCAATTATGTGATCTGATCGATTCTTATCTCTTAAAGAGTGGTATTAGTTCTGAAAAAATCATTGCTATTGGCATTTCCATGCCTGGGTTAGTGGATTCAGTAGGAGGAGTAAATTATACCTATCTGAGATATGGTAAAAAAACACTTCTGGAAAATCTCGAAGCACGTTTTTCTAAGAAAATCTTTCTCGAAAATGATGCCCGGGCAATGACACTAGCCGAATTCAAATTTGGTTCAGACCACTCTCACAAAAATGTACTCGGTATTTTTGTTGGATGGGGAATTGGTTTGGGGATTATCATTGATGGTAAGATTTATCAAGGTGCATCAGGTTTTGCGGGTGAATTTTCCCACTCTCCTATTTTTGAATCAAGAGATGTAACTTGTACTTGTGGTAAAAAAGGATGTCTAGAAGCAGTAGCTTCCGGAACAGCGATCGTAAGGATGGCCGAGGAAGCCATCAAGTTAGATAAAGACAGCATTTTAGCCAGAATGGTCAGAGATCATCAAGGCGAACTTGAGCCTGCCTTAGTGGTAGAAGCTGCCCTTGCAGGAGATCAAAGAGCAATAACCATTCTATCTGAAGCTGGACTTGACCTTGGAAGAGGTATTTCTATTCTTATTCAGCTTTTAAACCCAGAGTTAATAATCATAGGAGGATCAGTGGCAGAAGCAAGTCAATATTTGATTACTCCTATCCAACAAGCATTAAATATTTACAGCATGGCGAAATCTCGGGAAAAATCCGAGTTGGCTCTTTACCAACTAGGTGAAGACGTTGGCCTTTTGGGAGGAGTTGCTGTCGTCAATGAAAAGCTGTTTGAAGATGTCATCAACCGATTGAGTTAACACTCTTCAAAATTAAAATCATGGTTTCATTAGTTGGACCCAGGACTATTCTATTTGTTTTCGGGTTATCATTTCTATTCTGCTTTAAAAACAATCTTCAAGCTCAAAAAGCTTCCTCAACTTCCTTTGAAAAAATCTCAAACAAGAAGTCTGGGATTACATTCAAAAATCAGTTGAAAGAGGATGGAAAAAACAATATTCTCCGCTACGAATATTTTTATAATGGAGGGGGCGTTGCTATTGGAGACCTTGATAATGACGGATTTGAGGATGTTTTTTTCACAGGAAACATGTCGTCAAATAAGATTTACAAAAATCTCGGAAACTGGAAATTTGAGGATAAAACAAAAGAAGCTGGACTAGCTGGTAAAAATGTCTGGACCACCGGAGTAAGCATGGCAGATGTCAATGGAGATGGATTACTTGATATTTATGTTTGTTACTCAGGTAAAGGAAACCCTGAAAATAGAGGAAATGAACTTTGGATAAACAAAGGCAATTTTACTTTTCTGGAAGAAGCAAAAAATTACGGATTGGATGATAAATCAAATAGTACACAAGCACTATTTTTTGATTTTGATAGAGACGGAGATTTGGACATGTTCCTACTCAACCACAACATCGAGGTAATCAACGAACTTGAATTCAGCGATGTCAAAAACATCAGACATCCTTCCGCAGGTGATAAACTTTTTAGAAATGACAGCGGAAAATTTACTGACATCAGCGAGCAAGCAGGTATCAAAGGCTCGGCTTTAGGATTTGGTTTATCTGTCATAGCTTCAGATATCAATCAAGATGGCTGGCTTGATTTACTGGTTACCAATGATTACATAGAACCGGATTATGTCTATATAAATCAAAAAGACGGTACATTTTCGGATCAAATGACTGAATATTTTCAGCATATTTCCCATTTCTCTATGGGATCGGATATCTCTGATATCAATAATGATGGGAATTTAGACATATACACGCTGGATATGCTTCCTGAGGATAATGAGAGGCAAAAATTACTTTATGGACCTGAAAATTACGAACAGTATGCATTGATGATAAAAGAAGGATTTCATCACCAAAATATGCGAAACATGCTTCAGCTAAACTTAGGAGGTGGAAATTTTGCTGAAATCGCACAGATGGCTAACATTTCCAATACAGACTGGAGTTGGTCCGCCATATTTTTTGATGCAACCAACGATGGGAATAAAGACCTTTTTGTTACAAATGGTTATTACAGGGATTATACTAATAGAGATTTTTTGAAGTACAAAGGAGATTATTATTTCCAGCAAGCTATCGCAAATGAGAAAGCTGATACGCTACACTTGGTTACCACGATGACCTCCACTCCTATCCACAATTATATTTTTGAAAATAAAGGAGACTTAAACTTTGAAGATAAATCGATTGAGTGGGGATTTGAAGAAAAAGGCTTTTCTAGTGGAGCGGCATATGCTGATTTGGATAATGATGGAGATTTAGATTTAGTGGTAAATAACCTGAATGACCAAGCCTCAATCTATCAAAATATGAGTCCACCAAAAAATTGGATACAAATTTCGTTGAAGGACGATTCAGCAAATACATTCGCCATAGGCGCAAAAGTTAACGTATTTAATGGTCAGGAAAATCAAACTTTAGAAGCACAACCCGTCAGAGGTTTCCAATCTTCAGTTAGTCCTAGACTTCACTTTGGATTAGGCGATATTTCAACTGCTCTATCAATTCAAATTATTTGGCCTGATGGCACCAATCAATCTCTAGAATACATTTCCACCAATCAACACTTAACGATTCAAAAAGAAAGTTCTGAAGATTCCAAAACTTCATCCAGTCCTGTCCCATTATTGAGTAAAAGTGAATTCTCCCCGGAATATATTCCTGAGCCAACTCAGTTTAATGACTTTAAGCGCCAACCATTAATGCTGACCATGCCTAGTCATATCAGCCCGATTTTAGCTCAGGGCGATTTGAATGGAGATGGAAATCCAGAAGTTTTTATTGGCGGAACCAAAGGTCAGGCTGGGGAAATTTATTCTCTTGAAAACGAAAACTGGAATTTATATGCAGGGTTTAAATCCTCGGCAGAATTCACTGATGCCGTTGTCCTATTTGAAGATTTCAATAAGGATGGACATCAAGACCTATTTTTAGGGAGTGGCGGGTATCATGATTACATTGGTTCTGATGAAGCTTTGCAAGACCGACTATATTTAAATGATGGCTCCGGCAACTTAACAAAACAAGTTTCTTTTCCTGATTATAAATTCAGCACTGGTACTGCACAAGCAATTGATGTCAATGGAGATGGGCACTTAGATCTTTTTGTCGGGGCAAAATTAATACCTGGCAAATATCCCCTTATTCCTCAAAGTAAAATCCTTGTCAATGATGGGAACGGAAGCTTTACAGATGAGACATTAACTTATTTACCTGAAGAAGGAAAAATTGGGTTGATTACTGCCTCAGAACAAATAGATCTAAATGGCGACGGCAAGATGGATTTAATTCTTGCAGGTGAGTTTTTCCCAATCACAGCTTTGATAAATACAGGCTCCGGTCTAGAAAATCAAACTTCAAGTTATTTTGGATCTGACTTATCAGGATGGTGGGGAAGCCTGGCCAAAGCAGATATGGATGGAGATGGGGATATGGATTTGATCGCTGGAAACTTTGGATTAAACTCCCAATTTGAAGTAAATGAAAATAAAACTTTACGTTTATATGCTTCAGATTTTGATCAAAATGGTTCCATAGATCCTATTTTGGAATGTTTCGTAGAGGACAAAATGTATCCATTCCCTAGCAGAGATGAATTATTGGATCAAATGGCAAGCATGAGAAGTCGATTTACAGATTATGCTTCCTATTCTGAGGCTACCATGCAAGACCTTTTCACAACAAAAGAACTTGAAAACGCTCAAATACTTGAAGCAAACACTCTAGAATCCATTTACTTGGAAAATACTGAGAGTGGATTCACTGTAAAAAAATTACCAAAACTCGCACAATCGTTCCCAGTTTATGCCATCCTACCTATTGACCTAAACAGTGATGGGAATCTGGATTTGATAGTAGGTGGAAATCAAAGCTATTCAAGAATCCGTATTGGAAAAATAGATGCTGGTTTAGGTTTGGTGATGCTTGGAGATGGAAAGGGTAATTTTGAAACTATTTCCCCAACTGAATCAGGACTAGCTATAAAAGGAGATATAAAATCACTGTTGCCTATTAAAACTTCTTCAGGTACCCAAATCCTTTTTGGAATAAATCAGCAACCATTGCAAAGCTTTCAAATCAAATGAGTTCCTTATTTAAACTATCATTTTCTTTATTTTTTTTTAGCATAATCACGATTGGATTAGCTTTTGGAACTCCAAAAGATCCAAACTGGTCAAAAATTTATGCTGAAGAGCTCTTTCATATTACAGAAGTTATGGTCACCGATGTGGCCAGTCCTCCTGTAGCTGCCAGAATTTATGCCTATTCAAACTTGGCTCCTTACCTGTTATTGAAAAGCCAAGGTGCATTTTTCAGGCATGGAGATTTGTTGGAAAGTACCTATTTAAAAAATTACGACTGGGGCATTTTAATGAGCCAAATTAATTCCCCTGAATTTTCCGGGATTTTGGCTATGCTGAAAGTTGGGCAAGCCATCATGCCTTCTGGATATTTACTGAAAGAAAAACAGAATGAGTGGATCGAAAAGGCTTTAAAAGAAAAAATCATTAGTAAAAAAACACTCCAGACACATATTTCATTAGCAGAAGAAATCGCTGGTAGGATCATGGAAATTGCCAAAAAAGATGGCTATCTCCAACTTTCAACGTTAACCCGATATACTCCTCAAAAAGGTGAAGGCTATTGGTATCCTACTCCCCCAGCCTATATCTCAGCAATAGAACCTGAATGGAAAACCATAAAACCTTTCTTTATTCAAGATCTAAAAGACTTTGAACCAGCTGCCATGGCCCCATTTGACATGACCGAAGGAAGCTCTTTCCATAATCAATTAATGGAGGTGTATAAAACCACCAATGAACTGGACGAAGAAAGAAAATTAATTGCAAATTTCTGGGATTGCAATCCATTCAAAGTTGAGTTTTCTGGCCATATGGCCATAGGAGTGAAAAAAATCTCCCCGGGAGGGCACTGGATAGGTATTACAGGGATTGCTGCGGAAAAATCCGGGCTTTCTTTTCCAGAAACAGCTTATGTCCATGCCTTAGTGGGAATGGCCTTGCATGATGCTTTCATATCCTGTTGGAAAACTAAATATGATACAGATAGAATCCGACCAGAAACTGTCATTAACCAAAAAATGGATCAGCGTTGGAGACCACTTTTACAGACTCCTCCTTTTCCAGAGTATACTTCAGGACACTCCGTAATCAGTAGAGCTTCAGCAGTAGTCCTGACCGGTTATTTTGGCGATGATTTTGATTTCATTGATAGTTCTGAAATCTATTTTGGCCTTCCAGAAAGACCCTTCAAATCTTTTCTCCTGGCTTCTGAAGAAGCAGCTATTTCCAGGCTGTATGGAGGTATCCATTTTCGGGATGCTATAGAAGAAGGTATTAAACAAGGTGAAAAAATTGGAGATATGATTTGGTCAAAAGTTAGAAGTAATGATTAAGAAAATTGAAAAATCTACTACCCATACTATGAGATTCCATCGGTTAATTTATCTTTTTTCATTCCTATTCACATTAGCGGGAATTTTCTCCTGTCAAAACAAATCAAATGAAAACGCGATAAGTACAACTCCATCTAAGCCAAACATTGTGTTGATTTTTGCTGATGACTTGGGTTATGGTGATTTGGGTGTCTATGGAGCTACACAATGGAAAACTCCAAACCTTGACCAAATGGCAGCCGATGGCGTTCGATTTACCCAATTTTATGTTCCACATGCCGTTTGTTCAGCGTCTAGAGCAGCTTTAATGACCGGGACTTACGCTAATAGGCTAGAGATATTTGGAGCCCTGGACCATACTGCCAATCATGGATTAAATCCTGAGGAAACAACCATAGCCGAGATGCTTAAGGCAAATGGCTATTCAACAGGAATGGTAGGAAAATGGCATTTGGGACATTTAGCACCTTTTCTACCTACGGAACAAGGCTTTGATTCCTATTACGGACTGCCCTATTCCAATGATATGTGGCCACACCACCCGGAAGTAAAAGGATACTATCCTCCACTTCCTTTATATGAAAACACAGCGGTGATTGACACATTGGATGATCAAAGCATGTTGACTACCAATTACACCGAAAAAGCTTTGGAGTTTATTGAAAAAAGTAAAGACAAGCCGTTCTTCTTGTATTTGGCCCATAGTATGACGCACGTTCCACTTTTTGTTTCAGATAAGTTTAAAGGTAAATCAGAACAAGGGCTTTATGGTGATGTGATGATGGAAGTTGATTGGTCTGTCGGACAGCTAAGAAAAAAGTTGGATGAACTTGGTCTGGCAGAAAATACGATTGTAATTTTCACTTCAGACAATGGCCCATGGCTTTCTTACGGAGGACATGCCGGATTGACCGCAGGACTTAAAGAAGGTAAAGGAACATCCTGGGATGGTGGGATACGCGAACCGGGAATTTTTGTCTGGCCAGGTCATTTCCCAGCTGGAAAGGTGGAGAATCAAGCAGCTATGACGATTGATATTCTTCCAACTTTGGCAGAAATCACTAACTCAAAACTACCTGATTTGCCTATTGATGGTATAAGCATTTTACCTATTCTGGAGGGAAAAGAAGTAGAACCAAAACCTTATTTTGCTTACTACAACAAGAATGAATTGCAAGCTGTGATTTACGGAAAATGGAAAATGGTTTTCCCTCATTCCTATAGAAGCATTCCTGAAGGTACTGAAATGAGAAATGATGGAATACCAGTGAAATATCACATGATAAATCTTGAAAAGGCAGAACTTTTCGATCTTTCAAAAGATCCAAATGAAACAAATGATGTATCAGAAGGCAATCCTGAAATTGTTACCAAAATGATTCAATTTGCAGATCAAGCCAGAGCTGATATGGGTGATGCTTTGACAGAATCAGAGGGTACAGGATTAAGGAAACATGGGAAGATTGAGGGATAAATTAGTTTTATAATTATCCGCAATGATTCCAGAGGCTTTTTTTTCTTTCCGTTTCAGGCCCGGAGACGAATGACATAAGACTGAAGTGACCAAATTCAGGTTTTATCCTAATTTTCTAAAAGCTTAGTCTATCTACTGGCAGGAAAGCGGATATACATATTAGTTTTTAATTAATTTCACCATTCCAATTCACCTCTTTAGAAAATGGATCCAGCAATTCATCCAATAGTACTGAAACTTCTTTTCGATTGAGTTGAGTTTCAGTTTTAAAATTTCCTTCTAAACCACTTCTTTTCCAAGCTTGTGCTATTTCCACTAAAGGCGTATTTGGCTTTACCAGTTCAAGTATTTGCTGGAAACTAGCTCCTGTCAAATAATCTCCCGAAGCACCCCAATAATCTTTAAAGGCTGGATAAAGTGGTCTCATTCCTTCTACCAACTCATATTCTGTCACCAATCTATCCGGATAAAACCAAGTTTGATTGGCCCACAAATAAGGGACTCCTTCTCCTTTTATAATCCCTGTTGCTCCGATTTTTTGCATGGCTACAAAATGGTCCTCTGTCGGATTCATATCCAAAAATGGCATGATATAGGCATTTTGAGATAAAAGAACAGATTGAACTTCTCTTATTGAAACCTCATTCAAAGCTTTTCCTTCTTTGAAAGCAACAGCTGCCAAAACTCCAGCGGCTTGACCAATTCCTAAAACGACTGGCTGAAGCCGAGTAGCTCCATTGACAATATTAGATACCGAAATACTTTTCTCAGCTAGGATCAAAGCTTTATGCTCTTTTGGAATCATAGCTCCCAAAGGAACATTGTAGGAAGGAACTCTGATTTTGATGAAGTCAATCGCAGGAGCTTCGAGGTTCTTTTTATGATGATGGTCAATCGTATAATCTCCTACCGCCACTCCTGTACGGTAAAGTGGCGAGGGCGCATCATATGGAGTCCTTACAAAAGGCAAAGTAAAATCCACTAAACCTTCGAAACGTCGTGACTCTCTATGATACGGGATCATCGGCAGATCATCCGCTGTAGGATATTCTTCTTCCGCTATTCCTAGATGTTTAAATCCCAGTTCATGCTGAATATAATAGACAAAACGAAGACTCGCCTGCTTCGCATCTTTTAAGGCAATTTCTCGTTCCTCTGGAGTCTTTTCGATAATGTTCAAATAGTAATCATTCCCACAATTCGGCCAATTGATCATATATTTTCCGTTGGGCAACTTTCCATAATTGATCATTTTCTGGCAATCAGAAACCGCCTCCTTTTCGGTAATCGGATCAGAATGAGCACAAGCACATTCAAATTCCGAAGGATCATAATTCTCAGGTTTTTTTATCGTCTTATCCGCATCCTTTCCATAATCCTGAAGCGTCACTACATAAGTCAAATCCTGAATGATATCATTTCTTTCTGCTGGAGCAAAGCTTTCCCCAATTTCATCTTTGGCATCCATGCCAATTCTGTAAGACAATCCTTGAGAAGCTGCCACATCTCCCAATTCTGTAGCATCGATCAACAAAAAAGCTTGTACTTCAAATAGCTTTCCATCCTTTCTGTAAGAAACCCTCCAAACACCATTTGAATAATCTGCAGTTTGCCAAGTGCTATTGAAAGTAACAGTCAACTTTTCAACCGAATTTGCCATTTGCTGAAGTATCTGGTTTCCAACTTTTGGCTCAAAAAGCGTATTACTTACCCACCCAGTAGCAAGTTTTTCAGGACCTCCATAATGGTTTTCTAAGTTAGATTTGAATTCTCCCCATATTCCAGAAGGAAGCCGATAATTCCCATCAATAGCTGAAACTCCCGCCGAAGTCAGCATACCTCCAAGCCAAGGAGTCTGCTCAATAATCAAGGTTTTAATTCCAAGCCTCCCAGCAGAAATTCCTGCCGCTGTCCCGCTTGCTCCACCTCCAACGATGATTACATCATAATCCTCCTGGGGAAAAACGAAAGATATTTGACTCAATACAAAAAAAAGAATGAGGAATGTAATACGAAATTGGTCCATTTAAATCATGAATTTATAAAAGGTAAACAAGCCCCAATTAATGCGGATTTTTCTCCTAATTCAGAAACTTTAATTGGGACTGGGTATCCCATAGTTTCTAAATATGAATGGGTTGCCGGTAAAAAGTATGTTGAAGCCATACTGATTTTTCCTCCAAGAACTACTCCCTCAGAATGCAATCGGATCAAATACGGAAATAAAAATTCCCCTAATGCCTTTCCAAATGTTTCAAAAACTTGGTTAGAAATAGTTGGATCAATACCATCAGACAACAGGTCTTTCACTCCTGTGATCTCTTTCCCAAATTGCCTATAGATATAATCCTTAAACCAAGCTGTCCCTAGGTAATCTTCAGCAATTCCATCTCGAAATGGAGCTGTCCAAAGCTTCCCGTCTTTCACCACATCAAAAACCTTTATGGCAGAACCTAAACCAGTCCCTAATGTAATTCCAATAGAATTTTGAAAACCTCTCCCCGCACCTGCAAAGCTTTCTCCAGAAAGGAAGGCTTCAGCATCATTTGTAAAAGCTATTTGAAATGGGGAAATACCAATCTTATCTGCAAGTAAATTTTTTACTGAAAGCTGGTAAAGGGACGCCATTTTTCCTTGATCTTTGATTAAAGAAACACCATTTTCATAATCATAAGGTCCGGGCATTGCAATACCTACTTTGATCTCTTTTGAATTAGCAGCTGCCTCCAAAATCACATTTGACCAAGAAGAGATTATAGTATCTTTTTTTCCAAATGTATCAATATCAGCCTCATGGAAATTGACAAAATCTGCTGCGCTATCTCCCAACTGAACTTCGGCAGCTGAAATATGAGAACCGCCGATATCTACACCAATTAACTTCATAGTAGATTTAATGCTTTTACACTATTTTTAAAAACCACTTAAAACAAAAAGAAAGAGGCTTCGAACTTAATCAAAACCTCTTTCGGAAATCTATTTACAAATACTTTTTTGATGAAATTTTAATTATCCCACCATACCGTATTTACCCATGTATCACCGCCCATGTTGGAAATAGCATTAGCTAGACCCTCAGGATTGGTAGTACTTTCTGAAGCAGGATAAAGTTGTCTTCTTGGTATTTGACCACCTGAGAAATTACCGATGTAATTAACTGGAGTCAACTCAGGGTATCCAGTGCGTTTCCAATTGTTCCATGATTCGACGAAGTTTGCAAGAAGACTAGTAGTAGCCCAAATTTGCTCATTGATCATTTCCAAAGACGCTTCAGAACTGCTGGTATTTAATGGATTAGCAGCAGCAAAAGCAGCAGCATCACCTGGTGCTACGCTTCTTCCACCAAATTTCCCTATTGTAATTAAGGCCCCTTCAAGACCTGCGGCATAATAACTAGCAGCAGTACCAGGGACGCTGATACCTCTTGCTGCAGCATCTGCCAATAACAATTGTACTTCAGCATAAGTCAAAATAAATACAGGAGCATCTCTATCTCTATAGATAGCAGTAGGTCTTGAATAAGCACCAATTGGAGCGATATCATCACCTGAACCTGTAGGTCCTGGATAATTTGGCTCGTTCGAAACATCAGTAGCTCCTCCTGCCAAATCGTAGCCATTTGGTAAACCAATTTGTACACTTGGATCATTATTTCCAACCACACTACCATTTCTATTGGCAGCAAGGCCTGCTGGAGGGACTTCAGCAACAATAGATAGCCGTGGATCATTAGTTGACTTCAAGAAGTCAATCATGTTTTTAGACCAACGTACTTCATATACATCATCTGTTACATTTAATGCATTGGCACTAGAATTAGCATAACCATTACTTTGATCTGAAACCAAAACTGCTTCATCTGCAGGAGATGCAAAAACACCACCAGCAATAGCTTTTTGAACATAAGACTGAGACATAGAAAGATCCACATCAACAAGTCTCATAGCCATTCTCAACATAATAGAATAGCCTAGTTTTTTCCACTTGTCAATGTCGCCACCATATAGCACGTCATTTTTTATGGCATCACCTGAAGTACTTAGAGTGCTTAATGCAGTCTCTAATTCAGAAAGCATTGACATATACGCTGCAGATTGAGAATCATATTTTGGTTGAGTAATTCCTTCTTCTGCTTTCAAAGCCTCAGTGTAAGGAATATCACCATATACGTCAGAAACGAATGATAATGTTAATACTTTCCATATCGCACCTACAGCATTTAGGTTAGTAAAACCTTTTTCTACTGCAAGACTCTGCATTTGGTTAACTCTAGAAGATGCTGCAAAACCATCATTCCAAACGCTTTGAATGTAACTGTTTGTACTACCAGAAGCTACATATTTATCAGCATTGGAATAGTAATTTGCTCCACCAGTAGAGGTAGAAGCCATAGATTGAATCCACATACTTTGGAACAATAAGGCTCCGGTATATCCTGTCATCATATTGCCATAGTTATATGAAACTGTAGGCAAGATCAAGTTAGGATCAAAAACGCTTGCACCTGCGCGGTTTGGATCTGTGTTGATTTCTTCAAAGTCTCCATCACAACCGGAAGCGGCAAAGAGTAGGCCTGTAAGAAATATATATATATACTTTTTCATATTAATTCAATTTGAAATTAAGGTTAAAACCATAAGATCTAGTGCTCGGAAGGTTACCACCCTCAATACCAGTGTAGTTAATATTTGAACCAAAGTTAGCTTCAGGATCAATGTTCTTAGCTTTACGCATCAAGAACCCGATATTTCTACCAACTAGAGATGCACTCAAGCCTTTCAAGACTGGAACATTTCCAAACCAACTCTCAGGGAAGGTGTAACCCAACGTCAACTGTCTCAACTTAATAAAATCACCATCTACTACACTCGTGCTTGTTACATTTTGTGCTAGAGCTTGGTAGTAGGCCTGAGCAGGTGCTGTCACACCTCCATTGGTCACACCTGATTCTCTACCTTCAAGAGTAATTTGGTTTAGCCCTCTGAAAATTGAGTAAAACTCAGTAGCAGATAGCACTTTATTACCAAAGTTATAATCTATCAAGAACGAAAAAGAAATGCCTTTGTAGTTAAATTCGTTATTCCATCCACCATAAAGAGTTGGCAAAACTGTACCCATGTTGATCAATTCTCCACGAACAGGAAGTCCTGCTTCGCTCACCATGATGCTTCCATCAGCATTGTACGCATAGTCATATGCTCTGATCTGAGGTCCAGATTCGCCTACCACATAAGAAGTAATAGCATTTCCAAGTGTCCCTCTATTTTGTCCCAAATTGATTGGATTGTTATTAGGATCAGTACTTAGTATTTCATTCTTCACTTTGGATAAGTTGAAAGAAGATTTCCACTGAAAGTCAGAAGTTTGAATAGGGGTACCAGTTACCAATACTTCCAATCCTTTGTTACTAGTCGAACCAGTCGCAACTACCGAGCTATTGAAACCTGAAGTAATACTTAGATTGGCATTCATGATTTCATTATGCGTCTCCTTTTGATAATAAGCAACATCAAAACCTAAACGGTTGTTGAAAAAGCTAAGATCAACACCTAATTCGATTTCACTCGTAGTAAACGGCTTAAGATTCAAATTAGGTAGAGAAGTAGGAGATGAACCAGCTGGCACTCCGTTATAAGAGTTCGCAGAATTATAATAGAAACTAGTTTGGTAAGCATCAAATGGCTCACCACTTGTCACTGCATAAGATGCTCTAAACTTACCAAAATCCAGTGCAGGCATATTGATCAACTGATCAAATACAAATGCAGCGGCTATAGAAGGTGAGAAAATACTATTATTATCTGTAGGCAATGTACTATACACATCATATCTACCTGTAGTAGTCAAGGTCAGAATATTATTAAAGCCAAAACCTACTGAATAAAATGCAGATTGAACTTCTCTTTCATTATACCCATAAGATCTAGAGAAATTTTCAACGTTGAATGGAGAATACAAGTAAGGAATTACAAAACGGCTTCCTCCCACTCCAACTGTCTCAAACTTGTTATTTCTTCGATTTGCTCCAGCGAGAACATCTATATTCAACTTGCTTGTTACGTCAAAATTTCCGCCTAAAATACCATCAATATTTGTTTCTGTGGTAGTAGATTTTCCTTTTGAATTCAGGCCACCTTGTAAGTTTCCAGAATAAGCAAGCCCTGTAGGATCAATACTAAAAAAGTCATCGTTTGAAGCATCATTTCCCAATCGAATCATTGCATAGATGTCTTTAGTAAAGCTATACTTAGTAGAGATTGCAGAAATAGTCCTCTTTCTTCCAACATCATTGATGCCTTGATTAACAATGAAATAAGGATTGGTCACATAGATATCATCACTAAATACTGTTTCTGCTCCGGTATCTGGATCAAATCCTGGAGCAAAAATACTTTGCCTGATGTTTGGAGCAAGAAGTAAAAAGTTATTAGGATTCTTAGGTCCATCACTTAGATTAGGCACATTTGTAGATTGCTGATCAATGTAATTGATCATTGCCGTGACATTCAATTTATCAGTAATGTTTTGCTCTACATTCAAATTAAGAGTCAATCTATCAACACCACTATTTGGCACAATAGATTTTGCATCTAAATTTGATATAGACATTCTGAAAGATCCATCCTCGCCCAATCCTTTTGATACCGATACAGTATTTGTGAAGTTTGTTCCTGTTCTATAGAAATCAATATAGCGGTCATTTGATGGAGAATAAGGATACTGATTTCCATCAAAACCAATTACTGGACTTCCATCCATTCTAGATCCCCAAGCTAAACGACCAGTTGTCTGAGCATCAGTGGCTGTAGTTGGTTTCTGACCTCCAACACCTTGACCATATACTTCTTGAAAATCGGTGAAATCTACTGGATCTTCAACCATAAAGTTCATGGTATAATTCAAAGCCCAGTCGCCACCTTTAGCTCCTTTCTTCGTAGTGATCAAAATAACACCATTGGAGGCTCTGGAACCGTAAAGCGCTGAAGCAGCTTGTCCTTTCAATACGGTCATGGATTCGATATCATCAGGGCTTAAGTTACCGATACCGTCACCGCTATCCGCTCCACCCCATTGTCCAGCTGAACCTCTTTGGGTATTATCCATTGGAATACCGTTGATTACGTATAAAGGAGAACCAGTACCACTGATACTTGGTAAACCTCTTAAAGTAATCTTTGAAGTACCTCCTGGACCACTATTGGTTCCTTTTACCACCAAACCGGCAACTCGACCGGCTAATGAATTTGCTACGTTTGTTTCTCGAGCAGTAGTTAAAGATTCACTTCCCACTTGGGTTACAGAATACCCTAAGGTTTCTTTTTCCTTACTAATGCCCAAAGCAGTAACTACAACTTCTGAAAGTTCACTTGCGTCTTCTTCCAGATTTATATTTAATTCGGTTCTGTTTCCTACAGGAATTTCCTGTGTTGCATAACCGATAAAAGAGAATACCAAAACTGAATTTGGTCCTACAGAAATAGAATACTCTCCATCCACATTGGTGGTAGTACCTGTCTGATTACTCTTGTCAAGAATTGTAACTCCTGGCATGGGAAACCCATCTGGGGATGCTGTCACAACTCCTTTCAAGACTCTACTTTGGCCTTGAGCAAAGGCTATCGCCCCTAACATCAAAACCAGAGTGAAAGCAATTGATAAAATTTTCCTCATAGTTGGTAAATAATGGTTAGAAATAATTGTGTTTTAACTATAAGACTACCAGCTTCTTCAAAACAAAAAACAACTATCGAAACGTTGATTTTGAAGATTCAAAAAAACTGAAAAATGAACCCTTTTCAATTTAAAAATTGGAAAAAGACATTTTTACGTAGACTTCTTTAGTAAATCTAGATATATTTTAAAAGATATAAAAAGAATTACACAATTTTTTAATTAAAATATTATGCAATTGTTTAATTTTTTTAATTAAGTATCTTTCTTAAAATATTAAATCAGAATATTATATCTGTTTACTATTTTTTTACACAATTAAATTTCAAAAACTTACTTTCTATTAGATTGCTTCCAAACTAAAAAAAGCCATTCTTTTATTAGAGTGGCTTTTTAGTAAGCAATTCATAATTAAAAATAATTCAATACCAAGCTGATTTTTTCGTGAGTAATCTTTAAACAAAAAAAGTCTCCCGTTTAAACGGGAGACTTTCAAGGACTTAAGAGTCTTTTATCTCAAAAACAACATTTCTCTATACTTCACTAATGGCCAAGATTCATCATCTACCAATAATTCCAGTTTATCAACTGCGTATCTGATTTTATCAAAATAAGCTTCTTTCACTTCTATTTGATAACCTTTAGCCATTTTCACTATATTTTCCTCCTTGTTGAGTTTCTTTCGAGCCTCAATCATAGCAGTAATATTAGATTTTAAAGATTCAATATGCTTAGAAACTTCCTTGATAGCTTCAACTGCTGCTGTATGATCCAAACCAAGACTTTTTAAACCATTCGCATTTTCTATCATTTTATTTTGATAAAGAATAGCTGTAGGAATAATATGATTTAATGCTAAGTCTCCCATGACACGTCCCTCAATCTGAACTTTCAGAATGAAATTTTCTAACATTATCTCATGACGAGCGTGAACCTCAATCTCGTTCATTACATGGTGTCTTGCAAACAGATCTTTGGTTTCTTTCCTCGCATAAACATCAAGTGCTAAAGGAGTAGATTTTAAGTTAGACAACCCTCTTTTTTCAGCTTCATTTGCCCAAGCTTCAGAATAACCATCACCTTCAAATCTCACTTTCTTACTATCCTTGATGTATTTTCTCAATACATTTACAATTGCAATCTTTTTCTCTTTTCCAGCTCCCATTTCTTTCTCAATGTCTTTAAGCATTGTTTTCAAGACATCAGCAACTATCACGTTTAACGCAGTCATTGGACCTGCAACGTTTGCCTGAGAACCTACTGCACGGAACTCGAATTTGTTACCTGTGAAAGCAAATGGTGAAGTTCTATTTCTATCTGTGTTATCAAGTATGATTTCTGGGATTTTAGAAATACCCAATTTCATGTACATGTTATCACCTTTCTCGATCTTGATATTTCCATTTTTCTCAAGTTCGTCCAAAACTTCCGTAAGGGTAGCACCCAAGAAAACAGAGATAATAGCAGGAGGTGCTTCATTTGCACCTAACCTATGATCGTTTCCTGCTGAAGCAATACTTGCTCTCAACAAATCAGAATAATCATAAACAGCCTTAATTGTAGCTACTAAGAAGGTCAAAAATTGAAGATTTTCTCTAGCTGAATTACTTGGCTGGAATAAATTGATCCCTGTATCTGTGATTAAAGACCAGTTATTATGTTTTCCACTTCCGTTGACACCAGCAAATGGCTTTTCGTGAAGAAGAACTTTTAGATCATGTCTTTCTGCAACTTTTTCCATCACATCCATCAATAGAGAGTTGTGATCTGTTGCTTTATTAATTTCCTCAAATAATGGAGCCACTTCAAACTGGCCAGGAGCCACTTCGTTATGTCTAGTCATTAAAGGTATGCCCAACTTATGGGATTCAATTTCAAATTCAACCATAAAGTCCTTTACTCTGGTAGGAATAGAACCAAAGTAATGGTCATCTAATTGCTGTCCTCTAGCAGGGCTGTGTCCAAAAACAGTTCTGCCAGCCATAACCAAATCAGGTCTCGCAGCAAAGAGTGCTTTATCGATCACAAAGTATTCTTGCTCCACGCCCAAAGAAGGAATTACCTTCTTTACGTTTCTATCAAATAATTGACAAATCTGGATAGCTGCATCATTGATAGCCTCCATTGATTTTAACAAGGGAGTTTTATAATCTAACGCCTCTCCAGTATAGGAAACAAAAATTGTAGGAATACAAAGGGTGTTTTCAAATATAAAGATTGGGGATGAAGGATCCCAAGCTGTATATCCTCTTGCTTCAAATGTCGATCTGATGCCACCATTTGGAAAGGACGAAGCATCAGGCTCCTGCTGTACTAATGCACTTCCTTTGAATTTCTCCAATCCTCCCAAAGCATCAAAAAAGGAATCATGCTTTTCAGCAGTAGAACCAGTAAGTGGTTGGAACCAGTGAGTATAATGCGTAACACCCTTTGCAAGTGCCCAAGTTTTTACTGCAGATGCAATTTCTTCAGCAGTTGAAATTTCAATTTTACTGCCTTTATCAATTGCTTCCATCACCTTTTTGAAAACGGTTGGAGCTAATGAAACTTTCATTTGTGCTGTTCCAAACACGTTATCACCAAAATAATTGGATATTTTGTTGGATGGTGCTTTAACAGCTACACGCTGTCTAGCCTGCACCATTGACAAGGCTTGTTGTCTGAGTGTTGCCATTTCTACAATTTGAGGTTTAAATTAATACTCACAAAAATAGAAAAATACTGATTCGAAAATGAAAATAGTCAATTTTTGAGCTCATTTTTTGAAAAATTTACAGTTTTATTAAAAAATCATGGTCTTTTTGATACCATATCGTTCAAAAATGTGATTTTAGGATCAGAAATTATAGAATTGAAAACATCTAGAGTTTAATTACATTTGCATCCTGAATTAAGACGGAGAATTATTGTGAAAAAGGTAGCGTTTTATACACTCGGTTGTAAACTTAACTTCTCGGAGACTTCTACAATTAGTAGGCAGTTCGAAGAAAAAGGTTACTTGAAAGTAGATTTTCAGGAGAACCCTGATATTTTTATTATCAACACCTGTTCAGTTACCGAGAATGCCGATAAAAAATGTAAGAAGATTGTAAAAGAGGCAAAAAAGATTTCTCCTAATTCTTATGTCACCATTATTGGATGCTATGCCCAATTAAAACCTAAGGAGATTTCTGAAATAGAAGGAGTAGATGCAGTTTTAGGTGCTGCTGAAAAATTCCGATTGATCGAACTCTTAGATGATTTTGCAAAAGCTCAAGAAACAAAAGTACTTGCATCTGAAATTCAAGAGGCAACTATTTTTAATAATGCTTATTCCATCAACGACAGAACGAGAACTTTTTTAAAAGTTCAGGATGGCTGTAATTATGGATGTGCTTTTTGTACCATCCCGCTAGCTAGAGGTAAAAGCAGAAGTAATACCATTGAGAGTGTATTGGACTCTGCCAGAAATATAGCTGACTCAGGTGTAAAAGAGATTGTCCTTACTGGAGTAAATATTGGAGATTTTGGGATAGTCGAAGGTAAAAGAAATGAAAGATTTGCCGACTTAGTTTATGCTTTGGATGAAGTGGAGGGAATCAATCGTTTCAGGATCTCCTCTATTGAGCCTAATCTCTTGACAAATGAAATCATCAGTTTTGCTGCAACTTCAAAAAGATTTGTCCCTCATTTTCATGTTCCTTTGCAGTCAGGATCAAATACTATCCTGAGAAAAATGGGCAGAAGATACCTTCGTGAGCTTTACGAAGATCGAGTTTCAAAAATCAAAAATTTGATGCCACAAGCTTGCATAGGAGTAGATGTTATTGTTGGTTTCCCAGGAGAAACTGATGAGCTGTTTTTGGAGACTTATAATTTTTTAAATGAACTAGACATTTCCTATTTGCACGTTTTTACTTATTCTGAGAGAGCCAACACCAGAGCAGTAGAAATGGATGGGATTGTTCCGAAGAAAAAACGAAACGAAAGATCAAAAATGCTCCGGATTCTTTCGGAAAAGAAAAGGAGAAAATTCTACGAAGAAAATATCGGAAAGACTTTTACAGTACTATTTGAAGAAGATGTAGAGGATGGAAAAATCCATGGCTTTACTGAAAATTACATTCGCGTAGCTACGAAATATGATCCTATGCTAGTCAATGAATTAAAGTTGGTGACATTGGATCAAATAAACGAGAAAGGCAATGTAGAAGTCAGAGAGCCTGAAATAGTATTTGAAAAACACTAACTCTAAATTATTTTTCATCCTTCAACCTTTAATTTTCAAACAACTCCTTTTTTTTGACTCTACGGGAATTAAATGAATCAAAGCACCAGAATCCTATAAACTCTCTCATTTTTTAAAATTTCTAGTGGATGAAAATTTTATTTTTCATTCATTATTTCTTTTTCATCCGAAAGAATCAGGAGTTGAAACCGACAATTGATGCGTATTTTCATTTACATTTTTCTAAATTCAAATCAGCTAAAAATCAATACGTGAAAGATTCAACTGAATTCGCATTGGTGCGAGAAGAACCATGGCTCACTGAGTATGCAGAGATAATCAAACGTCGATTTGACAGATATCATTCTGCTTTAAAAGAAATTGAAAATTTCAGTGGAAGCATTTCAGAGTTTGCCCGTATTCATGAATTTTACGGGATTCATTTCGAAGCTTGGAGAAATGGCTGGGTCTACAGAGAGTGGGCACCTGCAGCAGAGGAACTCTTTTTTTTCGGAGATTTCAATGATTGGAACAGAAGATCCCATCCAATGAAGAAAAGCCCGAGAGGGGATTGGGAGATTTTTTTACCCTACGATACATACAAAGACAAATTTACTCATGGAAGCAAGGTAAAGGTTCATGTAATTGGCTCTAATGGAGCATTAGATAGAATCCCTGCCTATATAAGAAGGGCTGTTCAAGATGAGATTAACCATGATTTTGCTGGACAACTTTGGTTTGGAGAAGACTTTCAATGGTCAGATCGATCCTTTTCTTCTCAGCTAAGCCTTCATCAGCCTTTGATATATGAATGTCATGTGGGAATGGCTCAGGAAAAATTGGGGGTTGGAACATATAAAGAATTTGAAGAACAAACCTTACCTAGAATAAAAGCTGCGGGCTATAATACAATTCAAATGATGGCTGTCATGGAGCACCCATATTATGGTTCTTTTGGCTATCATATCTCAAATTTCTTTGCCCCTACCTCTAGATTTGGGACTCCAGAAGAGTTAAAATCTTTGGTAAACAAAGCACATGAAATGGGAATAGCAGTGGTGATGGACATAGTGCATTCCCATGCTATAAAAAACACCAATGAAGGTCTAAATGAGTTTGACGGCAGTGATCATCAGTATTTTCACCCCGGAGAAAGAGGCTATCACGAAGGCTGGGATTCAAAAGTTTTTGATTATGCTAAATGGGAAGTAAAACAGTTTTTACTCAGCAATATCCGCTATTGGCTTGAAGAGTTTCATTTTGATGGGTTTAGATTTGACGGAGTTACGTCCATTATGTACAAGCATCATGGCTTATTTATGGATTTCGATAATGTCGCTCTTTACTTTGATTCTCAAGTAGACGATGATGCCATCGTTTACCTACAACTTGCCAATAAACTCATTCATGATATTAATCCTTACAGCATTTCTATTGCTGAAGATGTAAGTGGAATGCCTGGGTTGGCCAGAAAAATAGAAGAAGGCGGAATCGGTTTTGATTTCCGAATGGCAATGGGTGTCCCTGATTATTGGATTAAAACACTCAAGCATAAGAAAGATGAAGAATGGGACATGTTTGAGCTTTGGCATCAACTCTCAAATCGACCTTTGAAGGAACGGTCCATTTGCTATGCAGAAAGTCATGATCAGGCACTTGTCGGTGATAAAACTCTGGCTTTTCGCCTGATGGACAAGGAAATGTATTTTTCCATGACAGTGCTCGCCCAAAACCTCATTGTGGATCGAGGAGTTGCACTTCACAAACTGATCCGGATTATTACCATGAGCTTGGGAGGAGAAGGATATTTAAATTTTATTGGAAATGAATTTGGGCATCCCGAATGGATTGATTTTCCCAGAGAAGGAAACGATTGGAGCTATCAATATGCACGTCGCCAATGGTCCTTAATTGAAGATCCTCTCTTGAGATATGGCCAATTAAATGCCTGGGACAAAGAAATGATCCAACTAGCAAATGACTATGAAATCCTTGCTTCTAAACCTGCTATTCAGCTTCATTTGGATCCTGATAAGAAAATTTTAGCCTATGAACGAGCCGGTTTAATTTTCGTTTTTTCCTTCCATCCTACTGAATCCTTTTTTGGATTTCCTATTCAAGTTCCCAATCACGGTAGCTATCGAATCATTCTTGATTCAGATGAAAAAGAATATGGGGGATTCGAGAGATTAGACAATGAAGTCACCTATTTTACGGATAAAAATCAATGCATCTTGGCTTATATACCAAACAGAACTATGATGGTGTTTAAGCTTGTCCATTAAATTTCATTCTGTTTAAAAAGGGAAAATTAGTAAAGCATGCTGGCTCACTGTATTAAAATCTCTCCAAACTCTGTTTAATTCCGTATGAGTTTTTGCGGCTTCCAAACCAGAAAATGGGTATAAAGCTCCATTGGTTTCACGACATTTTCGGGTAAGTTTCCGACTGATTTTACTGACTTTTTTCAAGTTTTTTTCAGAAATACTGCCCTTTTTGTCTAATTCTTCCCATGCTCTTTCTATTTGTAGATAAAACTCAGACTTGATCTTTCGGAGTTTTGATTTTTTATTTTCTATTAATCCCTTAAAATAGTTTAGATGCTTTTTATCATACCTTCTGTATTCATGCCTTTTCCAAAATGAAACTTCGATGAGGTCAATCAGGTGCTGGGAGATTCCCAATATATTCACTGCTAAAGTTGCTTCTGCAAATTGTAAAAATGGAAATTGATATAAAGGGTCATCAAGTAGAGCCTTATGAGGTTCAATCTCAAAACTTCTGTTAATTGGAACTTTGAGTTTTTCAATTCGAAAAGCATGACTTCCGGTAGCAATCATCCCCATGTAATTCCAGCCGTCCAAAATTTCCACTTCATTTCTTTCCAGGATAAAAGCCTTAATTACAGGTTTACCATTCACATCAAAAATTGGATTCCCTCCTTCCAGAATCTCACAATTTGCAGTGAAATGTGTGGCATGAAGTGCTCCGGAAGCATAGGTCCAGCTTCCTGAAATTTCATATTCATCATTCATTAAATTGGCCTTTCCTCCCACAAACCCACTTCCTGCAAGGCATAAATCTTTTCGAAGGAATAGTTCTTTTCTTAAAGTATCTTCCATAAACCCCACAAACCAAGCTGCTCCAGCACAGAGAGTCACTGTCCATCCTAAACTCCCATCCAGCATGGCCAACTTCTCTTCAATTTTTAGCGCATCCGGTAAATCACAACCTAGTCCGTCAAGCTCTTTTGGCACAAAGAGTTTAAACCACTTTTCATGGTAGATTTCATCAAGCCATTCTGGCAACAATCTCCCGGATTTCTCTGCCAAAGCACATTTCTCAGCACTAAAAACCTCTTCTACATTCATCATTAAAAAGGAGATTGGAACTTTTCTAAAATCAAAGAATTCTGAATATCCATCCTTATAGTTTATTATTTCTTTTTCTGTGCGGCCATCCATTCCATAATAGTAACAGGACGATTATTAACTTTTACTGGAGAGCCATCCAATCCAACTCTGGCTTTATTCTCATGAACATAAATCCAAGACCAATGTCCACTGTACCGATAGTCATCCCCTCCAAAAAAACCAGTAATATCTGTTACATGATCATAAAAAGTGAAATGCGTATTTTTTGCCCCAGCCTCTATAAGTCTATTATATAAAGGGACAACTGTCTCTTCAGGCTTTGTCGTTCCGTCATCCTTTGAATGAACAAACCAGATAGGCACATTTTTGATCTCCTTAATTTGTGCGTCAGTTACAAACTCATTATTGTAGGCTAATGCACTGATAAATCCTGCAGCAAAATAGTCCGGGTGTTCTAAAATCAATTTAAGAGACATATAGCCGCCATTCGAACACCCTCCCACATAAATCCTATTTGGATCTATCTTTGGATTCTTTGCCACATAATCTTGAATCAACGCAAATAAGGCCCCATGAAAAACATCATTATCCTGACCGCGAGTCATGCCAGTAGCACTTTGCATCCAAAAAGTAGGTGACTGCGGCACAAGCACATAAGCTCCATCGAAAAGAATCTGTATTTCTGGCGAAGCATAATTAAAAGCTTTATTTCCCATCAATGCTATGGTAGGGTCATTTCCTCCTTCGCCTCCACCATGCAGCCAAATGATCAGTGGCGCTTTTTCTGCTCCTCCTTTAGGCGTAAAATCAGCATAAGACAAGGTCGTATTAGCATGGGTAAATTTCCCTTCCAGATTAAAATCATCAACGATTGGACGGCTGCGACCTGATTCATCATCCCAGATTCTTCCAGTTTTGACGTTTACTACGGTTAATTGATAATCAATCCATAAGTTGGCTCCGCGGCCTTCACTCCGAATGTATTGGATTGGTGAGCCCAAGGGCATTATTGGGCTTACTGCCAAAACCAACGTGACATAACTCCCCCCTTCAGTTCTATTTCCTGATGCATCTGAAACATAGGCATAGGAAACTGATCTTTTGCCGAATTGTTGACCTTCAGGAATTTCCCCCTTTTCGGAAGATCGTTTTGCATAAACCTCAAAATCAGAAGATCTCACGTCCTGAACTACCTGATCCATTTTTAAGACCACTTTATTCACTGCTGGTCCCCAGTCGAATCCTTCAATAATTAGGTGATAGGTTTCTCCTACCGGCCGATCAATGGGGTTTGCCTGAGTAAATGAAACAGAGAGTAAAAATAGAAAGAGAAATAGAGAATTTTTCATAAGGAATATCGGTTTATTGGGTTTTCTACAAGTTATACTAAGGGATTATTTTTTATAAACTTATGGGAATTATTCAACTGGCAATTTTTTCTTTTAAAACTTAATTCAAGTTCCTGCAAAGGATTAAACAGGATTATGAGTAAGGGAAATAAGCAGAACATTATTCATGAAATTTTCATTTGGATAAATTCTAATTCAAAAATGGGAGCCTATTTATTCTAATCCCAAAGTCGGCACTAACCGGATCAGGTGCACTGCAAAAACATGCTGATGGATAGGATCGCAGCCCTTAAAATATGAGGCACCCCTTATTTGATACAGCTAAAATATAAAGTACTTTTTCAAATAATTCTTTTAAGAAACTATTCGCAGTGACCCAAATACAATAGCCTAAAATGCTTTTTTATAAGGAAAACTAATAAACAATTTGATGATAAAATCGTAGAAACACTTATGAATGAGATTTTTAAACCTATAGGAAGAATTAGTAGAAGGAAGTATTTGGTATTATTTATGGTGTTCTACTTCACTAATATTTTAAGCTTAATGATGATGTGGGAATCTTATCACCAAGAATCTTGGCTGACATTCTTTAGTTTCGCCATCATCTTAATAGCGTCAATTATTATCCTTTTAATCCAAGCTATCAAACGGTTCCATGATATTGGTATGGATTGGAAATATGCCCTATATCTTTTAATTCCACCTCCTGTAAACTTCATAGGATTTATCTGGCTTGCTGCTAAAAAAGGTCAAGATGGACCTAATGAATACGGTCCTGATCCAAGGAAAACCGATATCATCTAATCGGATAGTAACTCCCAGAGCAATGTAACGCTGCGCCTATCCAATATTTCCTTTCTTTAATTCTTTAACCGCATAATCTACCGCTCTTGCTGTCAAAGCCATATATGTAATCGATGGATTTTGTGTTCCGGTAGAAGTCATGCAAGCTCCGTCAGTTACAAAAACATTTGAAGCTAGATGCATTTGATTAAATCTATTCAAAAGGGAAGTTTTTGAATCTCTACCCATTCTTATCCCTCCCATCTCGTGAATATCCAAGCCTGGCGCCTGCATACTGTCTGCTTTACTAATAGTAAAACAACCTGCTTTGGCTAGCATCTCTTCTCCTTGATCATGGAAATCTTTCAAAATCAATTCATCATTGGCATCATATCCCACATTGATTTTAAGTAAAGGAATCCCCCACTCATCGGATTGATCTGGACTCAGGTTGACTTGGTTCGTTTCCTTTGGAATAGTCTCTCCT
Source organism: uncultured Algoriphagus sp. (assembly GCA_965659625.1). GTDB lineage: Bacteria > Bacteroidota > Bacteroidia > Cytophagales > Cyclobacteriaceae > Algoriphagus. Next base: position 50,247 of record CBFHWO010000011.1, on the reverse strand, counting down.
TGCATCATCATATACACCGACCATGGCCCAGGTTTTGTATTTGCTGTTTTAAACTCTGGGCCAAAAGGAGCTTCCGCATGCCCAAATCCAGCTCTTGCTGCAGAATAAAAAGTCATATACCCACGCAAGAATTCCATTTCTTGCTTTTTTACATTTCGGAAATTTGGCATCATCACAGCGGTAGGCCTCCTTCCAAAGTAATATTTATCTTGAAACCCTTCAAAGGATGCACTTATCGAACCTCGATAATTATGGAAAGAAATATACTTCCCTAAAACGCCAGAATCATTGCCAAGTCCATTTGGAAAGCGGCTAGAAATACTGTTAAGCAATATTAAATTCGAATTCAAAGCAGCAGCATTGACAAAAATAACCTTCGCAAAAAATTCAGTTGTCTCCTTGGTTATCCGATCTACAACCCTGACTCCAGTGACTTTTTCCTTTTTATCATCATAAATCAAGGAATGCACCACTGAATCCGGCCTAAGGGTTAGATTCCCAGTTTTTGCAGCTGCAGGCAAAGTAGATGAGTTGGAGCTAAAATATCCGCCAAACGGACAGCCACGATAGCATTGATTTCTAGCTTGGCATTGAGCTCTTCCTTGGGCCAAATGCACTTCTTTTGGTTCTGTCAAATGAGCGCAACGACCAATTATAACATCTCTATCATTGTACTCGGCTTTTATTCGTTTCTGAATTTCTTTTTCCACACAATTCATTTCCCAAGCTTTCAAAAACTCCCCATCGGGAAGGGTATCTAACCCTTCATAGCTTCCACTGATTCCAACAAATCTTTCTACATAGCTATACCATGGTGCAATATCTTCATATCGAATAGGCCAATCTACCGCAAACCCATCTCTTCCTGGCCCTTCAAAATCATATTTACTCCATCGTTGAGTTTGTCTTGCCCAAATCAGGGACTTGCCTCCAACCTGATATCCTCTGACCCAATCAAAAGGCTTATCCTGTACATAAGGGTGCTCCGAATCCTTGACAAAAAAATGCTGTGTATCCTCTTTGTAGGCATAGCACTTATTGACGACAGGATTTTCAATTTTATCTGCTAAAGGAATTTGGTTTCTATGAGGCATTTCCCAAGGATTTGCTGTCATAGTTGGGTAGTCTTTTAAGTGCTTCACATCTCTTCCTCTTTCAAGAACTAGGGTCTTTAAACCTTTCTCGCAAAGTTCTTTTGCAGCCCATCCTCCACTGATTCCAGACCCGACCACAATGGCATCAAATTCATTAGATTTCATGAATGAAAAATAAAGCTATCCCTTAGAATTCCATAAAAAAATCAAATATTTAAAAAGGTTTATTAAGCAAAAGACCTCCAAAATTCAATTGGAGGTCTGTTAATAAAGTAAACTTTATACGGTCAGTTATTCATATCTCAATGATTCGATTGGATCTAATTTACTTGCTTTAAATGCAGGGAAATAGCCTGAAAGGAGGCCAACAATAATACAGATCAAGAATGCGACAAACATCCATAACCAAGGAATCAAGAATCCTCCCACACCAATCACAAAGGAAATCAAGTTGCCAATAGCAATACCTAAAATCACTCCCATTAAACCCCCAAGAACGCAAATCATAATTGCCTCTAAAAGAAATTGCTGGCGAATTCGAAGAGGAGTAGCTCCTAAAGCTTTTCTAATTCCTATTTCACGAGTTCTTTCAGTTACAGAAACCAACATAATATTCATCAAACCTATGGAAGCACCCAATAAAGTAATGAATCCAATTCCAAAACCACCCATTCTTAGATAGCCTGCAACTTCTTCCAAGCTTTCTGCAACTGATTGGCTTTTTGTCAAATCAAATGAATCTTCTTTTGTCACTCTGTCCTGACGTATTTTTCTCATTATTCCTGTCGCCTGCCCCATGTCATACTCGATTTTTGTCCCGTCAGAACTTAAAGCAGTTATGTTGTAATTAAAATTTCCGTTCCTATCTAATCTACTGGCATTTTCTATTGGAATAATCACCTGCCTATCTGCTCCCTGATCTTGTCCAACCCCTCCTTGCTCTTCTAAAACCCCTACAATGACATAAGGTCTACCAAAAACTGTGATTTTCTTATTGATAGGATCTTCATTTTGCTCAAATAAAATGGAAACTATTTCAGTACCCACTACACAAACATTATTTCCATATTGAACCTCGAGGTTACTAAAATTCCTTCCATTCTCGATTTTCATTGCTTTGATATTCAAATAGTTTTCATCTGCTCCTGTAATTCTCGAATTTGGATCTGTTTTTTTAGAACCTTTTTTTATTTCAGCTGATCCTGCTACTCGAGTATAAACTGTAGAGATTCCAATAGAACTATATTCCTCTTTAAACGACTGAGTTTCTCTGTAGGTGATTTTTGGATAGGTCTTCTCAGTAACGCCTTGTTGAATAGCCCTACCGCCAGAATAACCCTTGTTTCTCACATCAAATGAATTAGCTCCCAATCCTGAAAAACTATCCGCAATCTGAGTTTTTATTCCATCTATTGCAGTAAGCATCCCCACCAAAGATGAAATCCCGATGGCAATAATTGCTCCTGTCAAAACAGTCCGAAGCAGATTTACTTTTACTGAGTTAAGAGCTTCTCGTATATTTTCGATCAAATTCATAAATCGTCCGAATTGGAACAGGTTTTTTAATAATCTTTAAAAATCAATTTTAAGTATAAAGAATAAAGTTTGAAATAGTTAATTGCTTATCAAAATTTAACCAATCACACTAGTTCAATTCTCTGCTTTTTCGAAGTAACAGGAATCCATATTTGTTCAACGGAACTCTCAGAAAAAGGATCGTAGGTATTGTCAAATGTCTCAAAATGAGCTCTAGAATCAAGCACATAACCAGAATTAGGAAGCCAGTTTTGATAAAACTCCTGTAAGACCGAATGGAATTTCATCTGAGATCCCGTAAACTCAAAAACGGCATACATCCCTCCTTCGATTTCAGTCTTTTCAAAACCATCAGGAATTCCCGGTTGAGTTTCGATAGCTGCCCACTTTTCAAAAATTGTTTCAACAGTAAAGCTGTTATTTTTTACTTCATTGCCGTATTTGCTTATGGAATAAAAAATCTCTGGCGATAAACTTTGTTGATCCTTTATGCTTTGCCTAAATGGCCGCCACAATCTGGAGGTTTCTTGCCTGGCGATTGAAGTTTGAATTTTCATTCCCATTACTTTCACTGGAAGCAGTTCTTTAATTGTTACCTCCATCTTTAATGCATTCTATCGCCCCGAAGACTAATTTCTTTCAAAACCTCTGCTTCAAAAATCAACCATTCTTGCCAACGTACATTGACCTTTTCAGTATCTTGATATTTCCGCGCCAACTCAATAAATGTCACATAATGCCCCGCCTCGGAAATCATTAATTCATAATAGAAACTCTTTAATTCTTTGTCCTGAATGTTTTTCGAAAGTATTTTAAAGCGCTCACAACTTCTTGCTTCGATCAAAGCATTCAACAATAAAACCTCTGTCAACTGCTGCCATTTATCACCACCTTTCTTCACAAAACCTTGAAGTTTTAGAACGTATTCATCTTTCCTTGGTGCCCCAAACCTCAATTCCCTTTTTCGGATTTGTTCCATTACTCTTTCAAAATGCCCCCATTCTTCAGAAACAATTGGAGTTAGTGTATCAACCAATTCTGGAAGGTCGAAAAATCTCAAAATCAAACTGATACAAGAAGAGGCAGCTTTCTGCTCGCAATACGCATGATCGGTTAAAATATCCTCAATCTGCATTTCTGCGATATTTACCCAACGCGGATCCGTAGGCAACTTCAGATGTAGCATTTTCTGTTTGGCACTTTCTTCCCAACCCATATCAATCAAATAAATACCAGGTGATTCCCAAATCTAAAAATGATTTATACCCAGTATAATCCGGTGTCACAAAATAACCTTCCTCTTTCATCATCCCACTGTTCAAGTGATTGTATTTGAATAAAACACGTGTTCTATTAATCCTAAAATCCAAAAAGATATCTGCTACTGGATAGGCATATATATTAAAAGAATCTTGAATGTTAAATTGCTGGGTGGAAGGAAAATAGGCGTCTGCAAAATAATCAGATTTGTACCTTACATCGATTCCAAATTGAATAAACACATTTTCATTAAATGCCGGGCTGTCAAAGTAAAACTTGCTATTAGCATAAAATGATGGGATTCTGAAGGCATCACTTCCAGCTCCGGTCACCTGTGTAATCACCAGCTCATTATCCCATCTAAATTTCTTCCCGATTTGGATATTGGCTATTAAACCTGGCATCAACATAAATGCCTCACCATCATTCTGAGTTGCTATCCTCTTTTCATCAAAGTAGATGTAATTATTTACTCTGTTTAAAGTCAAACTCGGCCTAAGTCGAACTTTATCAAAATTCAAAATCAATTTTCCTTTAATCTGATCAACTCCCGTATTTTTAAAATCATTTTCCCACTGAAAATGATTTCCCATATAAACTTGTTGAACAGATGTCGGTTTATACAAAGCTTTGGTATACTCCAATTCTATCCATGGGGAAACAAATAAACCATGGAATTTGTATGCTCCAGGAAGTAAGTACTCACCATCCGCAGTCAAGGACCATTTATCAGAAATTTTACCGACTAATTGACCTCCAACATAAACTTCATTGAAGTTATCATCTTCCTCAAAAAACTTATTTTGCATTCTCCCAGTCCTGAATTTTGCATAAGCATTGTAGAAAAACCCACCAAAACTCCCTTTAAAACCTACTTCATTTCTCCATTCAGAGAATTCATTAAAATTTCTGGTGGTATCAGGTTGGTTATATCTTGTATTTGGATAAAAAAGTGAATCTGAAGTGGTCAAATCAGCTTCCAATGTCAAATCTTGGCTCTTTTTATCAAAAATATGGTAGATCTGTAATCCATCTTGAACTTTATATTCATGATAAAAATGATAATCCTGCCTTAAATCTCTAGCCTGAGTATACTTCAGCCAAACTTTGGCATCTTCATAGGTGAAATAGACAGAAGTACTATCCTCTTCAGGCGGAATGATCCCACCGATTTCATTCACTACATGTCTCATCCGGGAGAAATTCCCAAGGAACCAATATTTACCATTTTCAGAGCGATAATTCGTATGTAAAGAGTAGGCTGTTTGCTCCACCATATTATCATCTCTCGCAACAGGATTTAAAGTCTTTCTAGAATTAATCGTATGAAACTCAAATCCTACGTTCCATCTCGGGTTTATATTTCTAGCAAAAGCTAGATCCAACATATTCCTATTTCCTCCACCAAAAAAAGCTGACATCTCTGTAAATGGAGATTTGGTGTCAAAATATTTATTATTCTCAGGTGCTCGATAGTAAAGATCGTATGCTGAATAACCTGATCTAGTTCCAATTAAATCAGGTATTTGATAGAATACGGGTTTTGTGGCACTTCCTATATTCCCCAAATCTTGATACTTCCAGCCACTTTTAGCTACCGGGTCGTAATTGTGAAAATTGGTAAGTAAGGTGTCCTGTGGATAAAGAATTAAATTATTCCTTTTAATATCTTTTTCGAAAAAATAAAGACTGGTTTTGGGACCGAAAACTTGCTTTGTACTATCGTCCAAAAGTGATCTTCGCCCTTCTATTTCTTCCTCTTCTTCAGGGTTCACTAACTCACGGGCCCTCTGTTGATTTGGATTTGTCGTAATGGGTCTTTGTGCCATTAGGACCTCAGTAAACCCTAAAGTCAATAATATTAATAAACCTAAAACTCTGATTTTCACCTAATCTGTTTTGTTTGAAGAATCACCTTTTCGATAAGACTTTCTATGACACGCTCATCTTCTTGTGAAAAAACCACTTGAATTGGCAGGACAAAAATCGGAATTTCTGTTAGAAATCCTGCTGGACTATTAGATTTAACTTTTACAGCATCTTTTTCTGTCGTTATGATTACGGGCTTTCGGTCAGAATGGGTTAGAAATACCTGCTTCATTTTTTCGAAATCAGCTTCTGCATAGTCATGATGGTCTGGAAATTTCAAAACCTCTAACAGATTGAAGTTCTCGGAAATATATTTTTTTAATTGGATGTCATTTGCGATACCGCTGAGCAAAATCACATGAGAAGAAAAGCTGTTTTTGGTATTCAAGGCGATTGGTTTACCGTAGCTAATTGAACTGAATAAAATCGGGACTTTTGAATTAAACTTGTTAATCTCTGATCTTAAAGTCATTTTTTCATTCTCAGATAATCCCGTCGGGCTTTTCGTCACTACTATTAAATCAGCCCGTTTGGCACAAAATCTACTTTCCCTTAGCCTGCCCATTGGAAGTAAATGATCATAATAAAATGGATCTGAGAAAGTCGTCAAAAGAATATTTAAGTCGGCTTTTACATATCGATGCTGGAATGCATCATCCAAAATCACAAACTCAATTTCCGGAAAGTCGCTTCTAATTTTTTGCAATGCCTCCACTCTATTTTCTCCTACAAAAACTGAAATGTCTTTTCCAAATTTCTCGAAAATCTGAAAAGGCTCATCTCCAATTTCTGAAGGAAGTATCCCGGGTTTTGCTTTTAAAAATCCAGTTGTTTTTCTTCCATATCCCCTGCTCAAGGTTGCAGTTTCTTGTTTTGATTTGATTTTTTTAATCAGATATTCCACCATGGGAGTTTTTCCAGTTCCACCCACGCTTAGATTTCCTACTAAAATACTTTTAATGGGAGACTCGGAAGTCTTTAACCAACCCATGTCAAAAAACCAATTTCTAACTTTGGTGATTAAATTATAAACTACCGCGAAAGGATAAAGCAAAAAAGCGTAAGGTCGCATTCCCTATAATTACTATTTTTGATCAAAGAAACTAAAAAATTATGGGATACAAGATTGGAGAACTGATTTCATGGCTTGAATCATTTGCTCCGCCCTCTTATCAGGAGTCCTACGATAATGCTACTTTGATCACGGGTGACAGAAATGCTGCACTTTCGGGAGTTTTGTGTACACTCGACTGCACAGAAGCTGTTGTAGAAGAAGCTATTTCATTAGGAGCAAATTTGATTGTTGCTCATCACCCTATTGTTTTTAGAGGCTTGAAAAGTTTTACTGGAAAAAACTATGTCGAAAGAACTGTGGTCAAAGCAATTAAGAATGACATTGCTATTTTTGCCATCCATACAAATTTGGATCATGTTTCAAATGGAGTTAATAAAAGAATAGCAGATAGACTTGGGTTGGTCAAAACGAAAATCCTACTTCCAAAAAAACAACTTTTAAGCAAACTTGAATTTTTCGTACCCTCATCAGGAAAAGATAAAGTTCTTAAAGCAATCCATAAAGCCGGAGCTGGTCAAATCGGAGAGTATTCTGATTGTTCATTCCAAACAAAAGGGATAGGCTCATTCACTCCTTCCTCTAAAGCAAATCCAGCGTTAGGTGAAAGGGGCAAAGCTGAAAGTGTGGAAGAAGTGAAAATAGAAGTATTAGTATCGAATCATGTCATTGGGAAAGTTCTCGGCGAGCTAAAAACCAATCATCCTTACGAAGAGGTGGCGTATTACTTAACAAGTCTAGAAAATGAAAATCAAGAAGTTGGGGCAGGAATGATAGGAGAACTTTCTTCAGAAATGGAAGAAACTACATTTTTAGATTATTTGAAAGACAAAATGGAACTCCAGGTAATAAAGCATACGTCACTTCAAAAAAAGAAAATTAAAAAAGTGGCTTTATGTGGGGGAGCTGGAATCTTCCTTTTAAATGAGGCAAAAAAAGCAAATGCCGACATATTTATTACCTCTGATGTGAAGTATCATGAATTTTTCGATACAGAAGACAGACTCATTCTTTGTGATATTGGTCATTATGAGAGTGAAATTTTCACAAAAGAATTACTTGGGGAGCTATTGTCACAAAATTTTCCTAATATTGCACTCTATTTGACGAAAGTAGTTACAAATCCCACATCCTACCGATAGTACATGGAAAGTACAGTAGCACAAAAGCTCGAGGCTATACATAACCTTCAACTCATTGATTCAAGACTTGATGCTCTTATTAAAGTAAGAGGAGCTCTTCCTGAGGAAGTTCAAGATTTAGAAGACGAGATAGCTGGTTACGAGACCCGATTGGAGAAATTCCAAAACGAGATTGAAGCATACGAAGAGGAAATCAAAAAACTCAAGGAAAGCATCAAAGATTCTGAAAAACTGATAAAGAAATATCAGGAACAGCAGATGAACGTGCGAAACAACCGTGAGTATGATGCAATCACAAAGGAACTGGAATTGCAAGATTTAGAAATTCAGGTTTCAAAGAAAAAAATTGCAGAAGCTTCAATTAAAATTGATCAAAAGAAAATTGATCTTGAAGAACTTAACGCTGTGATGAAAGATCGCCAAAAAGATCTTGATCAAAAAAATAGCGAGTTATCTACCATTATTTCTGAAAGTGAATCTGAAGAATCCAAATTGAATTCTGATAGAGAAAAAGCTCTTAAAAAAGTAGACGACAGATTGATTAAATCTTACACGAAAATTAGAGCAAATGCCAAAAATGGACTTGCTGTAGTTCTTGTAAAAAGAGGAGCTTGCGGTGGATGTTTCAACACTGTGCCGCCTCAAAGACAAGCTGATATCAGAGAAAAGAAGAAATTAATCGTATGTGAGCACTGTGGAAGAATTCTTGCAGGTGTTGAAGACGAAATCGAAGAAGAAGCTCCAACTACTAAAAAGAAAAGAGCAAAAGCTTAATACTGAGTATATAAAATTTTCAGACCCCGAAGGTAAATTCACTTTCGGGGTTTTTGTTTTTTTAATAATTTTAGCCTTGCTTCTTCGGGTATAATTTTAGTATCTTGGAAGATTATGAAAAGTATAGGACTAGTTATAATCATCATGTTTTTGTCAATTTCCTCATTTGCTAAAAATGATGATTCAAAAACTTTTATGGTGATTTTTAAACAAAAAGAACTGAAATCTCTTAAAACATCTATTCAAAAAATTGAAGATCAATTTTCTACAGTTTTTAAAACTAAATCCTATTCCGGTAATTCTGACCTCACTTTGTTGATTGAAGTTCCTTCAAATGAATTCGATAAATGCACTTTAGGTGATTTTATTGTTGAAATTGGAGAAGATAAAGAATTAAGACTTCAAGAAATTGCCTTCCGACTTTTTGATTTAACGGAGGGTAAAGAAGAAATGCAAAGCTTCATTTCTGAATATGAAGATTTGCAACATCAAAGAAAAAATGATAAGACTGCTAAATTGAATCCAAATCCTTAAGGTGATTCACATCATTTTTCTTCAATAAATCAAATTCCCCATCCTCTCTCTGTTCTAATAAGTAAAGACATAGGTTTCGATGCTCAAACATATCCATATCTTTAAGATTTTGTTTGAGAATTAAACTTAAAAATATACGCATAGCACGTCCATGCATGCATACAAGTATGTTTTTACCCGGATCCTCTACTATTTTTTCTATTCCCTTAATCATTCTCGCGGCCACAATATTTGGGCTTTCTCCTCCAGCAATCGCATAATCTAGATTTCCGATTTTCCATTGATTAAGCATATGGTGATAGTATTGATTTTCATCAGGAGTCATTGGGGTTCCCTCATAATCCCCCCAAGAAATCTCATTGAGTTCTGGAAGGGATGTTGAAGGAATTCCTAAATCCAAAAAACCTTGAATTGATTGTTTGGTTCTAATAAGTGCTGTGTGATATACATGGTCAAATGGAATATTGAAGTAAGCATCAAAAAACAATCTTCCTTGCTTTATTCCTGTTTCATTAATATCAGCATTAATACCACTTCCTTGAACTACCCCTTTTAGATTAAAATCTGTTTGTCCGTGCCTTACTAAGTAAATTTTTTTTCGATTCAAGATTATCTATTTTTGTCTTCACCCCAAATAAAACTCATTTACTTTAATTTTCATGGTATTCAAGAAAAAGCCTTCCTTAAATCAACTTAATCAGCAAAGCAAAGATACCATGGTTGAACATTTGGGGATTATTTTTACTGAAATTTCGGATGAAAGTATTTCTGCAACCATGCCAGTCAATGAACGAACAAAACAACCTATGGGTTTGTTGCATGGTGGAGCAAACGTGGTGCTTGCTGAAACGCTGGGAAGTATCGCAAGCTCGTTAACTTTAGACTTAGAAAAACAGTTTAGTGTAGGATTGGAAATCAATGCAAATCATCTCAAATCTGTTAGAAACGGATCCGTTTTTGGTACAGCTAGTCCTATTCACTTAGGGAAAAGTACCCAAGTCTGGGAAATAAAAATTAAAAACGAAAGCGATCAACTCTGCTGTATCAGCCGAATTACCATGGCTATTTTAGATAGAAAGTAATGAATACTGAAGTTTCTACCAATCATACCCAAACAGAAATAATCCAGCTATTAATTCAGCTAGGATTTACCTCAGGAGGATCTTTCGCGCTTTGGAGAAAACCAAAATCTAAAGTATTGGAAATGGTTTTAGATGATGCAAGAAGTCCATTAAAAGTAAATCTAAGTCTAGAAGAACTTGAACCTGGATTCATTGTTCATCCATTTGCAGATCAGGAAGATAAGAAGGCATTTTATATCAAAGCCAATAAGTATTTGAACTTTGAGTTGGATAAATCAATCGAGGTTGATGATTTGCCAGAGTGGGCAAAAATCCAACTGGCGAATACAGAAAAGTTATCTAATAAAGAATTAAGAAAATTACTTTTTGATCAAACTCTAAAAAACCAAATCCCTACTTCTGGAATAAGTGAAGAAAAAGACCATTTCCTTCAGTTAGTTGAAAAAGGAATACAAGCAATTCAAGATAAAAAAGTTGAGAAGGTTGTACCTGCAAGAACAAAAACAATAGAAATTCCAGATGATTTTAATCTTGGACTTACCTTGTTGAGTTTGATGAATTCTTACCCAAATGCCTTTATCAATTTTTTTCATATCCCTCAAATAGGGACTTGGATGGGAGCTTCTCCAGAGATTTTGATCGAAACTAAAGGAGATATTTTTTATACCATGTCTTTAGCGGGGACACAAAAAGTTTCAGGAGACAACCCTTTAAAATCTGCAGCTTGGACACAAAAAGAAATTGAAGAGCAAGCATTAGTTAGCAGATATATTGTTTCATGTTTCAAAAAAATACGGCTTCGTGAATATGAGGAGCATGGACCTAAAACTGTTGTGGCGGGAGATCTTCTACATTTGAAATCAGATTTCAAAATCGATATGCAAGCAACAGGATTTCCAGAATTGGGATCCATCATGCTTAATTTATTGCACCCTACTTCGGCCGTATGCGGAATGCCAAGAAAAGAAGCCCATGATTTCTTGCGGGAATTCGAGGACTTTGACCGATCTTTCTATGCAGGGTTCATTGGGCCTGTAAACATTCAGGGAGAGACTTCTGTTTTCGTCAATTTACGAACTGCTTCACTTTTTAGTAACAAAGCTATCTTGTATTCCGGTGCTGGAGTTACGGAAGATTCTGTCCCAGAAAATGAATGGGAAGAGACAGAATTAAAATGCGAGATAATTGGCAAATTCATTCAAAACCCAAAATTTTGATCCTCTCACACATTACCGAATTAGTGGCCATTTGTGCTAAAAAAGGCATTAATAATGTCATTTTATCTCCCGGTTCACGATGTGCGCCGCTGACAATTGCATTTGCCCGACATCCTGAGATCCATATTAGAACTATCTCGGATGAACGTTCAGCTGCTTTTATTGCTTTGGGAATGGCTCAGCAATTGGAGAAACCTGTGGCTTTGGTTTGCACAAGCGGATCCGCAGCTTTAAATTATTATCCAGCAATTGCTGAGGCTTTTTTCCAACAAATACCTCTAGTTGTACTAACATCAGATCGGCCAAAAGAATGGATAGATCAATACGATGGACAAACAATTTTTCAAGAGGAAGTATATGGAAAGCATATCAAAGGAAGCTTTCAATTTCCAAATCACATAGGTACTTCAGATGATGAATGGCTAGCAAGCAGAATCAGTAATGAGGCAATTAATCTTGCAATGGAGTTCCCTGCAGGACCGGTTCACATTAATATTCCCTTGAAAGAGCCATTTTATCCAGAAAAAAATGAAGAGCTGAAGTTTCCGGATAAACCAAGAGTTTTCAATCAAGCAAAAAGCTATTCTCAACTTTCTGAAGAATCCTTAATGAAGTTGAAAAGCAGGTTGGAATCAGTGCAGCGTGTATTGATCATTGCAGGTCAACAAAAACCCAACAAGAAGGTTCAGGAACAACTAAACCAACTTTCAAAAATTCGAAATGTAGTTTTTGTGACGGATACTATTAGCAATTTGCAATCTGATCAAAGTATCAATCTTCATGATCATTGGTTAAATCATCATGAAATATCCGCTGATTTAAAACCTGATTTGATCATCAGTTTTGGAAAGTCAATCATCTCAAAATCTTTAAAATTATTCCTCAGAAGCACTGAGGTTTCACATTGGCATATTCAGCCCGACGGGAAAGCAAAAGACACTTTCCAGAGATTGACTAGAATCCTTCCCTCTTCGCCAACTTCTTTTTTTGAATGGCTGATAACTAATCTTAAAACCCAAAATCTAGATTTTTATCAATCATGGCATGGACATGAGCAAAAAATAAAAGATCATTTGCCAGAAATATTAGAGTCTGAAGCATTTGGAGAATACTCTGCCTTATTTTCTGTTTTGAAAAAAACACCTGAGAATGGAAAAATCCATGTTGCAAACAGCATGTCTGTCCGCTATCTGAATTTTCTTGGGAAAAGAAATCAAGAAATTATCTGTAATAGAGGAACGAGCGGAATTGATGGATCCAATTCCACTGCTGTTGGATGTACTTTTACCACCAAAGAACCCGTCATACTTATTACCGGAGATCTCGCTTTTTTCTACGATAGAAATGCATTTTGGCATAATTATACGATGCCAAATCTTCGGATTATACTTTTAAATAATCATGCCGGAGGAATTTTCAGACTAATTGATGGACCGAAAAATCAACCGGAGCTGGAGGAATTTTTCGAGACCTCACAAAAACTTACAGCTCAGTTTTTGGCCACTGAATTCGGATTCTATTATTCCAAAGTGGTAAACAAAGAAGAATTGGAAGCTTCATTAAAAGATTTCTATTCAGAGTCACTGCATCCAAAAATCCTGGAAATAGAATCGTCAAGTAAAAGCAACGCCGAACTATTTTCAATGATCAAAGAAAGAGTGAAAGAACTTTTAAAGTCAAAATAAGATCGATTACTCTTCCTGGAAGACTCTGATATAGTCTACTTTCATTTCTTGTGGAAACAGAGTGGATCCGTCTGGACTACCTGGCCATATCCCTCCTACTGCAACATTCAAAATAAAGAACATTGGCTTATGGAATTCATCTAAACCTGCCGGTCTGATATCAATCACATGGAATTCTTTCCCATCGAGAAGCCATACAATTTTTTCAGGGTCCCAATCAATCGAAAATACATGGTATTCATCATTGAAAATGCCTGATGATAGCTTTGTACTACCTCCATAATTTGCATAGCTTCCTGCATTGTCCCAGTGAACGGTTCCATGGACCGTTCGATCACGGTCTTCTGTTGACCCTCCTACCAATTCCATGATGTCAATTTCACCACATTTCGGCCAACTTACCTCATCGATATTTTCTCCAAGCATCCATAGTGCTGGCCAAATGCCCTGCCCTTTTGGAAGTATCGCTCGAATATCAATTCGTCCATAAGTGAAAGATTGTTTTCCCTTTGTAATCATCCTTGAGGAAGTATATTGCCTACTTCCAAAATTCTCTCTTTTGGCTGTAATAATGAGATTCCCATTCGCTATCGAGGTGTTCTCTTTCTTATAATATTCTAATTCTTGATTCCCCCAGCCGCACAATTCAGGACAACCATCACCAATTTCAAATGTCCAATCTTCGGAAATCGAAGTTGAATTGAATTCGTCAGCCCAAACTAATTTATAGCCATCATAAGATTCTGGGCTTGTGTAACCAGCATCTGGGCCTAAACCTAGAGCTTCAGCATTCATGGTAACTTTTTCTGTTCTTACCACAAAATCTGTGTCCGTGGAATGAGCCTGAACTACCACATTATAATCTCCTTTTTCGGTGTATTTGAAAGTCGCTGAATTTCCATCCACTCGTTTTGGAGTTTCTCCAGACGTTCCAAAGCTTACTTTAAAAAAAATGGCATTAGTAGCTGAAAAAGAAGCTCTTACTTCTCCATCTCCGAGTTTTTCGACTTCAAAAACAAAATCTGTGATTGTTTTTATTTGATCATCTACTTCATTACCACTAGAGCATGCAACTAAGAAAAAAATGCTAATTAATAGGACAAAACTTTTTCTAATGATTTCCATTTTTGAAGATTAATTTGGGTAAAACAATATATAATCTAAAAGCCAAAAAATCATAAAATGTTTATTTTCAACTAGAAAAAGAGGGAGAATTACTTCCCCCGATTTTTTGAATTAAATAAATCATCAGCCCGATCTGTACTATTTCTCCCAAAGTCCAAGGAATCAATGCCAGGATAGCTCCAATTCCAGTAAACATCAGGACTCCTGCGAAAATCAACAAAATTCCCATGATTGTCGCTACGAAAGAAAATTGATTTTTATATGCCAAATATCCAATACCAAGGAATGCATAAAGAAATCCGAATGAGCTAACTTTTAACAGATAATAATCACCTAATGCAAAAGCATCTGTAAACATGGCGATCAAGTCTATGATATACCAAATTACATTTGCACCGATCATGACCCAAAGAGCAATCGCCAATATCCTATTTGGAAATGATTTGATCAATTTCAGCCAGCCCAAAAGGAAGAGAATGTAAAAAAAGTAGGAACCAGTTTTAACCAGTGTATACCCTATCAAACTAAATGAGATTCCGCCTCCCAAATTTTCTTGATCCATTCCTATTTCTAGAATTGAAAGAAAAAAATAAAGAACCGCCGCACCGATAGAAGCATACAGTAAAGGACTGGGCTTTTCTTTTATTCCCGGCTTATCTGTGATTTGATTTTCCCAATGATACTCCAATGCCTCAAACAAGGCTTTGACCGTATAACTCCTTGGTGTCACTTCGCCAGCTTCTATCCGCTGTACCGTTCTTACATTCAGATTGCACTTTTCTACAAGTTCTTCCTGTGTCATTCCTTTTGCTTTTCTAAGCTCTGAGATTTTTTTGCCTAATTCTGGTTGTTTCATAAGTTTTGTGAGATTTTGATTAACCATGGCAATTTCTAGGATTTGACTGTGACACATACCGAAATACCCTCGGATTTAACCCGACATTCGCCCGACATTTTGTTCTCAGGCTAAATTAAGAGCTTTGATCAATTGAAAATAAAAGAAATCGAAAAATCTAAATCAAGCTTAGAATCTTTTGCAAAGCAGGATTTCTGTTACTAGGCTTCCAAATGACTGACAATTCAGTGAATCGTGAAGTATTGGGAATTTCCATAAATCGAACGTTCAATTCATAACCTTCTTTCAAAGACGTCGGTACAATCGCAACGCCCAAACCATTTTCTACCAGCTTGAAAATCGTCAGAGCATGAACTGATTTATGCCTTATTTTTGGAGAAAATCCCGCATCCTTACAAATCCCAATGATCTGCTCAAAATAATAATTACTGTAGTCGCTGGAAAATAAGATAAATGGTTCCTCTGAAAATTGGAAAACAGATTTAAAACTTTTCGAATCAACCGGATGGTTTATTGGCACCACTATCGAAAATGAATCCCGTAATATAGGTTTCATCTCTAATTGCTCAGACACTGAAGCCAATCTTACGAATCCCAAATCCAGCTTATCTTTTTGGATCATTTCCACTTGCACTGAATTGCTAAGCTCCTCAAGGCTCGTTGTGATTAAAGGTTCCTGATCGTTGATCTTGGCAAGAAGTTCCGGTAAAACCCGATTGGAAGCGGATCCCAAAAAACCAATTCTCAACTCCCCTACTTTTCCGGCGGCAATCAGTTTCAATTGGCTTTTGGTGACCGCAAGATGATTGAGGATAAATTCAACTTCTCCTATCAGATACTTTCCCGCTGCAGTTAACTCGACATGTTTTTGATCTCGAATAAACAGCTTGACTTCCAACAAATCTTCTAAATTTTTTATCTGTCTGCTTAATCCCGGTTGAGATATAAAAAGCTTTTCTGCCGCTTTTCTGAAGTTTAATTCCTCAGCAACTGCTTTAAAATAGGTGAGATGTCTTAATTCCATGATAACCCAAAGTTATCATAATATGATAAAATTGGTATCAAAATTTATCATAGATGTAATGTATTTTTGTATAACCCTTTAGAATAAAACCCAAACGAAATGATTTCTTTCCAATACGGTTTAGATAGACTTACGGCATCCATGGCACTCCAACTTGCCAGAAAAGAAGTGAATGGCATATTGACTGAAAAAACTCGAGCCAAAGTCAAGGCTTCAAGTGAGGCCGTAATGCAGATTTCGAAAGGAGATAAAGCCGTTTATGGAATTAATACCGGTTTCGGTCCGCTTTGTACCAGTAGAATTTCAGAAGCTGATACCAGAACGCTACAGGAAAACCTTTTAAAAAGCCATGCAGTGGGTCTTGGTGAGCCAATACCCATTGAGATCTCGAAACTAATGCTCGTTCTTAAAGTTCATGCACTTGCTCAGGGCTATTCTGGAATCCAATTGGAAACAATTGAAAGAATGCTTTGGATGCTGGAAAATGACATTACTCCAGTTGTACCACTCCAAGGCTCTGTAGGTGCATCTGGTGACTTAGCTCCTTTATCTCATCTTTTTTTACCACTGATTGGATTTGGAAAGGTTCATTTTGAAGGAGAGATAATGCCTTCAAAAAAAGTACTCGATCAATTTGGTTTGTCCCCACTTCACTTAGGTCCAAAAGAAGGTTTAGCACTAATTAACGGAACTCAATTTATAGCGGCATTCGGTGTAACTGTCGTAGATCGACTGCATAATGTGTTACAGCACGCAGATATTACCGGCGCGATGATGATTGAAGGGTTGATGGGATCTATCAAACCTTTTTCGCCGGAGTTACATCAGCTTCGGCCATTTCCCGGAAACAAACATACAGCCCAGACTATATTAAATTTGCTGCATGAATCGGAAATTGTCAGCTCTCATTTAAACTGTGCAAGGGTTCAGGATCCTTATTCCTTAAGGTGTATGCCGCAGGTACATGGAGCTTCGAGAAATGCCTGGCTTCATTTAAAAGATGCAATTGAAACGGAAATCAATTCAGTAACTGATAATCCCGTTGTTTTCGATAAAGATCATACCATCAGCGGTGGGAATTTTCATGGTCAACCTATTGCATTGCCCCTTGATTATGCTTGTCTTGCCGCATCGGAGATCGGGAATATTTCAGATCGAAGAATTTACCTTTCTATTGAAGGTGATACACCCGGAGTACCAAAGTTATTGTTGAAAGAAACTGGATTGAATTCCGGCCTGATGATTCCGCAGTACACAACGGCAGCTTTAGCCTCTGAAAATAAAGGGCTATGTTTCCCTTCCAGTGCAGATAGTATCCCAACTTCTTTAGGACAGGAAGATCATGTCAGCATGGGGTCAATCGGTGCAAGAAAAGCGCTTCAGGTAATTGGGAACGTAGAAAAAATTCTTGGCGTCGAATTATTTTATGCAGCACAGGCCATGGATTTTCATGCTCCAATGAAATCCGGCAAAATCATGACTGCTATTTATGATCATGTCAGAAAGAAAATCAGTCCGGTCGTCACTGACCGAGTGATGACAGATGATATGGAAGCAGCTATCGAAATGATCCAAAGTGGAGAGTTAGTTGAAATAGCAAAAAGAGTAGCCAAAGAAGAAAGTCTTGCCTTTGATACGGAGTGGAGTGAATTGTTTGAATATTAAGATCTCAGCATGAAAAATCTAAAACTCGTAGGACCAATTAGTCAATTAGTGACTTTGGATAAGCTGCCTTTGAAAGGGGCGCTTAAAGATGAAAGCCTGGAACTTATTTATCATGCAGGAATCCTTATCGAAGGGGATAAAATTTTAAAAATCGGAAATTTTGAAGCCCTCAAAGTAACCTATACTTCAGATCAAACAGAGTTAATAGAACTTGAAGGCAATTTTATTGCCTTACCTGGCTGGATAGATTGCCATACTCATATTTGTTTTGGTGGATCAAGAGCTAAGGATTTTGCTATGCGAAATGCAGGGAAGTCCTATTTGGAAATAGCCGAAGCAGGTGGCGGAATTTGGGATACAGTCACCCAAACCCGAAAGTTGACTCAAAATGAGCTTTCAATTAAAACATCCGCAAATGCAGACCGCCATTTATTGGAAGGTGTGACGACCATTGAGGTCAAAAGTGGCTATGGGCTTACTGTCGAAGAGGAAATTAAAATGCTTCGCGCAATTATAGAGGCCAATTCTCTGACCAAGGCAGATTTGATTTCCACTTGCTTGGCAGCTCATATGAAACCAAGAGATTTTGAAGGATCAAATGAAGATTATTTGGAATTGATGTCTGAACAGTTATTTCCAGTTCTTGCAGAAGAAAAACTGACTGATCGCATTGATGCATTTATTGAAAAAAGCGCTTTTTCACCCCAAGAAATAAGCCCCTATTTCCAGAAAGCAAAAGATCTTGGATTTCAGATTACAGTTCATGCCGATCAATTTACGACTGGAGGATCAGGAGTTGCTGTTAAATTCGAAGCAAAATCCGCTGACCATTTGGAAGCCTCCAAAGAAAAGGAAATTGAGCTTTTGTCAAAATCAAATACAATTGCAGTGGCACTTCCTGGTGCCTCCTTAGGTTTAGGATGTGCCTTTACTCCTGCCCGTAAAATCCTAGATCAGGGCGGTTCAGTGGCTATTGCTTCTGATTGGAATCCAGGTTCAGCCCCTATGGGAGATCTTGTGGCACAGGCATCCATTATGGCAACTTTCGAAAAACTCACCACTGCCGAAGTCTTTGCTGCACTTACTTTCCGTGCAGCTTCAGTATTAGGTTTAGAAGATAGAGGGATATTGAAAGCTGGAATGCTGGCCGATTTCAACTTATTTCAAACCTCCGATTTTCAGGAAATTCTTTACCATCAAGGCAAATTGAAACCAGCTCAGGTCTGGAAAAAGGGCTTGAAGATTCAATAAAAAAGGCGCAAAATAATTGAGTAAGAGTTCAAAAAATAAGATTGAGGTTCAGTTCAATCTCGTAATTCGTACATCGTAATTCATATTTCAAATGACTTTTCAAGAGCAAATCCAACAAGGAATTCCCACAATTCTTCCAGAAAAAAGAGAACGAAATCCAACAATTAGTCATGCACCGAAAAGGAAAGAGATCCTGAGCTTTGAAGAGAAGAAATTGGCTCTTAATAATGCCTTGAGATATTTTCCGAAAGAATGGCATCAAGAGTTAGCCCAAGAATTTTTAGAGGAGTTAGATGAATTTGGAAGAATTTATATGTACCGCTTTCAGCCCAACTATGAAATGAAAGCGAGACCGATTAGTGAATATCCCGCTCTTTCACTACAAGCTGCTGCCATTATGCTGATGATCCAAAACAATCTAGATCCAGCTATCGCTCAGCATCCTGATGAATTGATTACTTACGGAGGGAATGGTGCAGTTTTTCAGAATTGGGCTCAGTATCTATTGGTGATGAAGTATTTGTCAGAGATGACGGATCATCAGACACTTCACATCTATTCCGGACATCCCATGGGTCTATTTCCTTCCTCAAAAGAAGCTCCTAGAGTGATTATCACCAATGGAATGATGATTCCAAACTATTCCAAACCGGATGATTGGGAAAAATTCAATGCATTGGGAGTCACTCAATATGGCCAAATGACCGCAGGTTCTTATATGTACATAGGTCCTCAGGGGATTGTCCACGGCACGACGATTACGGTGATGAATGCCTTTCGCAAAAAACTGGGAGCAGGGGAAAAGCCTTCTGGAAAAATATTTTTGACAGCAGGACTTGGTGGAATGAGTGGCGCCCAACCAAAAGCGGGAAATATTGCAGGATGCATCACCATTTGTGCTGAAGTAAATCCTGCTGCAGCCAAGAAAAGACATGAACAAGGCTGGGTAGATGAATTGGTCGAAAATCTGGACGAATTAGTCTTACGAACTCAGCTTGCGAAAGTCAATCATGAAGTGGTTTCCATAGCCTTCATTGGCAACATTGTAGACGTTTGGGGGCGTTTCGATCTGGAAAATATTTTCGTTGAACTAGGTTCAGATCAGACTTCACTCCACAATCCTTGGGCAGGCGGGTATTATCCGGTTGGGATTTCTTTTGAGGAATCAAATCGGATGATGGCTGAAGAACCTGAATTATTCAAAGAGAAAGTTCAGGAAAGCTTGAGAAGACATGCCGCCGCCATTAACAACCATGCGGCGAAAGGGACCTACTTTTTTGATTATGGAAATGCATTTTTACTGGAAGCTTCCAGAGCAGGAGCTGATGTGATGGCAGAAAATGGGATTGATTTCAAGTATCCAAGTTATGTTCAGGACATTTTGGGACCGATGTGTTTTGATTATGGCTTTGGCCCTTTTCGATGGGTTTGTACTTCAGGAAAGCCGGAAGATTTAAAGAAATCAGATTTGATCGCAGCGAAGGTTTTAAAGGAAATCAAGCAAAATTCTCCTGAGTCTATTCAGCAACAAATGCAGGATAATATCACCTGGATCGAAGAAGCAGAGCAAAATAATCTGGTGGTTGGTTCCCTAGCCAGAATACTTTACGCGGATGCAGAGGGAAGAGCGAAAATTGCGAAAGCTTTTAATGATGCTATCCATTCAGGTGAAATCTCCGCTCCAATTGTGCTGGGTCGGGATCATCACGATGTAAGCGGTACTGATTCTCCCTATCGAGAAACAAGCAATATCTACGACGGAAGTAAGTTTACTGCTGATATGGCCATCCATAATGTGATCGGGGATAGCTTTAGAGGAGCAACTTGGGTTTCGATTCACAATGGCGGCGGAGTTGGCTGGGGAGAAGTCATCAATGGCGGATTCGGGATGGTCTTGGATGGTTCGGAAGATGCGGAAAGGAAATTGAAATCCATGTTGTTTTATGACGTGAACAATGGGATTGCCAGAAGAGCATGGGCTAGAAATTCGGGTTCCTTGGAAGCCATTCAGCGGGAAATGGACAGGAGTCCCGGACTCAAAGTAACACTCCCAAATCTGGTAGATCTCAACATTTTGGATAAATTGCTTTAAAAAAAGTAATGAGCGAATTCCACCAAAACCCTGAAACTTCCAATTGGTTTGGAAGAAAATCCGATTCGATCGAATATTGGCACCAAGCAAGTATTTCTATTAATGATCTTCAAATTGATGAGGGGATAGGAAACCCTAAGGTAGGGATTTTGGGATATGCAGGGGAAGAAGGAGTCAATAGAAACCAAGGAAGACTCGGAACTGCAGCTGGTCCAAAATCTATCCGGAATATGATGGGGAGTTTAGCTTTTCATCTCCCTGAGAAAACAAGGGTTTTTGACTACGGAGATGTGATCACAAATAATAGTGACATGGAATCTAGTCACCAACTGATTTCAGAAACAATAAAAAAACTTTTAGAAACTAATCATTTCCCAATTTTACTTGGCGGTGGCCATGATCTTGCACTAGCTCATGCAAGAGGAGTTTTTGAATATTATAAGCAAAAAAATGAAAAACTTGGGATAATCAATCTTGATGCTCATTTTGATTTAAGACCTCTAGTGAATGGAAAAGGACATTCCGGCTCACCGTTTTTTCAACTTGCTGAAGAATTACAGAATGATTTTCAATACTTATGTTTGGGTATCCAACGATCTATCAATCCAAAATCTTTGTTTGAAACAGCTGAACGCACTGGTACCAAATGGATGGTGATGGAGGATTTTAGATTGAATAATTGGGAAGTAATTCAGGAAAAAATCCTTTGGTTTTTAGACTCAGTCGACAAAATTTATTTAACAGTTGACATGGATGGATTTGCTTCCTCTTTTGCTCCTGGAGTATCTGCACCATCCCCAATGGGCTTTGGCCCTGAGTTCGCATTTAAAGTTTTTGAATTAATCACATCGACCAAGAAAGTCGTTTCGATGGATGTGGTCGAGCTAAACCCAACCTTTGATCAAGACAATTGCACTGCACGATTAGCTGCCAGATGCGCTGAATATGTGGCAAGAAAGGTATTAGGTTGAAGATTTTGTATCCTGCTAATTTTCGATTTACTCAAAACCCTTTGTGAACTTGAATCCCTCAAATGTCAGACAAGTGCTTCAAACAAAATCTCCACAGGATGCTTGGCTTTCCTTCCTGTCCCATCCGCAATCTGATGACGACAAGAAGTGCCAGGTGCAGCAATAATCGTTTCTGAATCAGTTTTTCTCACTGCAGGAAAAAGAACCAATTCCCCGATTTGCTGAGAAACCTCAAAATGTTCCGCTTCATAACCAAAGCTGCCTGCCATTCCACAGCATCCGCTTGGTATGGTTTCGACAGAATAATTAACCGGAAGAGAAAGTAATTTCTGAGTCCAAACAATAGAAGAAAGCGCCTTTTGATGGCAATGGCCATGAAGTTTGATCTTCTGAGCTTTTGAAGTGAAAGCATCAGACTTGATATTTCCAGCTGCCATTTCCTGAGCCAAAAACTCATCAATAAGCTTCACATGAAATTTCAGTTTTTTAGCACCTTCCACTAAATCATTGCTTACAATTCGAGGATATTCATCCCTGAAACTCAAAATCGCCGATGGCTCCAATCCGATTAATGGCGTATTTCCATCAATCAATTTTTCAAAGATCCGCACATTGGCCTCAGCATGCTTTTTAGCTTTTGTAAGCAAACCTTTAGATAAAGCGGATCGACCACTTTCTTCATGGTCGATAACTTTGACATCATAGCCTAATTTCTTAAGAAGTGAAATCGCTTTGATACCAATAGTAGTATCATTGTGATTGGTAAACTCATCGACAAAAAAGTAAACTGACATGATCGGTTTGATTGCTCCCGGAAGAGCTCGATAACTCTTTTTGTACCACTTTCTCAAACTTTGGGAGCTGATTTCAGGTAAATTCCTTTCCGGAGCTACTCCTAAAAATGATTTCATCATACCTCCGGTAAAGCCATTATTCAAGAAGAAATTGGCTATTCCAGGAACCAAAGATCCTAAACCGTTTAATTCGTTGATGTATGCAAATGCTTTGGATCTGAGAGGTGTACCATTCGCTTTTTGATATTGATAAAGAAATTCAGCTTTCAAACTGGCCATATCCACATTTGAAGGACATTCGGCTGTACAGCCTTTGCAGGAAAGGCATAAATCCATCGCTTCCTTAATTTCCGGATGGTTAAAAGCATTTTCTTTATTATCCATCGTCAAGAATTCCCGAAGGGTATTGGCTCTGCCCCGAGTAGTATCTCGTTCATTTCGTGTCGCCATAAAACTTGGACACATCGTTCCGCCAGATTCCGGTAGCTTTCTACAATCACCGGAACCGTTACACTTCTCCGCCAAACGAAGAATCCCTCCGGCTTGCGAAAAATCCATCATTGTTTTATGAACTGGGGTTTCTTGATCAGGCTCGTATCTTAGGAATTTATTCATTGGAGCCGCATCCACAATTTTGCCGGGGTTGAAAATATTTTTGGGGTCCCAAGTGAATTTCACTCTTCGTAAAAGTTCATAATTCTTCTCCCCCACCATCAATGGAATAAAAGCTGCACGAACGCGACCATCTCCATGTTCGCCGGAAAGTGAACCTTGATATTTCTTAACTAAC
The DNA here is from genome assembly GCA_965659625.1 of uncultured Algoriphagus sp. Taxonomy (GTDB): domain Bacteria; phylum Bacteroidota; class Bacteroidia; order Cytophagales; family Cyclobacteriaceae; genus Algoriphagus. Next base: position 26,414 of record CBFHWO010000011.1, on the reverse strand, counting down.
TCCGCTGAGGCTTTCGAAATCTGATAAAACTCTTCTACATCTTTAGATTTTTTCAGATCAAGGATCGGCCGGAGGTGGATTTCACCTGCTCCGGCATGTGCATAATGAACAGGCTTTTGATTAAAGCCATCCATCATCGCATCTACTTCGTCGATGTAATCGGCTAGATCTTCGATATCTACCGCAGTGTCCTCAATACAAGCCACGGCTTTTGGGTCACCGGGAATATTCGCCAATAACCCTAGACCTGCTGATCGCAAAGCCCAAGCGGCCGAAACCATCGCCGGCTCAATGATCGGATAGGCATAACCAATTCCAGACTTTTTAAAATCTTCTACCAAAGCAAAACCTTTTACCATGGCTTCTTCGAGTGTTTTCCCCCGAAATTCCACCATCAACAAAGCCTCAGGATCACCTTCCACAAAGTATCGGTTTTTGGAATACTCAATGCTCTCTTTAGTACAATCGAGGATAATTTTATCCATCAGTTCAACCGCAGTTGCCGAATGCTTCATGGCAGTTTGGGAAGCCACCATACTTTCATGGATCGTCTCAAAATGAGCCGCAACGACTATTTCTATTGGATCAGGAAGCGGATCGAGACTGATTTTTATTTCAGTAGTGAAAGCTAACGTCCCTTCTGAACCAGTCAAAAGCTTGCAAAAATTGAATTTTTCTTTCCCCTCAAAAAGCTCCGATTTCAGCAATTCATCCACAGCATATCCGGTATTCCTTCTATGAATTGATTTTTTCGGGAACTGTGCATTGATCTCTTCCCGAGCCTCTGGGTTGCTCAGTTCATCAAAAATTTGCCTGTAAATATTCCCTTCCAGAGTTTTTAAGCCGCACTTTCTATCAAATTCATCCTGAGAGATTTCTTCGAAAACAACTGGATTTCCATCACTCAAAATGGTATTCAAAGAAATCACTTTGTCTCGTGTCACCCCATAAACAATCGACGTAGTTCCTGAAGAATTATTCCCTACCATTCCACCGATCATGGCACGATTCGCAGTGGAAGTAATCGGACTAAAGAAAAGCCCATGAGGTTTTAAAAAGCGGTTGAGTTCATCTCTTACTACTCCTGGCTGCACCCTCACCCATCTTTCTTCCACATTCAATTCCAGAATTTTAGTGAAATTCTTAGCAACATCTACCACTATCCCATTTCCCACACATTGACCAGCCAATGAAGTCCCAGCCGTTCTAGGGATCAAAGAAGTTTCATTCTCAGAAGCAAAAAGAATCAACTTTTGGATATCAGCTTCAGTTTTTGGAAATGCAACCGCCAAAGGCATTTCACGATAAACGGAAGCATCGGTGGCATAAAGGGTTTTTGTTAAAGTATCGAATTGCAAAGCCCCTTCCAGTTGGGTGGAAAGATCTTGAAGCAAAGGCAATAGGTTAGGCTGGCTTGAACTCATGCCCAAAAATAGCTTTCCTAGTCAGATTTAGAAAACATGACAGCTGAAAGAATTTGATTTGGTCAATAAATAATTTGTCCAAGGATAAATTCATAAAACGAACTTTTTACAGTGAATTTGAATATTGTGCCTTTCCATCCTTTCTTTGTGGCTATCACCAAAATGAAACCATGTTTTTCTACCTCTCCCAATTCCTAAGTTTTTTAGCGATGCCTTTGACAATCATCAGCATTTTAATTGTGATTGGGGCTTTATATGTCAAAAAGAAATGGGGAAAAAGAAGCCTTTGGACTGGGATAATTCTGCTATGGTTTTTCTCCAACCAGTTTATAGCCAATCAGGCCATGTTGGCTTGGGAACCTGATTTCAAGGATTTTAATGAAATCAAGAATCATGAAATAGGAATAGTTTTGACCGGAGTTACCAACTTGAGTAAAACTGCCTACGATCGGACTTTCTTCAACAAAGGTGCAGATCGAATCACACATGCACTTCAACTCTATAGGATGGGCAAAATAAAAAAGATCCTGATTACAGGAGGTCAAGGTCTTAATCCAGTGAATCCTCAATCCGAAGCCGAGCTTTTACAGCGCTTCTTGATTATGACAGGAGTTCCACCTGTAGATGTGATGATTGAAGACTTAGCAAAAAATACCGCTCAAAACGCTCAATATTCCAAAGAGTTTCTGAAAGAGAAAGGAATTGATACGAATCAAGAATTCTTGCTGATCACCTCGGCTTTTCACATGTACCGTGCAAAAGGTTGCTTTGATAAGGCTGGATTAAAAACAGAAACTTTTCCAACGGATTATTACAGTCATGATACTAAATACGACTTTCCAGCTTTTGTATATCCTAGCCCTTTATCTATTGAATACTGGCACAAACTGATCAAAGAATGGATTGGGATCGTGGTTTATAAATTGGTTGGGTATATGTAACCTATTTATTTCACTAATAAAGTTTCTTTGATTCCCTCTTTTAATTTCACATCAACTCCTACTTGGATAGCAAATTCCTCCCATCTGCTTATCGCTATTTTTACTTTGTCTATTTTCTCTTCCGGTTTTTTGATATTCATCTTCTTGGCCACTTCCAAAAAATCTTCCTCAGAAATATTTTCTCTTTTCCCGTTCACCATCAGCGACTGCATACTCACCCACATGCTACCAGGTCTATAAGCGTGGCAAACATCAAAAGCAGGAGAAAGCGTCCATTTTCCCTGCTGATCCATCAAAAATGCAAAGTTCTTGGTATGATCATCACAGTTTCTGGCCAAAACATTGAAAACCATCCTGATAAACATCTGTTCAGCTTCAGGGTAGGATAAGCGTAATATTCTCATGGTTTCAAACACCTGCTCATAACTGTAAGCCCCAACCTGATTGAAATCAAAATGACGTAGACCACAGAAGCTCTGCATGTGGATTTTCTGCCCATTTCCCAATCTATCAAAGCGCTTGGTCATAAAATGCGCCCTACCGTTTTCTTCCAACAACCTACATTCACTCATCTCTATTCCAGCTTCTACAGCCATTAAATAATAGGCCATTTCCACTCGTCCATAACCTAAAGTGACACCAAACTGAGAATCATGAACTCCATCAAACTTGATAATCCAATAGGAGAATCCCGCTGGAGCTTTTACTTGTCCACTTTTTACAGCACCGGTTTTGGGATTGAAAGCAATAACTGCCTTTGCCCTTGCTCCACCTGCGGAAGTACCGATTTTGAGAATATCCGATAAAGCAGACTGCTCTTGATTACTTAGATCTGAATGAAAACCCTCTCGGGCATTAAGGATTTTACCAGCAATATTTACCAAACTGTCTATTTCCAAAGAACTAGGTTTAACCTGTTCAGTCCGTAAAGAAGGTTTAATCTCCAATGCTCCAACTCCCCTTTTCCCAATAAAGCAAAGCTGTTCCACAGGATTCAGACTATCTGCTGCTCTTCCATTTTGAACCAACCATGCATTGATTAATTGATTTCCATATTTGTCTGGGAGCATGTCTGCCAAAAGACCCGGAAGTCCCTTAAACGTATCAAAAACATCTCCGCGGGATTTTCTCAACTCAGGAAAAGTGAAAACTTTTCTCCCTTGTGCCAAAGGCATCTTAACGGGAGAAATATCCAATCCCGACCGAAGAAATTCCGGGTTGAATTCAAAGCTTCCCATCTGCTCAGACTCATCCCAAAGGACAGCTCCTGCAAGCTTATCCCAAATCCAAATCTCAGCAGCTACTACCATTCGGATGGAGGATTCTCTGCTGCCATATCCGGATTACGGACTCGCTGCCGCTCATGCTTCTTTTGAAGCTTGATGTAATCCATTGGACTGATCTTCTTAGAAATCTCAAAGTATTCCAGCCATTGCAACTGATCCAATACCCTCAAAACCTGAATCAAAGTGATCAGATTCACCTTTTCTCCTCTCTCCAATAAACTCAAAGTAGATCTACTGATACCCGCCTCTGCGGATAGCTGTTCCTGAGACTTTTGCTGATTGATACGCTCTGCTTTCACAAATTCACCAATTCGCTGAATAATTTGCAAATCACTTAAGGTATTGTAATCCATGTATGAAAAATCATTCGTTATACACAAATATAATACTTATTGAATGAATTTTCATACACATTTAATTTTTATTGTATGCATGATAAATCATTCATTAACGATGTTTATTTTATTTAATGAATGAATTAATATACAATAAATTCACTTAGGAAGATTTAAAAAATTCTTCCCTACTCCATTTCCAAACCCAATCCCAACCTTTTTCCTCCAGCAAAATCAGATGATAAGCCATTGCAACTTTAGCTGAGCTCGCGTTAAAAAACCGCTGATCATCTGTCAGAATAGCAATTTCTTTCTCATTTGAAATCTTTTGCAAGAGGTCCATTACTCCGGAAGGAATTTCTTTAGAATAAGATTTATCTTGATCAAACAATTTATTCTTCAAGCTCCAATCAATTTCAAAACCACTCAAAGAAGCTTCAGGGGCAGGAATATCCGGATTAGAAGACTGCCGTTGAACAAAAGACAAATACTCTTTTAGCAAGCTAAGCCCAGGATTTTGGAGTTGGGATGGTCTAAAATCAATAGACTCAATACTACTGATGACATGCATCATTTTTCTGGCCCTGGAAATAGCAACATTCAATCTATTTTCCGCCCCCGATTTCCCAAGCATCCCGAAATTGGTAACCAATTTACCTTCTCTATTTGGAGCATAGCCCAAAGACAAAATCACCTGATCAAACTCATCCCCTTGCACATTTTCAATATTTCGAACTTTGATTTCAGCTTGCTGAATTCCTGCTTTCCAAAGCTTTTCGCGGATTAACTCCATCTGAAAATAATTTCCCGTTACAATCCCAATTGATTCCTTAGGCTTCTCAGAATTAAGCTTTTCAACCAAATCCACAACAGCATTTGCCTCCGTTTTATTAATTTGATTTTCCCAAATCCCCTCCACTTTATGCCAAGAGAAAGCTGGCTTTTTAGCTTTGGCTATTGAATAATCAGGCAAAGTCTCCAATTGACTTCCATAGAAGTGAGAATTGGAAAAATGAATCAAACCCGGATCAGCCGATCTATAATGCCCTTTCAATTGTCTTTTTTCAAAATAAAAACCGGCCAACTCCAATAAGGATTCAGATTCATACTCCACTCCCTCCTCCTCATTTTCCCACTTCATTTGATAAAATTCAGAAGGCCTCAATTGTTTGGAATCACCAGCTATTACCACTTGATTCCCTCTCAGCATCGCAGGAAGACCTCTCTCCACCTGACATTGAGATGCCTCATCAAAAATCACCAAATCAAAAATCCCTCTTGAATCATCCCCAAAAGGAAAAATCGCCGAAACAGTTTCAGGACTAGCCAGCCAGCAAGGTAAAATCCGAAAGATCTCATCGCCCATTTCCTCAACCAATTTCCGAATGGGCCATCGTTGACGCTTTTTATTGACTTGATGAGATAAATCTCTATAGGTCAGCCTATTCCCAAGTCTATTGAATTCCAGGTTTGTACTCATCTGCTCACGAAGTCTCAGGAGCGCTATATCCTTGGAAATTAATCTCTTTTGGAGAATCGAAGTTTTCAACTCCTCCATTTCCTGCTGAAGTTTCAATCCACCAGCTTCGGCCAGAATAGGAGTCCTTTTTTCAAGTTCAGAAATCCAACAAGCAAACCATGAATCTTCGAAAATCTGAAGTTGTTCCTCCGTATTTAATTCAAGAAATTCTACCTCTAAAAAATCAGCAAGCTTTTTTTTATTCAAATCCCATTGGTCCAAGAACTGATCAAAAGCCTTGAGCTCTGAAAATGTTTGAAATAAATTAGGATCGATCACCTTTACATTTTCGAACAACAACTCCTCAATTTGACCTGAAGACAGGTAAATTTTCCAAGAAATGAGATCCCGTTCAAATACCTCTAAATACTTTATAATCCCTGCAAGAAAATCTGAAAACTCTTTTGGCTTCCTCTCAAAACTTCCCCTTTTAGAAACGTTGGACAAGAGTTGGTTTTCTTGCCAAAGCTTGGACCATTGAAGAACTTCATCAAGTTCAGAAATACTTTTTTCTAAGCTTAAGACAGAAAGTTTCAGTTCCGGAAATCTAGGTAGAGGTTCTATTTGCGACTCAAGCCTCAAAAGATTTTCAAACTCCTCCATTGCTATTTGAAGGTTTTCAGAATTGACCTTCAAATCATTTTCCTCAACCCATTTTGCAAAGTTCGGAAACTCACTCCTTCTCCAAGAAATCGTCAAGCGACTAGTCCAAGAAGCAAGTCTTTTCTTCAAAATCCCCTGCTCTTCCTGCAATTCTATCAAGGAAGAAGGCAGCATTAATTGACTCGATTTAAGCTTTTCTTTGGATTCTTTTAAAAGGTTCAGAACCTCAACCAACTGAAGAGATTTTTCTGGATTAACGACTAATTGAAGTCCTAATAGAGGATTTACTAGCTGGTTGTAGGAAGATTTTATTTCAGAAACTGTACCTGAAAAATTACCATTCCGAAGGACATTCAAAAGTATCTGGAGAATTACATTTTTATCCCAATCTCCAGAAATTCCTCCTAAATCATATTTTTCGAGAGTAATTAAAGTCTCTTTAATTGTAGAGAATTGGATTGGCTCTATAGCTGAAAAAGAGATTCTTTTCTCCCAAAAACCACCTTTGAATTTATTTTGAAAAGACTTGAAAATCCTGAAGTCCTTTTTGAAAGCTTTCGCCTGCTCCCAATCCAATTGTAAAATTCCTGACTCTGCATTCAATTGTTGATTTCCAAAACCTTTCGATTTCAGATACATAGCCTTAATTGGCATTCCCGCCTGATCCGGGTCAATTAATGTGGATCTAAAATCTTCAAATTTGGATGACAACCGCTCAATTGTTTTGGAATGAAGAGAAATCCCCCGTTCCAACTGCATGGAATCAATTCCTCGATTGAGCTCTTGATATTTCTCAATCGCGTCAATCTGAAATTTGATCTTTCCAAAAAGCTCTTTTTGATCTGCTCTGAAATCATGAACCAGAGCCAAAAAATTCCCAAAACCTACTTTTCCCATCCGCTCAAATACCACATCCAAGGCAGCTCTTTTCTGCGAAACCACCAAAACCTTCTTGCCTCTTGCGATGAAATCAGACACCAAATTGGCTATCAATTGTGATTTCCCTGTTCCTGGAGGACCTTCCACCACCAAACTTTTACCTTGCCGCACAGAATGCAAAACATGCTCTTGGGAAGCATCTAAAGAAAAGATTGGAAATAACTTATCTTCTTTTGGAATCGGTAACTCTTGATCAATTACAAAATGATCCTGAAATAAATCTTCTAGGCTTTGCTCACCAAACTTCTCTAATAGAGCTTCATATTCTCTAAAAAGGAAACTGCCTTTCTGCGAATATTGCCCCAAAAGAGAATGGTTTTTCAAACTTATTTTCCCATCATGAAACTTGGAGCCATCCAGAGATTTTTGGGAATTTGGGAATTGTTCGATTCTATCCTCAAACAGGGAAGAACTCAACTGGATAGCAAAAGCATCTTGAATGAGTTTTGATAGGTCAGTCCTGAATTCTGTTGGATCATTTGATAAAGAATTCAGATCTGATTCCAATTTTTCTGAATCAAAGTCTTTTTTATAGGCAAACCTGTAAGCCAAAAGGAAGGCTGGATTCAGTTGCCAAGATCCTTCAGGAACTAAAATCCAAATGTCCTTTTCCTTTTGGATAGAAACAGAATGCATCAATAAAGGCGCTCTCAGAATTTGCCCATTGATCATTTTCCCCTCCACAAATAGCCAAGAAAGAAATAGTGCGTGGTCTCCGGTTTCTTCTTGAGTTAGTTGATCCCGGAAATTTAGTCTTGAAAGTGCTTTTGAAAGGGAATTAATTTGAGTTTGACGAGGATCTGATTCGGGAATTAATGCAATCTTCTTTTTTCCTTGGATCAGCTTTCGTAGGATTTCAAAAGAAGCTTCACCATTCAAAAAATCAAATTCATGGATATCGATAAAGCCGCTACCTTCTACTTTAGGAATATATAACGACTTATTTCTTGAGGACAAGTCAGTCAATCTGTTCAGGTAAGTTTGAAAGATCGATTCAGCCATTTAATTAAATGGAGAGTCTGGTTCCTTGGCCATTTCCCGGTATACCACATCATCCATGATTCCTGGAATCCATTTATTAAGAAAGACTGCAAGTTTTCCTTGAGTAGTCAGAACTAAATCCCGCTTTCTCTTTTTGGTGGCTCTCATAATTGCCTGGGCAACATCTTTTGGCAACATCATATTAGACTCATCTCTCGGAGATTCACCCTGCGTGGAGCCGTTAGCTGTCAGGGCATTGTTACGAATATTCGAAGCTGTAAATCCAGGTGAAGCTACCAAAACGTGAACACCTTCATGCATCAACTCTGTTCTAAGAGATTCAAAAAATCCATTCATGGCATATTTACTTGCCGTGTAAGCAGTTCTTGCCGGCGTTCCTCGGAATCCATTTATGGAGGAAATCCCAACAATGGATCCTTTATTTTCCAAAATGGAAGGGAGGCAATATTTCGTTGCATAGACTGTTCCCCAGAAGTTGGTATCCATTACCTTTTTAAATACTTCCAGATCAAGGTCTTGAAATAATGCGCGCATAGAAATACCGGCATTATTTATCAAAATATCGATTTTCTCGAATTTGGAAAGAACCTGATCAACCATTTTCTTGGTATCTTCTTCAGATCCGGCATCTGCCAAAATTGCAATAACCTCAATACCAGCATCATCTAAAATCTTCCTTTCCATCTCCAGTTTTTCGGGATTTCTACCCGTAATGGCGATTTTAGCGCCTTCCTTCCCAAATGCATAGGCACAAGCTGCCCCTATCCCTGAAGTGGCTCCTGTTACGACGACAACTTTGTTATTAAATTCCATGGATTTACGATCTCTCAAAGATAGTCAAAACAAAAAAAACGAAAGTATCGTGCCACCTTTTATAAAAGGTTTTTCTTTGGCTTTTTGATTTTCCCTAATTTCGCACCCATGTCGAGGAAAATGAAAAACAAAATCGTCACCAATCTTCTGATCGAACGTATTGCTTCGGAAGGAAAATGTGTGGGACATCATGATGGAAAAGTCGTGTTTGTATCCGGTGTCGCACCGGGAGATGAAGTAGATGTACGGATCACAAAAGGCAAAAGCTCTTTTATGGAAGGAGAGCCCGTCAAGTTTCATCAATATTCTAAAGACAGAATTGAACCATTCTGCTCGCACTTTGGCACTTGCGGTGGCTGTAAGTGGCAACATATTAATTATGATTTGCAAAAAAACTACAAACGTCAACAGGTCGTTGATCAGTTTCAGCGCATTGCAAAAGTCGAAATTCCTGAGGTTTTGCCCACTGTAGGATCTGAGAAAATCAAATACTATAGAAATAAGCTTGATTTTACCTTCAGCAATAAAAAATGGCTTACTCTGGAACAAATCAGATCTGAAGAGGATTTTGATAGAAATGCCCTAGGCTTCCATATTCCCAAGATGTTTGACAAAATCATCGATGTGGACCATTGCTATCTACAAGGCGGGATCTCTAATGACGTCCGAAATGAACTGAGAGCATTTGCCTTAGATAACAAACTGAGTTTTTATGATATTCGAAATCAGGTGGGATTGCTTCGAAACCTGATCATCCGGACTACTAGCACTGGACAGACAATGGTAATTGTCCAGTTTGGAGAATCTGACCAAGGTTCTATTGATCAAGTGATGGAATTCTTGAAAGGGAAATTTCCTGAAATCACTTCTTTACTCTATGTGATCAACACCAAGGGCAATGAAACATTTCATGATCTAGAATTGGTGACTTTTTCTGGTTTGCCATATATCGAAGAAGAAATGGAAGGGCTAAAATTCCGAATTGGTCCAAAATCTTTTTATCAGACCAATTCTGAACAGGCATACGAATTATACAGAGTGGCCAGAGATTTTGCCTCGCTTCAAGGCGATGAAATTGTCTATGACTTATATACCGGCACGGGAACCATTGCCAATTTTGTAGCAAAGAAAGCCAAGCAAGTAATCGGGATTGAATACGTGGAGGCTGCCATTGAAGATGCCAAAATAAATTCCCAAATAAATAACATCGAAAACACCTTGTTTTATGCAGGTGACATGAAGGATATTTTGAATGAGGAATTTATCCAAAATCATGCTGCACCAGATGTCATTATTACCGATCCGCCAAGGGCCGGAATGGATGAGAAAGTTGTCGAAATGCTACTTCGACTTGCCGCTCCAAAAATCGTTTATGTCTCTTGCAATCCTGCTACTCAGGCTAGAGATGTTGCGCTGTTAGCGGAGAAATATGATGTCGTAAAAATCCAACCTGTAGATATGTTTCCACAGACTTATCATGTAGAGAATGTGATTCTTATGGTCAAAAGAGGATAGCAAACTTGTTAAATCAGCTTACTTCAATAGCCATTAATTCCCTAGAACAGAAGCTTTTCTCTTCAAACAAAAAACTGAGAATAAATGAAAGAAAGGGAAACCGACCTTGTTTAATAAACTTATTCCAACCTGAAAAACTAGTCCTAAGGAGAATTGATAAATCAATTCTCCTTTTACTGTTAAACCTTTCTTAAAAAATAGCTAGTTTTTTTCAAGCTCTGCCTTTTAGAGGCTAAACTGTCTTTTATTTTGATCTTTTGTCTCCTAAGAGCTAGCCCTGCGATAAGGAAGCAGATGGTAGATTCTGCACCTTGATTGAGGTTTATATTATGCTCTTCCAGCCCATCATAGCCTCCTCCTGTTATTGGATCATACATTATCTGGTTTAAATGGTTATTGCCCAAAAACCAACTATAAGCCACTTCCATGTAATCCCGGTATCGTTCGATACCCAATATTTTATGAAAGGTATTTAGCGCCAAAATTGTATAAGTAACATCAATAGGTTGCTCACCAAAATCCTCCGATTTTTTGATCCCCTTTACCTTCCAGCCTCGATTGGAGACCACTTTTATCTGATCTTTTTCAAAGGTTTGTGAAAGAAGAAAATTAAGACTTTCTAAAGCAACATCCCGATAGACTGTCGATTTAGTAAGATCAAAAGCCATGATCAATGCTTCAGGCATCACTCCATTGGCATAAGTCAAATAATCTTCAAACCAATCCCAACTTTCCTCCGCTGAGTTTTTATAAAGATTCACTAGGTTATTAGCCAATCTAGAAATTAAAGATTTGTAGGTAAATAAAGGTTCATACTGATGCATGTAGTATAATCCTTTGATAATAAAAGCAATCGACCTTGGAGAATTCACCTTGGGCATCATTGGCAAAGACTTCAAGAAAGTCGTTTTTGCTTTATTGACGACATTATCTGGTAACCTTTTTCCGTTGGCCAAAAGAAAACCGAGTGCCCAGATTGCTCTGGCATTTGAATCTTCGAGATTGACGTAGTGGTTTTGATCATGAAATACCCCCTTTCTATCCACGTAATTCATAAACTCACCATTTTCCATTTGGCAGTAAATGATAAAATCTAGGTAGGTTTCAATATAGGTTAACGTCTCAAGTGATGGATTTACAGTATCCTTCATCAAAGTTGCAATTAGTGCCCTGGCATTATCATCAATCGTATATCCAGTATTAAAATCAGGAACATTGATTTTTGAGAATTGAATCACTCCAATATCTGTGGTCATCCGTTTCAAATGACTAAAATTGATTTCCGGCTTTTTAAAGTAAATAGGCACCATACGTTCAGAAATTTTATTGAATTCATGTAAAACAGAGATTGCAACGTTTTGCCAAATTGTAGGCTGAGAAAGTCTAAATGCATTTAATGCTTTTTGCTTTAGAAGCTTAGGTTTTCTCAAGATTTCCATCACTTTTTTTGAAAGTCCCTTGGGATCAGAAAAATCGTAAAAGGCTCCAACCTCAGATTTTAAAATTTCTTTTGCGTGAGCTATGGGTGTAGAAATCACCGGACATGCGCAACTCATTGCATAAGAAAAAGTACCGCTGACAGCTTGATTTGGATCTATTGAGGTAAATAAATAAAGATCGGAAAGCTTCAGGTATTCCAAAAGCTCACTCAAAGTCAAATACCGATTTACAAAAATAACATGGTCCTCAATATCCAATTCTTTGATGATTCCTTCCAAGATATTCCTGTACTGCTCCCCTTCCTTTTCAAGAACTTTTGGATGGGTTTTGCCAAGTACCAAATAGACTACGTTTGGAAATTCTTCAATGATTTCAGGAAGCGCTTTCAGTGCTGTTTCAATATTTTTATTGGAATTAATAAGCCCGAAAGTGCAGAGAACAGTTTTGTTTTCTAACGCATATTTTTTCTTCAGCAAATATTGATCTTCCCAAGACACGGCATGCGTACCATGAGGGACTACTTTTATTTTTGAAGGATCTATCTCATAGAATTTATTGAGCAGAGATTCAGAAGTCTTGGTCATTACAATAACAGATTCTACTAAATCCAAAATTCTATCTACCACTTCCTTCAGCTGGGGATTGGGACCAGGCAATACGGTATGAAAAATAATAGAAACAGGTTTTTCTACTGTAAAAAGTAAAGTCAATAAGTCATTTCCATAAAGTCCTCCAAAGAGGCCAAACTCATGCTGAATGACAACGACTTCAATATCCTTATCATGATTTATATCAGTCGCAATCTTAAAATATGATTCTATATCCAGTGTATTCAAAATATGAGTTACCTCTGGAGGATAAAAAGAGGGATCAGGGTCGCCTTCATGAAGTGCACATATTTCAAATTTGTAAGTCTCATCAAACTGCTCTCTCAAAGCAAAGAACATGTCTTGGCAAAAAGTAGCGATTCCACACTGCCTCGGCGGAAATGTTGATACGAATAGAATTTTAGGCTTTCCTTGCTGCTTCATGGATTAGGATCTTTTATTTTTTATTAATTCGTCCAATAATTCTTTCATCGGAATAGATCCTACAGCGACTCGCTCATCCGCAGCTCCATAATAGATGTATAAGACCCCATCTTCTACAATCGCTCCAGATGGGAATATTATATTATTTATGATTCCTTCTTTTTCCCAATCCAGCGTTGGAGAAATTAATGGATTAGGGAGCCTTGCTATTTCCTTTTTGGGATCATTCAAATCCAATAATGCCGCAGCTGCGTGATACATAAAGCCTTTGGGAGTATCCTCTGCAGCATGATAAATAACAAGCCAACCCTCTGAAGTTTCTATGGGTGGGCATCCTCCTCCTATATGACTGGACTCATGTTTTAATTCAGGGTCCATTACTATATACTTATCCAGGTTCATGAAATAATCAGTCCAAAATTCATGAGTCAGATCCTCGATTTTATTGAAATAAACGATCTGTATCCCCGGATGAATCCTGTGAAGCATTGCGAATTTCCCATTGATCTTTCTTGGAAAAAACATGACGTTTTTATCCCAGATTAATAGTTTTTCTGAAGTCTCTTTTCCTAAACCGTGAGCCTTAAAAATTTTATAATGAAAGAAATATTTTTCGTTCAGATCAGAGCAACATTCTACCAAATGGTGGTACTCCCTATAGGTAAAACTTGGAGTAAGAGTACCTAGCTTGGTAAACGTTTTCAAATCTTTGGAAGTAGCAAGAGCACCACGAGCATTTATTTTATTATATGCCGTATAGGTCATATAAAAAGTGTTTCCAATTTTGCAAATTCTAGGATCTTCAATTCCCTGTGACTCATAGTGATGCTCTGGTATCATCAATGGTTTTTCACTTCTATACTCGACATGTATTGGAGTATCTAATTCAGCATATCCTATAGAAGAATAATTGCCAGATCGAACTGCCCTGTAGAATACTTTTATTTTTCCTCCATCCTGAATAACCGCCGGATTAAAGACGCCAGTATTCTCAAAACCACAGTTAGTTTTGTCTAAGAGCACCCCATGTTTTTGTATATTTTTCATAAAACTGAATTGATCATAAAAAACCAATGATTCTGCTAGTTTTAAAATGATGCGTATCAAGAATGCCAATGACTTCTATCATTGAGAATTGAATACTATATGTATAGCTTCAATAGGAAGTAGATGAAAAAAAAAATATTATGGATTTTACAAAATATGCTCAAAAGGGAAATGAGTTTCTTGCAGATTTAAGTTCAGAATTAGGAACTGACAATGATATTGAAAGATCAGGAAGAATTTTAAGATCTGTCTTTCACGTATTACGAGATGTGATCAGTAAGGAAGAATCTCTTCAACTGATCTCGCAGCTTCCTATGGCATTGAAAAGTGTCTATGTGGATGGCTGGACGTTCAAAAAACCTCAAGACCCCATCCGAAATGAAGACGATTTTTTTGAGGCAGTAATTAAAAAAGACAGTCCTGTTGGTTACTGTAACTTTAATTCAAAAAAAGAAGCACAAGATGCCATTGATGCTGTTTTTAAAGTTTTAAAAAAACATGTGTCCAAAGGGGAAATAGACGATATGCGGGATACTCTTCCAAAAGAGCTGAAATCTATTTTAGATGTTTAAATCTTTTCACTGATTTTAAACAGCAATCTCTCTCTGCATTAGCAAAGGATCATTTTTCAAATACATTGAGATTTAGATGGAATTATTCAAAAACACTTAGTTCAAAATTTGATTTAGGATGAAAAGATTAAAAAACAAGGTAGCTGTAATTACAGGAGCTGCTCTTGGTATCGGAAAGGCCACGGCTGAGTTGTTTGCTCAAGAAGGAGCAAGAGTAGCAATTACTGACATTTTAGACGATGATGGGGATACTTTAGCACATAAAATCACTAATGAAGGTGGAGTTGCAGAATTTTGGCATTTAGATGTCTCGAATGAATTTGCGGTGGAAGAGGTCATGAACGATATCATAAAAAAATGGGGAACCATAGATATCCTTGTTAATAATGCTGGTATCTCAGGGGTAGATTTACCAACTCACGAGGTAACAGAAAAACAATGGGAAAAAGTGATGTCAATCAATGTGAAAGGAGTGTTTTTTTGTACCAAGCATGCAGTCAAATTCATGAGAAAAAATGGAAAAGGAAGCATAATAAATATCTCTTCCATCTACGGGATAGTCGGAGCTCCAGATGTCCCGCCTTATCATGCATCAAAAGGAGCTGTTAGAGAAATGAGTAAAACCGATGCCATGATTTATGCCAAAGAAGGGATACGTGTAAACTCAATTCACCCTGGTTTTATTTGGACTCCAATGGTTGAGGAGTTTTTGAAAGAATCTGCACCATCAATAGAAGAAGGCAAGAAAAACTTAATCAATCTTCACCCGATCGGTCGCCTCGGGGAGCCAAATGACATCGCCTTCGGAATACTCTTTTTAGCGAGTGAAGAGTCATCTTTTGTTACAGGAACAGAGTTGATAATTGATGGTGGATATACAGCCCAATAAATTTTGACAACTACAAATTGATAGTTATTTCTGAGTCAAAAATCAAATCTTAATAAGAAAAAAATCAGTAAAACAGCGGAAGGTATTCCATAAAAAATGGATTTCTTTTTTGTACAAAAAAATCAAAGTAAAAAATGAAACATATCACTTATCTAAATAAATAATGTCATTTTTTATGACTTATTATTTAAAGTAATTGTATGAGATAAATAAATCAGTAAATCACAAAATAAATAAATCATGGGGATACATAAAGTTATTGAAGTCCTTGCCAACTCAGATAAAAGCTGGGAGGATGCAGCACAAAAAGCAGTAGATCATGCTTCAAAAAATGTGAGAAACATTGAGTCAATTTATATCAAAGAAAAGACTGGAAAAGTAAGCAATAATAAGATTGTTCAATTCCGTGTAAATGCAAAAATAACATTTAGCGTAGAGTGACCGCTAAAACTTCGAAGTAAGAAAAAGTCTTTTGATTGCTTTTTGGGACATCCTAGGCCTACTAAGCATTTCAAACTATGGATAGATTCTGAACCCAAAATGATACTTTTTCATTAAGGAATTTTTTTTACATCTGATAATAGAGAAAATCGGTTGGAAGAGAGTAAAATTTAATTTTATTCTCTTCCATTTTTTTAGACCTTTTGAAATGGAATCATAACTAAAATTCAAAAAATAGAGAGCTTAAACCTCTTTCATTTAAGAGTTGAAAAAGTCATTTTTTCTCTTTCATTAAAAAGTAAAGTCTACTGATCAATATACTTTCTGATTTATTGATCTCTGAAAATGACAGGGCTATGTTTGTTGTATGATCCAAAATTATTTTTTTTAGTTCATCGGAAAACAATGCGTGTTTTTCATTAAAAAAATGAGTAAAAATTAAAAAAGCATCTTCCGGATCTATTTTATTATTAAATAACTTTTTTAAGGTTGAATAAAGTATAGTCTTACTATTCTTATGATCAATATTGAAACTCCAATGTGCCTCTACAAGATCCCTGATTCTTTCTTTTTCTTCAGGTTTTACTTGATTGTCAACAGTGGCAATAGCATAGAATAAGTGGGCTAAACTTTCATAAAAATCATCTCTTTTTGCTATTTCATCCATTACCTCAATTCCTTTTTTAGAAATTTTCATTCTATTGTTTTTTTGAATAACATCCAATCAAATAATTAATTTATTGGACGGGAAACATCCGCCAAAGGTGAGCAGCTTAATTCAATGCACTTTTTTAAGGAACTCATTTAGAATTTAATATCAAAAACGGAACTTTACAAAGGTTGGAGTATTTTTCAGTATCCTTACAATTAAAAATATGGTCAACACTTTCTTTCCTTTTTTTCACGAGGGCGAGTAAATCGATTTGCCTCTCTTTGATATGTTCATTGAGTCCTTCATCCAGGTCCGTGTCTAATTTGTAAGAAAAATTATGGTTCAGATCTTTAAAATATCTGTCCAGTTTTTTTGCTTCTGATACTTCCTCGGCATTAATTTTTGGTGATTGGCTTACATGAACCACATGAATATCTGCATTATAAGCCATAGCAATTTGGGTCAGGATCCCGAAGGTTTCTTTTGAGGCAGTTTTTCTATAATCACCTGCCAATCCAATGTTTGTAAATAGTTTACTCGTATCTGCTCCTTCCGGAATGGCCAAAACAGGACATTTCACATTTTTTGCGATGGAATAAGTATTATTTCCTACTAAGATGCCCTTTAATTTCTTTGTCTCTTTTGTTCCAATTATGATCAGATCAATCGAATTAATTAATGTCATTGAAATAATCGCATCTTGAGGAAAAGCATGTCTCACCTCAAAAGTATGTTCAACTTCTTCAAGCGCCATTATAGACTTTTTAAGTGCTTTAAATTTTTCATGGGCCTTATTTTCAGCTTCTTTTATAAGATCATGTGAGTTTTTGGTATCAGAATCTGCTCGATCTACTTTCTCCTGGCAGGCATTCATGATAAGAAGCTCGGCATCAATCTTTTTTGCCAATTTCAATGCTATCTCCAGAGCCTTTATAGAAGCCTTAGAAAAATCAATCGGGACGAGTATTGTTCTTTTATTCATCATATTTTAGTTAAACTGGCCGATTCAATACATTTAAAAATTAAAAGGTTTAACAAATTATGAGAAATAAATATCGAATCGGCCAGAGTGTTGATCCCCAAAAAAGAGATTATCCTATTTTAATTTCTTTCTTTTTTGATAGTTTTATTGCCTCCTCCTTCTTAGGAAGATGAATTTTCAATACACCGTTATCGTACTTTGCATTGATCTTCTCATCATCGATAGATTCCGGCAGCCTAAATGCACGTGAAAACGATGTGTAACTAAACTCTTTGCGGGTGTAGTGTTCAGACGTTTCTTCTGTTTCCTCTTTTTTCTCCGAACCAATGGTAAGAATTCCATTCTCAATATCGATTTGGAAATCATCCCTTTTCATACCAGGTGCCGCTAGATCAATGGTATATTCGTTATCATTCTCTTTGACATTCGCAGCTGGGACTTTGCTCCCATAGCCATTTCCCCAAACTGATCTTGGCAAGTCTAAATTAAAGAAGCTATCATCGTCAAACATGCTTAATAACAATGGTGGAGCTTCAGGAAATAATCGGGATCTTTTTGCTAATTGAGTCATAATTTTGCCCTCCTTTTAAGTTAGTGATACATTAAATTATTTGTTTAAAGCACATTATTTTTCCGGTGGATAACCATGATAACCATCAAAGAATTTAATGATTTTGATCAAACGATTTGGCACAAATAGAACCTAGATATCCTTAAAAATCAACACCTTAATTGAGTCAATAAATTAGTTTTTTCTTGTCTTTAATTTCGAGTATGAGAATACCGGTTTGATCTGATCTTTAGAGCAGTTTCATTTTTAAAAAATTCCTATAAAAATCTATTCTCAAAAAAAGAGTTTTCTGCAGATTC
Organism: uncultured Algoriphagus sp.; assembly: GCA_965659625.1. Taxonomy (GTDB): domain Bacteria; phylum Bacteroidota; class Bacteroidia; order Cytophagales; family Cyclobacteriaceae; genus Algoriphagus. The sequence goes on along the minus strand of CBFHWO010000011.1, from coordinate 8,113 downwards.
ACTTTAATTTCCTACTCATGGTGGACAATGGAGTGCATTTTTATTTGATAATCTATCACATTTTGGTTGTCTATAGCACCATTGATTTTGACCAGATGATATGCTAGGGAAGAAAGCTTCCAATCCTGATATATTTGATGATCCTGATCCCTAAAAATGACCCTAACGTGATTATTTACCGGTATATGGGCCCGGTTCAAGATTTTGGATGTTTTCTGAAGGGCATCTTGAAAATCTGAAATACTGGAGAATCCAAACTCACTGATGATGTCTGAAGCATAGTACTGAAGTATCGCTTCCTGAGGTGAATTTTCGAATGTATCCATCCACTTAAACCCTTTCTCAAGACCAAAAATTATAACTGATTTCTGCATTTTGGGTGAGATTTATTATTTCCGAAGGTAGATAGAATCTGATTTGTTATTACCGAAGGTAGATAGAATCTGATTTGGCGAAAATGAGAACCCTCATCCTATTGAATGACAATCATCATTTTCAAATAAAAAACGTTTTTCTGATCTTCTTCTCTACTAAAAACTTATCAAAGATTTTTGATAAGAAAAACCTCATCAAATTTTGGAATTATTATTTAATTAAGCTCTCTATTCTACGATCACATCTCATTCTTACTTCTGTTTTTGATTATTGGATTTCAACAACTTAAATTTTACCTTTTATACACCTATCTGATCATTAAGAATTCGAGTTTGCAATTCTATTTTAATAAAAGTCAGTACACATGTGGGAGAATTTTGATCTTTGGAAATTTATGGCAGGACTCGGACTTTTTCTTTTCGGAATGTCCAGGTTGGAGATTGGTATCAATGAATTAGCCGGCCGAGGTTTCAAGGTTTTTATCAAAAAACATACGAAAAATAAAATCAAGGCCATTTTTGGAGGAGCTTTGGTCACTGCTATTTTGCAAAGTAGTTCTGTCGTTTCTTTAATGCTACTGGCTTTTGTAGGCGCCGGAGTGATCAGCATGAAAAATGCCCTGGGGATCATTCTAGGATCTAACATTGGAACAACCTTCACTAGCTGGCTAGTCGCTACTCTTGGTTTCAAGATCGATATTGAAAGTTTTATTTTTCCTTTTCTTGCGTTGGGAGCCTTGCTCGTCGTGCTATTTCAAAAGAGACAGCGTCTTTTGAATACTGGGCTTTTGGTATTGGGATTTGCTTTTCTTTTCCTTGGACTTTCTTACATGAAAGACAGCATCTCTTTCCTCGCTGAGAATCTTGACATCAGTCTTTTTGCTGAATATCACATTTCTGTCTTCTTTATTGTCGGCTTTATATTTACAGCCATAGTTCAAACCAGTGTTGCTACGATGGTGATTGCCTTAAGTGCATTAAATGCCGGAATTATTGATTTTCAATTTGCAGCTTCTTTGATTATCGGAGCAAATTTAGGCACAACCATCACGGCTTTAATTGGAGGATCTCAGGGCACAGCGTCTAAAAAAAGAGTCGCTCTAAGTCATTTTTTATTTAACCTAGTCACCGTTATTGTCGCTTTTATGTTGCTGAAATATATCATCTTATTTATTACCGATGTACTTCAAATCAAAGATGAATTATTGGGCCTAGTGGCCTTTCACTTTTCTTTTAATATGCTCGGGATCATTTTATTTTATCCGTTCCTCGATCAGTTCGCCAATTTTCTTAATAAACGGTATGCAGGTGGGAATGACCGCGAAGGAATTTATATTCACGAATCATCGGTGGAGGAACCGGAATCAGCGCTGGAAGCACTTCGAAAAGAAACAAATCATCTTGTTTCTTTAGTGTTAAAATTATGGAGCATCGCTTTTCACCAAAAATCTGAGGAATCCTCCGATTCAGGAAATTTGAATATTTTTAAACTTGAAAAAAACCTCCAAGATCATTATTCCCAAATCAAGAGGCTTCATGGAGAAATCATCAATTTTTATGGTGATCTTCAAAAACAGTCCCTAACTGGTGATGAATCCTCCAATCTATCGAATGTCATCACTGCCACTGGAAATGCTTTGCATGCTGCAAAGGATATTAAAGACATAGAAGATAACCTCACGACATTTCGGAAATCTGGGAACAACACTTTGAATTCGCTCTATGAATCCTTTAATGACATCAGTCTTACCATGATCGAAAAGTTTAAACAAATGACGAGTTCAAAAGCTGATGACATGTCCTTGGAAGAATATGGGGAGCTTATGATCGATATTCAAAAAAACTACGATAAAATATTGCAAAAGGTCTATGATCATCCAAATAGGAAGCACCTGAAAGAGGAAGAAATTGCAACTGTACTGAATGTAAATAGGCAACTGTATTCTACCAATAAAGCTATCATTCGTGCGCTAAAGGATTACAAGCTCAGTCCAGATCTTTCGGCTCAATTTGAGAATCTTCCCCACTTTAGATAGATTTTTTTTGCTTGGTCAACTTCCACCATTCGGGTTTAGACTTTTTGAAAGCAACAAATTCTACAATATTTTCCAAGTTAATCATCCCGATTATTTCCCCTCCATCTTCTACCGGAACCATGTTGTTATTTTTCAATAATTCATTTGTATAAAGATCTTTTAAAGGCGTGTCTGACGAGATCATATTTGATACAGGAGTCATGATTTTTGAAATTGGTGTATCAAGATCATTTGATTTAAAGGAATTGACAATCTGATCTCTGGTAATGGTGCCTATAATATCTTGCTCTTTAGAAAGAACTGCAAAACTGATAGATGGCCCGTCTAATATTGATTCGGATGCCTCCGATACTGTTAAATTTTCATCCAAAACATCAAACTTATGCATGACCAGATCCCCTGCTGTATGATCGTTTAAAACCTCCATCACACTTACGATTGATGATTCCGTAGAAGCAGAAAAAATGATAAAAACACCAATCAGTACTAAAAATGGATTATAAAATATCCCAATAATAATTAGCAAAAATGCCAAAATCGATCCGACTATAGCAGCTATCTCAGTCGCCTTTGCCCTAGGTATAAAATTGGAAAGTATTGCCCTGAAAATCCTACCTCCGTCCATTGGAAATGCAGGTATTAAATTAAAAAGCCCCAGTAAAAGGTTGAACACAAAAAGAAGGATGAGAAAGTTTTGCGGATTAATGGTGGTAAAATCCAGTTCAAGAATGTTTTCTGAAGTGGTTCTTGTCACGAAGTAAAGAATAAAGGCAATAATAAAATTTACTATTGGTCCCGCTATGCTTATTAAAAATTCTTGTTTGGGTGATTCTGGTAACTTCTCGAATCGCGCTACTCCTCCGATTGGCAGCAATATGATATCCTTAGTTTTATAGCCATACCTGCTTCCTACAAAAGCATGTCCGAACTCATGCAGCAAAATACAGGCAAATATTGAAAGTATAAAAAGAAAGTGCCATCCAATATCTCCCGCGGTCTGGCCAGCAGAAATCCCTGAAAACAAGACATATACAAGCAAAATAGAAAAGGTCCAATGGACAAAAACCTTAATCTTAGCAAACTGACCTAAAAATAATGACCCTTTCATATCATTTAATCCAATACAAAGAAAAAAATGAATGAGGTAATTTGAAATGATAAATATCAGTTGGCTGCTTGATTTAAGTGTTGCCACTTTTCGTGCATTTACCTAATCTAAGATCCTGATGATAAAAATCATTTTAACCTTTGATCGCAATCATTATTCATCAAAAAGGGGACTTATACATTTATAGTTACTTAGACCATATCAAAAATGAATGAGAAATCTCATCGTTATTTTCATAGGGATTTTATTACTCATCAGTTGTTCAGAACAATTTTATGTCACCTCAGATTCTGATAAATCTGCAGATTTAAGTCAATATAGAACCTTTGATTGGGCGGAAGAAACAGAGGATATCCGAACAAGCAACCCACTATTTGACAATGAAATAAATCGAAGAAGAATTAAAGAGGCGATTGAGCAAGAACTTAAAACATTAGCAATCCTAAAAGTAGATTCCATACCAGATTTATTGATAGACTTCCACCTCCTTGTAGATGAAAAGGTAAATTATATTGCTCATGACTACTATCCATTCGCTTTTAGATATTGGCCCAATTACGACATCTCCTCCTACACTGTAAACAAAAGCACAATTGTCATACACTTAGTAGATTTCAAGAAAGAGCAACTCGTTTGGTTAGGAACGGGTAGTTGGACCCTCGGCGACCCTCCCACTTCAGAAAAACAAATACAATTGGCTATAAAAGAAATACTTAATCAGTTTCAAAAAGAAAGAAGGATAAGATGATGTTTAAAATACAAGACAAGCATAATTTCATGATCTCGACTAAGAATCAGTCAAAAGTCACAAATCCCTCTTTAGAGAACGGTAAGCATCTTTTGAAATGCCATAATGAATATCTCTATAAAGAAGGGGATAGAATAGATCAAATTTTTTATTTGATAGAAGGAAAAGTTTTACTTTTTAAATCAGATGAGTTCAATACCCTCCATAAGCTGTCTCAGGCTAATCCTGGAACATTTTTAGGCTTAAGCACACTTTTTGATTCTTCGGCAATCGGTCATTCGGCGACTGTCACAAGTAATTCTCTCCTTATGGTCATTCCCGTTTTTCAATTTAAAGACCTTATTGATCGATGGCCTGAACTCAAACATCAGATTATCGGTCAGCTAATCCATCAATTAGACTCTCTGGAGACAAAAATTTCGAAGCTGGCTTTTTTTTCTTAATTTGAAATAAGAAAATAGTGCTTTTTGTTTCAGTAGAGTTTATCCTTTAAGGTCATTTTTAATTATTGTTCTCATGAAAATTCTAGACAAAAATCCAAAGAATGACTCCTTATGTTCTTTGATTTTTGAAAACTCCGCAGAAGCAATTTTGGTGACAGATGCCAATGGAAAAATTATACAAGCCAATCCCAGTTGCTTCAAACTATTTGAGTATTCCTCTGATGAGCTAGTCGGTCTAGCAGTTGAAAAACTTATTCCCTTAGAGCTTGAAAAAATCCATATTGCTCATCGAGAAGATTTTGCAAAAAACCCGGAAAGCAGGAAAATTCATTCTGGGCTAAACTTTAATGGAATAAAAAAATCAGGAATAAAAATACCTCTCGAGATTGGTTTGAGTTACGGGAATTTGGAACAGGATTTATTCGTGATTTGCTTTATTTCGGATATATCTGATCGTCAAAATTGGTTTTATCAATTTCGGGATCAGCAAAAGCTTCTGAGGAAATATTTGGATGTCACGAGTTCAATTTTTTTAATTCTGGACAGTAAAGGAAACATTGTCTTGATTAATAAAGTGGGAAGCGAAACCCTAGGAACTACAGAAAAAGAGGCTATCGGAAAAAATTGGATTGATAATTTTATTGATCCAGATGAAAAAGAATCAGTCAGAAAGACTTTTAAAAAAATGATCAATGGTAAAACTAAAGATACCAATACGTTTGAGAATCATATCATTAATTTTGAAGGAAAGAAACGGCTGATAGAATGGAGCAACACGGTTTTAAGAAATAAAAACGGAAGTATTGACGCAGTATTGAGTAATGGTATAGACATCACAGAACGAAGAGAATCAGAGGATGCCAGAACGGAGGCCATATTCACAGGTCAAGAAATGGAAAGGCGGAGATTGGCCCAGGAACTTCATGATGGACTCGGACAAGCCATTTCTGCCATAGGTCTAAATATGAATGCGCTGGAGCCAGAGTTAGAGAACTTCAACATCAAATTCAAGGGGATTTATTCCGAATTAAAAGAGAAGTTGAATAATGCATTTGATGAAATAAAAACTATTTCAAAAAATCTAACTCCTAAAATCCTCGAAGACTATGGCTTATCGAGGGCGTTGAAATATTTAGGGGAAACGTTGGACAATTCAACAGCCGTTGAACTCAATTTCAGTCTGCATGGCGATCTGGACACGATAGACAGCAAAGTCTCACTGAGTATTTATAGAAGTGTCCAGGAGCTTTTAAGCAATGCCTTACGTCATGCCAATGCAAATAAAATTAACGTGTATGTCACAAGGAGTAAAAAATCTATATTGGTTATTGTAGAAGACGATGGTAATGGATTTGACCCAGATAAATTGACTTTGGGTTTTGGAATAAGTAACCTAAAATCGAGAGTTGAATTATTGAAAGGAAAATTAGATATTGATTCAAATGATAAAGGAGGTACTTCCATTTCAATAAACATTCCTCTATGAAAATTATAAAGGTTTTGGTAGTCGACGATCATTCATTAATACGAGAAGGAATTAAAAATTCTCTTTTCGGTCAGGAATCAATTCATATTATTGGCGAAGCCAATGATGGAAAAGGTGCACTTTCCTTTCTCAGTGAAAATTTAGTTGATGTAGTGCTGATGGATATAAGCATGCCGTCCATGGATGGCATCACTGCTACCAAGCAGATTGTTGATAATTTCCCAAAAGTGAATGTCATCATATTAACCATGCACCATGAAATAAGCATCATTCAGGAAGCTCTTAAGGCCGGTGCTCTAGGATATCTTTTAAAAACCACTTCTAAAAATGAGTTGAGTGAATCCATCATCCAGGTAGCTAACAATGGGACCTATTTTTCATCTGATATTTCAGAAAAAATAATGAATCAATTGATAAAAGGAAAAATAGAATCCAATAATTCCATCAAACTAACTAAAAGAGAAACGGAAATTTTAAAATTGATTTCAGAGGAATTTAGCAACCATGAAATTGCCGAAAAACTTTTTATCAGTCAAAGAACGGTTGACACCCATCGAAGAAATTTAATTCAAAAGCTTCAAGTAAAAAATACTGCAGGTCTTGTTCGGTTTGCCTTCAAAAACAAGATCATTGATCCTTAAATCGCTCCTCTATAAACGGTAAAATTAATTGTAAGGAGCTAGTTTATTCCAGATCGAGTTTAGTACTTTTTAATGCTTCTTTTTAAAAAATACGCATTTTTCTTAGATGAAATACGTGAATTACGTCTACCGCCAGTGTTCGATAATGATGATATTTATTAAATGACTCACTTAAATTTAATATCTCATGATTTCACAAGAATTAAACACATTAGACCTAGTAGAAAATTCAGGATTACCTTCCTTTTTTAGATATGCTTTAGATTCATTAGGAAATCTAAGTTTTGAAGAGAATCTCTATAAAAAAGGAGAAGTGGTTTTTAAAATAGGCAGCTTGCCGCATGGATTATTTTTTATTAAATCTGGAAAAGTGAAGATATTCAAATATGGAAGTGATGGAAAAGAGCAAATTCTTTCAATAGCTGGTAAAAGCAGGTTTTTAGGTTATAAAGATTTATTGGCCGACCGGAGGTATACCTCTGGGGCTCGGGTGATCGAAGATTCCGTTCTGGTTTTTATTCCCAAAAAAGATTTTTTAAGGGTAATAAAATCCGATGAAGCCTCAGATTATTTCACAAGCCTTCTTTGTCAAGATCTGATTGAAGTGGAGGAAAAAATGATTTCCATGGCCCATAAGCCCGTGAGAGGCCGGTTAGCAGAAAGTCTTCTCTCTTTACATATTACTTATAGAGAGCATGGTATAGAATTGACAAGAGAAGAGCTTGCCAATTTAGTGGGAACTGCTAAAGAAACTGTGAGTAGGTTATTATCAGAATTTAAAGCTGAAAAACTAATTCAAATTGACGGCAGAAGCATAGAAGTACTCAATCCTCAAGGCCTTGATAGAATACTTGGCTTCTATTCCTAGAATTCATGGAAGGTAATCTTAATGAGCAACAAATTGACTCATTACTGAGATCTGAACTTGTCGGTCGTTTAGGCTGTCATGCCCAAGGAATTACTTACATCGTACCAGTTTCTTACTATTATGATGGAAAGTTAATTTATGGATATTCAAAAGAAGGGTTAAAGACGGAGATGATCCGTAAAAACTCTTCTGTTTGTTTCCAAGTCGATAGAATCGAAAATTTGGCCAATTGGCAGAGTGTAATTGTCCAAGGTGAGTTCCAGATATTAGAAGGTAAAGACATTGAGGCAGCGCTTCAGTTACTCACCAACAGAATGATGCCTTTTAAAACCGGGGAAAGTAATCAACCTAAATTCGGAATGGAAAAACTACCTACCCTGACTAAACCATCTACCCATTTCATTACTTA
>CBFHWO010000010.1:0-152107 GCA_965659625.1 uncultured Algoriphagus sp. | reverse complement strand
CTTTGATACTCAACGTTCATACTCTGAGCTCGGATTTTCATTCTTTTATACTCAACATTCATACTCTGAGCTTGAATTTTTACTCTTTTTACCTGAATGTTCACTCTTTGATACTAAGCATTCATTCTTTGAGCTCGGATTTTCATTCTTTTATCCTGAACATTCATACTCTAATAATGAATTTTTATTCTCTAAGCTTGATTGTTCATTCTTTGACACTAAAATTTCATACTCTGAGCTCGGGTTTTTATATGCTGATACTGAATGTTCATTCACTGAACTTGAATTTCCTAATAGGAAAAACTTTCCAATAGGTAAAACATCTCCAAAGCCATTCAAGCGGTCCAAATTGGAAATAGGACAGCCAGATTTTGCTGTAAATCACCTGAACGATGAAAACCAAAATTGCCAAAATAAAGGTTTGAGATGGACTGAGGGTTTCATACCAGCCTAACCCTAAAGATGAAAAAATAAACAAGCCAAAAATGCTCTGCAAGATGTAATTGGTAAGAGCCATTTTGCCAGGATATTTGAGTAATGCAATCAGTCTTTTCCAAGGAGTGAAATACCAGATATAAGCCAGCAACCACAAGTAAAATAACCCGAAAGCCAAATCTGATAAATACATCATTTTGAAAAATAGGGGTCTAGCTATTTCATTTCTATAAATCTCCCATTTCGGTAGCAAGAAAATGAAAATGGTTCTAAACACATTCGTTGTTACCATCAACCAAAGCATCGGCTTTTGAATTGTTTTCACTAGGACATCCAGTTTTTTCTCGAACTGGTTTTTGCCAAAATAAACCCCCAATAAAAACATCGCTAACGCCAAAGGGGCTAGATAAACGAAAAGCAGCGGGACATTTGCCAGATAATCGTGGATTCTAAAGTAGATGGTTTCTAAGTAGGAGCCGTTTCGGAGAGTTTCTGTGATTCTTTCTGAGGGATACTTCTTTAGAAATGATTCTGGCGAAAACTGGATTAGCTCAAAAAACCAAAAAGCCACTTGATCATAAAAGGGGAAAAATAATATAATGGCCGAACTTCCTAACAGCCATTTATTTGAAAGTGGAATAATGAACACAATCAAGAGACCCAATATGGCATAAAGATGCAGAACGTCACCATTCCAAATAAATAAAATATGAGCGATGCCAAGTGTGAATAGGAAGAGCATCCTGCGAAAGTAAAACGAGAAGCTTTTTTGTCCATTCTTTAGCAGTTTCATAGCATGTATAGAGATGCCCAAACCAAAAAGAAATGAGAAAATGGGGAAGAATTTACTGTAAAAGAACAGCTGTGAAACCCGAAATACAGATTGATCAAGAGGATTGTTCCATTGTTCTGCAAAAATCCCTTGATTGGGAATTGCACAATTCATGATTTCAATGTTCACTACAAAAATCCCAAATACTGCAAAGCCTCTAAAAACGTCAAGTATTTCTATTCTCTTTTCTTGGGAAATTGGTTTATTCATTCAATGCGTTCTTTCGAAAGCTAAAATGGGAATTAATCGTAAACTCATCAATTCAATGAAACTATAGTTTTGAACTTTCAACTCAGAAATTTGACTTTCCAAGTCAAAGTCAATGGAATATCTACCGTTATTTTCAAGCCTTTCTGACTCAGGATTCGAGTTAAATAGTCTTATTAATAAATTTCTTAAAGCTTATTAAATAACAAAGTTTGGCTTGATCTATGAGTTTTCCCACCTATATATTTCCAGCTTAATGTTTAAAAGAAAAGTAGTATTATCGAAACTTGAAACTATAAAAAAACCACTCAATACTATGAAGAATAGGTTCTTCCTTACTTTGGCAGCTTCCTTGGCTAGTATCCTCTTATCACAAGCACAGGATAAGCTTAAAAGCATGCCCGGGTACGAACAATATCAAAAAGTAGCACCGCAGATTTCTAGTTCGGTAAAGTCTGGTGCTGTGAATGCAGACTGGAATGAAGCCGGTACTGCCTTTGAATACACCAAAGACGGCAAGCGCTATTCCTATTCAGTAAAAGGAAAGTCAGTTACTGAACTTGGAGATGCCCCTGCTCCTGAAAGAAGAAGGTATAACGGTCCTGCCCGTGGTAGACAATTTGACTCTGCGGAGTCTCCTGACGGAAAGTTGAAGGCATTTACCAAGGACCGTAACATGTACATCAGCAATCCAGATGGATCAGGTGTCGTGGCCATCACCACCGATGGAAATGAGGAAAATCAGGTGAAATACGGAATTGCAACCTGGGTTTATGGGGAGGAATTAGGCCAAAACACCGCGATGTGGTGGTCTCCGGATAGTAAAAAAATCGCTTTTTACCGGTTTGTGGAAAAGGATGTGAAAAAATACTATGTGCTTTTGGATCAGTTGAGCTTGTATGATTCCTTGGAAATCGAAGCCTATCCAAAAGTTGGAGAGCCAAACCTTCCGGTGGATTTGATGGTCTATGATCTGGAAACAAAAAAGATCACTGAATTGGATATCCGTGATGGAAAAGCATTTAATGATGGTGATCTGGGCACGTATATCTATGGAATGTCCTGGACTCCTGATGGTAAGGAACTATTGTTTCACAGCACCAATAGACTTCAAAACATCATGGAGTTGCGTGCTGCCAACCCTGAAACTGGAAAGAGCAGAACCGTCATCCGAGAAGAATGGCTTCCAAGTTTTGTGGTTAATACTCCAGAGATGGAAGTTTTAGAAGATGGCGAGCATTTTATCTGGGCTTCGGAAAGGTCCGGATTCAAAAATTACTACCTGTACAATTTTGATGGCACATTAGTGAATGCGATCACTTCTCATCCTTTTGAAGTTTCAAATATTGTCAAAGTAGATGAGGATAAAGATCAACTTTACTACATGGCCAGGTCCGGTGAAAACCATATGCTGATGCAACTGCATCGGGTGAATCTGGATGGAACAAAAGATGTTCGATTAACAGATCCAACTTTAAATCACAGTGTTTCCATTGCACCTGGCGGTAAATACTTTGTGGATGTGGCGCAAGCACATGATGTCGCTCCTTTTACCAATTTGGTAGATGCCAAAGGAAAAGTAGTTGCTGAGATCGCGAAAAGCGACATGAGTAAGTTCGAGGAATTAGGTTTGAAAAAAGTAGAAGTTTACACTTTTACTTCAGCGGATGGCGTCACTGAACTTCATGGTATGATTCATTTCCCTTCCAATTTCGATCCTTCTAAAAAGTATCCAGTGATCTTGAGCAATTACGGCGGACCTGCTACCAATGCATTTAGAGAGACTTTTGTATATCCTGACCCCTTGACCGAATATGGCTTCTTGATTTTGAATATCGACGGAAGAAACGTCAGAGGAAGAGGTAAAAAACTTCTAGATCAGTTGTATGGAAACTTAGGTTTGGTAGAAATGGACGATTTTGCAGAAGGCATCAAGGCGCTTCATGACAGACCCTATTTTGATAAAGATAGAGTAGGGGTGTATGGAACTTCTTATGGGGGAACAACAGCGGCCACTATGCTATTGAGATTTCCTGACCTGGTTCATGCGGCGGTGGCCAACTCTTCCGTGACGGATTGGAGAAATTATGATAATATCTATACAGAGCGGTTCATGGGAACGTTAGAAACCAATTTGGAAGGCTACAATAGATTTAGTCTAATGGAAATGGCAGATAAACTAGAAGGTGAATTACTGCTTTTTTACGGGACGGCAGATAACAATGTCCATCCATCCAATACCCTGCAATTGATCAAAGCTTTCCAAAATGCTGGTAAAAGCATTGAAGTTCAAATCGCTCCTGATGGAGGACATACGGCTTTAAATCGCGATCGAATGATGGAGTTTTTCATCGAACATTTGGTAACTGATTTTCAAAAAGAGGTGCGCTAATAAAAAGAGGTAAAAGTAAAAAGCCCTGATAAGAAGATTCTTGTCAGGGCTTTTTTGTTGGTTCAAACGATCAGGAGGATTTTGCTATTGATAATTTTATCAAAAATGAAATTTGCCCTAAATGGTAAATATCGTGATGTAAGATTCCTTGAATGAGTTCATTATGATTGTATTTGCCTTCTCCAAAAGGCTTTTCAAGAATCGTTTTATTCATATTGCCTAAAAATTCCAACCAATCATCTTGAGAATCTTTTAGCCTTACTAAAGTATGCTCCCATTCTAGCGCGGTAGGATTTTGAATAGGTTGCATATAATTGTGAACGGGACTTTTATATCCATTTTGTGGGATTCCCTGAAGAACAAGTTCTCTCCATCCAATGATATGATTTAAAATTTCCCAGATTGAATTGGCTTCCGGTGTAATTTTATTAGCTGCAATTTCTGGAGTGATTTGGGCTAATTTGCTTTCAAAATTTACTCCAAGCCAAGGGGTGCCATCATATTGTTTTTGGAATAGACTCCTGATTCTTAAAGTTTCTTTCATAGGATTCGATTGGTTGGCATTCAAAATACAAAATCAATAAGAGATAACCTCAAAGAATTACATGGATAAAAGCAATTTATTGTTAGTTCCTTCCTGTAATCTATTCCATAGCGGAGCATGTGAAAATTGATTATTTAAATTCTTTTTTGAGAATTGTGAAATGGATTGAAGGATCTGGCTTATAATACCTCATTGCAAAATTACCTTCAGGCTTCATGATTGGCATTCGGTCAATTGGTTGCTGATCCGGTAGGGGGACAGGTCGAATTTCCCTTCTAAAATCAAAAAGTGAATTAGTAGGGTCAGGAAGAATATTTTTATTTATTTCAAAAGGAGCAGTGAACATATCATTGAATAGAAGCGAATCTGATAGAAAGTTGTTTTCAGATATTTTAGGGAGAACCGGTAGTTTTAAATCTGGGTCCACACTTCTCGGAATGACTCCCTGAGCAAATCCATAAATCCCAAAAGCTCCAATAATTACAATTGTTAAGAATAGCGTTTTCATAATCGATTTATTAAATCTTCTAGAAAAAATACATGATGAGAAGTAATTTAACTGATTAGACTAATTATTTGAAAATCTGTAGGTTAAAAAAGATAAAAAAAGCGAAGATTTTGGCCTTCGCTTTTTTCTATTGATTCAACTTATTTGAATAGCATTGGTGCAAAAATTGTTAGATAGTCTCTCCAATTTGCCCAAGTATGTCCACCATCACTTTCGTAATATTCATGTTCAAAATTTGTCTTTTCAAGAATAGAAAGCAGGCGTTTGTTTGAGTCCATCACAAAATCATCCACTCCACAGCCGACCCAATATTTATTGACGCCACTGGATTTCAATGCAGCAAACTTCTTTTCCAATTCTGCCATATCCGCATTTGCATTGAAAATACCACTACTGAAAACCCCAATGTATCCAAAAGTACCTGGATATTCCGTGGTTGCTGTGATCGTATGGCCGCCACCCATTGATAATCCAGCAAGAGCTCTTCCGTCTTTATTCTTGATGACACGGTAGTTTTTCTCAATGTATGGGACTACATCTTCTACCAAGCTTTCCTCAAATTTGCCTTGAAACTGGCTGTAAGATTCTCTTGTGATTGGTCCTATTCCAGGCTTAGTTCTCAAAGTGCTGGTTTGCCAGGCATTTCCATTAGTCATGACGATCAGCATGTGTTTTGCTTTTCCTTCTGCAATCAAATTGTCCAAAATATAATTCGCTCTGCCTAAAGCGGACCAAGCATCTTCATCGCCACCTGCTCCGTGGAGTAGATATAAAACAGGGTAGCTTTGAGTACTTGTTTCATATCCTGGAGGAGTGTAGACGTACATTCTTCTGTAGCTGTCCAATGAAGGGGATTGATACCAAACTTTGGACAGATTTCCATGAGGAGTTTCATTCAGTTCAAAAACCTTTGAACCTTCACCTGACACGATCAGCAAGCTGGCATATCGAGTTCCATCTCTCAACGCTTCAGGATTGGTCGGATCAATAGCCGAAACTCCGTCAATGAAGAAATTATAATGATACATCGAGGATTCCAAAGGATCCACTTTGACCGACCAAACGCCATTTTCTCCTTTTTCCATGGGCAATTTATCCCTGAATCCCATCCAACTTCCGTTTACTTCAACTTGATTGGCCTCAGGTGAAAAGACCCGAAATGTAACTGAATTGTCTTCTCCAACCTCTGGAGATACTACTTGTGGTGCTTGCATGGCAGAGATTTCCTGCGCATTTGCAACATAAGAGCTGCCAAACAATAGTAGGGCAGCCAGTGAAAGTTTAATAGATTTTAAATTCATAGTTTTAGGTTATTTAGTGAAAGGATATTTATTTTTCAGAGAGAGCATATTCCCTGAAAACGTCACTTATATGGGGCAGTGCCAAGTAAAGTGAGGAATGCCAATATTCCCAGGTATGACCGCCGTCTCTGACGCGAAGTTGATAAGGAATACCCTGCTTTTGCATTGCGGCGATGAATTCCATATTTGGAGTAAAAGTGAAATCGTCATCACCACAATCGATAAACCAGTCCACTGTTTTTAATTGATTGACTTTTTCTACTGAAGCTTCCTGCAGAAGTTTTACAGCGTTATTTCTCTCTACAATCTGTTGTCTTTTTTCTGTTTCTGGGTCATTTCGATCCAGAAAAGGCAAGTCCATTCTATACAAATAGCTGCTCATTGCGAAGGCTGCTGCAAACAATTCTGGATGATGCTGCGCATAGACCAAGGTTCCGCCGCCTCCCATGGATAAGCCTGCAATTGCCCGATATTTTTTATCAGGAATCGCGCGATAGTTTGATTCTACATAAGGGATTAATTCCTGAAAAAAATAGTCTTCATAGCGCCATTCCGGATCGTTAAAATAATTCATGTGAATTTTACCTGCTTCTGGGCAAACGATGATCATTTCTGTTGATTCTTTGGAGTCGATTATCTGATTAGCCGCTGCAACTAAACCGCCTTTTTCAGGCCAAGCAGTATGCGTATCACCTCCTCCGTGGAGAAGATACAAGACTGGATATTTTTTTTCAGGATTAGTCTCATAACTTTTGGGAAAATAGATAGCAAATTCACGGTCTACACCAAGGATTTCACTCGGCATAGAAGTATATTCTATTTTCCCTCTTGCTGGCATTTGAGCAAAAGCCTGGAATGCCAAAAAGATAAATAATAGGAGTGAGGTTATCTTTTTCATGGGTCTTTGAATAATAAATTACTAAAAAAACCTGTCCAATTAAAGTTGGACAGGCTGATGAAATTATTGGAAAAGGCGAGGAGCAAACTGCGTCAGGTACACTCTCCAGTTTCTCCAGATATGTCCACCTTCAGATTCCACATATTCGTAAGGCATTCCCATGGCATCTAGCTTTGCTTTGTATTCCGTATTGGCATCGTATAGGAAATCTGTTTTGCCGATTGCAATCCAGTAGAGTTTGTAGCCATTGTCCATTTGAGTTTTCAAAGTACCATCAAGGTCAGAATAGACTTTGCCGGTAGCATCTTCTCGGGGCATAATTGCAGCAGAGAAAAGCCCCATGTAATCGAACATATTAGGATAATATCTCGAAATATGCATGGTGTGATATCCGCCCATTGACAAACCTGCAATCGCTCGATTAGCCTTATCTGCCTTTACTTGGTAATTACTTTCTACAAATTTTACAATGTCCATAAAATTGGCCTCATAGGTTCCATCCATGGTTTTTGGTATCATAAACGAAGGTTTATACAGTCCGTCGCTACCTTCTCCCGGAGCTGCATCCTGGATCACATTTCCATTTGGCATGACCACGATCATTGGTTTTGCTTTGCCTTGCGCAATCAGATTATCCATAATCTGTGCAGTTCTTCCTAAGGCAATCCAAGCTTCTTCATCTCCACCGGCACCATGTAATAGATATAAAACAGGGAATTTTTCTTTTGACTGCTCGTATCCTGGAGGAGTGTAAATCGTCAGTCTTCGATCCATTCCCAAACCTGGAGAGTCATACCATCTTCGGGTCACGGATCCATGAGGGACATCTTTTACTTTGTAAAGTGCTGCCTGACCTTCACCAACGATAAATACATTGGTTACAGAAGCTACGTCACGAATTAAAAATGGATTATTGGAATCGATTGTTCTAAGTCCATCCACAATAAAAGAATAGCTGTATAACTCTGGTTGAAGAGATTCTGATTTGAAGCTCCAAACACCCTTATCATTTTTTGTGAGATCAGCTTTTCCCGGAGCATCCATCACTCCCATTTGAGTTTCCATTTTGACAGTCGGTAGGAAATCGCCTGTGAGCTGAACTGATTTGGCATCTGGTGCGGAAATTCGGAAGGTAACCGAACTATCATCATGGATCTCAGGAGATGTAATTTGCTGTGCGCCAAATAAGGCTTCTTGGGCATTTGACTGAATTCCTATCAAGAAAATTGAAAGGAAGGTGAGTATCAATCGTTTTTTCATGTTAATCGCTTGGTTTAAAATTTATCGTGGGTTTGAAAGGAATCGATTCAGATTCTAAGTCTAAATCTATTGTTTCATTTTGACAAATACTATTTATTGGAAGTTATTTCGATAGAAAAAAACATCCTTATTATTAAAAAAATCAAGGTCACTTTAGCGAAAATGGAAATCGAATAAATAAGATTTGATTATCCGCAATGATGCCAGAGGCCTTTTTTTCTTTGCGTTTCAGGCCAGGAGACGGATGGCAGAAGACCGAAGCGCCCAAATCAGGTTTTAACCTAATTCTCTAAAAGCTTATTCTTTCTACTGGGTTATACTTAAAAAATTATTAATTCAGGCGATCAATGGAAATTCACTGATTCACTTAGTTTTTTGTGGTGAGAATCTTTTGCTCTTTATTTTTCACGATCAAATAGGCAACGGCCATATTTGGCACCCAACAAAGCCAAGCTACAATTCTATAGGCAGGAATAAATCCTCCCATGATACTTTCTAAAATAGGTAGATAAATCCTCAAAGTTACCGCAGCAAAACAGGCTGCATAGCTAAAAATCATCCAATTTTCATGTGCGTCAAAATCATGGGTTTTGGCAGTTTTCCATCCCATCATGGTCGTAACCAGCCAAACAATGCCTAAACAAACAAAACCTAAGCTGGTAACTATTCCTCCTGGAGTATAAATTGCAATGTATACTCCGGCAATCCCTGAAAAAAAGACAGCCGTCACATAAGCCATTCCGATTCTCTTGTGAAGTTTCCTGTTTCTATCTCTCAATTTTTGATTAAACTGAATCCAGCCAATAGCAAGAGCAAATCCTCCTAATATAATGTGCGTATAAAAACTGCTGTTCCACCACAAGCTATTTAATAGTTCTGGGCCGTGTGAGTTTAAAATTCCAAACTGTCGACCAAAAACAAAATAAAGAATGGGGTAAAGCCCAATCGCTGAACTGAAAAAGGCAAAAAGAAACCATGGGAATTTTTTAAGAATCAGTTTCATCGGAGGATAAGGATCAGATTGTTAAATCTACTTAGTATTACCAAGAGGTAATTTATGGATTGTTTTTTTAACTGAAAAGGGCCAAATAGTTAGAATCCAACCTTTCTAAAAGTGAGGTTTATTCTTTCATTCTTGTATTTAGGATTAATTGGTAGACTATGATCGTATAATTCTTGACATTTATTACCCATGATAATCAAACTTCCATCGCTTAATTTCAGACTAAATTCTTTCCCATCGTTTTTTTCTCTTAGGATAAACTCCCTTTCTTCCCCTAAACTAACAGAGGGAATAAAATCTGTGTCTCCAAATGCGATAAGATCAGAATGGAAATCTACACCAGAATTTCCGTTAGGGTAATAAATGACCACACAGGATTGAAATTTATGTCCGGTGAGTGATTCTACTTTCTCTTTCACTCTACGCATTTTGTCAGACCAAATAGCAGTATTTCCCCAAATTTCAGATGGAAGTTTGTTTTCCAGAAAAATGTCTTCATCCATAAACATCAGCTTACCACAATCTAATTCAAAAGTGTGACCGTTAGCCAAATTTATGGTTCTGTTTGATAGATCAAATTCTTGTAAAAGGTGGTTGAAAATTAGTTTTGATTCGCTTTTTCCTAAGAAATCGGGATCATAGCTAGCCTCACATTTCAGAGGGAGAACCATAGGATTTACTTTTTCAAATATTCCTCCAATTGATCAAAAGTGCCATTAAACCCTTCTTCCATTTGAGAAATACTATCAGAAAAAATCTTCTTCGAGGATTCTGAAGCATTGTGAGGGTAGGAGACTAAGTCGATTCTTGTTTTTCCATCTACCTCATAAAACTCCAAATCTAAAATCATCTCTAAAGGCCAATCTGCTCCAAAAGGAATTTCTGGGGCTTTGACAGTATCTCCAACCTCGTTTGAGAAACAATTTATCATACTCAGTTTATGTGGCTCCCGGATATTTTGGAAAACCCATTTTGCCCACATTTCAAAAGCATCACTTTTTAAAACAAAATGAAAAATTCCTTCAGGATGGAATTCAAACTTTTTTGCTTCCAATTCAAATCCATCTGGTCCCCACCAATTTTGTAAACTATCAGATGTGGTAAAAGCTTGGTAGACAGTTTCTATCGATTGGGGGAAATATCGAGTAATCTGAAGTTGACGGTACATGGTAAAAAAAGATCAAATTGTTAATGAAGTAATATTACAAAAAAGCTATAAAAGATAGATTCTATTCTATTTCAAAAAACACCTTTCAATTTCAAATGCTGAAGTAGCATGATGGTTTTAGCATCTTTGATCTCACCTGCGTAAACCATCTCTAATGCATGATCAAATGGCATTTCCAACACTTCGATGTTTTCCTCTTCATGATCTACGCCGCCACCTTCACTGACTTTCATGTCTTTGGAATAAGCGGCGATAAAAAAATAAAGAATTTCGGTCACTGAGCCTGGAGACATATAAGCTTCGAAGACCTTTTTTACATCTTTGACCAGATAACCAGTTTCTTCTTCCGTTTCTCTGCGAATACATTCTTCAGGATCTTCCTCGTCCAATAGACCTGCACAAGCTTCGATCATCATGCCTGACTCATTTCCATTGATGAAAGTAGGGAGTCGGAATTGACGAGTCAGGATGATAGTTTTTTTATCTTGGTTAAATAGCAGAATCGTTGCCCCATTTCCTCTATCATAGGCTTCACGGGTTTGATGGATGGTTTCTCCGTTTTTCTTTTTGTATTCAAATGTGATCTTTTTAAGCGTGTACCAATTATCTGAGAGAATTTCAGTTTTTAAAAGTTTAACCCCTTTAATCATTGATTAGTTAGTTTGTTGCTGGTTATCAATCCATTATAGGTACTGTTAGTGATTAATCAACAGTACAAAAAACCTTTTATTTTAAGATGATTTTCTTACCTCAAGGTAAAAAAGACTAGCTAGACACCTTCCGCATGATCAACTACTTTTCCATCTATCGTAAGATAAGAGCCCATGGCATCTGCGGTCATGCAAGAGTGAACAGGAAGAATTCCAAGAATATCCCCAACTTTTACTTTCGCCAACAATTCGTCAGAAGCTTTAATGATGCCATGTTCCTGCGAAATACTCTTTAGAAAAGAGCGTGTTTCAGGTATTTCCCATCCGTTTTCATTGAGGAACACGACTTCTCCAAAATTCTTAGTACCATCTTCTTCCATAAGGACATCTTTGGCCAAATGGACTCCACCTCCATGAACCAATATCTCTTTTCTATCTTTCTTTATATCCACCACAGGAACAGCAAGACAAACCGCGATGTCTTCCTTATCGCACCCACCCAATGCTTCTTGCATCAGATCATAAAAAACGAAATTACCAGGACCCATTTCATCAATGTCTCCAAAATCTTCCATCACTGCACAGCCAGGAGTGTCCCCAACACGGGTGACCAAATTAGGATACTCTGTACTGTATTTATTTTTTAGCATGCTAAGTGCATTTCGAGATTGCTCATAGATGGCGGGGATATCAGGCATATAATAGGTATGACCCGGATGTAAATAGAATCCTTTAAAGTTCAGTTTGTCTGATTTATTTGCAATAAGCAGGATTTCCTCAATTAACCCGAAATCAGTTACTTCAACGCCTGTTCTGCCATATCCGGCATCTATCTCTATAAAAAAACCAACGGACTGTTCCAGTTGATCTACTAGCATTTGGGCTGAAGTAGCATTGATCAATTGAACAGAAATGGATTGCGTTGCTGCAATTTTATTGAGTTTTGGTATTTCTAATGGATTGAAAGGAAAAGCGATATGAATATTCACCCAACCTTGTCCGCTTAGGTACTCGGCCATTTTTATAGAAGAAACCGTCACTTCAGTTATCCCGTATTCCTTCGCCCAATTACCGATTTCGTGGGATTGGGCTGTTTTGAAGTGAGGCACCAATTTCATGTGATGACGAGCAGCTTTGTCTGCCATTCGTTTGATATTTGCGCGGCAAATATTCTCATCTAAAAGTAAAGTTGGGGAAGTTATTTGATCTAAATAGCTCATGGGTTAAAATTGAGTTTTTAAAAATTTTATTGAAAGTAGTAAAGATTTACGAAGTGCGAAATACGATTTACGAGATTCTCGAGGAGTTGAGCTGATTTTAAAATTCAAGCCTCCCTCTGACTGGAGGAAATAGGAAGTTGCCCCTTTGCGCCCGTGCGGGAGACTCAATAATTCCATTTAGCCTAAATTCAAAAACCTTCGAGGTTCAGAAATCCTCAAATGTTACCAAGCATTTAATTGCGCCTTTGCGACATTGCGGAAGATTAACAAGAGATAATTTCTTTAATCCATGCAAGTAACACCATCATTTCTATTAATTTTGTCCCCCAATTAAATGGCTATAGTTCAGTCAAAAAAAGATACTTATTGCCGCAAAACCACTCATGGAAGCAAAGAAAATACGGAGTACCTTTATTGAGTTTTTCCAGTCCAAGCAGCATCATTACGTTCCTTCATCCCCAATTGTCGTAAAAAACGATCCAACCCTGATGTTTACAAATGCAGGAATGAATCAGTTCAAAGACGCTTTTTTGGGCAATGAAATTGCAAAATACTTGCGAGTTGTCAATTCACAGAAATGCCTGCGCGTAAGTGGAAAACATAATGATTTAGAGGAAGTTGGTGTGGATACCTATCATCACACCATGTTTGAAATGTTGGGGAATTGGTCATTTGGGGATTATTTCAAAGAGGAAGCAATTTCCTGGGCATGGGAACTTTTGACGGAAGTGTTTAAGCTTCCTAAGGATAGACTTTATGTGTCCGTATTCGAAGGAGACACGATAGATAATCTTTCAATGGATTCTGAGGCCTATGATTTTTGGAAGAAAATCATTCCAGAAGATCGGATTATTATGGGGTCCAAAAAGGATAATTTTTGGGAAATGGGAGATACGGGTCCTTGTGGTCCTTGTTCAGAAATCCATATTGATTTACGGCCTGATTCTGAAAGAGCAGAAGTAGCAGGAAAAGACTTGGTAAATAATGATCATGAGCAAGTCATCGAGATTTGGAACTTGGTATTTATGCAGTTCAATAGATTGGCAGATGGAAGCCTGAAAGAACTTCCTGCCAAGCATGTGGATACAGGAATGGGTTTTGAGCGTTTGGTAAGAGCCATTCAGCAAAAGTCATCCAATTATGATACTGATCTTTTTTTACCATTTATTGCTGCTTTGGAAGAGAAATCCGGAAAGGTTTATGGAAAAGAAGAGCAAATAGATATTGCATTTAGAGTAATCGTGGATCATATACGAGCCATATCATTTACGATTTCTGACGGGCAGTTGCCTTCCAACAACAAGGCAGGATATGTCATTCGTAGAATTCTGAGAAGAGCAGTAAGGTATGGATATACTTTCCTTGGCTTCCACGAGCCATTTTTGTACGACTTGACCACATTGATTGCTGAGAATTTTGGAGATGTTTTTCCGGAAGTAAGACATCAGCAAGAGTTTATTTCTAAAGTGATTTATGAAGAAGAAGCTTCTTTCCTTCGCACCTTGGACAATGGCCTTAAGATTCTAGATCATATTAAGGGAGAATTAAAAAGGAAAAATGAAACTGTTATTCCAGGGAAAACGGCATTCGAACTATATGATACTTTTGGGTTTCCTTTGGATTTAACTTCTCTGATTGCAAGAGAAAATGGTTTGTCAGTGGATGAAGAGGGGTTTGCAATGGAAATGGAAAAGCAAAAATCCAGATCCCGTGCTGCTTCAGAATCAGAAACAGGTGACTGGGTTTTTGTTCATGAGGACAATGGAGTAGAATTTATAGGATACGATTTTCTGGAATCTTATTCTCATATCATTAAATACCGAGTTGTCACTGACAAGAAGGGGGATAAATATCAAATTGTCTTGGACAAAACTCCATTTTATGCGGAAAGCGGTGGACAGGTAGGAGATACCGGCTGGTTGATCTCAGAAGAAGAGAGAATTCAGGTGATTGATACCAAGAAGGAAAATGATTTGATTGTTCACTTTGTGACAAAACTTCCTTCTAAGCCGGAATCAAGGTTTTCAGCGGAGGTAGATCGTGAGAAAAGAACGTTGAGTATGAATAATCATACGGCAACCCATTTACTACAATCTGCCTTGAAGCAAGTTTTGGGTGATCATATTCAGCAAAGAGGATCTTTGGTAAATGATCAATTGCTTCGATTTGACTTTTCTCATTTTGGAAAAGTTACAGAGGAAGAAATAGCTCAGATAGAAGAGATTGTCAATGCAAAAATTAGAGAGAATATTCCTTTATCCGAGCTTAGAAATGTGCCAATCGAAGAAGCCAAGAAAATGGGAGCGACAGCACTTTTTGGTGAAAAATATGGTGAGTATGTGCGTATAATCACATTTGACCCCAATTATTCCGTAGAACTTTGTGGAGGTACTCATGTGCCTTTCACCAGTCAGATAGGTTTGTTTAAAATTATCTCTGAAGGATCAAGTGCCTCTGGTGTCCGTAGAATTGAAGCTATTACTTCAAAAGCTGCGGAGGCTTATTTGAGGGAGCATGAAAATTTGGTGAAGGAAATTCAGGATCTATTGAAGAATCCAAAGGATTTGAAGAAGGCGGTGGAAGCTTTGATTCTTGAAAGAAATGAACTGAAAAAGGAAGTTGAAAGCTTACAGCAGGAAAAAGCTGGAGCTGTAAAAGAAGAATTATTGAAGCAGTTTGTAAATGTGGATGGAGCGAATGTACTTATTGCCCAGATAACTTTACCAAATGCCGATTCTCTTAAGAAGCTATCTTATGAGTTGAAAAATGAAGTTGAAAATGCATTTGTGATTTTAGCGGCAAACATCGAAGAAAAGCCACAAATAGCAGTTATCATAGAGGATTCATTGGTTCAATCAAAAAAACTAAATGCTGGTCAAATCGTGAGAGAACTAGCAAAGGAAATTAAAGGTGGAGGTGGTGGTCAGCCATTTTTTGCCACGGCAGGTGGCAAAGACCTGTCCGGCTTGGAAAGTGTGGTGAACAAAGCCAAAGAATTGTACCTTTAAAAAATTGAAAAAAACGCTTGAATGGTTAGCGAAGAAATAAAAAATAAGTATCAATTAGTGATTGGTCTTGAGGTTCATTCTCAGCTGCTTACGAATAGTAAAATGTTTGCTTCTGATGCTTCGGAGTATGGGAACTCACCTAATACTCAGGTATCTGTTATTACTTTAGGGCATCCGGGAACATTACCAAAAGTCAATAGCAAAGCAATTGAATTCGCTATCAAAATGGGCTTAGCCTGTAATTGTGAAATCACAAGGCATAATGTTTTTGCAAGGAAAAATTATTTCTACCCTGATCTTCCAAAAGGTTATCAAATCACCCAAGATAAAGGACCTATTTGCGTGGGTGGAACTGTCCCCATAAAGCTAGAAGATGGAAGTACCAAAGAAGTGGTGCTCAATAGAATCCACATGGAAGAGGATGCAGGAAAATCTATTCATCTAGTCGGCGAAACAGATACTTTGGTGGACTTTAACCGTGCGGGAACTCCATTAATTGAAATCGTAACTGAACCAGATTTAAGATCTCCAGAAGAAGCATATGCTTTCTTGGCTGAAATAAAAAAGCTGGTCAAATACCTCGATGTCTGCGATGCCAACATGGAAGAAGGTTCTTTACGATGTGATGCCAACGTCTCCGTGATGCTAAAAGGAGCCAAAGAATATGGAAAGAAAGTAGAAGTTAAAAACATGAACTCTTTTCGAAACGTTTACAGGGCGATCGAGCATGAGCATAATCGGATTATTAAATTATTAGAAGCTGGGAAAGAGATTGTGTCGGAAACAAGGACGTTTGATGCTGCAACTGGTTTAACGGCAAGTATGCGCACAAAAGAGGATTTGAATGACTACCGCTATTTTCCAGAGCCAGATTTGAGTCCTGTAATTGTTTCTGATGAGTGGTTGAATTCAATTCGAGAATCCATGCCAGTTCTTCCAAGAGAGCTTCATAAAAAATTCGTCGAGGAGTTTGGATTGCCAGATTACGATGCGGGATTTCTGACTGAATCCAAGGAAATTGCTTTATGGTTTGAGGAGTTATGTACTAAGACGAAAAATTTCAAATCAGCTTCCAATTGGATGATGGGGCCGATTAAGTCTTATTTAAATGAACTTAATCTTACTATTGGTGATTTCCCAGTTAGCTCTGATTCATTGGCAGAATTGATTTCCTTGATAGATGCCGGAAAAGTAAGTTTTACGGTTTCTTCTCAAAAGATTTATCCTGAGATGCTCAAATCTTCAAAGGAAAGTCCAATCTCAATAGCACAAAGATTGAACCTACTTCAAGAAAGTGATGAATCCTCTTTAAAGCCCATAGTTGAAGCGGTTTTGGCTGATAATGCAGCAAAAGTTGTGGAGTATAAATCAGGTAAAAAGGGACTTATGGGGATGTTTATGGGGCAGGTAATGAAGAAATCCCAAGGAAAAGCAGATCCTAAAGTAGCTACAAAACTATTAATAGAATTATTAGAAAATTAAACCATGAAATATCCTTTGTTGATCATAACACTGTTTTTAAGCTTGGCATTGCTTTCTTGCTCGGGCAATGAAACTGATAGTGAGGGAGCGGTAAAACTTTCCGGGCAAATCGAAAATGCTCCAGAAGGACATATTATTCTTTCCAGGTTTACAGAAAGTAGACCAGTAGTAGTGGATACACTCAATCTTAAATCCGATGGCGCTTTTGATTATTCAGTAGAGGTTGACGCGCCGACATTCTTCGAATTAAATCTATTTGGCCAGCGATCTATACGGTTAGCACTGTTTAAAGAAGATGTTCAGGTCAATTATGATTTTTCAAATCCTGAAAGTTTAGCTTTGAGTGGCTCAAAAGACAGTCAAGAAATGCAGAAAATTGATGGGCTAATTACCAACTACCAAGAGAAAGTAAATGAATTGAATGAGGCTTATTATGAGGCCATGAGCAATAATGATACAGAAGCCATCAAGAAAATTCAATCTGATGCATTGCTTCTAGAAGATTATCAGGCAAAAGAAGTTAAAAAAGTCATCAATAGCATGGGAGATAGTTTTGCCTCGTTAGCTGCAATTGGGCTTCTTAATTCTAAGAATGAATTTCAGTTCTTGGATAGTTTAGTGGCTGAGCTGGATGAAAAATATCCTGAAACAAAGATGATTATCCAACTGAAACAGCAATTGGATGAGATGAGGGTGTTGTCAATGGGTCAGGTTGCACCCGAAATTACACTTCCAACTCCTGAAGGTCAGACAGTTAGTCTATCAGATTATAGAGGTAAGTATGTGATGATTGATTTTTGGGCAGGCTGGTGTAAACCGTGTCGTGAAGAAAACCCCAATGTGGTCAGATTATACAATAAGTATAAAGATCAAGGATTTGAAGTTTTCGGAGTTTCTTTAGATAGAACCCGTGAGGCATGGGTAGATGCAATATTTGAAGATGGCTTAACTTGGGTTCAGGTTTCAGACTTGAAGTATTTCAATTCAGTTGCGGCTGAAGTTTACCAAATCAATGCAATTCCGGCTACGTACCTTATTGATCCAGAAGGTAAAATCATAGGAAAAGATTTGAGAGGTCCAAGTTTGGAAAGTAAGCTCAAAGAGATTTTTGAGTAGGCAGAAATAGTGGCATTAAAATCAAAAAAACCTTCCGATTTATTATCGGAAGGTTTTTTTGATTTTAGAGTTAAAACAAAAGGAAGGAGAAAAAAATTACCAAACAGTCCCCCCTTGAAAAATCGTGTCATTTAAAAAGGAATAGCAAAAGTTGTTTATCACCCGAGACAAAACTAGTAAAAATATTTAAAAGAAAAACAAAAATTAAATTATTCCTTTCATGACAAATATCATTTTAAATTGAATAATCATAACTATTCCTGCAAACTTTCCATATTCATAAATTGCAACTTATTTTTTTTCAATTTTTTCAAAACTTGCAATTACACCTCGAACCATTGCAGAGCTAAATCCTTGATGTTCCATTTCATTTAGACCCACAATTGTACATCCCTTTGGAGTTGTTACTTTATCAATGGCTTCTTCAGGATGTATATTTTTTTGGATCATTAATTCAGCCGCGCCTTTTACCGTTTGATTTACAATCCTGCTGGCAGTTTTGGAATCGAATCCTATTTGGATGCCACCTTGAATCATAGCTCTCATGAATCTCAACACATAAGCTATCCCGCAAGCTCCTAATACAGTTGAAGCCTCCATAAGTGATTCGTCAATATCAATTGTGATTCCAATTGAATCGAATAGTTCTTTGACAATAGCTATTTGCTCTAGGTTTGCCCCCCGCTGACAAACACATGTGATGGACTCTTGAATGTCTGCTGCAATATTTGGCATTGCCCTAAAGGCAACCGTTTTATGATCCATTTCTTTATACATCTCATCCAGTGTGATACCTGTTGCCAAAGAGATGATCAATTGCTTTTTTGGATCCAGAACTTCTTTGATTTCCTTTAAAATAGGGTTGACATTGTATGGCTTAACGCCCAGTAAAATAATGTCGGCATATTTTGCAGCTGTATAATTATCTGAATGAACGTGTGCCCCTCTAGCCTCAAAATCCGATAAACTAAGTGTGTTCCTTTTTGTAAGGGTTAGGTTTTTTGGATCAAAGCTATCTTTTTCTAGAAGTCCATTTGCAATGGAGGAACCAAGGTTACCACAACCTATGATGGCAATTTTTTGAGAAGAAATCATAAGAAATCAAATAAATGAGAAGTATTGTTGCTTAAAGGTAAACAAAAGGGCAGTTTTTATTCGAAAAAGGAAATTTTATCAAATGTATTTAACTATAAACCAATAATTAAGAAAATGATTTTTGTTAAAATATTTTGACATAAAGTAAACTTTGCTTTACATTTGGTAAAAAATAGTTGACTTATGAAAGAGAAATCAATTTTACACGTGCCTTTATTATCTCCTGCTTGGAAAAAGGTTGCTTATTTGTTTTTCCCACTTCCGGTGATCTTGGTGTTTGGGATGGCAATGGTTAGAATGGATATTGATCCGGACGATACAGCTCAAATAATCTATGGTTTTTGGGCGATTGGTTTTGGGCTTTTAAACTTGTCAAGAGAGAAAGAGGAAGATGAAATGATCAAATCATTTAGGCTTCAGGCGTTTCAAACAGGCTTTTATTGGTTGATCTGGGGTATCGCCGCATTGATGCTTATTAATTATCTGAGGTTTGGAAGGATTACATCAGAGATTTTTACGGCTTATTTAGTACTGTTTTTATTGAATATCTATGTGTATGCCGCTTTTCAATATCAAAAATACATGTCATCAAAGGATTAATTAAACCAACACGATCATGCAGCTTTCAAAACTATTATTACCACATCATTTTCAGAAAATAGGATGGTTTTTAATCCTTCCTTGTATTGTTCTTTTATCAGTGTCCAATTACTTCGAGTTTGAATTTTCTTTTTTGGACATTCCACAATTAGGTTCGGGTGATCTGTTTTTGGGTGATTCTCAAAATTTCACGAATGAAATAGCGCTTCTTGGTGTTTTTGTTTCACTTTTTTTTATTGCATTTTCAAAAGAGAAACTTGAAGACGAATACATCCAGAAATTAAGGCTTGATTCTCTATTGATCGCTTTTTATGCCAACTCAATTCTTTTGGTTTTGGCGACCTTATTCCTTTATGGATTTGCCTTTTTGGAGTTTATGGGATACAATTTATTTCTGCTACCAGTGATATTTATCCTAAGATTTAGATGGGTTTTTTACCGACACAATCATACACTTTTGGCATTTTAAACTGATGAAAAATACCATAAAAGTAGAGCGTGCCAGACATAATATGACCCAACAGGACCTAGCAGAAAAAGTCAGTGTCTCCAGACAAACAATAAATAGCATTGAAGCAGGAAAATACGTCCCATCAACTGTATTAGCATTGAAAATCTCGAGGATTTTTAATGTTGCTTTGGAAGAAATATTCGAATTGGAAGAGCAAGATTAACTTAAGCTTGGTTTATTGGAATACGATTTGCGATTTTTTGGGCACAAAAGAGTATAAAATCTTACATTTGCGCCTTTACTAATCTTTTTCATGACCAAACTGATCCGAATAACAACAGTACCCCTTTCTCTGAAACTTTTGCTTGCAGGCCAAATGAAGTTTATGAGTGAAAAAGGGATGGAAGTTTTAATGGTAAGCAGCGATGGGAGAGAGGTTGCCCAAGTTCTTAAGAATGAAGGAGGAAAACTTGAGGTGATTCCTTTAACAAGACAAATCACTCCGATTAAGGATATGAAGTGCCTATGGCAGTTATATCAATTATTTAAAAGAGAACAACCTGACATCGTTCACACGCATACACCAAAGGCAGGGATCTTGGGGATGCTGGCTGCCAAGCTGGCTGGAGTAAAAGTGAGAATTCATACGCTAGCAGGAATTCCTTACATGGCAGCGGAAGGCGGGAAAAAAGGACTTTTGGAAAAAGTTGAAAAGTATACCTATCAATATGCAACCGAAGTTTGGCCAAACTCCTTTGGTTTAAAAAAATTCGTATTGGAAGAAAACCTCTGTCCAGAGGAAAAACTACACATCATAGGTAAAGGATCCTCAAATGGAGTTGATTTAGAGAAATTCAATAGAAATGTACTCAAGGAAAATCATTTAGTAGCTGCTACAATGCGTATCCTTCCTGGAGAAAATGATTTTGTGATATTGAGTGTAGGTCGATTGGTGAAAGATAAAGGAATCGAGGAATTGGTTTCCGCTTTTACCAATTCTAAGATTGAGAATAAATCTAAACTGGTATTGTTGGGAAGCTTTGAGCAAGATTTGAACCCCTTATCTCCTGAAACGATTCAGACCATAACAGATCACCCCAGAATTGTACAAATAGATTGGTCAGACCATGTCGCACATTACATGGCTTTGGCGGATGTGCTGGTTCATCCGTCGCATCGAGAGGGATTTCCAAATGTATTATTAGAAGCTGGGGCTATGCACCTTCCAGTTATCTGTTCTGAAATAATTGGAAATACTGATATTATTACCCAACAAAAAACAGGACTGATTTTTCCAGTAAAAGATGCTGCTGTATTGAAAGAAGCTTTGGAATTTGCCTTTGTGAAGCGCGATAAAATGGCTCAAATGGCAAATAACCTTTATGAGGAAGTACTATCAAATTATAGCAGACCTAAAGTTCATGAAGAAATTTATGAACGATATCAACAGCTTCTTGAGCGTGCCAGTCCATCAGAATGACTTATATTTAATCCGAAATCACACAATAATCAATTTATGAAGTACCTGGTCACCGGAACCGCTGGATTTATTGGCTTTCATGTTGCGCGCAAGTTGTTGGAAAGAGGGGATGAAGTTGTAGGCTTGGATGTAATAAACGATTATTATGACCTTGATCTGAAATATGCCAGATTAGCTTCCATGGGTATAAAAAGGGAAGAAATAGAAATGAACAAATTGGTTCAATCTTCTAAGTCTCCTTCTTATAGGTTTATAAAATTGGATCTTTCTGAAAAAGAAAATTTAGTAGGTCTTTTTGAAAAGGAGAAATTTGATGTTGTAATTCACTTAGCGGCTCAAGCCGGCGTGAGATATTCTCTGACTCATCCAGAGGTTTACATTCAAAGTAATATCATTGCATTTTTGAATATTTTGGAATCTTGTCGTTTTCATCCGGTGAAACACTTGGTTTATGCTTCTTCAAGTTCCGTCTATGGAGCCAATGAAAAACTTCCGTTTTCCACTTCTGATTCGGTGGACCATCCGATAAGTTTGTATGCAGCTTCTAAAAAATCGAATGAACTGATGGCTCATACGTACAGCCATTTATTTAACATTCCGACCACAGGATTACGATTCTTTACTGTATATGGTCCATGGGGTAGACCTGATATGGCACTTTTCCTTTTTACTGAAGCAATATTGAAGGGCGAACCTATTAAAGTGTTTAACTACGGGAAAATGAAACGTGATTTCACTTTCATAGATGACATTGTGGAAGGTGTAATTAGAGTGGCAGATAAACCAGCCACTCCAAATGTAGATTTTGATCCACAGCATCCAGATCCGGGAAGTGCTAGGGCTCCTTTTAAAGTTTATAATATTGGAAACTCCTCTCCAGTACTTCTGATGGATTATATCAAAGCAGTAGAAAACGGGCTTGGCAAAAAAGCTAAGATGGACTTGCTTCCCTTACAGCCTGGTGATGTACCCGCTTCTCATGCGGATGTTTCTGATTTAGTGAGAGATACTGGATATAAGCCAGAAACGACCATTGAAAAAGGTGTTACGGCATTTACAGAGTGGTATTTAGATTATTATGAAAAAAAATAAGAATAGCTGATTTATGAAAAAATCGATTTTGATTACTGGTGGAGCAGGGTTTATCGGTAGCCACGTTGTAAAACTTTTTGTGTCAAAATATCCAGATTATAAGATTGTCAATCTTGATGCCTTAACTTACGCAGGTAATCTAGAGAATTTGAAAGAAGTGGAAGAAGCTTCAAATTATACCTTTGTGAAGGCAGATATTCAAGATCCCGAAGCACTTTCTTCAATTTTTGAAAATCATACCATTACAGATGTTATCCATCTGGCAGCTGAATCTCACGTAGATCGATCGATCACAGATCCATTGGCCTTTGTTAAAACAAATGTATTTGGAACCGTCAATCTTTTAAATGCTGCAAAGGAATATTGGAAGGATAATCTTTCAGAGCATCTGTTCTATCATGTTTCTACTGATGAAGTTTACGGGTCTTTACATGATGGAGGATTCTTTTTGGAAACGACACCATACGATCCCCAATCTCCCTATTCCGCTTCTAAAGCTGCTTCAGATCATTTTGTCCGTGCATATGCCAATACCTATAAAATGAAAACTGTGGTTTCTAACTGCTCGAATAACTATGGGCCGAACCATTTTCCAGAGAAGCTTATTCCTCTTTGTATTCACAACATTAGAAACAACAAACCTTTGCCAGTATATGGAAAAGGTGAGAACGTCCGAGATTGGCTATTTGTGAAGGATCATGCAAGAGCAATTGATACAATTTTTCATCGGGGAAAAGAGGGAGAGACCTACAATATCGGAGGCTTCAACGAATGGAAGAATATTGATATCGTGAGATTGCTTTGTCAGAAAATGGATGAAAAATTAGGTAGGGAAGTTGGGACTTCAGAGAACCTCATCACCTATGTGAAAGATCGGGCGGGACATGATCTGCGCTATGCTATAGACGCAACAAAAATAAAAGAAGAATTGGGATGGGAACCTAGCCTTCAATTTGAAGAGGGTATAGAAATCACAATTGACTGGTATTTAAATAATCAAAATTGGCTTGATCATGTGACATCTGGAGCTTATCAGGATTATTATACAGAACTATACGGAAATAGCTAAGAGATTTTCCTTTTTTGATAATATTTAAAGTCTGATAAAAATGCTGTAAGTCTTTTTTTATTTGGCCTTTCTTTGTTTTGTCTTTTCGATGTCTTTTGGGAATGGCTTGAAGTTTTTCTTTGACAAGTATACTTTTGAAACATGGTAGAAGATTCAATCTGGAGACTCATTAGAGTTGAGGTTTTTAAGTTTTCCCAAAAGAAAAAACCTTGCTATTCAAATAGGAAGGCGTACTTATAAATGAAAAAAGCGCCTGGACAAAATCCAAGCGCTTTCTTTTTAATACTTCAAGAGCTTA
Source organism: uncultured Algoriphagus sp. (assembly GCA_965659625.1). GTDB lineage: Bacteria > Bacteroidota > Bacteroidia > Cytophagales > Cyclobacteriaceae > Algoriphagus. The sequence continues at coordinate 127,998 of CBFHWO010000010.1, read as the reverse complement.
ATTTTTTACATTTTCGAAGAGATCAATTTTGGTGCTATTTACTTTTTCTTCAAAAGCTTTCCAGTCTCCATTCATAAACTCCTCAACTTTTGCCATAGCTTCAGATGCTGCCTCTTTTCCTTGCTCATAGAGACGCTCTTCAGTAGGGCCTGGAGCAGAATAGGATGAGCCAACATATCTTCTAGGTGCAGAAACCATATTCATCGTGGTTGGGAACAGATTTCTTACGATTCCTTGTCCTTCCATTGTTGGTCCATCGAAAGCCTCACGTGTTTTGTCCAATTTTTTCTTGATGTCTTTGGCCGCTTTGGCAAGCTCCTTGGCTTCGTCGGTCTCCACATCTTTTGTTAAGGTCATTACTTTGTCAATAACTTTCTGAGCTTCATCCAGTTTTTTTGTTGAAGCAGAAACTTCGCCTGAGAGTGCTTCCAGTTTTTTCAGGAAGTCCTCTTTTGCTTTCAAATCAGCCATATTCACTTGAATTCTTGGGTCAGAGAAAACATTGATGGTCGTTTCAGATTCTTCTTCTCCATAGGCAAATACTATTCTATAGGTGCCAGGCAATGCATCTCCGCCTGAAGGTTCATAGAAACCAGAGCGGCGACCACCTCTACCTCCAAAACCTCCAGTATTTTCTACAGTTGATTTTCTGTCCAAATTCCAGTTGATTCTATTGACACCTTTAACAGGAACTGTCTTTAAAGTTCTGATTTGTTCTCCTTCCTGATCAAAAATACTTACAGTGACAGTATCTAGTTTTTCTTTATCATCATTGATGATGAAACTTAATCTGCCACCGGTCTCTCTATTTTCTCCAGCAAAAATCCCATCAGCAGGGAATCTTTCTCCTACAGGTTGCTGTATTTCAGCTTGATAGGCATCTGGTGCTGGTACAGCCGTGATTTTGCCTTCAGGCTTATTTCCCGTATTTGCTGCGAAAACTCTCAATGGTCGGATATCATCCAACACATAAAATGCTCGGCCGAAAGTTCCTATAACTAAATCAGCTTCTCTTTCCTGAATAGTCATGTCATAAGTTGAAACAGCTTTTGGATATCCATGCTCCCATTTATTCCAGGTTTTAGCTTTGTCAAAGCTGACATATAATCCGTATTCAGTTCCTAAGAAAACAAGGTTTGGCTGAACTGGATCTTGTTTTATAGACAAAGTATATCCCCAGACTTTTGAATCATCTGCTATTCTAGTAAAACTACCTCCAGCATTTGCAGTATGATATGCATAGGCAGAGAAATCATTGTTTCTATAATTATTGGCAATTACCCATGCTTCATCTGCACTGTAAGTAGAAGCTTGAATTTGTGCAATCCAAGAGGCTTTTGGTAAGCCAGTCAGTTTACTTACCACATTTGTCCAGGTTTTTCCACCGTCTTTAGTAAGTTGGACATTTCCATCATCCGTACCCACCCAGATTACATTTGGATCTACCGGGCTAGGGGCAATAGCAATAATGGTTGTATGATTTTCAGCTCCAGTAATATCAAAAGTCAATCCACCAGTTTCTTGCTGTCTTTGTTTTGTGGAATCATTGGTAGTCAAATCAGGAGAAATGATTTCCCATGTTTCACCACTATCAGTTGATTTGTGAAGAAACTGAGATCCATAGTAAACCGTGTTTTCATCGTGAGGATCTTGCGCAATTGCTGCATTCCAGTTGAATCTTAAGAAAACATCCTTGTCAGGATGTGTAGGTCTTATTGTTTTATTATGTCCAGTCTCCTTATCAAATCGAGAGACATTTCCTGCCTGAGACATGGTGTAACCAAATCTCGAATTTGCTGGATGAGAAACTACATCAAAACCATCACCAAACGAAACTTCCTGCCAATAGCTGTTTCTTATTCCATCTCTTTTCCAAACGTAAGCAGGGCCAGTCCAAGAGCCATTATCCTGCATTCCGCCATAAATATTGTATGGGATTTCATTGTCTACATTGACGTGATAAAATTGTCCAACTGGTAAATTATCTGCGAAGAACCAGGTTTTGCCACCGTCTCTTGAAATATTCAGACCACCATCGTTTCCATCGATTAATAGTTTAGGATCATTTGGATTGATGTACCAAGCATGATGGTCGGGATGAACGCCTTGATATTGAAGTAATTGAGTGAAAGAATTACCACCATCTTCTGAAATCCCCACTCTTGAATATAGGGTGTAGAGTCTGTTTTCATTTTTAGGATCTGCATGGATATCAAAATAATAAAACGGTCTATCACCAATTGATCCATCAGAATTGATCATTTTGAAATTATCTCCTCCGTCTTCAGAGACGTAAAGTGCGTTTTTTGAAGATTCTATTAATGCATATATTTTACTGCTATTGGCTGCAGAAATAGCTAATCCCATTCTACCTAAATCACCTTTTGGAAGTCCGTTTGTATCATCCAGTTTTTTCCAATTATCACCGCCATCATGCGTTACAAATAGTCCAGAAGAAGGTCCTCCAGATTCAAAGAAATAAGGATACCTTCTATGCTGCCACATATTCACAAAAATCTTATTTGGGTTATTGGGATCCATGATCATTTCTCCCACACCAGTCTTTGGATCCATATATAAGATTTTATCCCAAGTCTTGCCGCCATCTGTCGTTCTATAAAGGCCACGATCTTCTTGCTCACCCCATGGAGATCCAATCGCACCTACATACACGGTATTCGGATCATCCGGATGAACAATTATTCTGTGGATAGCCCTTGTTTTCTCAAGTCCCATCAATTCCCAGGTTTCTCCGGCATCCAGTGATCTGTAGACTCCAAACCCAAGATTCAGAGAATTTCTAGGATTACCTTCTCCGGTTCCTACCCAAATGATATTTGGGTTTTTCTGATAAATGGAAATGGAACCGATAGAGTGGACTTTTTCTTTATCAAAAATTGGCTTCCAAGTGATTCCGCCAGAAGTGGATTTCCAAAGACCACCAGATGCAGAACCTGCATATATAATGGAAGGGTTATCATCTACAGCATCTATTGCTGTAATTCTGCCACTCATTGCAGCAGGCCCGATGCTTCTAGCCTTCATGGATTTGAATAAATCCATGTCTACTTCTTGGGCAAAGGAACCCATACTCAGTAGTAAGGCTAAGGATAGGATGTAAAGTTTTCTCATGATTGCATTAAGGTTGAGTAATTTTCTAAATTAAGATAAAACCATGAGCTAGTAATTGATTTTTTTTTAAAGGTAATTTTGAGGATGATGAAAAATTGATTTTGATTTTTTATAGGTGGTTTGGGCTAGGCATTGATTTTGATTTTATTTACGAAAAATAATATTCCTATGCTTAATATACTGAATAAGCCTTATCTAGGGCTTTTTCTTTTTGTGATCACGGGAGCTTCTGGATTTGCTCAAACTGGTAGATTTCAGCAAGCTGTAGATTACAAAATGGAAGTTGAAATGAATGTCACTTCTAATCAGTACACCGGAACTCAAGTTCTTAAGTACTCCAATAATTCACCAGATACGCTTAACAAAGTTTTCTATCATTTATACTATAATGCTTTCCAGCCTGGAAGTATGATGGATGAAAGGTCTCGAACTATATCGGATCCTGATAGGAGAGTTGGAAGTAGAATCAATTCCTTAAAGCCAGATGAGATTGGCTTTTTGCATGTCAATGAGTTGACGATGGATGGAATGAAAGTAGATTTTCAGGAGGTTGGGACAATTTTGGAAGTAAATCTCCCGAAACCGATTCTCCCCAATTCAGAAGCAGAGTTTAAAATGTCATTTGTCGGTCAAGTTCCCTTACAGGTCCGAAGATCCGGAAGAGATAGTGAAGAAGGGGTTCGTTATTCGATGTCCCAATGGTATCCAAAAATGGCAAACTACGATGAGCAAGGTTGGCATTCAAACCCCTACATAGGTCGAGAGTTTTATGGGATTTGGGGTGATTTTGATGTGAAAATAACTATCGATAAAACCTATACAATTGGGGGTACTGGTTACCTTCAAAACCCAAATGAAATTGGGCATGGGTACGAAGATGAAGGAGTGAATGTTCCAAAAGTAGCAGGGGAGACCTTAACCTGGCATTTCAAAGCCCCGATGGTTCATGATTTTATGTGGGCAGCTGATCCAAAGTATCGCCATGAAAAAGTAAAAATGGAAAACGGCATTACTGTTCACCATTTTTTCATTCCTACTCCGGAGACGACAGAAAACTGGGAAAAGTTAATAGAGTATACCCCGAAAGCCATTAATTTCCTTTCGGAGAATTTTGGACAATATCCTTATAAACAGTTCTCTGTCATCCAAGGAGGAGATGGAGGTATGGAATATGCGATGTCGACCCTAGTAACAGGCGGAAGAAATTTAAGAGGACTTGTGGGTGTGATGGCTCATGAATTGGCACATAGCTGGTTTCATGGAGTCCTTGCCACCAATGAGTCGCTTTATCCTTGGATGGATGAGGGTTTTACAAGTTATGCCTCAAGCTTGACTATGTCTGAGATTTTCAACCCTACTAAAACACCTCTTGCGGGTTCATATTCAGGGTATTACCGTTTGGTGAAATCTGGAAAAGAAGAGCCGATGAGTACTCATTCCGATCATTATCATACCAACTCCGCTTACAGCTCAGCTGCTTATAGCAAAGGCGCAGTATTTTTAGAGCAAATGGGTTATATCATTGGAGCTGATGTCCGTGATAGAGGCATGCATCGGTATTGGAATACTTGGAAATTTAAACATCCAAATGCCAATGATTTGATTCGTGTCATGGAAAAAGAAAGCGGTCTTGAGTTAGATTGGTATAAAGAATATTTTGTTTATACTACCAAGACGATCAATTACGGGATTAAGCAAGTAAATCCTCAAGGGGATAATACCGATATAATCTTAGAAAGAATAGGACTTATGCCTATGCCAATTGATTTGGTTGTGACTTATAAAGATGGATCTCAGGAAATGATTTATTTGCCTTTGGTCATCATGAGAGGGGAAAAACTACCGGAAGCAGGAAGTCCAAAGAGGATTTTGACTGAAGATTGGCCTTGGACTAATGTCACTAAGAAGATCACAATTAATAGAAAAATGAATGATATAAAATCAGTGGAGATAGACCCGAGTAATCGACTTGCTGATATAGAACAGGAAAATAATAAAGTTGAATTTTAATTTCCTGCAATAATTGAGTTTCAATAAAAAAGGTGATCATTTGATCACCTTTTTATTTTGTAGCCTTATTCGGCGTTTTTCTTGTCTTGAACTTCCTTCCGGATGTCCTGCGCAATGTTTTTCAGGTCTTGCATACCTTTTCTAACTCTGGTTCCAGCAGCTTGATTGCTTTTTTCATAGAATTTCTCAAAATCCGCTTCCATGCTACTTACAAGATCTTTGATTTCACTAAATCTGCTCATATTAATAGTGATTAATGATTTGGTTGATGATAAGTTTATTGCTTTCAATATAGCCTAAATACTTTCCAATTCAATCAGGAGGCTGTTTTTTTTTATTCTCCGAAAGAATTAGCTAGCTCTGAATTTTCATAAACCCCAGATGTTAATTTTTCTTTGATCGCTGCAAAAGCTGTAATTGTTTCTTCCACATCTTCAACTGAATGCACTGCGGTAGGGATCAATCTCAAGATAATCATGCCTTTAGGTACGACAGGATAAATAACCACTGAACAGAAAATCCCATAATTTTCTCTCAAATCATGTGATAGTGCTGCCGCTTCCCCCACAGTTCCGTTTAAAACGACTGGAGTAACAGGTGAATTTGATTTTCCGGTGCTAAATCCATTTTTATGCAAGCCATCTCTTAATGCATTGACGATTTTCCAAAGGTTGTTTTTAAGTTCTGGCTGAGTTTTTAACAATTCCAATCTTTTCAGCGCACCTTCTACCAAAAGCATAGGAAGTGATTTTGCAAAAATCTGAGAACGCATATTGAATCTCAAATAATGAATAACTCTTTCCTGACCAGCGATAAAGGCTCCAATCGAAGCCATTGATTTTGCAAAAGTTGAGAAATATAAATCTACTTCTTCAATAACACCTTGCTCTTCATGTGTTCCGGCTCCGGTTTTACCCATTGTACCGAATCCATGAGCATCATCTACCAGTAAACGGAATTCAAATTTTTTCTTAAGTTCACAGATTTCTTTCAATTTGCCTTGATCACCAGTCATACCAAACACACCTTCCGTGATCAATAATATCCCTCCACCGGTCTCTGCAGCTAATTTTGTTGCTCTTTCAAGTTGCTTTTCACAGTTGTCGATGTCGTTATGAGGAAAAACGTATCTTTTACCCATATGCATTCTTAATGCATCAATGATACAGGCATGGCATTCTGAGTCATATACAACAACATCCTTCCTGTCCAATAAGGCATCTATCACAGACATGATACCTTGATATCCATAGTTGAGCAAATAAGATTTTTCTTTTCCCACAAAATCGGCAAGCTCATTTTCAAGCTGTTCATGGAGGGAGGTTTGTCCAGACATCATTCTAGCTCCCATTGGATAAGCCGCTCCCCATTTTGCTGCTGATTCAGCATCTGCTTTTCGTACTTCGGGATGGTTGGCTAGTCCTAGATAGTTATTTAAGCTCCAGGTTAAAACTTCCTTTCCTTGGAACATCATTCTAGGAGCAATTTCCCCTTCAAGTTTAGGAAACATGAAATAGCCATCTGAAAACTTAGAATGTTTGCCAAGTGGCCCCAAATTCGTTTTTAATTTAGCAAATAGATCCAATGTGATTTTTATTTTAGGTGAGTGCTATTACAGTTAAGAAATTATGAAGTTTTGAACAAATTCGGTCAAAAATAAAACTTTAAAACCGTCTAAGCAAAAAACCACTTTCGTTTACATGCTTTCTTAACTTTACTCCGGAAATTTTCTTTCTTTGATCTTTGTCCCAAATAAAGTTTTAGTAAACATTAAAAGTATGCCCAAAATCAAAAAACTTCTAGTCGCTAATCGAGGGGAAATAAGCCTCCGGATCATGAAAACAGCCAAAGAAATGGGGATTCAGACCGTGGCAGTTTTTAGTGAAGCGGATAGATTATCCCCTCATGTCAAGTTTGCAGATGAAGCAGTTTGCCTAGGCCCTCCAGCATCTTCACAATCGTATCTATTGGGAGAAAAAATTATTGAAGTATGTAAAGAATTGAATGTTGATGCCATTCATCCTGGATATGGCTTTCTTTCGGAGAATGCGGATTTTGCAAAAAAAGTCTCGGATTCAGGGTTGATTTTTATTGGTCCTTCTCCAAAATCCATTGAGGTCATGGGGAGTAAATTAGCAGCAAAACAAGCGGTAGGAAAATACGATATACCTTTAGTTCCGGGTACGGAAGAGGCGATTTCTGATATTCCAGATGCTAAGAGAATAGCAGCAACCATAGGATATCCGATATTAATAAAAGCAAGTGCAGGAGGAGGGGGGAAAGGGATGCGTATCGTTGAAAATGAAGTCGAGTTTGAAGAGCAGATGGATAGAGCTATAAGTGAGGCGATTTCTTCATTTGGCGATGGTGCAGTTTTTATTGAGAAGTTCATCACCTCTCCAAGACACATTGAAATTCAAATATTAGGAGATCAGCAAGGGAATATAGTTTATCTTTTTGAAAGAGAATGCTCAATACAAAGAAGGCATCAGAAAGTAATAGAGGAAGCTCCGTCCTCTGTGGTGAGCCCCGAGATGAGAAAAGCCATTGGAGAGGCGGCTGTAGGAGTCGCAAAAGCTTGTGAATATTATGGTGCGGGTACAGTTGAGTTTATCGTAGATGATCAGCTGAATTTTTATTTTTTGGAAATGAATACAAGGCTCCAAGTTGAGCATCCTGTTACAGAGATGATTACAGGTAAGGATTTAGTACGGGAGCAAATTCTTATCGCTGAGGGGAATCCTCTGTCCTTTGCACAGGAAGATTTAAAAATAAATGGGCATTCCATTGAAGTCCGAGTATATGCAGAGGATCCAAAAAACAACTTCCTTCCTGATATTGGTACGTTAGAAACTTACAGAAGGCCCCAGGGGCCTGGAATTCGAGTTGACGATGGGTTTGAGGAAGGGATGAAAATTCCAATTTATTATGATCCGATGATTGCAAAATTGGTTACCCATGCAGAATCGAGAAAAGGAGCGATTGAAAGAATGATCAGAGCAATTGATGAATACCAAATCACTGGAATTCAGACCACACTTGGCTTTTGTAAATTCGCGTTGGAACACGAAGCATTTTCATCTGGTAATTTTGATACCAAATTTGTAGAAAGATATTTCAAGCCTGGGGTTTTGGAACCTGTGTTTACCATTGAAGAGCAAGAGCTTTTAGCTGGGTTGGCAATAGAGTTTTTTGAAAAATCGAAATTTGGGAATAATCAGAATTCTGAGCAGAAAAGTTCAAATGAAAAATCTGCTTGGCGAAAAAGACTGAATCAATAAAATGGCAGAAATACTTCCGATCAAAGCTTGGCGATATAATGATAAACTTAAATCAAAAATCGATGAGCTAACAGCACCATTATTTGATGTTGTGTCTGAGAAGCAAAGACAGCTTCTATATGAGAACCACATTAATAGTATTCATTTATCTGTGCCAAAAGGTCCAGAATCAGCAAGCAGGGCTCGCCAGACATTAGAAAAGTGGAAACGTGAACAAATTATTGTTCAGGACGATGAACCTGGAATCTATGTTTATTACCAATATTTTAGGCTTCCTGGGGAGCATGATGCTCGATGTAGGAAAGGGTTTATTGCTCAAATAAAGGCTTATAATTGGGAGGAACAGATAATTTTGAGGCATGAAAACACCATTGTCCATGCAGTAAATGATAGAATAGATCTCTTAAAATCTACGGAAATTCAAGCAAGTCCAACTCATGGCCTTTATGAGGATCAGGAAAACAAACTTGAAAAGTATATGGATGATGCAATAGCAAATCCACTCTACGAATTGGAAGATTATCAAGGTGTCCGGGAAGTTTTGGCGGTTATACGAGACCCCTCGATCATTGCTGAATTTTTATTTGTTCTAAAAGAGAAGCAAGTGATTTTAGCAGATGGACATCATAGACTTGAGGGTGCGATTGAATACCGAAACATTTGTAAAAACCAACTTATTAATTCTAAGTGGAAAGGGTGTGATTATCATATGATGTATTTCACAAATACCAATGGCAACCATTTAAAAATTCTTCCTACCCATAGACTTTTTAAAGGACTTCAAATAAGCCAGCCACAATTCTTACAGGCCTTGGAAGATTGGTTTGAAGTTAAAAAGTTTCCCGATCAAGATGATTTGGGAACATATGCTTTTCATAAACCGTGGTCCTACGGTTTATTGATAGGGGAGGATAGTTATTTACTCCAATTGAAATCAGGGAAGTATGATTTGATTCCTTCTAAATACCCTGAGGTGATTAAGAACTTAGATTTAGCGGTTCTTCATGAATTGATTTTTAATGAGATTTTAGGAATACCTATGGAAAATCAGAGGAGTTCTGGAAACATCAGTTATGAGAGAAGTTTTTCCAGATGTATTAAGGAAGTGCAAAGTGGAAAAGCTAGCTTTGCAATAATTACCCGTGAACTAGAATTAGATCAAGTGTTGGAGGTTTGTAGGTCAGGCTATGTAATGCCTCAAAAATCAACTTATTTTTATCCAAAAGCATTGGGAGGATTACTGTTTGCGAGTATAAAACAAGATGAATTTGAATTCGACTATGGAACCTTTTTTAAATAAATTAAAAGATAAAAAAGTCATTTTGGCCTCTAATTCTCCAAGAAGACAAGAATTACTGAAAGGGCTTGAGATAGAGTTTGAAGTTCGTCCAAATTCTGTAGAGGAGAAGATTCCAGCAGATATGAAACCAGAATTTGTTGCAGCTTATTTAAGTAAATTAAAAGCTGATTCTTTCCCTGATGAATTGAAAGAAAATGAAATTTTGATTACTTCAGATACTGTAGTCATTGAAGATGGTCATGTTTTAGGAAAGCCAACTAATGAGGAGGAAGCTTTTGATATGCTTAAAAGTTTATCGGGGACGTCACATATAGTGATGACAGCGGTTACTTTCAAAGACAAAAAAAGACAAATTACTATTGAGGATGAGACAAAAGTTACCTTCAGATTCTTAGAAGAAGACGAGATTTGGCATTATATCAAAATGTATAAGCCTATGGATAAAGCTGGGGCATATGGAATTCAGGAATGGATTGGATATATAGGAGTTACCAAAATGGAAGGCTCGTACTTTAATGTCATGGGATTTCCCTTGCACTTGATCTATGAGCAGCTAAAAAAGTGGTCATAAAAAATGCCCCCAATAATCAAAGAATTATTGGGGGCATAATTAATTATAAGTTTTTAATTAATCGTTTTGCGCAATAGCGCCAGGTTTTGGGGTCTCCATTTTCACTACTTTGTCCCCTTCTTTTAGCTGCTTGCTTACGACAAAATAAGGACCAGAGATAATCTCTTCGCCTTCCGTAATTCCTTCTAAAATTTCAATATTCTCGAAGTCTGAAATTCCTGTTTTTATCTCCTTCAACTTTGCTACTCCATTTTCGCTCACGAAGACCAATTCTTTAGATTTGGTTGTACCGCCAGCTAATGTGTCGACCTTATTCTCCCTCGTCGTTACTGCAGAAAGAGGAACTGCCAAAGCATTATTTTTTGTCGTAGTCAAAATGTCTACAGAGGCGGTCATACCAGGTCTGAATGGATATTTTGTTCCTTCTGCGACCAGGTCTTGGTAAGAACTGTTTAAAATTCTGATTTTTACTTTAAACTCAGTAACTGCATCCGCTGAAGCTTTTGCATTGGCAGTATTAGCGATACTAGTCACAATACCCTTGAATTTTTTACCGGCAGATGAATAAGAGTCTACATCTATTATAGAAGTATCACCCAAACTGAGTCGGATGATGTCATTTTCATTGACATCAACGCGTACTTCCATTTTGGAAAGGTCAGCGATGGTCAACATTTCTGTACCGGCCATCTGTGCAGTTCCTACCACTCTTTCTCCTTTTTCCACTAAAAGATTTGAAACGATTCCGCTCACGGGTGAATAAACATTCGTTAATCTCAAATTCTCAGCTGCTTCATTTACAGTTGCCTGCGAACTTTTCACAATAAATTCAGATGCGATAACATTCTGTTTTGCAGCTTCCAAGTCTTTTTGAGCGGTGATGTAATTTGCCTGTGCAGTTTCGAAATCTGATTCAGATATAGCCTTTTGTTCAAACAGTGACTTTTGTCTTTCAAAGTTTAATTCTGCTTGGGTGAATTGCGCTTCTGACCTTTGCAAATTTGCTTTTGTTTGCGATAGATTAGCCATTTGCTGATTCAAGTTTGCTTTGGCCCTATCTAATGCTGAAATAAAGTTGTCAGGTCTGATTTTTACCAATAATTTACCCTCAGCCACTGAGTCACCTTCTATGACATTCAGCTCAATAATTTCACCTGCAACATCAGGAGACAGGTTAACCTCTACTTCTGGTTGGATTTCTCCTGAGGCACTTACCTTTTCTATTATTCTGGTTTTTTGGGCTGTCGCAAATTCAACACCGATCTCCTTTGCTCCACCAAACCATCCGGCGGTTCGACCTATGATCGCAATAACAATAATTAATCCTACCCCGCCGAGTAGATAATACAAGAGTTTGTTCGACTTTTTATTAGCCATGATTTAGTTTAAGTTAATTGGATTGCCCAGGTAAAAATCAAGAACTTTTACTCTGAAAATATAGGTGTATTTGGCATTCAATAAATCTGCTTCCGCATTGAATAAATTATTTTGAGCCACTTGAAAGTCAACAGAGTTGATCGCGCCAAGATCAAATCTTTGTTGAGCAATTCTAAAAGATTCTTGCAAACTTTCAACTTGGGTCAATGAAGCCTCATAGGTTAGTTCTGCTGCAAGGGCACTGTTGAAAGCGGTTTCAATGTCATTTCTTAATTGATTTTCTGCCTCCAATGCAGCTACTTCACTGATTTGTCTTTGGACCCGAGCACGCTGCACACTTGCCTTATTGCTCAATCTTGAGAAAATAGGAATAGATAATTGCAAATTTAGAGCTTCTGAAAGGTTGTTTTCTATCTGTTGTCCAAAACTTGGTCTTTCGGTTCCAAACGCCTGATCTACATAGTTTGAGAAAATATTTGCACTGATTCCTAGAGTTGGATAAAATCCCGCTTTAGCAAGTTTTAAACCATATTCGGCACTTTCGATATTAGCTTGAGCCGCCTTGATTTCAGGCATGGTTTCAAGCGCTATCTGATAAATGTCTTTTGGAGTTTCTGTTGCCATCAGCGTCTCGTTGATTTCAAATTCAGGTTCCACCACTGAAAATTCAGGTGTGAAAGGAATCTGCAATGCTTGTGCAAGATTCAGCTTCGCAATATTATAATTGTTTTTAGCATTGATCAGGTTCACTTCATTGGTAGCATTCTGTGCCTGTACATCCAATTGGTCAGAAAAAGGCAAGGATCCTGCATTCACCAATTTGGTTGTTCTGGCAAGTTGATCTTTTGTCGTTGACAATTGATTTTCCGCAACATTTACCTGCTCTCTATTGAAAACTACATTTATGAACAAATTGATAATGTTCAGAGTAATGTCATTTTTGGTTGCTTGGATATTATACATTCCAGCTTCCAAGTCAACTTTGGATTGCTTGACGGAATTATTAATCTGGTTTCCTGCGAAAATGGTGGCATTGGAAGAGGCAGACAAGTTGATATTCCCAATCCTAGCAGTTTCAAATAAGTTAGTCACTGGATTGATTGATCTACCCCATCGGACACCGTAGCTGGTGCCTGCATTGAGGTTCGGGAGTCTTTGTCCTTGGTTTTGGAGCAAGGAAGCCTCATTGGTTAGTTGGTTTAGTTCGCTTCTTTTCAGAGTAAGGTTATTTTCCAAAGCGATTGCCACTGCAGTTTCAAGATCAATTGGACCTGTTGGGACTGCCGTTTCTTGGGCAAAATTGGAAAAACTTATTCCGGCTATTAAAGCAAAGCTTAAAAAGCATTTTTTCATCTGGTTGTGCTTAATTATAGGTCAATATCAGGTATGTAAATTAATTCTTTTATCCATGTTAGGGATTTTAAATATTGTAAAGTGATCTCCTTGATTCCAGAGTCCATTTCAATGACATGGCAAGCTCTATCGTTTTTTCCTTTTCTGGAAACTGACATTGTTGCAATATTTGTCTTCTCTTGTGCAATGACACTGGAAATAAAAGCAATAGCTCCCGAAACATCTTCAGCTTTAATAATCAATGTGTGATCTTTAGCTGAAAAGTTTGCGACAAATCCATCAACCTCTGAAATGTTTATTACACCTCCCCCTAAACTTTCACCTACTACCTCTACATTTCTTTCACCTAAGGATAAATTGAGTTTAATGGTATTAGGGTGGTGAATAGAGGAGTTTCCTATGGATTTGAATTTATATTCAAATCCAATTTCTTCAGCAATATCCAATGCGGTTTTTATTCGAGCATCATCGGTTTTAAAATCCATTAATCCACCAATAATAGCTCTATCACTGCCATGTCCCTCATAGGTCCTTGCAAAGGAATTATAAAAAGTAATTAATGCTTTTTCAGGTTTCCCTCCTAAAACTCTAATGGCAGCTCTTGCAATTCTGACAACTCCAGCCGTATGCGAAGATGACGGTCCGATCATTACAGGTCCTATCATATCAAATATACTACTTTTGTTTGCCATCTTAATTTGGTGTCCAATATTAATGCTAAGCTATTTAGTCTTTCGTTAATAAAATCAAAAATGTCACTTATCCTTTAAATTTCCTCATATGAGCTGTTTTCTTTATTACTTTTAACAGGTCCATTATCTTACACTTTTAAAGACTGGCCGATTTTGAACAGGTTATGAACGATTTTGAAACAAATTATATCTTTAATAAAGATACCCAATCTTGGACTCGAAGCAGCAAATTTGATATTGCTAATAGGGCAATGAATTTTGGAGATGGTCTTTTTGAATCGATGGTCTACCTCAAAAATAAAATAAGGTTTGCAGAAAACCATATGCAGCGTTTAGAAAACGGACTGGATATTCTGGGTATGTCAAATGAAAATATTGATATCAAATCTATTGAGAAGGTTTTGCAGATCGATTTTCCATCAGAGAATTTCCGGATACGATGGAATATATTCAGATCAGGAGCAGGAACATACACTCCTATTTCGAATGGAATAACCCAAACATTACAAATAAGAAACTTTTTAGCTCCTCAAAAAATCAAAAGATTTTCTTATTTCTCAAAAAAAATTAAAATTTTCCCAACCCTTTGGTCTCAAGCCAAAACGCTAAATAGTCTTACTTATGTGTTGGCAAATAAAGAAAGAGTCGAGTTGATAATGGATGAAGTTATACTTCTAGACTATAGAGGTTTTATTTCAGAAGCCGGTTCTTCAAATATTTTTTGGAAGATTGGCTCGGATGTCTTTACCCCATCATTAGACAGTTCCTGTGTTGCCGGAGTAGGCAGAGCTGTTATTCTTGAAGAGTTGAAGTCTAAAGGAATCAAAACAAATGAAGGATTATTCCTTCCGGAGCATTTAGCAAAAGCCAGTACTGTTTGGATAAGTAATGCAATGGGAATAAGTTATTTGGAGAATATTGAAGGTGTGAAATATTCTACCGAGCCAATTCCATTTCTTGAAAAGCTTTTTAATTAAAAAACGATCGAAATAATTTATTTTCTGACCTTTAAATGAAAGTCTTATATTTAATGCTTTGTTTTAAAATTTAACAAAGGGAATAAAATAGTTTAGCCCAAAACCCAACCAATTCCAATATGCTCTTAGAACCTTTAGACTTAATAGTTTTCGTCGGATATTGTTTGCTCATCATAGGGATGGGCCTTTTTGTATCCAGAGAAAAGAAAGGACACGTAAAAAATTCTTCAGATTATTTTCTTGCATCCAAAGCACTTCCTTGGTGGGCTGTCGGAGCTTCATTAATTGCTTCCAATATCTCAGCAGAGCAATTTATTGGGATGTCCGGTTCTGGATTTGCCATGGGATTAGCAATCTCTACCTATGAATGGATGGCGGCTGCGACTTTATTGGTGGTGGCAATTTTCTTTCTTCCGATTTATATAAAGAAAGGGATTTATACCATGCCTGGATTTTTGCTTGATCGCTATGATACCAGGGTAAGAACTACAATGGCAATTTTCTGGCTCTTATTGTATGTCTTTGTAAACCTTACTTCAGTTTTGTATTTAGGAGCTCTAAGTCTTAATACGATTTTAGATGTTCCCATGGTATATGGAATCCTTGGGCTTGCAACTTTTGCCATGATCTATTCCATCTATGGTGGATTGAAGGCTGTTGCTTGGACTGATGTAGTCCAGGTCGTATTTCTGATAGCTGGCGGGTTGGCGACAACATACATTGCATTACAAATGGTAGGTTCAGGCGATGCATGGGATGGATTGAATTTGCTTCGAAAAGAAGTGCCGGGGCACTTTTCGATGATATTCTCAAGAGGTGAGATGATGATTCCAGATGGATCAGGAGGAGTTAAAGATGCCTATTTGGATCTCCCTGGGATCTCTGTTTTAGTAGGAGGCATGTGGATCACCAATTTGAGTTATTGGGGTTTCAACCAGTACATTACCCAAAGAGCATTAGCTGCAAAAAATTTAGATGAAGCCCAAAAAGGGATGATTTTCGCCGGTTTTTTGAAGCTTTTAATGCCACTTATTGTAGTGATACCTGGAATTGCAGCTTATGTAATAGTAAAAAATGGAATAGATGTCGGCTTTATTGAGTCAATGAAGGATCCAGTAACAGGTCTATTGAAGTCTGACAGAGCATATCCAACATTACTTCAGTTATTGCCAGTAGGTTTGAAAGGACTAGCATTTGCAGCTTTGACAGCGGCAATTGTGTCCTCTTTGGCATCTATGGCGAATAGTACCTCTACGATTTTCACCATGGACATTTACCAGAAGTATTTCAATAAATCAGCTTCTGAAACAAAACAAGTTAGAGTAGGTAGGATCACTGCAGTTATCGCTTTCATAGTAGCTGCTATAGTAGCTCCAGCCTTAGGGCAACTAGATCAAGCATTCCAGTTTATCCAAGAGTACACTGGATTTATCAGCCCAGGTGTCTTCGCGATTTTCTTTTTCGGAGTTTTCTGGAAAAAAACAACCTCAAATGCCGCTTTGGTAGGTGCCGCGCTAAGTATTCCATTATCGGTAGTTCTAAAAATAGGAATGCCGGACTTGCCTTTCCTAGATAGAATGGGAGTTGTATTTTTGATTTTGGCGACTTTGATGATCATCATCAGTTTATATGAAGGCAAAGGAAAAGATCATCCAAATAGTATTGAGATAAATAAGGAACTATTTAAAACCAGTGCTTCTTTTAAAATAGGTGCGTTTTTAATAGCGGGAATCACAGCGGCTCTTTACATCGTCTTCTGGTAAAAAAATAAATAATAATGAGACAACTTTTATTAGGATTGGATATTGGTAGTTCCTCTATCAAAGCTTCAATTTTGGATGCTGACACAGGTAGATCGATTGTGTCAAAAGCATTTCCTGAAGAAGAAATGTTGATAAATTCACCAAAAGAAGGCTGGGCAGAGCAAGATCCTGAGACATGGTGGAAATATATCCAGCAGTCAAGTAACTATGTTTTGGGAAAAGCAAAAGCCAAACCTGGGGAATTGAAAGGAATTGGCATCGCTTATCAAATGCATGGACTGGTCTTAGTCGATAAAGATCACCAAGTGTTAAGACCTTCTATTATATGGTGCGATAGTAGGGCCGTTCAGATTGGTAACAAAGCATTTCAAGATTTAGGTGAAGAATATTGTTTGCCTAATTTATTGAATTCGCCAGGAAATTTCACAGCATCGAAATTGAGATGGGTGCTGGAAAATGAACCAGAATTGGCTTCCAAAATTCATAAAATTATGCTCCCAGGAGATTTCATTGCTATGAAACTTACCGGAGAAATCCTGACTTCTGAAACAGGTCTTTCTGAAGGTATCTTTTGGGATTTCAAGGAAAATGGGATCAGTGAAAAAGTCCTTGATAATTACAAAATACAGAAGGATTGGTTGCCTAAAGTTGTTCCTTCCTATTCTTTGCAAGGAACAGTTACAGGCGAAGCATCAAAACTCACGGGGATAGAAAAAGGGGTTCCAGTAGCTTATAGAGCAGGAGATCAACCAAATAACGCCTTCTCTTTGCAGGTTTTAAAACCAGGTGAGCTTGCCACGACGGCGGGGACATCCGGAACAGTTTATGGGGTCTGTGATACGCCATTATATGATCCACTTTCCAGAGTCAATACTTTTGTCCATGTAAATCATACCAAAGAAAAACCTTCCTATGGAGTATTACTTTGCGTGAATGGTACTGGAATTTTGAATAGTTGGATCAAAAAATTGTTAGGGGCAGGAAAAATTGAATATGACGAAATGAACAATTTGGGTGGATCAGCTCCTATTGGATCAGGCGGGCTTACTTTTATTCCCTTCGGTAACGGAGCAGAACGAATTATGCAGAATCAGCAAGTAGGTGCACATATGCTTGGACTTGATTTGCTTAAGCACGACAAGAAACATATGATCAGGGCTGCACAAGAAGGAATAGTTTCAGCACTCACTTTCGGCTTTAGAATTATGCAGGAAATGGGGATGGATCTTAAGACAGTAAAAGCTGGAAAGGCAAATATGTTTTTAAGCCCAATATTTAGAAAAACCTTTGTTCATATGAATAAAGTAGTCTTGGAACTCTATGATACAGATGGAGCGCAAGGCGCAGCAAGAGGCGCTGGTATTGGTGCCGGAATATTTTCTAATGAATCAGAGGCATTTGAAGGATTGGAATTATTAGAAACCATCGAACCCAATGAACAATTTTTTGAACCTTATGAAGAAGTCTATCTCCGTTGGAAAAACCAATTGGAAAAGATTCAAAAATTGAAAGTATAATTATAAAATTAAACCTATATAATAAACCTAAACATCAAATCACATGTCAAAATTGTATTTTCCAAACATCGATAAAATCCCTTTTGAAGGGAAGGATAGTGATAACCCTTTAGCATTTAGGTTCTATGATGAAAATAGAATCATTGCAGGGAAAACAATGAAGGAACATTTCAAGTTTTCCATTGCTTATTGGCACTCATTCTGTGGAACTGGCGGAGATCCTTTTGGCCCGGGAACAATTGTTCATCCTTGGGACGCCAATCCAGATCCAATTCAAAGAGCCAAGGATAAAATGGATGCGGCTTTTGAGTTTATCACAAAAATCGGAGCTCCATACTATTGTTTCCATGATGTAGATTTGATTGACGAAGGAAATGATATTGCTGAATATGAGCAGCGAATGAAAATAATCGTGGATTATGCGAAACAAAAGCAAGCTGAAACAGGAGTAAAATTATTGTGGGGAACAGCTAACGTGTTCAGTAACCCACGCTATATGAATGGAGCATCTACAAATCCAGATTTTGATGTACTAGCATATGCTGCTACTCAGGTTAAGAACTCCATTGATGCGACAATCGCTTTAGGTGGTGAGAATTATGTTTTCTGGGGTGGTCGTGAAGGTTATATGTCGCTACTCAATACGGATATGAAGCGTGAAACGGAGCATTTGGCCAAATTCTTAACCATGGCAAGAGATTATGCGAGAAAGAACGGCTTTAAAGGAACATTCTTTATTGAGCCAAAGCCAATGGAGCCAACTAAACATCAATATGATTACGATGCTGCTACTGTAATTGGTTTTTTGAGACATCATGGATTGGATAAAGATTTCAAACTGAATATCGAAGTAAACCATGCTACCCTTGCGGGGCATACTTTCCAGCATGAACTGCAAGTAGCTGCAGATGCAGGAATGCTGGGTAGCATCGATGCCAATAGAGGTGATTATCAAAATGGTTGGGATACAGATCAATTTGCTATGAATCTTCAGGAAATGACAGAAGCAATGTTGGTGATTTTAGATTCTGATGGAATTCAGGGAGGAGGAGTAAACTTTGATGCCAAAATCAGGAGAAACTCAACGGATGCAGATGATTTATTCTTGGCACACATAGGAAGTATGGATGCATTTGCAAGAGGAATGTTAATAGCTCAAGATATTTTAGAAAAGTCTGACTATCTGGAAAGAAGGAAAAACAGATATTCAAGTTATGATACTGGAAAAGGTAAAGCTTTTGAAGATGGAGCTTTGACTTTAGAAGATCTTAGAAATTATGCTGCAGAGCATGGTGAGCCAGCCAAGACCAGTGGGAAACAAGAGTATTTCGAGAATTTATTAAATCGATTTATTTAATCGCCTTTTATCAAAAAAATAGAAAAGTCCCGTTGAAGTTTTATTCAACGGGACTTTTTTGTTTGTAATCTTGTGTTACTTTGTCGAATTAAATAAAAGGATTTGTAGAATCTTTGAAGCTGGAATAGATGCGGAGTGTACGTTTTATCGTTTTATGTTGTGTTTTGGTGAGTGGTTTACTGAACCTAGTTCGGGCTCAAACGACTACCGAAAACTTGGTGTTCAGAAATCTTGATGAAAAATTAGGGCTGAACAATGCCAACGTCATCAGCATTTTGAGAGATAATCAAGGATTTATGTGGTATGGAACCAGCTATGGTTTATATCGCTATGACGGGACCACAGCAAAAGGATTTTTTAATACAAAAGATAGTACCTCTATCTCTCACAATGGAGTGAACAAACTTTTTATTGGTCCTGAAGATAATATTTGGGTGAAGGATGTAAATGGCAATTTTGACATTTATGAGTCGCAAAAAGAAAAATTCCAAAGAGGAAGTAGTTTCTATGCTGATAAATATAATCTGGCTACCGATACCATTTCGACCATAATGGAAGATCGCCAAAATCGATTTTGGTTTTCACACCCTTTCAAAGGCATCAGTATCTATCTACCAGAAAAAGATGAGTGTGTTTTTTTGAGAAATGGTGGATCCAAGGGTGACATTTCTTCTGATCAAGTTGCCGGAATAGCAGAAAGTCCAGATGGAATGGTTTGGGTTTTACATTTGGATGGTTCTATTGATTTGTTAGATCCAAATAAGTTGATCGTTACCAAAACGCTTCAGCTTCCCAAAGACGAAATTTCCCCAAATGCCAAATTTGAAATCTTTATTGATTCAGATGGAGATACTTGGATTTTTGACTCAGAAAGAGATTCTGGAGTTTTTTGGATCAAGGACGAGACCCATCAAATTGTTTTGAACACAACGGATGTTGGTCCTTTCCGATTGAATAATAACATGGTTAAAGCCATTACGGAGGCCAAACCAGGCGAAATCTGGTTGGGAACAGATCACGGCGGAATCAATATTCTGAATAAAAGAAAAAATACCTCAACCTATCTGATTGATTCTAACTCAGCAAGTAGTGAACTCACTCAAAATGTGGTCTACGCTTTATACAAAGACAATGAGGACATTATTTGGGTTGGTACTCATAAGCAAGGCTTATCATATTATCACCAGGGTTTATTGAGATTTTCCCATGTTGAAAAAAACTACTCCGTTCCGAATTCTTTGCCATTTAATGATGTCAATGCGTTTGTAGAAGATAGTCTAGGAAATCTTTATATCGGGACCAATGGAGGTGGACTGTTTTATCATGACAGAAAAAACAATTCTTACAGGAACTTTAAGCATGATCCGAAGAATCCAAATACGCTCAATGGCGATGTTATTGTCGATCTCTTGATAGATCATGAAGGAATCCTATGGATAGGTACCTATTTAAATGGTTTGGGAAGTTATGATGGGAAAAATTTCAAAAATTATCCTTTTAACCCCGAATCAAAAGAAGGAATCCCAGGTCCAAATATATGGAAGCTTTTCGAGGATAGTCAAAACCGAATTTGGATAGGGACATTGAGATCAGGATTGTCAATGTTGGATTCAGATCGAAAATCCTTTCAAAATTACAATGCCGGTCAAGCTCCATATTATATTCATAACCAATACATCACGGCATTTGCAGAAGATGCTAAAGGCAATATTTGGATAGGAGGAGGGAGTGGATTAAACTATCTAAATACGTCAACCAAAAAATCTGGTTTTTTTGACAATACTCAGAGAATACCGCTTCAGGAACCCAATATTTCGGAACTGATGGTTGATTCTCAAGGCGAGTTATGGGTAGCCTCAGTTTCGGGACTTTTCTACCTTGACACGCAAGACAGTGTTTTTGTGAAGTATGGAGTGGATGATGGATTACAGTCTCCATATTTGATTGAGATATTGGAAGATGATAAACATAATTTTTGGATCAGTTCTCAAAAAGGTTTGAGCTATGCAGAAGTAGATCGTAATACCAGCCCATTTAAGATTTCATTCCAGAACTTTGATCAGCAGGATGGATTGCAAGCATCTCTTTTCAATAAAAACTCAGCTACAAAAACGAGCTCTGGAGATTTTATTTTCGGAGGGCCGAATGGATATAACATCTTCAAGTCAGAGAATTTTGCTTTCGAAAGAAATAACCCAAAAGTAGTTTTTACCGAGCTCCAGATTTTTAATGAGACTGTTCCTGTAGGGAGTGAAATCGGAAATCGAGTATTACTATCAAAATCGCTTGATAAAACTAAGAAACTGACATTGCGACATGATGAAGCGATGTTTTCAATCAGCTTTAGTGCGTTAAATTATTTGTATCCAGAGAAGAATAAATACCGATATCGTCTCTTGGGATTTAATGAAGACTGGATTTATCTAGACGAAAACCTTTCCAAAGTAACATTTACAAACCTTGATCCAGGAAATTATACCTTAGTAGTTCAGCCGGGGACAGTTTTGGATGGTTGGAGCTCCTATGAATACCCTATGGAAATCGAGATTTTGGCGCCTTGGTGGAAAACTCCAGGGGCTTATTTTTTCTACTTTCTGACGATTTTAGCCATTATCGTTTATTCAAGAAGCCAACTGATCAGAAGGCAAAAAGAGAATTTTGAGCGTCAGCAGGCAATTTTAGAAAGTAAAAGGATTCAGGAACTGGATAAATTGAAAACGAAGTTTTTCACGAATCTAAGCCATGAATTTCGGACTCCTCTTTCCTTAATTTTAACTCCTGCAGATCATTTGATTTCAGATGCGAAAGAGCCGGCATTGCTTGGTCAATACAAAATCATTCAGCGAAATGCCCGAAGGCTTCTGAAATTGATCAATCAATTGCTCGATGTGAAGAACATTGACAAAGGAGCCTTGGCATATCATACATCTGAGGGAGACATCGTTCAGTTTATTAAAGAAAGTACCTCTGATTTTAATGAGTTGTCGGAAGACCAACATATTGAATTGGACTTTTCTACCAACATCACGTCAATGCAAGCTGAATTTGATTCAGACAAAGTGGAAAAAATCTTATTCAATCTACTTTCAAATGCATTTAAATTCACTCCGGAAGGAGGTCGGATTTCTGTCGTTTTAGATATTTTTCAGAATAGTGAGGAATTAGCTTATTTGGAGCTGAAAGTGGTAGATACGGGTGTTGGGATATCTCCTGAGAATCAGAAAAAGATATTTGAGAGATACTTTACCACGGAAGGGCATCAGGAAAAATTAAACCAGGGCAGTGGAATAGGACTTTCATTATCTCAGGATTTTGCTTTTTTGATGAACGGGAAAATAGAAGTCATCAGTGATTTAGGTAAAGGTTCCACTTTTATTTTCAACATGCCAATCCAGGTTATTCCTACAGAGTTGGATACAGAGGAAGATTTTGATAATTCATTTGAAGGCAAAGGTGAAAAGGAAACAATTCTTTTGGTAGAAGATAATGGAGAGTTTAGAGGATATTTAAAAGACTGTTTATCTGAGGATTACCATATTCTTCAGGCTTCTCATGGTAAAAAGGGATGGGAAATTGCTCAGGAAAAAATCCCGGATTTAATCATTTCGGATTTGATGATGCCGCAGATGGATGGCAATGAACTCTGTGAATTAGTAAAGAAAGATATTCGTACTTCCCATATTCCAGTGATTCTTCTTACTGCAAAGAAATCGGAGGCGACGATGCTTCAGGGCTTGGATAATGGTTGTAATCTTTATTTGACAAAACCATTCAATTTGGAAGTTTTGCAATTGAGCATCAAAAATCTTTTGAGAGAAAGGAAAGTGACACAGGAAATCAACCGGAACAAGATCCA
This sequence comes from uncultured Algoriphagus sp., assembly GCA_965659625.1. Classification (GTDB taxonomy): domain Bacteria; phylum Bacteroidota; class Bacteroidia; order Cytophagales; family Cyclobacteriaceae; genus Algoriphagus. Next base: position 104,812 of record CBFHWO010000010.1, on the reverse strand, counting down.
GATCAAAACTACAGATGTCAAGGTGGAATCATTGGATGATCAATTGATTCAAAAGGCGGTTTTGATTGTGGAGAAGCATATGGAAGATGCCAAGCTTTCCGTAGAATTTCTAAGCAGTGAATTGGCAATGAGCCGGGTTCATTTGTATAAAAAGCTTCAATCTCTGACAGGTAGGAGCCCGATTGAATTTATCCGATTAATTAGACTTCAGCGTGCCGCTCAATTGCTCCAGAAAAGTCAATTGACTATTTCTGAAATTGCCTATCAGGTGGGGTATAACAATGCCAAATATTTTTCGAAGCACTTCAAAGCCGAATTTAAAATGCTTCCATCTGAATTTGCCAATAAATCAGAGCAAGTCAGTCTCTGAATAGTAGACCATTTACTTAAATCTTTCTTTCAAAGTAGGAGAAATGAATGACTTCATTCAAAATCATACTTATTTCGACAAGTTTGATGACCTGCTCTCTAAATAAATATGGCCCTAATTCTCTCCAAAAGCCCTTTTTCAATCGATTGCAAAGGCGTTAACATTTGATACCCTATTCAAATACATTTGGATACCCTTGTGGAAAATAAGTCCTGCTACTTTTAATTGGAGAAATTCAATAACCCAAGATGAACCACAATCTCTCTCTCTTATTTGGCTTAGTCAGTCAAAATTTTTGCGTGAAAAGCAAACTCGAGGAATTCAGATTTAATGGCATTTTGGGTTTTGGAAGAAAACTAACCCAGCAACATAGCCTATGAAAAAACTGAAAAACAACCCGCATTTGAACTTGAATTCAAAATGCCTTTTCCTCTATCAAACCTTTATTAATTCAAACATTTAAACCCTTTATGATGAAAAAACTATTACCACTTTGGTTAGTATTTCTGGTGGGAGTTGTTCATGCCCAGGTCACAGTCAGAGGTACTGTGAATTCTTCAGGTGATGGATTGACTTTGCCAGGAGTTACGGTATTGGTGAAAGGAACTACTACCGGTGTAGCCACAGACGGCGATGGGAAATATTCTATCTCAGCTCCGTCCGAAAATTCAGTGTTGGTATTCAGCTTTATTGGTTTCAAATCTCAGGAAATCACAGTTGGAAACCAGTCTACTATTGATGTTATTCTTGAAGAGGATATTTCTTCTTTAGAGGAATTCGTGGTCGTTGGATATGGTACCATGAAAAAGCGTGACATGTCCAGTGCACAGGTTTCTGTTTCTTCTGAAGATATAGAAAGAACTGTAAACACAACTGTAGAGCAAGCCCTACAAGGCCGTGCTGCAGGTGTTTATGTAACTCAAAATACGGGTGCTCCAGGAGGAGGAATTTCTGTAAATATTCGTGGTGTCAATTCTATTGGAGGTACCAATCAACCACTTTATGTGATTGACGGAGTACAGATTCAGCCAGCAGCAGTTTCTTATGGAAATACTTCTTCCACCAATCCACTCGCTGGATTAAACCCAAGTGACATCGAATCTATGGAAGTTCTTCAAGGTCCTTCGGCTACCGCAATTTACGGTTCTAGAGGTACCAACGGGGTCATCATGATCACGACCAAACGAGGAAAAGAAGGTGAAACAAAAATCACTTACAATTACTTGCATACGCTTCAGGATAAACCAGAAAGTCTGGATGTGATGAATCTTCAACAATATGCTGAAATGACGAATGATATCCGTGAAATCACAGGTGGAGATCCTCCGGCAGCATTTTTAGATCCAACGCTTTTAGGAGAAGGGACTGATTGGCAGGGAGCTCTTTTCAAGACTGCTCCATTAAACAAGCACAATATTACCCTCTCTGGAGGTAATGAAAAAACCAAATTCTACGTTTCAGGGGAATATTTCAGCCAAGAAGGTGTGGCGATAGGTTCTTCTTTTGATCGATATTCTGTAAGAACAAACATTGATAATCAAACCAGAGACTGGTTGAAGATTGGTCTGAACTTGCAGTTGTTTCATACTGATGAGCAATTGGCTACAGGAAGTTCTGATATCATCAATAATGCGATTCAGATGGCTCCGAATATTCCGGTGACCAATCCTGATGGCTCATGGGGTGGAGCGGATCCGGTAAACGGTTCCAGCTTGCAGTTTACTCCTGCTAACCCGATTGCCTTGGCAAACCTGTTGGACAGAACTTATAAGAGAAGAGGGGCCCAAGGTGGTTTCAACATCGATGTGGATATCGTCAAAGGACTTAAGTTCCGTACCATGGTCAACACTAATATCAATTATAACAATGGTAAATTCTTCACACCAACTTATACCCTAGGTGTGGTGACCAATGATACGAATTCCCTTACACAGGAGACAAGCAATAGCTTCTACTGGAACTGGAATCAGATGTTGACTTACAGTGCAGTTTGGGATAAACATGCTTTGGACGTAATGGCTTCACATGAAGCTCAAGAATCCCAGTACGAGTACATGAATGCTGGTCGGGTGAATTTCCCATCCAACGATCTACCGCAACTTGGCTTAGGTTCTGCTCAAGGAGCAACCAACTCAGGTGGAGCAAATCACTGGGCGATGGAATCGTTTTTTGCGCGAGCAAATTATACTTACAACGAGAAGTATATCTTGCTAGCTGCATTCAGAGCTGATGGATCGGCAAATTTTGGTCCTGAAAACAGATGGGGTTATTTTCCCTCCGTATCGGCTGCTTGGAGAGTTTCTGAAGAAAACTTCCTGAGTAATGTGACATGGATGGATGAATTGAAATTGAGATTTGAAACAGGTCTTACCGGTAACCAAGGTGATGCAGGTGCAATTTTCGCCCCGCTCAGTTCACCAAGTGTTCCTACCCAGTGGGGTGGAGGATTTCTGGTTTCGAGATTCGGTAACCCGAATTTGAAATGGGAAGAGACATCTACTGTCAACTTTGGCTTCAATTTGAACATGTTCAATAATAGAATCCAGGTAGAAGGTGATTTCTATTTAAAGAAAACAGAAAATCTTTTGTTGCCAAACCCACTTCCTTGGTACATGGGAACTTCAGGAGAAGGTAGTATTGGCACACCAACAGTAAACATTGGTGCTTTGCAAAACAAAGGATATGGAATCACGATCAACACGATCAATATAGACAACAGAGCTTCAGGTTTCTCCTGGACTTCTAATTACAACTTCTCAGGATTTAAAACTGAAGTAACCAAATTCTTCTCTGAGACAGCATTTATTGACCGTACTGCATGGTGGTTGAATAACTTCACCGCCAGAGCAATTCCTGGACAAGCTCCTTGGTTGTTTTACGGATACCAATATGATGGATTATTCCAAACTATTGAAGAAGTCGAATCGAGTGCTAGACCGGTTGATAACTCAGGAAATCCAATAGCTGTAGGTCCTGACGGAATCTACGTTGGAGACATCAAGTATAAGGATCTGAATGAAGATGGAGTGATCGATGAGCGTGATCAGACTTTTATCGGTAATCCTTGGCCAAAATTCACTTTTGGTATGACACAGCAGTTTGGTTACAAAGGCTTTGCATTGGATATCTTATTCACTGGAGCAATTGGGGTAGATATTTATAACTACAACAGATTCCTGAATATCAATCCAAACAATGTGAACCTTGGCAGAAACATGCTTTTGGAAACATTTGATTATGCGAGAATTGAAATGGACGATGCTGGAAATCCTTTCATTGCTAACGCTGGAACAGATATTCCGAGAATTACAGGTACAGACCTAAACGGAAACGGAACTAGAATTTCCGACAAGTTTGTGGAAGATGGATCGTATGTGAGATTGAAAAATATCAATCTTTCTTATGTATTCCCAAGCGAACTGTTAGGAAAGCAAAATGTCGTGAGAGGCTTGAAATTAGCTTTCGGAGTTCAGAATGCATTCACATTCACCAAATACAAAGGATACGATCCTGAAGTAGGAGCTTCTATAGGAAATAATGTGTCTGCCGGAAACCAGTTGATCGGTGTAGACTACGGAAGATATCCTCAGACGAGAATGTATACTTTCAGTTTAGGTGTTGACTTCTAATCCAAAAATCATAAACACATGAAAACAAACACGAAATTCCAAAAATTGATCCTTGGAGCTACTTTGCTTTTAGGAGGAATGGTGGGCTGTTCGGAGGATTTCTTGGATAGACCCCCTTTAGATGCGATTGTAGATGCCAATTTCTATCAAAATGATGATCAGATTTTAGCAGCATCTGCCCCGCTTTATAATATTGTATGGTTTGCTTACAATGATAAAGCAAGTCACGGTATCGGTGATGCCAGAGGTGGAGTTTTGACCTCCGGTTCTTACCAATTAGAAAATGTTCGATTCAACACTACCGGTGAAACTGCAGAAAACGGCGCTTCTTGGAGAGCATTCTACAATGTAGTAGCCCAATCCAATTCATTGATCAATAATATCGATGCTTTCGCCGGAGAAGATGTGACAGATAGAATCAAGAATTATGGTCTTTCTGAAGGTAGATTCATGAGAGGTTTGGCGTATTCTTATTTGGTGCAAAACTGGGGACCAGTTCCGATTATTACCAATAATACGGCATTGCTTCAGGATACTACGATTGCTAGAAATACCGAAGAATCTGTTTGGCAGTTTATCATCAAAGACTTCCGATTTGCTGCTGAAAACCTTACTGAAAGCCCTGCCTTGCCAGGAAGATTGAATAAATGGTCTGCAGAAGGCATGCTTGCTAAAATGTATTTGGTTCGTGCAGGTGTTGGAGGATCTAGAAATCAGACCTTCCTTGATTCTGCTGCTTATTATGCCAAGCGAGTGATTGACAACTCTGGCGCTGAATTATTGCCGAACTATGAAGATCTTTTCAAAACTGCCAATAACAACAATATTGAAACATTGGCAGCGCTTCAATGGGTATATAATGCAGGTCAAGCTGGACAGTGGGGAGCTCAAAACTCCGTTCAGGCATTCTTAGCTTATGGCTCTGAAATCACCGGATTTGGTGATGGATGGGGTGGAGACATTGGAGCATCAAAATGGGTATTGGACATGTATGATGACCTTGTTTTTGACGAAAGAAGAAAAGGAACATATATGTTTCCAGGGGAGCATTACTCTTATATCACTCAAGTGCCAGCCGGTGGATCTGCTCAAGAGCTTCGTGTACCTGCCCAAAGCAATGATGGTACAAGAGATTACAACTCCAGAGCTTGGGTTAAAAAATATGTAGTGGGTAGACCAGAGGATAATGGAGGTAAAGTAGTACAGCAGGGAACTGAAATCAATACTTACATCCTTCGATTAGCTGATGTGTATTTGACCTATGCCGAGGCTGTTTTGGATAAAAACCCTTCAGAAGCATTGAAATACGTTAATTTGGTGAGAACCAGAGCAGGTGTAAATCCATTGACTTCAGTGACTTGGCAAGATGTATTTGAGGAGCGAATCAAAGAGTTTGCTATGGAAGGTCAGGCATGGTATGAGTTTACAAAACTTCACTATTATGATCCTGCGAAAGCTTATGAAATCCTATCGAATCAGGACAGAGGAACATTCAGAATTTATGCTGATAAAATTCCTGATCCAACATTCTGGGAACTTGAGATTCCGGCTGATGATGCATCACCAAGATACTTTGATGTCAATGCATCTAACTTCTTGATCCCGATTCCTTCGGCTGAACTTTCTAGAGCTCCAAACCTTAGAAAGCCTCCGGTTCCTTATGATTTTTCTTCTGATAATTGATTATAGAGGTTTATTCAAATGAAAAAAAACATGAAAATCATATCTAATATTAAAAATTCTTCTCATTCCATGTGGGTAGCTTCAGCGCTTTTACTTGTGCTGATAATGGGTGCCTGCAAGGAAGAGGATGAAATCAATGTAGGTCCGCCTAGTATTGAAAGAGTGCGATCTACGGATCCTAGTACTGCGGATAGTTCATTTACCTATACGACTTTAGGTAGCACGATAGCCATCTTGGGAAATAATCTATTGGGTACGCAACAAGTGTATCTCAACGATTATCCTTTGGGAATCAATAAAGCCTATGTGACCAATAATTCAGTGATAGTAACGGTAGGTGATAGTGTGCCAACTGTCGCAACTGATCCTAATGTTCCGAACACGCTAAGATTGGTCAATAGAAGTGGTGAAGCGATCATGGAGTTTCAGACTCTTCCACCAGCTCCTCAAGTCCTCCAAGTGAAAAATCAATATGTAACATCAGGTGATGACCTGACTCTTTTCGGAAGGTATTTTTACTTCGTGGATACGGTCTATTTTCCTGGAGACGATGTCTTCGTTACTTCTGGTTTTGTTACCAATGGTGCAGGGAATACGCTGACCGTGAAAGTGCCAGAAGGTTTGGACTTTTCAGAAGGTTCGGCGATCAGAGTTGTAACTAAGTCAGGAGGATCTGCAGTAAATAGGAATACTCAGATTTACAACGGTGAAGGAATGGTAGCTGATTTTGATACCAATGGGGCGTTGGAATGGCCATGGAACTGGGGATGGGGAATCTCAGGCGAAATGATCAAGCCAAGTCAACCCGGAATCAGCTCATTGGAAGGTAGCTTTGCAGGAATGAATCAATCATTCCCAGCAAATTATGGCTGGAACAATGACAAAGTACTCAATTTGACCAACTGGGGTGGAGTACAGATTTTCCCAACAGAACCAGCTGAGGATTATAGTCTATCCACTGCTACTGCCAATTTTGATATACGTTTTGAAATTGCGGTCAATACCGCCAGTAGCATTCAAGGTTTAAATGTCCAATTATGGTACCCAGATAGTAAAGGGAATGAATTGTCTTACGACATCCCTTTAAGTGATTTCATCAAAACAACTGATGGAAGCTGGTATACACTTTCTGCTGCTATCAATAGATTGACAAATGGTTCTACCAGACTTGGTACCTATGAGGAATTTCTTCAAGGTGATGGTTGGGCTAAGCAAATCAGACTGGTGATAATCAATACTACTGGCAACGATATTCCAGCAGTTATTGGAATTGACAATGTCAGGGTTGTTCGAGCGATTCAGTAAAATAGTTTCTAAATAAGCGGTTATTTGTTTAGGTCTCCGGGGTGAAGTGTTTCGCCTCGGAGATTATTTATTCTAATTATTATATTACTGCCTTGAAATCATCAGCTCTGTCATTTCTGTTAGTAGGCTTTCTCTTTTACTTTGCCTGTAATCCTAAAGAAGAAAATCTTGATGAAACGCTCTTTATAGAGGTTTTAACTGATTCTTCAAGAGTAAATTTCACAAATCAAATCCAAGAATCGGAGGTGGCAAATATCATTACCTACCAATATTTTTATAATGGGGGTGGAGTTGCAGTAGGTGACATTAACAACGATGGCCTTGAGGACCTTTATTTCACAGCAAATCAAGGTTCCAATAAACTTTTTTTGAATCAGGGAAACTTGAAATTTAGAGATATTACTCTTGCCACCGGTACTGCTGGTAGGGAAAATTCCTGGACTACAGGTACAGCCATCGTGGATATCAATTCAGATGGCCTCAAAGATATTTATGTATGTTATTCCGGAGATTTACCGGAAGCACAAAGAAAAAATCAATTGTTTGTAAATCAAGGTTTAGACAAACAGGGGATTCCATTTTTCAAAGAAATGGCAGCAGATTTTGGATTGGATGATCCAGGGTTCAGTACATCCGCCTATTTCTCAGACTTTGATTTAGATGGGGATTTGGACATGCTCCTTCTCAATCATAATCCTAGGTTATTTAATAATCTGAATATTAATGCTTTCGAGTCCATGTTATCTTCGGTGGATTCAGCTAGTAGTTCCAAAATTTTTAAAAATGAGAATGGGATTTTTAGAAATGCCACTGCAGAATCAGGACTTTCAGAAACTGGACTCAGCTATGGACTAGGGGCTTCTATAGGTGATTTCAATCAAGATGGATTTCCGGATATCTATTTGGGAAATGATTACTCTGCTCCTGATTATTTATACATTAATAATGGAGATGGTACTTTTTCAAACCAGCTTAAGGAATCCATTGGCCATACAAGTCTCTACACCATGGGAGTGGATGCTGCAGATATCAATCGGGATGGAAGATTGGATTTGGTCACTTTGGATATGCTGCCTGAAAATAATGAGCGACAGAAATTATTGTTTACTCCTGAAAACTATGAGCATTATAATTTATTTCTGAAAGCCGGGCTTTATCATCAGCTGATGCGGAATATGCTGCAACTGAATATGGGGGATGGAACATTTTCAGAAATTGGTCAATTAGCAGGGATCAGCACCACAGACTGGAGTTGGGCACCCTTATTTGCTGATTTTGACAATGATGGTTTCACGGATTTATTTGTCAGTAATGGGTTTTTGAAAGACTTTACCAACCTGGATTTCATCAATTACAGAAATGAGTATCTACAAAACTCAAAAGTTACTTCTGAGGGAATTAAAAAAATGATTGAAAGGATGCCAGCCACCAAAGTGGGTAATTATGGTTTCAAAAATGTCAATGGAATTCAATTTGAAAACCAATCCAAAAGCTGGGGAATTGATAAACCGGGAAATTCAAATGGAGCAGTGTTTGCAGATTTGGATTTGGATGGGGATTTGGATTTGGTGATGAATAACCTCAATCAGCCAGCTCAGATTTATAAAAATCTAAATCAAGAGAGGTCAAAGACCAATTTCATCCAAATACATCTAGAAGGCTTGGAGGGAAATAAAGATGGGATTGGAGCCAAAGTTTATGTCTATCAAAATGGCAAGCTAAACTACCAAGAGCAGCAAGTCTACAAAGGCTATCAAGGTAATGTTACCTCACTCATGCACTTTGGATTGGGCGATGGACAAGTGGATTCAGTAATCGTCCAATGGAAAAATAGAAAAGACAGTAAACTTATTAATCCAGGCATCAATCAAACCCATACTATAGTTGAAGCAAAGGCTGAAAGAAGGGTATTGGAAGAGGATTTGCAGCAAGTAAGATTTACCGAAATCGGAAGTTACTCATTGGATTCTTCACCAAAAATGCCAAATGACTTCAAGCGGCAGTCGCAATTGCTTTATGGCTTGTCTCAACAAAAAGGTTCTTTGATTGAAGCAGATCTGAATGGAAATGCAGAAACAGAATTAATTATTTCAGATGGGCAAAAGATCTATTCCGTTTCAAAAGAAGGAATTGATTTTAAAGATTCCAGGAATGAAATATATCAATCTGAATTTCCAAACATTACGACAATCACTGCATTGGATATAGACGGTGACTCTGATTTAGACCTTTTTGTCGGTAGAGGCGGGTATTTTGATCTTGAAACTGGAGATGAGAGACTGCAGGATTTACTATTGCTAAATGATGGAAATGGAAAATTTACTAGGTCTTCATTTGATTTTGGAGTTTACCCAACAGAATTCGCAACTACTTGGGATGCAAATGCAGATGGCCTAGATGATATTTTCGTCGGTTCTGGCTATGTACCTGGGCGATGGCCAGAGTCTGTTGCCAGCCAACTTTGGCTTAGTGATGGAAAAGGAAAATTTTCGCTCTTGCCTTTAGAAAGTATCCAAAGGGTTAAAAAGGCACAAATTTTTGATTTGGATCAGGATGGGAAGGAAGAATTGTTAATTGCATCAGAATTTGATCGAATTCGAATCGTCAATTTCAATGAAGGAAAAGTTTTAGACCGATCTGAAGAATTCTTACCAGGTGGTAAATCGGGACTTTGGTCTTCGATTCAAATTCAGGATTTGGATGAAGATGGAAATCCAGAGCTTATCGCTGGAAACTGGGGTTTGAACTCAAGACTTAAAACTGACGAAGATGATCCTGTTCGAGTCTATTTTTACGATTTTGACGGAAATGGTTCGGTAGATCCGCTGATGACTTTTCCCGTCATGGGTGAGGAGTTTCCTTTCTTTTCCCGTGATGAACTTGTCTCTCAGATGTACAAGAAAAAAGGTCTTTTCACATCTCATGAAGCTTTTTCTAAAGCAAAGATTACCGACATCCTTTCACCAGCGGAATTGAAAAAAGCTGAAATCGTTTATGTTCAAGATTTAAAAACAAGGATGTACACTTTAAAGGATGGACAGTTTGAAGAAGTGGAGCTTCCAGTGTTAGTTCAATCTTCACCGATTCAAGCCATAGCTACTCTTAAAGCTGAAAAAGGCTTTGATTTATTGCTTTTGGGGAATCAGGAAAATGCCCGATTAAAGCTTGGAAAGATAGATTCAAATCCAGGTTGGGTTCTTCAAAAGAAGGATATAGGAAATTGGGAGATTTCTGATTTGCAGAGTTTGGGGCTTCATCTTAGATCCAATGTCTCAGATGCTTGGTCTATTGAGAATGCAGTTTGGGTCGCTAAACCAAATGTTGGAATTTCAAAGTTTGGTTTTTACTTAAGATAAACACATTTAAAATACTATATATCAACTAGATATAATGAAATTAGGGTTTACTATTATTTGTATTTCGTTTCTTTTATTCTCTGGCTGTAAAGGTCAGAAAGTGGAAGATAATCTCTTGGTGAATGACTCCATTCGGATGAATCAAATTGGTTTTTATCCGGATCAGAAGAAGTCTGCAATTCTAATTAATTACGAGAATGTCAATGACTTTATTTTGGTGGATCACGAAACCAAAGAATTGGTCTATGAAGGGGAAATTGAGCCCAATACTTTTACCACTTTATCTGGAAAAAAGACTCGGGTAATTGATTTTTCTGACTTTAACCAAGTCGGGGTTTATGAATTGGTCATCTATGGAATCGGAAAAACTCATCCTTTTGAAATAAAAAATTACATCTATCAAGAATTAGGAAAGGCAAGTTTAAAAGCATTTTACTTTCAAAGAGCATCCACTGAAATTCCTCAGGAGTTTGGTGGGATTTGGAATAGAGAAGCCGGACACAGGGATGATCAGGTTTTTTTCCATCCTTCTACAGGAAAAGAAAAGCACCCTGAAAATGGGAAGATGGTTTCTTCAAAAGGCTGGTACGATGCTGGAGACTATAATAAATACATCGTCAATTCAGGAATAACGATGAGTACTTTGATGTCCTTGTATGAAGATTTTCCAGCTTATTCCAAAAATTTGAATTTGAACATACCGGAATCTATCAATGTCATTCCAGATTTATTGGATGAGATTAAATGGAATTTAGACTGGATGGTCACGATGCAGGATCCAGAAGATGGAGGCGTATATCATAAACTGACCACGGCGAAGTTTGAAGGAATGGTAGCACCAAAAGATGCAATTTCACCAAGATTTTTTGTCAGTAAAAGTACGGCGGCTACATTGGATTTTTCGGCTGTTATGGCACAGGCATCCAGAGTTTTCAAAGAAATAAACCCGGAATTATCTGTAGTTTATCTAAAAGCTTCAGAAAAAGCCTGGGCTTGGGCTATTAACAATCCAGAAATCATTTATAACCAAAATGCATTAAACGAAAGATTTGATCCAGATGTCGTTACTGGTGCATATGGAGATTTCTCGTTGGAGGATGAATGGGTTTGGGCGGCCAGTGAATTGTTGATTTCTACCCAAAATCTTGATTATTGGAAGAAGTTGAGTGAGTCAGATATTTCATATGTCTTACCATCCTGGTCCAAAGTAAAATGGTTGGGTTTTTATTCAATTTTATCTCATGAAGAGGAATTGAAGCAAATTCCACAAGAATGGATTTCACTTTTAAAGATCAATTTAATTGAGGCCGCAAATACCTTGCAAAAGGGCCAAATTAACAATGGGTATCAGGTTGCGATGGGAACAGACCCAAAGGATTTTGTTTGGGGAAGTAGTGCTGTGGCAGCAAATCAAGGGATTTTGCTGATCAAAGCATTTTTAAGTAGCAATAACCGAAGCTATGTTACTTCTGCTTCAGGAAATCTGGATTATTTGTTAGGTAAGAACGCAACAGGATATTCCTATGTGACCGGGTTTGGAAATAAATCTCCGATGCATCCACATCATAGACTTGTGGCCTATCGACCCATGTTGGATCCCATTCCGGGATTTTTGGTAGGTGGACCAAACCCGGGCCAGCAGGACCAGATCGACTATCCAAGTATTTTTGCTGATGAATCATACATAGATGATACAAGAAGTTATGCGTCCAATGAAATTGCTATTAATTGGAATGCACCATTTGCATACTTGGTAAATTCGATTGAAGCAATTGAAAATCAGGAGAAATAACCCAGCAAAATTTAAAAAACGAGCCTAGGAATATGTGAATTAAATAATTTTCCTCAATTTCCCTGAATCAAACCCAAACGCTATGAAACGTTATTTTGCCCTACTTTTGATTCTATTGGTTTTTGGCTGTGATTCAAACAAGTTCGAGTCAGAAGTAACTCTACCGAACTTATTTGAAGAGGGGATGGTGTTGCAGCGAGATCAAAAAATCCATGTTTGGGGAAAGGGGATTCCTAGTAAGAAAGTAAGAGTTTCTGTGGCTGGCTTAATGGGAAGTACAGAAGTAGAACTAGATAGCACTTGGTCTATCAAACTTCCTGAAACAAAAGGAGGAGGGCCATACATTTTGAATGTAAATAATACTCAGATAAAGGATGTTTACATAGGTGATGTATGGGTTGCTGGTGGACAGTCTAATATGGAATGGGCATTAAAATCTTCAGTGATCGGAGCTGAAGATGAAATTGCTGAAGGAGGGTATCCGGAAATTCGTTTTTTTAAAGTACCTCTTACTTATAGTGCTAAACCTTTAGATGATGTAGTTGGTGGCGAATGGAAAGTTGCCAATGCGGAAAATATGCCTGATTTTTCTGCCGTAGCTTGGTTTTTTGCCAAAAGAAATCATTTAGAAAAAGATGTTCCTGTAGGAATTATTGAGTCAAACTGGGGTGGTACTCCTGCTGAAGGCTGGACTCAGGCTGCTGTTCTTGCCGGAATGAATGCTTCCTATAGCGAAGAGGCGAAAGATATTGAGGACAATCCTGAAAAGTGGGAAGAGGAGGTTCAGACCAATGAGAAAAGACGTGAAATGCGGGATTTATTGGTTTCTGGACCTGATTCATTGACTGCATTAAAGGTATCAAGTCTGGAATATGATGATAGCCAATGGAAAAAAATTGAATTGCCAAAATCTAATCCATTGCAACATATCGCTTGGGTCAGGAAGGAATTTAAGGCCTCAGCCGAAGATGCAATTCTTCATTTACCTGCGATTGATCAGATGGCATACATTTATTTGAATGGTCACTTAATGCATTATAAAGATTGGGGGGCGGCGATGCCAGAAATTGAAATCCCAGCAAATATTCTCAATTCAGGTACTAATGTGCTTACAATCCGCGCAATAAACACTTGGAACAATCAACCAAGAGTAGGGGAATCAGGTGAAATGTATGTTTTGCAGGGATCAAACAAGATCAATCTGGAAGGAACTTGGAACTATTCAAATGATCTAGTTGAACCTATGCTGCCAAAGGTTGACTTTCTTAACTGGAAGCCGGGAATGATGTATAATGCGATGATTCACCCGATTACTAATTATGCAGTAAAAGGCGCTATCTGGTATCAAGGAGAAAGTAATGCGGGGAGAGCGGGAGAATATCAGCAACTCTTTTCAGCTATGATTACAGACTGGAGAAAACATTGGGGAATAGGGGATTTCCCATTCCTATTTGTACAATTGGCAAATTTCATGGAAAGAGAATCTCCTCAGCCTGAAAGTGCTTGGGCATTTTTAAGAGAAGCTCAGACCCAAACTTTGGACTTGCCAAATACAGGCATGGCAGTAATTATTGATATTGGTGAGGAAGGTGATATTCATCCAAAAAACAAAAAAGATGTAGGAGAACGTCTTTGGCTTCAGGCAAGGAAGGTTGCATTTAATGAGGATATCTTAGCTTCAGGGCCGGTTTTTGAAAATATTAGTGTTTCGGAAGGGAAAATAGTAGTTACTTTCTCTTCGGTAGGGGAAGGACTAAAACTTAGTGATGGTCAAGAAGAAGTGAAAGGGTTTATACTCGCTGATTCAAAAGGCAATTTTCAAGAAATAGCAGGGAAGATTTCAGGTGAAAATGAAGTGGTTTTGGAAAGCGCCATTGTAAATCCAAGCGAGATTAGATATGCATGGTCGGATAATCCTGAAGTTAATCTCGTCAATAGTATAAATTTGCCAGCTGTGCCTTTTAGGTATTCTTTTGGCTCCAATTAACTATGAAAACCTTCAAAAATTTGAGGGTTTTTTCGATGCGCTATTTTATTTCGCTCAATTCAATATCTAGCTCTTTCAATTCATCAACCTTTTTTTGGAAATCCTCTCTGGATGGAATTTTGGCTACATTTTCTAAAAAGTCTATAGTAGAGAATAAAACTCCTTCCCAATCTCCTGAAGTAATGGAACTTCCAATAACATGATCCCCAGTCTCTGGAAAAGCCATTTTTCTTTTAAGGCTTTCAGGCGTTCCCAATTGATTATACATTTCAAGCATTTTTGGGACAGACACCACAAAATCCTGTTCTTCCTCACTTTTATAATAGTACCCTAAAAACAAGGGTTGTTTTATTTTCCTAAATGTAGCTTCATTCATCATGCTATATAGTAAGACTCCTAAACTCTGATAGCCATTGTAATGATAGTCTTCAGACCAATATTTTGCTTTTTCTCCCTCTCTGGTTTGGTGACGAACATTATCTTCCATCCAGCTCCATTGCATGAATTTTTTCATCCATGGCACAAATAAATTATTAAGAGCTTCTCCATTATCCCTGATGGCAGGGGAGTAGACCACTAGAGATTTTATTTCTGGCTGTTGACTTGCCAATAACAAGGTCAGAGCTCCTCCCATAGAAGTGCCCACCACAATGACAGAATCACCTAAGTTTTTCCCGATTTGGAAAGCTTCACCTGCAGCATCGGCCAGTTTTTGAGCGGTCATGTACTCCATGCCATTTTCTCTCTTGATCCCATGCTCCGGAAGTCTCGTTACAAATAAATTTGCACCAAAGTGTGCTGCTAGAAATCGATGTACAGGATCGCCTTCCATTGGGCTGGCACCAAAGCCATGAATATATACAATAGAGTAAGGTGTTTTCCGTTTATTGCTGCTGTCTGCCCAAACAATGTAGGCTTCGTTTTCTGGTTTTAATCCTCGGACAGAATCCTCTCTATGAGCAACGTAATCTTCTATTTCGTTCATCCGAGTAGGTATGTCAGGATATTCAACTACTAGTTCGTCCCTATCCTCTTTTGGTCCCAGCATGTATAGAATGACCGAAATCATCGCAATAGCAAAAATCCAAAGAAATATTCTACGTAGCATGTGGTTTAGTTTACTTTAAGAAAGGGAGAAGTAGAATCAACGATCACTTTACTGCCATCTTTCAAGAATAAGAAAGTTCTTGTTTTTAGCTGTTCGTAATTGGCTGGCGTAACATTTAGTTTAGCTCCAAAAATAGGCAATTGTTTATCAAACTCTCTAAGTTTGTTTAGTGTGATTTCTGTATCAATTTGAAGCAAATAGGATATGTCAGTACCTATGGGTAATCCATCAAAGGGAGCTAATAAAGTCACTGCAATATTTGAGATGTTTTTGAAGTTAAAAGATGCTGCACAAGACAGGGCATATGCATTTCCAGGGAAATTACCGAGACTGCTTTCATCCACTAGTTCAGGCATCAATTCAAAGTTGTACCGAAAATCGATAAAATCTACGGTGTCTTTTTCTATAGCATATTGGGAGTTTTCATAAGGGCTATAGAAAACTTTGAGATCGACAGCATTGGCTAATTTTGCATTTGGACAATTACCAAAAGGATCCGAATCTAATTGGTCAACACAAGAACCCAAAATTAGAATCGATAAATAAAAGGAACAAATGGCGATTGTTCCTATCAAGCCATTTTTAATCCTTAAATATTCTGTTTTCTTTTTTTCCACAGGTTAAAATTAACAATCTTAAATGAAGTTTTTTAAAACTCATTTATATAAAATTCTGAAAGACTTTCTGTAGCATTGTATTAATATTTACCGTCGAGTATTTAATCGATAAATAAAACTAGCCATGAAAAAAATACTTTTAGGATTCTTATTTTTGTTTCTCTTCGATGTTATTCACGCTCAAGAAAAATTGCCAACGAAATCTGTTTATCTGGAGATAGGAGGGGCAGGACTTCCCTATAGTTTCAATTATGATTTCCGATTTGATAAAGAAAAAATCGACTCTTGGGGAATGCGGGTGGGATTCGGAGGATATACGGTAGAAGGTGATTCTTTTTTTTCAATTCCTGTTATGGCAAATCGATTGATGGGAAATGGGCCTCACTATTTTGAAATTGGTTTCGGTGCTACATTTTTTGCTTTTAAAAACACTGAATACTATGACTACGGATGTCCGAATTGTGGCAGTACTTCAAATGACTACAGTTTTATATTGGATGTAGATGGATCTCCCAGTATCATGGGAACAATGAATTTTGGGTATAGAAAAATTCCTACAGATGGAGGATTTATGTGGAAAATTAATCTAAATCCAATTTTTAACAATAATGGATTCTGGCCATTGTATGCTGGATTAGGATTTGGTTATGCTTTTTAAGTTTTGAATTTCTTATCCCTATACTCCCAAATCCGATAAGAATCTTTTTTTTAAAGTTTCACTAAATTGATCTAAACCATTTTTATTGGTTTTGAGAAGAGGTGTTTATTGATTTATTTTTTGATTTTATCTAGGGGTAAACCTAAAATCGATTGTCATAGGGTTAAAGAAATAAATCTTAACCTATATCAATTCAAAATGGCTTTTATCCATGTTTTTGCATTTAGATCTCTTTTATACTCAACTACAGGAAATCTTTCACCCCCCAAAGGTTAAATCGTTAGGTTTTGTGTTGATGATTTGACAATTATCAATAAATCAAATCATTGATACCCAGCACTGTAAAAACATCGTACATTTGTATGCATGCAGTGCTTTAAAATAATAAAAACAAAATAAAATTTTAAATCCTGCTCAAAATGAAATTCAAAAGGAATTTAATAAAAGTATTTACTGTAATATCGGTATTATCTATTCAGGGCCTTTTCAGTTCTTGTAACAGTGAATTGGAAGTTGTCCAGTCTATCAACGAAGAATTTGTTGGAATAAATCAAGTTGAAATTGAATCTGGTTTTCTGGATGTCGTCTATCTAGGAGATCCAAACATGACCACAATTCAATTGGATGCCTTATTGGAATCCAACAAATCCGGAAGATTCCAGATTGATTATAAAGTAGATCAAGGAAAGTTAATTATCGAATTGGACCAAAGTGGTTTTGGGAATTCTGGCAGAAGTAGAGGCCATTTATACCTTAGAGGGCCTTTGGAAATGGAAATGAAAGTGGAGATAAGTTCAGGAAATGGAAAGATTTCTCAGGTAACTGGAGATTATTTGGATTTATCTGCTGGTTCAGGAAAATTGACAATTGAACAAGTTTCAACCAATTCAATTTCATTGAAAGCGGGTTCCGGAGAACTGAATGTTTCTAATTTAATTGGAGATGTTCAAGTTGAAATTGGTTCTGGATCTGTAACAATGAACACTATTCTTGGAAACGTCAATTTAAAGGGCTCATCCGGGAGGTATAAATTGATTGAAATAGAGGGATTGGTTCATGCCAAATTGAGTTCAGGAAACATAGATTTATCGTCTGTAAAAAAACTTGGAAATTTGGAGGTATCATCTGGAAGAATTGCCGCAGTCAACTCTGGACTGAGTGCTGAATCCAAATTTTCGGCGTCCTCCGGGAATATTAAGATTCAAACATTTACTGAGATTGCAGCTTTTAATTATAACCTCATCGCTGGAAGCGGAAAAGTTAGTGTTGGAGAAAGTTCTTCAAGCGGAAATTTAAAAATAGATAACGGTTCTCCTTATACCGTCTTTGGAGCTGTTTCAAGCGGCAACATTGAAATAAGGAATTAGTGAAAAGTTGTTCATAATCACCGCAGCCCCGAAAAATTCGGGGCTTTTTTTTGTATGTTAGATTTGTTTGAGATTAAACATTAATCAATAAAACAGAACAATTCGTTTACCCTTTTTTTAAAGCCTAAAAATCACTAGAACTCTAACTTTTTTTTATATAAAAGATCTGCGATGAAGTGAGTTAATTATCCGATTCCTATAAATTGAAAAGATTAATTACTTGATCGTTAAAAAAATAAATTGTAAACATAGTTTGAAACGTGTTGAATAGTAAATGCCTTAGCAAATTAATGTATTTCCAAAAAAAGAATTAGTGTGAAAAAACTCAATAAAATTATCCTCTTATCATCGATGGCTTTATTTGCCATAACGACTCAAACCCTTGCTCAAAGTTCTGAAAAGGACCTGAAATTTTCTCTTAATGAGGATGGAAGTCGTTATGTTAGGGGAACAGGTTTAGCTCAGATTTGGATGCGATATGCGGATTATAATCCTGGATCCACGGTTTTTGGAACTGCTAAAGAGAGTGGTTTTGATGTGGGATTAAGACGTGTAAGGTATCAAGTATATGGCCAAATTACTGATCAAATCTTTGTTTACACTCAGTTTGGAATAAACAGCTGGGGTTCTATATCAGGTAGAAAACCTGGACTTTTCCTGCATGATGTTACTGCAGAATACGCCCTGATCAAAACCAAATTATCCTTTGGTGTTGGATTGCATGGCTGGAACGGTACTTCCAGATATTCATCTTCCTCAGTAGTGAGTATTTTAGGGATGGACTTGCCATATTTTCAAGAAACAACGAATGATTTGACGGATCAATTTGTAAGAAGACTCGGAGTCTATGCAAAAGGTAAATTGGGAGCTTTTGACTACCGTATTTCGGCGTCCAATCCAATGCCCATACAAACTGCTGATGGATCGGTTCCAACCCTTCCTGAAGGAGAAACAAAGCTTGCCTACTATAGTGCTGAAGCACCAGCTATGCAATATCAAGGGTATTTTATGTGGCAATTTTGGGATAAAGAAAGTAACCAATTCCCATATATGACAGGCACCTATTTGGGGACTAAACGGGTCTTGTCTTTAGGGTCTGGTTTTGCAGTTCAGGATCATGCAGTAGAATATCGGGAGGTTTCAACAGGTCCAGTTATTCAGCAGGCAAGTACCCAATTTGGTCTTGATATATTTATGGAGAATCCCCTGAATAAAGAAAAGGGTACTTCACTGACTGCATATGCGGCGTTTTTGAAGTATGATTTTGGGCCAAATTATCTTCGAAACAGCGGGCCGATGAATCCAGCAAATGGAGTAAATGCACAAGGAACTTTCAATGGCCCTGGAAATAATGCTCCTTTGATCGGTACCGGTACAGTTTATTACGCTCAAGCTGGTTACTTAATGAGAAAAGATCTTCTTGGGAAATTAGGAACCCTTCAGCCCTATGCAGAATTGAATATTTCAGATTTCGAAAGAGTAGAAACCTCCATCACCACCTTTAATATTGGATTAAACTGGCTTCAAATGGATCATAGATCCAAACTGTCGCTTGACTATCAAAGTCGTCCAATATTAATTCAAGGAATGAACGGCTGGCTCATAGTAAATGAGTCTGCTAAGCGAAAAGGGCAATATGTACTTCAGTATCAGTTTGCTTTTTGACCGTGATTTAGCTTTTGGGCTTGTCCTTTTAGGTTAATTATTTTCAGTCTGGTAGCTATTGAAAAAGAAGATATTTTGAATTTTTAAAGAGTTACTTAATTATCACTATCGGTTCCTTTTGTAAATATCCCAAAGACTGCAGGAAATCATCGGTTGCCTGAACTGTCTTTTTATAAAATTCAAAATTGGAATAGTTGAAAAAACCGTGAGGCTGGTTTTCATAAAGCAGCAAGTCACATCTGTTTCCAGCTTTTTCCATGACCATTTGATAATATTCAGCTGTCAAGACTGGCACAAGATTATCATTTGTACCAAGCATAAACAGAGTAGGCGGTGCTCCTGCTTTAATATTATGCAATGGGGAGAAGTTTTTGTAAGCTTCCCTAATTCTCTCAAAACCATAACCCCCAGGACCATTATCAATCACAGGATTAAAAAGTACCAAAGCATTGGGGACTGGGCTGTAATCCATCGGATCTGTACTTTCGTTGTAACTATTGATCATAGCTGTGGCAGCAGCCAAATGTCCACCTGCCGAACCACCACCTGCTATGATCTGATGTGAGTCAATATGAAATTCGGAAGCATTTTTTCTAAGATATCGAATCGCGGACTTGGCATCTTTTAATGATTCAAAAGGCGTAGTTTGATGTTGATTCCTGATTCGATAATCTACTAAAAAACAAACCAATCCTCTCTTTGCAAAGTAAGTCGCTTGATTCTCAAATTGAGTTTTGGTTCCGCCAACCCATCCTCCTCCAAAAAAGAATACAAAAGCGGGATATTCTTTGCTAGGATCCATGTTCTCTGGATAAAAAACCTGCATATAAAGATTGGTTGTGTCAATTTTCTTATAAAGAAATGCCTCTTGAGCGAAGGATACCTGTACTGAAATGAAAACAATAATGATACAGATAATGGGATGAATGCTTTTCATAATTTCGTTTTTTACCTTTTGAGAGTTAGTTTTTTCTAAAAGCTAAAAAGCCTCCAATTGCTTTGTTAGAACAATTTGAAGCCATAGGATACTTTTCATAGATAAAAACAAGTTGTCAAAATGAAAAGAATAAGTTTTATACTACCAGCTTAATTGAATATACCCTTACTCATTTGTCTTTCTAAATATTATAAAAAACAAGGTTTATTAGGAAGTTCAAGAATAGTACTTGCTTTATAGGATAGACTACTTACTACATCTAATCCTACTTTATTTATTCACTTAAAAATTCCTATTGATTAAAATCTAAAAACAAATATTTTAATCCTTCATACATGGCGCTGAGAGGAACTGAGCGATGATTTTCATTTTCAAAATAATCCAATTTTAGATTCATTGGTTCACTGGACTTTTCTTGTAATAACTGAAAGAGCCGATCGTGCCTTTTCTTATTTCGTTCAAAATTGGCCTCACCTTGATTGGCGGTAGCGAGGTATAATTTTTTATTAAATGAAGCAGAAGGAATAGAATCTACTTTCTCTTTCATCATTTCTTCAACCCACCAGATACTAGGGTCAATGGCTAAATAAGCATCGAATAAACTTTTTTCATCTCGGAATGAATTAAGTGTAAGAAGACCTCCAAGAGAATGCCCGACTAAAATTCTTTCTGGTTTCGTCCTGTAATTTTCATCTACATAGGGTATGAGCTCATTTTCAATAAAACTCAAAAAGTTTCTTCCTCCACCCATTGTATTGGGTCTTGCGGTTTTTATTTTCGTAACAGTAAAATCCCTCTCCCGATCTACATTTTCTATAGCAACTATGATCATCTCAGGGATAAAATAATTTCGATTTCTATCTGAGCTCATGAATTGAGTAACTCCTGAAGCCATTTTGAAATGTACACTTCCATCCAGCAAGATCATGACTGGATACTCTTTAATGTTTTGACCCTCATAATAGGATTCAGGAATACTTATCAAACATTTTCTCTCTTCATTTAGAATATCAGAGTGAATTGTAATAGTTGATCCAATGCTTATAATTTCATCGTTTTGGGCAAAAAGAGATTGAAAGTTGAATAAAAAAATAGAGAAGCAATAGAAAAGAAAGGATTTCATTTTAGGGTTTCGTTGGAGAATGATAATCGAAATTAGTATTTTCCTCCATTTCTCATGATCTAATCTTAAATAAATGAATTCTTCATACAAGTGAAAAAACATCACAAAAGATGGTTGATTTTGGATGCATTGATAAAAAATAATTTTAGTTTTTTTACATTCTTAATGATTTTCCGGAATGATAAACTATTTTATTAATCCTTTTTATTCAAGGTTCTGTTTAAATAAAAGTAGTTTATCTCATCTGAGTTACTTTCCATGATATTTAATCTCTTATCGTTACTCAAATCAGAAAGAATGCTATCATAAGTGTCCAATTCACCATTTTCAAGATAGATTTATTATCTAATTTATTATCTAAAAAATTCTTCTAGAAAATTAAATCATCAGGCTTTTGATGAAGTTGATTAGTTTTTGATTTGTTCTTTCTTTTATAAAAAAGACTTAGAGCTTAAAAATAATTTTTTCGAAGAGAGTAACCCTATTTTTTGAGCATAAAAAAAGCCTGTCATTCGACAGGCTTTTTTTATGAAAATTGAAACGTAATTAATTTAATACTTTAACGTTAACTGCGTTCAATCCTTTTTTTCCTTGTTCCAAATCAAATTCAACTTCGTCACCTTCACGGATTTCGTCAATTAAACCAGACACGTGCACGAAATGCTCTTTGTTGTTACCTTCTTCTGTGATGAAACCAAATCCTTTGGCATCATTGAAAAATTTTACTGTTCCTTTGCTCATTATATTATTTGAATTACTAAATTTCCCAAAGATAACTATTTAAAAAGGATTTTTGCCTTTACATAAAATTAATATTTTTTTTATTGAATTTTTTTATCTTGAAAACCATGTTTATCTATCTAATATGGTTTTTTAAGTTGATTATGCTCTTGAATATTTTTTTTATTTGATCCTTTAATATTTCAATAAATCAAAGTTTTGTACTAAATAAAATAGGATTCTTCTTGCATTTTGATCAATTATCAAAATGATGGACCTTTAAAAGACTCGACATTATTTTCAGGGATTCTAAAGTTTTAGTACTTGTAAATTCAAAAATTTAGTACCCGTAGGTAGAAAAATTCAAGCAATGGTTTCAAAACTTAATGAGTTGGCAAATTCACGACTGATTCCTTCAATTGAACAAAGTTTGACGTTTTTGAAAAATAAGAAAATAACAATTCTTACGGCTTTAAATGAACTTTAAGGAAAAATCATTCTCGGTTTCTTGATCTCTCTTTTCTTAAGTAGATCCAACTAAAAAGAAAAAATCAGTGTCACTTTTAAACAGGAAAATGAGAAAATAATAGATAATAGAACTGGATTTTAATCTTGGAAATATTTTAAAATCTCCGTAGAAATAAGATCATGTCCTTTTTCATTTGGATGATTGCCTTGTGACATATAACCAGCCACACAATTACATTTTTCTTGGATATTTTTGAACTGGTCATAGCTATCTATTAATCCAATCTTATATTTTTCAGACAACTGAATAATTTGATTACGGTGCTGCTCCAATTCATTTTCAGAATCTTGGAAATCAACTTTAAGATCAGGAGATGGTGTCAATAGGATGACTTTAATTCCATCTTTTATTGCTTTTTTGATCATCTTTTCCCACGCTTTTCTGGATTCTTCAAGACCAATTCTTCTGTCATTCAATCCATAGTCAATAAATAATACATCTGGTTGATGCGTCAATACTTCCCTTTTAAATCGTTTTTCACCGCTGACGGAATTTTCCCCACCTTTCGAAGTGATGATTACATTAATGACGGCATAAGGATAAATTTCTTTGAGCTTTTTAAGTGTTTGAAAAGGGTAGGAGTCAAAAGTTTTTACATCGGGAGTTTGGAAATAGCCTGCTGGAACGCTGTGGCAATGGAAGACCAGATTGATAGTTTGGTTTTCTGGCCATTCTTTGGTCATTTCAAATTTGATCTCCTTAAGGTATTCTGAAGTGGAAGTAATAGAATCAGGAGAAAAAAAATTGGTGATTGTTAAAAAAATAAAGGAGATCAAAAATAGAATTGTCATGCGATGAGAATTTGTTTTTGGAATTACTTTCTTTGACCTTTTAATGCAAGATTAGTTTTAATCATTTTCATAAAGTCGTAATCTATTTTTTAGAGTTGTCAATTCCTTTTTCAATTCTTTTTCCTTTTCCAATAAATTAAAGATGACGTCAATCGCTTCCAGATTGAGATCTAGCTCATGGTGAAGACGAATAATCTTTTCCAAATTACCAATTTGATCTTGATGGATAAACTGATCATGCTCCAATACTTCGATTTTAATAAGACCTATTTTTCTTAATTCATCTACAAATGAAATTTCAATATCATAGTGAGTACAAATGGTTTTAGCCGATATAAAATGTTCCTCAATCATTATTTCTCAATTTTTGTAATTCTTTGAATAATTCTTTCTCTTTTTCAGACAAACCAGTGGGTGTCTTGATATGATAGGTAAGGATTAAATCTCCAAATTTCCCTTCCTTTTTATAAATCGGGAATCCTTTTCCTTTCAACTTCACTTTAGTTTCATTTTTGGTTTCAGGTTGAATTTTCAATTTGACCTTGCTGTCAAATGTATCAACGAAGATTTCTCCACCTAAAATTGCCGTATATAAATCCAGATCAACCTCCTTGTACAGGTTGTCCCCAACTCGCTTGAATTCGGTATCATTTGTTATGATGAATTTTATATATAAGTCCCCGTTTGGGCCTCCATTGAGTCCAGGTCCGCCATTCCCCTTGATTTTTATCAGCTGCTCATTTTCAACTCCCGCAGGAATAGTCAATCTGATTTTTTTTTCATTGACGGTTAATACTTGCTTTTGAGTTGTATAAACGTCCTTTAAGTTCAAATGCAATTCAGCATTGTAATCTTGGCCTTTGTATTTTGGAGCTTGACGATGTCTGGAAGAAGTTTTTCCGCCTCCGAACATAGATTCGAAAAAATCAGAATAATCCTGACCGGAAAATCCTTCTTGACCTCCAAATCCCTCAAATCCTCCGCTATATCGAGATTGTTGCTTTCTTTGGCGCTGGGCTTTTTCAAATTCCTCTCCATGTTTCCAATCTTTTCCATACTTATCGTATTTCTTTCGATTTTCAGGATTGCTCAATACTTCATTGGCCTCATTGATTTCCTTAAATTTCAGTTCAGCTTCCTTATTATCAGGATTTAAATCAGGATGATATTTACGGGCAAGCTTTCTATAAGCAGCTTTAATTTCATTTTCACTTGCTGTTTTGGGAAGGCCCAATGTTTGGTAATAATCTATAAATGCCATTTATCTATCTTGATTAGAGAGTTTTTTAAATGGGAACAAATCAATTAATGATAGTATTACACTATTAATCTCGTGATTTTGATCGGTTTCTAACAGCCCTTGACTCTAATTATTTTAATGTCACGACAATTTTCCCTTGATGCAAACCCTCCCCAAAATATTGGATTAGCCGAGGGATTTCTTCAAAAGGGTAGGGTCCGTCAATTTGAGTTTTAAGTTGATTTTTTAGTATTAATTCCTCGATTTTCGCCAAGCCATCATTAGGTTTTAAGCTTAGAATTAGGAGTTTTTTACTTGAAAACATCGGAAGCATTTTACTCCAAAAAAGTAAGCGGATCAGATTGCTGATTTTTCCACCGATAGAAACATAAGTGCCATTTTCTTTGAGAACTTTCAAAAAGGATAGAGGAGGTTTCGTGGTTTTACAATCCAAAATCAAATCATATAGCTCTCCATTTTTAGTGAAATTGATCTTTGTGTAGTCTATCAATTCGTCAAACCCCAGTTTTTTCATCATTTCCAATTTAGGGCCAGAATCTACACCTGTTACCTGGCAGTTGTAATTTTTAGCAAGTTGAAGCCCTATGGAACCGACACCACCACCTCCACCATTAATCAGTATTTTTTGGTCTTTCTGGATATTTCCCAGATCTTGGAGCGCTTGCAAAGCAAGAGTAGAAGCATGTGGAAGTGAAGCAGCAACTTCAAAGCTAAGTTCATCCGGTTTATGCAAGACTTCATTTTCTGGGACACAGATATATTCAGCGAAGGTGCCAAATCCAAAATTTGAAATATCCCCGTAAACTGCTTCTCCAACTTTTTTAGCGGTGACTTTTGTCCCGATTTCTTCAATAATCCCTGAAAGTTCCATTCCTGAAATCTTGAATCTTGGTTTGGAAATACCGTACATCAACCGGAGTAAATATGGTTTACCTCTTACGATACTCCAGTCGAAATCATTGATAGTAGTGGCTTTTATTTTGACCAAGACTTCATTTTCCTTTGGCTGAGGTCTTTTTACTTCCTCTATTCTCAAAACTTGTTCGGGCAACCCATACTTCTCAAAAACAAATGCTTTCATAAAAAATCAGAATTTAATTTCAGTCAATACTATAAAATCTCCACCCCAATTTTGTAGACTATTTGAGTGACACTAATTAGAAAATGGGTTTTTGCCCCATTCATATCTTTTTGTCAAATCGAATTGAGGGTTTGGAACAGGGAATTTAGCATTGGTGTCTTTTTGCCATTTTTTTAAAGTTGACTTCATTTGGCTAAACTTTTCAGGATAACTGAATTTCAAATCAGTCATTTCGCTGATATCATAGGTCAGATTAAATAAATCAAACTCTCCGGAAACGAGATTTTCAATGATTTTCCAATCTCCTTTTCGCAAAGCAGACATGGGTTCTTCGTGATGATAGACAGGATAGTGGGTGAATATCTCCCGCTCTAAATCAAAATTGTTTTCAGTCAAAGCAGACAGCATTGAAAATCCATCCAATACTTGATTTTCAGGTTTTTTTCCATTTGATAATTCCAAGAATGTCGGATAAAAATCCACACTTGAAACAATAGCTCCAGATGTAAATCCAGCTTTAATTTTTCCCGGCCACCGTACAATAAGTGGCACACGAATACCACCTTCATAAAGCGTCCCTTTCCCTGCTCTCAATGGATTATTTTCTGTTGCGATATATCGAAGTGGGTGTCCTTCGGGATAGACATCCTGGCTTTCTCCTCCCAACAATGGGATGTTATCAAAGCGATTGTCAACGCCACCATTGTCAGAATAGAAAATAAACAAGGTATTTTCAGCTAAACCTAATTGCTCAATAGTTTTCATGATCCTTCCTACGCTTGTGTCTATATGCTCAATCATCGCAGCATAAACGGCATTGCTTGGATAATCAGGATCCTTTTTCTTATTTAAGTATTTGTTTATCAAATCCTTGTCAGCATCTAGTTGAACATGTACATCGTAATGAGAAATAAACAAGAAAAAGGGTTCGTTTTGATTTTCTTTAATGAAAGCTTCTCCCATTTCGGTAAGTGCTACGCTTATTCTTTTGTCTTCATTCCCCTCATATTCGGGTATAAATTTTGGATTGTAAAAGCCTCCTCCAACATAGGTATGTGCTTTGTCATAACCTCTGTTATTAGGAAGATGCTCCTCATTGTTTCCTAAATGCCATTTTCCAAAATATCCGGTTCTATAACCCGCAGATTGCATAGATTCCCCAATCGTTGTAATTTGATTGGGAAGGTGCTGCACTTCATGGTGGGGAACAATCACTTCTTCATAAGGCCTCCAATGCCCAGGAATAAAATCAAAAATCCCAACTCGTGCTGAATATTGACCTGATTGTATACTTGCTCTAGTAGGGGAACAAACTGGAGCAGCATAGGCATTTTTAAATAACATTCCTTGTGATGCCAATCGATCTATGTTTGGCGTTTCATTGAACCGATTGCCATAAGCTGGTAGATCTCTTCCGCCTAAATCGTCTGCCATAATCAAAACAATGTTTGGTCGATCTTGAGAGTAACTTGCAATTGTGATCAAAGACAAAATAATTCCTAGAGGCAGGAGTAAAAATTTCTTCAAATGATTTTCCATGGGATTGGGTTGATTATTACTTCTAAAATCAAAAAAACCGATTAATTATATCCTGATCGATATTAACAATAATATTTTAGATCTTAATCAAAAGGTTCGATCTGGAAGGGGGTAAAATGTTGATTACTATGATATTAAACAAACATGTTAGAGAGGGTTGGATAGGTTTTATATCCTTGACTTTTGATCTACCGATTTATTGGCATTCCCATTTTTTATTGTCCAGCATATTTTAATCTTAATCTTCAAAAAGAAATCGTCCTGAAAATTGTATATGAACGTATTGATATTAAAATGTATAATTATCCGCATTGATGCCAGAGGCCTTTTTTTCTTTACTTATCTGGCTTGGAGACGGATGACAGAAGACCGAAGAGACCAAATTCAGATACTAACCAAATTTTTTAAAAGCTTATTCTTCTACTGGCAAGAAAGCGGATATAAATATTAAAATGAAAATACCCGATGAAGTCATCCTGCAAAAAGCAGATTTTGAGGATCTAACGGGTTATTGAAAGAGGAATAGTTTTTACTTCAAACTTTCTAAAACTAGCCTAACTAATTCATTTTTATCTCCATTTGGAATCCATCTCGCCACAATGACTAATTCATTTTCCTGATCTACGTAAACCATGTTTGTTCCTGCACCGATATGAGCAAAAGCTGTTTTTGGAGCTGAAGGAATAAATTCCTGATCGTTATTTAGGAAATAATTCATAAACCCATATCCAGGATTGGCAGGGGTAGGAGTCTTGGATTTTTCTATCCAGGAAGTAGGAATCAGTTGTTCTCCATTCCAATTTCCATCATTTAAAGTCAGATACCCAAATCTCGCTTGATCCCATGCTGAAAGCATCATGCCACCACCCCAGTGAGAACCTCCAGAAACGGATTGCATAATTTGTCCGTCGATAATTACAAACGAATTTTCATAGCCAGTCCATCTCCAGGTATCACTAGCTCCAATAGGATCCATGATTTTGGATTTTAAAATTACTGGAAGAGGTTTTCTCCAAACATTCATCAATGCCAATGCTAATACGTTAACCCGGGTATCATTGTATTCATACACAGATCCTGGAGCATTCTGTGGTCTCGCTCTTTTCTCTTTTACACCTTCGCTAGGTCGATCTGCCCAATCTGGCTTACCCCAAAGGGATCCTTCCCAATCGGATGTTTGTCTCAATAAATGATCCCAGGTTATGGTACGGTTATGTTCCGTATCAAAAAGTTCAAATGTATCTTCATCTTCAAAATGATCCGCCTTGTTGAGGATCAATTGGGCTGGTTCGTATGGATATATTGGGGCCATATAAGGATAAACCAAGTCTTTTTCAGAGTTGATCAAGCCTTCTTCAAGGGCTAAGCCAGCTGTAGTTGAAAGAAAACTTTTCGCCACTGAGAATGTCAAGTCTACTCTATTTGGATCACCCCATTGGCCAACTACAAAACCTTTATAAATAATCAATCCAGTAGCAGCCCCGCGAAGTTTCATTGGGCCAATCGGATATCCAAAAGGTTCTCTTCCAAAACCACTTTCGTAATGAGCTATTTTCAGGTTTGGATCCGCATCACTCTCATGCTCAATTGCAAAATTAATGGCCTCTTGAAGTTTATTGGCGTTAAGTCCTAGTTCAGAAGGAGTCTTTATTTGCCAAGTACCTTTTTCTGGAAAATAAGTTTGGGCATTAAGGATAGAAAGAACACCAAAGAACAAGAAGAAGGAGGTTGTTATTTTTTTCATTATCACACAGTTTTATGCGAGTTTACACAAATTTTATTTTGAGATTTAATCCGTTTATCAATTCTAATTCTTTATTTTATTAAACTCTTTGACTTAAGGTATGTTAAATTCAAAAGCTTTGAGTTTTTTTGTTTAAGGGGAATTTAAAAGCTTTTATAACCCCAACCTAGAATGAAAGATCAGAAAATATATATAATCGGAGCTGGCTTATCAGGTCTTGTAGCTGCTATAGAGCTAGAGAAAGCGGGGCTTTCCCCTATTATTTTGGAGAGCTCTGATAAAGTGGGTGGTAGAATGAAGACAGATCAGGTAGACGGATATCTTTTAGATCATGGTTTTCAAGTGATTTTGACAGCTTATCCAGAAGTGAATCGCTATTTGGATATTCCGGCTTTGAATCTTAAAACTTTCGATCCAGGAGCTGTCATTTTTGGAGAAAAAGATTCCTACATTATTTCTGATCCTCTTAGAAATCCTCTAAAAGTGGTGGGGATGGCATTCTCAAGAGTAGGTACATTTTTGGATAAGGTGAAAATGTTTACTCTGACCCAAGAATTAAAAAAGAAATCCGTTGAGGATATCTTTAATGGGCCATCCATGCCCACGTTACAGTATTTGAAAAATTATGGTTTTTCAGATTTAATCATATCCAATTTTTTCAAACCTTTTTTCAGAGGGATTTTCTTAGAAAAACATTTGAATACGTCTTCCAGAATGTTCGAATTTGTGTTTAAAATGTTCTCGTTAGGACACGCTGCCGTCCCTGAAAAAGGAATGCAAGAAATCCCAAATATGTTGAGGAAGCAACTAAGCACTACTCAGATTTATTTCAATTCACCTGTTGAAAAAATTGAAGGACAAACCATTTCCTTAAAAAATGGGGACGTATTGGAAGCAGACCGGATTTTGATCTGTACGCAACCGGATTATGTGATGCCTCAAATGCAAGGGCAATTTGGAAAACCAAAGCAGGTAATCAATCTGTATTTCTCTCTTCAGAAGTCTTTCATGGCCAGACCAATGATTGGATTATTACCCGGTGAAAATCATTTAGTCAATAATATTGTTTTTATGGATGATGTTTCAGAAGCCTATTCTAGTAATGATAGATCTTTGCTTTCTGTGACAGTACTGGAAACTGAATTAGAAGAAAAACATCTCATAAAGGCTGTTCAGGAAGAACTAGAACATATTTCGGGTGTTAAAGCTGAGTATTTTAAGTTTATCAAATCCTATTACATCCCGCATGCCTTACCGAATTTGGATGATTTGAAGGCGACGATTCCGATTACAGAATGCAAAATCACTGACTATATATTTTTAGGAGGAGATTATTTACTTAATGGTTCTTCCAATGCTGCCATGACTTCTGGAAGACTGGTGGCAGAAGCGGTGATGCTTAGCTACACTCCAACTCATTGAGAAAGATCGAAGTTTAGAATTAGGATGTTTAATTCTGAAAACTAGAAAATAATATCCTTTCTAAATCTCTATCCTATCTAATTAAGTCTTGCCAAAAAGAAAATCCCTATTTTTGCGGCATGGAAAATATACCCGCATGTCCTTCTTGCAAGTCACCATATGCTTATGAAATGGATGAAAAATTTGTTTGTCCAGAATGTGGATTTGAATGGATTCCTGAAGAGGAAGTTGTAGAAGAAGGCCTTGTTGTGAAAGATGCCAATGGAAATATCTTGGCAGACGGAGATTCAGTGGTTATTGTGAAGGACCTTCCAGTCAAAGGTGCACCAAAACCTATCAAAGCAGGTACAAAAGTGAGAAGTATCCGATTAGTAGAAGGAGATCATAACATCGACTGCAAAATAGATGGCTTTGGGTCTATGGCTCTAAAAAGTGAGTTTGTGAAGAAAGCATAGGGATTTGGGATTTCAGATGTTTGATTTCGGATTGCGAGAATTAAAAAAAAACTTGGTTACAGATCTTTAGTAGTTTCAGGAGCTTCGTAATTATAGACTATTTCTCCAGAGTCTGATTCAAATATGAATTGAATGTTTTTCTGATTGTAGAGATCAACCCAATCCATATTGATTTGTTCGCATAGCGAAAGTGAGTCCAAGCTTAAGCCGTTAATTCCTTTTAGAAATTGGCTTTTTCTTACTCCTGCCTCAAAGGCCCGAGAGGAGTCTTTGACATGCACTACTTTTCCATTTAACGTGTGGAAATCAAGGAGCCTTTCAAAGTTTAATACGGCATCTTCATATGGTTTAAAGTAAAAATCATCGTTAACCAAGTCCAAAATAATTACTCCTTTCGCAAGAATTCCTGCACCTAGTATAGAGCTTTCATTCCAAGAATTAAAAGTTGAAACTGCGGGATTTAAAAAATTATATTCACCTATCTGGAGTTTTGGGATATGTACCCGGAAATTTATAGAATCATTTTGTACTCCTATCAGACCTTTGTTTTCATTGATGTAAATGGTGTCCAGGATATTATTGGTGTTTAAAATGCTGTCCTTTAAAAGCCTTTGGAGGGAAGTGTTGCTTAGCCTTAAAAAATCATTTAAAGCTCCAGTATCAAATAACACATTCTCTGAGGAGGTGGAATCTGCGTAATGAATATCCAGGTAAGGTCTTTTTATACCATGTTTGTAGTTTAGTGGTAGAGGGGAACCAAAATCTTCTTCTAGAAATGTTAAAGCAGTAGCTACAGTCAGTTCACCTTTTCTGAGGTCTAATTTTATGACTTTGCCTTCAAAATACTCTAACCCTAGAATTCCATCTATCTTAATATCGCAAAACTCGAAATTTTGAAGGGGCCTCAGAATTGCCACATCCATATTTTTTCTGGAAATCTGATCTAAGGTCAATTTAGGTAAAATTGAAGTGGGGATTTTTGCATTATTCCCATAAAAATCTACCATCTGATAATTTCCAGTAGTGTCCAAACCATATTTATCTTTGAGTTCTGGTGAAATAATGGTGCCAGCTCCAGTATCAAAGAAAAAGTTATAAGCTTCTCCTTCTATTTCCATATCGAAGATCATTGAATGTCTAATAACCTCAAATGGAATTATGATAGGTACATTCCTCACATATTTGCTATAAAAAAATGCAGCAACAGCAATTGAAATAATAGCTACAAAAAGTCTTTTATTCATAAAAATTTACAATTAAAAAAGCAATGAGATGCCTCTTTTGAAGATTTATCTCACTGCTTATTAACAACTAATTTAAAGTTACTTACCAATCGGAGTCTCATCCACCTTTACATCACCAACTAAATACTGCATTCCGTCGAGGAAGAACTGCAACAAATCTGGGTTTTCGAAGCTTTGGGCATTGTGAGATGGGGCGCTATATAAAACTCTGCCTTTTCCATCTTTCCTGATCCAGGCAACATAAGTAACTCCTTCTGTCAATTCCTGACCCTTCTTTTGAGCCTCTATCTCAGCATTATTGAAATAGAGTAGGGGTTTGAAGTCTAATTCTGAATAGGCATTCTTATAGAAATAAGGCTCATCTGTGTGCACAAAACCATCTGCTGGAAATGCCTGCACCAATGGATGTTGAGGATCGGATAAGCGAACGTGGATGGGTTGTTGTTTTGGATGATAATCGAAGGATCCTCCTAGAAGTCTTGAGAATCCCATCGAGTTATTTAGGGTGGTATTTCCTCCGTGAATGACAAATAATCCACCTCCTTTTTTAACATAATCGATGATATTTTTCTCTAACTGTGCTGCTTTTTTCCAAACAGCGACACTATCCATTTCCCCATTCTCGCTCAACTTGTCCACGAATAGGTTTCTATGAGTAGGTTTTGAGTTGGTATTATTGAAAACGATCATATCGAATTCTTTCAATTTGTCTTTTTCCATCATCGACAGATCAGTGCTGGAGCTAACTTCAAATGCACCACTTTTCTCACCAATTATTTTAAACATAGCTTCAGTGTGGGGATTAACCCAGTGCCAAAAACCGGTATGTAAGGAAAAAACCAGAACTTTCTTTTTGTCTTTAAAAGGGAATGTGGCCTTTTCTGGTGCCAATTTTTCGATTTTACCTTTCCATTCTGGAGTTAATTCTACTTCTGGCATCCCTTGAGCATGGGCAGTTCCAATAAGTGAGATGAAAACGATTGCGTAGAAAATACTCTTCTTCATAGGTAATTGGGATAATTGCAATTAGTCATTAGTTTAGATTTCAATATCTTTAAAAAACTGACCCAATAACTTGATTTTTCTATGATTATCAAAAGAATATTATTCGGATTCACTTTGGCTATTTCAATGTCTTTAGCTGGATTTGCACAGAAAGTCACCCTCAAAGAAACTAGCAAAGGAATTGATTTCATACTAAATGAACAGCGAGTTCTGACCTATCAAACTGCTATCGAGCCTGTTCCAGCCGGTGTGAAAACCGACTATGCGAAATCTGGGTTTATTCATCCATTGACTTCCCCCTCAGGTCAGGTTTTGACCAGAGTTCAGCCAAAGGACCATTATCATCATTATGGAATTTGGGGGCCTTGGACCCGTGCGACAATAGGTGGAAGAGAGGTGGATTTTTGGAATTTGGCAGATCAAAAAGGGAGAGTGGATTTTGATAAAGTCATTGCAAAAAAAGAAGCAGGAGGTGTAGCCGAACTGACAGTCAGACAAAAGCATCTTGATTTAAAAGCTCCTGAAGCAGAGAAATTAGCGATCTCTGAAGATTTAACAATCAAGGTAATGCCGGTAGACAAAGGAAGATTCCTTGTGGATTATACTTCTAATTTCTCGACCAAATTAAAAGACGGAATATTGCTAGATGCTTATAGATATGGCGGGGGACTTGGATTTCGTGCCACTGAAGTCTGGGGTTCGGATAATAGCACCATTTTAACTTCAGAAGGAAAAAACCGAAAAACTGCAGATGGGACGGAGGCCAAATGGATCCTTTTGAAAGGGGAGTCAGAATCTGCTGAAGGACAAAGTGGTTTATTGATTATGAGCCATAATACAAACAAAACCTTTCCAGAACCTTTGAGAGTTTGGCCGGAAGAAAATTATGATCGAAAAGGAAACGTTTTTGTTGAGTTTACCCCAATTAGACATGAATCTTGGGAAATATTACCAAATAAGAGGTATACACTAAAATATAGGATGATAGTCTTTGATGGAGATTTGACAGCTGAAGAAGCTGAAAGCTATTGGAGAGCATTTGTGAAGTAGGATTCTAAAGTGACAAGAGTTGATTTTGAAATTTAAAATGACCCAAAAAACACCCCATACAACCATGAAAAGAAGAACTTTTATTAAAAATGCTGGAATGGCGACTGCTGCATTTGGTATTCCTACCATAGTACCAGCCTCAGTATTTGGAAAAAATGCTCCCAGCAATAGAATTCAAATAGGGCAGATTGGTTGTGGAAGAATAGCTAGAGACCATGATATCCCAGGTACATGGAGACATGCAAATGCAAGATTTGTTGCTGTGTCGGATTTGGATTCCAAAAGAATGCTGGAGGGTAAAAACTTGATTGAACAATATTATGCTACCAAGTCGGATGAGTCCTCCGGAGAAATCAAGCAATATGGTGATTTCAGAGAAATGCTACTGAACAAGGAGATAGATGCAGTTGTGATCAGTACTCCAGATCATTGGCATTCACAGCCAGCTATGCAAGCAGCATTGGCAGGAAAACATGTTTATCTTCAAAAACCTACTTCTTTGACTATTAGGGAAGGAAGACAGCTAGCTGATGTTGTAAAAAAGACCGGAGTAAAACTTCAATTAGGAACACAGCAGAGATCCAGTGAGCAATTTAGAATTGCCGCTGAATTAGTAAGAAATGGCAGAATAGGAAAGTTGCACACGGTGAAAATCGGATTGCCGGGTGATCCTCCTGGGCCAGAGGCTCCCGCCATGCCAATTCCGAAAAACCTAAATTACGATATGTGGTTGGGTTCAACTCCCGAAGTCCCTTACACTGAAATTGGAGTGCACCCGCAAGAAGGATATGGAAGACCGGGATGGCTTAGAATCAATCAATTTGGAGCTGGAATGATTACAGGCTGGGGTCAACATCATTTTGATTCAGCTGCATGGGGAATGGATACTGAATTAACAGGTCCAAGATATATTGAAGCAGTAGCAGAATTTCCTCGTTCCGGTCTTTGGAATGTTCATGGTGATTTTATGGTAAAAGCTGAATATGACAATGGAATCCACATGTTTACCAGTGGAGGCTATCCAAACGGGATTAGATATGAGGGGACTGATGGTTGGATTTGGGTTTCTCGAGGGAATTATGTTGCTTCCTCCAGTGATCCTGTGGCACAAGGGGAAAGTGCAAAAGCTTTGGATGCTTCAGATCCAGCGATTTTAAAATCTGTAATTGGTCCAAATGAAATTCATTTACAAAAGAGTACAGAACATCACGGCAATTGGCTAGGGGCAATTCAAGGTGAAAATGAGTTACTTTCACCGATAGAAATAGGTCATCGTTCTTGCTCTGTTTGCCTGGTCAGTCATATTGCGATGCAGTTGGGTAGAAAATTAGAGTGGGACCCTATTTCAGAACGTTTCATCAACGATGATGAAGCAAACACTTATTTAAGCAGAGAGCAGCGAGCTCCATATGGTACAAATTATGTTAAAGTATAAATCAATAAAAAAGTTAAGGCCGATTGCATTTGCAGCCTCGGCCCTGCTTTTTCAATTCTGTGATTCTCCACAAGAACAAATGGATGAACCTAAATCAAGAGCACCTTTGCAAATTGTTAGTCTTGATCCTGGGCATTTTCATGCAGGGTTAATTCATAAAAGCATGTATCCGGAAGTGGATTCCACGATTCATGTTTATGCTCCGGAAGGTGAGGAGCTTAGAGATTATCTAAAAAGGATTGCTGGCTATAATGAAAGACCCGAAGATCCAACAGCCTGGAATATTGAAGTCTATACTGGCGATGATTTCTTACAGAAAATGATTCAGGAGAAAGCTGGAAATGTGATGGTTGTGGCTGGAAAGAATGATAGGAAGATAGACTATATATTGGCGGCCTTGGAAAATGGGATGAATGTCTATGCAGATAAGCCTTTGGTGATCAACCCTGCAGGATTTCAGAAATTGAAGCGGGCATTTGCAATGGCTGAGGAGAAAGATTTGCTTTTTTATGATATCATGACCGAGCGATTTGAAATCTCCACCATTCTGCAGAAAGAGCTTTCAATGATTCCAGAGGTTTTTGGAGTTTTGGAAAAGGGGACGTTAGAAAATCCAGCTATCACAAAGGAATCGGTGCATCATTTTTTTAAATATGTTTCGGGTGCTCCATTAGTACGTCCTGAATGGTTTTTTGATACAGAAATCGAAGGCTCAGGATTGGTTGATGTCACCACGCATTTGGTTGATTTGGTTCAATGGGAGTCATTTCCTGAGCTAGTTTTGGATACAAGCGATGTGGAAATGATTCAAGCAGAATTGCTTCCTACTTCTTTGACTTATGATCAATATGAATTAGTTACCGGTAAGACTCCCCCTTTTGAGAAAGGAGAAACGATGGAAGTGCTTGCAAACGGTGAAATGAATTATACCTTAAAAGGAATTCATGCTAAAGTCTCTGTGAAATGGGAATATGAAGCACCAGAAGGAACTGCTGATACGCATTATAGTATTATGCGTGGTACAAAAGCCAATTTGATCATTCGCCAAGGAGCGGAAGAAAATTACAAACCGGTTTTATATGTTAAGTTATTGGATGGACAGGAAGAAGTATTGAGAAATGCCATAAATACGGTTCTTCAAGAGAAATATCCCGGTATTGCCCTTTCGGAATTAAAGAATGGAGAATACAAAATAGAGGTCCCCGACTCGTATTCAGTAGGACATGAAGCTCATTTTGCGCAAGTCACGGAAAACTATTTGGAATTCTTTAAGAAAGGAGAAATGCCAGAATGGGAAGTCCCGAACATGATTGTTAAATATTTTACTACGACAAAAGCTTTTGAAGTAGCTCAATAAAAATTGAAAGCCTCGCAAACAGTGAGGTTTTTTTTATGTTTATAAAAGTAGAATTGAACGCAAATAATAGATGATTCAGAGCCTTCGAGAATTCGAATATAAAATCTGATATAAAATCGATTGATTTTGGAAAGGAATTTATTAAAATTAGTACGTATAAATTCTACCTTTTTTAGAATAACAAAAAATTATTTTAATCTAGAATTGGGAGCTTGTCACTCCCTAGGAAAATATGAAACATCTAACTTTTAAAAATGGAGACCAAATGCCCATCATTGGCTTGGGAACTTGGAAAAGTGAACCTGGAGAAGTAAAGCAAGCTGTTTATTGGGCAATTGAGGCTGGATATAGGCATATTGATTGTGCAGCTGTTTATCAAAATGAGAAAGAAGTAGGAGAAGGAATAGCCGAGGCCATCCAAGCTGGAATCGTAAAGCGCGAGGAATTATTTGTGACTTCGAAGCTTTGGAACAGTTCACATAAATATGAAGATGTCAAGCCTGCTTTGGAAAAAACCCTTTCAGATTTAAGTTTGGATTATGTGGATTTATATTTGATTCATTGGCCCATTGCTTTCAAACGAGGGATAGGATTTGCAAAGACAAGAGATGAGTTTTATACCTATTTAGATGTTCCTTTGACTCAAACTTGGGAAGGTATGCAAGGATTAAAAGCTGAAGGATTGGCAAAGCATATAGGAGTTTCCAATTTCAACCAATCCAAACTCCGTGAAGTGATGAGCCTCAATGGGCAAAAACCAGAGATGAATCAGGTGGAAATGCACCCTTTTTTACAACAAAAAGAGCTGGTTCAGTTTTGCAGAGATAATGGGATTTTAATGACAGCTTATTCCCCTTTGGGTTCCCCTGATTCCAGAAATGAATCTCATAAAAATGATCCTGTTTTATTAAAAAACCCTTTGATTGAGCTTATTGCTAAAAAACATGGAGCGACAGTTGGTCAGATTTTAATAGCGTGGTCGGTTGTTAGGGATATCGCGGTGATACCTAAGTCTGTCAATAAATCCAGGATAAAAGAAAATCTAGACTCCTTAATAATTAGACTAGATCAAAACGATCTAATGGAGTTGAATGATATAGGAGTGGATTTCCGATTCATCAATGGTACTTTTTTTACTGGGCCAGAAAGTCCCTATAATCTTTCAGATATATTTGATTAAAGAAAAACCCGTTAATCGGGGTTTTCCTTTAATCTTCTATCTCTAATAGCTCCAGAATATCTGCTAGCTCATCAAAGTCTTTAAGACCAGGCTTTATTTCTTTTCCACCTTCTAGTACGATTCCTTTTAAATCTAATGTATCGATGAGATTGGCCACATTCTCAGAAGATAATCCGGCTCCCAAAATCACCTCACAAGTTTTACTTAGTTTGGAAATCACCTCTTTGTCTCTTTCTGTTAAAGGATCGTCATTGGATGTGATATGAAATAGAATACCTTCCTTCTGAAGAATTGAAGCTACATCATCCTCCATATGTCTAACTTCGGCAAGATCTTTTTTATAAATTGGGTGATATCCAGCGGCCTTTAAGTCAACTAATTCATTAATTTTAGTGTGTTCTACCCAAGTAATCGACGGATAATTTTTTAATTGTTCAATAGCGTCTTTAGCCGATAAATATTCAAATTCACCGACAAATTCTAGCCCAGAAACCCACCCGGTAATTTCTTGAAATTGGGCTTGGGTCACATATTTTTCAGATTGTTCTTCAAGAGCAAATCCAATGAGGTCGACATACATTCCAGCACAGTATCTGGCATCGCTAAGGTTTGTGATCCCGCTTATTTTTACAAAAGTTCTTAAAGCCATTTCTTGATTTTTGAAGCCCTAAAGGTAATCAGGATGATCGGGCTAGGAAAAAGAAAAAGCGAGAATGTTATACATTCAGAAAAAGGTGAAATTGGGAATTAAGTGTAATTTTAAACTTTAAGTAATTCTATGAATAGACTTTTATCTGTTATTCTCTTGATGGTAACCGTTTCAATTTTGGGTTGCAATCGTACAATTGAAGAGGAACCAATGGATCTGGGTGTTGATTTCCAGCCATTAGCAGTAGGTAATTATTGGATCTACTCCGTTGATCAGACCCTCTATTTTGGAGAAAATGATTTTGAGGAAGAAAGCTTCTTTTATAGAGATCGTATTTTTTCTTTTTACATCAATGATGCCGGCGAACAGGTATTTATTATAGAAAGAAGTAAATCCTACGATCAATTGAATTGGATCCCAAATGAGAATTACTCGATGCTCGTTCGAGAAAAAACCTTAATAAGAACTACTCAAAATCAAACTATGGTCGCTTTGGTATTTCCCCCAAATGAGGGAGTAAAATGGGACTCCAACATTTACCAAGATTCTCCAGAGGATGAATTTGAAATTAAATATGACTTGGGAAGTTCTAATCTGATTAAAGTAGACCAAGAAGAAGCTGACGATTTGGTTACATATAGAGACATTCGATTTGAAATTTTTGAAAAAGGTGTAGGGTTGGTTGAGGATTATGAAGAGGTATTGACTTATTGCTCACGAAACGATTGCTTAGGAAATCAGTTAATAGATGGTGGATATAAAGCACACTTGAAGATTACCGATTATGGTAAATTATAGATTCCTGTTTTTAGCAATCATTCTTTTCAGTTTTTGGAATACCTCCGAGGCGCAGGATCGCTATGCGGTTTTTTTAAAATATAAACCTCAAGACACTTATTCATTAAATCAGCCTGAGCAGTTTTTGACGCAAAAAGCTTTGGATAGGAGAAATAGAGAAGGGATATCTACAGATTCATTGGATCTTCCAGTTTCCAAAAAATACATTGATGAACTCACTGAAAAAGCAGATAATGTTCTATATCCGAGCAAATGGATGAATGCATTACTACTCGTAACAGATGAAGAAGGTGCTTTGGAAATGGAGTCGTTGCCATTCGTAGATCGAGTTGAAATGGTGGCAATTGATTTTTTTCCAAATCCTAATGCACGTTTTGGCAAGAAGATATTAGCTTCATTAGGAATAAAAATTCCACTTCCTTTTAACCATCGAAAACTAGGGATTAATGAAAATCCTTATGATTTTCAGAATAGTTTATTGAGAATTCCTGAAATGCATGAAGAAGGATTTACTGGAAAAGGAGTGACAATCGCCGTTTTTGATATAGGTTTTCCAGGAACTGATAAAGCCAGTGCTTTGGCACATTTGTATACCAACAATAGAATAGTGGGTACAAAAAATTTCGTAAATCCTTGGTCAGAAGACATTTATACTGTTCATCAACATGGAACAAATGTATTGTCCTTAATTGCCGCCAACGAAGAAGGGATTTTGGTTTCGGGTGCTCCTGATGCCAATTATATTTTGGCAGTAACAGAAGAAGGCCCGACAGAATATAAAATAGAAGAATACAATTGGGTAAAAGCAGCGGAATATGCAGATAGTTTAGGCGTTGATATTATTAATAGTTCTGTTGGTTACTACGATTTTGATGATCCCTCCATGAACTATTCATTGGAGGATTTGGATGGGAAAACAACGGTTATTGCCCGTGGAGCCAATATCGCTGCTCACAAGGGGATTTTAATTGTCAATAGTGTAGGGAATTATGGTCCCACAGAATCAAGTTTAATTTCTCCCGCAGACTCAGAGTTTGTTATAGCTATTGGATCGGTAGATAAGGAATTGGGAGTTTCAAATTTCAGTTCCAGAGGTCCTACCGGTGATGGACGAATCAAGCCGGACCTTGTTGCTTATGGAAATGGAGTAGCGCTAATTAGATCAAACGGAAGCCTTGGTTTTTCTAATGGGACTTCTTTTTCAGCCCCCCAGATTTCTGCTTTGGCAGCTGGTTTATGGGAGGCAAAGCCAGAATGGACACGAGCTGAACTGGTTGAAAATTTGATCAGAAGTGCAACTCAGGCAGATTCAAAAGATAATTTGTTGGGATATGGGATTCCCAATTTCTATGATGCTTATTATGGAGAAATTTTATCTGTAGAAAAAGAAGAGCAAACTGGGTGGAAAGTATTTCCAAATCCGATAATCGAAGATGAATTGACTATATACTTTGGAAAAGATCTTCGTGCTGAATTCACCTTACTAGATATGAATGGAAAATCGATGGAGTCATTGACTTTGTTTAGAAACAGCCCAAAAGATCCATTTAGAATATCTTTACAAGGATTGAAACAAGGTTTTTATATCGTTCAAATGCAAGATGGGAGGAATCTAAAACGTACCAAACTATTTAGACGTTAATAAAAATACCAATTATTATATAACTCACTACTATTAAATATGTCCCCTTTAATTGCTCCTTCTATTCTTGCTTCCGATTTTGCAAATCTTCAGAAAGAGGTAGAAATGTTAAATTCTTCCTTAGCTGATTTTATTCATATAGACATCATGGACGGAATGTTTGTCCCAAATATTTCTTTTGGGATACCTGTAACTCAGGCTA
The DNA here is from genome assembly GCA_965659625.1 of uncultured Algoriphagus sp. Classification (GTDB taxonomy): domain Bacteria; phylum Bacteroidota; class Bacteroidia; order Cytophagales; family Cyclobacteriaceae; genus Algoriphagus. The sequence continues at coordinate 63,111 of CBFHWO010000010.1, read as the reverse complement.
TAAAAAATCATGCGAAAAAGCCAATGGATGTTCATTTGATGATCGTGGACCCCGATCGTTATCTGCAATCATTTAGAGGGGCAGGAGCAGATATTATTTCAGTCCATTATGAAGCTTGTACTCATTTGCATCGGACCTTGCAGGTCATAAAAACATTGGGAGCTAAAGCAGGTGTTGCAATCAACCCTCATACAAGTATTGATTTATTGAAAGATGTTATTGAAGATATTGATATGGTATGTATAATGTCTGTCAATCCAGGATTTGGTGGACAAAAATTCATAGAAAACACCTACGATAAAATCTCAAGATTGAAAGATTTGATTTTAGCTAAGGGGGCAAAAACCCAAATAGAAATAGATGGGGGGGTTAATCTTGAAAATGCATCCAAATTAGTCGCTGCTGGAGCAGATGTTTTAGTGGCAGGTAGTTTTGTTTTTAACTCACCTAATCCTTTAGATACAATCAAAGAATTGAAATCTATATAGATGTAATAGGATTATTGGAAACCGTTTATCCAAAAATACCTTAATAAACCCGAAAAGTCTTGATTTTTTGGGTTTTGATTAAGTTATTGATGATCATACGAAAATTAAAATCAGAGAAGACTATGAAAAAAGTATTGTTGTTTGGAGCGTTTTTCGCATTAATAGGAATGACAGGTTTTGCGCAGGAAGCAGCGGAAGAAGTTACGAATGAGGAATTGACTAAGTTTGCAAATGTAGAAGTCATGACATCAGAATATGTTGATTCTAAAACGGAAGAGTTGAGAGCCATGATCCTTGAAAACGAAATTTTCCAAGGAGGAGCAAGATATAATGAAATTAAGGCAGCATGGGGAGATGAAGCAAAAATGACTGAAGCGGAAGTAACCGAAGAAGAAAAAGCAGCTTATCAAGCAGTACAAGATTTTCAAAATTCTCTTCAGGATGTGGTAAAAGAATACAAAACAGAGCTAATTATGAATGATTCTATTTTGGGAGCTTCTACCTATAATAAAGTAAATGGTGCACAGAAGTCCGATCCTGCCGTTAAGGAAAAATTGGATGCTTTAATTTCAGAGCTGAAAGCAAAAAATGAAGCTGAAAAGGAAGATGGCACAGAAGGTGACGGAAAATAATAGAAATAAACATTTCAATTAAGCCTCCTATATGGAGGCTTTTTTTTTAATTTCACACCAAGAAAGCCAAATATTCGTTAGCTACTTATGATGTTGAAAAAGCCACTTCTAACTCTCTTATTTACCTATATATCAATTTTCGCATTCGCCCAGGAAGAAGATATTTTTGGAATCTCAACTAAGGCCAAAAATCCAAAAAGCGAAAGTGCCGTTGGGAACATCAGTAGAAATATCATGGAAATGTTCAGTTTGGAGCTCTCCACGGGGGCTGCATACAACCAGTTCTCAACAAGTTTTTATTCTGAGAATCCAGATCTCTATCCTCTTACCCAGTTCCAGAATTTTGATAATCCTTTAGATATTTCCGAAGAAAATCCTTTGGACTTGAAAAGTAATGACTGGACTTTCCCAGTTATAAATGCAGGATTGAGAATCAACTTATTTAACCTGTTGACAATTGGTGGTGGCTATGGACAGGAATGGGGAAATATGTCAACAATGAGAGGTGGGGATTTTGAATTTCCTTTTGAAGGAGGATCTTATCAGGCGAGTAAATTATATGGAACAGTAGGCTTGGTTTTGTTTGATGCAAAGAGGAGACAGGCATTTCTAAGATGGAGATATAAAAAATATGCCTCGTCGAATTACTACATGCAATCTGAAATGACTCAAAGGGCAAGACAATTATATCCTTGGAGATTTATTTTGGAAGGGGAGTTTGGACAGTTAAAAATCAAGAATTTTGTAGATCAAAGTGTAGCCGGTACAGGCACGGCATATCAGCCTAAATTAGCAGTTGGCGAAAAACCCTATATGGGCATTGCACTTCGTATCGAAAGAGATTTTTCTGAATACACCAAAATGTTTGTAAAAGGAGGAGCTGAATTTAGAGATTTTACTTATTCAGCATCAGATTTTTCGGAAGTCCAGGATCTAAAACAAACCCTTTATGGAATGCAAGTGGGCTTTGCTGTTAGATTCCCGGGAACAAAAAGATGCAAGATCGTAGGCTGTGGAGTTGTGATGAAACATATGCATAACGGTATAGAATATCGAGGCAGTGGAATTTTCAATTACCAGAACCGAAAAGTGGGCCAATGGTATTAAGTTTCTAAAGACTTTTTTTGACTTTATTTTCTCTTTTCAAAACCATTGGGTTTTTACTATCTTGCAGCTTAATAATCGACCCCAGAAAAGCACTATATGGCTCAAGGAGAAAACGAGAACATCATCCCTATTAACATTGAAGACGAAATGCGAGGAGCCTACATCGATTATTCGATGTCGGTTATTGTTTCCAGAGCACTTCCGGATGTCCGCGACGGCATGAAACCAGTTCACAGAAGAATCCTATATGGGATGCAAGAACTTGGAGTATTACACAACAAACCTCATAAGAAATCTGCAAGGATCGTAGGGGAAGTACTTGGTAAATATCACCCTCATGGTGATTCAGCCGTGTATGACACTATGGTTCGTATGGCTCAGCCTTGGTCTCTTCGATATCCTTTGGTGGATGGACAAGGAAACTTTGGTTCAATAGATGGAGATAATCCAGCGGCGATGCGATATACTGAGGCACGTTTGAAGCGAATTGCTGAAGAACTGCTTATAGATATCAATAAGGAGACCGTAGATTTTCAATTCAACTTTGACGACTCCCTAAAAGAGCCGGTTGTTTTACCTGCGAAAGTACCTGCTTTATTATTGAATGGAGCTTCAGGTATCGCTGTAGGTATGGCGACCAATATGGCTCCTCATAATTTAGGAGAAGTAATATCAGGTATCATCGCCTATATAGATAACAGAGAAATCACTGTTTCTGAATTGATGGAGTTTATCATTGCCCCAGATTTCCCTACAGGAGGGATTATTTATGGTTACAATGGTGTGAAAGCTGCATTTGAAACTGGACGTGGAAGAGTGGTCATGAGAGGTAAGGCCAACGTGGAGATCAAGGATGGAGGAAATAAGGAGATGATTGTCATCACCGAGATTCCCTATATGGTCAACAAGGCTAACATGGTTGAGAAAACCGCCCAGTTGATCAATGAAAAGAAAATAGACGGGATTTCTGCAATCCGAGATGAATCAGATAGATCAGGAATGCGGATCGTTTACGAATTGAAAAGAGATGCGATCCCTTCTGTAATTCTAAATAATTTATATAAGCATACTCAGCTACAAACTTCATTTTCTGTTAATAACGTAGCCCTTGTAAAGGGAAGACCTTATACGTTGAATTTGAAGGATTTGATCGTTCATTATGTAGACCACAGACATGAGGTAATCGTCAGAAGGACTGAATATGAATTAAGAGAAGCCGAAAAGAGAGCACACATACTTCAAGGTTATTTGATCGCATTAGATCATTTGGATGAGGTAATTTCCTTGATCAGAAGTTCAGCTGATCCAGAAACTGCCAGAAATGGTTTGATCGAAAGATTTGAATTAAGCGAAATCCAGGCAAGAGCTATTCTCGATATGAGATTGCAGCGTTTGACTGGAATGGAGCGAGATAAAATCATCCAGGAATTCAAGGAGATTATGGCTTTGATAGATGAACTGAAATTTATCCTTGAAAACGAGGATAGAAGAATGGAAATCATCAAAGAGGAACTGACGGAGATGAAAGACCGTTATGCTGATGACAGAAGAACTGAAATTGAGCATAATGCAGAAGATTTCAGCTATGAAGATATGATTCCAAATGAGGAAGTTGTGATTACAGTTTCTCATCAGGGATATGTAAAGCGTACCGCTCTTACAGAATATAGAACTCAAGGAAGAGGTGGAGTTGGTTCACGTGGTGTAAGTACCAAAGAAGATGACTTTACTGAATATCTGTTTACTGCCTCGACCCATAATTACCTATTGATCTTTACGGATAAAGGAAAATTATTCTGGTTGAAGACCTACGCCATACCAGAAGGTTCAAAAACCTCAAAAGGTCGACCGATCCAGAACCTAATTAATATTCAGTCGGATGATAAAATCCGTTCGATTATTCAGGTAGATGATTTAAATGATCAAGATTATATCAATAATCACTTCTTGATTATGGTCACTAAAAGAGGGATTATCAAGAAAACTACACTTGAGCAATATAGCAGACCCCGAACAAATGGAATTATCGCTTTAAATATTCGCGATGATGATCAATTGGTACGAGTAGATATGACCAATGGCTCCCAACATATTGTAATTGCAGCGAAATCTGGAAGAGCAATTCACTTCCCTGAAACAGCTGTAAGGCCTATGGGAAGAACTGCTACCGGTGTGAAAGCGATTACATTACAGGGGCAAGATGACTTTGTGATTGGCATGGTTTGTGCCTCAGATGAATCAGCTACTTTATTGGTGGTTTCAGAAAATGGATACGGGAAACGTTCCAATTTAGATGAATACAGAATAACCAATAGAGGAGGTAAAGGAGTGAAAGCAATGAATGTGACCGATAAAACCGGCGCTTTAGTTGCAATCAAAGAAGTAACTGATTCTGACGATTTAATGATTATTAACAAATCTGGAATTATCATTCGAATTTCTATGGATACCCTACGGATTATGGGACGGGCAACTCAGGGAGTAAGATTGATAAAGGTAGGAGGAGAAGATAGCATTTCATCTGTAGAAAAAATCACAAAGGAGGATGAGGTAGAAATAGAAATTGAAAATTCTGATCAAACTCCGGAAGTAAAAAATGAATCTCCTGATACTGAGGGAGAGGAACCAAACGAATAACCAAACAAAAAAAGTAAACGCTAATAATGAAGAAGCTAATTCTATCAATGGCCCTAATTGGTGCGACAACCTTGGCCTTTGGACAAAAAAAAGTGGTAAAATCCGCAGAGAAAAACTTCAAATCAGGTGATCTTCAAACAGCATTATCTGAAATTGAAGCTGCAACTGCCGATCCCGAAACAGGTTCTGACCCTGAAACCTATTTCCTAAAAGCAAAAATCGAAACCAAAATTTTTGGTAGCGATTCAACTAACACCATGGAGAATTATGAAATTGGAAAAACTGCTCTTTCCACTTTCATGGAAACATTTGAGATGGGTGGTGCTGATAAAACTACAGGAATTGGTGAAGATGTATGGGAAGAAGATATTGTCGGTGTTCCTGACAATTTGAGACCGTACTCTATCAATACGCTTAAGAATACTTCATTTGATAAAGCTATTGAGAGATATAATGAAGGTGATCAGGAAATGGCTTATTATTTCTTTGACCTTGCAGGAGAAATTGCACCTGAGGATACTACAATCCACTACAATGCAGGTTTCTTGGCAAATGACCTTGAAATGTATGACGAAGCAAAGAAGCATTTTAATTTGCTTTTGGACGTAGAAGAATATGATAAGTTGAATACGTATTATTTCATGGTTCAAATCTTAAGTGGAGCAGAATCTAATCCTGAAGGAGCTTATGATATGGTAATGGCTGCAAGAGAAGATTATCCTGAAGATAAAATTCTTGCTGAATATGAAATCCAATTGTTGCTTCAATTGAATAAAATGGATGAAGCTATGGCTTCAATCCAAGAGGCTTTAAAAAATGATCCAAATAATGCCTCTATCTTATTAAGATCTGGCTACTTAAAGGAAAAATCTGGTGATATGGAAGGAGCTCTAGCCGATTATAAAAGATCTGTAGAAGCTGATCCTGATTTCTATGATGGTAACTTCTATACCGGTGCATTGATGCTGGATAGAGCGAGAGAGATTTTAGCAGAATTGAATAGTCTTTCTGATGATGAGTGGGAGAAAAGATCTGAGGCTATGGGTAAAGAAGCTGATGGATATTATAGAGATGCTGTTCCTTACTTTACAAAGGCACTAGAAATCAGACCTGATAATACAGATGTAATGGAAGTTCTTTTCCAAGTTCATACAAGACTTAAAAACGAAGCTGAAGCTGATATGTATAATAAAAAGCTGATCGAACTTAAAGGTCCAAACTGGATGGAAGGAGAGAATTAATTCCTTAAAATAATCTAAAAGCCAACCGAAAGGTTGGCTTTTTTTATTGTCCAAAATTAAGAGTAATGCTTGCTAATTATTCTACGAATTTGATTTTTAGATAGCTGATTATAAATATGATTTGAAGGATTATGGATTTTTTAAGAGAAGTGTTTTTATAATACTTCTTTACTTCTTTTTTACAATACTATTATCTTTACGATTCATTTGTGAGTTTGAAAATGTGTTTGACCCGTCATTTAGCAGTCTATGCTGCTATAATTATATTTATTTCGTTCCCTGTTTTTGGACAAGAAAAGTTCCAAAAGTCTATAGTTTTCAGCTATGAAAATGGGCCATTACTTGGAAATGGCAAAGACTGGGCAGATGAAATTAGGGAAACAGAAAGATATAGTGGGATAGATGTGAGATTTGAATGGAGAAAAATTCAAAATACTTTTTATAATTACCTCTACAGGTATCCAAGTATGGGATTTGGCTTCAGCTCTTCAACCCATTATTCAGATCAATTGGGTAGGCCGATGGGTGTTTATGGATTTGTTGAGTTGCCAATTTCAAGAAAAGGGATTTATCAGAAATTTTATGTGAGTTATTTTGGCCAAATAGGATTGGGGTTTAACATCAGGCCATATGATCCCGAGTTTAATCCTTTGAACCAATTTGTCGGATCAAATCTAAATAGTTATATCCATTTAGGGTTTAGGGGAAATTATAAAATTAGCCAAAGGGTAAGTTTGGTTGGCTCAGTAGGTTTGAAACATTTTTCAAATGGAGCTATAAAAAAACCTAACGCAGGGATAAATTATGCTCCTTTCGGGATAGGAGTGAAAACCAAATTGGGTAGAATTAATGAATTGCCAACTGAGAAGGTTTCATTTCCTGATTTAAAAAAACGCGGTTTCTGGAATATGGCCCTATATCTTGGTTCCAAAAATTACGAAATAGGCGACCCAATTTATTTTAGAGGAGGATTAGGCATGAATTATTTGTGGGAAGCATCCTACAAATATAGGGTGGGACTTGGCATAGACTGGTATTATGGAGCCGGAATTAAAGAGAGGTGGCCTGATCAAAAAACCGGGTTTTTTGATGCGAATTCATTTGCCTTAGTTGGCTCTTGGGAATGGAAAATCAATGATCATTTATATGCTCCAGTTGCTTTTGGAGTATATTTTAATCAGTCTGAATTCAATCAGGAAGTCTCTTGGTTTTATGAGCGTGTTGGAGTGAGGTATCGATTTGATAATAACATCTTTGCAGGAATTCAGATAAAAGCTCATAAGGCAAAAGCAGATATTTTTGAATTCACATTTGGTTATACAATCCCAGGAAAAATCAACTATATCCGTCAAGGGAACAAGTAAGTTCCCCCACTAATCACAAAATATTTTTATTTGAAGCAGGCTTAATTTAGCTTGTAGTGTTTATTCAAGCCCTTTTATGTACAAATCAACTTTATTTGGTGCTTTTGCACTATTTATAACCCTTTTCATAAGCAGTTCTGTAAGTTCTCAATCGATCCCATCTTCTGAGCTTTATCAGAAATTGGAGCAAATTAAAGAAACCAGGAGGGTTTTGTATGTTGCAGCACATCCAGATGATGAGAATACTAGACTGATTTCCTATTTGGCAAATGGAGAAAACCTTCAGGTAGCCTATCTTAGTTTGACTAGAGGAGATGGAGGTCAGAACTTAATAGGAAAAGAATTAGGTGTGAAACTAGGGCAGATTCGAACTCAAGAATTACTTCAGGCTAGAAAAATCGATGGAGGGCGCCAATTTTTTTCCAGAGCTATAGATTTTGGATATACTAAAACACCGGATGAAACTTTTCAAAATTGGGATAAAGAGAAACTTCTTTCGGATGTAGTCTGGGTAATCAGAAAATTCCAGCCGGATATTATTATCACGAGGTTTAATACGATTCCTGGGGGTGGTAATCATGGCCAGCATACAACTTCAGCGATTATGGCCGGTGAAGCAATGAAAGTTTCAGGTGATCCAACTATTTTTCCAGAGCAATTGGACTATGTAGATCCTTGGAAACCAAAAAGGGTTTTTTGGAATACCTATAACTTTAGAGGAGAGTTTAATAAAGAAGAAGGAGAACAATATTTTGAATTTCCAACTGGCGATTATAATCCACTATTAGGAGAAACATATAGCCAAATTGCTGCAGATAGCCGTACGATGCATAAGTCTCAGGGGTTCGGCAGTACTGCTAGCAACGGTGAAGCATTGGACCATATCCAATTTGTAGCGGGAGAAAAAGCCGTGAATTCAGCTTTTGACGGTGTTCAAAATCGTTGGGAAACAATTCAAGGTGGAAAAGAAATTGAGTCTTTGATTGATAAGGCCTTAAGTGAATTTGATTTTAAAGAACCGCAACATAATATTTCTAATTTTTTAACCATCAAGGATAAACTGGAGGGACTTCCATCTGATGAAGTTTGGATAAAGGAAAAGATTTCTACTCTAAACTCTTTGATTTTGGAATCCTTAGGTGTCGAGGCAGAATGGAATATTCAAAGAGAGTTAGGCTATCCGGGAGAAGGTATTTCTACTAACTTGGAAATTACTAATCCAACAGACAACAATCTCAAAATCATTTCTTTTGAAACGATAGGAGGAAAAAACAATTTCAATGAAATAATTTCAGAAAATATTCCTTTAGAAAAAGAAATAGACATTTCGCTTCCAAAGGATGCACCTCTTTCACAACCATATTGGTTAAAAGAGCCAGCAGATGGCGCTTTATATCATGTGAGCGACCAGTTGGACATAGGAAAGCCCTTTGAAAATGATCAGTTGGAAGGATTGTTAAATCTTGCATACAATGGAATGACAATTGAAATTGAGCTTCCATTGATGTACAAATACAATAGTCGTATTGATGGAGAAGTAAAACAGCCTTTTACGATAATTCCAAAAATTGATTTGACCGTTTCGGACGAAAATGTATTTCTTCTAGAAGGTAAAGCTCAAAAGCTAACTGTTACAGTAAATTTTTCAGATGAAATAGTAGATGGTGATTTGAGATTCGAAAACTTAGAACCGAATCAGTATAAAATCATGTCAGAAATGAGAAATGATTTGAATAAGCAATTAGCCTACGAAGTGTCTTTTATGCTTGAGGGGAATCAAAAACGTACCGTTACAGCCAAATATGTGACTTCCTCAGGAGAAGAGTTTGATTTAATCACAAATAGGATTATCTATCCTCATATTCCAAATCTCACCTACTTTAGTCCCGCATCAGTAAACTTAATTAAGGCTGATTGGAAAATATCAGGTGATAAAATAGGATACATAGAAGGAGCCGGTGATGATGTACCAAGCGTTTTGACTTCATTAGGTTATGAAATCACCACTATCGGAGCAGCAGATTATTCACTTGGGTTTTTAAAACAGTTTAAGGCGATTGTAGTTGGTATCCGAGCATATAATACCAATTCAGATTTGATTAAGAATCAACAGGTTTTGATGGAGTATGTTAAATCTGGTGGAAATGTAGTCGTTCAATACAATACTTCAGGAGGACTTTTATCAGAGAATATGGGGCCGTATCCTTTTAGTCTGGGAAGGGAACGAGTTACGGTAGAAAATTCCCCCTATCAAGCAGATTGGTCACATCCAGTACTTTCGTCTCCAAATCAATTGGAAGCAGAAGATTTTGATGATTGGGTGCAGGAAAGAGGGTTATATTTTGTCACTGATATTGCAGATGAATATAGCACACCTTTACAATTTCAAGATCCAGAGGAGGAATTTCTGAATGGTTCTTTGATTTATGCCAATTATGGAGAAGGACATTATGTCTACACTGGGATTTCATTTTTTAGAGAATTGCCTGCCGGGGTTCCTGGAGCTATCAAATTATTCATCAACCTAATCGAGCAATAGTTTTGGAAGAGAAACCTATTAATTGGAAGAAGCTATATATTGGACTTATTGCAGGCCTTATTTTCTTGATTGCATTTTTCACCTGGCTTCAAAGTGCATACACATGAGTACTATAGATTGGATTGTATTATTTGGTACACTTGGAACTATTGCAGCTTATGGTGTTTATAAAACGTACAAGCAGAATAGTTTAGACTCCTATTTGAGAGGCAAGAATTCGATGAATTGGTGGACAATTGGTCTGTCAATTATGGCTACTCAGGCATCTGCGATTACCTTTTTGAGTACTCCCGGACAAGCTTACGAAGATGGAATGCGTTTCCTTCAGTTTTATTTTGGCTTACCCATAGCCATGATTATTATTTCGGTAAGCTTTATCCCCATTTATTATAAACTAAAAGTCTATACCGCTTATGAGTACCTCGAGAATAGATTTGATCTAAAAACAAGAACGCTTGCGGCGCTTTTATTTATCATTCAAAGAGGATTAGCTGCTGGGATTACCATTTATGCACCTGCGATAATTCTATCCACTTTATTGGGTTGGAATCTAACCTGGACCAATATTTTGATAGGAACATTAGTAATTGTTTACACCGTTTCTGGCGGAACTGAGGCTGTTTCAATTACCCAAAAGCAGCAAATGGCGGTGATGATGGGAGGGATGATATTGGCAGGAATAATTGTAATCCAGATGCTTCCAATTTCTTTCCAAGAGGCTCTTCATGTGGCAGGAAGTATGGATAAACTCAATATGGTCAACTTTGAATTTGATCTAGCCGACAGGTACAATGTTTGGTCCGGAATGACAGCGGCAGTTTTTCTCTTCCTTTCATATTTTGGAACAGATCAAAGCCAAGTTCAGAGATATTTATCCGGTCAGACTCTCTCTCAAAGTAGGATGGGGTTAATTATGAACGGATTTTTGAAAATCCCGATGCAGTTTGTGATTCTGTTCATTGGAGTGATGGTTTTTGTTTTTTACCAGTTTTATCAGCCTCCTGTTGTCTTTAATAAAGTGCAAACTGAAAAGCTTCGCCAAAGTCAATATGCGGGTGATTTTGAAGAGTTGGAGAAGAATTACACGGCTAATTTTGAGGAGAGCAAAGCTAATTATATGAAAATGCTTGGGGCGATTGAAAATAAGGATGCAGAGTCTGAAAGAATTATAAAAGGTGAGTTAAAGTCTTTAAAAGAAGAGCAAAGAGTAATTCGAGATGAAGTAAAGGAACTCATTGTGATCAATGATCCAGTTGCAGAAACTAGAGATACGGACTACGTGTTTATGCGATTCGTTATGGATAACCTTCCTACAGGAATTATTGGGTTATTATTTGCCGTAATTTTCTCTGCAGCAATGTCCTCAAGCGCTTCAGAATTGAACTCATTAGGTTCTACCAGCACCATAGATTTATACAAGCGATCGATCAAAAAGAATGCTTCTGATCTTCATTATTTACGTTCTTCAAAGTTTTTCACCGCATTTTGGGGGGTAGGGGCTATTCTTTTTGCAACCTATGCATCTCTTTTTGAGAATTTGATCCAAGCGGTTAATTTATTAGGCTCTTTGTTTTACGGAACTATCCTAGGAATATTTATTGTGGGTTTCTTTATGAAATGGATCAAGGGGAAGGCAGTGTTTATCGCTGCCTTAGCATCTCAAGCCCTCATCTTATTTATCCATTTTAGAAATGGGGTTGGCGTCTATGATTTTGTTTGGGATATTGGCTTTCTCTGGTATAATGCTATTGGGTGTCTTGCTGTCATGTTATTTGCAGCGATTATCCAGATGTTCGTTAAAAAATGAAAATAAAAAACCTCCAAATAAAATAGAATTTGGAGGTTTTTTTAAGGTTAAATTATTTCAAAGATTTAATCAATCTTTCATTTAACCCGACATAATCTGGGTTTTGAGCTTCCTGAGCAAGCTCCATCGATTCTCGCGCGGATTCCACTGCTTCGGTTTTCTTACCCAACGCAACTTCTATTTTGGCTTTTAAATGATAGGTCCAGTATTTTGGATCATTTTCTGCTGATTCTTGAATCCATTCATAAGCTTTGTTTAGATCTCTCCCAGTAGTTAAATAATAGCTAGAAGCTTCATATAGAAGGTTGGGATTCTTGGTTTCCTGATCCAGAACATACTCTTTGATTTGAGCCATTACAATTGGATCTGCATCCATCGAAATATGGAATTCCGCTCTGGTTTGTTCCCATTTCATAGTCAAATCAGCACCTGTATCAGACATGTTGTTGAAATTGATTTCAAAAGTCTCATACTTACGACTTGTTTTTGAAGGAGTAACTTCAAATCTTATCAAATCCTCTTCTGGATTATAACCAATAGCTCCCCAAAGTTTTGTGTTTTTTGATAATATGATCACCCAACTATTTTTGTTTGGGATGGAATAAATAGCGTATTGACCTTTAGGAACAGTTTGACCCTGGATTTTCACATCAGTCGAAAAATCAATAACTGTAGCACCATTTGCACCTGTTCTCCAAACTGAACCATACGGCACTAGCTCCCCAAAAATCTTCCTGCCCTTCGTACTAGGTCGACTATAAGAAACGGTTACATCTGTCAATCCTATTTTCTGAGCAATCTTTGCAGATGGTGATGCCTGTGGCATATTGATTTGTTGTGCATTTGCTTGAATTCCAATCAATAAGAAGAGAAACGCGATTAGTTTTAAAGGGCTGTATATTTTCATATTATATTATTTTTAAAGCAATTAAATCAAATTTTAGCAGAGATTGTTCCTAAATTTCCTGTAATTTGATACAAATTCATGCATTTTTGTAATGATTTTATTTAAGTTTCTGAACAAGATAACGTAAGGTTAATATGAACTTTTTTAGATTTAAAATTTTTCAATTACTATGAACTTAGCAATTATTTGTCCAGGAAAGAACGCAAATCCTTGGATAGAAGTATTAAAGAAGTTAGATCCTAATTTGAGCATACAGGTATATCCTGAAATCGATGCTCCAAATGAGGTCGAAATAGTAATGCTTTGGAATCACCCAAGAAACATTTTGAATTCGTTTCCCAATTTGAAATTAATAAGTTCAATGGGAGCTGGGGTAGATCATATTTTAACAGATGACTCAGTCCCTGAAAATATACCAATAGTCAGAATCGTAGACGAAAAGCTCACCTTTTCTATGACGAATTATGTCATCATGGGAGTTCTGAATTTTCATAGACAACTAACTAGATATCAAGTGAATCAGACAAAAAAGGTCTGGGACATGAGCAACCCTGAAATTGACATAACAGTTGGAGTCATGGGCGTTGGTGCTTTGGGAGGGGATGTGTTAGAAAAATTATCCTTCCTTGGTTTTGATGTCGTAGGGTTTGGCTATTCTGAAAAAAAAGATTTTCCATTTCCATATTACTCAAAAGAAAACCTTAAGGAATTTTTGGCTGAGGTCAATGTTATTGTGTGTCTCCTTCCTCTTACACCCGATACAGAAAATATTTTGAATATGGATTTATTTTCAAATTGTCAACCGGGAACATATCTAATCAATGTTGCAAGAGGGAAACATCTGGTTGATGAAGATTTGATTGCTGCTTTAGACCAAGGCTATTTGTCGGGAGCGTTGCTTGATGTTTATAGAAAAGAACCACTTCCAGAAGACCATCCGTTTTGGACCCATAAAAGTATACAAGTTACACCTCACATAGCTAGTGTGACAAACCCTGAAGCAGCGGCACCTCAAGTAGTAGAAAATATTCAAAGGATTCGATCAAACCAGCCACTGAATAATCTCGTTATTCGGAAAAGAGGCTATTAAAATTTTTAATTATGTCCAGTTCTTTTACCATTCTTTGTCCGACAGATTTTTCAGAATGTTCTTTAAATGCTATTGAGTATGCGGCAAAACTTGGTGAGTTATTTAAAGCTGACCTAATTTTGTTTCATGTACTTAATAAAATAGATTATGAAAAACTTTCCCCATTAGATACAAATGGCTACCATCAAGAAGAATTTATTAAAGAAAAATTAGTAAATCTTCAACAGACAGTTTTAAAAGAAAGTCTTCCAAAAGGACTTAGAAACTGTTTAATTGGATTTAGAAATGGGAATATTGTTTCAACAACCCTAAAAGAAGCGGAAACTGTAAATGCCGATATGATCGTGATGGGTACTGAAGGTACTAATGATTTGAGAGAGCATATTATTGGTTCAAAAACTAGCGAAATCGTGTTAGAAGCTGACATAGATGTATTCGTAGTTCCGAGAAAAGTATTTTTTAAGAAGCCTCGAAAATTGGTTTACGCGAGTGATTATCTAGAAGAGGATAAAATCGCGATTCAAAAGATCGTTGAGATGGCAACCTTCTTTGATTCCGAAATAGACATTGTTCATGTAAGCAATACTCATAAGGCAATAGATAAATCACTTCATCTTGAAATGGTAAATGAGATTTCGCCTTTTGTGAAGTACGATAAAGTGAGTTATGTGCTGAAGGCCTATCGAGATGAATTAGCCTTGGGACTTGAAAATTATTTGCAAACTTCCAAAGGGGATATCCTAGTTACCTTGAGTAAAAAGAAATCCTTTTTTGATCAGATTTTTTCCAAAAACCTTTCAAAAAAAATGGCCTATTTCATTAATAAGCCTTTATGGGTTATAAAATCTTTCTGATTATTTTTTAGAAAATAGACTTTTTAAGAAATTTTTAAATTCTTTTCTAGCCTTAGCATCTGTAAAAAGTGAAGTCAAAGTTTTAAAATAGAAGTTAGTAGTCAATTGATCCTCTCCTTTTTTTTCCTGAGAAATCTCCGGGCTTTGTTCTATCTTAGGTGAAGGTGGATTTTCTTGACTTTTAGGCTCGCTGCCAACCAAATCATCTGCAATTTCAAAACTCTTTTTGGATCGCTCTTTATACCCTAATTTTTCTTCAACCATTCCTTTGTTGTTGAAAGAAACAGCATCTTCAGGATCTAATTCAATTGCTTTTTCATAATCCTCAATGGCTCCTTTGAAATCCCCAACTCTATCTTTGAAGTAAGCTCTACTGCTATATCTGTAGGGGTTTTTAGGATCTAAATTTACTGCTCTGTCAAATTCGCTCAAAGCTTCTTCGTCTCTTTTCAATAAATGAAGAACTACCGCTCGGTCCGATATATAATTGGTATTATAAGGATCAATCTCTACTATTAAATCAAAATCAGATAATGCTTCATTCGTTTTTCCTAATCGGGATAAAACCCTGCCGCGAAATAGATGTAACTCTGCTGATTTTTCTGATTCGGAAATCAATTGATTAAATACAGAAAGCGCATCTTCAAATTTCCCTGATTTATATAATTCTATGCCAGCTTCAAAATTCATCTTTCTTCTTTTAATAGTTAATACAAAGGTAAGGCAGGAATAGTTTACCAAATAATCTTTCTTAGGTTTTTGCACCCAAACCGATCGCCCTATTATCTTTAAGCTTTAGAGTTATTTTAATTTTATGGCCCAATCACCACAAGCTGTACTGAAGGATCTGAAAGAGAATAAGTTTGCTCCGATTTATTTTTTGGAGGGAGACGAACCTTTTTATATCGATCAAATCTCCGACTTCATTGAGAAAAATGCCATTGCTGAACATGAGCGTGGTTTCAACCAAGTAATTCTCTACGGAAAGGATAGCAATATCGGTCAGATAATTAATAATGCTAGAAAGTTTCCCATGATGGCTGACCGCCAAGTGGTGATCGTCAAAGAGGCTCAAAGCTTATCGGATTTAGGGAAAGAGGATTCTCAAAAGCTGCTGATTGGGTATGCTGAAAACCCATTGCCAAGTACGATTCTGGTTTTTGCACATAAATATAAAAAGCTGGATAAAAGAACCCAGCTGTCCAAAATACTTCAGAAAAATACAGTTTATGTGACTTCTGAGAAAATCCCCGACTACAAATTAACGGAATGGGTACTTCAATATTTTAAGGATATTGGCCATGATATAGAACCAAAGGCTGCACAGTTTTTATCTGAGGCTATTGGCAACAATCTGGAAGTAATGACCAATGAAGTAGGAAAGATGCTGATCAATTTTCAGAAGCCTACCAAATTCGGGATAGCCGAAATATCAAAATATATAGGGATAAATAAGGATTACAATAATTTTGAACTTCTCAAAGCAATAGGAGTAAAGGATGCTATTAAATCCAATCAGATCATTCATTATTTCATTCAAAACCCTAAGTATCACCCGCTTATTCCACTTTTTGCATTGATGTATAATTATTTTTTAAAATTGGCACTTATTCATCAAGCAGCTGGAGCTTCTGATGATCAAATTGCATCTTTGATTGGGGTGCCTAGATTTGTGGCCAGAGAGTACCTCCAATCCGCCCGAAACTACAAATTGGGCAAGGTAATTGATGTGTTTACATACATCAAAGAGGCAGATCTTCGTTCTAAAGGAGTTGACTCCGGAAGTATGACAGATGCTGAAATCCTCCGCGAGCTTGTATATAAGATACTACATTGATTTTCAAAGCCGATTTCTAAAAAGCCCGAAGAAATTGTCTGAAATCAGTTTTCTTCGAAATGATTTTATTTAGAGGAGATTAGACTGGTTTCAGTTGTTTTTTTGTCGCTAAAACCAACTATAATCTATGAAATATTACCTGGTGCTATTTACTGTATTAGGGTTGAGTATGGATGCTTTTTCCCAATCCACACTCTTTCAGACGAGCCCCCAATATCCCCTCGATCATCAGCTTGAGCTTTTTGATAAACAACTTTTCTCAGCTTCCTTATATGACAATACCCGACTATTAAGCGAGGATTTATCAGAGGAACAAAAAAAATCTGCTGAGCTCCATAGAGCAATGTCTGCTCTGCAACTGGAAAGTCCTGATGGGCCAGGCTTAATGAAATCCTACATTTACGATAATGGAAACCATCCTACTGTTACATCCGCAGGTTTGTATTTAGGAGATCATTTTTTCTACAAGAGAAACTACAAAGAAGCGATCGATAGCTATGCATTGGTGAACCCATCTAGTCTAGGTGATGAAAATCGCGCTGATTTATATTTCAAGCAAGGTTTCTCTCATTTTCAGATGAAGAATTATGGGCAAGCAGCTCCTTATTTTGATTTGGCAAAAGTGTTAAATACCTCAGTTGCTCCAGATGCTTACTATTATAGTGGTTATATCGCTCTGGAAAATAAGGAAAACGCAAAAGCTATTTCTGATTTGCAAGCAGCTTCTCAAGATGTTTTTTATTCTGGAAAGGTCCCTTACTTAATTGCATCCTTATACTACAACCAAGGGAATTACGATGAACTGATCAACTATGCCGAACCGAAATTAGGAACTGGCCAACAGCTTGAAAAACCAGAAGTAATAAACTTGTATCTAGCCGAGGCATACTATGCCAAGCAAGATTATGCAAATGCTTCCAAGAATTATGAAGCATATATCAATTCAAGAAAAGGAACTTTATCTAGAGAGGAAATTTATAAAGCAGGGATATCCCTATTTGAAATTCAAAACTATGGAAGAGCTGCTGAATATCTTAAAAACTCTGCTTCCGCAACAGATGAATTGGGTCAAGCTTCCAGCTATTATTTAGGACATTCCTATTTGAAGCAGGAAAATTACCAGTTTGCTTCTACTAGTTTCTCAGCTGCCTCCAAAGCAGAATTCAACAAAAAAATCCAAGAAGATGCTTTAGTGAACTATGCAAAAGTAAATCTTCAAAAAGGAAGTTTTCAAGCGGCTATCCTTGCTTTAGATGAATACTTGGAAAAGTATCCAAATGGTACTCAAAAAACTGAAATAGAGACTTTGCTTTCAGAAGCTTTGGTTAATACCAATGATTATTTGAGAGCGATCGAACAGATGGATAAAATCTCAAATAAGTCTCCTCGAATCCAATCAGCTTATCAAAAAGTGGCTTTTTACCAGGCTATGGTTTATTTCCGAGATCAAAGATGGGATGGAGCGATCACTTATTTAGATAAATCTTTGTCTTTTCCAGTTGATAAAACGATCGTTTTAGAATCACATTTTTGGAAAGGGGAAGCTTATTCGGCTAGTGGAAATTTACCGGCAGCTATTAAATCTTATGATCAGGCAATTTCCCTTGGTAGAACAACTTCGAGTGGCTATTTGACAAAGAGTTTGTATGGTTTGGGATATGCCTATTTTAACTCACAACAATACCCAAGAGCCGAATCCCAATTTAAGTCCTATACAGATCGACTTAGGGGTAGAGACAATAAAGAGAATTATGATGATGCGATGCTCCGTTTGGGAGACTGTTATTATGTTCAAAAAAGATTTTCAGAAGCAGCTTCGACATTCCAACAAGCGATCAACGAGGCTAATTCAGGAATTGATTACGCTTATTATCGATTGGCGGTAGTTCAGAATTTTCAGACTAGAAATCAGGAGGCTTTGTCTCAATTGAATACTTTGATTTCAAGATACCCAAATAGCCTTTATTATGAAGATGCGCTTTACCAGAAAGGTCAAATTAATATGGAGGAAACTAATTATTCTGAGGCCTCCAGAGCATATTCTGATTTGATCAATGGTAAGCCAAATTCTCCATTTGTCCCATATGCACTAGAAGGAAGAGCAGTTTCTAACTTCTCCATGCAAAACTATGATCAGACAATTCAGGATTACAAGACGATTTTAGATAGGCATCCAAACTCACCAAATTCCGAAACGGCATTGAAAGGTTTGCAAGAAACCTTGGCTTTGCAAGGAAGATCTTCTGAGTTTTCAGATTACTTGGCCAAATACAAAGGTTCAAACCCAGATAATTCAAGTGTTCAATCCTTGGAGTTTGAAGCTGCAAAGAGCATGTATTTTGATAAAAACTATGCACAGGCATCAAAAGCACTTGAAAACTATCTAAGAAATTATCCTCAGTCAGGCCAGAAATTAGACGCGCTTTATTTTCTAGGAGACTCCTATTTCCAATTGGGCGATAAAGATCAAGCTTTGCAGCAATTCAAAGCCTTGGAAAGAGAGCCAGCTTCTCCTCAACGTTTGAGAGCAATGCAAAGAATAGGAGGAATAGAGCTTGAAAAAGGAAATTTTGAAGGGGCGATTCCATATTTACAGACTTCTGCTGAGAATGCAAGAAACAAAATAGAAGAAGCGGAGGCAGTAGAGGGTTTGATGGTTGCCAACTTCCAAACAAGAAAGTATAATCAAGCAATTACGAATGCGGATCGACTTTTGACATTGGACGGAATCATTCCCGAATCAACGCCAAAAGCTCTTTTGATTAAGGCTAAATCCCAAAGAGAGACCAATAGAAAAGCAGATGCAGAAACTACTTTAATGACCTTGGTGAACGAATATAAAACCATTCAAGGAGCAGAAGGCCTTTATTTACTGGCGTTTTCATTTCAAGAAAAAGGCGACGTCGCACAATCCAATGAGACTATTTTCGATTTCTCAGGTCCATTTGTAGACTTCAGTTTTTGGTATGGAAGGATGTTTTTATTGCTAGCCGATAACTATATCAAAATGGGGGAGGATTTTCAGGCAAAAGCCACGCTGGAATCAATTATAGAAAAATCCACCAATGAAGAAATAAAAACTATGGCTCAAACTAAACTTCAAACCCTTAATTAAACCATGAAAAAGCTAGCTAAATCTATTCTTTTGTGCGGAGTAATTGGTTTGACCACAGGTTTGACTTATTCCCAGACTCAATCCAGGGGAGAAGTAACTGACCAGGAATTCATAATCCGTAAAGACAGGGTTTTGACTGTTCCAGTGCAGCCAAGAGTTTATGAAAAACTTCCGGTACTTCCTCAGCCCAAAGGCCTGGACGACTTTAATTATTCTATTAATCGTTATCCTCTTACGTTAACTCCTTTGGTTTTGGAAACAACACCGATTCAAAAACCTTTCAGAGCACCCCAATTAGACTTATACCCTGGGTTTCTGAGAGTTGGTTATGGTAACTTTGCCTCTCCATTATTAGAAGCCAGATATATGGCTACGGAAGTGGACCAAATCAATTATTCCTTAAACTTGGGACATCAAAGCTTTGGAAAAGGCCCAGTTCAAGGCGAGCAATCCAGTGAAGCTCATACGACTTTCGGTGGTGATGTAAGCTACTTCGCAGATATGTTTGAGGTATTTGGAGGAGTAGATTGGAACCAGGATAGATATGCTTTTTATGGGGTGGATCCAGTGAATTTTGAAAACCCTGACTTCGAAGTACCAGACAATGTACTGAACTCATTTTCGGTAAAAGCTGGAATCCGGGACATTGAAAAAGTGGGACCATTTTCCTATGAAGGTCAAGTAAGCTTCCGGAATTTTAAGGATAGCTACATGGCTACAGAAAACGAAATCGGTTTGGCTGCAACAGGGAAATTTAGGCCCAATGAAGATTGGAAAGGTCAGGTTGGAATTTCCTATTATACTACCAATCCTGAAGACTTAGATTATTCTCAAACAAGAACATACTTTGCTATTAGACCTGAAGTATCCTATAAACTGGGAGAATTTAGATTCTCAGCTGGATTAAACATAATATCTGAGAATGATTCAATTGCCGATAAATCAAGTGATTTTCGAATATTCCCTAACCTGAAAGCATCTTACCAGTTTGCTGAGGAATTTGGATTCTTTGGTGAATTTTCTGGTGATGTTCAAAGAAATACTTACTTCAGTTTTGTTAATGAAAACCCATTTTTAGGTCCAAGCGAACAGCTCTTGAATACGATTCAGAATTATAAAGTTGAGGGTGGGATCGAAGGACAGTTTCAGGAAGTTTTTCACTATCGGGCAGCTGTCAATGTGAGTCGGTATAATAACATGAGCTTCTTCGTAAATGATTTCCCATATTTCTCAATGCCTGAAGTTGACTCTTCACGTTTTACCTTGGTTTATGATGATAAAACCACAGTATTCAACATTAATGGAGAATTGGGTTTTAAATTCTCGGATGTTTATACCATGGGAACGAGACTTGATTTATATCAATATGATTTAGGTATGCAGCAGGAAGCTTGGCATAAGCCAACTTGGGAGTTTAGAGTGAATAATCAAGTGACTCCAATTGAAGGTTTATTGGTACAGGCAAACCTGAATTTTATGGGAGGATTAAAAGCCAGGGGAAAAGATATAAGTGATGTTGCTAGTGACCCAGGGCCTTATCAGGTTGTCAAACTCAAAACCATTGCAGATTTGCAGTTGAAGGCTGATTATCAGCTAACCAATCGATTTGCGATTTTTGCGGAAGGGAATAATATTCTTAACGGAAATAACACGCGCTGGCTAAATTATCCGGTTAGAGGAATCCAATTAATTGGTGGAGTTTCGATGAAATTCTAAGAATGTTTTATTTCAAGGTTGGGGTTTAGCCTCTTTTCTTTTAGTTTCGTAACATCCAAATTATTATGCCTGATAATTCTTCTCAAAATAAGCAATGGTCTAATCCAAAAGATTTTGGACTTCCTTATGTGGAAGTTACACCAATAAATCCTGCGGTTGAAAATGATCCAATTTCTATAGAGAAACCGCTGGAAGTGAAGGAAAGTATTCAAGAGGTAAATTCATCTATTGAGAAGGAAGAGGTAATTGACCAATTACAAGAGAAAAAAACTGAGAAAATTCCGGTTGAAGATAAACCAATCGAATCGATAGTATTGAAAGAAAAGTTTGAGGAGGAGGTTTTGACCGCTATTCCAAAAGCCGTTTATTCATCAGGTAAAGAAAAGAAAAAGAATAATTCCTGGGTAGCAATTGTTTTGATTTTGGCGGTTTTGATCATTTCGGTGATTGCTTGGCAATTAATAGGTCAAGAAAATAATTCCCAATCTTCACAAGTTCAAATAGTTCAACAAGAAACTCCAAAAACAGGTAATACAAGCGTTCAACCAGTTGTGGAAAATAACCCAACTGAAGAAACACAAGTGACTGAAAATCAAGACTCTATTTTAAACTCCAATTCTTCTTTAGAAGAACCTGTGGAAACGTCTCAAACTGGTACAACTATTGATCGTATAGGTTCCGAGACATTGATCCGTGTAGAAAGTAAATCAGATCGGCCCCAATATTTTATTGTGGTGGGAAGTTTGCCAAATGAAATAATGGCAATTTCTGAATCTGAGCAATACTTGAATCGTGCAAGTTCAATTTATTTGATTCTCCCATACGAAGACGTAAGAAATTATCGTTTGGCTATTGGATCATTCGCAAGCTTTAGTAAGGCAAGTGAAGAACTTGAAACGATCAAAGATCAATACACAGAAGCTTTATGGATTTTGAAATATTAATATGATTCTTCTTCAAACCCTTTCTGTTGCCGATTCCTTGGCAACAGCAAACAGCCTTGCTGAAGGCGCCACTAAAGAAAGTATTGGTTTATTAGATCTTTTGATCAAAGGGGGCTACATGATGGTACCCTTATACCTGCTTTTCATTTTAGCGATTTTTATCTTCTTTGAAAGATTGATCACTTTAAAAAAGGCATCTAAAACCTCCTCTTCATTGATGGATCAAATTAGAGTTTTGGTACAAGGAGGTAAAATCGAAAAAGCTAAGGTGCTTTGCGCAGGAGAAAATACACCAGTTGCAAATATGATAGCAAAGGGTATTGAAAGAATAGGAAGTCCTTTGAAAAACATTGAAGTTTCCATCGAAAACGTTGGTAAAATCGAGATTTACAAACTGGAGAAGAATTTAAATCTTCTGGCAACAGTTTCTGGTGCAGCGCCAATGATTGGTTTCCTCGGAACTGTTGCGGGTATGATTCAGGCTTTTATAGCCATTGCTCAAGAAGAGGGAATGGTCTCTCCAAAATTGCTGTCTCAAGGTATCTATGAAGCGATGATCACGACAGCGGCGGGACTTGTGGTAGGGATTTTAGCCTATTTAGGGTACAACTATTTGGTGTCTCAGGTATCAAAGTTGGTTCATAACATGGAATACACAACAGTAGAGTTTATCGATTTACTTCAAGATAAATAAGATGGGATTACAAGCAAAAAATAAGGTTGACCCGGCATTTAGCATGTCTTCGATGACAGATATTATATTTCTGTTGTTGATCTTCTTTATGCTTACCTCCTCCTTTATAACTCCTTCTGGATTACCGGTCAATTTGCCGTCTAGTGAAACTTCAGACATCGTTATGCAAGAAGTTTCCGTTACCATCACTAAGGACTTTAAATACTCAGTCAACGATAAGATCGTGGCTAGAGAAAATATTAAAGCAGAACTGACTGATTTATTGGCGGATAAAAAAGGTCAGGTTGTTTTACATATTGACAAAGAAGTTCCTGTTGAATATTTAGTTGAAATTGGAGGCATAGCTGCCGGATTGGAAGCGAATGTCTCTATCGCTACTAAACCATATTAAAAATGCATTACTGGGACGCAGACAAAGAGGAATCTCAAAGTAAAAAAAGGGCATGGATAATTACAATTGTCTTTAATGTCCTCTTACTTCTTGCTTTTTATTTTATCGTAGTTTGGAAGCAACCCATCCCACCGCTACCTACTTTTGGTTTGGAATTGAATCTTGGTTTTACACCGACAGGTTCAGGTGAAAGAAATAGCCCTAATGCACCTTCGGAAATCCCAACTCCTGTGACAGAAGCTGCTGCTCCAGGTGAGATTGCAGAAAAAGCAGTAACTAAACCTGCTACGCCTACTCCAAGTCCAAAGACTGAAGTGGCAAAACCTAAAGCTCAAACACAACCAGCAGTTAACAAAGCGGTAACTACTAAGCCATCTCCCATAAAAGGTGAAGAGAAGGCTTCAGAGGTATCAAAAAAGCCTGAACCAGCTAAAACGGAACCTTCAAAAACAGTGACTACTCCTGCGAAAGCGGAAGCAGAGGAAACGACACAAAAAGCTCCAGAGAAACCTAAGGTAGATCAAAGAGCAATTTTTGGAGCTGGTGGAACATCAGGAAAAGGGACTACTCCAGCTTCTGGTGGAGCCCAAGGAACTTCCAATGAAAAAGGAGACGAAGGTGATCCTAAAGGAACGGTAGATGGAAGAGCTATCATGGGCACAGGTAGTGGAAAAGGTACTAATCCAGGAAATGGAGTAAGTTTAGATCTTGCGGGCTGGGATTTTGCGAACAGGCCAAATATCAATGATAAGGTTTCTACAAGAAATGGTAAAATCGTCTTTAAAATAACCGTTGATGATGCGGGTAGAGTTGTACAGGCCGTGCCATTGGAATACAACGTTTCAAACGATGTGTTAGCCTATTACCGAAAAGTCGTAACTGATATTTCTTTCAAAAAACAAGGTGGTGCCGCTGCTGACTTTTCTTCCGGTAAAATTACTTTCATTATCAAAGTGGATTGATCCATGAATTACCAGGAGACGCTGGACTACCTGTTCAACGCTTTGCCCATGTTTCAAAGGGTCGGAGCTGCTGCATTCAAAACTGATCTTAGTAACACCATCGCCTTATGTGCTCATTTAGGGCATCCAGAAAAGCAGTTTAAATCAATCCATGTTGCCGGAACAAATGGAAAAGGAAGCACATCTCATTCTCTGGCATCTATTTTTCAATCTGCTGGATATAAAACGGCACTTTATACTTCGCCTCATCTAAAATCTTTCACAGAAAGAATCCGAATCAATGGAATTGAAATTCCTGAAGAAAAGGTGATTCAATTTGTTGCGGAAAACAAAGAATTTTTAGAGGAGCTTAAACCAAGTTTCTTCGAAATGACCGTAGGAATGGCTTTTTGGTACTTTGCAAAAGAAAAAGTAGACATAGCTGTCATTGAAGTGGGAATGGGAGGGAAGTTTGACAGTACTAACGTAATTTCCCCTGAATTATCGATCATTACCAATATTGGATTTGATCATATGCAGTTTTTAGGGAATTCTCTTCCCGCCATCGCAGGTGAAAAAGCTGGAATTATTAAGCAGAATATTCCAGTAATAATTTCTCAAACACAAGAAGAAACGAAACCAGTATTTCTTGCGAAAGCTGAAAGTACCTCTTCCCCAATAGTCTTCGCGGATCAAAAATGGAAGGTCGATAAAAGCGATTCCTCAGAAGGATTGGCAACCTATCATATTAATTCTGAAGGAAGAGAATTTCAGATTGAAATTGACCTTTTAGGTAATTACCAACGATTTAATCTCCCTGGGATTTTGGAGGCGGTGGATCAAATGAAGCAGAGAGAATGGAATATTTCAGAATCGAATTTATCAGAAGGACTAGCTAAAGTTTCAATGCAAACTGGCCTAAAAGGTAGGTGGCAGGTTTTGGGAGAAGACCCAACTGTCATTTGTGATACAGGTCATAATGAATCCGGTATTAAAGAAATTTTAGAGCAACTGAAGACTTATACTTTTCAAAAGCTATGGATGGTAATGGGAATGGTGCAGGATAAGGATATTTCGAAGGTACTCTCAATGCTTCCTTTAGAGGCTAATTATGTGTTTTGCGAAGCCGCAATTCCTAGGGCTTTAAAAGCCGATCAATTGGCTGAAAAGGCCAATCAAGTAGGTTTAAAAGGAGAAATTATTCCAAATGTGAACGAAGCACTGAACTTTGCCAGAAAAAATGCAGGGAAAGATGATTTGATTTTTGTTGGAGGGAGTACTTTTGTGGTCGCGGAAATCGAAGACCTATAAATGAGCAGAAGAAAACTTGTTCGCTTCAAGGAAAATGAAGAGAACCCAAACGTAATTCAGGATGGTAAAGAAATTTTTGAAACCATCAAAGGAAATTGGAACGAGGTTCAATTTAAAAACCCAAACCCGATCGTTGTAGAGCTGGCCTGTGGACGAGGAGAATTCACGGTAGGTTTGGGAAGAGTCTTTAAAGACCAAAATTTTATAGGTGTAGATATTAAAGGAAGCAGAATTTGGAAAGGGAGTTCAACCGCTTCAGCTGAAGGAATTGATAATGTAGCTTTCCTGAGAACTCAGATTGAGCTTTTGGAGAAATTTTTTGAGGAAGGTGAGATTTCTGAACTTTGGATTACTTTCCCTGACCCTTTTCCAAGAGATGGAGATGAAAAAAGAAGATTGACTTCGCCCAGATTTTTAGAAATGTATAAGCCTTTGTTGAAGTCTGGTGGTACTATTCATTTCAAAACGGACAATACAGGGCTATTCGACTATTCATTAGAGCTTTTCCAAAATCGAGAAGATATAGATGTATTGGGTTTTACACATGATTTTTATCAATCTGAGTGGAAAGACGATCACCATGGGATACAAACCCGATATGAAAAGATGTTTTCTGAAAAAGGGGAAAAGATTAAATACCTGAAATTTCAGTTCAGGGATTAATATCCGAAACTTGCACCTCTTGTAAATAAAGGGCATGTAAAACCTTTTCAAGAAGTAACTCGGCATCCACTGGTTTGGTCATAAAGTCATCCATTCCCACTGATCTTGCTCTGATTTTTGTTTGGTCTGTCGTATCTGCTGTAACTGCGATAATCGGTATTTCTTTATGAATATCTCTTCCTTGACCATTTCGGATCGCTTGAGTCGCTTCATATCCGTCCATTTCTGGCATTTGAAGATCCATTAGCACTACATCAAATTTAATTTCCTGCATTTTGCTGAGTGCTTCTAAGCCATGATTTGCAAAATCCGTGGTGACTCCATTCCATTTCCTCAAAATGGATTTGATGACCAGTTGATTCACAGGGTTGTCCTCAACGACTAAAATCTTTTTGCCAAGGAGTAGTTCTTGGGATTTTCTTTTAGTTTCAGCGAGTTTTTCCAAGTCATTTGGTTTTACAATCCCAAAATCAAGGGATAAAAAAACGTGGGTCCCTTTATCCACCTGGCTGGTTATTTTTATTTCTCCTTTATATAAATCTACCAATGCTTTAACGATGCAAAGCCCAAGTCCAAATCCGCCAAATTTTCTTTTATCGTCTAATTGCTGCTGAATAAAAGACTCGTAAATTCTATTCAATTTATTTTGCTCAATACCTATTCCCGTATCTGAGATCTCGATTTTTAAATTGATGAGATTATCTACTTCAGTGATTTGGGAAAAACGCAATTTTACCTCACCCGTAGCTGTGAATTTAATGGCGTTATCAACCAGATTAGTGATTATTTGGCGAAACCTGATAGGATCACCAATGATTCGTTTAGGCAAAACTGATGCTTCTTCATAAATAAATTTTAAGCCTTTATCCCTTGTTTTTTGGAAAGCCAGTCCTTTTATCTCTAGGATTACTTTATGAAAATCGAAAGCTTTTTGATCTAAAATCAATTCCCCTTTTTCGATTTTAGAATAATCCAGAATATCCTCAATGCTTGAAAGTAATGACACAGAGGAATACTTAATCATTTCAAGGTTCTCTTTGATTTTCACATCAGAGATTTCACTCATGATATTATTAGAAAGCCCCATTATAGCATTTAGAGGTGTCCGCAACTCATGACTCATGTTAGAAAGAAAATAGGATTTGATCTGGTTGCTTTCTTCAGAGCGTTGCAACGCAATTCCCTGCATTTCTTCCTTTTCAGATTTCAGGATCCTAATTCTATTCGCCATAGAAAGTGAAAGGAATAAAATTTCAAAACCGGTACCTATTTTGGCTGAATTCTCTGTTAAAAATGAGTTTTCGATCAACCCAAAGTTGTTTAAAATAAAAATCACAAAACCTATAATCAATGAGGTGATCCCCGCAGCAAAAAATAGATCTACACGACGATTTGAGAAAAAGCTCATCACAACACCTATCAAACAAAGTATGATCAATAGAAAACCTATGGCATTTGCTGCTGGATAATAAAATGGCCTTCCATTATCAAGAAGAAGTATTGAAAAAATCAAGATAAGGTTTGCCGATAGAGCAATATTAAAAACCTTATTCAGGACTGTTGAAATTGATTTTAAATTTATATAAACCTGTGCATACCTGCCAAAAAATAATGTGGAAATCGATGCAATCAGTAAAAGGCTTCTATCATAGAACCATCCATTACTTCCACCAGCATATTGGTAGATAAAACCATCTAACGAAGCATGCAATAGTGCAATGGAGGCTACATATAAGGAATATAAAAGGAAACTTTTCTCCTTGATTCCAAAATAGAAAAATAAATAAGTGATGCCTGCTAATAATAAGATCCCATAAAATCCACCAAAAATAAGTTGATCGAAATAGGAGGTTTGGATTAATGAATTTGCATCATGCAAGTTCAAAGGTAGGTTTATGACTTCCCCATCACTTTTTAAGTATAAGTAAAAAGAAGTAGTCGTATTGGCTGCAATACTGATGGGAAAAATAATTTTTCTATGGTTAAAAGGTCTATCATGAATTCCAACTTGATCTCCACTTTTCAGTAAACCTTCATTTCCTTCCTGGTCGATCCAATATAAATCGGCATGGTCAGTGATCGGTCGAGCTACTTCCAGATAATAGTCTATTTGTTTTATTTCAGAGTTTTGGATTTGGAATTTCACCCAATATCCATTGTCTGTAAATCCTAAATTTGCATTTGAACTTTCTAAAGGCTGAAAACTATCTTCAAATTTGCCTTCTTTTAAAGAATCAAACTCAATGGTTTGCTTTCCGACACTCAAGATTTTGGCATCCTGATATAATGGTTTTGGAAAGGTTGATTCGTTTAATTCGGTAGTTGAATTACAGGAAAATATGAACTGGGAAAATACCAGGAAGAGGAGTTGGTGAAATTTATTCATTAATGGGGGTGATATAAATTCCTCAACAGATACGAAGAACCTTATGTTTCTAGATTATCAAATTAAATTCACTAAACCAGTATTTATCTTAACCTTTTGATAAATCCTTGATTTTTTTTATTTATCCGCTTTTCTACCAGTAAAGAGGTAAAAGCAATGTAGGATATGTTAATCTTACAATTTGAGACCGCTTCGGTCTGCGGTCATCCAACCAGATAACCATAGAATCTAAGGAAACTGGCATCACTGCGGATAATAATAATTTTTTAAATGGTATACCCTCCATCTGCTGTCATAATGGAGCCTGTTGTATAAGAGGATCCGGGAGCGGCTAAAAATAAAGCTAAGGCCGCGATTTCTTCAGTTGTTCCAATTCTCTTGATCGCAAGTTGCTTTAACATATATTCAAGAATTTTTTCATTACTCCATAATGGCTCCGAAAATTTAGTTTTTACAATACCTGGGCAAATTGCATTAACTCTGATTTTAGAATCTCCCCATTCTTTTGCAAAAACTTTTGTCATGGATACCAAAGCGGCTTTACTCACACTGTAAATTCCTAGTCCAGGTTCTGGAGAGATCGCACCAATGGAACTAATGTTTATTACAGACCCTGAGGATGATTTCCTTAAATGCGGGAAACACAAATTGCATAAAGTAAAAGGTGCTTTGACATTGACATCCATGATTTTGTCAAAAGCCTCTGAACTTGTTTCATGGATCGGTCCAAATACTGGATTGGTCCCTGCATTATTGACTAAAATATCTAACTGACCATAAACTTCTATCGTTTTTTTCACTAATCCTGGCAATTCCTCCATATTACCCACATTACAGGCAACACCAATGGCTTCATAACCCATGCTTTTTAGTCGAATTGCCTCCTCATCTAACTTATCTTGCTTCCTGCTGCTTAATACCACTTTTGCACCTGCTGCTGCAAAAAATTCAGCTATTGTAAGTCCTATTCCTTTGCTTGCCCCTGTTATTAATGCAACTTTTCCATCGAGCGAAAAAACTTTAGATAAATCCATTGTTTGAGAGATTTAAGTGAAAACCTTAAGATATAAAAAAATGAGGGTTGAGAGTCAGGAGGAAAGAATATATCGATAGTTTTATTGAAAAAAAATTGACAGCTAAATGAAATTAAACGCATAAGGATATGAAAGAAGTCATTTTTGAACGAGTTGGTAAACCATTGGAAGTGTTGAAATTGATGGATTCTCCGGATCCTGAACCCTTATCAAATGAAGTTTTGATTCGAATTACAGCCAGAAATATCAATCCTTCTGACATTATGTTTATCCAGGGTTTGTATGGTATTCAACCTCAATTGCCAAGTAGTGCTGGCTTTGAGGCCTGTGGAATTACAGAAACATCCGGGACTAAACTACCAAAGGGAAGCAGAGTATTATTTTCTGCGACGGGAACTTGGAAAGAATTGATTTCACTTCCTGAGTCAAGTTTAATTCCAATTCCGGAAGGCATGCCGGATGAAGTAGCTTGTCAAGCTATCGTGAATCCAATGACAGCTTACCTTATGATTGAAAAATCAGGATTAAAGAAAGGTGATTGGTTATTGATAACCGCTGGAGCTTCTGCATTTGGGAAATTTGTAATTCAAATGGCAAAAGAGAAAGGAATAAACGTAGCGTGTACAGTACGGCATGATTCTCAAAAAGAATTTTTGCAAAAAATAGGAACTGACATCGTAGTAAATACTGAAAAAGAGAAATTACAAAAAGTTATACCTTCAAAAACAGAGGGCGGAGTTCATGTCGTATTCGACGCAGTGGGAGGGATTTTAGGAGCAAAAGCATTGGGATGTTTAAGAAAAGATGGACTTATGATGGTTTTTGGAAGCTTAAGTCTTGAAAACATCCCTTTGAATAGTGGACTTATGATCTTCAAAACACTAAGGATTGAAGGTTTTTGGCTGACAAGCCTGATGCAAGAAATGGAGCAATCCGAAAGGATTAATGCTTTTAAGAATGTATTCCATTTCTTAATGGATAAGACTTCCCAGATTGATGTAGCCGAAAAATATCCGTTGGAAGACTTTGCAGAGGCCATCAAAGCCTATGAGAAAGAGGGTAGAAATGGAAAAATCTTACTTATTAGTTAATTTATTTCAAATATGTTCTGCTTAAAAAGAGGGAATGCCCATCTTTGTACTTTCAAAAACCAAAAACCAAAAAGGAATGAATTGGGATAAGCTGGATCTAGAGCTCACCGAAATAGTAGAAAAGAGAAATCAATTGGCCGAAATGGATTACAGCGACGCCAACTATGATGATTTGGAAGAAGAACTTCATGATTTGGAAGACGATTTCAATGCCGATTATGAGGAGGTCTTGGAACCTGAGTTTGAGAAAATTTATAAAGTATTAAAATCCGATACGGATATTTTACTTCCAACAGCCTATCTGGCAAATAAATACAAACCATTGCTCCCGGATGCGAGAGGAATTATCAGCTATGAAGTAGTAGGTAGAGAAGGTGTTCCTATCGAATCGGATCAGTTTGATAGACAGGATGTAAGGTTGGTTCTGGTGCCAAATCCAGTTAGAATTCTGATGATTATTAATGGAAATCCTCTAAAAATTCTTTGGAGAAGTAGGTAATATATCTGGAATAAAATAAGTAAAACCCGGCAAAAGCCGGGTTTTGTATTTCTCCTTGTTAAACAAAAGATTTTAAATAGAACCATGAATTCAAAAAGAGTTGTCATTACAGGTTTAGGCGCCCTTTCCGCTCTTGGACAGGATGTAAAAACCAATTGGGAAAATGCCAAAAAAGGTAAAAGTGGAGCAACTGCTATTTCTTATTTCAATGCTGAAAAGTTTAAAACTCAATTTGCAGCAGAGATAGTTGGATTTGACCCAAGTTTAAAACTTGACCGGAATGAAATAAAGAGGTCGGATCTCTATACGCAATATGCATTATTTACTGCTTCTGAGGCAATAGCGGATTCAGGCTTGGATATTTCAAAATTAGATTCTCCTTTTGATGCAGGCGTGATTTGGGCAACAAGCCAAGGAGGGTTATATACCTTCGAAAAAGAAATGAGAGAGTTTGTTGAAAATGACTCCAACCCTAGATTCAATCCATTTTTTATTCCAAAATTCCTTGGAAATATGGCCTCAGGAATGATTTCCATGAAATATGGAATGATGGGCATCAATTATACGCCTGTTTCTGCCTGTGCATCTTCAAACAGTGCCATTATGGATGCATTCAACTATATCAAATGGGGGAAGGCAAAAGTGATTTTGACAGGTGGATCAGAGGCACCAATTAGTGAAGCTTCCATCGGTGGCTTTAGCGCTTTGAAAGCTCTTTCTACAAGGAATGAAGCTCCTCTGAAAGCTTCCAGACCATTTGATATAGAAAGAGATGGTTTTGTGATGGGAGAGGGAGCCGCAGCTTTGATCCTTGAAGAGTATGAACATGCAAAAAGTAGAGGTGCCAAAATATACGCGGAAGTAGTAGGCGCAGCTATGACGGCTGATGCCTATCATATGACTGCAACGCATCCAGAAGGATTAGGAGCATATCAATGCATGAAATTCGCTTTGGAGGAAGCTGGATTGACTATTCAAGAAGTTGATTATATCAATGCCCACGCGACGTCCACTCCGCTTGGGGATGTGAGTGAAACTAAAGCGATTTCTAAGCTTTGCAACGGTGAAAAAACCAGTTTGCACATCTCAGCAACCAAATCCATGACAGGTCATTTGCTCGGGGCTGCAGGAGCAATTGAAGCGATCTTTAGTGTGAAAGCAATAAATGAAGGCGTCATCCCTCCAACAATCAATACAGAGACTTTGGATCCCAATATCCCTTCTGATATTGAAATCGTTTACCAACATGCACTAGAGAAAAAAGTGAAAGTTGCGTTAAGCAATACATTTGGATTCGGTGGTCACAATGCCACAGTCGTATTCAAAGAGTTTAAATAATTTCATCTTTAAGCTTCTCAATACTCGGAAGGTTTATAAAGAAAAAGCTGCTTCATTTGAAGCAGCTTTGTTTTGATTATCTATATCCAAGTTTTGCCCTTACTTTTTCTAGTATCGGCTGACCGACAGCTTTTGCTTTTTCTTCTCCAGCAGTCAGTTTCTTTTCAACTTCTTCCGGATTCTCCATATAGAAATTGAAGAGTTCTCTTTCCTTTTTGTATTTATCGAGAATTAACTCCATAAATTCTTTTTTAGCATGTCCATACCCATAATTGCCGCCTTGGTATTTACCCCGCATTTCTAAGGTTTGCTCTTCGGTGGCGATCAGACTATACAATTTAAACACGTTGCAAGTATCAGGGTCTTTAGGCTCTTCTAATGGAGTGCTGTCTGTAATAATGCTATTGACATTCTTTTTCAATTCCTTTTCGGGAAGGAAAATATCAATATAGTTATTATAGGACTTACTCATTTTTTGGCCATCTGTTCCGGGAATGGTTTTTACCACTTCATCAATTCTTGCTTCCGGAATAGTAAGGACTTCTTCTTCAACGATTCGGTTAAAGGTCGAGGCAATATCTCTTGTCATTTCCAAATGCTGCATTTGATCTTTTCCAACTGGAACCAAATCTGCAGAATAAAGCAAAATATCGGAAGCCATCAACACAGGGTAGATAAACAATCCTGCATTGACATCCGAAAGTCGTTCGGATTTATCTTTGAAGCTATGTGCATTGGCAAGCATTGGAAAAGGAGTAAAGCAACTCAAATACCAGGTTAATTCTGCTACCTCAGGTCTTCTGGATTGTCTATAGAAAACTGTCTTTTCAATATCAAGTCCAAAAGCCAACCACGCTGCGGCTACAGCCAAGGTGTTTTGCTTTCTGATTTCACTGCCTTTCGAACTCGTCAAAGAATGGAAATCCGCAATAAAAATAAAGGACTCTTCTTTGTTTTGCTTGATGAGTTCTATCGCCGGCACAATTGCTCCAAGGATATTTCCCAAATGAGGTCTTCCGCTGCTCTGAATGCCTGTAAGTACTCTTGCCATTTGTTTAATTTTGGCGCAAATTAAGTAAAAGAGGATATAATCCATTTGAAATTATGCGTTAATTGCAGCATGTGGAGAATTCGATTACCATTTCTATCTATTGCTGTTTTAGTCCTTCTTTTGCAATCCGTTCAGGCTCAGGAAACTGTGATTCCAAAGCTGATCTGGAAAGTAAATAAGGTGGATTTGGGGACGGTTTTTGAAGAGCAAGGAAAGCAAATTGCTGAATTTGAATTCACCCATACCCAGGATTCGCTATTTTATGTAGAAGATGTTTGGACTGATTGTGGATGTACCACCGTTGATTTCACCAAAGATACCCTAGATGTAGGTGAATCAGGAATTCTCCAAGTTTCTTTTGATCCGGCTTCTGCAGCTGGATATTTTAATCGATTGATTATTGTAAAAGGCAATTTACAGGATATTCAGGACACGTTATTCTTAGAGGGAATTGCAATTCCATATCCAGAAAACCCGGATAGAATTTATTCAACCAAAATTTCTAATGTGGGATTTCGCCTTCCCAAGTTGAATATGGGCGAGGTTTTCACGAACGTTCCAAAAGTAAAAATGCTAGAAATTTACAATTTTGGTGAAGAAACATTGTATGCAGATAGTTTGAAATATAATGTCCCTGATTTTATTCAAATATCCCAAGTAACAGATTTTATTAGACCTCAAGAAAGAGGATTGATTCAGGTTTCTTATGATGGCGCAGCCAAAGGTGAGCTAGGTTTTGTAGAAGACCAATTTGCAATTGCTTGGGATTCACTATCAGTTATTCCGATTCCAGTTTTGGCAGAAGTTTTTGAATACTTTCCTCCTTTTTCTAAAGATGAACTCAAAGTGGTTCCTCAATTGGTATTGGAGAAAAATGAAATTGATTTGAAAAACATTTCGGCAAATTCCATAAAAAATGAACTAGTTCAAATTACCAATAGAGGGCAAAAAGTGTTAGAAATCAGAGAAATTCAGGGTAACTGTAAATGTCTCAAATTGGAGATTTCCAAAACTGAAATTAACCCAGGAGAATCAGTGCAACTTCGAATTACATTTGATCCAAGTGGTAGAAAAGGAATTGACCAGAGAAATATCTATTTATTCAGTAATGATCCTGTAAATCCTGTACAATTACTTGTACTGAAGAGTAGAGTTGAATAATCTACTTTACGAGATGAGATTTTGTATTTGCGAAATTTAATTTGATGAATAAATAATTGGGAGTAGCTTTAATTTATTCTCTGAAAATTTTTACGGTCATGAATAAAAAGGTTTTATCGTTTTTTATTATTGTCTTCTTTTTAGGGACTTCCTGGAATTTTTTTGAGGTAAACCCATTTCGAATTTATCCATATCTCCAAATCCACAACCAAGGTAGAGTTCAGATCACTTGGTTCTCCAATTCTCTGAC
Organism: uncultured Algoriphagus sp.; assembly: GCA_965659625.1. Lineage (GTDB taxonomy): Bacteria > Bacteroidota > Bacteroidia > Cytophagales > Cyclobacteriaceae > Algoriphagus. Next base: position 28,023 of record CBFHWO010000010.1, on the reverse strand, counting down.
TATCAGTTCTATAAAAATTGTTGACGGCGATGGTACTACTTTGCTAAATCAAGTCGTAGAAGGCAAGGCCATGCCTGAGCTTTATTATACCGACAAAGAGAAAAATCAAGTGTTGGAAGGTTTGGAGCAAGGAAGTTGGATAGGGAGTGAAGAGTCATTTAAATACCAAATTCAGATAACCCTTCCTCCAAATAAAAACATTACTTATACTGTTGAGCTTGGTGGTCAGACTTTTACCGAGCAGTTTAAATCGCCTCCATCAACTGAAAATTGGGATAAAATCAGGTTTTTTGCTTTGGCAGATTCTGAAACAGATCCTAGAGGGAGGGTTACAAATCGTGCATGGTATCCCGGAACTCCGCTTTTTAGGCCTATCCATATTGTTCCGGAATTATGGAAACAAAAATTTGGAAGTACTACCGAACAAGGAATAGAACTTCCAAACTACATGCTGACTGAAGAAAGAGGCTATGCTGAAAATTTAAAAATCATCAATGATCGGAGTCCCGATTTTATGGTTATGCCTGGCGATTTGGTTCAAGGTGCTGGTTACCAACCTGGATGGGATGAGTTTTTTAGACAAAATGCAGGAGAAAAAGGGAAAGGATTCTCCCAATATGCAATTATTCCGGCACTGGGAAATTGGGAATCATATGGTTCTGTAAATGGTGGATATGGAACAAATGAGCGTGGTGAATTCCTGCCTGTGCTAAGTAGAAGTCGGTTCCATGCCTATTTTGAAACTCCTGTGGAAGATCCTTTGCAAAAGCATAGACAAAGTTATTACCGAGCCGATTATGGTCCTGTTACGATACTTACTTTAGATTCCAGCAATGGAATTCCGGATCAAAACGCTTCAGATTTTGAAGGGCAGACAAAGTTGAAAGGAAAAGAATATACAGTTCCCGGAACAGATACCCAAGAGAACTATACCCAATCCCAATATGAAAGTGCGGGAGGAAAAGATCTTAGCGGCTTTGGGCCAGGATCTGACCAATATGTTTGGTTAGAAAAAAATTTGAAGGAAGCTAGTGATTCAGGACAGTTGATTTTTGTTCAATACCATCATATTGCTTTTTCTTCAGGGGAGCATGGAGTTCCATTAAACCATGAACTTTCAGTAGGCCAAGTTGGTACCCCTTTAAGGGTTTTGAACCCATTACTGGAGCAATTTGGGGTAATTGCAGTCTTTTCTGGGCATGATGAACTTTTCGAAAGAAGCTTTGTGGATGAGGACGGAGATGGCGAAGGAATCATGTACTACGACGTCGGAGTGGCAGGTGACGGAATGAGAGGCGAAAAAAGAGATTGGTTGGGGAATCCACTGAACACGCTGGATTATAATCCTTATCGAAAATGGACAGCTGATCAAAGTGAGCCTGAACAATGGAATACAAGTGGTGCCAATCCTGTCTTGGTAGATGGGGGAAAGCATTATGGACATCTCGAGGTCAATCTGGAAAAGATCACAGAAGGAGAAAATCAATTTGCCTCGATCAAGTTTACCCCAGTCTATGCTTTTCCAGTGTTAGATCAGAATTATAACCTTTTAAAGGTAGAGAGAAGGGTTTATAATGATAAGATCGAGTTAAAAATCCCCCTCAAAACACAAACAGAAGCTCCTGTTTTTGAAGAGAATTTAACTTTGAAATTAAATCAGGATGGTACGGTTGTTTCAACTGCCAATCAATATTTTTCGTCGGGCTATTCTGAGGATTATGACTATGAATTTTCTAGATCTTTGACCTTTTCATGTGAAGACCTAGGTTTAAATGAAATTCAGATCAAAGTAAAATCAGGAGGAGAAATAAAGTGGGAAGGAGAGGTAAAAGTAAATGTGATCGATGAAATAAAGCCAACTCTTAGTCTTAAGGATTTTGTAGGCACATTAGATGTAACTGTTTCAAAAAGCTTTGAAATCAAAAAAGAGCATATTATTTCCAGTGTTTCGGACAATTGCGGAGATGACTTGGAAATCAATTTCAGTCCTAAAACTATTGGATGCGAAGATTTAGATGTGCCGATCAAAGTTGAAGTTTCCATAAAAGATAAATCTGGAAATACTGCTTCAAGTTTCACTTATGTCACTATTGAAAAAGTAGAAAGTAAGAAAATAAGTCTGGTAGGGCCTGATTCAGGAACTATAGGCTCTGATGTCAAATTGGAATTAGGTTCAGAATTCTCATATCAAGTGCTTGGCTGGTATAAGGGAGAAATGCTACTTTCTTCTTCAGATTCCAAAGTTTTAACAATCACAGAATCCGGTATTTATAAAACCCAAATTTTACCAACTAATGGCTGTGCAGTTTTCTCATCTTTGAAAGAGGTTACATTTTCTGAAGATCCTGGAACTGGTGAAAAGCCATATCCAGATGTCAAAGAGAGAATTGAGCTTCCTTTAAATGAAAATGGAATTGCTGAACTATCAAAGGGCGATGTTTTCTTAAGTTCTCCTTCATCTGATCTGACCATCACTTTGAGTAAAAATGTGTTCAAATGTGAAAATTTGGGTGAAAATACAGTGCTGGTTACAATCAAAGATGCTAAAGGAAATACTTGGGAAGAATCGATACTTGTCAAAGTCGAGGATAATTTGCCACCGGTTTTGGTGACCAAAAACATGGAAGTTGAACTTGATTTAACAAAGGGGGAAGTCGCACTTAAGGCAGAAGATTTCGTTAGCCAACTCACTGATAATTGCGAAGTTAAAGAGCTCACGATTAATAAAACTTCGATGAATTGTGAATCTATTGGGAAAGAAGTTCAAGTGGTGTTGAGAGCGGTTGACATCGCCGGAAATGTGACAGAAAAAACAGCGGTTGTCTTAGTGAAAGGTATAGTGTCAAAACCTGTGACGGTTTCAGGTCCAGAAAGTATCTGCATCGGAGAAAAGAAAGAAATAACCTTATCAAGTGAAGCATCTTTTGAAGTGGTTCGATGGAGAAGAAATGGAGTCGAAGTTGAGGGGCAGAAGGGAAAGACTCTTGCCATTGAAGAAGGTGGAGTCTATCATGCAGTGATTAGATATGAAGGTGGATGCTTGTTTGAAACTGAAAAAATTGAAATAAAGGCTTTTGAAAAACCATCTGGTGAAATCATAGAAGATGGAAATATATTAAAAGCTCCAGACGGAGATTTTGAATATCAATGGTTTAGAAATGGAGAAATCCTTCCTGAACAAACTTCCAGAACAATTACGCTTACTCAAATGGGTACATATTCTGTTGAGATCACCAATAATAATGGCTGCAGCACTCGATTAGGGCCTGTTGAAATAACTATTTCAGGGTTGATCAATGGGCAGATTCTATCTCAAGAGTTGAAAATTTATCCTAATCCCGTTTCTTCGGAAGTTACAATTGAATCTATCGGTGACCTTGAGTTTGAATCTAGATCTTGGGAAGTTTTCGACATGAATGGAAAATCACTAAAGCAAAATATCATCTTATTAAGCGAAAGTCCAACCAAAATCACTTTGGATGTCAGTACTATTGCAAATGGTACTTATTTGATTTCAGTTCAAGGATTAGATCAACAGGTCTTTCTGGGAAGAATCGTGAAAATTAAGTAATAGGCATTTTGCGTAGCGAATAAATATTGGCTTACGTATTGATTTATAGAATTTTGTACCTCAAAATAAACTAACGATGAAACAGTCTTTTATTATTCTGGTCTTAAGTTCTTTTTTTCTTTTCTCCTGTGAAAATGATGAGGAGAATCCAGTTGTAAAAGTAACCTACGAGGTAATCACTAGTGGGGGAGCAGAATGGTATGGTGAATTTGATGATGAAAATGGTCAAAGAATAAACACTTCTGAATTAGGTTCAAGTACCCTTCCGAGTGGTTGGAAATATGAATTTGAACCTAAAATTTCACCGATTGTAGTGACTATCCATGGTACAGCTGATTGCCCTACTTGTACTGATACTGAAAGAATGGAATCGGAAGATATAACGGTGAATATCTATATCAACGGAAAATTAGAACAAACGCAAACCAATCAGTGTCGAGAATGCACCGGTGGATCGGTTAAAGGACTGGCAACTACATGGATGATACTTCCAGAGGAATTAGAAGATTGAAAAAAGGGATTGAAATTTAATTTCAATCCCTTTTCATTTTATTTAAAAGCTGATATTCCAGTTATTTCATTTCCTAAAATCAACAAGTGAATATCGTGTGTCCCTTCATAAGTGATGACGGATTCGAGATTCATCATATGACGCATAATTGGGTATTCACCGGTAATTCCCATTCCACCATGAATCTGACGGGCTTCTCTAGCAATAGTCAAAGCCATATCCACATTGTTTCTTTTTGCCATAGAAATATGGACCGTTTTAGCTTTTCCTTCATTCATCATTTTTCCTACTTTCCAGGCCAAAAGCTGAGCTTTAGTTATCTCGGTAAGCATTTCTGCTAATTTCTTTTGGACTAATTGAAAGCTTCCAATTGGTTTGTCAAATTGGATTCTTTCCAGAGCATATCTCCTGGCAGAGTCATAGCAGTCCATCGCTGCGCCAATTGCTCCCCAAGCTATTCCAAACCTTGCAGAGTCTAAACACATCAAGGGAGCTCCTAAGCCAGATTTATTTGGAAGCAAGTTCTCTTTAGGTACTTTGACGTTGTCAAATACTAATTCGCCAGTACAAGAGGCTCTCAGCGACCACTTGTTGTGAGTGGTGGGAGTGGAGAATCCTTCCATGCCTCTTTCTACAAGTAATCCATGGATTCTTCCTTCTTCATTTTTTGCCCAGACCACTGCGATATCTGCTTCCGGAGAATTTGAAATCCACATTTTGGCTCCATTTAAAAGGTAATGATCTCCCATATCTTTGAAATTGGTGACCATTCCACTTGGATTGGATCCATGATCTGGTTCTGTCAAACCAAAACATCCCAGCATTTCACCAGAAGCTAATTTTGGCAGGTATTTTCTTCTCTGCTCTTCTGATCCAAATTTATAGATGGGATGCATCACCAGGGAACCTTGAACAGAGGCTGTAGATCGCATTCCGGAATCACCTCTTTCTATCTCCTGCATGATCAAACCATATGCGATATAATCCAATCCACCTCCTCCATATTCGATTGGGATCTGTGGGCCAAAAGCACCGACATCACCAAATTTTTTCACAATTTCACTAGGGAAATGTGCTTTTTGAGCCCAATCTTCTATGTAAGGTGAAATTTCTTTTTTGACAAAATCTCTAATCGAACTTCTTATCAAAAGATGCTCCTCCGTCAATAAATCGTCGATTTGTAGGAAATCAACACCTTCGAATAAGTCTTGCTTTTGGGTTTTCTGGATTGATTTAGACTCCATGGTATTTTGGTTAATTAGTATGAATCAGTGATTTTTGTCGAGTCAAAAAAAACTGATTGATTCGAAGTAAATAGATTGCTTCCTAAAAGTCTACCTTTTTTAAATAAATTCATCATGAACCAACATCAATTTGACCCTAAAATCTTAGATAAAATTGAACAGCTTCAAAGTAAGTTCAAAGCTTCGGGTCAAGATATGCTTTCTTATCTGGAAGGTTTACTCTATGCTGACTATCTAACGTATTGGGAATACATCAACTTAGATGTACTGTTGTCTCTACAGCAGCCAAAAACATCTTTTCCCGATGAGAAGATTTTTATCATCTATCATCAGATCACAGAGCTCTATTTCAAATTGATCATTTCTGAAATGGAACAGATTTCAATCCAAGAACCTATCTCTGATGCTTTTTTTAAGACCAGATTGGAGCGAATCAATATGTACTTTGATCATTTGATATCTTCGTTTGCGATGATGTGGAAAGGGATGGAACGAGAGCAATTCCTGAAATTTAGAATGTCTCTGTTACCTTCCAGTGGATTCCAATCTGCACAATACCGTGAAATTGAATTGATGGCAGCTGATGCTTTTAATTTAGTGGCTTTGAAAAATAGGGAAGAGCATGATTATCATAGTCCAGCAGATGATTTGTTTGAGCATTTGTATTGGCAGCAAGGAGCCATTGAATTGGCAACCGGAGAGAAGACCTTAACCTTAAAAAACTTTGAAATAAAGTACGGAAAAAAACTTAAAGGGATAATTGAAGATTTTAGGCGTAAGAACCTATGGCAGAAATATATAGATTGCCAGGATAAAACAGATGAGTTGACAGAAGCTATGAAGCAACTTGATCTAAAAGCGAATGTTTTTTGGCCTTTGGCACATTACAAATCAGCAGTAAGGTATCTTCAAAAAGATCCAGTAGACATTGCTGCAACCGGCGGTACCAATTGGCAAAAATATCTTCCTCCCCGTTTTCAAAAGGTAATATTCTATCCTGAACTTTGGACTGAAGAGGAGAAAGAAGAGTGGGGAAAAGGATGGGTGGTCAAAGAGATTTTCGGGGACGATTCACCTGGGAAATAAGAAAAATGGCTAGATGTTTTTAGGATAATTGGTAACCTTTGATTGATGTTTTTTTTGGATTAATTTCTGAAAAAGAAATTATTGGGAGGCTGAGTTTGGGCTTTTTATTAAATTGGTAAAAGTAAAATTGAAAGAATCTTACACTTTAAAAGTAAACCCATGAATATTCTTAAAAACATCAAACTTTCTGAAGAGAGACCTGGAGTGCTTCAGATTTATAAGACAGAAAAACTCAACCTTTTTGCGATTGCATTGGTGAAAGACCAGATTCTAAAGAAGCATCATACAACTGTGCCAACCATGCTGACGATGCTGCAAGGAAGAATTGAATTTGAAATAGAAGGGAAGATATTTGAATTTGGAGAGTTTGACATTTATGAAATACCTGTCTCAGTTGAGCATGAGGTAAGGGGATTAGAAGCTGAAAATATTTTTACACTCACACAAGAGAGGTAAAGCTCAAGCATCTGTAAACAGCGTTTCGAGGAGCCGCTTAAGGTTTGTCCGGAAAATGTTTCTTGACAAAATTCGATGCATTGTTGAAACAGAAATCCTCTATAGCTGCCCGTACTTCATCGACGTTCTTAAAATGGGAGAGATGTTTAGGATTCCCGATTTTTCTTGCTTGTTCGATTTCAAAAATTAGATTTCCGGCAAACACCTTGAATTCCAAAACGGTGGAATAGGGATTTGGTGGATCAATTAATCCTTCGAAATCTGTCCCGATTGTAAGGCATTTCCAGATCTTTTGAGCTTCGTTTTCAGGAAGGTTTTTGTAAGCACTTTCTATAATTGCGTTGATATTATCCCAAATCAGTTGAATTCCATTTCTACTGGTTTTCTTGTCGGTGGATTTGATCCCGAGAATTCGCTGATCAAAGGAAAGCCCGAATAAACCTTCCGTCTTCACGATCATTTGAATATCTTCATCACAGAGATTGATATTCCAGGCATTGAATTTACCTCCAGGTAGGTTTTTGATAAGTTCTTTTTTCGCCTTTTTACTCAAATGACTCTCATCTCCGCATAATTCACTGTAATCGTCTCGCTCACTGTCCTGAAGCGCGATGTGTTCATCAAGGGTCGCTCTGCCTGAATATCCACAATGGGACCCAATTACAGGGATTACATCTCCTTTTTCAAAGCATTTGTTTACGATTTTATCATAATATTCTTTCCGTGATTTTGCACTCATATGCTTCACATCAATAAGAATACGATAGCCAAGTTTTGGGTCTTTTTCTAATTCTTGGTTTAGACTGAGCAATTCTTTAATGATCTTTTCTCCATTTGGATTGAAGCCCTCATTCATTCTATCACGCTGATCTAAAAGCAATTTTCCCACATCAGGAATGGAATGTGCATGTCCACATAGCTTGTTATCAAAATGATGTGCAAAAGTCAGGAAGAAAACTGGGACAGGCCATTCCTTTTTGATGTGCTCAATTCTTCTGGAGATTTCTGAAATAGCAGCCCGATCAGTACCCAAAGCATGCGCTCCTTCTACCGTAATGACCATGGTTATCTCATCTTCTTTTTCTAAGGATTGATTTAATTCCAACGTATTTCGAGGAGCGAGATACTGTGCCTTCTTAACATCCAATTCTGCGGCGAGATGCTTTCTCCTTCTTTTCTCTGACTCAAATACTCTTCTAAAAAATCCTGGAGTAAAAATTTCATTCTTTTCAATTCGATTTCCTGAATCAGAAAGCACAAATTTTAACTCTCTATTAAGTGACTCCCAATAATCATAGCCAGAAGATTGGAAATAATTTACGGCTTCATCAGGAATTCGCATATAAGCTGTTTGAATAAAATCCCGTAGTGGAAGTTTATGAGAAGTTGCAAAAGCAATTAAAAATCGATACCATTTATCCTTCCCAACGGTTGGTTTAAAGCCTTTGACAAATTGTCTTTCCAAAGGATAAAGTGAGTTGAACGTCAGTCGAACATTTCCATTCCATGCTTTTACTAAATCAGCTTGACTGTAAGAAGCTCCCATTTTTCCTTTGAGGTACCCCTTTCTATTGGAGGAAATGACGGTCCAAGGAGTAAAAGATCCTTTCCGCCTAAAGCGATCAGGCTTTTCCTGCATCCAAAAATGAGCGCGCATATGATTGTGCGTGTGTAAGTCTGAGAATTTCATCAGTTTAAAAATTGAATATTGAACCTTCTCCCCAAAATACTTTTTTGATATCCTCCACTACGGAATCGGAATTTATAAAATACCAATGATGTTTTGCTTCATGCAATGTTTCTTCATCATCTCTGATATCCGAAACATCACATTCGTAAACATCATCCGGCAATTGGTCGTTCTTCTTTGCACCCCATCTACCTAATCGATTGAAAGCATTTTTTGTGGTTTCGGAAACTCCAAGCGCCAAGTCTTTATTATGGAAATATAAATGGATCCTTTGTCCCAGATCAATCAATCGATACATTGGTTTGGGACTTTCGAGAGCATCATAGTCGATGTCTGCTCCTACAAGGATGATTTCTCCAAAGATATTTACCATTGGAATATTGATTTCAGATATACCTATGATCATATTTTCCAAAACACGATTTCCCATGCTGTGGCATAGAAGGTGAATTTTTTGCTCGCAAAGCGGTTCTCTTTCCTTGACTAGTTTTTGTTTGAAATACTCTCTCAAACTTGCCATAGATCGTGCTAAGGCGAAACCGGATTGTTTGGCATCAAATTCGTCTGCCCGATATTTCAGCAATTTCTTTTTCGCAGGCCAACTAAATAGGACAAGATGACAAATGGGGGAGTCTTCTGGCTCCACATATTTTCTGTGAAGATCAGCGAGTGTCTGCATGGAAGTTTCCAAATCAGAATTGAATCCATGGATAAACACTAAAATATCTTGCCTTTTTTCAGCCTTTAACCCCTTCTTATAAAGCTCCTCAAAAACTTGAGTTGATGGGAAAACGCTTTTATCTACAGATTGCTCATCCGCATATTTTTTTAAGGTGTTTTCATTAACCTCTGGAATAATATCAATTTTAAAGTCCTGTAATTTCTTTGCTTTTTTCGGATCAAAAGTGACAGTGCCGTAACGTAAATTGTGTCGGGCTTCTTCATCTCCGTCCATTCGCATGAACTCATTTTCATTTACTGAGATATAGCTTTTGCTTTTTCGGGAAGTCACTTCCCTGTTAGTAATAATGTGATGGGTTACCATTGGTTTTAATGTTTAGAAAAATTAGAAATCTTAGATTATCTGTAAAAAGAAGAAAGAATCAATAAAATTTATTTTGACAGAACACCATTAATTTCCTTAATAATTATCTGAATATCAAGGATTGATAGAACCAATGTTAGGAAGATTGTTTTTTAAAATTAGGATTGACCTTAATAGGATTTTCTTTTTTGTAAATTCTGCGAATGAAAAAGAGGCAAGCTTTACAGTCCTAACTCCAAAAAACCAAGTAATAAAATGCATATTCATTATTGTTCTGATTTTTCACAGATGAGTGAGAAAGGAGCTGATATAGTTCTTCAGGAAATAGTCAAAAAACCAAGCCTCTTATTCTGTGCTGCAAGTGGCGGATCACCGTCAGGACTCTATGAACTGATGCATAAAAAATATCTTGTTGATCCAGAATTCTTTAGTAAAATGAGAGTATTGAAGTTGGATGAATGGCTGGGATTACCAGAAGATTCTACATTTACTTCTGAATATGACATCGATCAAAAACTGCTTCAAAAAATAGGAATTCCCTCAGAACGATACATTTCATTTGATAGCCAGACCCAAACACCTGATGAAGAATGTGATAGGATTGAAAAGAAAATCTTGAAATCTGGCCCTATTGATATCTGTATTTTAGGGATAGGCCAAAACGGGCATATTGCATTAAATGAACCGGCAGAATCATTAAAAGTGGATTGCCATGTTGCAGAACTTTCAGAAACTACTTTGTCAAGTGGAATGATTCAATCTGTCGGTGTGCCCTTAAAGCAAGGAATGACCGTTGGAATAGGCACAATAATGAGTTCGAAAATTATTTTGCTATTCATAGCAGGAAAAGGGAAGGAGGAAGCCTTGAATACTCTTCTCAAAAAGGAAATAAATACAAATCTGCCTGCATCGATGCTATGGCTTCACCCAAATGTTCATTTGATAATTGACCAGTCTTCAATAAGTTGATCAATCCTATAATGGAATGACGGGTAAGATCATAACAATCGGAACCGAAGTTGATTTTCTTTGATTAACCTATTTTGGCTTTGAAAGAAAAAGCACTTCAATGTTTTAATCCTGGCTTTCAGTTTACTTCAGAAGATGTTTTTAATTGAAATAGGGCTTTTCTTAATAAGAGTCAATTTCTACTTTTTAGCCTTTTCCTGAGATATTTTTTCCGCTTCTTTGATCACATCGCTATCCCAGGTATGATCGTTAACAGAAAATTTCCGCATCATTTCACCCGAGAGCAAGGCTTCTTGCATTTCGATCTGCTGCTTACTTTTGGAAATGTACTCATCCTGATTGTTTTTGTAATTGACGAGAACTTTTAATGCCGCCTCATCATAATCATGAAATTGTTTTGCCATACGATGTACCGTATAGGCTCTAAAACCTAATTTTTTCAAGACATCTTCTCCCATTTTGATAGAGGTGTCGAGATGTTCTCTGTAAATATTCGTAACCCCTTTTTCCATTAGTTCAAAGGCATCGTACCTGTTTTTAGCACGAATCATTACCTCCAAATGAGGAAATTCCTGCTTGCAAAGTTCAACCAGTTTAATGCTATACTCGGTATTGTCCAAGGCTGAAATCAGGATGCTTGCTTCCTCTGCACCTGCTGATTGCAATAACTCTGCCCGGGTGCCATCTCCGAAATAAACCTTAAAACCCATTTTTCTCAAATATTCAATTCTCTCTGGATCAGAATCCAAAATGGTGGCTTCCACGCCACTAGCTCTGAGAAATCTTCCCAGGGTAGATCCAAAATGACCAAAACCGATCAGAATCACTTTGTTATTTTCTTGGAAGCTGTCTATTTTTTGTTCTTTGGTATTTGAATCTTCTGTCATCAAAGGAATGATCAGCTTATCAAAAACCAACATCAGAATGGGACTGATGGTCATACTAAGCGCAGTAACTGCCATCAGCGTATCAGTGATAGACTGGTCAAAGATCCCAAGTTGCTGGGCAAATGCGTATGTGACAAAAGAGAATTCTCCTACTTGAGAAAGCCCGATTGCGAACTTCAAATTAGTGGAAAGTTGAAGTTTTTTGACTTTACCCAAAACCAGCAAAATCAGTGTTTTCAAAAGAATGATTCCTAATGTCAAACTAAACACGGTACTGGCTTCATTGAAAATCAAAGAAAAATTAATGGTGGAACCTACTGCCATAAAGAAGAGTCCCAGAAGTAATCCTTTAAAAGGCTCTAGATCTGATTCCAACGCATGTCTGTAAGGAGAATTTGCTAAGATTACACCAGCCAAAAATGCTCCTAGAGCTGGGCTCAATCCCACTAGTTCCATTAAATAGGAAATACCCACTACAATCAATAGCGCAGAAGCGGTGAATAATTCCCTTAATCTTGTTTTGGCCACAAAGTTCAACAAAGGACCGAATCCATATCTTCCTAAAAGGATGACGATTCCTATTGCTCCAAAAATTGATATGGTCTGGGCCCAACCCGGAAGGCTATCAATAAGGCCATGCATTCCGTCTGTATGCTCAACAGATATCTCTGGAGTAGCTACTACCAACAAAGGTAAAATTGCCAAAATAGGAATGACCGAGATATCCTGCATCAGCAAAACCCCAAATGACATTTTACCTAATTGGGAATTCATTTCATTCCGTTCTTTTAAAGATTGAAGTACGATGGCTGTGGAAGAAAGGGCCATAGAAAGAGCGATCGCCAAGGATTTTTGCCATGGTATGGGAATCAAAACTCCAATTACAAACACTAAAATTGCCGTAACCAAAACCTGAGACAATCCAATTCTGATAATTAAATCCCTGATTTTCCAGAGATTTTTTGGTTCTAGTTCCAAACCAATCAAAAAAAGCATCATAACTACCCCAAACTCGGTGGCATGCATGATATCTTGTCCCTGTCCTTCATTGGTAATGAATCCAAGCAGGTAAGGTCCAATCAGAATTCCCGCCAATAAATATCCTAAAACTGATCCCATTCCCAGCCTTTTTGCCAAGGGCACACAGACAATCGCTGCTAGAATATAAATGACGGCATTTGCTAAAAATCCATTCATAGATTTGGGATAAGACGATTTGAAGGACGGTCAATTTGTTCAGCATCTCGAAGCTGCAATACTAAATCCCTGTATTCCTCTGCCTTTTTTTGTAAGTCTACTCTGCTTATTTTAAATGTACCGGACAAATGGAACGGAGCCAGGTAATTCATCAGACAAAGTTTTGCTGTCTGTTCGAATGGTATCAGAAAATCTACAATTGGGTATTGATTTCTGCCCTCTTTTGAATAGGCTAATTCTGTGCCTCCCGTTGTGATAGCATTTAGAATGTGTTTACCCTTTAAGTAAACTCCCCCTGGACCATAAGCCCAACCAAATTCCAAAACTAAATCAATCCATTGTTTAAGTAAAGGAGGGCAGGAGTACCAGTATATAGGGTGATGCCAAATAACCACATCAGCCTGAAATAAGGCTTCTTGCTCTTCCTGAATAGAAATATTGAAATCAGGATATAATTCATACAGATCTCTGATCTCCACATTTTCCAGATTATTGATGGAGTGAATCATTGCTTGATTTACCTCCGAATGTTCAAACTTAGGATGGGCAAAAAGTATAAGGACTTTACGCATTTTTGAGGAAACGATTTACCCTTTAAAATTTATTTTTTGATGGGTACCATCACAAAATGGTTTGTTCCCACTGCCTCCACATCGGCAAAATGCAGTGACTTTTCCATCTTTTTCCAGTTCCCCGGAAGTTGTTTTGATGTGAAGTTTCCCAAACACAAGCAATGGACCATTCTGACTAACTTCTATTCTATGAGGATCAGAAACCTGAGCAGAAACATCCTTTTCTTTGTTTGGATAGTAATAGCCTAAAGCTCCACTTGGACAGCTGTCAATTTGCTTGGAAATACTTTCTGAACTTGATCCATCTGCCAGAATCCATGGTCTCCTCTCAAAGTCAAAAACTTGAGGAAGACCTTTGATACATTTTTTTGAATGGATGCACTTGTGTGGCTCCCAGGTAATAGTAATATCACCGTTGGAATATTCTTTTTTGATATGCTCTGCCATAAAAGGTTGATTTTAAAAATTCAGTAAAACAATATAAGCAAGAATTGGAAATTGGAGTTCCCACATTTTTTGGGAAAATAGAATATCAGTGCTCCAACTTTTATCAATGGTTTGAACAGCAAACTTCATCAAATGAGTTTAGCTTATTTGTACTGTCTTGAAAGGTAGCAGCAAATTGAACTTGATAAGGAAATCTAAAAGGGAAAAGGACTGCAACCCATATCCTATAGTAGTGTAAATCAGCAGTTAATAAGAATTTTTTAAATTTGTATTAATTTATTTACTTAAAATTATATTATTCCAATTCAAAACTAATATTTTTTCTTTTAAGAGGAATTAATAATAAAGATATCAAGTAATTAATTTGAAAAAGCTAGGTCGATAAGAAGAATAATGATTAAATTCCTTCACTATTTTTCAGTTTTCAATCGATTTTGGAAAGTTTTTTAAGTGTTGCCGATAATCAATTTTTAATTGCAAAATAGCTGTTATTCCAACCTTCAATTTTTTGTAAAATGGAAAAAGACCAGTTAAGTGAATTACTCGCTGAAGTATTCGGACACCTTCAGCTAAGCGAAACGAAGGATGCCAAGGTTTGGGAGGAAGGCCTTCCACTATTTGCTAAAAGCCTGCTTTTAACCAAGGATCTCAAAGTCAAATCCGAGTCCTTCAGTTTTGAGCGATCCCAGCTATTTGCGAAAGAGCGAATCAAACCTACCCAAATGGAGAAAATCCGTGAGACAGTGGAGAAGGTGGAAGCGGAAGGATCAAGGCCAAAAGCCAAGGAAAAGGAGGCTCAGGCAGTCAAAGAAATCAATTTAAGACCATTTATTAGGGAAGTGCCTGTTCGGACCACTCAGCTGAAAACCAGCGTACCGGCTTGGGCAGCAGGAGCAAAGGTGGAAAAAACAGTGGGGCCACTGCAGCGGGAAGACGGCAGATTTGTACTGATCGATTTTTATAAGGTAGTCAAACTCCTCGGGCTTTATCAGCAAAACAATCCATTGCCAGTAATCCTCTTCCAAGCCGAATTTTTAACCAAATTGGTTCAACTGGTCAACACTCCTCCAATAGAAGTGACCAAGGAATACAAGGTCGTGGCAGGGAGTGTCTGGATCCGAGCGGATATGTTGGCCCAAAATGCACCTTCCAATCGATATGCCGGCCTCAAGGTAGCTTCTGGTAAAATCCAGCTCAGCCAAAATCCTGTCTTGCAAAACGACAAGCTTGTCTTAGGTGCTCAGACTGGTGTGCAGGTTTCTCTGGACTTGACACAAACAGATCCGATAACGGATCCTAACAAGAAATATGGAAAAGATGGCTTAGGTGCCAAGGTGCAAACTCCGGGCAAATTTGCCTTTTCCTTTTCGGGTGGTACCAAAGCTCAAGTAGCGTCTGTTGGTGAAGGAAATGCTGAGCTTTACGGACAGAAGTTTGTGTTCCAACAAAAGAATGCCGCTCCAACATTCAATTCTCAAGTTAGCCGTCTACTTATTCCTATGACAAGCAGTCAGCAGGAGGTTAAGCCTATTTCACAGAAGAGTCCATTGGTAGAATTTTCGGAAAGCGCTCCGCTGAAAGCCGCTTTTTGGGCGATTCCTGCAGCAGAGCTAGACGTGGACAATCCTCTGGAAGTAGCAGGATCAGGAGGCTTTCTCTTAGAGGGAAAAGCTGGGATCAAATGTACTTGGCAAGGATTGCAGGCCAAAAATCTAAAACTTTTGGCTCCTATATTCCTAATCGATCCAGGGAGGATAGGTATAACCGATCTGGCAGGAGAAGGAGAAGGGGCATTTCAGGAATTTGGCCACTGGAAAGATGAGCTAAATGAGCACGGAACTAGCCTGAGTGTGTTTTTGAATAAAAAATCTTCATTTCTCTATAATTCATTAGCAGAGGGAATCGAGCTTCTAGTCGCATCTGTCAATGCCGTACACTATGTCGATAGGCCATTGTTAGTCAACGGATTGCCTGTCGGAGTGAAAACCAAGGACAGTCTCTTGATCTTGGCAGGTACAGAGTCCAAGAATATTCTTTATCTCATCGATGACAATATCCTTTGGGACAATAAGTTACCAAATGACAAGGTTCCGAAGTTCAAGAGTTTGGCCCTTGCCTTAGAGAATGCTTTGTTTACTGTGACTCCAGTCAATGGAGCCATGATTTTTGGAGAATGTACAGCTGATTGGACCCGCATCATCAGAAGTGAAACTATCCTTGTTTCTGGGCTTTTAGGATATCTACCGACGTTGCCGGATCCCTACTTAGCGAACCTTATCTATTTGCGGAGGCTTCAGAGAGGAGATGGAAAGAAGGGATTCGAGGGGATCATCACTTGGCTTGTATGCCAGATTTCCCAAAAGCCTCAAGATGACAAAACGGATAGCGTGAAAGTAGGCTTCCATTTTGGAAACGACTTCGGAGGTCAGCAGAACCAAGGCGCAACCATGGGAGTTTCAAGTGGACTTCAGGCAAGTGAAGCAAGCAGTACCAGTACCATCACTGCTAAATCGTCAACAGCGTCTATTATTTCCGCCAGAAGCGCAGTAAAACAAGAGCCGCTTCCTCCTTATGAGCAGCAGCTGACACCTCACGTGCAGAAATATCAAAATGAGTTTTTTGCTCTTTTGGATGTCAGTTCCAACGCCAATCAAATGGGGGTCAGTTTGGGTGCTCCACTTTTCAGAGGTCGGACCATCGGCGTGGCTGTGGGAAGGGGCGAAAATGTAGCTCACATCGAGCAAACTTCCGGTCAGTTGTTTGGGGTGGAGGGAATGGAAGTAGTCGTAGCAGGGTCTGCTGCCCGGCTTTTTATGCTTCCCCAAGTAGCCTGGGAGCCGGTTTATAATCTGACTCCTCCAGGAGAAAACGTATTGGGAGATCCTCCCAAGGACTTCAACTATTATCCAAACGATGGCGGTCCGACACGCATCGCCAACTATCATGCTGGTCAAGTACCGCTCGCACCGAAGCCATTGGTTGATTTTACCCTGGAGCAGTATAAAACTAAAAAAACTCCAGTCGATGCTTTTTTTACGCTTCCATTTGGCATCAAAGCATTGGCGGAACTTTCTCATGACGAAGTCAGGGAAGATGAAAAGCCCGAGCTTAAACTAGTGGAGCCAAAATTTCCCAACGACATGGCTGGAGGAATACAGATCCGGGCTATTGCGAAAGATTACGGAAAAGATGCGATGGTAGGAGCCGGTGCCGATAGTCCAATGTTCAAAGGGTTTACCGTACAGTTGGCAAATATTCTTGGTATGAATGGCCAACCGACTAATGCAAGTACGCTGGGCCGAAGCGTCACTAGGATATTTAACGGGGAATTTTTTACTGATGAGGGCACACCACATATTCTCAAAAAAAGAGGGGTTCCGTTATCAAAGATTGACTTTACAGGTTATGGGGCAAGTACTTTCAGCTTTTGGCTAAGCCCAAGAGCTGCTGTTGCCAATACAAGCCAAGCTCGGTTTGACATCATGCTGGGCAGAACTGGCCATGAGGTGATCCAAGTGAAAAGCATCCTATATCCTTGGGGAATCAGAGTGGTGAGAACGATCACACTTTTCCGAAACGGTTCGGGCCATGTTTATCGCACAGACAGTGGTTGGCAGCCCGAATCAGATGGACTATTTGATTTCAGATACAGTTATATCGATAAAAACAAACCAAAAGTACAAGATCCGGAAACGGGTGAAATGGTATTCCATACGGAGACGGTGGAGCCCTACGAGCTTCATACCGGAGCGATCCGTGGACTTTTCAATGTGACCAATATCCAAGAGGACGGCAATATCGCCGAATACAAAAGGGAGAAGGTAGTTATTGCCGGACCAAATGCTTTCTATGTGGATGAATTCGGAGAGTGGTCGCAAAACGGGCCGACACCGTATGAGCAAAGCGTCATCTTGACTCCGGTCTGGTTTGATGCCGATGTAAAATTGGACAACCTAGTCCAAGGCCATAAAAACGGGATGACCCCTTCCAAAAAGATCCTTGGTTACGTACAGATTTCTCCGCCAAATATTACGATCCCTACTTTTGACTTTCATGCCTTATTGGAGATGCAGGGCGGATTGATCGGTGGAGATGTAGACTGTGTGATGAACCTGAACAATTCTGGACAAATGATGAGAATTACGAGGTTTGATATATCACCTTCTGTTAAGAAAAACAATAATATCGGTGATCCAATATTCGTGGCAGCAGCAAGGGGAAGTGTAATTCTTCCTAAAGACGGAAGCTGGTCCATCGTGCAGCATGAGACTGGAACAGGGGAAGTCACGCCACTTCCTACGTACGTCCCGGTTCCGCTAATCCGGGAAGGAACTTGGAAGCCAGGAAACCCACTTCCTGCAGCGATAGAAACTGGCAAACTTCTCAGAATGGCCCATCCCAAGGAAATCCTTAGAAATCCTGTGACGGCAACGATGAACTTTGGATTACTGCAGACTACCGCTACCCAAAAAGCACTTTTTCTGACTCCAAGTTTTGAGTTTAACAAATCTAAATTACTTAGTAAAACTCCTCCAGCATTTGCGGATGCATATCGCCTGATGGACAGCAGCAGCATCTTCCCGAATATTGGAGACGGCTATTCAAACTTGGGTAAGGCTGTGGCTTTGGTCAACGGAGTCGATGCCAATGGCAATCCCATCGAAGCCTTTAAAACAGGAGCTCTCATGGACGGAGACCGAAATGTCTTTGAATTGATGGGAATCCTTGCCAAGAAGGATGGAGGGGAAGTAGTAGAAGCAATCCAAGGAACAGCTGGAGAAGTAGTTGACCGGGGATTTAAACTACTAACCGGAGAGGCCAACGACGCGCTCAACAAGGCGATTGCATTTGATATACCCAGCTTCGAGCCGCTCTATCTCGTCAAGATGGACGCTCTTAAAATCTATATTGAATACAAAGCCAAAGAGACAAAGGAAAGCAATCCTCCTTATGTGGATTCCAAATTGAATTTTGATGTGGACTCCTTTGCCAATGATCTAAAAGACACCTGGAAAAGCCGTGTCAACAATGTTGGAATGGTCGTGGATTTGGGATCTTTTGAGCGCTTGATGATCATCAAGGGGAATTTTGACGCCCAAAAAGGAAAGGAATCGGGATACGAGGGAGGAACAGATACTCCAAGCAAACTCGATGGAATCCCTACTCCCGAAATAGAATTCAGCGAAGAACTGCAACCGGTTATTGACCTTTTGCAGATGTTGGCATCTATGTCCACAGGAAACTATGCTGAGGTCCTGAAGAAAGGACTTCAGGTAGCGATGAGCAATGCCGGGGAAATCTGGGAATACAAATTCGAGGCAGTCAAGGAGATTCCGTTAGTCAGATTTCCGCCACTGAAAGAGGCATATGAAGCACCACAGTGTCCGCTTCGGCTGGAAGCAAGCCTTGCACTCGGGGTCTATTTCAATGCGGCGTTGAAAGTCACCACCGACCCAACTCAATTATTGCCTACTGCAGGTGGGTTTATTCAGTTTAAGGGAGGCTTGGAAGTGATGTGTCTTACAGTGGGTGGGGCCACGGTGTATGCCATTGGAGCGGTAGAGCTTAAAATTGCCTGTGATACCAAAGTCGGGCCTAATCTGACGATGAAATTTGGTTTTGGTGCTTCTCTTTCGGTGGGATTGCCTGTAGTTGGGAATGTCAGTGTCACGTTCATGGTAGGATGCGAGATCTATGCTTCTGTTGAAAAGATCTCAGTGACTGCATTCATGATGTTTAAAGGACATGCTAGCCTTGTTGGAGGTCTCGTCAGCGTGACCATTTACATCGAGGCGAGCGGTACTGTCACGAGACAAGGCGACAAAACCGACTGTACGGCTTCTGTCACTTTTGGTCTGGACATCAGTATCGCCTTTATCATCAATATCAGTTTTGAAGAAACATGGCAAGAAGGCCGCCAAATCGCCTGATTTTTTTCCTTTAATCCTTTCAACATGGAACCAAAAAGAATTATTACTCTAATGACCTTTCCCCAGAGACTTACGGGAAATGTGTTAACTGTAAATATTGTAGTAGTCCCAAGAAACACCGATCCTTTTGCCACTTGGCCTACAGGACTGCCCAATCCCTTGCCCGGTCAAGTCCCCGGATTTGCCAATCTACAGCCAAAGTTCAAGTTGGCGATAGTAAAGGGAACCGATGATTTTCCGTTGAGTAATGCTACAGCGGAGAGCAGAAAGCCGATTCTTGTAGACGTCAATGAGACTCCTGCGACCAATAAGTCAAATATCCTGCAGCAGATCGCAGGAACTTTTACAGTGACCGACAATTCAGATAAGATGCCTGATCCGGTGCCTTTGGACCAAGCTGGAAAGCGGGGAATCAAAAAATATTTACCACATTCCTATCGGAATGGCTTCAACTTCACCCAGCCCCGCCATCCCAATGCCGTGACAGACGATTCCTACCACTGTGCCGTAAGGGACAAGGTCGAATTGGAGAAAAACTACAGTCCCAAAAATAACGTGAGCTGGGGAAAAGTATTTGCCAATATCCTCCGACAGCCGATTTTGGCCAAAGCTTGTGGAATGATCTATGAGGTGCAACTGGAAGTCGAGCCGGACTGGTTTGAAAATGGAGGCTACCTCTATGCAGAAATCGTCGGTGGTGATTATGAAACTGCCCAAAACGCTTCGTTGGAAGTAGCCGCGCCTCCGCAAAATGTCGGGCCGCTTATCAAGCGATACGCCTCCAAGATCCCCGAACTGGTGATAGGAGAGGACAGGCCGGTTTTCGCTCCGGTACTCTTTCCTGTTTTGTACCAAAAATCAACGGAACCCACCGAGCCGATTCCAGTGGGGCCTTGGGATGAGCTGTTTTTGGAAGCCCATCTCTATAGCGATGGATTTGCTAAGATCGTGCATGCCAATCAAGCTGAAAGCGGAAACTTGCTCGAGGAATCTCCCGATGGATTGCCTCCACAGTCCGATTCCGGAATTCGAATGGGTTGGGATGATGAGCAGATCCTGATGTGGTACCTGCGTCAGATTCTGGAAAATCCAGGTGACAGTCCGGGCTCTGGAAAGCGCCTCGATGCACCACTTGGGGTTATGGGATACCATATCGATGTGCAACAAGCTGAGCCAGGAGCGAATTGGGAAAGCCTGAACGTAATTCAAATTAATGGCGCACAGGGTGGTTTGGCAGCGAGCTTTGCCAACCAGACCGCCGAACTCCCATATCAAGTGTATCCAACTAAGAATGCTGGACCGAAAAGCGATGGCTATTGGCTGCCAATGTATTATGCTTATTGGATAGGGAAAAGTTTGGCTACTGAAGACAAGGATGCGATTGAAATCTATCGGAATGACCAACCAGAAGTAGGCAAAAAACAAGGGCCAGGAGAACCTCAGGACGGTACAGTAACTAAAAATAATACCTTAATTCCCGGCGAAATCAAGACGCTGCTCAGATATGGAAATACCTACCGCTTCCGTATACGAATGTCGGATATTTCTGGCGGGGGACCCAGCTTGGAGGATGAGCCTCTCAATCCGGCGCCCAGCCCTGATACATCCGTATCGTTTAAGCGATTCGTCAATCCAGGAATGCTCCGAATCGAGAAACCGGAGGATTATAAAGAACATAAAATTGATTTTTTCAACTCCGAGGATTTGGAAGATACTGAGTTTAGTGACAATGTGATCTTGCAGATTGAGCGGCCTCTTCTTGAGTATCCAGCTGTGGTCTTTACTGATAAATATCAGAAGGCTGGACAAGATCCAATTGCTATGCTGAAAGCCTTGCCTTTTGGAAAGATGGGGCTAAAGCCTGCTCTGCCCGATCCGGATGTACAAAAAATCAAGATTCTGGTGGAGGTGAAGTCCTTGCGGATGGATACCCAACTCAGCCTATCCGGTCGTGACAGTTACATTCCCCTCTATTCCAGAGAATGGGATTTTCCGGAGGATTTCGAGGGCAAGATTGAGCTTCCGATCAACTTTCTGGATGTGCCCGTGCTCAATCTGGGAGAAATTGCCGATCCTTTTCTGTCCAAGAAGTTGGAGTTTGACCAGTTGTCGGAGACTTCCCTCGTTCTTCCTACGGGTCGCAAGGTGAGAATTTCGCTGCGTGCAGTGGCATCTTCGGAGGAACTTGAAGAGATCTATTTTGGGAACATCGATACCGACGAAAACAAGGATAGCCGCTTTGGCAAGTTGATGCAGCTGATGTTCTATAAGGAAACCCAAAATGAAGAGGAGCTTCTTTTACCTTACAAAAACATCCCTGAACTTCAGGCTTTGTATCTCAAACCAGATCCAATCCCTACCGCAAAGCAGATAACTTTGGGAGCAAAGCTTAGAAGAAAATCTGAAAATGATCAGCCGGACGTAGTGAAGCGTCTAGCAGATTCCCTTGGTTTGGCATCCAAAGGCCTGACTTTGATGGCAAAAAAAGGGGAACGCGTCGCATTTGGCTGTAGCTCCCGTATCCGGCATACCTTGGCGCCAGATGGAAGCAGCATCAGCTTTGCTACTAAGACTGACCTTTATTACCATTGGGTGACTTGCCTAAGCTACCAACTGAACAGGGATTGGAGCTGGGACGGCCACCAAGATGTAGCTTTTGTGATTCAACGTAAACACCGTTTCAGAAGAGAACCCAAAAAAGAAGTTCGCACCAACGAATATCTCGACGACATCGAGATCAAGCATACAGTTTCTTTCGAAGCCCTTCAACCTGATAACTTTGACGACGTCAACCGGGACTACACGCGGATCATTTATATAGATGCCTTAGAACCGAAAAATGACAGGAAGCAACCTGATTCCTCCGAGCTAAGGTACCCGGATGAGCTATGGGCGGAATATACCTTGGTGCCAAAGATGAAAAAAGGCCACGCAGATCCTAGTTCTGTAACTACGGATTTGTTGAAATTACCGACAGTGTTAAACCCATCCCAAACACCCAAAGTTGTCAGCGTGGGATTAGCATTTTCTCCCTACGAAAGAAAGGAGGATTACAGTCAATCAGAAGCCAGAAGGCGTTTTCTCTGGGTGGAATTTGAAGAAGCAATCCAAAATCCAGATGATGCTTATTTCTGCCGAATGCTAGCCAATGCCCCAGATCAGCTGATTTCTAATAATGACTTTGATCTCTTCGAGGTTCCGGAAGAGTCATCCCTCAGTCTAGATCCCGAGGTGATTCGCCGGATTATTCCCGGACAAAGTGATGACAAATCAGGAATTGATGCCATGCAAATGATGGTCAAAGCCACGGATAGTGATACCCATTATTTGCTTCCGATTCCTCCGGGCATGCACCCTGAGAGTCCGGAGATGTTTGGCTTTTTTACTTATGAATTTCGGGTGGGGCATGCCCACTTCATAGACCGGGAGGCCGAAGATGAAGAGCTGGAAGCACAGACTTTTACCAATGTTCAGGAGTTTGACCTGATCGGAGGAACCCCTAAAGGAAACCTATGGTCAACGGCCCAGGGACGCTTTGGCAGAGAGTTGCGCGTAACGGGTATGCAACATCCCGTGCCAACTCTTCTCTGCTCGCTCAACCGAAACGAAAACCATATGTATGTCTCGGCTCCTTACGCCAAGGCTGTTTTTAAAGGGAAAAACGTCACTTCCAAGCCTCCACGCACCAGTCTATGGACGCTACTTTACGCTCAGGTTCACCAAGCGGATGGATTGGATTTCCGGAATATCCTTCTTGCAGAGCGTAGGATGCGCATTGAGGTCCAAGTCAATACTGATCCCAAGAAGCTGAAAGTAATCAACCAGCTAACACAAACGACCTATTTCCAGCCGGTGCTGCCGGACTACAAAGCAGGAATCTTTAAAGTTAGCCCCGAACTTTCTAAGACTACTCTATTAGCTTATCTGAAGGAAACTCATCCTGTAGGAACAGCGGTATTTACCTCCCAAGAGATCGCCGGATATCTCACCGACCTTGGTTTGCCAGAGGATAGTCCCCTCAGTGTTTTAATAGTCGAGGTTTTTGGAAACATTACCAAAATCGGTGAACACTTCAACTTTCTAAGAGCTAGAACTCCGAATGATCGTTCAAATCAAGCCTTTGAAGAAGCACGTAAGATGATGGATACTCAAAGAACAGAACCTGCACCCGATCGGGTGGTGCTGGGTGACCAACTGGGTAATTTTAGAATTCTAAGGACATCGCCATTAACCAAAGTCCCGTTTGTCTGTTGCCCTACATGTGAGTAAGTTGTATGATCCTCCTAATGTAAAAGCCCAATTGAAATATTGGGCTTTTTTGGAGGGTTTTGGGGCTTGACGCTGGAATTGAGCCAGTTACTAAGAGAGTTTTATGCTCCTCGATAAATTTTATTGTGGAGGAAAATGGTAAACGAGAAGCTGAATTTTGAGCGGTAATCCGGCAGGGACCAAAGGGGCTTAGGATTTAAACCATAGGTCTTTAAATACCCTCACGGATGTTTAAGAAATAAGCCAAATGCGTATCTATTTCCTTGCGCTTTATGTGAGTGATAATACAGACTGATAAACTTTTAAACTTTAAATAATAAAACTATGACAGACAGAATTATGATAGATGCGTCTATGGTTTTGCATCGTGACAGTTTAAATCAGCTAATTGGATTATCAAAAGCTGGTGCTTTAGGGCAAGTTGTAATCTCTGATGCTTTCGTCAGAATGATTGAGGCTTCGTTTGAGGAAGAAAAAAAAATTGGCAATGTTTTGTTCTCAATACTTTCACAGCACTTTGAAATTGAAGAATACTTAATTGACAAAGAAGGTATTCGTGAATTTCTTTTATCAGATAAGTATTCAGAGAACATTGTGCGATATTCTAGAGAAAATTCTTTTGAGCATGAAGTGTATCAGAACTTGATTAATCAAACTGGTAATGAATGGATAACTCAAATACTATTTGAAGAATGGGAATTTTTGACAACTAATTCATGGCTTATTGCCAAACTTCGTACTGCTTTCGACAAAATAATAGAAGCTGGTGGGACTGCGATTTACATTTCCAAACAAGCTTTTGAATTAGCAGTTCGGAAAACTTTAAAGAAAGCCGAAGGCGAACTTAGCCCTAACGATAAATTAAAAGCAACTGCCAAATGGGTGGCGGTTGGAGGAAGTGTTCTTGCGGACTTTGTTTTACCTGTTACAGGAGCTATTTTAAATGTGGCATCAGGAATTTTTTTACTTTGTGACCCATAAAGACTTAGGCACAACATTGGTATTTACAAAAGTCCCCACTTGGTTAGTCGGATTTAACTTTGAACTCGGAGCAATTTGCAATTACAGCCTAATATCCCTACCAATTTTCAATAGGCTCGATGGTTCACCCGCAAATTGTCAAAAACATACAAAAGCAAAAAAAACCGACCCTAGAGTCGGTTTTTTTTATTCTATATAGCTCTTCTATATAGCCGGAAATTCCCCTTTATTTTCCAACATCCGGTTGAGATTCGATGATCTGGAGGATTCCGGAGTAGGAGCAATGAATGACTTCCTTGTTCTTGGGGATTATGTAATTTTTCCAAAATTAATACAGTTGCCCAGTATCCGTTTGGAATCTGGATTTCCATGATTATCAGCTTAAAGCTGAGCCAGAATAACTTTTTACTTGAATAAACTGGAATAAACTAGAATGAAACCGGCATTTTGCATCTCGGTGTCTTGGAATTTTTCTTCCCAATTTGTTTCACCTTCACCACGGTATTGAATTTGGGATTTCAAATTATTATCGGATTAAATGAATCAACTAATTTTCAAGTAAGGCTCAGTGAAGGTTTTTGCAAAAATTTAAATGACTTTTATCGTCTTTTTAGTAGTTCTTTTAGCTTGGAATATTCTTTGTTTTTTTAATGGTTATCAAGTTTTTAATCTTCTAACTATTAAATAATGTAATCATGGAAAATCTCATAAAATTAAAATATATCATTTTGTTACTGTGTTTGACGGTAGCTATTTCAGCTTGTAATGACAATGATGACGACGATATAGATCCAGTTCCTATTTCATTTGTCTCGATCTACCATGCTTCTCCCAACTCGCCTTCATTGAATGTGTTTTTGGATAACAGCAGGATTAATTTTTATCCTTTATTTTATACAGATTACACCGGATATTTGAATTTCTTCTCTGGCGAGAGGAACATGCGAGTGAGTCCGGTGAATGCTTCCAATGTAGTAATTGACTCAACGTTTACTTTTACGCAAGGAGAGGCGTATTCCATTTTCTATGTCAATAGTTTTGACAACATTGAAGCCCTGTTGGTATCTGATGATTTTGTTAGTCTGAATGCAGGAGATGCTGCCATCCGTTTTATCCATCTATCACCAGATGCTCCAGAAGTTGATTTGATAAGAGAGGCTGATGGGTCTTCTTCTACAATAGCTGATGACCAAGAGTATTTGGTAGCAAGTGATTTTATGACAGTTACCAGTGGCCAGCAGTCATTTAGAGTCACAACAGCAGATAATTCACAGGTGTTATTGTCCGTTCCGGATGTCAATTTAAGTTCAGGAAGAGTTTATACTATAATCGCACGGGGATTTGCGAACCCTCCTGCCGGAAATAACAATAACCTGAGTGCTGATATTGTCATCAATAATTAATGGAAAATCTCTTTCCGAGATTTGGCAGTAATGCTTAAAGCCAAAACCCCGAAAATTGAGAAATTAGTAATTCGGGGTTTTGGCTTTTATACTGTGGAAGGATAACTATCTAATTTATAGGGACTTTAGTGTCTTTCTTTCTTGAGGCATCAAAACTCCAAATACCCGCTCCATATGCTGCTATCGATAGAAATAAGAAGCAATAAAAGACGGCTTTTTCACCGCCGTTCATAAGTGGATTCCAGCCCTGTGGCGCATGTACTATAAAAAATGCAGCAGCCATTTCACCGCTCGCAATAAATGCGGCGGTACTGGTAAATAAACCGATCATTATAAGAATTCCTGCTACCAACTCGATAATACCTGCTAATCCCATCTGGGAAATTAATTCTACAGTATCTCCATCGCCCGGCCAACCAAAAAGTTTTTGGGTGCCATGCATTAAAAACATAAAACCTGTTACTATTCTTAATGTCGCATAAATCTCAGACGAATAATTCCCTAAATACTTTTTCATGATTTAATTATTTTAGTGAAAATGAATAAACTGACTTACTGTCTAAAGGGTCATTTACATATAAATATAATTAATTATAAAAAAATAATTAAGTGTACTGTGTTCTAAATCAGATAGATGGATAGTTTTAAAGATGATTTAATTCATTTTTTTTGAAGTATGAATTTTATAGGGAAATGGGGATTTAAAAAATTCTTTGGAAATAAATCCTAGTCGTTTTTGTATAGTTCCTAGAAGAAAAATTAATGTGTATCTGCTTTCTTGCCAGTAGAAAGAATAGTAAAACAGTCAATTAACTAACCGTCCAGAAGACAAGAAAGTGACAACCAAAATCAGGTAAGGTCATGTTTCTTAGGTCTTTTGTCATCCGTCTCCCGGCCCGATAAGTAAAGAAAAAAAGGCCTCTGGCATCATTGAGGATAATCATAAAAATTAATTTACTTCTCCCATTTCGGGTTACTTGGAAGAGTTAGTTTTATGATTACCTGCAACAGGGATCAGTGAATTTATCTTTTTCAGGCTCTGGTCAAAATGAAAAATACGCTATTAAAGATTTGATAAAAATAGAGGGCTTACCCAAAAGCCCTCTATTAATATCTACCTATTTTTCCCACCAAACTTTGCTGTTGATGTTATCCCCACCCATCCTGCTGGCAGCATCCTGATAATTTACATTATTCACGGCTTGCTCAGATTCAGGATACAGGTATCGCACAGGATATTTATCATCGTTTAGATTATCTGGACCTGGAGTTAAAGCAGGTATACCAGTTCTTCTGATATTAAACCAAGCCTCATGACCATTGCTGATCAATGAAAGCCACTTTTGAGTCAAAATCTTGGTGAGATCATCTTCTCCGTCTAATGCTATTGCTTCTCTGCTGAAATAGCCTGAAGGAACAGCAGAATTATAATAGGTAAAACTCGCAGTAATTCCTTTTTCATAATAGGCTTTTGCATCGCCTGTGATAAAACCTCTAGTCACTGCTTCAGCCAAAGCAAATTGCAACTCTGAATACTGCATAAATTGGCCATCCACACCATCTGGAACATCTCTGAATATGGCGCCGAACAATGAAATGTCATTTAGGTTAATCCCCCGTTCGTTGATCGTTTCTCTATTCAGACCATTCTGTAAACCTTTAAATTGAGGATTTCCGGATGTCATGCTTTGTTGCGTAGGTTTATAGAGTACCTTTTGTCTCGGGTCGTCCCAGGTTTTTAGAACCGAATCCACTGTTTCCGTCA
>CBFHWO010000009.1:141460-153225 GCA_965659625.1 uncultured Algoriphagus sp. | reverse complement strand
TGGTCACACTCAGCAGAATTGCAAAATCCGGGGACGTAACTTTTGATGCTTTTGAAAAAGAATTGGAGAATCTACGGTATCGTGCAGGTAAAAATGAAGGCTATCCCTCTCGTCTGCATTATTTCTCAGACTGGATTTTTGAAAATCAAGAAAAAGGAATTATCCAGGATATCACTTCAGAAATAGGCGGAAGTCCTTATCCTAACTCGCCAACTTTTATGTCTGAAAACCCTCAGTTTTATAGACAGTTGAGCGAAGCTGAGAATCTTGAAGCGATCAAAGAAACCGAATCAAAAATTGAAAAGCGTGGCTATTACTTCATCCCAAAAGAAGAAATTTCCGCACTTGAAAAGAATATTCAATCAGGAGATCTGATAGCTATTACCACCTCCATGCCCAACTTGGACATTGTACACACGGGTTTTGCCATTGAGAAAAATGGTAGAATCCACCTACTTCACGCCAGTTCCAAGAATATGAAAGTGGAGATTTCCGAAAAACCATTGAGTGAATACTTAGCTGGAAACAAATCCCAGTCAGGGATTATGGTCTCTCGTCTTACTGGTAAGTAAAAAAACCTCAATACTCATCTCCAGAATAAAAAAATGTAAATAAAACTTGACTTTTGTAAAGTCTTGTTTACATTTGTAAAGTCAACTTAACAAAAACACAATGGAAACAATGAAATTGGAACGAAACAAAAGATTAAAAAAACTAGCGGTTTGGACATGGTCATGGGTAGCTACTTTAGCTATTGCCACATTTGGCCCTATGTTTATTTGGGATGACAATGCCTTCCTCACCTACTTCGCAGTCATAGTTAATTTATCAAATGGCATATTGATGATCCTTGCTAACAGAGATCTTTTCAATCACTTTGATGAATTGGAAAAGAAAATTCATCTGGAAAGTATGGGGATTTCCCTCGGTCTTGGTGTCGTATTCGGCCTTACTTTTTCACTTCTTGACCAACTGCATTTAATCCCGTTTGATGCTGATATTGCATTTTTAGTCATGTTTATGGCAATTACATATTTAATAGCCATGGTCATAAATACTAGACGTTTCAAATGAAAAACCGCGTCAGAGATTTTCGTACAGCAAAGGGCATGACTCAGGAAGATTTAGCAGAAATCATCGGAGTCTCCAGGCAAACGATTAATGCTATTGAGAAAGAAAAATTTGATCCAAGTTTACCGACTGCATTCAAAATGTCAAGACTCTTTGAAAAACCAATTGAAGAGATTTTTCAATTTGAATAAATTTAAAAACAAGGTCTGAGAAGTACCCTGATTCAAGACTACTCCATCACCGCAGCGATAATCCTTAAGGGACCTCCACTGCCATCTGTGATTTTCATGGGAAGGGCTACCACATAAATTCCTGTAGCGGGTAAAAGATCCAGATTTGCTACATTTTCAAAGCCGGGAATTTGATTTTCCATCAAGGCCTGATGTGCAGCAAAATCTTTGGATTGTCCGTAATCCAAACTTGGAGTATCCAATCCCACTGCTTTCACTTTGCGATTCTTTGCCAACCATACTGCTGTCTCGGGCTGAATTCCAGGAAAATGAAGTTCAGGAATAGCATCAGCACCAGTTTTGGCTGTGCCAAAATAGCTTGCTCTATCAGGATAATATTGTCCATATCCCGTTCGGAACAATATCATGCTTTGTTCCGGAATTTTGCCGTGCTCCTTTTCCCAGTTCAAAATTGCTACTGAATCGATCAAATAATCCCTGTCTTCCAAAGCCTTGTCACTTACATCGATGACCACTGCTTTTCCGGTTAATTTGCTAAGTGGAAGTTGGTCGACAGTCTCCCCTTGTTCAGAAAAGTGAATCGGCGCATCCAAGTGGGTTCCTCCATGCTCAGGAGTTAAAATCGTATAGGAAGAATAATAATATCCCAAATCCGTCATCCCTTCGGCATCCACTCGATGCTTAAATCCATCGGGATTATTGGGCCAATACAAGGTGGTAGAATCAAACGGGTAGCTTAGGTCAATCCATTCAAAATCCACCATAGAAAGGTCGGAACTCACCTTTATTTGCTCTTCCGGATTACAAGCGATCATGGAAGCCAAACATAAAATCATCATTAAAACTCTTGCAGGCTGGATAGATTCAAAAAGCTTCATCTTTTTATTGGTTTTTCTATTAGTAAGTTAAAAACAGAAATCAGTTAAAGTGTAATTCTCCCCTATTTTCCCTCCCAGGAGTATCATTAAAATAGCGAATAGCGAAGTGAAAATTATAAAACCCACAAAATCCCTTCTATAAAAACCTGTTAGAGAAGCGCTTACAACCTTACTTTTACTTATAAAATACATGAAAAGAGATTTTTTATTCTGAATAACCTTTCAAACACAGAATAAAAAATTAAATCCATTATTTTTGGCACATGGAAAAAAGTGGAATGAAATTTAAATGGAAACTCGCTTTCCTGATTACGATTGCCGCCCCGGTTTTAGGTCTTTTTTGGAAGCATGCACAGCCTGTTCTTGAGAATTTTGGAACAGAAGAGGATTTGGTCTTTGCAGATATTGCATGGCTTTTGACTGCTTCATGCCTGGTCCTTTTGATGACTCCAGGACTTTCTCTTTTTTATGGAGGTATGGTCAACAAGAAAAATCTGATTTCCACCATGCTTCAAAGCTTTATTTCTCTTGGTGTGATCACTATGCTTTGGGTAGTTGTGGGATTTAGCCTCGCCTTTGGTGATCCGATTGGATTTACGATTGACGGGGTGAAATACGGAATAATTGGTAATCCACTTCAGTATTTATTCTTTGATCAGGTGGCCGAAATGCCTCATAAGGCACTAGGACCAACTATTCCATTTATCCTTTTCGCACTGTTTCAAATGAAGTTCGCCGTGATCACTCCTGCAATCATCACAGGGTCCTTTGCGGAGCGGGTGAGATTTATAGGTTACTTATTCTTTATCGGCATTTTTTCCATTTTAGTTTATGCCCCACTTTGCCACATGGTTTGGCATCCCAATGGCCTGATCGGTTCCTATTTTGGAGTTCTTGATTTCGCAGGAGGAACCGTCGTTCATATCAGCGCAGGGATGGCTTCATTGGCAGGTGCTATATTTTTGGGCAAAAGAAAGAAACCTAATCATGAACCATCTAATATCACCTATGTCCTTTTGGGAACAGGAATGCTTTGGTTCGGATGGTTTGGATTCAATGCCGGTTCCTCTTTTGGTGCCAATGCAACTGCAGCTTTGGCTTTTGCTACGACAACCATCAGTTCTGCCACAGCGATGATGACTTGGGTGCTATTTGACAGAATTCAGGGAAGAAAAATCTCTGCTTTACAAGCTTGTATAGGTGCTGTGGTTGGATTGGTAGTAATCACACCAGCAGCTGGATATATCACCGTACCGGAAAGCTTTTTCTTTGGTGCGGTTGGCGCGATCGTTTCCAACTTGGCTATGAATGCCAAGCTTTTGAAGAAAATAGATGACACCTTAGACGTCTTCGCATGTCATGGAATCGGGGGAATTATGGGAATGATCCTTACCGCGATTTTCGCTGGAAAAGAAGGTTCTAGCCTACTTCATGGAGGAATTGGAGTATTTGCATCCCATATGTTGGTATTAATCGGAGTTTGTATTTTCTCCTTCGGAATGGGTTATGCTATATTCTTTATCCTAAACAAGTTTGTAACACTTCGGGTACGAGAAGAATACGAAGAAATAGGTTTGGATTTGTCGCAGCATGGAGAATCCATTTTGAGAAATTAAATTTCTGAAACGAATTGCTCGAGAAATTCTTATCCCTTTAAAAAATCCTAACCGATCCAATCATCCTGATTTGACCAAAGGAGAATCACGCCCAAGCGAGTGTCCTCACTCGCTCTTTTTTATTTCCAATATCATACCTTGAAATCAGTACTGTTTGTTCAAAATTAAAGGATAAAAAATAAAGCCTCTTTTATTCCAACTCCATTCTCAAAGTGAAAATAGATCTTTACCTTAGCTGAATGAGGCTTTTCTCCTGTTTTTTGGTACTTATTTCCATTTGGCAAACAGCAATACCCTGCTGTAATCCCACTAGTGAATGTGATGAACAAAAGGAGGAAGTAGTGTTAGATTTAACATCGGAAGAGAATTGCGAAGATCATTTGCCTTGTTCTCCATTTTATTCCTGTGGAACATGCATCGGCTTTTCCATCGAAAAAACGGCTGTTTTACTTGCTCCAATCCCTGTGGAAGAGCCCATTACTCCAAGTGTGCATTGGCACTCCCCCTCCTCCGAAAAGCATAAGGAAAGACTGATAAAACCTCCCGGTTTATTAATCATTTAATACATAGCTCCTCCTTTGAGCTAAATCCTCTTTCCTAATCACATATTTAATCAATACATGCTAAAACATTCTTTAGTAGGCTTATTGCTGTTTATCTGCGGCATTGCCTATTCACAAAGTAGCTTCCAATCGATCATAAAAAACAAAGATTCAGGCGAACCACTAGTTGGTGCTACTCTTCTTATTCAAGAACTATCACTTGGTGCAGTTTCAGATGAAAATGGCCTAGTTCAAATTGAAAAAATACCCGATGGTACCTATACCCTGGAATTTCGATTCCTTGGATATGAATCCCTAAAACTCAAAAGAACCTTTCCTCTTGAAACTTCCGAAAGTCCAGAACTCGTCGAATTGGAACCTTCACATGAGGAAATGGAAGAACTCATTGTCCAATCCAACCGCTCCTCTAGAGTCATAGAAGATGTGCCTACACGGGTGGAAATTATTGCCGGAGAAGAGCTCGCCGAAAAAGGCAATATGAAACCGGGCGATATCCGAATGTTGCTCAACGAAAGCACAGGTATTCAAACCCAACAAACCTCTGCCACTAGCTATAATTCCAGCATTCGAATTCAGGGTTTGGATGGGAAATACACCCAACTGCTAAGAGATGGGCTTCCGCTCTATTCCGGTTATTCATCTGGTTTAAGTCTGATGCAAATCGCACCGCTAGATTTGGCTCAGGTAGAGGTCATCAAAGGCTCATCTTCCACATTATATGGTGGTGGGGCTATCGCAGGGCTCGTGAATTTAATTTCTAAAACACCTGGAGAAGAGCCCGAATTATCCTTTATGCTAAATGGAACTTCCGCCCTAGGATTAGATGCCAGTGCGTTTTATTCTGCTATCTATGGGAAAATCGGTACTACCATTTTCACTTCTTACAATAAAGGAACTGCCTATGATCCTGCTGACATTGGCTTAACAGCCATTCCAAAATTTGATCGTATTACGGTCAATCCTAAATTGTTTTGGGAATTGAATGAGCAGTCCGATTTGGTCCTTGGCCTAAATCTGATGAAGGAAAACAGATTGGGTGGAAACATGAAATTCATCGAGAAAGAACCAGTCGATGACCCTTATTATGAAAGGAATAAAACCGATCGAATTTCTACTGAGCTCAAGTACAATTACCAAATCAATGAGAAAACTCAGTTAAACTTCAAAAACAGTTTTAGTTTCTATGACAGAAGTATTGAAATTCCGGACTTCCTGTTTTCTGGTAAACAGCAATCTTCTTTTTCAGAGATAAATCTCAGTACTACTGGAAGTAAAGCGGAATGGATTGGTGGGTTAAATCTTTGGACGGATCATTTCTCACAAAAAGAAGGTGATGAAGCCCTTCCATTAGATTACACTCTGAATACCTATGGAGCTTTTATTCAAAACCTTTGGAACGTTTCGGAACAATGGACTTTTGAATCTGGATTTAGACTGGATTATCAAAAGGATTATGGTGTATTCCCTTTACCTAAAATTTCTGCCATGTTTAAGCCTAGCAATGCTTTTACATTTCGTCTTGGAGGTGGATTAGGCTATAAATCCCCGACTGTTTTCACAGAAGATGCCGAGCGAAATCACTTCCAGAACATTGTCCCCATTGACCCAAGCCTCTTTGAGGCAGAAAAGTCAACTGGAGCCAACTTAGATATCAATTACAAAGTTGCCTTCGGTGAAGAGCTTTCCCTAGTGACTAACACCCTTCTGTTTTACACTTCGATTCAAAACCCATTGATACTAAGCCCGAGCGGAAATAGGTTTGAATTTGAGCAACCTACAGGAAGTCTGCAAACCCAAGGTGTGGAAGTAAATATGAAATGGAATTACAGAGATTTCAAGCTTTTTGTTGGATACACCTTTGCTGATGTGAAGCAAGAGTATAATGACATTCAAACCAGCTACCCCCTTGTTGCAAAACATCGCATCAACAATGTATTGATGTATGAAAAGCATGAAAATTTCTGGATTGGCTTAGAGGCCTATTACTTCAGCCCACAGCTACTAAATGATGGTGAAACCGGAAAGTCCTATTGGATTTTAGGGCTAATGAGTGAGAAAAAGTTTGGTGAAAATTTCTCTGTTTTTCTAAATTTTGAAAATTTCTTAGATACCCGACAGACTAAATTTGACAGTATTTACACCGGCAATATTTCCAATCCTGAATTCCGGGATATCTATGCTCCTGTTGATGGCTTTGTGATCAATGGAGGTGTCAAATTCCGACTCTTGTAATGGTAATTCTGATAGGCCCCGGATATTTTTTGGGGGCTATTTTTCATCCCCTTTTCAAACAGAAGCCATTATTTTTTTGCCTTAGGACATGGCAGTTCAAAGCCTTCTTTGAATAGAGAGATTTTAAGTGTGATTCTTTCAAATGGCATGCTTAAATCGAATCTCAAGATCTTTTCAGGACACTACTTTTCCGAAAAATTGGATATCAAAAAACCAATTCCTAGCTTTTGAATTCAAAAAAATAATCAAAATGAGTCAATCAAGCTTGTCCCAAAAAGGGCAAACAGCTTCCGAAAGCCCAGCCAGGGTAGATATGGAAATTTATTTTGAAGCGCTAGATAACCCATATCATCCTACCGAAAACCCTGATGGGGCTCTTCCTATGAACGTGGCGGAAAACCACCTCTGTTGGGAAATGCTGAGGGATAGAATTCAACAAGTGACACGTGACAATGAAATTCCAGAATGGGCAGCTAGCTATGGTGATCCCGCTGGTATTCCTAGTTTTAGAAAGGCCACAGCCAACTTCCTGGAAAATCACCTTTTTGAAACCCCTGTAAATCCCGACAGCTTGGCTTTTTCAGTTGGGGCTACTTCCGTAATAGAAATGACCTCATTTTTATTGGCTAACCCAGGAGACACTGCTGTCATACCAGCACCAAGTTATCCAGTTTATACAGGAGATATCGGAGTGATTCCCGGTGTTTTAAGATATGACCTGCAAACACACGATGACCTAGAAGAGTTAAAAAATGGAATCCCTATCAGTACTCAGAAATTAGAGCAGGCAAAAAAGGAAATCGAAGCCAAAGGAAGTCGTTTTAGAATCTTAATTCTCACGAGCCCAGATAATCCCACGGGAGGAATTTACAGTGAAAAGCAATTGAGAGAAACCGCCGATTGGTGTATTGCAAATCAAATTCATTTGATCGTCAATGAGATTTATGGTCTTTCATTGATCGATATTACTCATCCTGAAATCAGAGAGGACTACCCCAACCCCATTGACTATGTTTCATTTGGTAAAATCATGGCAGAATATCAAAACCCCTATCTCCATTTTTGGTATTCATTTTCTAAGGATTTTGGCATTTCGGGTTTTCGGATTGGTCTATTACACTCACACAATGAGGAGTTAATTCAGGCCTATCGGAATGCTGGTTTAAGCCATTCGATCTCCAATTATACCCAATGGGTGATGTGTGAAGTTTTGGAGGATAAGGCTTTTCTTGAGCAATTTTTCTCAAACCATCGAGAGCGTTTGACGGAATCCTATTTAATCGTAAGAAGGTCTCTTAAGAAGATGAATATTCCATTTAACCCTTCTTTTGGAAGTCTTTTTGTCTGGATGGACTGGTCTAAATTCCTTTCCGAAAAATCCACAAAAGGCGAGGAAAAATTATGGTTTGAGATTTATCAGCAAACAGGAGTTTTACTTACTCCTACCAATGGCTTTGGCCATAAAAAGAAAGGCTTATTCCGCATGGTCATCACAAGTTTAGACCATAGTAAACTACAGGTGGCAATGGATAAATTAGAGGACTTCGCCAAGAAGTCAATTAACGATTAATAGCCATTCATTCAACACAATAGCTATCCCCTCAGTGGTAATTGATCCAATAATCTCTATTTTTAATGATCTTCAATTAAGTCCAGCATGAAAGCAATTACTAAGCATCAATATGGAGGGCCAGAGGTTCTTGGTTTAGAGGAAGTAGAAAAACCTAAGATCAAGGAAAAACACTTGCTGGTAAATGTGAAAGCCAATTCGGTCAATCCAGCTGACTGGCATACCTTAAGAGGCGAACCCTATTTTGCCAGATTGAGCTTTGGTTTATTTAAGCCAAAAGATAAAATCCTGGGTGCTGATTTTGCCGGAATAGTGGAAGAAGTAGGTCAAGGTGTAAGCCAATTTAAAGTTGGAGATCGTGTTTTTGGTGAGTTTCTAGATGCAGGAGCATTTGCAGAATATGTTTGCGTTCCTGAGTCCGTCTGCGGACTGATCCCGGAGAAATCTAGTGATATTGAAATGGCTGCTGCCCCCATTGCAGGCTTAACTGCACTACAGGCATTAATTACACATGGAAAGCAGAAGTCAGGCGAGAGCGTTTTGATTAATGGATCTTCTGGAGGTGTTGGCCATTTTGCAGTTCAAATTGCAAAAGCTTACGGGGCCCATGTGACGGGTGTTTGCTCAGGTAGAAATGTAGATTTTGTCAAATCTTTAGGCGCGGACCATGTCATTGCCTATGATCAAGAAAGTATCCATAAACACAATGGAACCTATGATTTGGTACTGGACACACATGGCAATCTAAATTTTGCCGATTACAAAAGAATGGGGAAACGTGGAGTCATGATTGGCTTCACTAGTATAGGACAAATGATGGGAGTATTATTGAAAAAAGTACTGAAAAACTTCCCTATTGCTGTGTTTACGGCCTCAGCCAACAATAAGGATTTAGAAACTCTAGCCAAGCTAATCCAAGAAGGTAAAGTAAAGGCACATATTGAAAAGACCTATCCATACACTCAATTTCCTGAAGCTATAGCCTATATAGAAACCATGAGAACGAAAGGGAAAGTGGCTGTTGCCTGGGATATTTAAACAATTAAAAATCAATAAAAAGGTTTCGATCTACACATGACAATGAACGGATTCATACTTTTTACTGTATCTAAAACCATCCTATGAAAGCAACCATAACTTCTTAACTGGAAGGAAGCAATAGTTTTATTGCAAAAGGGTAATGCTAAACAATTTTGATTTCTTATCTTAAAAAGAAGGTTTTCAATCGCTTTACACCGGATTTTGCCGAAAAGCTTGAAACAAAGGAATCTTACGAAATAGAAAACAACAATCTAATAATTGATATCAGCCAATTTTGATTTACTTCCCACTAAATTGAATTATTCGAAAGTCGAGTATACCGTGACATAAAATGAATTTTGAATAAATGATCAAACTAATGACTTCATGGGAATTATGCGAAGTTGCTACCTAAACGATTGCCTTTCATATTAGCTCACCGTTCAAAGCCAACAAATATGTTTAAAAGTATCCTATTTCTCACTGTCTTTTTAACAGCAAGCTTGGTATCCTATTCTCAAGTTGCCTCCAATATTGAGCCGAGTAAAGTTGTCACACTATCTTCCAAAGCCGCTTCTCCAGATATGATTTGGAAAGGAGGAGAACGAGTCCAAAAATCAGAAGAGAACGCCTCTACATTCGTTTCTAATGTTTCCCAACCTAGCCTTTCTGTCTATTTGCCAGAATCCTCAAAGGCCAACGGCACTGCCTTGATTATTGCTCCGGGAGGAGGTTTTCACTTCTTATCCATGGAGAATGAGGGCTACAAACTGGCCGCTTGGTGCGTTGAAAATGGGATTGCAGCATTTGTTTTAAAATATAGGCTGGTTCCTACAGGTGAAAACCCTATGGCTGAATTTGGCCAAAAATTACAAAGAGGACAGGAACAAATGGACAGGGAAATGGCACCTTATATTTCTTTGGCAAATGCTGATGGTTTGGCAGCAATAGAATACGTTAGAAATAATGCGGCAGAATTCAATGTTACTAAAGATCAAATTGGGATTATCGGATTTTCAGCAGGAGGAACTGTTGCTGCAGCTGCTGGATTGGAATATACTTCTGAAGAAAACCGCCCTGATTTCTTTGCTCCAATTTATGGAGCATTGCATGTCTTAAATTTAACTAGAGTTCCTTCGAAGCCGATGCCTTTGTTCTTGGCGGTATCGAGCGATGATTCCTTTGGCTTTCAGACACAAAGCATTGAACTTTACAAAACTTGGAACAGCGCCAAACTTCCTGCGGAATTGCATATCTATGAGAAGGGGTCTCACGGCTTTGGCATGCGAAAGCAAAACCTACCCAGTGATGATTGGATCACAGATTTTAAATCCTGGATAACTGACCACGGATGGATCAACAATTATAGAGACCTTAACCATAATGGTAAAAAAGATAGTTACGAAGATCCTAAAGAGCCAATTGAAAAGCGTGTAGAAAATCTTCTGTCTCAAATGACAATAGAAGAAAAAGCAGGGTTAATGTTTAATGCGATTTGGGTAAATATGGATATTGGAGACTCATTGATCAATCAGTCTCATATCAATAATTGGTCATTGCCAGATCTTCCAACTGCAAAAGCGTACCAAGGCCATCAAAATAGTCTTCAAAAAATAGCTGAAAACACTCGGTTGGGTATTCCTATAACGTTTTACTCAGATCCAAGACATAGTCTAGGGGGAAACAGCGCTGCGGGTGAAAATCGATTTCATTCCAGATGGCCTTCAGAATTAGGATTCGGTGCGATTAATGACCCTGAATTAACGAGAGAATTTGCAGATATTTCCAGACAAGAATATTTGGCTTTAGGCATTCGACTGGCACTTCATCCACAAGCAGATTTAGCCACAGAACCCCGCTGGTTTAGGTCATACACTACTTTTGGAGAAGATGCAGATATTAGTGCTAGGCTTACCAAAGCTTATGTAGCCGGATTCCAGGGGGATGAGCTCAACTCAGAAAGCATTCTTACCATGACCAAACATTTTCCGGGAGGAGGTCCTCAAAAAGATGGAATGGACTCTCATTTTGCTACTGGCAAAGAGCAGGTTTACCCAGGAGGGATGTTTGATTATCACTTAAAACCATTCACTGAAGGAGCGCTACCAGCTGGTACAGCACAGTTGATGCTTTATTACGGTCAACCTATCGGGGTCACTGAGGAGGAAGTTGCTTTTGCCTTTAATAAAGAAATCGTGACTGATTTATTGAGAGATTCACTTGGTTTTGAAGGAGTGGTTTGCACCGATTGGGCTTTGATTTTTGACAATCCTGCCAAACCTGCTTCAGCATGGGGGGTGGAAGATCTTTCCCCAAAAGAGCGAGTAAAAAAAGTAATTGATGCAGGAGTGGATATGTTTGGCGGTGAAAGCTGCGCAAGTTTGGTTGTGGATTTGGTCAAAGAAGGTAGTATCACCGAAGCAAGAATAGATGAATCAATCCGGAGAATTTTACGAGATAAATTCATAATCGGGCTTTTCGATGATCCTTATGTGTATGAGGAGGATCTCGAAGTTTTCAACAATAAAACCTACCAAGAAAAAGGCAGAGAGGCTCAACGCAAGTCTTTGGTTCTTTTAAAAAATGAGGAAGATGTTCTGCCACTAAAACAAAAAATCAAGGTT
>CBFHWO010000009.1:106974-141361 GCA_965659625.1 uncultured Algoriphagus sp. | reverse complement strand
TCAGGAATCAAGCCAGAAGCTTTGGAAGCTTATGCCGACGTGGTAGATAATCCGGAAGATGCGGATTTCATTATTCTAAAATTTGGAACTCCTTATACTCCAGTAGCAAACCCTGAATTTTTCTTGCAAAGAATCTTTCATGAAGGTCGTCTTGATTTTCCTGAGGCCGAAAAAACTGAAATGTTGAAATTGATCAATACCAAGCCAACAATTTCCATTTTTACAATGAACCGCCCTGCAGTAATTCCAGAAATAAATCAGGCAAGTAAAGCTTTTATTGTAGACTTTGATGTGGAAGACGAAATCCTGGCAGAACTGATTTTTGGAAAATTCGACCCTTCAGGAAAACTTCCGGTTGAAATTCCCTCAAGTGTTGAAGCAGTGAATAATCAATTTGAAGATGTCCCCCATGATTCAAAAAATCCATTGTACCCTTTTGGATTTGGATTAAAATACAAGCAATAAACCTAATCCATCAACCTGGTTTTTAGAAAAGCATTTTATAAAATTAAATTATACAATTTTAGTGTTAGTTAATTTCATGATAATGTTTTGGGCGGATGAATTTAAAGTTTTTGAGCATGTCCCCTCGACCCAAACTTGACCATTAGAAATAAACAAAATCTTAATTGAGTATTTTAATTTCAGGTTTAAGGTGTATTCGAATTAATAACCAAAAAAGAGCCACCTGATTTCAAGTGGCTCTTTTGGACTTATCGATTTTTCTACAAATCAATCATTTCTTCGCTTCAGTACCTCTTCAACTTTTTCCTTCGATGTTCCGAATATCTTGCCTTCTGAGGCATCCTCGATAAAACGATCAATGTACCCTTCGCTGAGCTCTGAACTGTCTTTATATTTTATCCTCATCTTCTCCAATCTATCGTGCAAGTCGGCTCGAATCTCGGCATAGGCAGGATCGTTATAGACATTTTTTAATTCTTTTGGATCTTTTTTACGATCGATCAATTCCCATTCATCCTCCACAAAATAGTAGTGAATCAACTTGTAATCTTTCGTCACAATCGCATAGTGCCTGTTTACCATATGCTCAGCCGGATACTCGTAATAGTGATAATACACTTCATCTCGAGTCCACTGGTCTTCATTTCCTGTTAGTAAAGGCATCATGCTTTCACCTTGCATGTCAGCTGGAGCTTCCAAACCTGCGGCATCCAAAAACGTCTGTGCAAAATCCAGGTTCTGAACCATCGCATCAGATTTGGTACCTGCTTTGGCTTTTCCTGGCCAGGCAACAAGCAATGGAGTTTTGAAAGACTCATCGTAAACAAATCGCTTGTCAAACCATCCATGTTCGCCTAAATAAAATCCCTGATCCGAAGTGTAAACGATAATGGTGTTTTCAAGCAAATTATTGGCTTCCAAATAATCCAATAATCGACCGACATTTTCATCCACAGATTTGATGGTTCCTAGGTAATCCTGCATATAGCGCTGATATTTCCATTTCATCATATCCTCCTCGGTCATGCTTGGATAAGCTTTTTTGAATTCCTCTCCTACCTTACCATAGGCTTTATCGAAATTCGCCTTTTGCTCAGGAGTGAATCTATTCCATTCGCTATTGAATCGGATTTTATCATATCTAACTTCCTCAATCCCCAATTCATCCATCATTTCTGGATAAATCTTATTATCACCAGCCCAACCCATGTCTTTCAAAATGCTCATTTCTGCCTCTCCAGCAGCGTTAGTTCTACCTGAATAATCATCAAATAAAGTTGAAGGTTCTGGGAAAGTTTTATTGGTATATTCCTCTAAATGACGCTCTGCCATCAACCAGGCACGATGCGGGGCTTTATGCAAATACATCAACATAAATGGTTCGTCTTCTTTTCTTTCGTTTGAAAGCCAATCCAAAGTCATATCTGTAATGATATCCGTTACATACCCTTCTACTTTGATATTTCCTTCATTTTTAGTGATAAAGTCAGGATTGTAATAGGAACCCTGACCCGGTAAAATCTTGAATTGATCAAAGCCTTTTGGATTATTCCCAAAATGTAATTTCCCAAACATGGCTGTCTGATATCCTCCATCTTGCAAGAGCTGAGGAAATGTCACATTGGTCGTATCAAAAGGATAAAAATTATCAATTTTACCGTTGATATGTGAGTGCTTTCCTGTCAAAATCGTAGCTCGAGACGGAGCACAAATCGAATTTGTCACGGAAGCATTGGTAAACAAAATCCCCATATCAGCGATGCGATCGATATTTGGGGTTTCAATCAAACTATTGTCATACGCGGAAATCGCCTGATAAGCATGATCATCGGACATTATGAAAATGATATTTGGACGCTCTTGTTTTGCTTCTTCAGTATTTTGCTGGCACCCCGATAATAAAGTGAAACCGAGTAAAAAGAAGAAAATTGATTGGGTGTATTTCATGTGGTGAATGAATAAATGATTGTCGTTTCTCTAAATGCTCTAATAGTTTCCCTCTAAACGAGATTCGTAGAAATTAACTTTTAAATAAAATTACAGTTTGTGTGTCATTTCGAACGAGGAGGACGAAAAGGAGAAATCTCATAGTCGCTCCCAGATTTCTCCTCCTTCATCGTCGAAATGTTACTAAAGATACTACTTCTGTTCACTGAATACTGCTCACTGGTCATTTGACATTTTTCTATCCTTGAAAATATCATCCAAAAGCTCAGTATTTTTTCCTCCAGCATACGAATTGTTCTCCTGCAAATAATCTAGATACACATCGATGTATCGCTGACTTATCTGGGAATTGTCTCCATATTTCTCTCGCAAGCCTTCCAATTGCTTGTGAAGGTCTGCCTGAATTTCTGCGTAAGCAGGATCATCATAGACGTTATTCAGCTCCAACGGGTCATTTTTCCGATCGATTAGCTCCCATTCGTCTATGTCAAAGTAATAATGAACCAGTTTATAATCCTTCGTTATGATCGCATAGTGGCGCTTTACCATATGAACAGATGGATATTCATAATAATGGTAATAAACGGCATCTCGCGTCCACTTGTCAGTTTCTCCTTTCAGCAAAGGAACCAAGCTTTCACCCTGCATATCAGATGGAGCTTCGATGCCAGCTGCTTCTAAAAATGTCTGTGCAAAATCGAGGTTTTGAACCATTGCATCTGACTTTACGCCTTTTTCTGTAATACCTGGCCATGCCATGATCAGTGGAGTCTTGA
Organism: uncultured Algoriphagus sp.; assembly: GCA_965659625.1. GTDB lineage: Bacteria > Bacteroidota > Bacteroidia > Cytophagales > Cyclobacteriaceae > Algoriphagus. The sequence continues at coordinate 138,173 of CBFHWO010000009.1, read as the reverse complement.
AGGATTCATTGTATACAAACCGCTTGTCAAACCAACCGTGTTCGCCCAAATAAAAACCTTGATCTGAAGTGTAAACGATAATGGTATTTTCCATCAGGCCATTTGCTTCCAAGTAATCCAAAACACGGCCTACATTTTCATCTACTGCTTTGATGGTGCCCAAATAATCCTGCATGTAGCGCTGGTATCTCCACTTCATTTTATCCTCCTCGGTCATTGTAGGATAGGCTTTTTTGAAGTCTTCGATAACTTTTTCGTAGGCATTATCCCAAACTGCACGCTGCTCAGGATTCATCCGGCCCACTTCACCTTCAAAGGCTGCCTTATCCCAACTAGAGGTAGGTTCTATACCCAACTCATCCATCACTTCAGGACGAATCTTGGAGTCACCAGCCCAATGCATATCTTCCAGCAAATTCATTTCTTCTTCTTTTGCAGCTCTTCCTCTTCCAGAGTAATCATCAAATAGCGTGGCTGGCTCTTTGAATGCACGGTTTGTAAATTCCTCCACATGTCTTCCTGCAGGCAACCATTCCCGATGCGGGGCTTTATGCAGGTACATCAACATAAACGGCTCATCGGCTTTTCTTTCATTGGCCAACCAATCCAAAGTCATATCCGTGATGATGTCTGTCACATATCCTTCCACTTGAATATTTCCTTCGTTTTTGGTGATAAAATCCGGGTTGTAATATTTGCCTTGACCGGGAAGAATCTTAAACTGATCAAAACCCTTTGGGCTATTCCCAAAATGTAATTTTCCAAACATGGCAGTTTGATAACCCGCATCCTGAAGGATCTGTGGAAAAGTCACATTAGTCGTATCAAAAGGAAAATGGTTGTCCACTTTGCCATTGATATGGCTGTGTTTTCCAGTCAAAATCGTTGCTCGTGAAGGAGCGCATATGGAATTCGTCACAGAAGCATTCGTAAAAAGCATGCCCATTTTAGCAATCCGGTCGATATTTGGAGTTTCAATCAGCGTATTATCATAGGCAGAAATCGCTTGATAAGCATGATCGTCGGACATGATAAAAATGATATTGGGACGCTGGGTTTCTTTGTCGATAGCTTTTTCTCCGCAGGCATATGTAACTAAGAGAAAAAGTATACCAATCCATTGATAGCTGATTTTCATTTGTTTTGGGTCTTGTTAGGAGTGAATTTTAAATTTGTTTAAATCTGAGCCAATTTTCAAATTAAAAAGAGAAAATTGGAATTCTAATGTCCCAGAAAGCTCTTTGAGGCATTCTTGTTTTTAACTTTTTTTACAATTCAGTTTTCAAGGATCTAACCTATTTTTAAGAGAATTAATTTAAATCCCACCCATGCTGGAAATTCAGAATTTTCACAAATCTTATCCAACTGGTTTTGAACTTAACATCCCGAAATTAACTCTGGAGTCTGGCATTCATTTGATCAAAGGTGCCAATGGCTCCGGGAAATCAACGTTGCTCAAGGCAATTGCAGGGATTCACGATTTTGATGGCAACATTAAAATCAACGATAGCTCTATTAAGGAAGAGCCGGTAACTTACAGAAAGTTGGTCAACTTAACCGAAGCGGAGCCGGTCTTTCCTCTATTTTTATCTTTGGATGAGTTGATAAATTTTACGGCCAAAATAATCCATGGCACTGATCAGCAGATTGGAGAATTGAAGGAAAAACTGGACATCGGAACCTATTCCAAAAATCCTATTTCCTCCTATTCTTCAGGTATGCTCAAAAAATCGGCGCTGCTTTTGGCTTTTCTTGGAGAACCAAAATTGATCATCTTAGATGAGCCATTTACCACGATTGATCTGACAACCCAAAAAGAACTCAAAAGCCTCATTCTGTCCAACTTAGAAAATGGGGTAAGCTTTTTACTTACTTCCCATATGTCTGATTTCGAAGACTTATTCCATTACAATTCTGTTTTGGAAATCAAAAACGGAGCGTTGGTTTAGGCTATGAAAGAAATCCTGTTCAAGTCTTTTGTCTATCCTTTTTACAAAGCCTATTTGGGATTTTTCATTCTGGCAACGCTGATCCTAGGAATTTTCATGGAATTGAAGCAGCACTTGATGATTGCCGAACGAATCTTGCAAACTTCATCATGGTTTGCTACCCTGATCTTCTGTTTTATTGCTTACAGTTTTCTCCAATTACGGTTCCAGATCAAACTTCTTCAAAGCCCAGAATACCGGGTATTTCAAAAACTATCCTTCTTGTCTTATTGGGATTTTTTAAAACATTTTTTTTCTATTTGGCTAGCAAACCATGCGATGATCTTTCTCTATTTTGTATTACTAACCTTTGTAGGTTTGAAAATCGGAGCATGGGAAAAAGTATTTGCTGCTTGGTTTTCTTTACTTTTTTTGGGGTTTGGTTCCAACTATTTTAGCTACCAAACGCTCCAAAAATTCTATCCCGAAATGCGTATCCATCGCAATCGAATAACCTTTTTAAAGCCTTATTTTAGTTGGTTCCTCGCTCATCTAAAAGAAAATAGACCGCTTTTAATCCTTACCGTCAAAGCAACTAGTTTATTTATTCTAAGCGGATTTTTTTATTCTTATTACTCTGGAGGATATGATGCCCGTTGGCTTGCATTCGGTTTATTGGTAAGTGCTTATTTACACTATCCACTCTGGATGGAAAAAGTTGATTTTGGAGAAAGGCAACTTTCTATTTTCAGAAACTTACCACTGGCTTTTAAGGATAAATTCATCCGGGAACTGCAAACCCTGATGTCGCTTATTATTCCTGAACTCTTATTGATTTTATATCAAGGGCGGGGAATCCAAAACAAAACCGAACAAGTATCGCTCCTTTGTTTTTGGATAGGAATCCATTTAGGAATCTATTCGATGTGCATGTATAGTAAAAATAAGCTCAATCCCAACTTTGCTTTCTTTGGCTTTTTCCTTGTTTTTCTTTCACTTCTGTTTGGAGTAAATCCTATATTTTTATCGGGACTCTTCTTGCTGCTTTTTTCTTATCTCATCTCTTCTTCCTATCAACTATAAAAAAAAGGGGGAATCAAAAATCCCCCCTTTTTTAAAACCTATAACTCACTTAATCTAAAACCTCATAAGAGAAATTAGTTATTACAAAACCTTTTAGCATTTAGATTGTTTAGCGAATCCTGATTTTTTTTCAACCAATTGTATGAGAATCAATCACTTTAGATAAATAGATTGCAAGAACTGGATCTGTTCCAAATGAGGTGGTCTGCTGGACTGAATTTCATCTCCCAACTCCATAAGCATTGGATCATTTTGATTAAAGGCAGGCCATTCTGGAAGCCCATCTCCATTCGGATTACCTGTTTTTATAAAATTCACCCAATATTCTGACATAGTTTCTTCAAGCTTATAGTCCGTCTCTATAAAAGGTCTATTCCAATATTTCAATGTATGAAACGAATAACTAAACTCTGCTGAATGAAATGCTCCGTAGTTTGGTTCTCCTGGAGGAATTCTGGTAAAATGATATAAATACGAAGATTCAGGAGCAAGTTCTGATTGGATTTTTGCCCAAGTGAAATTCTGATAACCAAACATCATTTCAGAAAGAACTGATCTTGTTTCCTCCAATTCTTCCGGAGTGTTGGCTGGAAATAATGCCAAATACGCCTCTGCTTTTTCTTGATACTTTTCCTTGGCTAGCGCTCTAAACTGATCTGGTGTCATCGGCCCACCAAAAGAGACATTATCATCCGCATTCCAGCCTGTCAATAGTTTTATTTGGTTTGCATTGCCCGTGATAAATGTCCCGTCAAAGTTTAGAGGAATAACATTCCCGTCTTTGTATGGCCAAAAGGCCCCTCCAAGTTTCAACAAACTATCAGCTGGGATATCTCTCAAGGTAGCCAAGCTACCAACGCCCGCTTTTTCCATAAAATCTTCTCCTGCCTTTTCGGCCATTTCCAAATTGCGACTTGCTCTAGGACCATCGTATTCAAACATGGCTCCACTTTGAGCGATAGCTTTATTAAATAGACCTTTGGCAAGTGGGGAACCAACCAGCACATTAACACTCATGGAACCTGCAGACTGACCTGCGATAGTAATGTTTTCTGGATCTCCTCCAAAAGCTTCAATGTTCTTCTTTACCCATTTCAGGGCAGCGATTTGATCTAATATCCCATAGTTACCGGAAGTCCCGGAAGCAGATTCGTTAGAAAGTTCAGGATGGGCCATAAAACCCAAAACGCCCAATCTATAATTAATGGTGACCACGATGATTCCTTTTTTAGCAAGTTCCTCACCATCATAAAGAGGCACAGTACCCGAACCGCCAGAAAATCCACCTCCATGGATCCAAACCATCACAGGCCTTTTCTCATCTTTTCTTTCAGCACCAGACCAAACGTTTAAAAACAAGCAATCCTCGGAAATCGGAGTTGGTGGAATCAAAAATTCCGCAGACCACGCAAAGAATGGAACCGGTGGATTCTGGACTGCAGAAGCAGGATTTCCAAGACATTCTTTTACCCCTTGCCAAGGTGTAACAGGTTGTGGAGCCTTCCATCTCAATTCACCAATCGGAGCAGCAGCAAATGGAATCCCCTTGAATGTTTTTATAGAATCTTCGCCTACTAGTTTACCGGAAATCACTCCGTCTGAAGTCTGGATTGAATGAACGTCGATTATTTCTTCGCCCTCTTTCGCATGACAAGCGAGCATTAAAATCAGAACAGAAATAAGGTAAAGAGGTCTCATGGCGAAAGGCTATTTATGTAAAAAGTTAAAGATGAAAATTAATTGATTCAATGTGAAACAATAAGAAAGCGTTTTTGAGAAGTTTGAAGTCAAAAAAGTTGAATTACAGAACACCAATTTAAACATTGCTCTATTTCCTATAAATTAGTCTTTCAAATTCTTTGAATCTTTTATTTCAATGATGAATTCAACCCGCGAAACTTCTACACTTCCCATTTTTAATATAAAGATTCTAAAATCACTTTTTTTATCCTTATGCCTTTTTTCAGCTTCCTTTTTCCTCAAAAATGCAATCGCTCAAACGGTAGAAAAACCCAATGTTCTTTTCATTATTTCAGATGATTTGACTGCAACTGCAATTGGTGCTTATGGAAATCCAGTTGTCAAGACTCCTAGTATAGACAAGTTGGCGACTGAAAGCGTTGTGTTCAAAAGAGCCTATACCCAATATCCGGTTTGTGGTCCATCAAGAGCTTCCTTTATGTTTGGATATTATCCAAATGCCACTGAAACATATGGCTATGTCAGCGGAAGAGAACAAGTTGGCACAGAACGTCCTTCCATGGCCGAGCTTTTTAAAAACAATGGCTATTACACCGCTAGGGTAAGTAAAATCTATCATATGGGTGTTCCGGGAGATATTGAAAAAGGATCGGACGGCCAAGATGACCCAGCCTCCTGGTCAGAAAAATTCAATTCGCAGGGCCCGGAATGGAAGGCAGAAGGCAAAGCCGAATTGGTGCAAAACAATCCTGATGGGAGTATTGAAAGAAAGGGGGGAAATGTGATGACAATTGTAAAAGCGAGCGGAGATGATTTGGCACATTCCGACGGAAAAACTGCCGAAAAAGCTTCTGAACTCATCAGAAAACACAAAAACGAACCCTTCCTTTTGGCAGTGGGGTTTGTTCGACCACATGTTCCTTTTGTAGCACCTGAAAGTTATTTTGATCCCTATCCTTTTGCTAAGATTCAAACTCCTGAGCAAGTAGAAGATGACTGGGACGATATCCCTGAGCCGGGAATCAATTATGTAACCAGTATCAATGCAGAAATGAATCACGAGCAAAAGCAAAAGGCAATTGCAGCATATTATGCATCGGTTTCCTACATGGATGCGCAGGTTGGAAAAGTTCTGAAAACCTTAGAAGAAGAAGGATTATCCGACAATACAATTGTTGTTTTCACGTCTGATCATGGCTTTCACCTCGACGAACATGAGTTCTGGATGAAAGTAAGTCTTCATGAAGAGTCTGTCAAAGTTCCAATGATGATCAAAGTTCCAGGAAAAAAGCCAGCGATCACGAATTCATTCACTGAATTACTTGATCTCTACCCCACACTTGCGGATTTGGCTGGATTGGATTATCCGGAAGCTATTCAAGGTAAAAGTCTCCTTCCTATTTTAGAGAATCCAACAACAGAAATTCGAGATTTTGCTTTTTCAGTGAGTCAGGGCGGAAAATCATTTTTGATACGAACCGATGAATATGCATTTATCCAATACGACGAAAATGCAGGATCTGGAATGGAGCTTTACGATATGCAAAAAGATCCAAACCAATTTACCAATCTCGCCAATGAACCAAGCCATCAAAGCAAAGTATTGGAAATGCAGTCAATGCTGATTAATAAACTAGCCAAGGTTCGGGAAAATGGTCTTGGTAAAATCTATTAATTAACTTTCTTACAAAATCATAACTTTAAGAAATGAGAGAATCCATCAATTGAAATCCATGAAAAGCTCAATCAAACGAATTTTATTTTTTTTAACTCTTTTGCTAATTGGAGGGAATACCAATCTCTTTGCCCAACAAAATACCCTTAAACCCAATATCCTTTTCATTTTCGCAGATGATCAGCGGGCAGATGCCTTAGGAATCAGCGGAAATCCATACATCAAAACACCTACCATTGATCAACTTGGTAGAGAAGGGAGTCGTTTTTCTAATGCATATGTGATGGGAGGAGTTCATGGAGCGATCTGTATGTCCAGTCGTGCCATGCTTTTCAGCGGTAAAAATCTCTATAAAGTAACTGACAAGCTCAGTGGGGAGCATACGATGACTATGAGTTTTGCCAAAGCTGGTTACAGGACTTTTGGGACAGGCAAATGGCATAATGAAAAAGAGGCTTTTGAAGCGAGTTTTCAAGAGGCCAAGAATGTTTATTTGGGAGGAATGGCTGATCATTATGATCTTCCTTTGAGGGATTATGGAGCTGATGGAATATTAGGAGAACCTACTAGAAAAGGATACTCCACTGAGCAGTTTGCCCAAGCTGCCGTTGACTTTATCAAAGATCATGGTCAGAAAAATACCGATCAACCTTTTTTCTGCTACGTAGCATTCACAGCACCTCATGACCCCTATTCTCCTGAAGCAAATTACATCAATTTTTATCCGGACGGGACGCTTCCTCTTCCTGGAAATTACATGCCCCATCATCCTTTTGAATTTGATCAGCTGACAGTTAGAGATGAAAACCTGACCGGATGGCCAAGAAAACCTGAGGTTATTCAGATGATTTTATCGGATTATTATGCCTTGATCACCCATCTGGATACTCAGATCGCCAAAATATTAAATGCTTTAAAAGAGACAGGTCAGTATGACAACACCATCATTGTTTATGCTGCGGATAATGGATTAGCCGCAGGCAGTCATGGTCTTTTGGGTAAGCAAAGCTTGTATGAACACAGCTCCAAAGTTCCTTTGATCATCAAAGGCCCTGGCGTGCCACAAGATCAGGAATTGGATGCTTTTGCCTATATCCATGACTTGTACCCGACTTTGGCGGATATGGCTGGAATTCCTGAACCAAATGATGTCGATGGCATTAGTTTAGTTCCAGTGATCCAAGGAGAGCGCGATGGTGTGAGAGATGCACTTTTCACTTCTTATAAACACACTGTCAGAGCGGTACGGAATAAAAAATACAAACTGATCAGATATCCTGAAAGAGATTATACCCAGCTATTTGATCTGGAAAATGATCCGTTGGAAATCAATAATCTTGCAGAGCTTTCTGAGTACCAAAATAAAAAAGAGGAGATGCTTCAATTGATGCAAAAGTGGCAGCAATCCTTTCAAGACAAAATAAAGCTTACCGCAGATGTCATCAAACCTATGGTATATGCCCCTGATACTTTGGTCAGAAAACCTGATAATTGGCAGCCCGAATATACCTTGAAAAGGTATTTTAGAAGCTCAGAAAATCAGAAATAAATGAAGAAATTTTGTTCGTTATCGAATAAAAAAAGTGTCCGTTAATGAACATTTAGATTTCAAAAAATACCTTTTTGTATTCCCTAGAGGTGTTTTTCGAGATGGAACATGATTTGCAATTCTTGTAGCATCTAACTAATCAACACATGCTTACCTTTCTTCTTTGGATCATCCTATTTATCCTTTGTTGGCCAATTGCCATCCTCGCATTGATACTCTACCCAATTGTTTGGCTTTTGTTACTACCTTTTAGACTATTGGGATTTGCTGTGGATCTCTCTTTCGATTTGATCAGAAACATTTTCATGCTTCCTTTTACTTTGGTAGGTCGGCGGTAAAAGTGGTTTTTGCTGAATGGTAAGTTTTCACTAGTTCCATAATCTTATGGAAAACCTCGGTGTTTTCATATACCCCTCTGAACTCATCCGCGTAGGCTCCATAGGCAAAAATCGGAACCATGATTCCCGTGTGATCATCCGAATGATAGGCAAGCTCCACCGTATTTGATGTTATATCTCCCTGCGGAATTGAAACTCCACCCGTCTCGTGATCTGCTGTGATCAAAACCAAAGTTCCGGGATGCATATCTGCAAAGCGGATCACTTCACCGATCACCAAATCAAAATCCAGCATCTCCGATACGATCATGGAAGTGCTGTTAGAATGCCCACCCGAGTCAATATTCGCAGCTTCTACCATCAGGAAAAATGGAGACTTTTTCTGTTCAAAAAATGAAAGTGCCGCATTGGTACTTTTCAATAAATAGTCCCCTCGCCCATCCAGCGCCTTCGGCAAAGAACCTTGGGCAGCAAAATAGCCCACTCGGTCTCCTTTGATATTTTCCAGACTTTCGGCCAAAGTAAAACCAGCATTTCTCAGATTTTCCATCTCTGATTCAAAGCTCGATTTTCCTCCTCCGATAAAAAGATCCAATTTACTTTTAGGCAAATATGCAGCGATCTGATCCGAATCATCGCGCTCAGGATGATGTGCATAAAACGATGCCGGTGTAGCTCCTGTCAATTGATCCGTGGTGATGATCCCGCTGGAAAAACCGTAGCTATCCAGAATAGCTGGCAGATTTTCCAAAGTTTTTCCCTCTGGATCTACACCCAAAGCTCTGTTATTCGTTTTCCTACCAGTGGCATAGGCCGTGGCTCCCGCAGCTGAATCAGTAGTAAAATCATCCGCCGCCTGGGTTTTCACCAAACCCATATTTTTAAGCTCAGTGAGATTCAATTGGTTCCCATTGGAAAATAAGGCGGAAGAAATCTGCGCCAAACCATTCCCGTCACCGATCAGTAAGATCACATTCTTAACCGAAGTTTTGGCTCCATCCACCTCAAATTTGGGTTGATAAACTTCCTGAAGCGCTAAATTTTGATAGACGTTTTCACTCAACTTGCTCAGGTATTCAGCAGCTGCGATCGGATGGTCGGTATTGATATAATCCTCTCCCATTTCATAAAATGCCTTCCAGGCTGACTTGCTATCCGGCGATCCCCAAAATCGTACTGGTCTATCGAAACTGTGAACTAGATCAATGAAATCCTGCACAGCTTTTCGCTGATCCTCCACCATTCTTCCTTTGCCATTCCAGATTGAAAACTGCCGAAAACTCAAACTCACCATTCCTATTTTCTCCCAAGGCAAATCTTCAGTCAACACCTTACTTTGGTAATCAAAAAACATCCATTCCGGATACTTTTCATAATCCTCAGGTTTTGGCCGGTTCCCGGAAATAATCAACTTCAGTCCCTCAGGATTTTCTTTGGTGAAAAGTATATCCTGATAGTTTTTCATGCTTTCCAGCAAAACTTCCAAAGTCGGATAAGCCGAAGTCTTCAGATCTACCAGCAGGTGAAAATCAATTTCCGGAATCACACCGCTTTTCAAGCCTTCAGAGATGGGTTCCAGGTACAAACTCTCGATGCTGCGTTTTGGATTAATACTTTCCGACTCATGCGCCGCCATGAGTTTCCCATCTTGCAAAATCACATCCACTTCAATCGAAGCGGCTCCTGCAGAATAAGCCGTCCAAAAAGGCACGGTCTGCAAGTAATCGTTATGAGAGTGGAGTTGGAAGGTTTTGGATTCCTGGGCTGAAAGCTCAAAACCAAAAACTAGTAAAAAAAGAGTGAGTGAAAAGAATCTACGCATGGTCAAAAATAGGGCATTCAAAAGAAAATAATCATGCAAATCCAAGATTTAGCAGAAGCTTAACACATTAATAAAACACAAAGAAACCATTGATGCTATCCTTTCAATCCCAAACTCTATAACTTTCTATTTTTAAACAAATTAGAACCAATCCACCACATTTCTACCTTCGCAAAACCATAACAAAAAGGTGAAAGGATTTCTCAGGGTTTTCAGGCAAAAAATTGAAGCTTGCCACTTAATCTCAATCGCATGAAATCTATTAAAATCAGCCTTCTTACACTTTTTAGTTTGGTTCTCACCTTACAGCTTTCAGCCCAAAAGCTCAATGAAATCCAGGTGATAGGAAGTCACAACAGTTACAAAAGCCAAATGGCACCTGAGCTTTTGGAGTATTTATCCAAGGTGAATCCTTCCGCTTCGCAAAGTCTCGGATATGCACATATTCCTTTAGAAGACCAATTGGATTTGGGCTTACGAAATCTGGAACTTGACGTATTTCACGATCCTGAAGGCGGAAGATATTCCAATCCCAAAGGTTTGGAAATCATCAAAAGTGCCGGAGGAGAAATTCCCGACTATGATCCGAATGACGTACTTTCCAAACCGGGACTAAAGCTATTTCACGTTCAGGATCTGGATTTTCAATCGCACTACCTGCTTTTCGCAGATGCTTTGAAAGCTTTGAAAAACTGGAGTAAAAACAACCCTGATCATACGCCTATCTTTATTTTGATCAATGCCAAGGACGGAAATATTCCCGGTACTCGACCTGTTTTGCCGTTCACGGCCACAGCTTTGGACAGCATTGACTTGGAAATCAGGATACATTTGGGAATGGATCATTTGATTACTCCTGATAGGATTAGAGGAGAATATGCTGATTTAGAATCTGCGGTTTTAGCAGGAAACTGGCCAGTTTTGGAAGAAGTAAAAGGAAGGTTTCTTTTTGTGCTGGATGAAAGCGAGGAGAAAATCGATCGGTACTTAAGCGCTAAGCCGGAACTGAAAAATGCTGTTCTTTTCGTCAATAAAAAGGAAGGTAATTCTACTGCTGGATTTAGAATCGTAAATAATGCAGTGAAAGATGAGGCATACATCAGGGACTTGGTCAGAAAAGGCTACATGATCCGAACTCGTGCTGATTCGGACACCAAAGAGGCTAGAGCGAATGATTATAATACCTTCGAGAAAGCCAAAGCATCGGGAGCCCAGGTGATTTCCACCGACTATTATCAACCATCCACCTTTTTCAAATCGGATTACAAGGTTAATTTCGAAGGAAGCACCTACGAGAGACCAAACCCAGTTTTGATAAACCCAAAGAATTTCAGCTTTAGATTTTGAATAAAAAACACCTACTTCCAGCGATTTTAGGAACTGCATTTCTCCTGGCTTGCTCTCAGTTTGTGTCAGCCCAAACGGAAATCAATCAGATTGCCTTCCTCTCTGATATTCATTTACAGGATGTCTATGCAGAGCTGAATTCAGAAGAGTTCAAAGGAGTTTTAAATCCAGCTACGGGTAAATTCGCCACTATCCGTACGATGAAAAGTCAAATAAATTCCACCCGACTTTTCAACGAAAACTACTTCGCTCTATTCGCAGCGCTTGAAGACCTGAAGAAAAAAGGTATTCAATTGGTAGTCCTTCCCGGTGACTTCACAGATGATGGGCAACCCATGAATGTTCTTGCTCTAAAAAATATCCTGGACAAATATGCTGCGGAATCTGGAATGCGCTTTTTCCTGACTACAGGAAATCACGATCCCGTAAACCCATTTGGTGGAGTTGCAGGAAAAAGAGATTTTCTTGGGGCAGATGGAACTGAACAAGCCATTGCAGGATCCAAAGAAACATTCCCCTCAACTCAAGTTGCTGTATCAGATCAAATCAATTATTGGGGTTATCCGGAGATCACACATGCATTAGGTGATTTCGGATTCTTCCCGAGTGAAAAAGATCTCTTTTGGGCCCATCCTTTTCAGGATTTAGATGTGGCAAATTACGATTTTCAAAAAGCAAGGGCCAGTTCAACATTGGAAGATCGGGTCTATGAAGTTGATGATTCAGGGCTAACTCTACCCGACGCAAGCTATGTGGTAGAGCCAATTGAGGGCATTTGGCTATTAGCTTTGGATGGAAATGTGTATACTTATACAGGAAGTGAGTGGAAAGGTTCATCCGTAGGCTTTAACCAAGCTGCTTTTCACAAAAAACACCAACTTGACTGGATCGAAAAAGTAGCTGCAGAGGCTGAAAAAAGAGGAAAGACCCTTATTTCCTTCAGCCACTACCCTTTGGTGGAATTTCACGATGGAGCTTCAGAGGACATGAAATCTCTTTTTGGAGCTCATAAATTCCAGCTAGCACGGGTGCCTTCCCTTGAGACGACCAAACTATATGCAGAGGCCGGAATCCGTATTCATTTCGCCGGACACATGCATATCAATGACACAGGATTTTATAAAGACCAAACAACCACCCATACCATGTATAATATACAAGTACCTTCTATAGCAGCTTTTCCCGCAGCTTACAAGACTTTAAAAACTTCAAAATCCTCCACATTAGAAATTGAAACTATCCCCTTGACTGAGGTGGATCATATGAATGAGTTCTTTGATCTCTATCGAATGGAGCATCGCTGGTTATTGGACAAGCAGGATCCTGGAATTTGGGACATTACTATTTTGGCTTCCAAGGATTATTTGGAGTACACCAGAAACCATTTGTTAGAATTGACCAAGTCAAGATTTATTCCTTCTGACTGGCCAGAAAATCTTGCTTTTCTTTTGCAAAATTTGAATCAGGAAGAGTTGTTGAATTGGAGTAAAATGGATAATAATGAAGGAGAAATTCTCCTTAGCACCAAATTGAAAAAGCTAAAAATCGGCAAAAGCACTACCCTGTCCAAACCAGTAATTATTGATGATTTTTACTTGTTGAAGAATGGGGATGAGCTTGGGAAAAAGCTAATTCCAGAAGGAAGAATAAGTTTCTATGAAGAATTAATTGAAAATGTAAATCAGAAAAAATTTAGCCAAACTCAAAGTTTAAATAGGGATCTGATTCAGTTTTTCGGGATTTTTGATAAGCTCTTTCATTCACTTCCTTCCGATCATTTTTCTATTGATTTGAAAAATAATACCATCAAAAAAATAGAGGATTGATTGTATCTAGTACCTTATTTTTTCTTCAAGAATGGTAAATTTTACTCTTGAAAATGTAATACCGATCGTGCCGTTGGCACTCTGAAAATAAATGATCCTTAATACCCCAGAATTTCATTCTGGGCATTTACAGGTCTTGCCGTTGGCAAGATGATTTGCAACTAACGTGAATTAATCTTACTTGACTTTGGGATAATTCCACATACTAAGTCACAAGAATGCCAACGGCATTCACCGTAACAACCCCGAATACAGCGCAGCGAAATTCGGGGACTAAGGAACCTTTAGCCTAAACATGAGTGCCAAAGGCACGATCAGTGATACCCCCCTTACTTTTCGCATTCTGAAAATCAATTGCCATAAATTACCAAGGATTGCATTCTGTGCATTTACGTATCTTGCCGTTGGCAAGATAATTTGCAACTAACGTGAATTAATCTTACTTGACTTTGGGATAATTCCACATACTAAGTCACAAGAATGCCAACGGCATTCCCAGTTCCAACCCCGAATACAGCGCAGCGAAATTCGGGGACATAAAGCAGCAAAACTCTATCATGAGTGCCAAAGGCACGATCAGTGAGAAATCATCCTTTTCAAACACCCAAACATCAATTTTTCCTTTATCTAAATACACTACCAATCGTGCCGTTGGCACTCTTGTGAAATCTAAATCCTTAATACCCCAGAATTTCATTCTGGGCATTTACGGGTCTTGCCTTTGGCAAGATGATTACCAGATAGTGCCTTTTTAGAGATGAGCTAGTTGGGAAAATCCTTCGCCTCATTATAGGCTTTTGGTCAAAGAGATATAATTAGCCTTCTATGTGTGATATTTGAATGCCAAAGGCATTTTCATTAAAAACCCCGAATACAGCGAAGCGAAATTCGGGGACATAAAGTAGAAAAACTCTATCATGAGTGCCAAAGGCACGATCGGTATTGTACCCACAAACTCAATCCCACACGTATTTCAGATCATATTCTAACTTATACTCTTCTAAAAACTGAATATATTCTTCTTGAAAAGATTGCTTTCTATGATGCTCTTCTTGATTCTGAATATATCTTTTTACGATAGCAACCTTAGACTGACTAACCGAAAAAGCAGCATATCCTTTTTGCCAATGAAAATTACTCACTCCTAGCGAAGTCATTTTATTGGAACTCGAAATCTTAATTTTTTGGACTAAATCAGCAATTGTGAGAGTTCTCGGTAAAGTACAAAGCCAGTGAATATGATCTGGATTGGCAAATATCTCTTCAGTAAATGAACCAAGATTTGCTCCCAGTTTGACTAAATAAGCCTGTAGGATTGGTTTTGTTTCAGGGTTAATGAATGGTTTTCTTTCTTTGGTAGAAAAAACAATATGAAGGTAGACTTTGGATAGTGACTGTGGCATATGTAGAAAAATTAGGTTAAAATACCGATCGTGCCTTTGGCACTCTAACTAAATATAAAACTTTTTAATCCCAGAATTGCATTCTGGGCATTTACGGGTCTTGCCTTTGGCAAGATAATAACTAGCGAGAGCCTATTGAAATAACATAGTTGGGTAAAATCCATCGCCTCATAATAGGCTTTTGGTCAGAGAGACATAATTAGTCTTCTTTGTGTGATATTTGAATGCCAAAGGCATTTTCATTAAAAACCCCGAATACAGCGCAGCGAAATTCGGGGACATAAAGCGACGTAGTACACAGGAGTGCCAAAGGCACGATTAGTGATTAGCCTCATTTCTAATCCCGTCCGGTTGTCACAAAACACAAAAGCCGATGAGAAAATCTCATCGGCTTTATTTATTCTTAAGGTTTAAAGCTTTTAATACCCAGGGTTTTGAACCAAGAATCCAGAAATGTTAGATGCTCCATCAATGGCTTGCTGAGGGATCGGGAAGAGTCTTTTGTTGACATCGCTGTCAGTCTTTTCAGTCCAGCTGTCTTCGTATTTTCCGAAACGGATTTGGTTCACTCTGCGAAGACCTTCCCAGTACAATTCAAATCCTGACTCTCTGAAGAGAATATCCAAGTCGATGGAGTTCAATGGAGCAGGAGTCTGAGCAGGACGTGCATTTCTAGAAGTTCTTAATGTATTGATATCAGCCAGCGCTCCTGCCGTATCGCCTTTTCTCAGTTTCGCCTCGGCACGCATCAGATACACTTCACCTAATCGGATCAAGACAATATCCACGCTACTGTTGCTGCAGCAATTTGGAGCAGTACGGCTAAACTGGTACTTTGAAAATCGGTGCCCAGTATTGTGCAAGCTTCCTTCATTGGTGAAATCTACTTGGAAGGTATGATCGACATAACGGATGTTTGCTCCACTACTTCTTCTATTGATGACAGGATAGATTTTCACTTTGCCGTTTTCGTCAGTTATAATATTTCCACTTCCATCCTTTCTTGGACCCCAAATGATGTTTCTCAATATTCCTCTGTCCATCTCAAACTCAGTTGCTTCCACAGTGTAAAAATGATCTGCATCATTGTTAGGATTTACGCCTGTCAAGTCACGGAGATTCTCAGGTATGATGGTATTCTCCTGGAAGAATCGAGCATCGGCATCTGCCGGATCCACATCTCCATAGGCATCATACCAGGTTTGGATGAAACTCGGGGTAGCTGCTACTGCATCTGTGCCACGGGTACTTGGGAATTCAGGTCTTGGAACCTGATCACCTGAAATAGACCAATATTGCCATCTGCTATGTTCTGTCTGAAGCACGCCACGTTGATCGAGTGAGAAGATGATTTCTGGATTGGTGTTGTTGTCATCATTGAATAGGTCAAAATATTCCGGCGAGAGGGTATAGCCTCCATTAATGATGTTGTTGGTGTATTCGATCACTTTGTCCATGTCTTCAGGTCGGAAGTCTGGAGTGCCATATGGGTCCCGATAAACCGCTGCGTTGAGATACAGACGTGCAAGCAACGCTTCTACCGCATACTTGTTCATTCGGCCTGGTCCGCTATTGCTACTGATCAAATTAACTACAGAGAGTAACTCAGATTTCAAGTAATCCACAGCTTCCTGACCTCTGAGGATTTCAGACTGCTGGTCGGAGCGGTCTTTTCTGAATACCAAACCCCAGTTATCCAAGGCCAACATATTCAAATAGGCTTTCATGGCCACCATTTCGTAAAGTGGGTTTTGGGCACTTGAGTTGCCATTTTCCACTTCCAAACCCAATTGCTCCTCAGCAGCCACAGCGCGGGATAAAGTCAAGGTGATGAAAGTCCAACTATCTCTTACTAAGCTGTTGCTTGGGGTCATCAAGTGCTGATGCACTGCGATAAACTTACCACCGTCAAACCAATCGGTTCCACCACGATAGGGTAAGATCCCTTCATCGGAAGCAACTTCCTGCAGACCAAAGTTAACGGTGTGAAGCCAAACCTGACGAAGCATTCCATAGACCGGAGCAATGGATCCGCTCACAATCTCAGCCTCACCTGTGCCAGTAAGGGACTCATCAAGGACTTCTTCCTCCAATGTAGTACAGCTCAGAAATGCCAGTATAAAGGCAGCTGTTGGTATTAATTTTCTAAAACTGATCGTCTTCATATTTTTTATATTTTCTGGAAGATGAATACTCATCTGCACTATTTTTTAAAATGTTAGATTCAAATTGATCATGAACGTCCTTGCTCTAGGATAAGTGAACCGATCGATACCGAAAGTTTGAATACCGGCTGTGCTTGTACCTGTATTGATCTCAGGATCAAATCCGGAATAATCAGAAATTACAAACAGGTTTTGACCAGTGACAGAAAGGCGAATATTTTGGAAGGCATTGCTCAATCCCATTCGCTCTGGGTTTAAATTGTAAGCTAGAGTTGCATTATTTAGCCTAAAGAAAGAACCACTCTCCAAGTATCGGGTAGAAACTGTATTGGAATTGTTGAAGGATTCCTCAGGGAATTGGACTGCGAAATCGGTAGTATTATTTGATCTCGAAAGTTGCGCTTTGGTGAAAAGTGACATGGTCGTATGGTTGTAGATTTTATTTCCTGAAACTCCATTGAAATTAAGTCCCAGATCAAAATTCTTATAGCTCATATTGGCATTGATACCATAGATAATTTTTGGAATCGCACTTCCCACCACGGTTCGGTCATTGTCGAGGATCTCTCCGTCTCCGTTGATATCCACAAAACGGTTGAGTCCGTCCTCACCTATTCCGTCAAACTGCAGCATGTAGAATGCTCCGATCGGTTCGTTGTTGATGTATCCATTGATAGTCGCTCCGGTTTGTCCAGCTCCTTGAGCCGCGCCAGTGGTAAGTACTGAGTAAGGTGAATCCCGTACTTCGTTTTGTATAAAGGTGACATTTCCACCGAAGTTATAAGAGAAGGTTGACTGAGCCTTATTGCTGTAATTCAAGGCCAATTCGATTCCACTATTGTAGATCTTCATGTCTTCAATGTTATCCCAATAGGTAGAAGTTGGCTGAACAGGATCTGCCGGAACTACTTCCAGGAGGATATTGGAGGACACTTTGTTGAAATAATCCAACGTACCTGTCAATCGATAGTCTAAGAATGCAAAGTCAATTCCCACGTCAAATTGGGTAGATACTTCCCACTGCAAATCAGGATTTGCTAAACGGGTAAATACAATTCCGTAAGGGTAATTGTCAAGCGAGTTACCATCAGTATCAATTGGATAAGTATTCAAACTTCCTGACCCAGTAGCCAAACGATCCTCTGAAAAACTCGCTTTGGTGATCTTGGATGGGATCTCCTGATTTCCGGTTTGTCCCCAGCTTGTTCGAAGTTTCAGATTGTCGAAACCTGAATTTGCCATGAAGTCTTCTTTGCTCAGATTCCAGCCCAACGCAAAGGATGGGAAGTATCCATACTTGTTATTCTCACCAAATTTGGAAGATCCATCTGCTCGAAAGGTTGCCGTGAACAGGTACTTTTCATCGTAAACGTAGTTTAATCGACCAAAAAAGGACTGAAGCTCATTTTTCACAGCTGATGCGCTTATTGTCGTCGGGAACTCAGTAGTGCTGTTGTGATCCTGATACCTTGGTTCGATGTTATTGGCAGCAAACCCTGTGGCAGAAGTACTTCTAAACTCGTCTAAGAAGGTCTGATACGAATGACCTGCCAAAACAGTGAGTTTGTGCTTGTAATTGATCCAATTGTAGGTCAGTGTATTTTCCACCAGACTGTTGGTATTAGATACGATCAATTCATCCAATGTTCCATTAGACACATTAGATTCATTTACGACTTCCGTAAAAGGTATGTACTGCTGAAACCTGTTGGTATTGGAGAAATCTACTCCAAGATTTAGTTTATAAGTCAGTCCGTCAAAAATCTCGAATGAGGGGGAGATTGTACCCAAAATCCTATTATTTATCGCATCGTCTGAATACAGTTCATATCTTTTGAGGGGATTCAGAGCATTGGTATTCAATAATGTAGGCTCACCATCAGTATAGGCCGGAATCGTAGGATTCAAATACAGCATGTCGCTGATAGTAGAGCCTATACTAGGTCTAAGGTTTTCTGTGTAAGAAGCCGTCAGGTTATAATCTACAAGTAGTCTTCCTTCAAAGGCTTTTTGGTTCATATTCAATTTGCCCGAATAACGGGTCAAATTGCTGTTTTGCAAGATACCTTCCTGGTCTTGGTAGCCAAGCGATGCGAAATAGGAGAATTTCTCCGTGTTGGCTCCGCTCATAGAAAGGTTATAATCTTGTGAAAAACCTACCTGGGTAAGTTCATCCTGCCAGTTGGTATTGCCATTGAAATCCTCCAATGAACCACCTACCGCCACTACTTGACGCCGAAACTCATCCGCACTAAAAACATCGATTTGGTTTGACATCTTGGACCAGGCTGTGGAGGCAGATACATTAACTTGGGAAGTTCCTGATTTGCCTTTTTTAGTCGTAATGACGATGACCCCATTGGAAGCCCGGGAACCATACAGGGCTGTGGCACTCGCATCTTTCAATACATCGATGCTCTCGATGTCATTTGGATTTAGGAAGCTGAGTGGATTAGAGGCAACTCCAGTGCTTGAATTGTCTAGCAAAAAGCCGTCTAACACATAAAGAGGCTGCGTACCGGATCTCAAACTACCGATCCCTCTGATAATTACGTTCTGATTTGCTCCCGGCTCACCACTGGTTGAGGTAATGTTTACACCCGCAACTTTACCCTGAAGTAGATCCACCGGATTGGTGATGACACCGCGGTTGAAGTTTTCGTTTTTCACCGAACCTATTGCACCAGTCACATCAGATCTCTTTTGAGTACCATAACCGATCACCACCAATTCCTCTAATTGGGTAGCATCTGGCTCCAACTGGACATTAACAATTGAAAGTCCACTCAGTGAAATTTCTTGCATCAAATATCCAACATAGGAAATTTGAAGAGCCGAATTCTCTCCAGCCTCAATGGAAAATTTCCCATCTAGATCAGTAACCGTCCCAATTGTCGTTCCTTTAATAAGGACAGTTGCCCCAGGAAGAGGAGCTCCATTTTCATCCGTTACAGTACCTGTAATCGTTTCGTCCACTTGCAAAAATTCAGAAACAGAAAAGCTGCTTTTTGGACTTTCCACATTTTCTGTTCCCTTGGCAAACAAACGCGAGGGACTGGCACTTATTCCAGTTCCTATCATTATGCATGCAGAAGCAAAAATGATTTTAGATAATCGTAAATTTGTATTCATAAATTTAATTGTTGGGTATAAAAGAACAATTCCATAGGTTTAAAAGAGTCATTCAGATCAGACTATTTTTTATTCCAACACAAAAATAGGATATCAATAGTTAAAGCTCGTTAACGTTATTTTAGGTTTACATTAAGTAAAAACCGTAAACATAATCAGAAAATAACAATTGATTGATTTTGTATTTTTCGAATTTTCTAAAAATACAATTACTAGTAACCTCAATATTTTTAAGATAGGAATTACGGCTGTCAACTAACTAGCCAAAAATGTTAAAATCAAAAAGGATCATCCATTAATCTGATTTTAAAGGAGTTAAGACGAAAACCCCTTTTTCAAAAACCGACCATATTAATTTTTTTGTTCTACCGACTTGAAAAAATTAACTTTATACACTGACCATTAAATAAAAAAAACATTATTATTTGAATTATGATCTGTATATAAAAACTTCGCTTTCCATAAAATCAATAAGAATATTATTATAATATGAAAAAATAAATAACATAAGAACAACATTAATAAATAATGTAATCGAAAAAATAATTAAATATTATTTTATTGTTTTTAAATCATAAAAAAAATTAACCCTATCTATTTTTTATACAATTAATATTGAAAATATTAAATTCTGCAAAAAAACCTCTTCCTGGAAAAATGAAAAATATTGCCTTCATTATTTCTCTCACTTAAAAAAGAATCTCCTATTTTCGTCTTTACCGAAAAATTTTCAAGATGAATCTTAGATCTGCACTTTTAGTACTGATGATTTTTTTGTTCTATTCTAATGCTTTTGCTCAAGAAACAATTGTTTTTAGGGGAGGATTGGAAGGCCATCAGATATATAGAATTCCAGCTATTATTTCTTTGTCTAATCATGATCTTTTGGCTTTTGCGGAAGGCAGGGTTAATGGAAGTGATGATTTTGGAGATGTAAACTTGGTTTTAAAAAGAAGCAGTGATCAGGGAAAAACTTGGTCAGCTTTAAAAATGCTTGTGGATTATGATTCATTCCAAGCCGGCAATCCAGCTCCCGTTGTGGACATGTTTGACCCTAATTATCCTGAAGGCGTGGTTTATCTTTTTTTCAATACTGGCAATAATCACGAGTACGATATTCGAATGAATCGTGGGGTGCGGGAAGTCTGGATGATGAAGTCTTTTGATCTGGGTGAAACTTGGGAATCTCCTGAAAACATTACCAGCCAAACCCATCGCCCAAACAATCCAGCCTTCAATCCGACTTATACTTACAAAGAAGATTGGAGGCATTATGCCAATACTCCGGGACATGCATTTCAGTTCCAAAAAGGCAAATACAAGGGCAGAATCTATATCGCAGCAAATCATTCCAAAGGAGATCCTCAGGAAAATTTCAGCGAATATCAAGCACATGGTTTCTTCACAGATGATCATGGAGAAACTTTTGGAATTTCTGAATCAGTTGACATTCCTGGATCCAATGAATCCATCGCTGCTGAGCTTCCAAATGACCGAATGATCATGAGTATTAGAAATCAAAAAGGAGATATTCGACAACGAATTCTTGCATTTTCTTCAGATGGTGGAGAAAGTTGGGATTCCGAAGAATTTGAGGAAGAACTTCCTGACCCTGTTTGCCAAGGTTCGATTATTTCGCTTACCGATTCAAAAAACCGATTTATTCTGGCTCATTCCAATAATTCAGATACCTCAAACAGAAATAACCTTTCGATGAAATTCAGTTTTGATGAAGGGAAAACATGGCCTAAAACCATTTTAATTGATGGAATTTCCGATCCTGGTAAATCTGCATATACTGCCTACAGCGATCTCGTGGTTCTGAAAGAGGATAAAATTGGTATAGTCTATGAAAAAAATAATTACACAGAAATCGTTTTTAAATGGGTGTCATTGGCCTTTTGAAAATGAGATTGTAAATCTAGAAAAATTCTAAATCTTGATTTTTGTCATTGGAAGACTTTCTGGGAAAGTTTAGGTTTCCTCTCCTTAAACAATAGCCCTATGAAAACTTCAGCATTACTCGGCCGTTTTTCTCTTTTTATCATCTATTTCTGGTTCGGAATATTGAAATTTCTGGGCTTTTCTCCGGCAGAAGCACTCGTCCAAAATCTCTATAATGAAACAATCGGAAATTTGATTGACTTTAGTTTATTCTTTTGCGGTATTGGGATTTTTGAATGCATGCTAGGTGTTCTTTGGCTCTATCCGAAACTGAGCAAAATCTCCCTGTATTTTCTAATTGTCCACATGATTACGACTTTCCTTCCGTTTTTAGTTTTGACAGAGGAAATTTGGCAATCTTGGTTCACACCAACTCTTGTAGGTCAATACATCATCAAAAACCTCGCTTTGATCTCCTTAGCAATGTTTATTTCCAAAAACTATGAACAAGAACAGCTGGAATTAAAGAGAGTATCTAAGTCCCTGATGAAATTTGAAGGCTTTACCGGAAAACTGGTTTCTTAACCCAAAAACCCGGATTAACCTGGCTTCTTTTATTCAGGTAAAGTCAAAAACCAATGGACTTTTTGGGTCTTCAGAAATTTTTATCTGACTCCTTGAGATCTTTTTTCCAGATTCAGAATGAATCAAGTCTATTCTGAAAGTATCATTCGAAAATACTTTTGGAGTGAAGCTATTATCTTTCATTCTGACCGAATACTCCAACTCTCCAGTCTTTTCATTCCAGATCTCGATAACCGGCCGATTGGCCCCTTCCACCTGAATTTCAGGTAAAAACCCAACTGCTTTTCTAGCATAGTTTTCCTCTTGGGAAATCTCTATCGGCCAACCATCGTACTGACCACTTGGATTGGAAACTGGATCTACATTTCTGGGCCAGCATTCGATCTTCATTTTTCTAGCAGATTTCTCAAAGGTAATAATCCCATATCCTGTCCCGCGATCATAAATTCTTGATGGCTCAAATCCTGTATTGTATGGATTCGCAACAGCATGAACAGTCATTTTATTTCCAAAGCCATCCTTAAAATCTCCTGTGTTTTTTCCTTTGCCGGGAATCGGCTGATGATCTGCAGAAACCTGTGGCCACCACCTTCTCGGCCATAGATTATTTAAAGCAGGTCCTGCAAAAACAAATCCTGAATCCCTAAATTCATCTACTCCATAGTGAACGGTACTTGCTAAGTGCTGATCACCTGCGATGTGCAATGCAAATGCTTTTCGGATGGTCCTTAAAGCTTCATCTCTCCCTTTTTGGGGCCAACCGTTTGAGTCCATATCAGAAGTAGGTGCATCTCCATCTACATATTCTCCTTTTTCGGGAATTGCCAAACTCGGGACGATTTCATCTATGATACTCCCTTCCGGCAAAGTGGCCACAGTACAGAAATTCGTTTGGGAACAAACAGCTTTCATCTGAATTTCTTTTCCCCAATCTGAAGCCCAATGTTCAAGAAAATCCATTTGTCTTTGACCCAAAAGATCCGCTTCGATATCATAATACTCTTTGATATCAAAATCCCGGTTTTGGATAAATCCATTCTGAACTTGAGCCTCTTCCGGCAATACTTTTTTGGGTGCGGATTTGAATTTCCGATCCTCTAAAATCGCAAAACTTACCCCACCATAATTCCAATCGGTATAGTAAACATTAATGCCTTGCTTGACTGGTCTAGGATCGTAAGGATCAGGCAAATGACTTGTTTGAGTTGCCTGAATCATATTTACCCATTGAGGAGACATTTTATATCCGCCTTGGTCTTGGGCTACATATCCCCATCCTTGATCTGTAGGAGCATGCTCGCCTCCCATTCCCCAAACGTTTCCATGATAGACATCATGATCGTCAGGAATAAATGCTGCAGGAATTGTTCTGAAAATATTTCTATAAGACCATCCGAACATGTACCATTTTCGGAGATAATCTAAACTCGATTTCTCGATTCGGTCTGTTTGGATTCCAAACCCACCAGTTCCTTCATAAAACTGATCTCCAAGGAATAAAGCCATATCTGGCTGATGCTTATTGACATGAATTGAAACTTCCTCATCCGGGAATCCATGATCAGCATTACAACTGAAAACCGCAACTTTTAAATCTTCCAGTAATTCTGGCTCTTTTGCAATCTCCCCATAGTAGTCAAATTCCTGAGGATTGTTTTTCAATGGAATTTCCAAATGAACCCTGTAAGGAACAGTTTCTGAAATTTCCCAATCTTGAATTCTAAACTGCGCTATCCTTCCTAAAGGATCTATATCCGCAGTTTGGATTGTTTCCCAATCTCCTCCTTTCCTTAGTTGCAAAGAAATTTGCAAGCCTTTGATTTCTTCAATTGGAGCTAATTGAGCTGTCATTTTCAGTATGCCCCGATGCAGGGTATATTGAGCAAAACAAATCGGACCAAAAAGCTGATCTGGATTCTCGGCGATTTTTTCACCTTTAAAAACCCAATCTTCAAAAGAAACCATTGGTTTGTCTCCTCCAAATTTTTGTGGGCAATGAGCAACCAACGCAATATTCCCTTCCAATATTTCAGGCTTGACTCCATTCTGGACCAGTGTGATTTGGTTGGCAGTATTGCCTTCAGAAAAAGCTTTTATGGTTAAAGTATAGGAAGTCCCATTGACCACTGCTTTCAGTTCTAAGCTTAGTGGTTGATCTAAAACCAGTTTTTCATCTGAGAATTGATCGCCAATAAATATCTGCCCTAACCCATTAACTCCGACATCAAAACCTTCCCCAAAAACGGCAGCTGAACGATAATCCGGAAATCTACCTTTCGCTCCAATTCTAAAACCAACATACGATTCTGATTGATCTTTGAGGTCATAATTCTTCCAATTGATCTTAACGGATTGTTCAAAACCTCTAGTGCTTTCACCTAATTGGTGTGTTAGCACGTGTAGTGCTCTATTCGGAGCAGATATTACACAGCAAGCTTTTCCATTGACTATTTCCCAATCCTGAAGTCGGTTTCCCCAAAATTCAGGACCGACCCATTTCATATCCGGCCAATTTTCCCAGTTGCTTTTAAAAGCGGTTTTTTTTAATCCAAAAAGTTTTTTGATTCCCGTAAATGCTTGTGGAAAAAAAAATGGTGAAACTGAACTTAGGGCCATGGCCTTGACGGCGGATCTTCTTTTCATAATAAATCTTCTGATCGGGATTTTTCCCGGATTATATAGTTATTTATGACTGGTTTATTATTCCTTTTAATGACTGTTTGGTTCTACTTTTCATTCCTTATTCTGAATGAACTTGTTTCAGCAAAGAGAGGAGAAATTAGGCTATTTTTTCAGATCTACCGAAAAACATAAGCTTCCGTTACCTCTTGAATCCAAATTTTAGAATAGCTGGATTGTTGATTCAAGTATAAATCATTAGATTTTAAAATAATAACTTAAACCCAACCTTGAATGAATTCTAATTTTTCAAATCGCATAGGATTTATATTCTCCGCATTAATTATCCTCCTCTTTTTCGATGCTTGTGAAAAACCTCCACAAGTTCCAGTTATCCCCGAAGTAAGCTCCGATAGTATTCTCAAAGATTATGTAATGGCACCGGACAGCGCTTTCGGATTTGAAGTAGTACATACTGTAACCGGGGAAGATTATGATTACCATGTTTTGAAAATGACTTCACAAACTTGGTTAACTCCTGATGTGGTAGACAAAACTGAATGGTGGCATTGGGTATCGATCGTCGTACCTAGAGACACACCATTTGATACGGGAATGATGTGGATCGGAGGCGGAAGTACCAATACCAAAATGCCAGAAAAACCAGATGACTTGATTTTGGCCGCAGCAACGCAGACCAATTCCATCGTGGCACAGGTTCATAACATTCCTTTCCAACCTCTGACTTTTGCCAATGATACTTTTGGAAAGCGAAATGAGGATGAGATCATTTCCTATGGATGGAGGAAATTTCTAGAAGGAGGTGCCAAAGATGAAGATGCTATTTGGCTTGCACGATTACCTATGACCAAAGCTGTAAAACTAGCGATGGATGCTACCTCTCAATTAGTCAAAACTTATTACGATAAAGATTTAAATAATTATGTGGTCGCTGGAGCATCTAAGCGTGGTTGGACTACTTGGACTACCGCCGCAGTGGACGATCGGGTCGTAGCCATTATTCCAATTGTAATAGACATGCTTAACCTTGAACCATCTTTTAAGCATCATTGGAAAAATTATGGATTTTGGGCACCTGCGGTCGAAGATTATGTAAGGGAAGGTGTCATGGAATGGATGGGAACACCTGAATTTGATAGAATGCTTGAAATAACAGAACCTTACTCTTTCCTTGCAGATCTGGATATGCCAAAATTATTGATCAATGCTGCAGGAGACCAGTTCTTTCAGCCCGATAGCTGGGAGTTTTATTGGGATGATCTAAAAGGAGAAAAGCACATTCAATATGTTCCAAATTTTGGTCATAATTTGAGCGAATCTGATGCTTTGCCTAATATGATTTCCTTTTACTCTGCCGTTTTGAACCAAAACCAAAGACCTAAATACGACTGGAAAATTGAAGGTGATTTAATCACATTTGAAGCGGATCCTGCCAATAAGCCAATTTCAGTAAAAATCTGGACCGCCAATAATGATAAAACCAGAGATTTTAGAGTGGATGTATTTGGCCCCAATTGGAAAGCAACCGAGTTGCCATCGACAGCGGATGGACATTATGAATTTCAAATGGTACAACCTGAAAATGGATATCAGGGATATTTTATGGAAGTTACTTTTGCTGGTGAAGCTCCTATGAAAGTGACCAGTGGAGTTGAAGTTTTACCTAGAACTTATCCATTCGAAGAATTTGTGCCCAAACTAATTGAAATCTCAGAAGCCAATTGAAATGAAAAACCTAATCTTTCTTACTTGCATTTTTTACCTTTTCGTAAATTCTGATCTTATGGCACAGCGTATTGTAAATGAAGATGAAAGAAAAGTACCGTCTTTATCTCTCCCTGATCCTTTCGTAAGTGAAAAAGGAAAACTAATCAAAACTCAATCAGATTGGGAAAATATCCGGAAACCTGAATTGATGAACTTATTCAGGGATGAGGTTTACGGTCCTATCCCAGATGACTTTGATGAGATTTCTTTTTTGGAAATTTCTGAGAACCCGAACCCTTTTCCGGAAGTAGTCATTTTTAAAGAAATTGACATCCGTGTTTTGAGAAATGGAAAAACTCATACGATGAGACTCAATGTGTTTTTGCCAAAAGAAAGAGACAAACCCTCTCCTATTGTTTTACTAGTAAATCATAGAGCCAAAAACAAGGATGGAGAAATTGCCGAGGAAGGATATTGGGCAGTTGAAAATCTTATCAGCCGAGGATTCGCTACCGCGTCTTTTCATGGTGAAACAGTTGCTCCGGATGATGCAGTCAAATTTTCTGAGGGTGTCATAAGCAACCTTTATCCGGAAGAATTGACAGAGCCAGAGGGCATGAGAACTTTTGGGGCTTGGGGATGGGCTGCCATGAGAGCGATGGATTATTTTGAGCAAGAACCGCTTATTGATTCCAAAAAATCAACCATTGTTGGCCATTCCCGATCAGGGAAAACTGCTTTGTGGACCGGCGCTGTTGATCCAAGATGGGCGGTGGTTATTTCAAATGAATCCGGTTGTGGAGGAGCTGCAATATCCAGACGTAAATTTGGAGAAACGGTCCAGATCATCAATACTTCCTTCCCTCATTGGTTCAATGACAATTTTAAAAACTACAACGATCGTGAGAATTCTTTACCTATTGATCAACATATGCTCGCCATGATGATCGCGCCAAGGGCCATTTATTTTTCCAGTGCGAGAGAAGATCTTTGGGCAGACCCAAAAGGAGAATATCTTTCCATGCAAATAGGAAGTCGAGTTTATTCAGAAATTTATGGGGAATCCGTTTCTTTCCCTGATGAGTTTGAAAAAATCAAAGCCCCTATTATTCAGAATCATGCAGGATATCATATCAGAAATGGAAGCCATGGATTAACCATTGAAGATTGGAGCCATTTTATGGATTTTATGGACTTAAATTTCCAAACGAAGAAATGAAAATTCAGGAGAGTACAAGATGGTTAATCTAACTTATTACTGCTTTTTGTCAGTTTAAACCTGATATCTACCTATTCAAATCAAAATAAATATGTTTCATGTGATTACTTCAATCCTAGCACTGACTTTCAGTTTTCTAAATACACAGGTTGAGAAGCCTGAAGTCAAAATTCTAAAATCTGAATTTATTTACGAAACTGCCCCTTTCCCCTCTTGTCATGCATCGACCTTGATAGAAACAGATCGTGGAATTATGGCTTCTTGGTTTGGAGGAACTTACGAAAGACATCCGGATGTCAGTATTTACACTTCAGTTTTAGAAAACGGAACTTGGTCCACTCCTGAAATGGTGGCCGATGGAGTGGAAAACAAAGACTTCCGAAATCCTACCTGGAACCCTGTTTTGTACCAGAATCCAAACGGACAAATCGTACTTTTTTACAAAGAAGGACCAAACCCGAGAGAATGGTGGGGGCTTTATAAAACCTCGGATGACGGTGGAAAAACTTGGTCAAAAGCTATTCAAATTCCGCCGGGGATGCTTGGACCAGTAAAAAACAAAACCGTGACTTTGGCAGATGGCACGCTTCTCCATCCGAGTAGTTTCGAAACCAATGGAATTTGGAGCATGCATGTGGAAACTACCACTTCCGATATAGAAAATTGGCAAAAGACAGAAATTGACAACGGTAAATTTCATGCTATTCAGCCAACGGTTTTATTTTATCCCAATGGAGTACTCCAGATGCTCGCCAGAACTCAAGAGGATGTAATCGGAACAACTTGGTCTGCAGACGGTGGAAAAACCTGGTCTGCTGTAGAATCAACCGGTTTGGTTCACAACAATTCTGGGATTGATGCGGTAACCCTAGAGAACGGCATGCAATTATTGCTTTGCAATCCGATCAAAGATGGAAGAAATAAATTGTCTCTTTTGATGTCGATGGACGGTGTAAATTGGGAAGAGATTTATGTTTTGGAAGATCAGCCAAAAGGTGAATTCAGTTACCCAGCCATTATCCAAGCCGAAGACGGGACAGTTCACATGACTTATACTTACAATCGTGAGAAAATTAAATACGTTTCTCTAACAATAGAATAACCCTCTCAAACCTATTTTATGTCTTTTCCAAAACCATTTCGAGGCATCATCCCTCCGATGATTACTCCCCTAAATCCAGATTTTTCATTAGATGAAAAAAGCCTTGATCTAATCATAGAGCATCTGATATCCGGAGGGGTTCATGGGATTTTCATATTAGGTACCACAGGAGAATTCGCCAGTTTGAGTTCAAAAGTCAAGAAACAGCTGATTGAATTAACCTGCAAAAAAGTGAATCATCGTATTCCGGTATTAGTGGGGATTACGGATTGTTCCTTTCAGGAAAGTTTGGATTTAGCCTATTGTGCCAAAGAAGCAGGTGCGGATATTTTGGTTGCTACAAACCCTTTCTACATGAATGTGGGCCAGGAAGAATTAATCTATTATTTCTCTCGATTGGCCGATGATGTGGATTTGCCTCTATATCTCTACAATATGCCATCGCATACTGGAATTAATATTGATTTAGAAACAGTAAAAAGTCTGGCAGATCATCCCAATATTATTGGCATTAAAGACAGTTCTGGGAATCAAAAATACTTCGAAAGCCTTTGCGATACTTTTCGGGAGAGCCCAGAATTCACGGTGTTGGTTGGTCCGGAGGAAATCTTGGTTGAAACCATGAATATGGGAGGACATGGCGGAGTGTCTGGAGGTGCCAATTTATTTCCTGAGCTATATGTCAAACTTTTTGAAGCAATTGAATATCAAGACAAAGACCAAATTCAGCGATTGAATGAAACTGTCCAATTTCTTAGCAAGAATCTGTATTCCCAAGGAACTTACAAATCTAGTTATTTGAAGGGTTTGAAAGCTTCGATGTCTTTTGAAGGCTTATGCCAAGGTGTTTTGGCTTTGCCACTATTTGCCTTTAATGAACATGAAAAAGAGGAGCTGAAAGTGAAATTTAAAGAAGTTAAAGAAGTTGTCAACAAAGCCTTAGCCTCCTAATCCTAAACACACAATTTCTCAAAACTTATGAATCTACCAATTCTTGATTTAGTTATTTTTTTGGTTTATATGGTAGCGATTGTTGGTTTTGGGATTTCCTTTTCTTTTCGCAAAAGGTCAGCAAATGATTTTACCACAGGAGGTGGAAGATTACCCTCTTGGGCGATCGGGATGTCCATTTTTGCAACTTTTGTAAGTAGTATTAGCTTCTTGGCATTGCCGGGAAACGCCTACCTGTCCAATTGGAATGGTTTTGTATTCAGTCTCTCCATTCCTCTGGCTGCCCTGATAGCCGTAAAATACTTTGTTCCACTTTACCGCAAACTCAACAGTGAGTCGGCTTATTTCTATCTGGAACAACGATTTGGCCTTTGGGCCAGGGTATATGCCTCCATTTGTTATTTGTTGACTCAATTGGCCAGAATGGGCACTATTTTATATTTGCTTGCTTTGCCAATGAACGCGCTATTTGGTTGGAGTATCCCAATGATTATCATCGTCACAGGAATTTCTGTGATCATCTATTCCATGACGGGTGGAATTGAAGCGGTAATCTGGACAGATGCGATTCAGGGAATTGTATTAATAGCGGGTGCGCTGGCATGTTTGGTCGTGATTTTTATAGAAACTCCAGGAGGAGCAGGTGAAATTTTCAGGATTGCTGAATCAAATGATAAATTCAGTCTTGGAAGCTTTGATATAGATTTTACAACCTCCACCTTTTGGATGATTTTAGTCTATGGTCTATTTATTAATCTTCAGAATTTCGGAATTGATCAAAACTATATCCAGCGTTATATCAGTGCAAAAACTGAAAAGGAAGCCATCAAATCCACCTGGCTTGGAAGTCTACTTTATGTTCCTGTTTCGGCAATTTTCTTTTTTATCGGAACGGCGCTTTTTGCTTTCTATCAGGCTCAGCCAGACCTATTGCCAGCAGCAATGTCTGGTTCTGAAAATGCCGATAAAGTTTTTCCTTATTTCATCGTATCCCAACTTCCAACGGGAATTACAGGTCTTTTGATTGCTTCAATTTTTGCAGCTGGAATGAGTTCTGTTTCCACGAGCGTCAATAGTTCGGCTACAGTGATTTTATCCGATCATTTCAAAAAATATATCCACCCTGATCCTTCTGAAAAAAC
>CBFHWO010000009.1:0-106965 GCA_965659625.1 uncultured Algoriphagus sp. | reverse complement strand
GAGCGTCAATAGTTCGGCTACAGTGATTTTATCCGATCATTTCAAAAAATATATCCACCCTGATCCTTCTGAAAAAACTTCCATGAGAGTCTTATGGGGAGCCTCTTTAGCCATGGGGATTTTGAGCATTTTGGTTGGACTGGCATTTAATGGAGTAACCAGTGCTTTGGATGCCTGGTGGGCATTAGCATCCATTTTCAGCGGAGGAATTCTCGGATTATTCCTACTTGGTTTTATTGTCCAAAAAACAAGCAGCAAACAAGCAGCTATTGCCGTTTTGGCTGGAGTAGTTGTGATCGTTTGGATGAGTTTATCCGCAGTGATTTTCACTGGGGGATTAGAACCCTTTCAGAATCCATTGCATAGCAATATGACTATTGTGGTGGGGACTTTAACGATTTTTATTTTGGGTTTTGTGCTGAGTTCACTCCGGAAACCCAAGTCAAATTAACGCTTCAAAACTTCATTATTCGCCATTGAGCATTCGGTCTTCTACATTTCTTATAGTTAAGATCTAGTCGTTTACGATTGATTTGATTGCGTTTCGTGGTGACACGAACCGCGGCGAGGAAATTCACCTCGAAGTGATTCTCCAAAATTTCCCAACTTCAATATTCGTTATTCCGCATTCATCATTCTATATTTTGATAATTGAGATTGGAGATTTAGAGATTAGAGATTCAGAACTAGCCCAAGCGTTGTCTCCACTCGCGTTGATATATAAAAACTTAAAAATTCATCATTCGATGTTCGATTTTTTTTCATTAAAGAACTTTTGCCAAGCAAGAATATTAATTGCGTTTCGTATTGACACGAACCGCGGCAATGAGAATACCTCAACCACCCAAGCGAAACCCAGCCGCCTGAGCGAGTGTCTTCACTCGCGTTTAGAAATAGACTATATCCGCTAGTGAGACACGAACGGGGGCGAGAAACAAAAAAACCGAACCTTATCAGGGCTCGGTTTTTCATCCGGTTTAATAATTCCTTTTTTACATTTCTTTCATTTCTGACACTACTTTGGTGATGGACTGTTTTGCATCGCCAAAAAGCATCAGGCAGTTAGGATAGCCAAATAGCTCATTCTCGACTCCTGCGTAGCCTTTGCCCATACTTCGTTTACTTACAATGACCGTTCGGGCTTTATCAGCATTCAAGATCGGCATTCCAAATATTGGGCTCTGAGGATTATTTCTTGCGGCAGGATTGACCACATCATTCGCACCAACAATAAGTACCAAATCCGTATTTTGAAAATCATCGTTGATGGATTCCATCTCGATTAATTTATCATAAGAGATATTTGCTTCTGCCAAGAGCACATTCATATGGCCTGGCATTCTTCCTGCAACTGGATGGATGGCAAACTTGAAATCAATATTCCTCTTTTCGCATTGCTCCATCAACTCACGAATGACATGCTGAGCCTGAGCCACAGCCATTCCATATCCCGGAACAATGATCACCGAAGAAGCTGAATCGAATAACATGGCTGTCTCTTCCACTCCAATTTCTTTCACTACGATCTGCTGGCCATCATCCGCAGGACCTGAAACAGCCTGTCCGAAACCTCCTAGCAATACATTGGTCAGAGATCTGTTCATGGCTTTGCACATGATCTGAGTAAGGATAATCCCTGAAGCTCCGACCAAAGAACCGGCTACGATCAGTACATTATTATTTAAAATAAAACCAGTGGCGCAAGCGGCCATACCCGAGTAAGAATTCAGGAGCGAAATAACCACGGGCATATCGGCCCCTCCGATCGGGATTACCGTCAGAATCCCAAGAAGCAAGGAAATGCCGATCAGCGCAATCATGAAAATTGGATCACCAGGATTCAAAAAGCATAAAACTGCTGCTACGCCAAATCCAATCAGAAGAATCAAATTCATGAGATGCTGCCCAGTGAAAGTGATCGGAGAACCGGATATTTTTCCATCTAGTTTCAAAAAAGCAATCATGGAACCGGTAAATGTCACTCCTCCGATCAAAACCGAAACAATAATACTGACTGAATTAACCGAATCTGGATACGTTTCGATCGCTTGGGTTTTTAGGAAATAATCCGAAAGAGCAACCGTAAATGAAGCTAAACCTCCAAAACCATTAAACAAGGCAACCATTTCCGGAATTTTGGTCATCTCTACTTTCTTGGACACATATAGACCTATTGCTCCACCAATTAGGATGCAGACAAAAATCTCAACAAATGAAAGGATATTCACGGTATACAAAGTCGCCGCAATGGCGATCAGCATTCCGACGGCAGAATACACGTTTCCTTGACGTGCACTTTTGGTTTTACCCAATTTTTTGATCCCTAGTACAAATAGAATTGAGGAGATCAGGTAGGCAACTTGGATCAGTATACTCATTTCTTCTTAAACATTTTAAGCATACGATCGGTCACGGCATAGCCACCGACTACATTGATTGAAGCGAGGACCAAAGCTACCATCCCTAGCCATTTACTCATGGTGGTGTAGCCCATTTCATTGCAGGCTATAAGGGCACCAACGATGGTGATACCGGAAATTGCGTTTGATCCTGACATTAAAGGAGTATGCAAGGTTGGGGGAACTTTAGCGATTAGCTCAAATCCCAGAAAACTTGCCAGAACAAGTATATAAATCAGAATTATTAATGCTTCTGAGCTCATAATTTGAAAGGGTTATTTACTATTTATTTAAAATTTTCTTGGTGAACTCATGTACCGTTTCACCTTTATAAGTGATCAAGACACCTTTGGTAATTTCTTCCTCTAAATCGAGGTTAAATCCGTCTTTGCTTGCCAGATGCAATAAAAGTGTACTGATATTTGTTGCATATAGCTGACTGGCATTTGTTGGCAATAAAGATGGAAGGTTAGATTCCCCAACTATGGTGACACCGTACTTCACCACTGTTTTATCTTTTTCAGAAATCTCACAGTTTCCTCCAGATTCTACGGCCATGTCCACAATCACAGCCCCTTTCTTCATGGTTTTCACCATTTCTTCAGTTACAAGAATTGGCGATTTTTTACCCATTACCAATGCTGTGGTAATAACCAGATCTGAATCCTTGATTTTGCTTTGAATCAATTCTTTCTGCTTTTGCAAAAACTCTTCAGATACCTCCGCTGCGTAGCCTCCTTCGACTCTTACATTTTCAGCTCCTTCCACAATCAAAAATCGACCTCCAAGGGATTCTACTTGCTCTTTGGTTTCGGGTCTCACATCACTGACTTCCACAATTGCACCTAATCTTTTTGCAGTCGCAATCGCCTGCAAACCAGCAACACCTGCACCAAAAATCAAGACTTTTGAGGGAGTAATAGTACCAGATGCAGTCATCATCAACGGAAAGATCTTTCCCAGATGATTTGCTCCTAAAATAACCGATTTGTACCCGGCAAGATTTGCTTGAGAACTCAATGAGTCCATTTTCTGTGCTCTTGAGATTCTTGGAACAGCATCCATAGAAAAAGAAGAGATTGATTTTTTATTCATCTCCTCCAAAATCTCCGGATGAGTATAGGCATACATTAAAGAAATGCAGGCGGAACCAACTTTCATTTGAGCTACTTCCTCTGAGGAGAAAATATTTACTTTTAAGAGTATATCTGAATCAAAAACCTTGGCCTTGACATCAATAGAAGCACCAGCTGCTGTATAATCCTCATCAGAAAAATAAGAACCTAATCCTGCCCCAGTTTCTACTACAACTTCAAATTCTTTTTTTATCAACAGCTTGACCACATCGGGGGTCAGCGCAACTCGTTTCTCAAATTCTTTAGTCTCTTTAATTACTCCGATTTTCATTTTATTAGGTTTGAACAGGCTACTTCCAAATTTACCATTCTTGATAAAAGTCTAAAGTAATTTTTTAAGAAGCATTTTACCATCCTGTACCGAAAAATTTCTATCATTTTTTTTCCGATATCGATTTCGAGCAAACGGATTAATGGTTTTTTGGGAGTTTTACCATTTTTTAGGCTCCAAATTTTAGTGCATCCAATTTCGATCTCTTCGAAAAGATCCAGGTTGGGAAATTAAAATCCAGCTCAGAAACAGGTATAGATTTTCAGTCCCACTCTATTTTTAGACAAAAAAATAAGGAGCTGCTTTATTCAGCAACTCCTCAGAAAATTTATTCGAAGACAATTAAAGGATTTTTCCATTTTCATCAGTTTTAATTCTAATTCTATTATCCCCTTTCTCCAAAACAAGTTTATACTCTTTTTTCGTGACTCCACGATCATCATGGAAATTGACCAAATAGGCATCTTTAGCAATTTCCCATCCAGGGTATTCTTTCACTACTATTTCAGCAACGGCTGTTGGGAGTTTAACATTTTCATATTTCTCAACTGTACGCTTCAAATTACCTTCATCGTCATAGGTAGCAAGAATTTTTCCATCTGGAATAAAAAATGAGATAAAATATCTATCGTACTCATCTTCATAATACTTCGAATCCTTGACGTTATAAACTGAAGCATATCTCTGGAGCATTTGTATCGGCTGTGCATCTGTCGGATTATTTACGTCATCTAGGTATTTGTAATTCTTTGCAGTTACCTCAACCTCAGGTAACGTGACCACCTGAGCAATTGACGGAAAAGAAATTCCGAAAACGAATAAAGCAAGAATGATCTTTTTCATGACTTTGAATGGTTTAGTTTAAAATGAATGTTTGCTTTCTCATGCAAAGGCATGTTTTAGCATGAATAAATTTAGCCAAACCGAAAATCTTAAAAACTGATCTAAATCAATTTTAGCTACTTTTTTTCAAGTTTTTAAACCATAAAATCCCTTTTTTATAATTAAAATTAAATTTTAAATTCCTTTTCTGATTGAAAATTGATACTCAAAAAATCAGTTTCACTATGCATAGGAAGAGATTATTCCTTATTTTGAGCCTCCCAAAAATCCAAATAAAAAATCTCATGAAACAACCGAAAAAAGTAGCTTCCGATCAATCGCGCCGGGACTTTATCAAAAATACGGCGATCGCCTCTTCGTTTTTTATTGTACCAAGACATGTTTTAGGTGGCGTTGGGTTTACAGCTCCATCTGATCAATTGAATCTAGCTGCAATCGGAGCTGGAGGAAAAGGTGCAAGTGACATTAGAAATGCTTCAGTAAATGGTAGAGAAAGAGTTGTTGCCCTCTGTGACGTGGATTTTTCGGGATCAGCAAAAGCTTCCGTAGAAAGATTCCCAGAGGCTAAACTTTATGCGGATTTCCGTAAAATGCTAGACACTGAAAAAGACATTGATGCAGTCACTATCTCTACTCCAGACCATGTGCACGGCCCAGCCGCTAAATATGCAATGGAAAGAGGAAAGCATGTCTACGTTCAAAAGCCAATGACCCATAACATCAAGGAAGCTAGAATGCTAACCGAGATGGCAAGAACCCAAAAAGTAGTGACACAAATGGGTAATCAAGGTGGTTCAAATCCATTGCTTAATCTGGTTCAGGAATGGATCGATAAAGATAGAATAGGGAAAATCGCAAAAGTAGAAGTTTGGACCAATCGTCCGGTATGGCCTCAAGGCGGAGCTTTCCCAAAACCTGCATCAGATCAAAAGCCAAGTGCCCTGGATTGGGATCTTTGGTTAGGTCCTGCTCCGGAGATTCCTTATACTCCAGAACTTCATCCGTTCAGTTGGAGAGGTTGGTGGAATTATGGAACTGGTGCCCTAGGTGACGTAGGATGCCACTTGATTGATATTCCATTTAGGACACTCGGTTTGCATTATCCAACTGATGCGGAATGCAGTGTTGGATCCGTATATAGCCAGATGTGGAACCCTGATTACCATCCAGATGGATGTCCTGCATCTTCCTTTATTTCATTAAACTTTGCCGCTACTCCTAAGAGTAAATCTCCGATAAACATGACTTGGAGCGATGGCGGAATTAGACCTGCTCACCCTGATATCATTCCAGCAGATCATGACATTGGAGGAGCCAATTCTGCAAATGGGGTTTTGATCATCGGTGAAAAAGGAATTATTTCCACCAATATCAATGACTCATCTCCACTGATGCCTAAATTATATTTAAATGATGGCACGCAAGAGTTTGGACCACAAACTGAACCAAATGATGAACCAGAATATGGTCACCAAAGACTTTGGGTAGATGCTTGTAAAACTGGTTTCGGAAGTACGGAGCATAAAGGATTGACTTCTTCTTTTGATTATGCAGGTCCTATGACAGAAACAGTTTTGATGGGAAATCTAGCTATCAGAAGTTACATGTTAAGAAGGGAAAACAGCAAAGGTCAAATGGAATTTTATGGCCGTAAGAAATTACTTTGGGATGGAGATAATTTGAAAATCACCAACTTGGAAGAGGCCAATCA
Organism: uncultured Algoriphagus sp.; assembly: GCA_965659625.1. Lineage (GTDB taxonomy): Bacteria > Bacteroidota > Bacteroidia > Cytophagales > Cyclobacteriaceae > Algoriphagus. The sequence continues at coordinate 100,605 of CBFHWO010000009.1, read as the reverse complement.
ATTCGTCACGAGAACTTATCGTGATGGATTTGGTATGGGTTGATTCGCAGCATAAATAAACACTAATTAAAACCCAGCCGATTGATATTGGCTGGGTTTGATTTTTTAAAAGAATATATTACTAGTTGAAATTAGCATGGTAAAGAAATCTAATCCAAAACTCAACCTATCTCAAGAAGAGCGAAAGCGACTCCGGAATGCTAAAATCAAAATATCGGAGATTTTGGATTTGGCCCCAGATGAATTAGAAGTGGTTTTGGGAGCAAGCGAAGATCGTGTGAAAACTATTCGAGCCTTGGCAGAATTCCAAACAGTACCTTCCATCGGAATCAAGTTTGCGGAGGATTTGATTTTTATGGGATACTATGCTTTGGAGGATCTCAAGGAAAAAGATGGAGCGAAATTACTTGATGAATATGAGCGAAAGAAAGGATATTGGACTGATCCATGTGTAGAGGACCAATTTCGATTAATCGCAGATTTTGCGAGGAATCCGTCTCTCACTAAAAACTGGTGGGATTATACGGGGGAAAGGAAAAAAGATAGACAAGAAAATGGCTATCCAACAGACAGACCAAAAACTGCTTGGCATGATGTCATCCCAATCAAATGGAAAACCAAGAAATGATACTAACCGCCAAGTTGATCGTGATTCTCTTCGGAATATTCATTTTTTCTGTTGGAATATTAATGCTGTTTTTTCCAGAAAAAGCCTTAGATACACTTCGAAAAGCGGGAAGTACTAATTTGATCAATTATGGAGAAATTACCATCCGTTTGATTCCAGCAATCGCTTTGGTGATTTATGCACCTTACTCAAGATTTCCCGATATTTTGAAATTTTTCGGTGGATTTATGATTGCCACTTCATTTGTTTTATACCTCGTCCCAAAACGCTTCCACCAGGCCTATTCGATGAAATGGGCCTCGATTTTACAGAAAAAACAAGTTAGATTCATTTCACCATTGGCTTTTATTTTCGGGACTGCGGTTATCTATTCAGTCATTTAAACTCTCAGATTTAAAAAAAAAGATATTCGGATCAACTTAAAAGACCTGAAGGCATTTGCATCACCCATGATTTTCAATAAAGAAAAGAGTACCTTGGTCAGGTAATAAACTAATGAAAAATGGATTTTGAAGATTTAAAATATGAAATGAAAAAAGGCTCTTGGAAGCCTGTGATTATTATAGGAATAGTACTCTTTTTACTATTTGCTTTTAAGCCTTGGGCTCAAGTTGGAGCTGGAGAGCGCGGAATCGTCCTCAATTTCGGGGCTGTTCAAAACACGGTTTTGGGAGAAGGCATCCACTTTAAAATACCAATTGTACAGACCGTAGAATTGATGGACGTAAAAATCCAAAAGGCAATTACGGACGCAGCCTCAGCCTCTTCCGATCTTCAGGATGTAGACTTATCGGTAGCACTAAATTACCATGTGATACCGGATAAGGCGAATATTGTCTATCAATCTATCGGTGTTGAATTTAAAGCTAGAATCATTGACCCTGCGATTCAGGAAGTCATGAAAGCGGTAACGGCTCGATATACTGCAGAAGAATTAATTACAAAGAGACCGGCTGTAAGTACTGAAATGAAAGAAGCTTTGACCTCGAGATTGCTTGAATCAAATATTGCGGTGGATGCATTTTCTATTGTTTCATTCAGCTTTTCAAAAACCTTCACGGATGCCATTGAAGCGAAGCAAACTGCTGAGCAAAATGCATTAAAAGCAAAGAGGGATCTAGATCGTATCCGGGTAGAAGCCGAACAAACAATTGCCGCGGCAACTGCGGAAGCCGAGGCTTTGAGACTTCAGAAAATGAACATATCTCCTGATCTGATTGAATTAAGAAAAATCGAAGCTAATCTAAAAGCGATCGAAAAATGGAATGGAATTCTTCCTGAAGTGACTGGCGCTGGCGCAATTCCTTTCATAGGAGTTGGTGATGCCAAAAACAAATAAGATTCTATTTCTTATCCTTTTGAAAAAGCGTGTTTTTGGATGTAAATTCCAGAAACATGCTTTTTTTTTGTTTGACTTAAATTTTTATGAGTGAAAAAGATAAATTCTATTTAGAAAAATATGAACCGGTTAAAAGCTGCCTTCTAGCTTTGAGAGCTATCATCCTATCTAAAGATGTGGGAGTCGTCGAAACCAAGAAGTATGGAATGCCTTGTTTCTCCTATAGAAGAAAAGCGTTTTGCTATCTGTGGACAGACAAGAAAACGGCTGAACCTTATCTTCTTTTCGTAGAAGGTAAGTCCTTAAACCATCCGAAGCTGGAAAGTGGAGATCGTAAACGTATGAAAATACTAAGAGTTGATTCCAGAGCTGATATTCCAAAAAAGGAAATCGAATCAATATTACAAGATGCTTTGGATTTGTATCGACTAAAATAAGTTTAACCTAAAACAAAGTTCTCGTCCCATTTTCGGGCAATTTCGTTCGGTCAAACCCAAAAGAAACTGAAGTTTTAGCCGTTTTCTTCATTTTTGATGACTTTTTCTTGGCATGGCATTCGCCTAAATTTAGAAGAGAAAATTTACTATTTTGATTAAACATTACTTCATATCTGCCCTTCGAGGAGTCAAATTCCATCCTTTTTATTCCTTCATCAGTATTCTTGGCTTAAGCATAGGATTAGCCGCTTGCATGTTGATTTTCAGTTATTGGGCATTTGAAAAAAGCTTCGATAATTTCTATTCCGATTCTGAAAAGATATACAGAATCTCCCAAGAAAAATCTTTGGAAAATGGGGGTTCTACCTTCTCTGCAAGTACCTTCTCAAAAGTAGGACAAGAACTTCGAACTAGTTTTAGCAATACAGAATCTGTTTTAAGAATTCATCGATCCGGCCAAAACACAAGTATTCAAGCAGGTGAGAATCTTATTGCACAGGAAGGGATCATTGGAGCAGAAACTTCCTTCTTTGATTTTTTTGATTTAGCCTTTATCCAAGGTTCTCCGGAGCAATGGAAAAGTACACCTCAGTCAGTTATCCTAACGAAATCTCTTTCGGATAAGCTTTTTGGAAAAACTGACCCTTTGGGCAAGGAGATTGTCATCAATGGGGTTTATGGAACTTATCAAAATAACGGGTATCAGGAATTCAAAAACTATACTGTTGCCGGTGTTATAGAGGATTTACCCTCCAATACGCACCTAGATTTTTCTACCTTAATCTCTTTAAATCTATATTCCAATCCAGATCAGGAATTTTCAAACTGGGGAGATCAGCTTTATACTTACATCAAAATCCCATCAGCTGATCAACTTTCAGATCTTCACAGTTCCTTAGTTTCTATTCAAGAACGTGTTTTTCCTGAATCAGGCCTCAGCTTTCAAGCCATGCCATTGAAAGACATTCATATCAAGTCTAATTTGATCAATGAATTCAAGGCGAATGGAAGCGAGCAGGTTTTATTTCTTTTAGCCGCATTGGCGATTTTGATTTTAGTAATTGCCGCATGCAACTACATCAATTTCGCGACAGCCCGAGCAATCTTGCGACACAAAGAAATAGGACTACGAAAGATCTTTTGGGCTGGAAAGAGGCAGTTGTTCACTCAACTCTTTTTTGAAGCTCTTTTCATCAATTTAATTGCTCTGGGATTCGCAGTTTTATTAATCATTTTGATCAATCCAATATTGATTCAAATCACAACTATTGATTTGTTAAATCAATTGATTTTCAACACCTCTTGGCTTCTGAAAGGCGGAATTATCATTTCAGCAATTCTATTTTCAGGAATGTATCCTGCCTGGATTGTTTCTAAAGATTCTTATCGATCTATTTCTTCAAAACCACAAATTAAACTCAGAATTCAACGTCCCCTGGTCGTTTTTCAATTTGCGATGTCCATTTTCGTAATTGGATTTACTCTACTGATTTCCTCCCAATTGAAGTTCATGAAGGAAGCTAACTCAGGTTTGGTTTTAGAAAAAACCTTAGTATTATCTGGCCCTAGCGTTGAAAGTGAAGCATTTAACCTAGTTGAAAGGATCAACAGTTTCCAAAATTCACTTGAATCAAATCCTAAAATTATTGGATTGACAAGTGCCAATTTTATTCCAGGAAAACTCATCAAGGGAAAGGCAGAAGGTTATGTCAGAAAAATTGCCAGCCCGGAAGAGGAAGCCAACACCTATTCTTTTACCCAAATTGATGAAAATTTCATTTCCCAATTTGGAATTGATATCGTAGCAGGAAGAGCATTTGATGTGGAAAGGAATGAAAGTGAATCTATAATTATCAATGAAGAAGCTGCAAAATTATTGGGTTTTAATTCTGCCCAAGAAGCGATTGGAGAGCGTATCCATTATCGAAGAAACTCAACACCTGAAATTATTGGAGTAGTCAAAAACTTCCATCAGTTTTCACTACAGCAAGCCTACCAGCCTATCATTTTCGAGCTTGGAAATCAACCGGACTTATTTGTTTACTTAAAATATAATGAGGCTTCAGAGGAAGTATTGATCCGTGAAGTCGAAGAAAATTGGAAAGCTTCATTTCCTGGAAATCCCTTCAGTTTTTTCTACTTGGATGACTTTTATAACAAGCAATATCAACAAGATCAAAACTTTTTTCAGGTGTTCCAGATTTTCTCAGGTTTGGCAATTTTAGTAGCCTCATTAGGTTTCTTCGGTTTGATTTATTTTCTGGCTTCTTCAAAAATCAAGGAAATCGGCATCCGGAAAACATTGGGAGCCGGGCTAATTGATATTACAAAAATCCTTGGAAAAGGTACCTTAGGTTCTTTGCTTGTGGCAGGAATTTTCAGCATTCCTTTGATTTACTTTCTAGGAAGCAAATGGTTGGAAAATTATGCCTTCCGAACCGACATCACCTTATGGATTTTGTCAGCACCAGGCATCCTTTTTACACTACTTTCCATTTCATTGATTCTAATTCAGTCCTTCAGAAGCTATTTGGTCAATCCAATTTCTTCTCTGCAAGAAGGGAGTAATAGTACACTTCAAAGATGATCGCTCTGTAAATAAAGTCAAGCAAAAGCTATGGTTTCGGTATTTCGCCTTTCAATACTTTTTCTAGTTTTCTTAAGCTCAGCTTTTGAGGTTATTGGCCAGTCTGAAGACAGAAAAATAGAGTTGACAGAAATCATGTCTGCCAATTCAATTCCAGGACTCACTTTGACTTTTATAGAAAATGGTCAACTATCCGAATCCTTTGCTTTAGGAGTGAAATCTTTAGAAACAGGAGAATCGGTAGGAAACCAAACAGTCTTCTCCGGAGCATCTCTGAGCAAGCCGATCTTCGCCTATTTGGTCATGCAGTTGATGGAAGAAGGTGTCTTGGACCTCAACACTCCGTTGGTTAATTATTTTGATTATCCAGATGTAAATTCAGACAAAAGGCATTTGGAAGTGACTGCCAAAATGATCCTTAGCCATACAAGCGGTTTGCCGAATTGGCGGAAAAAGGAGCTAAAATTCACTAATAATCCAGGGGAAAAATATAGCTATTCGGGAGAAGGCTATGTTTGGCTCCAACGAGTCATTGAGCATCTGAAAAGTAAATCACTGGAGGAATTAGCAAAAAGCTACATCTTCGAGCCGCTGGAAATGAATAGAAGTAGCTATGTTTTTCTGAAAGAATTTGAGGATGATTTCTCTGAATCATATAAATCAAATGGTGATGTAAATCCGAAAAATAAGATTCAAAAATCAAACGCAGCAGCTTCCCTGCAGACCACTTCAGAAGACTATGCAAAATTTCTTATCGCGTTGATTTCAGATGAACGATTAAGTTCTGAGTATCTAAATCAAATGTTTACACCAGTTGCACCAGTCAGAAAAGATCAAACAACGGATTTTCCTATTTATTGGGCTCTAGGGGTTGGAATTCAGGAAACTCCAAATGGAAATCAAATTTTCCAATGGGGTGACAATTATACTTTCAAAGGTTTTTTCACCCTGAATATCAGAACTGGAAATGGAGTAGTTTACTTCACCAACAGCGAAAATGGATTGGCTCCATTAGAAGATATCCTTTCCAGGTATTTGGAAGATCCACAACCAGCAGCGGTTTGGTTGAATTACTAATTTGGATTCCAACTTATTGATTTTTCTCCTGACTTCAAGGCGGCCAAGGATTGATTTTTTCTTAATGAAAATCAAATCCCTATGAAGAATATCGTCTTCTTCACGTTAGTTATTTCACTTTTCATTCTTGCTTGTAGTCCCATCGAAAAAAGGGCTTTCCCTTATCATTCCTCCTAGTTTAGATTATCAAGCCTATATCCCAAATGAGGATGACATTTCGATTTGAGATGTCAAATCTTTAATCCTTCTGATGCTAGAATTTGGAAGCCAAAAACGAATGAAAATAGGTGAGTTGACACAATTTTGGATTTTTTCAACTTGCTATTTCAACTTTGATTCAGCTAATCATTAGATTGAAGGAAAAAATTGTGAAAATTGAATTTCAAATTTATTAAAAAGAATTTCACAACTAGATAATTCAGAAAACAGAATTTTGTTTAGTGCTTTTTATCCCCAAAAATAATATCCAAATTGATGAAATAATTGTACTTTCTTAAGCTCAACTAATTTTTCATTTGTTGGATTTCTTGAAGTCATTAAAATTACTTGTCGCCCAAAAAATTCTAATTAATGAAACACTTACTGCCAAATTTAAATTTGTGTGCATTGGTCCTTGCATTTGCACTTGTCTCGTGTGAATCTCCGTTTGACCAAAACCTCCCCCACCAAGATGAAGTCTCATCTGCAGAAAACAAACCTTCACTAATACCTGATAGATACATTGTTGTACTAAAGGAGGAAACCATGAATTTCAGAAAGATTGGTAAGTATGAAGATGTTCAAGCTGGGATGAGAGTGGTTTCAAATGACCTCGTTGCTCGTTATGGAGTGTCCAGGACAAAAGTGGACAAAGTATATGGAAATGCAATTTCTGGCTTCTCAGCCGAATTGACGATGGAACAAGCAAGATTATTGGCTGAAGATCCTAAAGTAGATTTTATTGAGCAGGATGGTTACGCTTATGGTTCAGATGTAGTCCAAAAAAATGCTACATGGGGATTGGATAGAATCAACCAATCAGAAAATCAGCTCGATGGTGAATATTCGTATAATTCTCCTGGATCGGATATTACTGCCTATATTTTGGATACTGGAATTCGTTATGACCATGAAGAATTTGGTGGCCGGGCGAGTTTTGGAGCTGATTTTTATGGAGGCAATGGCTCGGATGTCTATGGGCATGGGACCCATGTTGCCGGTACAGTAGGAGGCAAAGTATATGGTGTTGCAAAAAAGGTGAAACTTGTATCGGTCAAAGTGCTAGGGGACAATAATAGTGGTTCTTGGTCCACCATCATCGCAGGTATAGACTGGGTTTCATCAATAAAATCTGGCCCATCAGTTATAAATATGTCTATTCAAGGTAGATACAGTGGTTTAGCTGTTTCAAATGCTGTTAAATCAGCTTTCAATAAAGGCATAGTCGTTGTCGTTGCTGCAGGCAATTTTAACCAAGATGCTTGTTTACAGGCTCTTGCTTCAGTCCCTGAAGCAATTTCTGTTGGTGCAACCATAGATTCTGATGCTCGGGCTTATTTTTCAAATTTTGGATCATGCATCGATATTTTTGCTCCAGGAGTAGACATTACTTCTGCTTCTGTGAATGGTTCAAACCAATATGTTGATTTTAGTGGTACAAGTATGGCCGCACCTCATGTGGCAGGTGCAGCAGTTCTTTATTTAAGTAAGAAGCCTTCTTCCACGCCTCAAGAAGTTGCAGATTACCTTATGGACAGAGCTACTCAAGGAATTGTGACCAATTCAAATTCTGACAACAATGATCTCCTTTTTACAGGAAAAACCAATAATTCAAAAAAACCTGGAAAATGAAATAAACTTATATGATTATCCGCAATTATGCCAGAGGCCTTTTTTTCTTTGAGTTGCAGGCCGGGAGACGGATGACAGAAGGCCGAAGAGACTAATTTCAAGTATTAACCAAATTTTCTAAAGGCTTATTCTTTCTACTTGCAAGAAAGCGGGTATACATATAATCTTAAATACTTGTTTTGATGGAAAAGGCATGAGAAGATTTTCATGCCTTTTTTCCTTTTCAATCAGATCAAATCATATTTCTTTTCCCTTTGAGTTTTTCTACTTTTTATTGGATAAAACACGCTAAAAGAATAATTTCCTAGCTTAGTATTACTCCAATCCCTCACTCTATGAAGAAAAATCGAATTAGCCCATTAGTTCTTTTTCTTTCTTTTTGTGCCTGTCAGAAAAAAGAGGTCAAAAAAAATATAAGCATTGACCCTCATTTGGAATATCAAGCCTATATCCCAAATGAGGATGACATTCGGGTTTCGAGAAGTGACTATGCGGATAAACTTTATGGATTTTGGCTTGGTAAAGAAGAGGTAGAAAAAGAATTTGGAAGAAAATTCACCAATAAATTCAACATCCACCGAACCATAAGAGGATTCCCTAGCGATGGAATCGACACTTTTGAAAACATGGCTCAAACAAGAGTTTTTGTAGTCGATCGGATGGTGCAGAAAAGACTGGGTGGTGGATTGAATTTGGAAACGAATGAATGGTACTTTCCTAAACCAACAAGACCAATCCAAGAAGCTAAATTGGAAACTAACTAAATCTAAAATCAATGAAACCGAAAAAACTATTTACCTTCCTTTTTTTCGCAGTTTTCTTCATTTCAAACTCTTTAATCTGTCAAGACATGAATTCATTTCTGGATAAACAATTGAAATATGCCCATTCCAATGAAAATTGGTTTGCTCCGGTAAATGTGGCGACCAAAGGGCTTTCCGCTGACCAAGCCAATTGGCATGATGGAACAGAGAATCATTCCATCGCTCAAATAGTTTTTCATTTGGTCTTTTGGAATGACCGACTTTTACAGGATATCCAAGGAATTCAAGTGCCGAATTTCACTGATGACAACAAAGTCACTTTCAGTGAAATCTCTGAAGAAGATTGGGCCGGAATGATAATGAAACTGGATCAAATCCTAACCGACATTGAAGATGAAACCAGGAAACTTGAGGATAAGCAACTCAAAGAATGGAGTGAAACTTTGGCAAACATTGCAGCTCATAATGCCTACCATACAGGTCAAATAGTTTACATCAGAAAGCAGAAAGGTTGGTGGCGATAGTTTCTTCAATCGTTAAAGAAAAAATTAAATCTTTACGAATTATCTAAGCACTGTATTGGTTACTAATGCAGGTGAATTAAATGCCTCATTTTTCTCATACTGTTTAATTATCAAACCTCATGGATTTAAAACTATCAGACAAAAAAGTCTTTATCAGTGGCTCAACAGCAGGAATCGGCTATGCAATCGCAGAAAGATTTCTAAACGAAGGAGCCGAAGTGATCATAAATGGCAGATCAAATGACAGTATCAATGAAGCAGTTGAGGCCTTAAAATCCTCCACTGGAAATATCAAAGTAAATGGTGTAGCTGCAGATTTTTCAAAAGTTGAGGAGGTCAACAAATTGATTGAGGAAATTTCAGAGGTGGATATTCTCATTAACAATGCAGGGATTTTCGAGCCAAAAGCGTTCGCTGAAATTCCCGATGAAGATTGGTTTAGATTTTTTGAAATCAATGTCATGAGCGGCATTCGCTTGGCAAGACATTTCTTCCCTAAAATGCTCGCTAAAAACTGGGGAAGGATCATCTTCATTTCAAGTGAATCAGGAGTTTTTATTCCTGATGAAATGATTCATTATGGCATGACCAAAACTGCCCAAATCGCAGTAAGTAGAGGTTTGGCCGAGCTCACAAAAGGAACAGAGGTTACAGTAAACACAATTTTACCTGGGCCTACAAAGTCAAGAGGCGTAGGTGCATTTATCGAAGATATTGCAAAGTCAAATAACTCCACCACAAAAGAAGTGGAGGAGGATTTCTTCAATAACATGCGGCCAACTTCATTGATTCAAAGATTTGCATCGGTGGAAGAAGTAGCTGATACAACTGTCTATTTCTCAAGTCCCTTAGCATCTGCCACAAATGGCGCAGCAATTCGAGTAGAGGGTGGATTAGTAAAATCTATTTTGTAAAATCATTTTCAAATGGATTGATCAAGAGGGTTTTATGTTTCGAATGGATAAAATCAGTTTCCAAACAATTAAACCAACACCATTCCTGACCAAATTTTCTTCCCATTTATAAAAAGATCAGGAATTCAGGATGGCTTCCTACGGTAAATCCCTTATTTTTTGTTAAGATTTAAATTGAAATGTTCTCAAAGCAAATTAGTAAAAAGTGGATTTCTCTATTAACCATCCTTATTGTCATGGTGATGATACCTGCTTTTGGACAAGAGCTAAATTCAGATGAATCAAGCGGGTTTTGGCTTTGGAATTTTTTAGGCCGGCTTCATCCGATGATTGTACATTTTCCAATAGCTCTTTTGATTTTTGGAGCAGTCCTTGAATTATTCTCACTTAAAAAGTATCAGTCTAAATTTCGCCCTGGAATTTCTCTCTTGATCATCGCAGGTGGAATAAGCGCGATATTTTCTGCTGCTTTTGGCTATCAACTAGCCCAAGCAGAAGGTACTGCAGGAGCTACTCTTGATCTCCATCAACAACTAGGAATTGCAACAGCACTATTAAGTTTCATCCTACTTTTCCTTTTATATAGAGTTGGAAAAAAACCTGAAAAATCTAGAATTCTAACCTTTCGGTCTACGCTATTTATCACAGCAATTTCTGTATCTGTCGCTGGGCATTTTGGAGGATCGCTTACTCATGGTGAGGATTTTTTGACAGAAACGCTGCCTTGGAATCAGGAATCAAATTCAATTGAAAAAACTCCAATCAACTTGGCAGTTTATCAAGCTGACTTGAATCCTGAAAGGGAGATGAAATTGATCGGTGAAGTAAGAATGGTTTTGGCGCACAACTGCTATAAATGCCATAGCGGTGCCAAGATTGAAGGAGAATTAAGACTTGACGAAAAAGAATTTGTTTTCGCAGGAGGTGAAAATGGAGAAGTAATTATTCCTGGCAACCCTAGATCAAGTGAATTGATCCGAAGGATAAATCTTAGAAAAGGACATGACGATGTGATGCCTTCCAAAGGCGAACTTTTAAGTAATCAGGAAAAAGAATTACTGGCGCTTTGGATAGAAAAAGGTGCACCTTGGCCAGATGGAGCTCCTCAGCAAAGCATTTATCGCGTAGCAGAACTTGCTCCCCGAAGACCTTTGCTACCCCAATCATCTAATGGGCTTTCCAATCCAATTGATATTTGGGTAGATGATTATTTTTCCAAAAATGGAATGGAATGGAACGATCAAGTTGATGACCGAATCTACTTAAGAAGAATTTATTTAGATGTCATTGGATTAATTCCTTCGCCTGAAGAATTGGAAGAATTTTCGCAAGATCCTAGAGAAAATAAAAGAGCGATTTGGCTCCAAAACTTATTAGATAGAGACAGAGACTATGCCATTCATTGGCTTACATTCTGGAATGACGCCTTAAGAAATGACTACACTGGCACGGGCTATATCACCAATGGAAGATTTAATATTACAGACTGGTTGTACAAGTCATTGGAAGCAAATAAGGCATATGATCAATTTGTCAAAGAACTGATCAACCCCAGTGAAAAATCCAAAGGGTTTATAGAGGGAATTCGATGGAGAGGAACTGTGAATGCAAGCCAGCGAACTGAAATGCAAGCTGCCCAAAATGTTGGTCAGGTCATACTAGGGCTGAATTTGAAATGTGCGTCCTGCCATGATAGCTTTATCAGTGATTGGAAGTTGGAAGAATCCTATGCCTTTGCCAACATTTTTGCAGATTCTACTTTAGAAATCAGCCGATGTGAACAGCCAACTGGGAAAATGGCAGATACTAGGATACTTTGGGAGGATCTTGGAGACATTGATTCTGCCGCAAGTCGTTCTGAAAAATTGAAGCAATTGGCAGAAAACCTGGTGCAACCCGCCAATGGAAGAATGTACCGAACGATTGTAAACAGAGTTTGGAAGCAAATGATGGGGAGAGGTCTTGTGGAACCAGTGGATGAAATGGACAATGAGCCTTGGAGTCAGGATTTGTTGGATTGGCTGGCGACGGAATTTGTAGATAACGGATATGACTTGAAATCCTTGATATATCAAATAGGAACTTCCAAAATCTATCAAGCTCAATCCATCAGTTATAATACGCCGGATTTGATAGTGGCAGATGACTATAAATTCTCAGGGATGGTCAGAAAACGACTTACGGCCGAGCAATTTTCAGATGCTGTCAGTCAATTCGTCTACCCACTCTTCAAAGAGAAAGATGTTAAGTATAATCCAGAAGAGTTGAATCCTGAAAAAGGCGCTGAATTAGATTTTGCCCGTGCATCATTAGTGGCCAATAATAGTTTCTTAACAGCAATGGGAAGACCAAATCGTGAAATTGTTTCAACGAGTAGGGACTCACAAGCAAGTTTGTTGCAAGCATTAGAGCTCACGAATGGAACAAGGCTTGATTCCACCTTGCGAAGTGGAGCAAAATATTGGAAATCAACCTATGAAACTACCGAAAAATTAACGGAAGCACTTTACATGAAAGCTCTTAATCGAATGCCGTTAGATAAAGAACTTGCTGTTGCAAAATCAACTTTAGGCGAAGTCCCTGAAGAAGAACAGATCCAGGATTTCATTTGGGCAGTTCTTTTACTTCCAGAATTTCAACTCATTTATTAAATGCCATGAAAAAAGGATGTAACAGAAGAGAGTTTTTAAAGAAAACCAGCGGTGCTGCGATTGCAACAATGGCTGCTGGAGCGCCTTTTGCCAGTCTATTAAGTTCCTGTGAAAGCAGCGGTATAAAATCAACAGCAGATTCCGTGATTTTACTTTTCATGGCTGGTGGTATGGCACATACTGAAACTTTTGATCCTAAAAAATACACTCCCTTCCGAAAAGGGATGGAGTCAAAAGAAATATTGAGCACTTTCCCAAGTATTCCAACCGCCCTGGATGGAATCAATTTTTCAGAAGGTCTTGAATCCATCGCAAAAATTATGGATAAGGGCACTTTAATCAGATCCTATGTGGCTGCTGATTTAGGCCATATTTTACATACACGCCATCAATATCATTTTCATACCTGCTACGAACCTCCGCAATCGGTGGTAGTTCCGCATTTAGGATCGTGGATTTCAAAAGAAAAAGGCCCATTAAATTCCGTCATCCCACCTTTTATCAATATCGGTCAAAGATTTACGGTTGGAGAAGGTGAAGAGCTGAAAGCTTTCCATAGTGCGGGGTTTTTAGGAAGTGAGCATGGCCCTTTTTTGATTCCTGACCCTACTTCGGGTTTAGAAAGTGTTAGACCTCCTATTGGAATGTCCAGTAAACGATTTGAATCCAGAAATAAGCTGTATGAAGAATTGATTTCAGCTGGTCCGATGGGTGAATTTGGTAGTGACTACCAAAAAGAGTCACTTAAAAGATCGATGGAACAAGCTTATATTTTGTTGAATTCACCAGAGGCCAAAGCTTTTGATCTTAGTTTGGAGCCTCAAAAAAGTTACGATAAATACAATACAAGCAAGTTTGGACTCGGATGCCTTCTCGCAAAAAGGCTAGTCGATCAGGGGGCCAGATATATTACAGTCACAACAGAATACGAACCGTTTTTTGGTTGGGATACCCACGACAATGGTCATACTCGACTGAAAGACATGAAAAAAATGATCGATTCACCGATTGCCCAGCTGATTACAGATTTGGATGAAAGCGGAAAATTAGATCGGACTTTGGTGATTGTAGCAAGTGAATTTAGTCGAGATATGCTCACAGAAGGTCGGCCTGGTTTGAAGGTAAAAGATCAAGTGGAGGTACCGGATATCATCGAGGATATGAAAAACTACGGAATGCATCGACATTTTACAGATGGTTGTTCCATGTTACTTTTTGGAGGAGGAATTAAGCGGGGACATGTGTTTGGAAAAACTGCAGATGAGCGCCCTTGCAAAAGCATAGAAAATCCCATCAAAATTGATAGCATTCATCAGACTATTTATCATGCTTTAGGCATTGCACCAGATACCAATTATGAGATTGAAAGACGACCATTTTACACTACACCTGATGGACATGGGAAAGTGGAATTTGGTTTATTAAGTGAGAACCTGAAAGGATAAGCCATTTGTTTTCGAATGCATTCATTAAATTCAACTCATGAAAAAATTTCAAGATACTGAAGTACGTTGGGGGATTCTGGGAGTAGGAAATGTCTGCGAAGTAAAATCTGCTCCTGCCATGAAAATTGTCCCAAACTGCAAACTGGTGGCGGTAATGCGAAGAAATGAGGCAAAAGTCATCGATTATGCTAACAGACATGGAGTTACCAAATGGTACACAGATGCACAGAAATTAATAAATGATCCAGAAGTAAATGCTATTTATATCGCAACTCCACCGAACGCTCATTTAGAATTAACCAAAATGGCAGCAGCAGCTGGAAAACCAGTCTATGTTGAAAAACCGATGGCAAGGACCTATAAGGAATGCCAGGAAATGATTCAAATATGCGAGGATTATGGAGTTCCGCTATATGTGGCTTATTATCGTCGGGCCCTACCTCATTTTATAAAAATCAAAGAACTTATTGATCAAGGGATAGTAGGAGAAATTCGGTCGGTACACATTAATTTGAAACAGGCATTGAAACCCGCTATTGTCGCAAATCTTGACAATAACTGGAGAATCGATCCAGAAATAGCTGGTGGTGGTTATTTTTTCGATTTAGCCTCTCATCAGTTAGATCTGTTGGACTTCTTTTTTGGTCAAATTACTCATGTCAATGGATTTTCTTCCAACCAAGGAAAAGCTTACGATGCTGAAGATATCGTGGTAGGAAGTTTTGTTTTTGAAAGTGGGGTTTTGGGTACTGGGAATTGGTGTTTTTCAAGTTCTCAAAACTCTGAAATAGATGAAGTGGTAATTTATGGCAATAAAGGACTTATCCGATTTGAGACTTTCGGAAAAGGAGAGTTTACTTTGGAACTCGATGGCAAAAGCAGAGAGGAATTCCAATTTGACCTTCCAAAACATATCCAGGAACCTTTGATTGAAACCGTTGTCGAAGATTTGCTTGGAACGAAGATTTGCCCAAGCAGTGGGAAAACAGGCGCCCGTACAAATTGGGTTATGGAGGAGATGACCAAAAAAAGAATCAACTAATACTTACGATTTTTGAATTTCCTTACTCTCATTCAAATCAAAATCAAGAATCATTTTTCCCGTATCAAAAAGAAGTTGCTTAATGAAAAATCCACTAAGCTTTTCATCTTGAATCAATTGTTCGAGGTCAATACTAATAAGGTCAGCCTTTTTGTCCCAGGTAATTCCTGGTTTATCCAAATTCATAAATTTCTCAGTAAAGAAATTAACTAATGAATTCATTTTATATATAAAGGAAAGCTTTTTAGGTTTGACTTCATGTAAGAAAAGGGAAATGGTTATGCCTGAAATTTTTATTTTCAACTGATTTTTTTCTAGAAATTCAATCTTGGGGCGTTTGTTGGAAAAGTTCCCAATAATTCTTTCTACTTCTTTTGATGTGAAAACTAACAGCATATCTGGCTTTTTTTACCCTCTATATTAAGACAAGAATTAAACCAAAGAGCAAAAATCAGATCTAAAAGGACAAATCGTCTTAATCGATTTTTAAGGTTAAATAAGTCAATTTTATTATATTTTGTTAGAACTATCTAAAGCCTAAACTCATGATCAAAAAAATCTCCATTGCCATTCTGGTTATTTTAGTTGCAATTCAATTTATCCCTTATGAAAAGAATCTTAGCAACGACGACACCTACCATATTTCAAAATCTTATGACATTCCTGACAATGTCAATATGATCCTAAAAAATGCCTGTAATGATTGCCATGCTAACCTGACGAGATATCCTTGGTATAGTAATATTGAGCCAGTAGGTCTATTTCTAAATAATCATGTTACCGATGGAAAAGGCCATTTAAATTTTTCTGAATTTATCAATCGCCCTTTGGCATATCAAAATCACAAGCTCGAGGAAACAATCGAAATGGTGGAAGAAAAGGAAATGCCACTTCCTTCTTATACCTATTTAGGTTTACACTCAGAAGCAAAAATAACTGACGAAGAACGGAAGATTTTAATCGACTGGGCCAAAGATCAAATGGCAATGCTAAAAGCAACCTATCCTGCAGATAGTTTGGTGATGAGAAGAAGAACTCCCCCACCAACAGAATAAAGAGATAGGAAAATTATCTAAGCCATAAGCGAAAGTTTATGGCTTTTTTTTAGAATCATTTATACTGGAAATTGATAATAAAAGTCTTTTGCTCCTCCACTTTTCCTATTCATCTCAATTTACCGTATTTTGAATTCTAGATCCATTTCCCGACCCAAACCCAAACCCAATGAATAACCGTCGCTCCTTTATCAAATCCACAGGAATTATCGCCGGTGGACTTTGGTTATCCCCGTCTCTACTTCAGGCTAAGCAAAGTATTCCGGCAAGTGACCGGGTACGGGTAGCACTTATAGGGTGTAATAATATGGGATTTGGAATTCTCCGCCATCACATCGCACTGCCCGAAGTGGACTGTGTTGCCCTTTGTGATATCGACCAAAATGTACTCGATCGAAGAATCGCTGAAGTGGAGACAGCCACAGGGAAAAAGCCAGAGCGCTACACCGACTTTAGGATCTTACTGGAACGTAGCGATTTGGACGCAGTAATTATCGGCACTCCAGATCACTGGCATTGCCTAATCGCAGTGGCCGCCTGCCAGGCCGGAAAAGATGTCTATGTCGAAAAACCAATGGCAAACACCATAGGAGAGTGTGATCTTATGGTCAATGCAAAAAACCAATACAATCGCATCATGCAAGTGGGCCAGCAGCAACGATCAGGGCAAGGATTTATTGAAGCTCGGGATTTAGTGAAAAGTGGCTACTTAGGCAAAATCAGAAAGGTGAATATCTGGTCAAATTTCAATTACGGACTTGGCAATTTGATCCAACCTAAGACTCCGATCCCCGAGGATGTGGATTATGATTTCTGGTTGGGACCCGCACCTTCCAGAAGCTTTAACCCTAATAGATTTCACGGAAGTTGGAGACATTTTTGGGATTATGGTGGGGGTTTGATGTCCGATTGGGGTGTCCATCTGTTGGATATGGCGATATGGGTGGAAGAAAACCCAGCAGTTCCTTCCAAAGTACTTACCTACGCAGCCAATGTCAACAAAGAAAATCGGGATCGGGACACCTTCGATACCATGAATGTACTTTATCCTAAGAAAGACTTCCTTATTAATTACGATATGAATGGTGGGCTACAAACCGGGCCATATGGCATGCCTTATGGAATTGGATATGTAGGAGAAAAAGGTACGCTAGTAGTGAATCGTGGAGGGTATGAAATCTATCCAGAATGGGATCCAGAAGCAAAAGCCCCAAAAATAGAAGCCAAAAAACTGGAAGGAATGACTGAAAGTCACAATCTACATGTGGCCAATTTTGTAGAGTGCATCAAAACCCGAAATCAACCTATTTGCCCACCAGAGGCTGGGCGACTCGCTGCTTTGCACGCTCATATTCCAAATATCGCAGCAAGAATTGGAGCAGAGGAATTGATTTGGGATGAAGCAAAAAGAGAATTTACCGGAAATAGAGCTGCCAATGAATTGATTTGGCCCAACTATAGAGAGCCTTGGATTTTACCTAAAATAACTTCTTAACAATGCTGCTTTTTTCTTTTATCGTAAACAAAGACTATTGGGCAAACCTACCCAATAGCGATTTGAGAAATTAGAGCCATAAGCAAAAAAGTTTATGGCTTTTTTATTTATTTTTTTTTAGTTCAACATACTGATTTGCGCTTTTTATAGTTTTTAATGTAGGTACTTCTTTAAAATTATACCCTCCCCACTCTTAGCTTTCATAAAAAAAAGAGTCTTAACCTTCCTAGCTTAATTAATTTTTTTAATTAATTACAGGTTATAGATATCTATTTTTAATATAAGATCAATAATAAAAGGCTAACTTTTATATATTTTCTTCCGTTACTGACTCTAAATTCATTTTATTTTACAAAAGATAGAAAATTGGAATGATTTTGGTTTTAGTATGCATGCAGCCTTTTTATTAAAATCGGCATCTACCTAACTAAACGAACATGAATTAAAAAAACGTCCCGTTCCAAAACCTCCAACACCATTTTCACAAACTAAACCACAAAGCAATGAAACAGAAAAACTTAAAAACAGGAATCGCAAGCGGCTTGTTCCTTTTGCTTGCTCTCGGCTTGTTTGCTCCAGTGCAATCAAAAGCTGAATCTCCATATGGTGTGTCTTTCCAGGTTTTTTACGACGAATTAATGCCCTACGGAGACTGGGTAAAGGACGCTAATTACGGATACATATGGCTGCCAGCAGTAGGAGCTGACTTCCATCCTTATGGAACAAATGGTCATTGGAGAATGACAGAATACGGTAATACATGGGTTTCCTATTATGATTGGGGATGGGCACCATTCCATTATGGTCGCTGGTACTTCGATGATTTTTATCAAAGTTGGGCATGGATTCCAGATTATAACTGGGGACCTGCTTGGGTCAACTGGAGAACTGGAGGCGGATATTATGGATGGGCTCCACTTGGACCGGGTGTTTCGATCAGTGTAAGAGTGAATATCCCAAGTTTCCATTGGGTATTCTTACCATCACACAGAATCTATCACCACCATGCATACAACTACTATGTTCCTCGAAGAACTAGAGTCAATATCTATAACAATACTACCATCATCAATAATACGGTAGTATACAATAATAACAGATATGTTTCTGGGCCAAACAGAAGAGAAATAGAAAGAGTAACCAGACAAACTGTACCTGTTTATTCATTAAGAGGTAGCCAGGCTCCAGGAAGAGCTTCAGTTTCGAGAAATAGCGTGGAATTGTATAGACCTGATTTGAGTGCATCAAGAGGAAGGACTGTAGAGGCAAGACCAAGTAGAGTGGCAAGTGCAGAGCAAGTAAAATCTAGCCGTGCACAATCCAGAAATACGTATTCTGACTCACCATCCAGAAATACAAGAAGCGCAACTTCTCCGGCAACCAGATCAGCAAGTCCAGCAGAAAGACAAAGTACTAGAACTCAATCTGCTACTCCTAGCCGATCTAATACCGGAACAAGAGAAGCTTCTCCTTCGCAAAGAAGTGGATCATTTGAGTCGAGGCCGTATGAGCAAGGGAGAACCAGAACAGCGAGTCCTACTACAAGAACTCAAAGTCCAAAAGCCCAAGCTCCAAGTTCAAGAACTCAAACCTCACCTGCTAGACCTTCTTCAGGAAGAGAAAGTTCAGGCAGAGTTTCTCAGCCAAGTACCAGAACCCAACAATCGAAACCACAAACAAATGGCTCAAGAACTCAACCTTCTCCTGCTGTTAGAAAATCTCCTGAAAAAAGTTCAAGTGGAAGAGTTTCTCAACCTACACAAACCAGGAGCACTAGCCCAACAGTAAGATCGTCAGGATCAAATCAAAATAATAGAAGCACTCCAAAAACAACTAGCACTAGAACGAGTACTTCCAAAAAATCATCAACCGCTTCTTCTACTCAAAGAAGCAGCTCTAGAACAAGAGGAAATAATTAATAAACAAACCAACTATTTTGATCAGCATGGCGTAATGTCATGCTGATTTTTTTTGCGCAAACTGCTAGCTAGTTGAATTGATTCTTTTTAAGTATTTTGGAGCTTCAACCACCAATCAAAGCATGAAACTCACCTTTACTTTTATCCTGATTTTTTCAGGTTTTTTCTGTATCGCCCAAGAAATGCAGAAAAGTGATCTTCCAGTGAAGTACCGAAATATTGGCCCATTCAGAGGAGGTCGCTCTGTCACCGCCACAGGTGTGGTGAATGATCCTCTCACCTATTATATGGGAAATACAGGAGGTGGTGTTTGGAAAACCACGGATGCAGGCCAAAGATGGGATAACATTTCAGATGGTTATTTTACTACTTCATCGGTTGGAGCAATTGCTGTTTCTGAAAGCAATCCAAACATCGTCTATGTAGGAATGGGAGAGCATGCTCCAAGAGGTGTCATGACCTCTCATGGCGATGGAGTATATAAATCTACCGATGCTGGAAAAACCTGGAAAAAACTAGGGCTAGAAAAAACTCAACACATTTCAAGAATTCAAATTCATCCAACCAATCCCGACATTTTATATGTTGCTGCACAGGGAGCTTTACACGTCCCTAACCCAGAAAGAGGAATATATAAATCTACTGATGGAGGAGAATCTTGGGAACTCATATTATTTGTGGACGAAAAAACAGGAGCAGTTGAATTATCCATGGACATGAATTATCCGGAAATCTTGTATGCTGCCATGTGGGAACATCAAAGAGTGCCCTGGAAAGTAATAAGCGGAGGCCCTGGAAGTGGTCTTTATAAATCGACAGATGCCGGAAAAACATGGAAAAAAATCCATAAAGGTCTTCCAGAGGAAAAAGGGAAAATGGCTATTTCTGTTTCAAGAGCTAATTCTGACAAAGTTTATGCATTGATAGAATCCGATACAGATAAAGATCTAGGCGGATTATTTGTATCAGAAAATGCAGGAGAAAGTTGGTCGATGGTAAGCGGAGATAATCGTCTGGTACAAAGAGCTTGGTACTACATTGAGGTTTTCGCAGATCCAAATGATGAACATACGGTTTATGTAATGAGTGCTCCAGCACTACGATCCATCGATGGAGGCAAGACTTGGGAAAATTTACCAAGTGCCCATGGTGATTATCATGATTTATGGATCAATCCAAAAAATTCTAAAAACATGGTTCTTGCTGATGATGGTGGAGCAGCTATCTCATTCAATGGTGCTGAAACCTGGTCGACCCAAGACAATATGCCGACCGCACAGTTTTACCGGGTAAATGTAGACAACCAGTTCCCTTATCGGATTTATGGTGGACAGCAAGACAACACTTCAGTCGTTATTAATAGCATTGCTTTAGGTAGAGGAAGCATCACAACTGAAAACTGGAATTATTCTGCAGGTGGAGAAAGCGCTTTCTTGGCTTTTGACCCAGATGATCCTCGTTATGTATTGGGTGGCAGCTATTTAGGAACAATAGAAGTTCTGGACATGAAATCCAATGCCAGTACCAATATCATGATTGAACCTATTCAATATCTTGGTAGAGAAGCAAGAGACATGAAATATCTTTTTAACTGGAACGCCCCGATCATCAGATCCCAGCATGAAGAAAACACATATTACCATGGTGCTCAATATTTATTAAAGACCGAAAACATGGGTACTAGCTGGGATATTGTTTCTCCTGATTTGACAAGAAATATCGATGAAAAGCAAGGAAAAGGTGGCGGACCTTATACCAATGAAGCTGTAGGAGCTGAAAACTATGGGACTTTAGCCTATATCAAAGAATCTCCCCACGAAGCAGGACATATATGGACGGGGTCTGATGATGGCTTTGTTTATTTGACAAAAGACGGTGGAGCAAACTGGGAAAATGTAACGCCAAAAGGTTTGGAGGAATGCCTCATAAATGCGATAGAGGTCTCCCCTCATGATCCTGCAACAGCCTATATTGCTACAACCAGATATAAGTTTGACGACAAAACCCCAGGTATTTATAAAACCACCAATTATGGAAAGACTTGGACGAATATCAGTTCGAATATCCCTTATGGGGCATTTACAAGAGTGGTAAGAGAAGACTCAGAGGTAAAGGATTTACTCTATGCAGGAACAGAAACAGGAATGTATCTTTCCAGAAATGGAGGAACTAGTTGGGAAATCTTTCAATTAAACCTACCTATCACACCAATAACGGATTTAATCCAAGCTCATGGAGACTTAATTGTTGCCACTGCCGGAAGATCATTTTGGATTTTAGATGATTTGAATTTAGTAAGAACCGCCCAGAAAAAGGTAGAAAAGCCACTTGTATATTCTCCTGATGAGGTAATCTTGGGAAATTGGTATAGCAGAATGAATGGCAATATTGTAAACTTTGACGGAACCGATACTTTTGGTGGTGTCAATCCAGCAAGTGGGATGGTTATATATTATCATCTTCCTGAAAATGCTACTGATTCTACTGAGCTGACATTAACTATTCACAATGCAAAAGGCGAATTAGTACGGACTTTTTCTTCCAAAGAAGACGAGGATTTTAAATATTATGCAGGAGGTCCTTCCCCAGAACCTGTTCTTTCTACCAAAAAAGGAATCAATAGATTTGTCTGGAATTTGAGTTATCCTACCATGCCAGGGGTAGATGGCGCCTACATTGAAGCCGGGTATGGTGGACATACTGCAATACCAGGAGAGTATAGGATTTCTATCCAGTCTGATTTGGGATCATCAGAATCTACCGGTATTATCTCTAAAAACCCACTATACGAAATCTCAGAAACCCAATATCAGGAATACCATGAATTCATGTTAGGAATGGAAAAGGAATTGACAAAAATGCATCGAATGGTGAATACTGAGATGGAATATCAAGAGCAACTTTCAACTTTCCTGGATAAAATAAAAGAGAACGAAATGTACTCATCACTTCATTCAGAAGGCGAAAAATTACTTAAAGCTTTAAAAGCTTGGGACGAATCAATGATTCAGCGTAAGTCAAAAGCATATGATGATGTTGAAAACTTTCCTAATAAGTTCACCGCAAACTATATGTATGTGATCAACCAATCGGATAGCTCCATCCCAAAAATCAATCAGGGTTCAAAAGAACGAAGAGCCGAACTTGAAGAAAAATGGGAGGTCCTTGAAAATGAAGGAAATAGATTATTGAATATAGAAATTCCCGCCTATAATAAACTAGTTCAGGAAGCTGGAATCGGAGTTTTATTTGTCAAATGAAAAGGAAATCCATTGAGAGTATTTTGATAAATCTAGAATATGTGTTTTACCGAGGAAAATTTCATGATAAGAAAGACGAATGGAGTTAATACCTTTCAAAGCTGATCCGGAAAAAGAAGGTGATCTTGGCAATTATTGGCATTACACGTTAGGATATTTTATTCCCGTAACCAGTTATTTATTAAAGAACCAAGACAGTCTCCAAAAGAAGCAATTGGCTTTAGACTCCTGCAATATTTTACTGGACAAGCATTTAGAGGACTTCCTTATTTTTCATGGATTTTCGTACTCTATTAAAGACTTTAGTGATAAATCCATAAAAACAGCTTTAAAAGCCTATAAGTCTATCCCGAAAAAATTCTGGAGAGAATTTATGCGTTGGGAAAATAGATTTCGAGGGAAATCAGCCTCTATTTTTATATTTCATTCATATAAAAAAAGTGGAAAATCTATTCTTGTCCCAAGATGGGATGAATATCTCAGGCTTTATTTTGATTTACCACCAAACTTCAAATCTGAATTGAATGCGTATCGGGATAAAATGAGGCATTTTGGTCAGAGGAACTCTTGCTGTGATCCAAATTCGGGAAAAGGTAAACTGCTTATCCTTTCAAGAGCTCCAAAACCAACGTCTATTTCATCTGAAATCTTAGAAAAAAACAGATGGTTTGCTAGTTATGGAAGTGAAAGAAGAGAATTAAAGCATGTGAAAGAAGGGATTGATGACCTTAACCAAGAAGGATATAACTGCTTAAAATATGAATCCGGAACCCATAATTTGCAATGCCAAATCAATCACTTTTCAAATTGTAGTGGAGTAATTGGTGTCAGAGGAGCGGAATTTGCAAATATGATTTGGATGAAAGAAAAAGCTATTGTCATTCTTTTTCATAGTGCTGACTTTAAAAATGATCCCTTACAAAGGCAATTAGTCTCACCCCTGAACTTAAATTATTTTGAAATACCCCATAATGGTCAGGTTTCCCCGATATTTGACACCAAAGCAATAATCCCCATCTTAAAAACACATGAATAATTCTCTGAAAATCACCCAATCAGTAGAAGAACTTAGGAACTTTATACAAAAAATCAAAAAATATTCTGAATACCACATCGAAGAAGTAGAACTGACAAGTCAAGATTCTTGGGGAATAATAGACGGAGTTCTTTCTCACAAATCAAAGGGGTTTTTCCAAGTGGTCGGATTAGAAAATGAAGATGACCCTCAAATCCAACAACTGATTTTATATCAACCTCAAAGTGCTTTAACAGGTTTGATTTTCCATCAATCTGAAAATGAGGTGTACATTTTATTACAAGCAAGGGTTGAACCGGGGAATACCGGAATCATTCAATATGGCCCAACTATTCAATCCACTCCTGCCAACTATCTGAAGTTGCATGGAGGAAAGGCGACTTCTTATATATCATATTTTACAAGTTTTGTTGCTGGAACTAATTTAATTACCCACTCTATGCAGCATGATTTGGGGAAGCGCTATTACCAAAAAAGCAAAACTCATCATTATATAAAAACTGACTCTTTAATAGAGACAGAAGAAAATATGATATGGGCATCACTAAAAGATATTTTAATCTTATGTCAGGAAGATAATTTACTGAACGCCGATTTAAGATCATTATTAAGTGTATTCAATTGGGACAGTCTTGTAAAAAAACCAGTAGCTGCTCCCAATGATAAAACAACTTTCTACTTCCCCCCAAACCAATCCGAAAAACATCATTTAATCACGCTTGACAAACTTAGGAATTGGAAATTGGATGATCATGGAGTTTCTCCACTTGGAAATGAAAACGACTCAATCAAAATGTTTGAATTCAGATGCAAGAACCGTGAAGTGAGTAGATGGTCTCAACCCCTGCTATGTGTCAAAGGAAAAGGCTTGGTGCAATTAGTTATGAAAGAAGAAAATAATGAATACTTTTTTTTATTAATGATCGAAAAAGAAGCCGGTATCAGTACGAGTCATGCATTTTACCCTTCCTTTCTGGCCTATCCTGATGAAGAACAAAAACCGATTGAAAATTGTCAACTTGTATCAGAAATTACCCAATGCGACGAAGGAGGAAGATTTTATCAAAATGACAGTGTATATCAAGTCTTGATTCCCAATATGAATTTCAGGAAAAATGATTCTCAAATTTGGTTTTCTAAGGCACAGCTAAAAGAGCTTCTTGCTTCGTCAAATATGTGTTCCTTTCAGCTTAGATGTATTTCATCAATGATTCTACCTATTTTAAACCCGAGCATTTTCGGGGATTAATCAAGCCACAAGATTCCAAATAAAATTCGGTTTGATCAATTTTTTCTATCTTTGCGCTTCTATTTAAAAACCTAATGCTCTTTTGATCTTTGTTTTGTGGCAAAAGAGATCTTCAAACCTATTTCATGAAAAAATACTTGAATCTATTTGATTTCAGCCAACGAGTTGATTACAAAACAGAAGTCCTATCTGGACTAACTGTGGCTATGGCTTTAATTCCAGAAGCGGTTGCTTTTGCTCTTATCGCTGGTCTTTCCCCCTTGACTGGATTGTATGCAGCTTTTATGATGGGGCTTGTAACTTCAATCCTCGGTGGAAGACCAGGAATGATCTCAGGCGCCACAGGTGCAGTTGCAGTAGTAATTGTATCTCTTGCAGCCTCTCATGGAGTCGAGTACGTTTTCGCAGCTGTTGTTTTAGCAGGAATACTGCAAGTGGCCGCAGGAACTTTACGCCTTGGAAAACTGATGCGACTTGTTCCACATCCTGTGATTTTTGGTTTTGTAAATGGTCTTGCCATTATCATTTTCATGTCCCAGCTGGACCAATTCAAAGATGTCTCAGGAAACTGGCTTACAGGGTCTACGATGTATGTTTTGCTAGGACTGGTTGGATTGACGATGTTGATAATCTGGGGACTTCCTAGACTTACTAAAGTGATTCCAGCTTCTTTGACAGCCATTTTAGTAGTATTTGGACTCGTTTCTTTATTAAACATTGACACCAAAACTGTAGGAGACATAGCTGCAATCAAAGGGGGATTCCCTCCTTTTCATTTGCCTGCAGTTCCTTTGACATTTGAAACCCTTCAAATCATTTTCCCATATGCGGCAATTGTAGCAGGTGTTGGTTTAATAGAAAGTTTGTTAACTCTGAATATCATAGATGAAATCACAGAAACCCGAGGACGTGGCAACAAGGAAGCAGTAGCTCAAGGAATCGCAAACATGCTTTCTGGAGTTTTCTCAGGGATGGGTGGCTGCGCAATGATCGGCCAAAGTTTAATCAACATTTCTTCAGGTGCCCGGGCGAGACTATCCGGAATAGTGGCTTCTGTTATGCTTTTGGTATTTATCATGTTTGGATCGAGCCTAATTGAGCAAGTTCCAATGGCAGCCTTAACCGGCTTGATGATCATGGTATCGATCGGAACCTTCGAATGGGCTAGCTTGAAGACTTGGAATAAAATGCCAAAATCAGATGTATTCCTAATGATTTTGGTCACCCTAGTAACGGCATTTCTACATAACCTAGCTCTCGCAGTTTTGATAGGGGTTATCCTAGCAGCCTTGTTTTTCGCATGGGACAATGCTAAAAGAATTAGAGCAAGAAAATATATTGATGAAAACGGCATCAAGCATTATGAAATGTTTGGTCCTTTATTCTTTGCTTCCACCGCTGCTTTTGCTGAAAAATTTGATATCGCCAATGATCCAGATGAGGTAATTATTGATTTTGAAGAAAGCAGAGTAGTCGATATGTCTGCTATTGAAGCCCTTAACAAACTAACTGAACGCTATCAGAAAGCAGGCAAAAAGATTCATCTAAAACATCTGAGTCCCGATTGCAGAAAACTGCTTCAGAATGCCGATAATCTGATTGACATCAATGTCATTGAAGATCCAAATTATAAACTGGCGGTGGATAAAATATAAAAAGAAAGGGTAACGAAAATTCGTTACCCTTTCTTTTTATTCAATGGCTGAAAACACCATTTGTCGAAATTTCCATCCAGATTGATCTCCAGTCCCTCCCTGAGTTTGTTTCATTAAAATTCCAATTGTTTTGGTCACTGGATCAGCAAAGTACTGGGTATTAAAATATCCTCCCCAATCAAAAGTCCCAAGACTTCCGATTCCTCCTTTTGCGACTCCGTTTTGATCTACCAGTCCAAATGCAAGTCCGTAATCTTTGCCACTATCACCTAATAAATCTCCGACTTGATTTGACATTATCGTATTAATAGTCGTCGAACTCAAAATCTTCACTCCATTGTATGTTCCACCATTTAAATACATTTGAAGAAATTTAGCATAATCAATGGCTGTAGACGAAAGTCCAGCTCCGCCAGAGAAAAATGTTTTAGCTCCTGTTTTTGGATAATCAGGGTCATAAAATGTAACAGGATAGGACTCCCATTCCCCTTCCACTTTTCGATGTATAGTAACCAATCTTTCACCTTGTGCATCATTCAGATAAAACCCAGTATCACTCATTCCAAGGGGATCAAAAATTCTGGTTTTTAAGAATTGATCGAAAGGCATTCCAGAAACGATTTCGATTAAGTAACCCATTACATCCAGTCCCTCGCTATAGGTATACATTGATCCCGGATCATGATGCAAAGGAAGTTTTGCCAATTTTTTAATGTTATCGCTGATCTTTACTGGCTCAGTCGTAAACAAGTCCACGATACCTGCTTTGTTATAAATCATCTTCATTTGCTCATTTCCATCAATCACTCCATAGCCTAAACCTGAAGTATGCGTCAATAAATCCCGAATTCGAATTTCTCTTGATGCAGGACGTGTTGAATAAGTGGTATCACCATAGCTGAACCTTGTCAATACTTGCGGGTTGGCAAACTCCGGAATATACCTGGAAATAGGATCATCGAGACTGAATTTCCCTTCTTCCCAAAGCATCATAATCGCTGTGGAAGTAATCGCTTTAGATTGGGACGCTATCCTAAAAATCTGATCTTTAGACATGCTCGTATTTGAAGAGACATCAGCCAAGCCCTTTGCTTCATAGTAGACTATTTTTCCATCTTTCACAATCATCGCCACTAATCCAGGAACCTGATTTGAAGACAATGTTTCGTCTAACATTTGATCAATTCGATCAATCCTAACTTGTGAGATCCCTGGGAGTGTTTGATTTCCAATTGGTGTGATTTTGTTGGAAACCTGCGAAAATGCATGGGTTGAAATCAATACCAAAGCGATGGCTTTGGCAAAAAAGGAAGTGTTGATTTTCATAAGGTTTTGGGCTTTTAGAAGGTTCAAAATAAGAAAACCAATTGGAAATCACATCCTTTTCATTTAATGCGGGTATAAAAAAACAGGCCGGAATAAATCCCGGCCTGCTTCAATCTATAATCAATCAACAATTAATCTAACTCTACTTCAAAGTAATATTCGGTACCGTCTTGAAACATTCCCAGAACTACTATTTCCTCGCCAGATTTATCATTTAATACTTCCAACAATTGTTCTACAGAACTAATTCGGGTTCTTCCCTCATCACTGATAATAGAAGTAATAATGAAACCTGGTCTGGCACCGGCTTCTCTCCATTCAGACTCTCCAACTATGCCGATCATTGCACCTCCATTAATCCTCAATCTTTCTTTTAATGGCTCTTTAAGTTCTTCGAAAATCATTCCTCCAAACTCAAAAGTTTTTGGGATTTCCTTTTTAACGATATTAGTATCACCGTCAAAATTCTTAAGCGTTGCTTCAGTTTTATAAGTTTTGCCATCTCTCAAGTATTCAACTTCTACTTGGTCACCTGGCCTTTTTCTGGCAACTAATTCTTGAAGATTAGACACATTGTTGGTTTCTATTCCATCCACACCAATGATAATATCACCTTCTTTAAGCCCAGCTTCAGCTCCACCGCTGTTTTCATTGACTCCGCTAATATAAACACCTTGATCCACGCCAAAATCTTTTTTCAGAAAATCTGCAAGTTCTGGACTTACACTTTGGATAGTTACACCTAATAGTCCCCTTTGAACAGTTCCATAATTCATCAGATCATCCATCACTTTTTTCACCAAAGTACTTGGCACGGCGAATGAATATCCACTGAACGTCCCAGTTTGAGTTGCTATAGCGGTATTAATACCGATAAGTTCACCGGAAAGATTTACCAATGCCCCTCCTGAGTTACCTGGGTTTACCACCGCATCAGTCTGTAAGAAAGATTCGATTTGCATATTATTGGCATCTCTCAGGATATTAATATTTCTTGCTTTTGCCGAAATAATACCGGCAGTAACCGTTGAATTCAAGTTGAATGGATTACCTACAGCTAAAACCCATTCTCCGATATTTGTTTTATCGGAGTCTCCAAACTTAACAAATGGTAATCCTTCAGCTTCGATTTTCAATAAAGCAAGATCAGTTGTAGGGTCTGTTCCAATCACTTTCGCGACAAACCTTTTATTATTGTCAAGAGAAATATCCACCTTAATAGCATTATCTATAACATGGTTGTTGGTAACTATATATCCATCTGGAGAAATAATCACGCCTGAACCAGAACTCATTCCTTGTGGCGATCTCCCTTCTCCTCCGTCCGGACTAGGTAAGCCAAAGAATTCCTCAAGTGGATCTCTTTGTCTTCTACCTTGGGAAGTGTAAGAGATTTCACTAGTAATGTGAACTACAGCTGGAGTGACTAATTTTGCAGATGCTACGAAATTGATACCATCTGGAATGTTAAAATCTTCTCCTGAAAGCATATTGACAAAACTAGTTTTCTGCTTTTCGTCAAAATTGCTGGCACTTTGAGGCTGTATCAAAAAGCCTGCACCAGCTAAAGCAACGATTCCTCCTATCAGAGAGGCCAATATTATTCCGATAAAGAATTGCTTTTTACTCATATTTTTTATCATTTAAATTAATTTAATTCCAAAACGATTCATCTTCAAAATCGATCCAAAAATCAATCCTTCCTTGAAGGTTTTCTTCCCAAATTAACAAGAATTAACCGCTTTTAAGGTCTTTTTTTATTTAACTGATTTAAATAGAGCAGGTTTTCCCTGCCCTACATTATTTTACTTGAATGGCAGCTTTTACTGCTTTTTTCTCCTTCTTAGGAAGCACGACTTTTAATAGACCCTTTTCATATGTAGCATTAACTTCTTGAACAAGAATCTCTTCTGGAACAAAAAAGGATCTGCTAAAGCTTCCATATTGTGTCTCTATACTATGAAAGTTTTTCCCTTCCTTTTTTTCTTCCATTTTTCTTTCTCCAGAGATTGTTAACTTACCATCAGACAATTCTACTTTAAAATCCTCTTTCTTGACCCCAGGTACTGAAAGCTGTATTTCATAAGATCTTTCATCTTCTGCGATATCAACGGCAGGATTAAATTGTTTCACAGTACTACCCATATTTTCGTTAAAGAACTTATCTAGCATACCGCTAAAAGTGTTTGGAGAATAGGGTTCGGATTGGTTAAATCTCACTAGTTTCATGATCATTAATATTTGAGTTAAACATCTGATCCTATATAAAGAAAAATCATTCCATCATAAAAATTCGGTCATTTTGACCTTATCCGTTTAAATAAAGGATCAAATACGGCCAATATGGCGCAAGAAATACTCAACTAGTAATCCAAACTTTCTTCTATTCAGATATACTTCTCTATTAAAAACACTATTTTAGCTATTGAATTCTAATCTATGAAATGGTTAAATCCTTCACGCAATCTTTTTTCCTGACTTTACTTCTTTGCGCAGTTATTACCCTACGAGGAAATTCTCAGTCGGAAAATGGTGATCTTTTAAATGTAATAAGCAAACTCAACAATCCTAAGGATTCAGTTGTGACAGATTCTAAGTTCGCTTCCGACTCCGTCGGATTAGCTAAAAATGACTCTGAGCTAAGTATTCAGAATTTTGATAGCCTTTTTGTAAAAACAGATACCATCAAAAAAACAACCAGAGTTCAATTAGGAGGCATATTGAGTAGGCTTGTAAATAATTCAAAAAACTACAGCATTGAATTAGGTAAACTTCGGTTAGTCTTATCTGATATTCCAGACACCGCCCTTTTAAATGCAAGAATTCCTGAACTCAAACAAGAATTAAATCAGTTAAAAGAATTTACTGCTAAGTGGGAAGGGTCCTCCAATTTGCGCTATTTAAAAGGTGTAGAAAACTTCCTAAAATATATCGAAATCGAAAAAGCCGATTATGATAAAGTCGTCAATAATCGCTTAGAAGACCTCCTCAAAGTAGGTGAAAAAATAGATGAAATACGTTCTGATTCATTACTAAACCTGACCTTAAGGGACTCCACTTCTCTTCCAGAGATCAGAAAAGAACTCGTTCGGTTAAAAACAACAATTCGGGAAATTGATAGCACTTTGGTAACCCAGGAACTGGAGTTGACAAAAATTCAGGCTAATATCTCAGATCTAACGATTGAAATTCTGGGTTTAAATCAGTTTTTTAAATCAAGTGAGACCAAAATCAAACAGGATTATTGGAAAAAGGAAACTAATTATCTTTGGGAGAATTCAGAAAAAGGAGATCAACCATCTGTTTTAAGCGTAATTCTGAATTCGGAAAGGATAAACACATTCGTTTTAAAGAAATACCTGAACACATATAATTATTTCTTCCTTAGTTTCTCATTTTTTATGGTGCTACTCTTTTTTGCTACAAAAAGCATCATTCACAAAATTAAAAAGAAGAAAGAATTTGCTGAATTGATCTTAGAAAGAACTCAATTATTAGAAAAGAATCTATTGGTATCTTTTTTTGTAATGGGAATACCAATCTATTTCCTGTTAGCCAATAATCCCCCTATGGCATTTGTTTCCATTTTATCCACAGTTATGGCATTTTTCGCCAGTTGGTTGGTTAGAAGTCATTTTGGGAATAAACTTTTCTGGAAATGGGTTCTCTTTTTCCCAATTCTTGTTTTTTCTTCGATTCTTGCTCTCAATTGGAGGGTTACCTACGCTGAAAAACCATTGATTTATATCATTACGTTAGCTACCATTTTGTTTGCTTGGTCAATTTTGAAAGATATACGAGGTAAAAAGTTTAATGGATCTTCCGTCTTGAGATTCTTACTCTTCTTCAGTATTGGGATTTCTGTTTTTTCTTTGGGACTCAATATTTTTGGCCGATTCGGTCTCTCAAAAGTATTTGCCATATCTGGAGTGACCTCATTTTATAGGGGAGTTTCCTTGTATTTATTTGTTCAAATAATACTTAAGACAGTTTATCTTTGGATGGAATCCTCCAAGAAAAGTTCTGATAATCTGACTTCGTTTTTTGACTTTCAAGAAATCCAAAAAAGACTTCAGAAAATTCTTAATCTTTTGGCTTTTTCACTATGGCTTTATGCAGTAGTCTACCATTTAGGATTGTTTAATCCTATTTATGAATCAATCGTTGGTTTTATCTCTGAAGAAAGAACTCTAGGAAATGCCACATTTACTTTTGGAACCATACTTTTATTCTTTTTGATCTTGGTTATTTCGCAATTTCTCGCAAATAACATAGCCTATTTTGCAACTATTAAAGATCAGCAACATGCCGATTCAAGGAAAAAAAGACTTGGGAGTTCCATACTTCTGATACGACTGGGAGTTATAACAATTGGTTTTTTAATTGCCATGACAGCAGCAAAAATTCCACTGGATAAAATTACAATTGTCCTTGGAGCTCTTTCAGTTGGTATTGGTTTCGGTTTACAGACTTTAATTAATAATCTAGTTTCGGGTATTATTTTGGCTTTTGAGAGACCTATCCAAATTGGTGATGATATCAAAATTGGTGAGCTTTCAGGAAAAGTAAAAGAGGTCGGAGTAAGAGCAAGTAAAATCCTAGCCTACGATGGCTCTGACATTGTAGTGCCAAATGGTGATTTGCTTTCTGGGCAACTGATCAATTGGACTCTTTCGGATAAAAGAAGAAGGATCGAACTCAATATTGGTGTGGCGTATTCCTCAGACATGAAACTTGTGAAAGAGGTCATCGAAAAGCAACTTCTCCGGGACAACATCATGAAAAACCCTGAACCAAAAGTGTTTATGGAAAACTTCGGGGACAATTCTGTTGATTTTAGAATACTTTTTTGGGTAGAAACAATGGATTTTTGGCTGGAAACAAAGGCGGAAGTAATGACTGGAATATTTGAAGCATTCTCTGAAAATAGCATTGAAATACCTTTCCCGCAGAGAGATTTATATCTAAAAAGTATCCCAACTGAAATTCAAGAAAAAGTTAAAGGAACAAACAAACTACTGCCCCCAAGTACAGAAGAAAATCCTAAGGACTAAAAAAATCCCCTAAGATAAATCCAAGGGGTTTGATACCAATATAATCCTAAAATCTCCTATTAGGAGATTTTTACATTAATTGCGTTTGGTCCTTTTTTACCATCCTTGATATCGTAAGTAACTTTGTCATTTTGAGCAACTTTGTCGATAAGGCCAGTAGCATGAACGAAGATTTCTCCTTGCGTTTCATCATCAACGATAAATCCGAAACCTTTGGCTTCGTTGTAAAATTTTACTATTCCGGTAAACATAATAAATTGTGATAAATTGTAATTGAAAGTGAGCTAAATGTAAATATTACCTGAAAAAAAACAAAATATTCATTTTTAATTTGAGCAAATGAAGAAAATAATTTTGGTAAGGCACGGAAAATCTGCTTGGGACAATCCATTTTTAGAGGATCACGATAGACCTTTGGCAGAAAGGGGGTTACGGGATTTGAAGATAATGAGTGAGAGATTAATTAGCCGAGGAGTTAATCCAGGCTTATTTTTGACCTCTTCAGCGACAAGGGCTGTGGAAACAGCTAAAATAATCGCAGCCGCTTTGGACTATCCTGAAAAGGATATTGTTTCAGAAGAAAATCTCTATCACTCTTCTCCTGAAATAATCCTAAAATACTTGAGGATGCAAAAAGATAAATTCGATTTGATCTTGGTTTTTGGGCATAACCCAGGATTTAATGATTTGATCGAATATTTAGGTGAATCAATAGACAACCTACCTACATCAGGTCAATTTGGATTCACGTTTGACACAGAACATTGGTCAGAAATCTCTCCAAAAAATGCTAGCTTTTGGTTTATTGATTACCCTAAGAAAAAGAAGTTTAATTAAGCTCAAATTTGCGGACATCCTGGATTACTTCTGTAAATTTTTCTGGATGATCAATTAGGTAAGCTATTTTTTTGGCAACTTCTTCTGGACTCTCTAATTTTCCTTCTTCCTTATAGTCGATAAATTTTTTCAGTTCCGGAAAATCAGTGTCATTTGATTTTCTTATTTCCTCTTGCATTGGAGTATCTATGATTCCAGGAGCTACACTATAAAAATGGATATTGCTAGCCTTCTTCTCTTTGGCAGCAACCAATGTAAACATCGCCAAGCCAGCTTTGGTACTACAATAACCTCCCCAACCTTCCACAGGGCGAGTTGCGGCACCAGAACTGATGTTACAGACAATTTTCTCAGCTTGATTGTCCCTATAATTAGAAATAAAAGCATTTGTGAGATACATAGGGGCCAGTAAATTCAAATTTACCTGTTCCCTTAGTTCTTTTGGGCCAAGCTTACCTATTGGCTTTACTTGACCTATCCAACCTGCGTTATTCAATAGAATAATTTGATCAAAATCTCCTTCTGGAAATATGGAAGACAATTGATTTTCTAATACTTTAAGGTCTGATAGATCCATGCTAAGCTGCGTCAATCGGGGTGATTCTATTTCAAGCTTTGTTCTTGAAATTGCAAGTACATGAAATGTTTCCTTCGCTAAATAATGATCCAAAACAGCACGACCAAGACCTTGGCTGTGACCTGTAATAATTAAGAGTGATTGGGGCATATAAAAAAAGACACCAAAATGATGCCTTTTTTTCTTTTAGAGAATGTATTGTGATAAATCTCTGTTTTTGACTAGCGTTGCAAGCCTTTCCTGAACCATTTCTTTGGTGATCATGATTTTGGAATTGGCCTTAATTGTATCGGGTACATCAAATAGAAAATCATTCAATAAATGACTCATAACCGTATGTAATCTTCTGGCTCCAATATTTTCGACTTCCTGATTAATCAAAAATGCCAGTCTTGCTACTTCTTCGATTGCTTCATCATTGAATTCTAAATAAACTTCCTCCGCCTCAAACAAAGCTTGATATTGCTTTGTCAACGCATTTTTAGGTTCTCTCAAAATTCTGGAAAAATCTTCTTGAGTCAGGCTTTGTAATTCCACTCTAATCGGGAATCTACCTTGAAGTTCCGGTATCAAATCCGAAGGTTTTGCAACATGGAATGCTCCTGCCGCTATAAAAAGAATATGATCCGTATTAATCACACCATATTTCGTATTTACAGAAGATCCCTCTACGATAGGTAGCAAATCTCGTTGGACTCCTTCTCTACTTACATCAGGACCACCCCCATTTTTTCCAGATTTTGAAGCAATCTTATCAATCTCATCAATGAATATAATTCCATTGTTTTCCGCTAGTTTGATTGCCTCTTCTTTTACTTCATCAAAGTCAATAAGCTTTGATGCTTCTTCCTCTAAAAGAACTTTTCTAGCTTCCGAAATACTCAATTTTCTCTTCTTGGTCTTTTTTGGCATCATGCCTGAAATCATATCCTGAAGCCCAGCCATGCTGGCATCATCCATCATTCCATTCCCAATCATACCAACTCCAACTGGAGAGGAAGCTTTGACGCTTATTTCTATTTTCCGATCATCAAGCTCCCCATTTCTTAGCTTTTCACGGAATCTCTCTCGAGTCCGCTCGTTTAGTTCAGCATCATTTGTAGGTTCGGCTTCTGTATCTATCGAGATGGCATTTCGTGTAAAACCCGCGCTTTTTACAGGAGGGATCAAAATATCCAAGATCAACTCCTCCACAACTTCTGCAGCTTTAACTTTTACCGCTTCATTTTTTACTTCTTTAACTAGTGCGACAGACTGCTCAACTAAGTCCCTTACCATACTTTCTACATCTCTTCCCACATAGCCCACTTCTGTAAACTTAGAAGCCTCCACTTTAGTAAAAGGAGCATTGGCAACTTTGGCCAATCTTCTGGCAATCTCAGTCTTACCGACACCTGTCGAACCAATCATCAAGATATTGTTTGGGACAATATCTTTTTGAATGTCCGTTTTCACCATCAGACGACGTATCCTATTTCTTAAAGCAATAGCCACGTTTCTCTTGGCATCATGCTGTCCAATTATATATTTATCCAACTCCGCAACGATCTGTCTTGGTGTCAGTGAAATGATGTGATCCATGTTATCTTGTTAAAAACCTTCTCTTGAATTACGTTACTATTCATTCAAATGAAGGCTGTTGGTTTTAGATATGGTTAAAATAGGAGAGCAAAACTTTTAATACATCACTCTTCTATTCAATTAAGCTTTAATTTCAGTACTAAAATTGAATTTCAATGCTTTATCAACTTTAGATTTCAATAAAGCAATTTCCAGTACTTCGTCCACTTTGTCGACAAAATGGAATTCTATTCCCTTCACATATTGAGGGTCAATTTCCTCAATGTCTCTAATATTCTTTTTGCAAAGGATAATTTCTTTTATACCTGCTCTTCTTGCTGCAAGGATTTTTTCTTTTATCCCACCAACTGGCATTACTTTTCCTATCAAGCTGATTTCTCCAGTCATTGCCACCTTTGCTTTAACTTTTCTCTGAGTATAAACTGAAGCCATCGCGGTAAGCATAGTGATCCCTGCTGAAGGTCCGTCTTTCGGTACCGCTCCTGCTGGTACGTGAATATGAAGGTCATATTGATCAAATACCCTATGATCTATTTCCAAAGTTTCAGCTTTCGACTTCAAATAAGAAAGGGCCGTCATAGCCGATTCTTTCATCACATCCCCAAGCTGACCTGAAAGGGTCAATTTACCTTTGCCACGACTCAAGCTTGACTCGATAAACAAAATTTCCCCTCCGACACTCGTCCAGGCTAGTCCAGTCACGACCCCGGCAACTGAATTATCTTGGTATATCTCTTTATCGAATATTTCCGAACCTAAAATTTTCCTTACAGCTTCTCGAGTGATTTTGATATCGTACTCCTCTTCCATTGCAATGGATTTGGCAATATTCCTGACCACTTTTCCAATGGCTCTTTCCAAACCTCTTACTCCAGACTCCCGAGTATAATCTTCAATGATTTTAACCAAAGCAGCTTTTTCAAAAGTTATCTGTTTTGCTTTTAGACCATGTTCTTTTCTTTGCTTTGGCACCAAATGACGCTTAGCTATCTCCACTTTTTCCTCCTGAGTGTAGCCAGTAACTTCAATGATCTCCATACGATCCCTTAAAGCAGGCTGAATACTTTCCAATGAATTTGCTGTTGCAATAAAAAGCACCTTACTCAAATCGTATTCTACCTCAAGGTAATTATCCAAGAACGTACTGTTTTGCTCTGGATCCAAAACCTCTAAAAAAGCGGAAGACGGATCACCTCTAAAATCAGAGGAAAGTTTATCAATCTCATCCAATACATAAACAGGATTAGAAATCTTCACTTTCTTCATGTTCTGAATGATCTTACCGGGCATTGCTCCCACATACGTCTTTCTATGCCCACGGATTTCTGCTTCATCATGAAGACCACCGAGAGACATTCGGATATATTTTCTGCCCAATGCAGATGCTATGGACTTACCAAGAGAAGTTTTACCAACTCCGGGAGGGCCATACAAGCAAAGTATAGGGCCTTTTAGGTCATTTTTAAGCTTTAAAACAGCCAAGTATTCAATGATCCTATCTTTGACCTTATCAAGCCCAAAGTGATCATTATCCAAAATGGTTTTTGCATGCTTCAAGTCAAAATTATCTTGGGTGAATTCATTCCAAGGTAATTCAACCATCGTTTCCGCATAATTTAACGCAATTGGATATTCTGCTGCAGATGGATTAATTCTTAGGATCTTATCCAACTCCTTTTCAAAGTGCTTTTTAACAGCCTCTGGCCAAAGCTTCAAATCTCCTCTAGCTCTTAAATCTTCAACTTCCTTCTCCGGACCTTCTTCACCAAGTTCCGTTTGGAGGACTTTCATTTGCTGACGCAAGAAATAATCCCGCTGCTGCTGATCGATATCCGTATGTACTTTCTTTTGAATTTCCGATTTAAGTTCCAGCATCTGGATATCTTTCATCATAAACTCCAAAAGCAATGTAGCGCGATCTACCCCATCATTTATTTCTAATAATCGCTGCTTTGACTCTACTGGCGCATTGATGTTGGAAGAAAGAAAATGTGTCAAGAAGGGTGTATTGTCAATATTATCTAAGGCGACTTGTGCTTCCCGAGGAATCTCAGGATTCAAATGAAGAATTCTCGTTGCTGCATCTTTCAAAGATTCTTCTAGCGCTTTTATTTTTTTCGAGCTTTTTGGAAAATTCTCATCCAGATAATTCACTTTTGCCATGAAATAAGGATCGTCCGTTACCTGCTCCTTTATTTTGAACCTTTTCTTTCCTTGAATAATGATGGTAGTATTCCCATCTGGGAGCACAATCATTTTGATGATTTTTGCAAGGGTTCCTACTTGATAGATATCATCCCAAGTAGGATCATCATTGTTTGGATTGATTTGAGCACAAACCCCAATTAATTTATTCCCTTTCTGCGCTTTTTTCACCAATCTAATTGAGCGTTGCCTTCCAACAGTAATTGGAATAACCACACCTGGGAAAAGCACAGTATTTCGTACGGAAAGAATCGGGAGTTCTTCCTCATAATTTTCTGTTCCTAGCTCCTCATTTTCATCATCTGTGATCAATTGTATAAGATCACCTTCACCTGCAAATTCACCGGTCATTAAGTTTTGGAACATGGAATTTTCGAATTGACTCATATAGACATATTGACAGATGGGCTGTCAGGATTTAGCTAAATTAAAAGAAGAACCTTCAAAATTCGAAGGTTCTTCCTAAAAGGTCAAGGGTTATGCCAAAAGGGGATATTGTCAGAATGGCAGAATAGAATTTAGGCTTATTAACTAAAGAAACAAAAAAACCGGATCTCTCAACCCGGTTTCAAAAATTTAGTTTTTCAACTACTTAGTCTCCTGTAAATATCTTCAGTACGTCATTTCCGATCGCAAATACCATCAATGCAAGCAAGATAACCATCCCCACTTTTTGGGCATTTTCAAGGAATCTGTCAGATGGGGCTCTACCGGAAACTATCTCGTAAAGCAAAAACATCACATGTCCACCATCCAGAGCTGGAATAGGTAACAGATTCATAAATGCCAACAACATAGAAATCAAACCCGTTATCATCCAAAATTTACCCCAGTCCCAAGTTTCTCCATAGATCTTGGCCATTCCAATCGGTCCGCTTACATTCTTTGCCGAAACTTCACCTGTAAACATTTTTCCTAATGCCCTCGCATTCACTATCACCACGGTAAAAGCTCTTTCAGAACCCTTCAAAAACGCTTCACCGATTCCATATTCTCGTCTTACCGGCTCAATCAAAGGGGTAACCGCAATATCAATAGTGCCTCTGTCTGTCACATCCACAGTGGTTTGTACAGTATCACCATCTCTTAGTAAGGTAATATCTGCATTTTCACTTTTCGATTCTGCCAAGGCCGATTGAAGCTGGTCGAAATATTGAACTTCCGCTCCATTGATAGCAATGATTTTATCCTCCGGTGTAATACCCGCTTTATCAGCCGCCCCTCCCTCATCTATCACAGACAACTGGAATGGATATCTTATTTCTACAAAATTATCAAGAGCCTCTTTTTTACTAAATGAATTGATGAATCCGCGGGGAATTTCAATTTTCAGAATCTCTCCGTTTCTTTCTACTGTATAATAGCCGTCCTCACTCAACAATGCCGAACCACTGCTCAAATCATTAATGCTCACATAAGGCATCCCATTAAGATCAAGGATTTTATCCCCTGTCTTTAAACCAATGGATTGTGCTATATCCTTTGCTATAATTCCATTTTCAACCACTTGATCTCTAGAAAAGTAAGTTTCGCCATTATTGTAAACCATCACCCAGAATATCAATATTCCTGTAACCACATTGACAATAATCCCTCCGAGCATAACGATCAATCGCTGCCAAGCCGGTTTAGACCTAAATTCCCAAGGCTGAGGCTCTGCAGCCATCTGTTCGGTATCCATGGATTCATCTACCATTCCTGAGATTTTCACAAATCCTCCCAAAGGAATCGCACCAATCGAATATTCCGTCTCTCCCCATTGAAATCCAGCTATTTTTGGAGGAAATCCAATCGAAAACTTTTCTACTCTCATGCCAAACATTTTGGCTGTGAGCAAGTGCCCCAACTCATGCAAACCTACCAGGATGGACAATCCCAGTACCAGTTGGCCCACCATTATTAATGTATCCATTATACTTTACGCTTAATTAATTGTTCTGTAATTTCTCTCGCCCTGCGATCAGTTTCCACATAATCTTCCAGATTCGGGTGTAAGATAAACTCTGTTTTGGAAAGTGTCTCCCCTATCAGGTCAGACATTTCTAAAAAACCTACTTTCTCTTTCAGAAAAGCATCAACTGCTATTTCATTTGCGGCATTCAATATGCAAGGAGCAGTTCCTCCTTTTGCTAAGGCATCATAAGCTAACTGAAGGTTTTGGAATGTTTCCAAATCGGGTTGCTCAAAGGTCAATTGAGGATAATTCATAAAATTGAATCGCTCAAAATCACTTTTAAATCTATGTGGAAAACTTAAGGCGAACTGAATTGGAATACGCATATCCGGCAATCCAAGTTGCGCTTTTAAAGATCCGTCTTCAAACTGTACCAACGAATGAACAATACTTTGTGGATGAACGACCACCTCGATTTGCTCAGTTTTCAGTCCAAAAAGCCATTTTGCTTCAATTACCTCCAACCCTTTATTCATCATTGATGCTGAATCGATGGTGATCTTCGCTCCCATTTCCCAGTTTGGATGTTTCAAAGCCTGAGCCTTGGTCACATTTTCTAAGAAAGCTCTATCTTTTCCTCTAAAAGGCCCTCCTGATGCAGTAAGGATTATTTTTTCAATTGGGTTATGAAACTCACCAACCAAACATTGGAAAATCGCAGAATGCTCAGAATCCACAGGATAAATGTTTACTTGGTTTTCTTTTGCCAAAGCGGTAATAATCTCACCAGCCACTACCATTGTTTCTTTATTGGCCAAGGCAATTTGCTTCCCCGCTTTGATGGCATGTATCGTCGGAATCAAACCCGAATACCCTACCAAGGCCGTCAAAACCACATCAATGGTTTCCATTTCTACTATTTGAGAAATTGCTTTTTGCCCAGCAAAAACTTTTATATCCTTTGGAATTAATGCATCTCTCACTTGAGAATATAGAGTCTCATTTCCAATGACAACTGCATTTGGGTTAAACTCCAATGCCTGCTGAATCAATAAATCTGCATTATTTTGGGCGGTAAGTACTTCTACTTGGAAGTCTGAAGAATGTTGGCGTATTACCTCCAAAGTCTGTGTACCTATACTTCCGGTGCTTCCCAGGATGGCTACGCGCTTTTTTTCTGTCATTCAGTTTGATATTTTGAGCATTAAACCTTCAGAAAGTTTAGAAGGTTTCCTCAATTAGCTGACAAAATTACAAGATGCCCAGACTTTTCCTTGTACAACTCGTCAGTTTTTACTCAATGGGCTGATTTTTGCTCGATTTCGGAACAATTCTTTTGCCTTTTCTTAAAAAAAGTGAAGGCAGTAAACCGATTTTGAATCCAAACGTCCAATTGAAAAAAGAAAATCTATGAAAAGTCTTTTCAAAACTACCTTGATTTCATTCGTGTCGGGATTGGCAGGAGCTGCTTTATGGACAAACTTAAGTTTTTCGGATGTTGATCAAACATTCGAAGATTTTTCAAACTTAGAAGTTCAAAATGTAAGTTTTGCTTCAAAATTCACTCCTACCTCCACTCTTCCAAATATACCACCTGCTTCTTTTGTTGAGGCTTCTGAAAATAGTACCCAATCAGTGGTATTTGTTAAAAATTTCTCCGGAACAGATCCAAGACGGTATAGCATGTTCGATTATTTCTTCGGAAATGGACCATCCCAACAAGTAAGTTCAGGGTCTGGGGTCATTATTTCAGAGGATGGATATATTGTGACAAACAACCATGTCATAGATCGTGCTGAAACTATTGAGGTCATCCACCAAAAGAGAACATACAAAGCTCGATTGGTAGGTACAGATAAAAACACCGATATCGCTGTATTGAAAATAGATGCTGTAAATCTACCCTCCATAAAAAGGGGAAGTAGCCGAAATCTCAAAATTGGCGAATGGGTTCTTGCAGTTGGAAACCCTTTCAATTTGACTTCAACGGTGACAGCCGGAATAGTCTCAGCAAAAGAGCGTCAGATTAACATTCTTGGTGGAGATTTCCCGTTGGAAAGCTTTATCCAAACAGATGCACCAATTAACCCTGGAAACTCTGGAGGAGCTTTGGTCAACATCAATGGCGAACTGGTTGGAATAAATACTGCAATTCTTTCCAGAACCGGTTCTTACACAGGTTATGGATTTGCTGTTCCAGTAGATATCGCCTTGAAAGTTTCCAATGATTTAATTCAGTATGGCGAGGTTCAAAAAGCAATTCCCGGAATCGAAGCAGTCGAAATCACTCCCGAATTGGCTGAGGAAATGAAAATCAAAACACTGAATG
The DNA here is from genome assembly GCA_965659625.1 of uncultured Algoriphagus sp. Taxonomy (GTDB): domain Bacteria; phylum Bacteroidota; class Bacteroidia; order Cytophagales; family Cyclobacteriaceae; genus Algoriphagus. The sequence continues at coordinate 57,895 of CBFHWO010000009.1, read as the reverse complement.
GAGTTATTGTAACGCATGTCATAAGAGACGGTGCCGCCGAATCGGCAGGTTTAAAAAGGAGTGATGTAATTACTCAGTTGGGAGATCAGGAAATTTCAGGAATGGGAAGTTTTGAAGAAGCACTATCCTATTATTATCCTGGACAACGACTTCCTGTAACTTATATCCGAGATGGGTTGGAAAAAACCGCTCAGTTAAGACTCCAAAATCTGGAAGGCGGAGAGGGGGTTTTAAAAAGAGAGTTTTATAGTTCCACTTTACTTGGCGCCAAATTAGAGGCCATCAATACCATAGAAAAAGATAAATTGGGAATCGATTACGGGATCAAAATAACAGGATTGACCCGGGGATATTTAAGAGATTTGGGCTTGAGAGAAGGGTTTATTGTCACCCAAATCAATAGGGAACCGGCTAGAGATCCTAAATCTGTTGGAAAGTATTTGGAAGAATATAGTGGTAAACTTCTCTTGGAAGGGATCGCTTCCAATGGACAACCTTTTATGCAAACCTATACGATTAGATAATGGTCTTTTTCCAATTCGCAGGGGAATGGGCTAATTTTCTTTTTGAGCCTTAGGTAGCAAAACCCAAAATTAGTACATTAAGTAAAATATATTCCATGAAGACCTTACCCCAAACTTGTGAACAATGCTTTGAGGATTTTAGCAATGCATTAGAGGATCTAAGAATTTTTATTCAGAGAGCCAATAAAATCGGATTAAATGAATCTCAATCCAGAGAGTTAATAAGCAATTTTGAAGTAACTCATGAACTCGCTTTAAAACTTATCAATAAGTATTTCCATAAGCAGGGAAAAGGGCCATATTCAGGTTCCAGAGATTTGACTGCGGAAGCATTTCACGCCGAATTAATTGATGATGGAAAAGCTTGGTTGGATATTGTCATAGATAGAATTCAGTATAATCCAGTTTATGCGATCGATACACAAAATATATTCTTACATAACATTCAGCATAAATACATCTATTTGTTAGAGAAATTTGAAGATGCCATGAGGAAAAAACTCAATGAATAAAAAAAGGAGCGGCTTTACCGCTCCTTTTTTGTTTAGTAGAATAAGAAACCTGAAGGGCCTCGTCCTACATCAAATGACCTGAGCGCTGAAGCATCTTTGTCGTAAACTGTAATAGTCCCATTACCTTGGAATCCATTGGAGTTAGAGAGATATAATTCGTCTCTGGTTTTATCAAATCCAATTCCATAAAAACCTGAGCCAGAAATCCAATTCAGATCCAATTCCGGACCCAACACGGAAACTCTAGAAACCCCATCTACATAATCCGGCCAGCCTGAACTTGTGGTTAAATAATATAAATCGTCATTTCCAATGGCAATTCTTCCCGTTGCATTTGCAACCGGTAAGGCATTGGTCGTACGTTTTGTGAAATTATCCATATGGAATGATTGAAAATAAACCTCATCAGACCCGATGGAATACAACCAAAGCGTACCGTCAATTTCAAAGAATTGAGAAGGGTGTCCATCTACCTCTAGAGTTTTTATTACCTCCTCTTTTTCGGCATCGATTATCTCAATTTTACCTTCTTCTGAACCTGCTACAAAAATATATTTTCCAAAGGCAAAAAGATCTTCGGGCTTATTGGAAACCTTGATTTTCTTGGTAACCACACCGCCATTAAGACCGTCCACAACTGCAACATAAGAATCGGGTGTAGCGTAATTTTCGTCATATGGCCCATAATCAGAAATGAAAAGTTTACTTCCCACCACATCCAAGGATCTCGGCTGATCCAAGCCACCGACAACCGCACCAAGACTTTTAAAAGTTCCTGCATCTACAATTTCTACTTTTCCTGTATTTGCCACTAAAAACATACGGTCATCTACTCGAATCATATCTTCCAAAAGGCCAGCGAAAGGCCTAAGGTTCTCTACCTCAAAGACATTAGGTTTCAAAGTTTGAGTGCTGGGATCTAAATGATAAATTTCTCCATCATTTGTCCCAAAATTACCTTCGTTCATTATCAGAATTCCTTGCTCATAAACCCCTATTGGCTTTTCTGGAGCTGAATTTTCGCAGGAAAAAAGGAAAATGCTAAGAGCTATTACTCCTAATAGTTGGTTGAATTTTAACTTCATACGTTTATTGTTAAATTAAATTGAAAAGACCTTCCCGGCATGGCGCGAAGATAAAGCACCTGATAATCAGTGTTGAATAGATTGTTTATTTGAAAGCTGATTGGAATTGAGACGTTCTTCCATTGAAGATTATGGTAGCCCAAACCAAAATTGAATAACTGATAGGCCGGCATCATTCTAGGATTATCGGATGTAACCGCTCTTTCTCCCACAAAAAATATCATTAGGTAAGCAGAAACACCATTTCTCTCCGTACTGATTTTTGCATTTGCCTGATGGCTCGGAGTATAAGGCAATTGTTTACCAATGCTTGGATCTCCTTCTCCAATTCCTTCGGTAGTCACAGCTCGGTTCCAGGTATAAGACCAATCAAGTTTCCAATTCCAAAACCCAAAATTTCTATTTGCATCACCTTGATATTCGATCCCTTGACTAGAGACCTGTTTGATATTATCGGGCGTCCAAACTGATCCTCGTGGAGACCAGATTATCCAATTGTCAACACTCATTCGGTAATAAGTCAGACTATTTGACCATTTAGTCTCACCATTATATTTCCAATAAAGTCCGAGCTCACCACTCCAGCTTTCCTCCGGAAGTAAGTCTGGATTACCCCCGGGGATCCAAAATCTATCATTTAGGGTCGGTACTTTAAACCCTTTCCCAATGGAAGATTTCAGTTTGATACTCTGCTTACCTTTCTCCAAAAAATCCGAATCCATTCCCAAACTAGGCGTAAAAGGAGCAAATTGATCTAGGTAAACCAACTCTCGGAGATTAAGTGAAAATGCAAGTTTTTTAGTTGGCTGGTATTTTACAGATTGGTATGCTTCAATTCTTTGATCGCTCGTTTTGTAGCTGCTCAAGTCTGCCTGAATAAGCGTAAATCTCAAGCCTGCTTTGAAAGTCAACTGATCTGAAAAAATCTTATCCCAATCTGAACTCAAGAAATATTGGTCAGTCTTGCTCAAACTCCCATTAAAAATCAATTCATCTTTGACCAAGCCAGTTTTGATATTGAGAACTGAATTGTGGCCAAAATTAAAATAGTCCAGAACAGCTCTGATGCTTTGATCTTCCTGCGAATCTCTAGAAGTGGATCCCATTACTGCTTGGATTTCCCGAACCGTTTTATTGTACCAAATAGCGGTTTTGAATTGAGATTTTTCGCTAACATTAAGTGCAAAATCTTGAACAAAACCTACTTGTTCGAACTGAGCATGATCCTCTTTGATCTCCGGAGTTCCAATTTGACCAAGATCTCTAAAAGGGAAATTATTCTTTGAAAACTCCCTATAAATTCTCGTTGAGGTACTAAGTTGCTGGTTGGAATAAGATCCTCGAAGATGTGTATTAATGCTTCCAAAGCTTCCTATTTGTTGTCCCAAAGAGGCATGAAAGCCTTTTGAAAATTCAGGTGTTGTCTGCAAATGAAGACTACCACCTATTGCTTCATTGCCAAAAAGAGCGCCTGCATTCCCAAACTGCAAATTTACCTGATCGATCGCCGCAACTGGCAAAATAGAGAGGTCGCTTTGCCCTAAGGAAGGACTATTGATGGGGAGTCCATTCCAAAACAAAGCCGTGTGACCTGCTGAGGTCCCCCTGAATGAAGGAGAGGAAAGCATCCCTGCTCCGTATTGGCGAACGAAAACCGAAGATCTTTCTTGCAGTAAATCCGCTAAAGACTTACCACTATAATTTCCCAGATCTTTTTTATCCCAACTTGTCATCTTTTGCCCTTGGGAAAATCGGTCTAAAGCTGGCGCATAAATTTCCACTTCAGTCAACACCACTGTATCCTGACTATTCGGGAAATGCCCAAATACTGAAACTACCCACAAAAGTAAAATCATGCCTGATCGAATTAAACTTAAAGTCATTCGATTCGGGCTTGAAGAGAAATCGGAAGAAATGAAACATAGCTGGATGCCAATAAGGCAAACCAAATCCGAAGCATTCTTCATCGCTTTTCCTCCGAAAGCACAGAATCAACGAAACGGCAGGTCTCCTGGCTTACCCGATTTTGTCTGCCTTCTCAGTCTAAAAAGCTTTAGACCAATGGCGAGGTTTGACAAAACCATGAGTGGAAATTTCCAAACGGGTTTACAGTTGCGGGGACAGCTCCGGTTTTTCACCGAATTCCCTTTTAATCCCAAATCCAACAAAGAATTTAGGAACCTATTTCGACAGCAAACATAGGTGGCTTTCTCATCAAAAAAAAGGTAGGAGAAATTCTTTTTTTGGAACTGGAGAAATCTGAAGCGTACTTTGAATCTAGATTTATTGGCTTTTCAAATGAAAAATATCACTTCAATCCTATTTTCAATAGTACTGATTATCAGCATCTTTTCCTGTCAAAAGGAACAGCGTAATTCTCAAGTTTTGACAGAAAAAATAAGTACTAAATATGCTACCGGATTTAGTATGGAAAAGGGAGAAGGTTTTTGGAAAGTAAATGTTTTGAAACCTTGGAACGGTGCAGAAAAAACATTTCATTACCTGATTTTACAAGAAAATTCAACCAAGCCGGAAGGCGATTTCGATGCAATCATTCAACTCCCAATAAGTAAAGTCATCCTTACTTCCACCACCCAAATTCCTCATCTGGATTTACTGAATTCTACTGAAAAATTAGTGGGTTTCCCAAATACAAACTTGATCTCTTCCAGACTTTCAAGAGCTAGAATCGATGAAGGAAAAGTGACAGATTTAGGGGCTGGGCCATCGGCCAATCCTGAGATGATTATTGATATTGATCCAGATTGGGTCATGATTTCAACATTAGGGGACGATCTCAGATATCTGGAACTATTGAAAACTGCAGGGGTTCCTTCTGTGATAAACGGTGAGTATGTAGAACAACATCCTTTAGGCAGAGCTGAATGGATCAAGTTCACCGGGATTTTATTAGGTAAGTACGAAGAAGCAAATTTGGAATTTGAAACAATAGAGGAATCCTACTTAGAAGCGCAAAAACTTTCAGAAACTATAGCTGAAGAAGCTAAACCAAAAGTCCTGAGCGGAGTGATGTATCAAGATATCTGGTATGCTCCCGGGAGTGAAAGTTGGGGCGCAATAATACTTGAAAATGCAGGTGGTAGTTACATCTTCGAAGACCAAAAAGGAACAGGAAGTATTCAACTTAACTACGAGTTTGTTTTGGACAGGGGGATAGAAAGCGAATTTTGGATAGGTTCGGCTGATTTCCCAAGTATTCAGGCAATGGGGAATGCAGAGCCGAGATATAAAGCATTCAAAGCTTGGAAGAATGGTCAAGTTTATACTTACACCCAAAAAAAGGGAGAAACGGGAGGATTAGAATATTTTGAACTGGGATACATGAGACCAGATTTGATCTTAAAAGATCTTATCAAAATTCTCCATCCCGAGCTACTTCCTGATTATGAGTTGTATTTTTACGAGCAACTCGATGAAAAGTAAGCAATCAATCCTGTTTTTAATCGGAGCATTCGCTCTTTTGTTTCTAAGCTTTTTGGCAAATATCAGCTTAGGTTCAGTCAGTATTTCTGTCTCAGAAATTATTCAGGGAATTTTTACAGGAGAATGGGCAAGATCATCTCATGAGCAAATCCTATTGAATTACCGACTTCCAAAAGCAATTTTGGCGATAATGGCAGGAATCGGACTCAGCATCAGCGGATTACAAATGCAGACATTTTTCAGAAATCCATTGGCTGGGCCATATGTTTTGGGAATTAGTTCAGGTGCTGGTTTAGGAGTTGCAATCTTGATTTTGACCAGCTCTGCATTAGGGCTTGGATTAGGTGCAGGAGTCAATCCCTGGGCAACCGTGATAGCCGGAACACTCGGGGCAGGATTAGTTTTGGTGATAGTGAGCTTGGTTGCTTGGAGAATCAAAGACAGCATGACTTTATTGATTGTTGGATTGATGTTTGGATCCGCAGTATCTGCAATTATTTCAGTCCTTTCTTATTTTTCGGGAGCAGAAGCTTTGAAAATATTCACGCTTTGGTCAATGGGAAGTTTGGGTGGGCTTATCTGGAATCAAATCTTTGTTTTAGGAATTGTTTTACTCATTGGAATTATCCCGATGATCGCTTCAATAAAATCCTATAATGCCATGCTTTTGGGGGAAAGTTATGCTAAAAGTATGGGCATCAATCCCATTAAATTGAGATGGTTGATGATTTTAAGCACGGGTTTATTAGCAGGAAGCATTACCGCTTTTTGTGGTCCAATTGCTTTTATTGGAATTGCCGTCCCACATGTGGCTCGAATGATTTGGAAAACAGCAGATCATAAAATTCTTTTCCCTGCATCGGCATTGATGGGAGCAATCTTACTGCTTATTTGTGATGCTATCGGACAACTCCCAGGGTCTGCCCAAACGCTACCGATTAATGCTGTAACCTCACTGATCGGAGCACCAATTGTGATTAGTTTGGTTTTGAGAAAGAACTTCAGCAAAGAATTCTGATGATGAAATCGAGCAAAACACAAATCGAACCGATCTGCGATAACTATAGACCATGCGATATTCTTCCCGTTAGGTATCAGGATGACCATCAAAAAGCCCAATTCTAATCAGATGAAAAAAACAGCGATCGTTGGCAAGAATTTATCTTTAGGGTACCAAAAAGGAAGTATCAGAAAAGAAATTCTGACAGGTTTGGATTTTGAATTGATCACCGGCGAACTCACTTGTTTACTTGGTCCAAATGGTGTGGGGAAGTCTACTTTGGTTAAGTCCATTTTAGGAGAATTAGCCCCATTGGAAGGATCACTACAAATTGATGGTAAAGAAATTTTAAATTATAGCAATTCAGATTTAGCAAAATTACTTTCTGTAGTTCTTACAGAGCCGATCATTCCGGGTAATATGACAGTCGGACAATTGGTGGCATTGGGCAGAATCCCTCATACCGGATGGACAGGAAAACTTACAGATGTGGATAAGGAAGCCATTAAAAATGCACTTTCGGATACTAAAATTGGCTATTTGGAAAATGAACGACTGAGTGAAATCAGTGATGGCCAAAGGCAAAAAGCAATGGTCGCAAGAGCATTGGCACAAGATGGGGAAATCATGATTTTGGATGAGCCCACAGCACATTTGGATCTGGTCAATCGGTATGAGATCATGCATTTGTTGAGAGACATTTGCCAGAAAAAAAATAAAGCAATTCTGGTAGTCACTCATGATCTGGAGATTGCTATGGAAACAGCAGATCGCTTTTGGCTCCTCAATTGTGGCATTCCATTAATTTCTGGTACTCCTGAAGAATTGGTTATTTCTGGACAAATCAATCAATTACTTCCTGGTGATATTTTTCAATTTGATCCAGAAAAAGGAAGAATTGAAAAAAAACAGAGTCTAAAAAGCTGGAATCTAATTGGTGATCCGGTTTATAGTTTTTGGGTAAAGAGAGCTTTAGAGAAGGCACAAATTCCTTTTACTCCCCAAGCCATTCAAATCAAAAAATCTCCATTTTCGATTCAATTTGGAGATAATCACTTTGCTAGACTTTCCGAATTCGTTACTTTTTTATCAAAAAATCACTAATTTTTCTCTTTTAAAAGCCTAGAGGCGAGTACTATTAACTCAAATACTATAAACCCTATGATTTTTATAGAGAATTGTACTAACAATTCAGAAATTATATATATTTGTCATACTAATTATTTGTATGACACAAGAGCAATTTGCAAGGTATTCGTTTCTCCTAGATCGCACAGCACGTAAGGTAAAGCAGTATGCCCAGCAGCAATTTAAATCTGGAGACTTTGATGTCACTGTTGACCAGTGGCTTATACTCAAAAACCTCTCTGAGAATCAATTGCTCAGTCAAACTGAGTTGGCACAATTGGTCTTTAAGGATCATCCGACGCTAACAAGAATAATTGATTTACTGTGCAAAAAGGGATATGTGGAAAGGGTTCCACATCCTCAAGACAGAAGAAGTTTTCAGTTGATTCTAACAAATTCGGGTGCCGAAAAAGTGACAGCCTTGAGGCCAGAAATTCTTGAAATCAGGGAAAAGGCTTGGGAAAATCTCAGCGAAACTGATTTTGAAGAATTCAAAAGAATCTTAAACACCATCTATCAAAATCTAGGTGGCCAAGAAATTGAGTAAAAGATATTTGTTATACTAATTATATTTACACGAACAATAGTCCTCATCCAGAGTTTTACCTATAAAGTCAATAAACCATGATTCACACAGATCTTTGTATCATCGGAGCCGGCCCAGTTGGCCTTTTTGCAGTTTTCGAAGCAGGTTTGCTGAAAATGCGTTGCCATCTGATTGATGCGCTACCTCAAGTAGGTGGACAGCTATCCGAAATTTATCCTCAGAAACCGATTTATGATATCCCTGGCTATCCGGAAGTGAATGCACAGGATCTGGTGGATAATCTGATGGAGCAGGCCAAGCCCTTTTCTCCGACTTTCACTTTAGGAGAGCGAGTTGACCACATAGACAAGCAGGAAGATGGCTCGTTTGTAGTAACTACAAGTGACAAAACTCATGTACATGCAAAAGTTATCATTATTGCTGGTGGATTAGGTTGTTTTGAACCTAGAAAACCGGTGGTTGAAAACTTAGAGCTTTTTGAAGGCAATGGGATCACTTATATGGTAAAAAACCCTGAAACTTTCCGTGATAAGAAGGTAATTCTTGCTGGTGGCGGTGATTCTGCTTTGGACTGGACGATATTCTTATCTAAAGTTGCGAAAAAAGTAACATTGGTGCATAGAAACGAAACTTTTCGTGGAGCTCCTGATTCTGCGGCTAAAGTTTTTGATTTGGCTAACCAAGGAAAAATTGACTTGATCCTTTCTGCTAATTTGAAGGGGGTTTCTGGAAATGGGAAATTAGATAGTGTGACGTTTGTAGATAAATCAAAGGCTGAAATCAAAATTGATACGGATTATTTGATCCCGCTATTTGGTTTAAGCCCTAAGCTTGGGCCGATTGCAGAATGGGGATTGAGCATCGATAAAAATGCGATCGAAGTAGACACAAGAGATTATTCCACTGGAGTGGAAAGAATTTATGCAATTGGCGATATCAATACCTACCCAGGTAAATTGAAATTGATCCTTTGCGGATTCCATGAAGCAGCTATCATGATGCACTCAGCATTCAAATATGTGTATCCTGATCAGAAATTAAGCTTCAAATACACGACTGTTAATGGCGTAAATTCATTTTAATACTATTTTTGCAGCATGGTTAATTTCACAGTTGAAGATCACGACGGAAACCGTCAAGAAATAGAAGCTCCGGATGACATGGGCTTTAGCCTAATGGAGATTTTGAAAGCTTCAGAATATCCAGTGTTGGCCACTTGTGGAGGTATGGCACTTTGTGCAACCTGTCACATTGAAGTTTTGGAAGGAAAAGATGAATTGGGAGAAGCCACAGACATAGAATTGGATCAATTGGAAAACCTCCCGGAATATTATCCTACTTCTAGGCTTGCCTGCCAAATCCGAATCGGTGATATTTTGGAAGGATCAGTAATCAAACTTAGAGGTGAAGATCAGTAAGCTATTTCTTATCAAATAAATTGGAAGCCACTCAGAAATGAGTGGCTTTTTCTTATTTTAGACCATGAAGAAAATATATTTAATCGGTATTTTATTCTTATCCATGTCCGAACTACTTGCCTGCGATTGTGCTAATATAAGGTTTGACGAGGCATTTAGGAGGTCATCTCATGTAGCTTCGGGCAAAGTGATTGAAATCAGTTCTTATGAAGTAGACCCTAACCTTTTAAAGGTCAAATTTGAAGTTTATGAGGAATTCAAAGGATCGGATTTAAATGAATTTTATATTCAAGACCCTCAAAAGGCAGATGGAATGTGCCATGTTTACCTGAAGAAAGGACAAGAACTACTTGTTTATTTATCAAGCTTAGATGGAGGCTTCCCATCCTATGGATATTGTTCCCGGAATTTCTCTCTTAATTCTTTGAAATCACATCCTGAGGAGATCGAAATCCTAAGAAGAGTAAAAGAAAAAGGGATTAACTACACCTCTATTTTTTTATTGATAATAATAAAAATGAATTCTTCAAAGGTATTACCCAAATAAAATCCAATTCTTCAATTCCTAGATTTGGGATTTTCGAAGTCGAAATTGATAATCTGAACTATTGGACAGATACCAAAGTAATTGATGGATTCAATGATGAAGTTGATCAAAAAATCTTGGCCTTAATCAAGAAATCAGATTGGATTGTCGATAGTTACTATGATGACACACCTCCTCCATCAATAGCAAAATTTTTTATAGTAATCGAAAACAGCTATTTGGAATGGAATAAATCATACCATTTAGATGAGTACTACTTTCCTTAATCATAAATAAAAAACATTTTTTTTAATTTTTTGAGCTATTAAACACTCCATTTCAATCCTGTTACTAGACCATTTCATCCTTTTTTTAAAAAATTATTACTAAAGAAAATGTAAATTAGAGTAAGAAAAATTAATCCTATAATGATCCGATTGACCCTTTTTACCTTCTTTTTAATTTTCAGTTACCGGTTTTGCCCAAACGTCAGCTCAAACCAAAGAAGAATCTCAGGAAATTTTAAACCTCATCAATTCCTATACTCAAGCCAGAGATACAAAAGATACTATCTTACTCAAAAAAATCCTGACCAAAGATATAGACCAATTGGTCTCTTCGGGAGTTTGGAGATCTGGCATTAACGAAGCTATAAAAGGAATGATGGAAAGCTCCACAAGCAATCCTGGTGAAAGAACACTTCATGTGGAGAAAATAAAATTCTTGAATGAAACAGTTGGACTAGTGGATGCACGCTACGAAATAAAAAATCCAGATGGCTCAATCAGGAAAATGTGGAGCAGCTTTACGGTGATAGATGATGGGAAAAGTTGGCGAATTTCTGCTATTAGAAATATGTTGCCCGCTGGAAATTAAAACTAATGCAAGTAGCGTTTGGGATAAATTCACCGTTAATAATCCTAAATCACGCACTGTATGAAAAAATATATCATTCCTTTCCTTTTGGTTCTGGGCAGTTGTCAACTTTCTGAAGATGAACCAAAAGAATATGCACTTACGGAATTAGATGAGTTATATGAAAAAATAGTTTCGATCTCAGAATCAAAAACCTGCACAAATTCATCTGATTGGAAATTCACAGCCATTGGAAGCAAGGCCTGTGGCGGTCCATCAGGGTATATTGCTTACTCAACCCAAATCAATGAAAGTGAATTTTTGAATTTGGTAAATCAATACACCGAACTTCAGGAAGAATATAACCGACAAAATAACATTGGTTCTGATTGTGCATTTGTATCTCCACCAGCTGGAATAAGCTGTGAAAATGGCAAACCGGTTTTACAGTACTAATCAGTTGGAATATCAAATGATTTATCTCCTTCTGTCAATTCTCCCAATTTGATACCCAAAGTCAATTCCAATTCTATTTGCGAGCCTATTTTTTCTTCAATCTCTGCTCGTATTTCATCAAAATCCGAATCTTTTAAATCCCTTTCTGAAAGAATAGTGACCGCTAATCTCAATGGCTGAATATTCACCACATTCACATCTCGGAGTAGTCCATGCGGAATCTCCTGACCACTTAACTGTTGAATAATCCGGTTTTCTTTGACCATTTTGGAAAAACTAAAGGCTAATGGAGCAGCAATTAAAGCCAGTAATACCAAACTTATCGCCAACCCTTTTTTGGCCAGTCTAAATGGACTAAAACCAAGTGTTAAAAATGTCAATGCCGCCGCAACTACAATCCCTGCTAGATTAGTCCCCAATAAAAGCATCGCTCCAAAAAACACATTCCATTCAGCCCATCCCAGTCCAATACCCGCTACCGCCAAAGGAGGGACTAAGGCCACAGAAATCGCAACGCCTGCCAATGTTTTAGCAATTTCTTCCTTACTATAGGCATAGGCACCTGCTACTCCTGAAGCCACTGCTATCCCCAAATCCAATAAATTTGGTCGTATTCTGGCCAAAATTTGATCATTCAAAATCTGAAGCGGAGTAATCCATGTAATCGCCATAGAGAAAATCAGCCCCAATAATATCCCCCAGAAAAGAGTAATCAAACTATTTTTGATCAGCAGACTATCTTGCCGTAGCATTCCCATTGCCAATGAAATAATAGGTGCCATCAGGGGAGCTAAAATCATAGCACCAATCACTACAGGAGATGAATTAGCAAATAACCCAAAGGTCGCTATCATGATAGAAAGAACCATCAGCACCAAATACGTTCCTGTAGTTTGAGAATTATCTTTTAAAAGTTTGAACAATTCCTTGAACTCTTCTTGTGTCGCATGACTGATCCAAGGAAGATAACCCTTGGTCAATTCTTCCTTCAATTTACCGGTAGGTAATGATTTCAGGTTTTGGATTTCCTTTCCCTCCTCTTTCTCAATTTTTCTTAACGAAAGTCCAGGCAAAATATGAATTGGATGTTTATATAGTTTAATGCTGATTTCAGCACTTTCCTTCTCAATTCCATCAATGACATAGTTAATCTTATCTTTTACTTTCAAATGGATTTCTTCGCCTGTAGCATAACCCACAAAACGAGGTAATCTATTTTCTTTGATAGGAAAGAATAGATTTTGAAGTCCAAATCGTATCAACGAAATCAAGCTTTTCGGAGCCAGAATTAAAATATGGATCAATTGATCATTTAATCCTGCGTCTTTGATAATTCTCTTGAAAATCACATGGCTTCGACATTGGGCCACAGCCATGATCCCCATACTTGCAGTTTCAATGGTTTTGTTTTCCTCCTTTTTATTAGGAAAACTAATATCTACCGCTTGCATTTTGACTCTTCTAAATATTTTAAAAAACTGGCTAAATCGGCTTTTCAAGCTTTCTAGAAAATTTGCCGATTTATTTCCGTAGAAAATACTCAATGACTCACCGATCACTAATGAATTCAAAACTAATTCATCATTGACCGTCATCAGATCAATCTCCTCCACTTCATCTACCTCAAGGATTTCCTCTAAAGCAGTTTCCATGTTCTTCCTGATTCCAAATCCTTTTTGTCCATGATCCAAATCAGGATGCGGGAGTAAACTTATGGCTGTTTTATGCTCTCCCAATTGGGAAATCAACTTCTTAAGTTGCTCATCGGAAATCAAGCAAATTAGAAAATCAGAATCCTTGAAAGACTTTTTACCCAATTCCTGAAATGCCATTTCTTTGGAAGGTTTCGGGTCAAAAAGCTCCCTCGCTTTTTCAAGCTCTTCTTTATCTAACTGATTATCAAATACAAAAATCTTATCGCCCACCATATTAAAAATGATTCTAACGCTGCTTTCTAAATTTCCTTTGATTCAATTTCCAAAATTTAACCTAGCTTTTTGCCATTTCTAGCTAAAAATTGAAGGTATTTCTGGTTGGAGATATCCAAAAACAGATTTCTTTTGCCCATCCATTGAAAATATCAGGAATTCATTCCTTTCTAATTTATATTGAAGATCCATCCAACTTAAAACATATTCTTATGAAAAAAACATTTTTACTCCTTCCTGCCTTATTAGCTGCAAGCTTTGCTTTTTCTCAGGAAAAAATAGATTTACAGGCCATTGAAAAAATCAAAAATGAAGGCATGAATAATTCCCATGTGGAAGAAATCGCCTTTGAACTTGTGGACAAAGCTGGTCCAAGATTAAGTAATTCTGAAGGATATAAAAGAGCCACGGATTATGCCGTAAAGCAATTGACAGCTTGGGGTCTAGAAAATGCCAAGACGGAAGCTTGGGGTGAATTTGGAAGAGGCTGGGAAATGGAAAAAAGTTATGTAGCAATGACCAAACCCTATTACATGCCTTTCATCGCTATTCCAAAAGCCTGGACAGAAAGTACCAATGGCGAAGTAAGCGGAAAAGTAGTTTTCATTGAAGCCAAAACAGAAGAAGACCTTGCCCAATATAAAGGAAAATTAAAAGGCGCTATCATCGCCATTAAGCCATCAGGTGACCAAAGTGCAACATTTGAGGCTGATGCAGTTAGATTTTCAGAAGAACAATTGAATGAAATGGCAGCTCCTCCATCTAGCCAACAAGGAGGAAGCAATTACACCCCAGAGCAAATTCAAGCATTAAGAGCTGCCAGAGCTTTTTCACAGCGGATTACAGAATTTTTAGCTGAAGAAGGAGCTGCTTTGATCATCAAAGGCGTAAACGGTCGACACGGAACTCTTTTCACCAGTAGCCCAAGAGGATATTTAAAGGACACTCCATTGGGAATCCCTGAATTGGAAACTGCTCCAGAAAATGTGAATCTTTTGGCTCGTCTTGCTGAAAAAGGGGTGGAAGTGGAAGTTGAGGCTGAAATCAAGTCCCGATATTTAACTGACGATTTGCAGGGTTATAATGTGATTGCTGAAATCCCAGGAACTGATCCAACTTTGAAATCAGAATTGGTGATGTTGGGAGGTCATTTAGATTCTTGGCATGGAGCCAATGGCGCCACTGATAATGCTGCTGGATGTATTGTCATGATGGAGGCTGTTAGAATTTTGAAAGAAACAGGTCTACAACCAAGAAGAACAATCCGGATCGCACTTTGGGGCGGAGAAGAGCAAGGTCTTCATGGATCAAGAAACTACGTTCAAAACCATTTTGCTGACAGAGCTTCCATGGATCTTAAGCCAGATCATGAAAAACTTTCTGCCTATTATAACATAGATAATGGAACTGGGAAGATCAGAGGAATCTACCTTCAAGGAAATGAAGCGGTAGGCCCGATTTTCGACCAATGGTTTGAGCCTGTAGATGATTTAATTGAAAACAGAACAATCACTATTCGCGATACAGGGGGAACAGATCACCAGAGTTTTGATGGAGTTGGTTTACCTGGCTTTCAGTTCATCCAAGATCCAATTGAATACAGGACAAGAACTCATCATACCAATATGGATAATTTTGAGAGATTAGAACTTGATGACTTACGACAAATGGCGATAATTGTGGCAACCTTTGTTTATAATACCGCTCAGAGAGATGAGAAGTTACCGAGGGAAGAATTACCAAAAGTGGATTGATCGTTTTAAAAAATCAAAATTAGAAGCCTGATAGAATGAATTTTCTTTCAGGTTTTTTAATTTATAAGCCTTGGCAAAAACAGATTGTTAAACCCTGATTTTTAGATAGTTTTATGTATTGCGATTTCAAAAAGTGGAATCCAGTGACCACTTTAAAAAACGGGGCGAATCCGAAAAGCCAAATGAGTAGGATAACAAAAATCATATCAATATGCCTAAGTTTGTTATAGAAAGAGAAATTCCCGGAGCTGGGAGTTTTTCACCCACCGAATTAAAAGGAATATCCCAGACCTCCTGCAATGTTTTAACGAAAATGGGATCGGAAATTCAATGGATTCATAGCTATGTAACCGGAGACAAAATCTACTGTGTTTACATTGCCCCAAATGAAGAAATGGTGCGTGAGCATGCGAAACAGGGAGGCTTTCCTGCCAACAAGGTTTCAGTGGTCTCGACCATCATTGATCCTACCACCTCTGAGTAAAACTATTGAAAAGGTACTGACAGAAATCAGTGCCTTTTTCTATTTTTAGCAAATTTGAGCTAGTTTCGATTTTAAAATCAAATGAACTGTGACTCTACAAAAAGCCATTTTTAATTGGAGCGGAGGTAAAGATTCTGCTTTGGCACTTTACAAAATCCAACAAAGCAAAGAATTTGAAATCCTGACTTTATTGACAAGTATCAGTCAAAAGTTTCAGCGGATATCCATGCATGGAGTACGAAAAGAACTTCTTGAATTACAAGCTAAAAGTGTTGGCATTCCCCTCACAATCATGGAAGTCCCAGAAATGCCAACTATGGATTCCTATGAAACAGCGATGAGAAACACATTGAAGCCTTTGGTTGAGAATGGGGCTGAAACCTCTATTTTCGGAGATATTTTTTTGGAAGATCTACGGGAATACCGGGAAAACAAATTAACTGAAGTTGGATTGAAAGGAGTATTTCCACTTTGGAAACAACCTACCGATAGGCTAATCAAAGAATTTCTTGATCTGGGATTTCAAACCATCACGACTTGCGTCAATGAAAAATATCTCGATCAAAGTTTTGCAGGCAGAATCATCGATGAGGATTTCCTGAAAGACCTTCCAAAAAATGTAGACCCTTGCGGCGAAAATGGAGAATTCCACACCTTTGTTTTCGATGGCCCGATCTTTTCAAAACCTATTTCTTTTGAAATTGGCGAAACTGTCTTTAGAAAGTACGAAGCACCCAAAAAAGAGGATTCTGAAGATTGCTTTCAGGATGATCATAAAAAAGAGGATCCTTATGCTTTTGGTTTTTGGTTTACAGATTTAATCTGAATGGTTTTCCATAGTCCTAAGTCTTGAAATGCAATGGTCCAAGGACCGATAATGATGATAAATTCCTTTCCAAATATTTCCTTTTCCAACCATTTTCAACTCAGGCTGCTTATCTAATCCTCCAGAATACCAGTCTCCATTCTCATGGTCGATCAGATAAGAATCGGTATAGTCCCAAAGTTTTAAGAATTTCTGATAGTAGTCATGAGGATCTTCCGGATACAAGTCAGCCATCAATAAGAGAGCATTCATTCCCTCAGCCTGAGCCCACCAGTTTTTGGTATCGTGAGTGATTCTAAATCCATTATTAAAATAATACCCTTCATCATAAAACCCGCCAACTGACTCATCCCAACCATTTTCCAATGCATGATCGATCATTTTTTTTGCGATCTCATGAGTCTTCTTATCATTTTCTAAACCGAGTGTTTCAGATGCCTCGATCATCAAAAATCCCGTCTCCACATCATGCCCAAAGGAAACATGATCTAGCTGATGATGTGCCAAAATCACTTCTTCCGTAGAGTCAACAAATGTTACCGGAGTCCAATCAGGTTCTAAAAAAAGTGTTAAATAGCCCTTCTCTGTTACTATTTGATCTCGAATAAGGAATAACATTTCCTCCAACCTATTTCTTAAAAGTGAATCCGGCCAAACATGGTACAATTCTGTGAAAGCTTCAAGAATATGTATTGAGCTATTTTGATCTTTATACCCCAAATCTGAAGTAGAAGGGGTGGAAGATGGTCTGAAAATTGGCGTTCCATCTGGGTTTAAATGTTGGTAATATCCGCCGTCAACCGAATCCTGTGCATGTTCATCGAGCCATTGGAAAGCTTCTTTTGCAAGTGCCAATGCCGATTCATCTCCGGAAGCATCATAATAAGCTGCCAAAGCAAAAATCCCAAATGCATTACCATAGGCAGTTTTCATAGGATCCCCGATTTGATTTCCCTGCTTATCTACCAGCCAATAAAACCCTCCTTTTTCGGAATCCCACATCTTATCTTTTAAGAATTCAAATCCATGCTTTGCTCCTTCCTTGTAATAATCAATCTCAGGATACTTTTTAGAGGCTTTTGCATTTGTCCAGACATGCCTTGATTGGGTGACAATCATTTTTTCCTGTTTTTCCTTTGGCTGAAAATCAAAGGAAAAATTGCTTAGAAAACCGCCATCGACTGTATCCATTGCCAATGGATACCATTTATCAAGCACTTCAGATTTGAGGTGCTGCTCCATTTTATCTGCGAGAAGTGCTTTTTGATTTTCTTTTCCAACCTCTTTTTCCCCGCAGGAAATCAAACTCAAAAATGTTAGAAAAATGAAACTTACATGATACTTCATTATTGATTCAATTGAGCTTTGTGAAAATTTTATTTTCCTTCTTCCATCAATTTATTGAGCACTTTGATCGCTGCTTCTGCCAAAACTGTCCCAGGTCCGAAGATCTCTGCTACTCCAGCATCAAATAGAAATTTGTAATCTTTTGTAGGAATAACTCCACCCGCTACCACCATGATATCAGGCCTACCCAAGTCTTTTAAAGCTTGGATTAATTGGGGAACCAACGTTTTATGACCTGCTGCCAAAGAAGATGCTCCTACAATATGAACATCATTTTCAATTGCCTGATCTGCCACTTCCTCGGGTGTCTGAAATAATGGTCCTATATCCACATCGAAGCCTAGATCTGCAAAACCTGTTGCAATAACTTTGGCTCCACGATCATGACCGTCCTGCCCCATTTTGGCGATCATAATTCTTGGCCTGCGTCCCTCTTCTTCCGCAAATTTGTCTGATAGGGCAATGGCTTTTTGAAAAGAATCCTGATTTTTCACTTCTGCTGCATAAATTCCTGTGATCGATTTTGTCTGGGCCTGATGCCTTCCGAAAGCTTCTTCCATAGCATCAGAGATTTCACCTAAAGTAGCCCTTTTTCTTGCTGCCTTAATGGCTAATTCCAGTAAATTCCCTTTGCCTGAACGAGATGCTTCTGTAATAGCATTAAGACTTTTATCAACCTCAGACTGATTTCTTTTAGCTTTTATCTCTTTTAATCTGGCGACTTGAGACTCCCTAACCGCCTGATTATCGACATCCCGAACTTCAATCCCTGATTCTTCATCGACTTTATATCGGTTAACTCCCACAATAATATCTTTTCCGCTATCTATCCTGGCTTGTTTTTTTGCTGCCGCTTCTTCTATTCTCAACTTTGGAAGTCCAGCCTCAATAGCTTTTGCCATTCCTCCCAGTTCTTCTACCTCTTCAATCAATCCCCATGCTCTTTTAACTAACTCATCTGTCAGATATTCAACATAATACGACCCTCCCCAGGGATCCACAACTTTTGTAATTCCGGTTTCTTCTTGTAATACCAACTGGGTATTTCTTGCAATTCTAGCAGAAAAATCTGTTGGCAAGGCAATTGCCTCATCCAGTGAATTGGTATGAAGAGACTGGGTTCCTCCCATCACAGCCGCCAAAGCTTCTACAGCAGTTCTTGTTACATTATTGAATGGATCCTGCTCGGTGAGTGACCAGCCAGAAGTTTGGCAGTGAGTCCTGAGTGCCAAAGATTTATCAGATTTAGGATTAAATTTCTGGACAATTCTTGCCCAAAGCATTCTTCCAGCTCTTAATTTGGCTATTTCCATAAAGTAATTCATTCCAATTCCCCAAAAGAAAGAGATTCTTGGAGCAAAATCGTCAATATCCAATCCCGTTTTTACACCTGTTTTTAGATATTCCCATCCATCCGCCAGCGTATAGGCCAATTCTAAATCTGCTGTAGCTCCAGCTTCCTGCATGTGATAACCAGAAATGGAAATTGAATTAAATTTTGGCATATTCTGAGCTGTGAACTCAAAAATATCCGCAATGATTTTCATCGAAGGCAAGGGAGGATAGATATAGGTATTCCTCACCATAAACTCTTTTAAGATGTCATTTTGTATCGTGCCACTGAGTTTCTCAGGTTTCACACCTTGCTCTTCAGCTGCCACTATATAAAATGCCAAAACTGGGATCACAGCCCCATTCATGGTCATGGATACTGACATTTGATCCAAAGGAATCTGATCAAACAGGATTTTCATATCCTCTACTGAATCGATGGCAACGCCAGCTTTCCCCACATCTCCTATGACTCTCGGATGATCTGAATCATAGCCTCTATGGGTAGCTAAATCAAAAGCGACCGAAAGTCCTTTTTGCCCAGCAGCCAAATTTTTCCTGTAAAAGGCATTAGATTCTTCGGCAGTACTAAAGCCGGCATATTGACGAATTGTCCAAGGCCTAATGCCGTACATGGTACTATAAGGTCCACGTAAAAAAGGTGGAATGCCAGCTGCGAAATGAATGTGGGGAAGTTCTAAAATTTCCTTCGGGCTAAACTCTGAGGGCACTGTTATCTGCTCGGCTGATTCCCAAACTTCATCCGAAACCTCTCTATCTTTTTCAAAAGAGCTGCTTTTCCAATTCTTTATGTCAGGTCTCATGATTCTTTTAGATTCTTTTTCTCTAATAAATAAGTAGCTCGTGTTGGCTTCAATTCATATTCCGCTTCTATAATTTCCTTAAAAACCCCATAGCTTGCCAACTCATTTTTTGCCTCATATTTATTCGCCCCAACTTTGATTTGTTCATTTTTCAGAACCTGTTCCTGGATACGGTTTCTTTCGACTCTAACTTCTTCATGAATTTTTCTTGAATTAAAGTTTTTCAACCAGCCTCCGTTGTCCTCCAATTTTTCCAGTTTTTTTAATATCGTTTTCTTCAAATCAGCTTCCAAATTTTCTAAATAATAGGCACCAGCAGCAGGATCCATTACTTTATCTAGAAAGCTTTCTTCTTTAAGAATTGAGGACACATTTCTAGCAACTCTTTTTTCTAAGTCAGACGCCTGTTTTTCGTTTATCGGGCGAACCCAAATTGAATTGCCTCCACCTAGTATAGCTGACATCGCTTCATACGTTTGCCGGATTAAATTCGAATTTTTATCTATCAATGACTTACTCCATTCGGAAGTTGAAACCACCAAGTGAAGCGATTCCATGGAGATTTCCACTCCCATATTTCCTGCTAATTCAACTAGTAAAATCCTAAAGGCTTTTAATTTAGAGATTTCAGGAAATGAGAGTTCTCCAGCACTGGCAAGGAACGCCATATTATCAAAAATCATGGCAGCAGAAACAGCTTTCGGAATAAATGAATCCATCATTTCAATCATTTCTCCAAGACCTAAATACAATTGTTGAATGCCATTTGCCCCCGAATTAGCGTATTTAGCTATGTCTAATGTCATTGGGTAGAATTCTCTAAAAGCAGAAAATTTTTCAATCATTTCTGCCCCAAGCTGTATGTTTTCTAAAAAATTACTTTCTCTTTGAAACAATCCAGATGTTGGAGACCATAGGACAGCCCCAGAAAGCATAGATGGCTTTATATGGAGAGAATTAATCCAATCTAAAATCTGATTGTAAAGTATTCGGGGTGATTCGAGAGGGATAAAGTAAATGTGAATAAACTCGGTCATCACACCTTTCAATAAAAGATTTAAATTTTCATCTCCTGTCAAATGAATGGCAATTGCATCAGCTCCATTTTCGAGCGCATGAATAATTTCTTGATTACATTTCTTCTCATCAGTCGGGTGAAAAGAAACCACATTATTCCAAATTCTTGGCGCGAATCCAGGTAGATGAGCTTTAGCATGAAACTTATAGGAAAAATTCGATTCAGGTAAATCCTCCATAGAATAAAAAGGCATGACCTTCAATTCATCCCAAACATCGGTGATCAAGATTTTTTCAAAATCTTTGCCTTTTAGGTCTTCTCTTACCTTTTCAATCCATTCTTCCTTGCTTACTCCAGGGAAATTATAAAAAGAATCTTTTGTCATATTAGGTATCCTTTTAGAATCTAAAAGTTTATTTAGTTCCATTCAAAAATAACCAATTACAGATGAATCCAAGAATTAGAATTAGTAAGAGAAGAATAAGCTACTCTTTCAAACCCAAAAAATTGATTTTAACATATCCCTAAAAGCAAAAGGATAGCGAAATTGAACGAATTCAAAGAGTTTTTACTAGTATTCTTCAAGATTAGCTTGATTTCCAAATCAAAATTTGGCTTACTCAAAAAGTTTTGAATGGTTAAAAAAATCACTTTTTCAAGTCAAAATGCATTTTTTATTTACCTTAATTTTCTTCAAATTTGGAACCCCAATTATCTCAGGGTCCATCAGATTTTCAGAAATCTTCTCTAATGAGTTCAGAAGCTAGCGCCGTTTGGAATGAATGTTTACGTGTGATTGAACAACACGTAAATGAGCAAAGCTTTTCAACTTGGTTTAAACCGATCAATCCAGTAAAACTCGAAGGAACAAATCTCACAATTCAAGTTCCAAGTCAGTTTTTTTTCGAGTGGCTGGAAGATAATTATGTGCAAGTATTAAAACTTGCTATAAAAACGACTTTAGGCCAAGGAGGAAGATTAGAGTACGCAGTTGTTGTAGACCGTGGCAATTCTTCTAACCAACCTTATGTAGTTTCTTATCCTCAAGGAAATAGTGGCAAAAAGGGAGCTCCCTCTCAGGCTGAAGAACAAAGAACCCCATTTGAGATGAAGTCATTGGATGCGGAAGCTTTGACAAAAAGTAACCTAAATCCAAACTACACTTTCAGTGCATACATAGAAGGAGATTGCAACAGATTGGCAAGATCTGCAGGTTTTGCGGTAGCGACTAAGCCAGGAATAACTTCGTTTAACCCGTTGATGGTATATGGTGGAGTTGGATTAGGAAAAACCCACTTGGTGCAAGCTATCGGAAACGAGATCAAAAATGGTCCTGAGGATAAATTTGTCTTATACGTTTCTTCCGAAAAATTCGTGAATCAATTCATGGATTCTATAAAGGATGGAAATGTGAAGAGCTTCACCAATTTCTATATGCAAGTCGATGTCTTGATCATAGATGACATCCAGTTCCTTGCTGGGAAAGACAGGACTCAGGAAATGTTCTTCCATATCTTTAATCACCTTCATCAAAATAAGAAGCAGATTATCATGACTTCTGATTGCCCGCCAAGGGATCTAAAGGGATTGGAAGAAAGATTGCTTTCGAGATTTAAGTGGGGATTGACGGCGGATTTACAAATGCCTGACTTCGAGACCAGAGTAGCCATTATCCGTCGGAAAATGCAATCTGAAGGAATTATCATTCCAGTAGATGTGGTTGAATATCTCGCTTATACGGTTGACACCAATGTTCGTGAACTTGAAGGAATTCTTATTTCCTTGATTGCTCATGCCTCTTTGAACCGAGTAGAAATCAGTTTGGAGCTTGCTAAAACCGTGATGAAAAACATCATCAAGGACATAGAGACAGAAGTAGGTATTGATTATATCCAAAAAACAGTTTCTGAATATTATGGGATTGCTTTGGATGACCTGAAAGCAAAAACCCGTAAAAAAGAAATCGTCGTAGCCAGACAAGTTTCCATGTATTTTTCGAAAGAATTCACCAATCATTCTTTAAAATCAATTGGCTATCACTTTGGTGGAAGAGATCATTCTACCGTTATCCATGCTGTCCAAACCGTAAATGACCTTATGGAAACGGATAGTACTTTTAGAAATGCAGTGAATGAATTGAAGAAAAAATTCAAAATGAGATCTTACTAAGATTCAAATCATTTTTTCACGATTCCTTCCAATTCGATTAAATCAAACTCCAGTTCTGTATACCCTAGAGCATATGGCCCTATCTCATAAGGGATATAAATCAATAGTAATTTTCCATCCTCATACCCAATTGCATTAGGGAGGAAGAATCCAGTTTCGGGAAGGAAAAATCGACCATCTTCAGTTAAAGAGGTATTATTGGGAACTTGATGATATTCACGGAACGACCTCTCAGTCTTTTCAAAAAGTTTCTCCCGATCAAGGATAAATTGGTCTTCAGTTAACATATAGCCATTTACCTTATCAAAGTTCAAGAACATAATACTTGAATTTGGGTGTGCTCCACCTGAAAAATTATATTCTGAAAACTTAAAACTGATCAAACTATCGGATTCATAACTCTTTTCAACAGTGATTTCAATATTCCAATCTCCAGACACCTCAGGAAAATCATTTTTGAACTCCACATAGGAGTTGACAAAATCCTCAGTGGCTGATTTTAGATCTGCAAAAACTGTGTCTGGCCTAAAATAGCTCTTCAATTTGCTTAGAATAACATCATTTACTTTTTTCCCAACTGCTGTTTCCTTTGCTTCAGGCCAAGTTATAGTTACCGTTGCGCAGTTTTCCTCTACACATCTTTCTGTTAATAATTCCTTTGGGGAAAAAGTTAAATCTTTGTTCTTTTCATCTGGACTGGTACAACTCCAAACTATGGACAAAAATAAAAAAAGCAATATTCTCATCGGATTCTATTTTGACTTGTCAAAGAATATATCAATCAATTCTCTGGCCAGGGCCAATGGACTTTTTTCTCCAGATTGAACTTTTGGCTTTTCCTTCAAAAGTTTTGATTTTATGATGGCATTTTCAGAAAACTTTTTGCCTAAAAGAAACTGCAAATTCTCTTCAAGCCATTTAAGCCTTTGATCAGATCTATTACCTTCTTTAAATCCGGATTCTAACGTAACGGCTTCATAGCTAGAAATCATATCCCAAATTTCCTCGAGACCAGAATTAGTAACCGAGGAAGCTGTTAACACAGGTGGAAACCAACCACTTTCTGATTTTGGAAACAAGTGTAAGGCATTTTGATAATTGCTTTTCGCTCTTTTTGCTGCTGAAATAGTATCCCCGTCTGCTTTATGGATCACTATCCCATCGGCCATTTCCATGATTCCTTTCTTTATTCCTTGAAGCTCATCCCCCGCACCCGCCAATACCAGCAAAAGGAAAAAATCAACCATTCCTTTGACGGAGGTTTCCGACTGCCCTACCCCTATCGTTTCTACTAAAATCACTTCAAAACCCGCAGCTTCACAAAGTAACATCGCTTCTCTCGTTTTGGCAGCAACTCCGCCAAGCGTATGGCCTGCAGGGCTTGGTCTTATAAAAGCCTTTTTGTTGGCTCCAAGCTTTTCCATTCTGGTTTTATCCCCCAAAATACTTCCTTTACTTTTCTGGCTGCTCGGATCCACTGCCAATACTGCAAGCTTTTTTCCTTTATCGAGAAGTAAATTGCCAAAGGATTCTATAAAAGTACTTTTTCCGACTCCGGGAACTCCAGTTATCCCGATTCTGATGGATTTTCCAGTGTGTGGTAAAATTTCCTGTACTAACTCAGAAGCCAATTTTGAGTCTTCCTCCAGACTACTTTCTACCAAGGTGATAGCTTGGCTTAGTTTGACCCGGTTTCCGTTTAAAACTCCGGATTTGTAATCTTCAAGGCTCAATCTTTTCTTCATTCTGGATAGCCGTCTATTAATTTTACATCCCCCATTGGGCCTTTCTCATAAGTAGCTATCACATAGGGTTTCAATCCAGAAGAAAAATATGGGTCAGTTGGGGAAAGACTGATTTGTTGATCAATTTCATCTGAAAAGAAAAACACAAGAGTTCTCCCATATTTCGTATGTGGCTGTAAATCCCCAAAAGACCTCATCCACTCTTTATTAGAATCTAATGCCTGAACTGTGATAACACGAACCACAGGCCCGGTATTATTTTCATTTCTGAAACTGGAAAGCGGCTTATATTTTCCTTCAAACTGTTGGAGCCCAGGCTGAGTTAAACTCTCCTTCCCAATCCAAAAAATAAGGATAACGACCAAAATGGTCAATAAATAGAAAATCAATTTTGAGCTTTTCAAGAACTTTAGATGGTTTACAAGGTTTAGGCCTTAATTTAGCCGAAAATTCTGACAATGAGTTTCGAGTACATCAAGGCCTTGCACATCATTTTTGTAGTCACCTGGTTTGCAGGCCTTTTCTATATCGTTCGTTTATTTATTTATCAGACCGAAGCAATGGAGCGCCCGGAACATGAGCGCATCATTTTAAAGCCGCAACTTGATCTGATGGCTTCAAGACTTTGGTATATCATCACATGGCCATCTGCAGTTTTGACCTTGATCTTCGGAACATGGGTTCTAAGTTACCGAATGGGTTATTTAGAAATGGGATTTATGCAGGCGAAATTAGCTTTTGTTCTAGTTTTATATTTATACCATTTCGGATGTCATAAATTATTCAAAGAATTGCAATCTGGCAGAACTAGATGGAGTTCTACACAGTTGAGGATATGGAACGAGGCTTCGACCCTTTTGCTATTTGCTATTGTTTTCCTAATTGTACTCAAAAACACCTTAAGTATGGTTTGGGGATTGTTAGGGTTTATAGGATTAGGAATTACATTAATGATAGCCATCAGAATCTATAAAAAATACAGAAACAAAAATTCATGATCTCATGAAATTCAAAGTAACTCTTCCCCTTTTGCTTTTATTGGCAGCAACATTCTGGCAATGTAAACCAGAGTCAGAAGTTCAATCTGGACCATTACCGATTTTGGGTAATTTCCATGTCAATGATATTGAAATTGAGGGCAAAATCCTGAAAGATACAGTTTATCATACCATCGCTGATTTTGCATTTGTCAACCAAGATGGAGACACCATTTCCAATTCTGAGGTTTCTGGAAAAGTATATGTAGCAGATTTCTTTTTTACTACATGTCCCACCATATGTCCAATCATGAAAAAGGAAATGCTAAGGGTATATGATACCTACAAAAGCAATCCAAACTTCAAGATTTTAAGTCACACTATAGATCCAAGACACGACACTCAAGAATTGTTAAAAGATTATTCAGTAAAACTTGGGATTCCAGATGCATCAACTTGGAACTTCCTTACGGGCGACTCTGAAAAAATCTTTGAAATTGGTCAAACAAGCTACTTGACCACTGCCATGGAAGATCAAAATGAGGCAGGTGGTTTTCTACATAGCGGAGCGTTTTTATTGATTGATCAAAAAGGTCGAATCCGTGGCGTGTACGATGGGACAAAAGCTGATCAAGTAGACCGATTGATTAATGACATTCCAAAAATTCTAGGAGAATGAAAAGCTTAATTTCGCTAATCTTTCTTTTTCTTATCATTGCCTGTGCCCCTAAATCCTCTAATGAAGAAAATACCCTGGCAAAAATCTCTGACCCTGAAGTCATGAAATATGCCATCGCAGGGAAAACTTTATATGAAAATCATTGTGCAAACTGTCACCAAAGCAATGGTGAGGGTTTAGGAAATCTGATTCCTCCGATCAAAAATTCTGATTATTTCAAAGCAAGTATCCACAGGAGCATTTGGATCATGAAATATGGTCAAAAAGGTGAAATCACTGTAAATGGACAAATCTACAATCAAGAAATGCCAGCCAGCCCCAAATTAACACCGTTGGAATTGGCCCAAATAAGCACCTATCTTTTAAACATTTGGGGATTGGAAGAAGGAAAAATCACCTCTTCTGATGTGGAAAAATATCTGAAAACAAAGCCAGCCATTTAGGCCGGGAGTAATTCATCTGATTTAGCTAATACTTCTTTAAACTGATTGTTAACTTCAGTGATTTTGATTAATTGTTCATCTAAATAAACTTTAATTTCCTCGGGAGTTTTATCGCCATCCTTGGTTTCATATTGATGCATCCAATCAAACATTCCTTCATATGCTGCATCCAAATCAACAGCTAATGCTTTTAATTCTATGATTCTTTCCGTTTCCGGATTTTCTTCAGCCTCAAGGATTTCGATCTCCTGGTTGGCTTTTTTTTCAAGACTCTTTAGCTTTCTCATGAGAGGCATAACCTCATCATGAATGGAAATAATCTTTTCGCGCATTTTTAAATTTTCTTCCTCCACACTTTGCCCACATGAGCTCATAAACACCAACAATACTATAATTAAAACAGGAATATGTCTTGTCATGATTTTTCAAATAATGAGGGCAAAGGTACTATTTATTCTTTTTTTAATATAAAAAATTTAGGTATTTAAAATGTTAAGATAATATGAAAGGAACCTGTAATTTTAAGACTCATAAAATTAATTAGTATGAAACCATTTTGCTTTGCAGACGGAGAAATAATTGAATCCAAAAATGCAATAATTCACCCTATGGATCTTGGGTTGATCAGAGGCTACGGGATTTTTGATTTCTTCCGTTCAGTCAATTATAAGCCCTTATTTTTAGATCATTATTTAGACAGGTTTATCACCTCAGCCGAAAAAACATATCTGCCTTTGCCCTATCCAAGGATTGAATTGAAGCAGATAATTCAGGATTTAACAGAGAAAAACGACATGGAACAAGGAGGTTTCAGAATGGTTTTGAGCGGTGGACTATCTGAAAATCACTTTTCCCCAGCTGCAGGAAAACTTTTTATTTTCCCCGAATCTCTCCTATTTCCAAGTGATGAGAAGTATAGCAAGGGTATCAAACTTCTAAGTTTGGACTATGTGAGGCCAATTGCAGACATAAAGACTACGAATTATGCAGTATCTGTTTGGGATAGTATTCGCTGGAAGAAAGAAGGCGCTGAAGATGTTTTGTATCACCGAGACGGCTTGGTGAGTGAAAGCTCCAGAAGTAATTTTTTCATTGTCAAAAATGGAACTGTTATTACTCCAGATAAGGATATTCTTCTTGGCATTACGCGAAAGCATATTTTACGACTTGTAGATAAGGTTGAAATAAGGCCAGTTACCTTAGCAGAAACACTTGAAGCTGATGAGTCCTTCATTTCAAGTACAACAAAGATCTTGTTACCCGTAACCCAAATCGACAATCATACCATTGGCAATGGTAAACCGGGACCGATTTCAAGGGATATTTTGAAAAAGTTTAGATTACTGGAAAAAGAAAACTCCCATTAAAAGGGAGTTTTTTTTATTCTGAAATTAGTCTGGCATCTTTGAGAATATACATCAGTTTCTCAGGGTCATTTCCATTGAGAACTAGCTTCCCTCTTACTTTTACCCGCTTGGAGGTATATTTTATAGGGTTTGTCAGCATAACTTCCATGACTGTTTCTGGACCGCCCGAACCACAAAAGAAACATTCGGCCAATGGCAAACTTGAAAGAATAATATGTTCAGGTTTAAACATTCCCTCAAAAGGAATAATATAGCCATCCGCCTCTACCTCAGTCCCTTCTAATTTTTTTGACTCATCCGAGAATACAGGAACGTATAACTCCCCAAACTGATCTTCGCTAATTTTGTAGGAAACGCTAGAGAGGCTTTTCCAGACATTCTTGTCTTGAGAATACGAATTCATCGAAACAAACAAGAACAAACTCACTAAACCAAAAACTATTTTCTTCCTCATAATACCTGTCTTTAATAATTTTGCTGCTAGTTAAACCTTTGTTAGCTGCTTTGCAATACTTGTTTGATAAGCTGTAATCGCAGGAATAACAGAGGCCAATATTCCTACCACTAACGCATAAGCTACTACCCAAAGTTCTGCTTTTAAGAAAATCCAAGGTTGAAGGCTTACCATAACTCCAGTTTGGTTTTGTGAAACGATCAAAGCCAAAAAGCTATGCCCTATCAATATTCCTAAAACAGCTCCAAGAAACGTCAAGATAAATCCTTCCATAAAAATCAATTGAAGGAGCTGAATTCTTGAAGCTCCAATAGCTCTCAGAATGGCTAAATCATACTTTCTGTCTTTCAATGAATTGTACAATGCGATAAAAATCCCGAGTCCTGAAATCCCTATGAGAACAAAAGCAAGACCTCTAAGCATACTTATCCCAACTCCCAATAATTCAAACAACCTCGACATTTCAAAAGTGGGTGACGCTGCCTGCATGTTTGTTCTGGAATTTACCAGTCTTGGAAGCTGAATAGCAGCCATCGGGTTTCTATATTGAATAAGAAGGGTGGTTATTTCTTTTGGTTCTTCTGTTTGAGGTAAGCCGTGTAGGGTAATTTCATTTGAAATGGATTGCTCTGATTTTTCAGAATCCCCCTCCTCTTCGTGGGTAAGCCAGACAGACTCAATGCTTGTCAATATTAGTCGATCCACGACATTTCCTTTGGGCTTTAGAATACCAGAAACATGAAAATAGTTTGCCTCATGATCATGACTTCCTTCACTTATCCCATGGCTTCCCAGAAACTCATCCCCTACTTTGAATCCCAACTTATTGGCTACTTCTGCCCCTAACACCACCTCAAAAGGCTTGGACCAGCTTTCACCGCTTTCAAACTCTACCTGATATAATTCCAGGTAATCTAAATTGGTCCCGACGATTCTTAACCCTTGATAATTATCCCCTAGCGCTAAAGGGATTGTACTTTTTACCAACCGGTTTTTTGATAGATTTCTTGCTTCTTCCAAGTCAATATTACCTGTCGGAAAATCAATATGATACACACTTGAAAGAATTAATTGCAACGGGCTTCCTTTGGCACCAACAACCAAATCAATTCCTTCGGCATCTTCATTCATTTTCTTTTCCAATTGATCTTGCATAAGCAAGAGCACAGTAATAATGGCCAATCCCAAAGCCAACAAAATCACGTTCAAGCCTGTAGAAAAAGGACGAAAAGTCAAATACTTCCAGCTAAGTTTGATGAGATTCATGAGGCTTTGACTTCGATAAATTTCGGAATATGGTTTTTTACCCGCTGGTCATGCGTAACTATAATCAATGCTGCACCAATTTTTCTCGATTGTTCCTTTAATAGTTGGATGACCTTTTCAGCATTTTCATCATCCAGGCTGGACGTAGGTTCATCTGCAAGGATCAGTTTGGGTTCATTTGCCAAAGCTCTGGCGATAGAAACTCTCTGCGCTTCTCCTTCACTTAACGTCAAGATGGAAGAATTTATCTTTTGTGAAAGTCCTAAATCAGTAAGGATTTCATTTAGTTTTTCATTCTTCTTTTTACCGAAGAAATTGGCCATTCGAAGATTCTCAATCACAGAAAGTGGCGCTAATAAATGAGGCTTTTGAAATACGATTCCAATATTCTGTCCTCTAAAAAGATCTAATTTTTGACCAGAAAGATTGGAAATAACCTGATCATTTATTCTTACTTCTCCTGTATCTGGTTTAGAAAGACCTGATAATAGATTGAGCAACGTTGTTTTTCCACTTCCCGATTTCCCTAATACCAGCAAGCTTTCTCCTTCCGAAAGTTCAATACTCTCAAAATGAATTGCCTTTTGACCTGTATGGGTAAAACTTAAATTTTTTGCGCTTAAAAGCATATCAGTTAATGGGAATTGACACAGTGAATGTGGTCCCTTTATTTTCTTCACTTACGTAAGTGATCTCACCTTTTAAAACCTCCACGCATTTTTTAACGATGGCAAGACCTAAGCCTGAACCTTCTATAATGCCAACGTTGTGAGCCCTGAAGAATCTTTCAAAAAGTTGGGGCTGCTCTTTTTTAGGAATACCAATTCCGGAATCTTTGAACGTTGCTTTCAATTTATTATCCTCAAAGTCCAAACAGAAATTCACTGTCTGACCGTCTTTTGAATATTTGATTGAATTTGAAAGCAAGTTTTCAAAAATCTGATACAATAAATCAAAATCTGAGGTAATCGTTTTAGGTAGATCTCCAAGTTCAACTTTTATGGTAACATTATTTTCAATTCCCGCTTTTACTGTATCCAAAACCTCTTTGACAAAAGCCCCCAAAAACATCTTTTTGGGCTTAAATTCCATTTTATCAGCATCCGCTTTACCAAAGAAAAGGACACTGGTCAGGAGATTATTAAGTGCCCTTACGGAATTTTCAATTTTCGAAGCATGTTTTGCAATTTTCACTTTGAACGGGTGATCCTTTTCAGCATAAATCTGTAATAACTGAGCAGAGCTTAAAATCGAGGTCAGAGGAGTTTTGAAACCATGTGATACATTCAGGACAATCCGGGACTTGAGTTCATTGATCTCTCTCTCTTTTTGGAGAGCTTTAGTCAGCTCCTTATTGGCCTCGTGCAAATCCGCCGTTCTTTGCTTTACTTTTTCTTCGAGCTCGTTATTAAGTTTCTGAAGTTCCTTCTCTTTTCGGTCCTTAAATATGGCAAGTTCTATCACCATGTTCAATTCCCGAATATTAAACGGCTTTATTACATAAGCGCTTGGGTTGGTTCCTACCACCTTGTTTAAGGTCTCTGCATCGGAACTCGCACTTAAATAAACTACAGGTATATCATATTTTTCATTGACAATTTCTGTGGTTTTGATACCGTCTAATTCCCCAGCCAAATTAATATCCATCATCACGATATTCGCGATGTTTTCATTTAGAATTTCAAGGGCTTTTTCTCCAGAATCTGCTATCCCAATTATTTCATGGTTATTTTTCTCAAGTGCTTTTTTAAGTAATAATGCTGAAACTGGATCATCTTCAACAATAAGAATTTTTAGACTAAACATGCGTAAGGGAGGGCGTTATAAACATTTTCAAATTTGAAATTACAAAAATTATTATTCTGGCAATGGGATTTCTATTGTGACAACGGTTCCTGAATTTTTTGAGCTTTGAAGGAGTATTTCTCCATTGAGGAGAGAAACCAGATTTTTTGTAATACTTAAGCCCAAACCTGTCCCTTCATATAACCTTTGATTTCCCGTACTTTCCTGCTCAAATGGCTGAAATGCCTTTCTCATAAAGTCTTCAGACATACCAACTCCAGAGTCTTCAATAGACAAAAGGATATTGTTTTTTCTTTTATCAACCGTCAATATTATTTCTCCCTGATCTGTATATTTCAGAGCGTTGCTGATCAGATTGTTGACAATCATTTCTATAAAACGTCTGTCTATCTTACCATAAAAGGGGCTTTTTAGAAAAACTGTTTTGAGGACTAGCCCTTTTCGCATGGCAAGATTTTTTAGCGGGGTAATAATTGTCGCTAAAAATTCATTGATATCAGAATCAGAATAAACAACATTCATCTTATTTGCCTCAATTTTAGCAATATCCAGAATGGATGAAATGGTACTTAGAAGGCGTTCTCCACTTTGCAGAATAATATCCAATTGAGACACCAATTCGGGATCATCTTGTCTCATCATCATGATATGCTCTGTCCCACCTAAAATCCCATTTAGTGGAGTCCGGATTTCATGACTTATATTGGAAAGCATACTGGTTTTATATCTGTTTGCTTCTTCTGCTTTTTCTTTGGCATCCCTCAGTTTTTGCTCAATTGCTTTCTTGGAAGATAAATCTCTAAATACACTTAATATTAAGTTTTTTCCATCGAAATTTTCCTGAATCAGAATCGAAAAAACTTCCATTTCAAGGTTTCCTGATCTCCAAGGAACTACACTTTCATACGTAAATCCAGTCGTTTTTCTTTTAAGAACTCGTTTCAAAAATGACTTTATATATTTAGTATGATACTCCGGATAGCTAAACAAATCCACTACCATCGTATTCTCCAGATTCGATATCTCTTTATTTACTAATTGAGCAAAGCTTGGATTGACAGTCACTATTTTTTCCCCATCAATGGTTAGCATCAATCCATCTTTAGAGCTACTCCACACATTCTTGAATTGGACTTCGGCGATTTGTTTTTCCTTTGTTTTTTGATCAAATGCTGATTTTAAAACACCCACTTTTTGGAGTTGCTGATAAAAGGTTGTGATCAAAATCCCCAATCCTATTAAAAACAAAACCAAAAGTAAAATAAACCAGGTCTGTAGATAAATAGGTTTTAATATTATTATAGGTTGAGATAAGACTACCTCAGAAAAATTTTCTCCTTCATAAGAGGCCTTCAACTCTACCTGATAATCCCCATATGGAAGGTTTGAGAAAAAAAGCAAGGTGGTTTTTGGATCTTTGACGACCCTCCAATCTTCCCTTTCATTCAACCGATAATGGATCCACATTTCTTTCGCCTGGTTAAATCCAATAGCTGAATAATCGATCTCAAATGAATTTTTTGAATAAGGGATTTTATGCTCGATTTTCGGGTCCAACCGTATTGAATCAAGGATAATATTATGAAAAATCACGTTTGGAGTTCCTTCAAAATAAAACCTCTCCTCAGGAAAAAAAAGAGAAAAACCTTTCATGGTTCCAATCATAATTCTTCCATTTGATGTCTCTAGAAGTGCTCCCCTATTTATCTCATTTCCGATCAGACCATTCTTTTCGTTGAATTGGGTCAGCGTATTATTCTCTATTAAGAAGATGCCATCGTCAGTTCCAGCCCAAATCCGATCTTGACGATCTTTTAATAACGCATAAACAGGCCTATTAATCTCTTGATTATCAACCCTGTAATATTCAATCACTCCATCTTCTAAGATTTTCAATCCCGTCTCTGTTCCGAAAAGAATCCGATTTGAATCTAACTCCAAATAATCAAATCCATCTTTGATCAGCATCCGGTCATTTTTATGAAAAGGTTTTTCTTCGGACGTTTGCCCAGCTTTCATGATCATTAATCTTCCATCAGAAAGCTTGCCTGCTTTCCGCAAATAAAAGTTTTCATGCCCAAGCAATTCTCCTACCTCTTCTCTAAGATCATTTGAAAAAATCCCTGCCAAACTATTTTTATTAGGATGGATAAAAATATTTTTTGGACCTGTTATGATGAGAGAATCCCCTTCAACTTTCACATAGGAAATATTTACCCCAGGGGGAGGAACAAACATGTTAATATTCTCACTTTTAATATCGTATTTCCCCACTCCTCCCCAATTTGAAGAGAACCAAACACTTCCTTTTCCATCATTGGCAAAATTCACTATTCGCCTTGTAGGATTTCCATCAGCGTACTGATCCCTTAAGATCGTTTTTACAGCAAGCCTTGAATATTTTTGGATCCCGTTATTAAACCCAAAAAGATATTCACCATTAGATAGTTTTTCGATCGCTGCCACTTCTTCAGCCATCAATGATCCTTGGGTAAAACCATAATTTTGAAAGGCCAGACTAATGAAGTTTACAAGACCGCGACTGGTGCCAACCCAGAGAATCCCCTCTCGATCAATCATCGCTTGATTGATCGAATAAACTCTTAATTCATCACTCAAATCAACTTCTAAAGGAAAACTATAGCTTTTAGAATATTTAAAAAGTTGGGAGTTGAAATGGTAAAAAACGCCATTTGGATCAAAAAACAAATCATACAAATCCAAAGAGTTATATTCCTTCTCAGAAAAATTCTGATCTAAGATTCTTTCTGGTGTAATTGGGTCTTTCCCAACAGCCAAATACTCTCTTCCAAGAAAATAATATAAATCATCAGCATCATTTTTTTTTACTAAGAAAGGGGATGATGGAAGTTGAAGTCCATTCATTCTGACAAGTTCCAGATCTCCGTTTTTTAAAGTAAAAACCCCTTTTTCAAAATATAGAAATACCTTTCCAAGGTACTCGCCAATTGAAGCCAATCGGCCTTTTTCCTCATACACTCTATCAATTAGAATCTTTTCATCGGTATCATTCTTCCAATGTAAAATCTGATCTTTGGTGTCTAAATAAAATTGTTTGTCTTTCCCCTTACCCAACGTAAAGAAGCTAATCCCCGAACTAAACTTATCTTTAAACTCTTTTCCAATATCGATACTTTCCCATTTTCCGTAACCTCCTTTTACCAATCGGGGCAATCCAGCGAAATTATAAAGCCATAAAAGGCCATCTTCATCTAAGTGAATTGAAATTCTGTAATTAAATTCTTTTAAGATCGAGTCAGGAAGTGTAAAAGTCTCAATTCCATCAGAGTAATAAACTCCCATTGGAGTGGAAAACCACATCCTGCCCAGCGTATCTTGCTCCATCTGTAAAACATTCTGAGCAGGAAGCTCAACACCCTTAAGTTGGGAGTTATATTTAAAATTCTGAGCCTTACCCATAGTGGCCAGTCCAAAACAAATGAATAGAGTAAGGAAGAATTTCATTTTATAGGTGTACTTTTGAAATCTAAGATATAAAAACTATTGAGTCGTCAAATTCCTTAGAGAATGTTATTAATTTCTTTTGTCGACGACCTGATTGTTTTATTTTTGTGCCAAACTTTAGAAATCGCATCATGAGTGTACTAGTAAATAAAAATTCCAAGGTGATCGTACAAGGGTTCACCGGGTCGGAAGGCTCTTTTCACGCACAGCAAATGATCGAGTACGGAACTAACGTAGTCGGTGGTGTAACACCAGGAAAGGGTGGTTCCACACATTTGGACAAACCTGTTTTCAATTCTGTAGAAGAAGCCGTTCAAAAGACTGGTGCTGATACATCGATCATCTTCGTACCGCCGGCATTTGCTGCTGATGCGATTATGGAAGCTGCTGATGCAGGTATCAAAGTAATCATCGCTATCACTGAAGGTATCCCAGTAGCGGATATGATGAAGGCGAAACCATATATCATCGAAAGAGGAGCTACCTTAATCGGTCCAAACTGCCCAGGTGTGATCACTCCAGGAGAAGCAAAAGTGGGTATCATGCCAGGCTTCGTTTTCAAAAAAGGTAGAATCGGTATTGTTTCTAAATCTGGAACTTTGACATACGAAGCTGCTGACCAAGTAGCAAAAGCTGGTTTGGGTGTTTCTACAGCAATCGGTATTGGCGGAGACCCAATCATTGGAACTTCTACCAAACAGGCTGTCCAATTACTGATGGAAGATCCTGAAACTGATGCGATCGTCATGATCGGTGAAATCGGTGGTAACTATGAAGCTGAAGCTGCAAAGTGGATCCGTGAGACTGGAAACAAAAAGCCAGTTGTAGGTTTCATCGCTGGACAGACAGCACCTCCAGGAAGAAGAATGGGACATGCCGGTGCTATTATCGGTGGAGCTGACGATACAGCAGCAGCCAAAATGAGAATTATGAGAGAAAATGGAATCCATGTAGTAGATTCTCCTGCGGAGATCGGGGCTACCATGGCAACAGCCTTGGGTGTGGATGCTTAAATGAAATAAGATATCAGATTTTTGATGTCAGATATTGGAAAACCGCTTCGATTTAGTTCGAAGCGGTTTTTTTATTTCTTACTTCTGAATTCAGCTTTAAAAATCTACCTTTGCGGCTTCAATTCAGACAATTATGATTTCAGTAGATAATGTAGCCGTTATCCATAGCGGCTCTACCCTCTTTAGTAATGTTTCTTTTGCCATCAATGAAACCGACAAGATCGCTTTGATGGGTAAAAACGGAGCAGGCAAATCAACGCTTTTAAAGATCATCGCTGGTCAAACCAAACCTTCATCCGGATCTGTTTCATCGCCAAAAGATTTTGTGATTGCTTACTTACCTCAGCATTTATTGACTTCTGATGATTGCACAGTGATGGAGGAAACCTCCAAAGCTTTCGCAAGCTATCTAAAAATGAAATCAGACATCGAACGAATCAATGAAGAATTGACGGTGAGAACTGATTATGAATCTGATGAATATTACAAACTGATAGAGCAAGTTTCTGAATTAAGTGAGAAGTTTTATGCTATCGAGGAAGTTAATTATGAGGCTGAAGTAGAGAAAGTACTTATAGGTTTAGGCTTCGAAAGAGAGGATTTCACAAGACTAACTTCTGAATTTTCCGGAGGATGGAGAATGAGAATTGAACTGGCGAAAATCCTATTGCAAAACCCTGATTTAATTTTACTCGATGAGCCTACTAACCATTTGGATATTGAATCCATCCAATGGTTGGAGGATTTCCTGATGAATAAAGCTAAGGCTGTCGTGGTAATTTCCCATGATAGAGCTTTTGTAGATAACATCACTACTCGAACGATTGAGGTAACGATGGGTCGGATTTACGATTATAAAGCTAAATACAGTCATTACTTAGAGCTTAGAAAAGAACGCCGAGAGCAGCAGCAAAAACATTACGAAGAGCAGCAGAGAACAATCGCTGATATCCAAGGTTTCATAGATCGATTTAAAGGAACCTATTCCAAAACTCTCCAAGTGCAATCGAGAGTGAAGATGCTTGAGAAAATGGAACTGATCGAAGTGGATGAAGTGGATACTTCAGCTTTGAAACTTCGATTTCCTCCCTCTCCAAGGTCAGGTAATTATCCAGTGATTGTAGATGAAATGACTAAAAGCTATGATGATCATGTAGTTTTCAAAAATGCTTCAATGACCATAGAAAGAGGCCAAAAGGTTTCTTTTGTAGGAAAAAACGGGGAAGGTAAATCCACCATGATCAAAGCGATTATGGGCGAGATTGATTTTGAAGGAAAATGTGAATTGGGCCACAATTCGATGATAGGCTACTTTGCTCAGAACCAAGCATCTCTTTTGGATGAATCTTTAAGCATTTTTGAAACTATCGATCAAATTGCCGTAGGTGAAGTAAGAACGAAAGTAAAAGATATTTTGGGAGCATTTATGTTCAAAGGAGATGACATCAATAAGAAAGTGAAGGTGCTTTCAGGTGGTGAAAAGACTCGATTGGCAATGGTTAAACTACTGTTGGAGCCAGTCAACTTGCTAATTCTCGATGAGCCTACTAACCATCTGGACATGAAGACTAAGGACATCATCAAAGATGCGTTGAAAGCATTTGACGGTACCTTAATCGTCGTGTCTCACGATAGAGATTTCTTGGATGGCTTGGTTACTAAAGTATTTGAATTCGGAAACAAACGAGTTAAAGAACACTTTGAAGATATCAATGGATTCCTTAGAAATAAGAAAATTGAGAATTTGAAAGAAGTAGAAAGGTAAAAGCAGTGGGCAGTGGGCAGTGGGCAGTGGGCAGTGGGCAGTGGGCAGTGGGCAGTGGGCAGTTAAAGCAAACTTTGTTTGTCATTTTGAGTTTCATATTTCAACAAAAAAGCGGATGTGTAAACATTCCGCTTTTTTCATTTTTGATACTTTTCAAGAGATTATAGACCAAACATTCTTGGCAACCAAAGGGAGATTTCAGGAAAAATCATTATCAATACCAAGGCTAAAATCATTGCAAAAAAGAACGGCAATAATGGCTTTATAACTTTTTGAATTGTTGTTTGAGCAATCCCAACACCGATAAACAAGACAGATCCTACTGGTGGAGTACAAAGCCCGATACAAAGATTCAATACCATCATAATCCCAAAGTGGACAGGATCAATTCCCAAGGAAGTAACAACGGGTAAGAATATAGGTGTAAAGATCAGTACTGCTGGAGTCATGTCCATGAAGATCCCTACGAAAAGCAAAAGCACATTGATCATGATCAGAATCACAAAAATATTATCACTCAAAGAAAGGAGTGAGTTGGAAATGCTTTGTGGAATTTCTTCACTTGACATCACCCAGGACATGGCCATGGAAGTGGCAATAAGTAGCATCACAACTGCTGTTGTCTCAGCAGATTTTAGAAGCACTGCCGGA
This sequence comes from uncultured Algoriphagus sp., assembly GCA_965659625.1. GTDB lineage: Bacteria > Bacteroidota > Bacteroidia > Cytophagales > Cyclobacteriaceae > Algoriphagus. The sequence continues at coordinate 19,066 of CBFHWO010000009.1, read as the reverse complement.
AGATCTTTGACGCCAATCTCATTGTAAACAAGAGTTAGCACCAAGCTATAAACCACTGCAATTGCTGACGCTTCAGTTGCTGTAAAAATACCTCCGATGATACCCCCAATCACCACTATCAAAAGAAACAAACTTGGAATAGCATGCCAGAAAGTAACAAGTAGATGCTTAATGGTAGTGGCTTCTCCAGCAGGTAGCTTTTTGATTTTCACCATAATAGCAGCTGTAATCATTAAAAGCATTCCAACCAAAAGCCCTGGCAAATAACCTGCAACGAAAAGCGCCGCGATGGAAACTCCTCCTGAAGCCAATGAATACACGATAAGAACATTGGAAGGAGGAATAATCAACCCCGTCGTAGAAGAAGTAATATTTACAGCGGCTCCCAATTCTTTTGGATAGCCTTCTTTTTCCATTCTTTTTCCCAAAATCCCTCCCATTGATGAAGCAGCTGCTACCGCAGACCCAGCAATTGCCCCCATCAACATCGCTGCGATGACATTCACATGCAATAATCCACCGGGAAGTCTTCCAGTCAAAGCTTTTGCAAATTCAATCAGTCGGTTTGCAATCCCTCCTCGATTCATGAGTTCACCCGCAAGAATAAAAAATGGTATAGCCAATAAGGAAAAACTATCAAGGCCTGTTCCCATCCGCTGAGCGACAGTAGTAATTGCCGGCATACTTGCCACTGTGATCATTAAAGTAAACATACTGGAAAGACCCAAACTCCAAGCAACCGGAACTCCAATACCCAAGAAAAAAAGAAATGATAATACGAGTACTATGACACTTAATGTTTCCACTATTCAGCGATTTTAATTGAGTGAGAAAATTGAATAATAGATACAATCTGATAGTATGTGACCAATAGACCGCTAAATGGAATCATTGAATAAACATAAGCAAGTGGAATCTGAAGGGTTGCTGATTTTTGTCCCAGAATAAAAGTAATGTAAACCAAATTAGACCCGCCGATAATCATCACCACTATTGCGAAAATCATGATGCAAAAACTGATCAGGATCATTAATTTATATTGAGCTTTCTCCTTAATACTAGTTAATAAAATATCAATGGCAAGGTGCTCATTTTTACCCGCCACATAAGCTGCTCCAAGCATCCCTACCCATATCATCATGTAGCGGGAGAGCTCATCCGTAAATGAACTAGGGTCTTTGAAAATATATCTTGATGCTACCTGCCAGGTAACGTTGATTACCATCAAGGCCATCAAGATCACCAAAAAGTGAGCAATTAGTTTGTCGAGTTTATTTTTTGTAGTTAATGAAAACATGTAAGGATCGACTTTGGGTTTAAATTATTTCACTTCACGAATTGCCTGAACAATCTTATAAATTTCTGGCTGTTGTAATTTCAACTGATCATAAACAACTTCCACTGCTTTTCTGAAAGGTTCTTTGTCAGGATAGGTGATAGTCACACCAGCTTTTTCAAGCTCACGCATGGATTCTGCAGAAGACTCCGCCCAGAGCTCATATTCATAAGTTGCGGATTCATCCGCTGCTTCCTGCACCCACTGTTGCTCCTCTTCCGATAAATTTTCCCATACTTTGGTACTGATTATGACCACATCCGGAAGTGATGTATGCTCATCCAAACTGTAAAATTTGCAGACTTCGTAATGCTTGGAAGTGTATAAACTTGGTGGATTATTCTCAGCTGCATCGACAATTCCTTGCTGCAAAGCAGTATAAAGCTCACCATAAGAGACTGGCGTTGGAGAACTTCCAAAAGCCTTTACCATATTTGATGCTGTCACACTTTCCATCACTCTGACTTTAAGTCCTTCCAGATCAGCCGGAGTTTCTACAGGTTTATCTTTTGTATAAAAACTCCTTTTACCCGCATCGTAATAGCATAATCCTCTCAACCAAAACTCTTCACCATCAAGCAAAAGTTGTTTACCAATGGGTCCTTCCAAAACTTTGCGCTGATGTTCATCATCTCTAAATAGATAGGGCATTCCAAATACCTGCATGGTGGGCGCAAAACCTTCTAGGGCCGCAGCAGACACTTTAGTCATTCCCAAACTTCCAATTTGTAGTAGTTCTAGCAGCTCTCTCTCTGATCCCAATTGCTGATTGGGATAAACTTTAACTTTGATTTTTCCATTAGATTTCTTCTCGATCTGCTGTGCCATAAAAAGCATCGCTTCATGAACTGGATGATTTACAACTTGCGCATGGCCAAGTTTGATAATCTTAAATTTCAGCGGAGAAGTGCAGGAAAAAGGAAGAACTCCTAAAAAAATGATAATAAGTAAAATAGGAAAGGTTCTCTTCATGGGTTTATTTATACGATTAGGTATTTAACAATAATAGTCTTTTCCTGACTTACATGACAGATGATTTACGGAATCGTTTTAAAAAACTGGATGCTTGGTTGATATTTTCTCCAAGTTTTCCAAATTCTTTCTCCTGAATCAAAGATTTTGAAAAAAGCTGGGATCCCATGCCTACACAATGAACTCCTGCATCAAACCAAGTCTTTAGATTAGTTTCCTCTGGATGAACACCTCCTGTAGGCATCACCATGAGGTCTGGAATTACAGATTTAATAGCAACGACAAATTCTGGCCCTAATACATTAGCAGGAAATACTTTAATAAGAGGTACTCCAAATTTGAAGGCTTGAAAAGCTTCTGATAGCGTACCTATTCCTGGTATCCAAGTGACTTTCTCGCTTTTGGCAAACTCTGCCAATTCCAAATCCCAAACTGGAGAAACCAAGAAATCCGCTCCTGCATTTAGAAAATCTGCAGCTTGCTTTTTATAAAATATCGTACCAATTCCTAAATGAAAATCCTCCCAATCAGCAGATGCTTTTTTTAGCTCTGTGAAAACAGATAAGGAATGTTCTCCCCTATTTGTAAACTCAAAAACATTCAACCCAGCCTGATGACAGGCCTTCATTACCTCCAAAGCAGCATCTACCTCTTTGTGATTAAAAACAGGAATAATCCCTGCTTTATTCATGGCATTAAGTAAAACATGTTGACTCATAGCGATGTATTAACGTAATAATTTTCCAACATTTTTATCCTCGACAAGCATCATAGCTTCTTCCACAGTGATCTCATTAGCATCTCCGAGAATACTATGCTTTAGAACCGAAGCAGCTGTAGCAAATTCCAAAGCCTTTTGTGCATCAAAATACTGAAGACCATAAATCAATCCAGCGATATAGGCATCCCCTCCACCTATCCGATCTACAATCCCCTGCATATCGTAATTTTTGGAACTCAAGGTTGTTCCATTCCAAAGGATTCCTTCTAACTGATTGTGCGTAGCCGAAATGGAGTTTCGCTCTGTAGTCGTGATGTATTGAACTTCTGGGAACTTCTCTTTTGTCTTAGCACATGCACTGTGAAAGTCCTTTTCTGTAATTCCCGCACAGTTTTCCAGATCAGTCTCTCCCGCCACCATCAAGGTGCTGTACTGCATCAATTCCGGCATAGCTTCCAAGGGACTTCTTCCATATTGCCAAAGATTCCTTCTGTAGTTGATGTCTGCACTGATTTTCACGCCATGTTTGTGCGCAGCCCGTACCGCCTTCAAAGTTAATTGATAGGCGTTTTCAGAGATCGCTGGTGTGATACCCGTCCAATGAAACCAATCGACACCCTTGAAGATAGATTCAAAATCAAATTGATCTGGGTCAAGATTGACAAAAGCTGAATCTGCCCTATCATAGATAATTTTTGAGGCTCTTTGCATAGCCCCAACCTCTAAAAAATATAGTCCGAGTCTTCCGTTTTGTACTTTGATCAAATCGGTTTTCACTCCCGATTTCTTCAAACTTTTGATTACGGCTTTCCCAAGGTCGTTGTCCGGTAAAACAGTAATATGACTTACATCAAAGCCCCACTCTGCCAGAGAAACTGCAACATTTGCCTCTGCCCCTCCATATACTGCGGCAAAAGATGTTGCCTGAGTAAAGCGTTGATTTGATTCCGGCGACAATCTCATCATGATCTCACCGATCGTTATTATTTTAGGGTTCATTAATTAGTATTAGTTCCTGACGAAATCTTTCAAAGTGATTTTCTTTTGTTGTGGAAATATGTAATTTGCGCAATCGATTGCACAATATAACCAATAATTCCCATGAACCATAAAACATTACAAATTCATTCCAAAGACAATGTATTAGTTGCTTTACAAGATCTGCAAGCAGGAGAAACGATTACGTTTGTACAAAAAGAAATAACGCTGAAAACAGCGGTTCCAGCTAAACATAAATTTGCAATCGATGATTTGTGCAAAGGGGATTTGGTTTATATGTATGGAGGAATTGTTGGCAAAGCAATGGTGGAAATTCAGGCTGGGGAGGCTTTGACTACTTCCAATGTCACCCACGAAGCAGAAAGTTTTGGAAAAAAAACTGGTGAGTATTCATGGGAAATGCCTGACATCAGACCTTTTGAAAATCGCACTTTCCAAGGATACCACAGGAGCGATGGTCAAGTTGGCACCGGAAATTTTTGGTTGGTAATCCCGATGGTATTCTGCGAAAACCGAAATGTGGACACCATTAAAGAAGCATTTCTAGAAGAGCTGGGCTTTGCCAAAACAAATCCTTACAAACAGCTGGTCAAAGAAATGGCTTCTCTTTATCAAAATGGCTCTACCGAATCTATCAAAAACCTTACTGTTTCAACTTACACTGAAAAACCCCAATCACGGTTATTTGAAAATATCGATGGTATCAAATTCCTAAATCATCAAGGAGGATGCGGAGGAATTCGCCAAGACTCTGAAGCGCTATGCACGCTTTTGGCAGGTTATATCAATAACCCGAATACTGCCGGTGCAACGATTTTAAGTTTGGGATGTCAAAATGCTCAGGCTTCGATTTTAGAAGAAAAGCTAAAGAAAATCAATTCCGATTTTCAAAAACCACTTATCATCCTAGAGCAACAGAAAGAAGGAACTGAACAACAATTATTGACTTTGGCCATCAAAGAGACCTTTTTAGGAATGGCTGAAGCAAACCTACAAACAAGAAAACCTGCACCTCTCAGTAAACTTACGGTTGGTTTGGAATGTGGTGGTTCGGATGGTTTTTCTGGGATTTCTGCAAACCCCTCCGTTGGCTATGCCGCCGATCTGGTAGTTGCTTTGGGAGGAAAAGCCATCTTATCAGAGTTTCCAGAGCTTTGTGGCGTAGAACAAGAACTTATTAACCGCTGTGTCACGAATACTAGCGCAGAGAAATTTTCGAATCTAATGAAAGCCTATGCGGCATCTGCCGAAGCTGTGGGTTCTGGATTTGATATGAACCCTTCTCCAGGAAATATCAAAGACGGATTGATCACTGATGCCATGAAATCCTCTGGGGCTGCGAAAAAAGGTGGCACCTCACCGGTTACTGATGTGCTCGACTATGGCGAATATGTTAAGACTCCAGGATTAAATCTACTTTGCACTCCTGGAAATGACGTGGAAAGCACGACTGCCATGGCAGGTTCTGGTGCCAATGTCATCTTGTTTACAACTGGACTAGGAACACCAACCGGCAACCCAATTACACCAGTAATTAAAGTTTCCAGCAATCATCGTCTAGCTGAAAGAATGCCGGATATCATTGATGTAAATACGGGTTTCGTCATTTCCGGAGAGAAATCCATCCAAGAAATGGGCGAAGAAATTCTTGAAAAAATCATCAAAGTAGCAAGTGGTGAAGAAGTAACAAAAGCGATGGCATTAGGTCAAAATGACTTCATTCCTTGGAAGCGGGGAGTTTCCCTTTAATAGGAAGAATCATCAAATGGAAAATCAATTTTCTTATTGGAATTGGAAGAATGGTAAATCCCTCGGATCAGTTCGACGGATTTTCGGGCTGTTTGACCATCTACGACCGGATTTGTTTGTTCTTTGATCGAATCCAAAAACAATTGCCATTGCTCCAAGTGAAGTTGATATCCAATCGCATTTGGGTCCGAAGAACCAGAAGCAGGCCCCGGTTCTTGAATGATTCCAGTATTTTCTTTGCCCTTGATATTCCAGGCGATCAGTTTTCCTGCTTCTAAAATTGCGCTTCCCTCCGTTCCGAAAATCTCTATTTTCTCAGGATAACCAGGATATAAAGCTGTTGCGGAGGTTATATTCCCCAATGCCCCACTTTTAAAATTGACAATGGCTGTTCCCAGATCTTCTCCTTCAATAGGATACAAAGCGGTTTGCACCTGACCATAAACAGCTGAAACTTCACCCATCAAATCCAATAGAAGATCAATGGTATGGATGCCCTGATTGATCAAAGCTCCTCCTCCATCTCCTCCCAAAGTTCCTTTCCATTTGCTTGTTCCATAGTAAGCATCATCCCGAAACCAGTTTACATAAGCATTTCCCATTAACAATCGTCCAAAAACACCCTGATCGACAGCCTTTTTCAACTTTTTATAATCTTCAGAAAATCTATTTTGAAAGATCACAGCAAGCTGAATACAATTTTCCTCACAGCTTGATAAAAGTAGATCTGTTCTATCCAGATTGATTTCTATGGGTTTTTCTACCAAAATATGCTTTCCTGCTTTTGCGGCAGCTAAACTGGGTTCCAAATGCATTCCGCTTGGAGTACAGACACAGACCACATCCAGCTCCGGAATTCTTAAAAATTCATCCAAATCAGTATAAATAGGCTCAACAAACTTACTTTTTGCTGCTTCGGCACTTGTCGAGTTGGGGTTAAAAAGCCCTACTAAAATGGCTTGATCTAATTCTGCAATGGCCTGAGCATGTTTAACGGCTATAGATCCTGTTCCTATGATTCCGATTCCGTACTTTTTCATTTCTCTAATTCTTTTAAAATCTGATCCCAAATAGCCCCATCTACCGGAATTCCCATTTCAAGGTTTTCCTGTCGGGTTTTCATCACACTTTCTCCAGGATATAAAACCTGCTCTCCTTCGAATACTTTGGAGCTCTTCAAATCCTCTATGATTTCATCACATTTTTGATCAAACCATTCTTCCAGATTTAATTTCACTGGATCCAAGCTTATAAAAACCTGCGAAAGCCCTATTTCCGCGCCAGATTTGTTTACTTGATGCGTACTATCTCCTCCGGAAAGAAGCGCTGCCAGCATATCCAAAACCAAAGAAAGACCCGAGCCTTTCCACATTCCAGCAGGCAATGCCATTTCATTTTTTAGAATGGTTTCAGGTTCGCTGGTCAATTTACCATTTTCATCAAAGCCAGCTTTAAAAGGAGCATTTTTCCCAGCTCTGGCATAGTTTGCCAGTTTCCCATAAGCAAATTGAGACATTGCCATATCTAATACCACCGGTCCATTTTTTCTGGGGATGGCAATGATTAATGGATTATTCCCAAGTTTAGGTTCACTACCTCCCCAAGCGGGCATATTGGGTTTGGTATTGGTAAAGCAAATTCCAATTTTCCCAGACTCAACAGCCTGCCAACCGAAATTACCTCCACGCATCCAGTGGTTGGTATGTTTTAAAGCCACACACCCAATTCCAAAATCCTCAGAAATAGCAATCGCTCTTTGCATAGCGAATGAAGCATTTAGATTTCCGGGGCCAAGTTGACCATCCCAACGCTCAAAAACCCCTAAACTGCTTTCAAGTCGTGGCTCGGCAGAAGGCTTGACAAACCCTTGATTGATGAAATCCAGAAATATAGGAAGTCGGTTAATTCCATGGGAACGAACGCCATCCAGATCTGTCTTGCCAAATAAAACGGCGCATTTTTTTGCTCTTTCGGATTCAAACCCATACTTCAAAAGGATATTTTCAATCGTATCCACCAGTTGTTTAAATGAAATTCTCTGGTCAGTCATGAGCTTTTCGGCGTTAAAAATTATGATTTATCCTAAGATAAAATGTCAGTTTGGTAAAGCCAGAACAAATTGGAAAATCTATGAAATTATCTGACTAAACTATTCAAATACACTTCCACATTTGTATAGTTTTGATCTAAAGTATAAAGTTTTGAATCGGAAGGGTCATTTGGATTAAGCTTAAAAGTGATTTCCCATTGATCCGGCATGCCATCTTGGTCGCTATCTAATTCTACTTTTCCTTTCGGTAAATCAGGCCAAGATCCTACGTCAGATTGAGAGTCAATAATGCCATTTTCACCATATTGATTTTTTCCAGATCGAACTTCCTCCACTATCCGCTTGTCCACAGCATCACGAAAAGCAGAAGCTCCTGCGTTTTCAAGCACCAGGTCAAAAGCCTTCTTTGCAAGCATCGTCTCTGCAGCTGCAAAGTCAAATTCCTTTTCGGCCATAACTTCTTTTGGATCCACATCATGGATACCCAGAGAATTATCGGAAGTGACTTCTTCCGAGCCAAACATATAATTTCCAGCTACAAAAAACTTAGCATAGGGGGCATAGGGTTCCACTATTCTATCACGATTAGATCGGGTGGCCGGACCTGGTTTATAGTAGTTATTGACAATATTATACTGACCTTGTTCTCCAGCATATGCGCTGTTTCCCTTCCAATTATAGATTACATTATTTCTAAAATCCACCCATTCTTTGGCAGGTTCTTTATGATATCTGGCTCCATTGAATCTTGGATTTCTACTGTTATGATCTGCCAATAGATTATATAAAAAAGAAGCTTTTTTCCCTCCCCATATTCCACCATAACCATGTTCTCCTTTTGCATGAACGGAATTATTTAGGCTTTCTGAGAGAATTGTCCACTGCAAAGTAAAGTTTTCATTGTCATAAAAAGATCCGCATTCATCCGTGGCCCAGCTTAAAGAACAATGGTCTATGATAATATCCTTATTGCGGATACTACTCATTGCGTCATCCTGCACTTTCTCCAGATCTCCCAGTCGACTGCGAATGTATCGTATGATTACATTGTCCGCTTTGATTTTAATGGGATATCCTTGAACTGTAATTCCACCCCCCGGGGCACTTTGTCCAGCGATAGTCAAATCACCATAATTAATATCCAAGCTCGATTTCAATTCGATATTCCCAGCCACTTCAAAAACAATAATTCGAGGCTCTTTCTTTTGAATTCCATCTCTCAAGGAGCCTGGACCGTCATCGTTCAGGTTCTTAACTACATAAACAATTCCCCCACGACCTCCAGTAGTGTATTTACCAAATCCTTCAGCCAAAGGAAAAGCCAAGACATTTTGTCCTACCTGAGCTATTGAAACCTTCGAGTTGCAGGCAAAAAAACCAATTGAAAATAAGATAATTAGGAATGATTTTGAAAGCTTCATTTTTGATTTTAGATCATTGGTATTGCTCTTTTACAAAGCTGTAAACATATGCCCCATGGGTCTCTGAGCATCACTAAATGAGATCCATCTGGTAAAATATCATCAGTGACTTCAGATGCACCTGCAGCAATTAGCCTTGCCTTATCCAATGCGGGATCTTCAGAAACCAATGCCAAATGAACTGCCAAGGGGTTTAAATTTTTGAATTCCAGCGTTTCTCCTTTTGGATTGGAGTAGATTTCCAACATTACTGTGCCGCTATCATCTGCCAGAAAAGTCATATATGGCGCTTCATCCATTTTCTTTTTTATGGTAAGGCCTAAATGCTCTTCATACCAGAGTGAAACAGCTATAGCGTTTGGTACATTGATGGCAAAATGTTCAAATTTCATAACAAGGTTAATTTTTGATTGGAAAGTCTTTTATCAGACTATTTAAATAAATCTCAAGGTAGGTATAAGGGGTCCCCGATTTGATTTTTGAGCCATCTGATTTTAGATTTGGATCCAACTTATTCTGATTCTCCCATTCATCCGGAATCCCATCTAAATCAGAATCAAGGACCGGGGAACCTGTTTCCAAGTCGGGCCAAGCACCTACATCTTCTTGTGAATCGATGATTCCATTTTTACTTCCCAAAGAGCCCTCATAGGAATAAGAGTTTTCTTTTACATTTTTTACAATTCGAATATCCACCGCATCTCTAACCAGAGAATGTCCTGCGTTTTCCAATACCAAGTCCAGAGCTTTGATCGCTGAATGTGTAAAAACATTTTCTTCAATCGAATGTGGAGCATTCAAACGCATCTGATTGATTTCTTCTTGAGATACGACCCCATAACTATTATGAAACTGATTGATAACTCCATAAGTCCAGTTATTCTGGGAGGTTTGGGAACTACCTTCCACAAAATTCCCATCGATGAAGAACTTACCCCAAAGATTAAATACTTCGGTGCCTTCCATCTTGTTTTTGTCGATAGAAATAATTCTGTTTCTCTTAGAACCTGAGGGAGTTGCCGGTCCTGGTTTATAATAATTATTGACCAGATTTACATTCATTGCTTCACCTCCATAGGTGCTGTTGGAACCCCAATTATAGATGACATTATTTCGAATATCGACTTTGTCTGTCAGTGCAAAAGCTTTTCCTGCCTCCTCTCCTAACCGAGGGTTTCTGCTGTCATGATGAGCTAAAAGATTGTGGTGAAAACTCGCATTTTTACCGCCCCAAATTCCACCATAGCCATGAGAACCTTTCTCATGAACAGAGGTTTTTAAACTTTCGGAAATAATACACCATTGCAAGGTGGTGTTTTCATTTGCGTAAAAAGTAGCTGTCTCATCCGTAGACCAACTCATGGAACAATGGTCAATAATCAAATTTTTCTGAAATCTAGCTTCTAAGGCATCAGCTTCCTGTTTTGCAGCATCTCCCATCCTAAATCTCAGGTATCGGATGATGACATTGTTGGCATTGATCACCACAGGAAAATCTCTGATCGTAATACCCCCTCCAGGTGCACTTTGACCTGCTATGGTCAAATCGCCGAAATTTATAAGCAATCTGGATGTCAGTTGAATTGTGCCTCCTATATTAAATACAATGGTTCTTTTTCCACTTTGATTGATCGCATACCTCAAGGTCCCCTCAGAACCATCGTCATTTAATTTGGTGACATAAATGACTTTGCCCCCTCTACCTCCTGTCGTAAAACGACCAAATCCTTCTGCCCCGGGAAAAGCATATTCTGGCCCATCGTAAGGCACTTCTTCTTCTATTGGGTCAGGATCTATGACTGGTTCAGTATCAGATCCATTGCAGGAAAACAGCACAAAACAGCTGAAAGCTAGTAGATAATAAGATTTCAAAACATCAGTTTTTTCAGGGTTTAGTCAAGAAAAAAGTGTGACGAATGTCACACCTTTTCTTCTTCTATTACCCATATTAATCTATAAAACAACTCTCCATCTTGAATCCCCGGAATCAAATCTTCCGGCAAATCCATTGTCCTTAAAATTGAAATTATTCATAGCAGGATTTACCCAAAGATCAGCTTGACCTTTAGAATAGTTACCCACTGGGAAGCCTGGAATTTCACTGTCTGAAAAACTAAAATCTCCTGTGCTATAGACATTGACATTATCAAAAAGAGTATTACCCAAACCTTCAACTCCCCTAATCGCATAACTTTCTGATTCACTCTCATCCCATCCATGTCCGAAAATGCTATTTTTGATACTGATGCCATTCATCACATTATTGTTTCCATCTCCGCCGCGATATCTGAAAATTCGATTGCTGCCAGAAATGAAATTGGCAAATGTACAAGACTCTATGGTGATGGACTGTGAATTATTCCTAGAAGTAATTCCGCTTTGAATTTTATTGAAAGTAGAATTTTCAAAAAGGATGTTGTCCACATGTGCAGTTAGCTTGTCATCACTTGGATTCGTATCTGTCGTTAGCAATCCATAACTCCCTATACTATCCACTAGGGTGTTTCTGATGATGAAATTTTCTAAAGCCACTGTTCCTCTTATTCTGAATATGCCCCTTACGGTTCCAATCTGGCAATTCTCAAACAAGACTTCTCGTACATTGACGTCATCAGTATTCGGATTGAAAATATAATCACCGGAATAATCAGCTCCTCTCAGTTCCAAATCAATAAATCTAATATGATCGATCTGGGAACCTTCGGCTATGTTCCAGTTGCCAGTGGTATAAAGTTTAGCTTTCTGTTCTCCAAATCCATAAGCCGCCTGAATTGTAATGGATTTAGTCAAAGGCTCTGATGGAAGGTCATAAGTAACCCCTCTTTTCACCAAAATAATTGCAGCATCTGGAGCAGCCAAAACTGCATCAGCAACTGCCGATGGACTTTGGTTGTCCCGAACATCGATTACTCCTGGAGCATTAGGATCAATATCCTTCACTCGAGTGGTATAATTAACCCAGCCTCTCAATTGCTGATCGCTATAGATCGCAATCTGATATTCAGTTTCAGGATCAAGACCTTCCATGACGGCTTCGCCAGCCATTGCTTCTTCAGAGGTTACTGCTCTTTCCTCAAATAAAGGTGTGGAAAGCTTTAAATCTTCTGCTGCAAATACCTTCATTCCAGTGACTGTAGCCCCGGCATTTACCCAGGTAACCCGAGCAGCAATATCCGTTACATCAAATCTGGCAGGTTCATTTAGTATGGTAGGAAATCTTTGAGTTCTTACATTTCCCAGATCAGCAGCTTTACTATCATAGACAGTTTCAGTAGCTCTGGCAGTAGCCCTCACTTGATACAGGGTATTCCAAAATAGCTCCTCACCGATCAATTCTCTATTAATCTCGACATAACTTGTGTCTGTTTCGATTAGATATTCTACTGTCTGGAAAGTATCTCTACTTACTTCAATTGTATAAGAAATAGCTTCTTTCAACTTACCCATATTCACAATAATTGAATTACCCTCTGAAAAGAGGTCTTCATTCAACACGGGTCTGAAAAGACGGGTCTGCTCATAGATAGTCTCTTCCTCTTTACAGGCGGAGAAAGCTATGACCCCAATTATCATCAGCAGCAAGGCAGATTTTATATTGAAATTATATTTTTTCATGTTCAATTTCGTTTGGGCGGTGTTAATCGAATTAAAATTCATAGCCATCATTGGTCAGTGTACCTTGACTATTAGCAATCGCTGAAGTTGGAATTGGGAAAATATACCTTACCACACCTGGATTTGGGCCATTGATATAATTTGACCAATCTTTTGTAATCCATTCGGAATACTGAAGTGTCTCATCGTGCATGCTCAAAAGGAATGGAACTTGAGTCCAGGAATCATCTGGTGGAGCCACTACTTTGGTATTTGGATTCAACAACACAAACTGACCGCTCTCATTCACTTTCCAATACATGTAATCAGGGAGATTACCTGTTCCGTTGAATGCATCATCAGCCATTTTCTTCAGACCTTCTACGGTCTCTTCCATTTTCTGAGAGTAATTTCCCCAACGGATCAACTCGTATTTTCTGATCATCTCACCACCAAACTCCCAAGCTCTTTCGTCTACAATAGCTTCGAAAAATGCTTCTTTACTGGTAGAAATCTCATCCACATATTGACCTACTTTCTCTGCCCATTGATCATTTGAAAACGCTCTTCTTCTTACTCTCCTCAGAGCTTCCTGAGCCAGACCTGTAGGGCCATTTAACTCATTTTCTGCCTCAGCATACATCAATAAAACGTCTGCATAACGCATCATTGGCCAGTTGATCCCTGTCCCTTTTGCAGAGGATGCTCCCGGAGGATTTTCCAGGAAGGATCTGCTCCATTTTCCTTGAGCTATGTTTGTTCTATTGTTTACAAACTCCTTTTCAAAATTCGTATTGATTTTGTATAAGGCACAAGTCACATCTCTTCTAGTATCCAGTGTGTCAAAAGAGAAATAATAAGTCGGAGGAATAGCCATGTAATTATTTCCGGAACCGAAGCTATGCGCAGCAGTTGGCCCACCTTCTACTGTAATCCCGATATTCCAAGCTACGTCACCATTTCCCAATGCAAATGGCACTTCAAAAAGGACATCGGCATTGACAGGTGAAATAAATTTAGACTGGTTCAAAAACACTTGTCTATAATCACTGGGAAGCTCCCGATCTTTTAAAGAAATCAGTTTAGCGGTATAATCCTTAGCGATCTGATAATAATCTATATAATCAGACTCTCTTGACATGGTCAGATCTGGATTTAAATAATATCCACCTCTTTGAAGGGCAATTCTAGCGATCATCGCCAAAGTATATTCTCTGGTTACTTGCTCGATTCCGAAAGGAGTTTCATCCGCCCACATCATTTTCTCCTCCACTTCGATCATATCTTGGATCACTCCAGATAAAATCACATTTCTATTTTCTTTAGGAAGTAAGAATTCCCCACCTGCTACCGGAGCTTCATTTACATAAGGAACATCCCCAAAGTAGAAAGCTAAAATGCTATACCAATACGCTTTCAAGGTAATGGCTTCACCTAACAAATGATTCATCGTTCTCGCTTCTGCCGGATCGGTTGATTCCAGTTTTCCACTGGCTCTCAGTCCTTCGATAGAGATATTTGCATCTCTAATCGCACGATAAGCAAAGGTCCAGACTATATCCAAATCTCTGTTGCTTTCTAAGGCATTTAGATCCCAAATCTGGTATCTATCAGAAGAACTAGACCAACCACTTTGATGCTCTATATCAGTATTCCCTGCCATATTATTGGAAAGGCGAGACCTAAATGCATCTTGCCCAAAATGGGAATAAACGGCATTTACTCCTTTTCTGGCATCATCCACATTTGAATAAATATAATTTGTATCAAATGTTGAAATGGATTCTGGTTCCAGAAAATCACTGCAAGACATCAACAGGACTGAAGTAGCAGCTACAACTATATATTTAAATTTTATTGCTTTCATTTTCAGATCAATTAGAATGTGATGTTTACTCCGACTGTATAAGATCTACTTCGAGGGAAGGAAGAATAATCCACACCCGGAGTCAAAGCAGCATACGAACTACTTCTAGAAGTACTTACTTCAGGATCGTAACCTGTGTAATCAGTCCAGATTTTCAGGTTATTTCCTGTCCCATAGATTCTAAATTGAGACAACCCAATTTTTGAAATCAACTCTCTTGGAAATGAATATCCTACAGTTAGGTTATTGAGACGGATGAATGATCCGTCCTCTACAGCCCAATCGGTAATGACAGCTTGTGCAATCCCGAAGCTATTATGTGACCACATGGTTTTTCCTTCATTTAGCTCTCCCAATTGCCCTAAATCTGTCACTATTTCACCCGGAGTCCCCGTGTAGGTACCCGCTACGTCTATATAAGTGAATCTGTCATCAGAATGCATCATGGTTGTCATGTTGCCGTAAGTAACTCTTCTATATTGGTTGTATTGGATTTTACCTGTATTGTACACATCATTTCCATATTGGTAGTTGAAGAAGATGGAGGCGTCAAAACCTTTAAATCTCGCATTCACCCCAAATCCACCTTGATTTTTTGGAAGAGCATTTCCTATCACTTTTCTATCTTCAGCATTGATCACTCCATCCTCATTCAGGTCTTTTATCTTCATAAAACCAGGCTTGATATTTGGATTTCCAACTGTTGAGCCAGAATTAGGAACACCTTCTTTTAATTCATATTGACCAGTGGCTGCATTGAATCCCTGGAAGTCATCCACGGTATACATTCCATCTGAAACATATCCATAGATATCGCCAAGTTTACCTCCCACTCGCAAATAATAATCGTTGATATTATTCAAGTCTGTACTAGCCCAGTTAGACTGAAAGAAACGTTCATTTGTTCCGTCCAATTCTTCTATCCTAGCCACATTGATCCCTGTATTGAAATTTACAGATAATGAAAAATCTGATTTATCAATCAAGAATGCGTTTATCCCTAATTCAAATCCTTTATTAGAGGTGCTGCCCACATTATCCCATTGTGTCGCAAAACCAGTATTTGGTGGAATTGCCGATTGCAACAAAAGATCTTTTGTAGTATTGGAATAAACATCAATACTACCTTCAATCCTAGATTGTAAAAGCGTGAAATCAAGACCTAGGTTTCTATTGATTGTGGTTTCCCAAACTAGATTGGGATTGTATAATACGGAACTGCTTGGTGTATAATAAACATTGTCCACGTTTCCAAAACCAGGTCCTCTGTTGGTAGATCCCTGGAATAGGAATTGGGTTGCAGTAGCATCAATTCTATCGTTTCCTGTTTCACCCACACTGACTCTCAACTTCAATTCGTCGAAAAAACTGGAGGAACTTAAAAATCCTTCTTCAGTTAATTTCCATCCAAACGCCAAAGCAGGGAAAACACCTACTCTATTCTCTTTTGAGAATTTGGAAGATGCATCGGACCTTACAGTAGCTGTAAGCAAGTATCTGTTTTTGAATTGATAATTAGCTCTACCAAATAGCGAGAATCTATTGATATCTGTATTATCTCTTGTCTCTAATCTATCCGTTCTACCAAAAGTCATATTTGCAAACAGTTCCTCTGGAGTGATAGAAAGCCTAAAATCCTCAGATCGGATCATGGTATATTTACCGCCGGTAGAGTACACTTCTTGACCTACAAGGAAATCAAGAGAATGATTTTCTCCCAATCCCTTCACATCCCAGGTAACACTATTCAACCAACGATAAGAGAAACTTTCTGTGTTTGTTCTAACCCCAAGTGGTAAGCTTCCTCCATTGTTGAAAGATTCTCCTGTCAGTGGTCCATAAAATCTCAAATCTTCACGGAAATTTTTGGAGCCGTTGATGGTAGATTTGAAGGTTAAGCCATCGATAATTCTGTAGGTTATACCTGCATTGAATACATAATCATTATCCGTTCTTTTTCTCCAATCTTGTTTTGCCAATTCTGTTGGGCTAACCAGACTCAAAAGAAACGACTGGAAATCATCTTCAGAATTTAGGTTTGTCACATCAATATCCAACTCATCTGCGATACCATTAACCGGCCTGGTCTGTACCGCATCTTTGATATTAATTTGTGCATTTCCGGAAGTACCTGCACCGTCAACTATCGTATTTGTTATTCTGGCCCCGATATCAAGTGTTAATTTTTTGGCTAATTCTTGTGTCAGCTTAAAGTTGATCACGTTCCTTTTATATCCGGAATAAAGCATCAACCCTTCATCTGTGTTATTTGTCAAACTGAGCATCATTTTCGTCTTGTCAGTTCCACCTGAAATTGACAAATTATGATATTGAGACAGTTTAGGATCACCAAATAATTCATCCTGCCAATCGGTACCTGGTTTTTGCTGATAAAGCTCTAAATCATCATAGACGCCATAAAATCTTTCAAACCTTCTCAAGTCAGCATCTGATCTCAACTTCGCGTATTCATAGTTTGCCATCACATACTCGTAAGGATCAAGCACGTTGTATCTACGATCTTTAGGCAAAGTTTTGTATTGGAAAAAATTATTGTAGGAAATAGATGCCTTACCTACAGTAGGAGTTTTTGTGGTGATTACAATTACACCATTTGATGCCTGAGCTCCATAAATTGCAGTAGCTGCTGCATCTTTTAATACCGAAATGCTCTCAATATCTGTTGGCGGAATATCTCGGATACTACTTACAATAAATCCATCCACAACATAAAGTGGAGCATTATCTTGTGTGATAGATCCACCTCCACGAACACGAATCACTACATCTGCATCAGGAGAACCGTCAGTAGTCAAAACATTTACCCCAGGCAGTCGGCCTGTGATTGCCTGTGCAGCACTTGCAACAGGAATTTTGGCAAGTTCTCTTCCAGACATCGAAGCTACAGATCCAGTCATGTCGGTTCTTTTCACAGTACCGTAGCCAAAATCTACCACCTCAACAACTTCAAGTTGCGAGATATCCAAATTCAGTTCAACATCAATAGTATTTTTTCCTGCAATAGGAACTTCTTGTGTGATCATTCCAATCATGGAATAGACTAGGATACCGTTTGGATCATTTACCGTGATGGAATACGATCCATCAATATCAGTAACTGCTCCTGTGGCAGTACCCTTTAGCAAGACTGTGGCTCCCGGGAGAACCTCGCCTTCTTCGCTCGTCACTGTACCAGAAATAGTGGTTGTTTGGGCTTTTACCTCAACCACTAAAATCGTCAACGACAGCAATAGCAACGATAAGAGTTTAGTAAAATTCATTTCAATTGAATGAGGGTTATAATTATTATTTAGTTAGGAAATTTAAAAGACAGAAGCTGGGTTCTAGGCATTTTGATTTGACCCTTACCGCGTAGCAGCTAAAAAATGGAGGGGACATGTTCTGAGGATATTTCATGATTTATTTTGGGTTGTAATTGTTCTCTCGAGCACTCAATCGATTGTAATGTTTGAGCAATCGATTGCATGATAAAAAATAAAATACATATTCTCAAGAATTCTATGCTTTATTTATCAAAAACAGAATCTATTAACTCTATTAGCACTTATTACCTTTTAAAATTTCGATAAAAAGATAGAATAAATCAAAAAATGAATATTATGTAATCGATTCCGTGCGCAAACGATTACACAAAAAACAAAAAATTATTTGTCAAAAACTTTGATAAAAAATTGATCCAATATTTTTATAGTTGGCTCAAACCAAGGATCATACAACCAAAATGGATGGGGTGTATCTGGAAATGTCAGTACTTCAGTATAGATTCCTTTTTCATCCAACTTTGCTATCAACTCATCCCTCCCAGCGTGAAACCGAGGGTACTGACTTTGGATAAAAAGTATTGGTTTGTAAGTTGGGTTCTTGAGGTACAATGGTGACGCTGCATCCCAAACTTCTGGCTTTTGCTCGTAGGTTCCTCCAAACCACTCTGATGCTACTTGGCCTTCTGCCGATTCCGGATGATGAAATGCCAATACTCCATCCATATCCACTATCGCCTGCACTTCCGAACTGGCATCTAATTCAGAATCCTCTTCATATTCTTCCGTATTCGTCATCCCCACCAAAGCTGCAATCTGTCCACCCGCAGAACTGCCAGAAATTGCCATTCGGGAAGTATCGATCCCAAATTCATTTGCATGAACTTTCAGCCAACGAATCGCTTCTTTCACATCATGAATCGCTGCTGGATATTGTGCCTCCGGCGAAAGTCTATATTCTACCACAGCGGTCACATATCCTCTTTTAGCCAAAGCAATTGCCATGGGAATCTGAAGTTCCTTGTCTCCAGATTTCCAACCTCCACCATGAAGCATCACGATACCCGGTCTTAAAG
>CBFHWO010000008.1:0-172371 GCA_965659625.1 uncultured Algoriphagus sp. | reverse complement strand
CAGAACGCCGTCTTCCTGCACGCGGCATGGCTGGGTCAGACTCTCGTCCATTGCCCAATATTCCCTACTGCTGCCTCCCGTAGGAGTCTGGCCCGTATCTCAGTGCCAGTGTGGGGGACCTTCCTCTCAGAACCCCTACTGATCGTCGCCTTGGTGGTCCGTTACACCCCCAACTAGCTAATCAGACGCATGCCCATCCTATACCGATAAATCTTTAACTATAACAAAATGCCTCATCATAGTGCCATGGGGTATTAATCCAGATTTCTCCGGGCTATCCCCCTGTATAGGGTAGGTTGCATACGCGTTACGCACCCGTGCGCCACTTTCATCAAAACCGAAGTCTTAAATCTCGTTCGACTTGCATGTATTAGGCCTGCCGCTAGCGTTCATCCTGAGCCAGGATCAAACTCTCCATTGTAAGTTATCTATTTTATACACTGTCCATATGACCGCACAAAGCAAATCACATAAACCTTCCCTCGTCTTTCTCAGGTTATTAATTTTTTTGCCTTACATCACTTCAAAGAACTTAACACCACTCTTCTGTGGCACTTGTCAGATCCGGAAAACCTACGCTTTCCTTCCGATTTTTTTACCCTTCCTTGCTGAAGGGAGTGCAAAGGTAAGAAGTATTTTTAAACTTCCAACACCCTTTTCAATATTTATTTTTAAAAGTTTTGAAGACTGATCTCCCTTACCCTTAAACCCCTCTTGCCTCACAAGAAGGCCGCCAGGACAAAAGAGCTTTTCAACTCCAAAACCTGTCCGCGGTTTCTTTCTTTTTCAATTTCTCCAACTTCCCGCTCCTCAGACCCACCAACACCGTTTGTGTCATTTGGGAGTGCAAATATCTCCCTATTTTCTAAAACATCAATACATTTTTAAAGAAAATCTCAATTTATCACTTAATGCCCTGAAAATGAATATGAAAAATTTTCTATCGAATTCAAATAAAAAACAATCGATTAACTATTTTTTATTTTTCAAAATAAGCGTCTGGCCAACTTTTATTC
Organism: uncultured Algoriphagus sp.; assembly: GCA_965659625.1. Classification (GTDB taxonomy): domain Bacteria; phylum Bacteroidota; class Bacteroidia; order Cytophagales; family Cyclobacteriaceae; genus Algoriphagus. Next base: position 171,355 of record CBFHWO010000008.1, on the reverse strand, counting down.
TGAATAATATGGATTACTAATCAATATCTAAAGGTAGGAAGCTCTGGGTAGTACTTTTTTGATGGGTCTTTAGAGGAAAAAACATACCTAATAGAAACTTCATGTGCACCACCGGAATATTTTTGTCCCAACTTCGAAATTGAAAAATCAAAGCTATATCCAAACTCCACCCCACTATTCAAACGTACACCAAGCAAAGAAATTATAGACTCATTATTTGGCAAACTATACTTAGTGGGCAAACCTCTGTACCAAATCCCAAGGACCAATGGTTCAAAATAAAATTCTGTTCCAATATCCAATTGAGAAAATTGACCTTGACTTTTATAATTAAATGCAAATGAAAGTGAGCGCTCTTGATTGGTGTTATTGAAATAATCATTGATATCACCAGGAGCCATATCAAATTTAACTCCTCCCTGAAAAGAGTACTTTATTGGTAACTCATTCCCATTGATCTCAAGATAGCTTATTTCCGGACCAAGCAAATGGAATAGTGATGCACCAAACCAAAATTTACTATCATAGTACAAAAGCCCTGTATGTAAGTCTACATCCTGCGAACTGCTATTGCCTACAAATCCACCACCTGGAGGACCTATTATAGTTCCTCTATCAATATCAAGTTGTGTCCCTAAAATCACTTCGTCAAAAAGTGCGTCTCTAGAAACAAATGAGCCTTGAAATCCAGCATGGATAAACCGATTTTCTCCTAGCCTCAACCTGTAACTATATAAGAGTCCAATTTCGTGAGTTTGACTTTGAGTATATGATTCTTTTGCACCAGTAATACTGATCCCAATTCCAGATTGATACTTGTCAATAAAATGATCTGCATAGGCTGAATAAGCAATAAAGCTTTCATCTAACGCTGGCCATTGGTTTCTGAAGTTTACACCAAGCCTTGTTAAACCGGTACTTCCAGTTAGAGCCGGATTAAGGTAAAGCGGATTTGCATAAAACTGACTATACTGCACATCTTGAGCCAGCGTTTTTCCAAATTGGAATAAAAGGATTATCACAAATAACCTTTTCATCATCGGATTAATCTAAATTTCCCTGCTTTTACCACTTTTTCACCGTCCTTAGAAACCCCATCTATCCTGTAAACATAAACTCCAGCATCAACCAATTCACCTCCTAAGGTTCCGTCCCATCCTGATGAATTTAGATCATCCGTTTGAAAAATAAATTCTCCCCATATATTAAAAATTGAAAGCTTAATACTAACTATTCCTTTAAATTTTGGGATAAAGGTTTTATTCTCTTGCTCTAATGGAGTAAACCCTGTGGGCACCATAATCCTGTAACTTTTGGTAATTGAAAGTCTTTTACTTTTGCTGGCAATGCAGCCAAATTCATTTTCAATTGTAAGGAGAATATCAAACTCCCCTTTTTTGCCAAATACATGGAGAGGGTTTTCTTCATTGCTCGTGCTTCCATCTCCAAAGTCCCATAACCAACCCACTGCTGTTTGAGCGGATAAATTTTCAAATTGAATCTCATCGTCAGGAAAAATGCCTCCGTCTTCATCTCCAGAAATACCAGAGCCTTTCACTCCAAACTTAAAATCCGCAAATAATTCTTCTTCCAGAATAATTATTTCAATCTGAACAGGATCAGAGTAACAATCAATTGTCTTTGGTTTCACAGTTAAGTCAAAAAAACCAGACTCACCTATACTTTTCATTTGATCATTTAAATAGGTCTTCCCATTTCCAACTAGCAAATAATCATAGGTAGCTGGTTCATATCCTTCTAAATAAGTCGACACATCTACTCCAATATCTGGAAAACAACCAATAATAGGATCTTCTATTCCAAAATTAGGAGATTCAGGAAAAGTAACTTTTATTTCATTTGAGGCAATAGAACAACCTATTTCATTATAACCTACTATCGTATACAATCCTGACTGCCCTGCACTAAATTGAAAATCATCTGCTCCTTCAATTTTTTCTCCATCTTTTCTCCATTCCACATTTGTGTATTCTACTTCAGCAATCCCTTTTAATAAAACCGACTCTCCTCCACAAAGAAACACCTCTTCTACCAACTCTTCTCCTTCAGATTTAACCAACTTCATTGCAGTAGGTGATTCTAAAATTTTTATTGACAAAGAATTTCCTTGTGATCTTTTACCATAGTTATCTGTGATGGTATAGAAAACTGTTACATTTTCACCAACAAAATCTTGATTTGGATTAAACAAAAAACCCCCAGCTTCATCTGTGGCTTGAAAGATCCCTTCGGGTAGCACTAAAGTCCTGTTTACTTCATTACACGTAGACTGTTCACAAGCATCATCTGATTCACTTTCAATCTCATCCAATGAAGCAAAAAACTGAAGACACGAAATTGAGGCGTTTTCATTTAATAATTCCACCTCCTCCTCAGTAATCACATACATATTGTCTGTACCTGCGCAAGATTCCAATCCTTCGATATCGCTACCAATAGGGTTTTGTAAATCTTCATCATTTGCAACCTCCACAACTAGATTTCTTATTTCATGGAAATTAGTAAATCCTCCAGTAGATGCAGAAAAACCCAATTTTAAATTTGGTGGAGCTTCATATGGAAATGGGACATCTTGGAAAATTGTAATAGTCCGATGAGTATTTTGAAATACGGTATAATCCATCACTAATGTGATCAAATATCCAACACCAGATGGATTTGGAACCAAGCTTATATTTACTTTTCTATATCCTGGATCATTTAAGTCTGTCACTCTCTGCGTTCCTAAACCACCAGAACTTATCGGGAAAAATTGATCTGAAGCCAATCCATCTGGCCCTGAAACCATGGTTTTGCGACCTGTAATAAATTCATATCCGGTAAATCCATTCCCTGGTCCTCTAATCACTATTGCGTCTGGCACGTTGCTTTCTCCAGAACCTGGGAAACCTCCCGTCTTCCCCTCTGCAGTATTCCCAAAATTCCCAAATTCATCAAAGCCAACTCCTAAATAAGCACCTGAAAGCCCTGGCTCATTATTCCTTTTAGAATATCCTAAAGACCCACCGAATCCACCAATTGAAAAATTAGGAACTGCTGCATCGAAAAGAAAGAAAGCTATTCCATCTGCACCATCTCCTCCGTAGCTAAAATATTCAAAGGATGTTTTGATCCCATAAGCAGATGAAAATGGAATATCTATATAAACATATCCTCGTTGATTAATCTGATTGTTGGTTAATCTTAATGCTCCATCCACTAGGAGTGCATCTGCCCCAAAAATGGTAGTAGGTTTAGTGGTATTGGAATCAAAAGTTTCACAATAAGGAAATCCAGTTTGAGCTGTTAGGTCAAATTTTAATAAAAAAGTCAGCAGAAATAATAAGGTGATTTGGGTTTTCAACATACTTAAATTAATGAGTCTAATTTAAGGCATTAAAATTAAAGAAATAAAAAAGCCTTCAGTTTATACCGAAGGCTTCTAAATCTTATATAGATGGCTATCTAAGAATAGTCTGATTTCTATCAGGCCCGATGGAAACTAATTTTATCGGGACATTTAATTCATCTTCAAGATAAGAAACATAATCTATTAGCTCAGATGGAAACTTTTCATAGCTATCGATATTGGCTAATGAGCAATTCCAACCTTTCAGAGTCTCATAAACCGGTTTAACATCTAACTCAGAAATCTCGAAGCTTAGTCGATCAATTCTCTCCCCATTAGGTAATTCATAATGAGTACAAACTTTAATTTCCTCAAAAATATTAAGGACGTCAGCTTTCATCATATATAATTGAGTGACTCCATTGATCATGATGGAGTATCTTAAAGCGGGAAGATCCAACCATCCACATCTTCTTGGACGTCCAGTAGTACTTCCAAATTCATTTCCCTCTTTCCTCATATCCTGCCCTGTCTGATCAAAAAGTTCAGTTGGAAATGGACCACTCCCCACTCTTGTACAGTATGCTTTGAAAATTCCGAAAACTTCCCCGATTTTGGAAGGTGACACCCCCAGACCAGTACATGCTCCTGCAGTCATGGTAGTACTACTGGTCACATATGGATAAGATCCAAAATCTATATCCAGCAAAGATCCCTGAGCTCCTTCCGCTAGAATTCTTTTGTTTTCGGAAAAAGCATCATTTACTACATACTCACTGTCAACCAAATTCAAGGTTTTGAAAAACTCTATTGCATTAAAGAACTGATCCTCCATTTCAGTCAACGCATCCAATGGATGATTGTAAAATGAAAGTATAGTTTTATGCTTTTCTACAAGTGTATTATATTTTTCATTGAAATCAGGGCTTAACATATCCCCTACTCTCAATGCAGACCTTCCTATTTTATCCTGGTAAGTGGGACCTATTCCTTTTAAAGTAGAACCAATTTTCTTGTCCCCTTTAGATTGCTCGTAAGCTGCATCTAATAATTTATGAGAAGGAATGATGATTGTTGCTTTTTTTGAGATCACAAGATTTTTCTTGTAGTCAATGTTGAATTTAGCTAAGCCATCGATCTCTTTTTTCAGGACAATCGGATCCAAAACAACACCGTTGCCAATAATATTTAATATCTGAGAACGGAAAATCCCTGAGGGAATCTGATGTAATACGTGCTTAATCCCGTCAAACTCAAGGGTATGACCTGCATTAGGTCCTCCTTGGAATCTTGCTACTATTTCATACTGAGGCGCGAGAACGTCTACTACTTTTCCTTTTCCTTCGTCTCCCCACTGGAGGCCCAGAAGTACATCCATCTTCATTTGATGTGCGGTCTATCGTTTATGGTAACACTTTTTGAGGCGTGAAATTTGCAAGAAGCCAATAGAAAACCAAGAGTTAGACATTATTTATTATTAGAGATTCTTTTAAAGAATGGAAAACCAATTCGAAAAAATAAAAGAAAATCAAGTTATCCTAGGTTGTTATTTGATTTCTAAAAGCTTCCACCGAATCAAAAACAGTGAAAATATTATTGAGCTTAGTGATAATTAAAAGCTTTTTAACATGCTCAGAAGGAGCCGTCAAATAAACTTCGCCTCCTGCATTTCTCATTTTAGTCAGCATGGTAATCAATAATCCAATCCCACTAGAAGAAATATATCTCACTTCACTTAGATCAACAACAAAAGTCTTTGCACCATCAAGGATGGCGTCCGAAACAACTTCAACGAGTTTGGGTCCTGTTCCATCTCCAATTAAGTCACCTTGAATAAATAAATAATTTGCAAATTCATCTTTGCTAGTTGTGTAGGTTAATTTCATGAGTCAGCTTTTTTATTTTCGCAATTGACATTTTTACAATTGCCATAAAGGATTAATGAATGATGGAGAACTTGAAAATCTAAAATACCTCCTACGGTATTTTGGATATTTTGGATACGAGGATCACAAAATTCTAAAACCTTGTTGCATTCAATACATATCAAATGATCATGCTGCTTAAAACCATAAGACTTTTCGAATTGAGCCAGATTTTTCCCAAATTGATGTTTGGTCACCAAATCACATTCTACCAGTAAATCCAACGTATTATAAACTGTTGCACGACTAACTCGGTAATTTTTATTTTTCATACTGATGTAAAGTGACTCTACATCAAAATGTCCTGTTCGACTGTATATTTCTTCTAAGATGGCATATCTCTCCGGCGTTTTTCGGAGTTTTTGATTTTCTAGATACGCAGTAAATATCTTTTTTACTTCTTCGAAGTGAGTGGTATTCAAAGGCATTCTGAGCTATTTTTTTCAAATATAACTTTTGTCCGTTAGAAAAGATTCAATTCATCAATCAAACCTTGTCACCTTTTGGATTCCGTCTACTTGAGACAGATTTTTCATTAATTCATCAAGATGTTCTGTGCTATGAACATACAATTTTATAGTCCCCTCAAAAATCCCAGCATCTGAATCTACCGTAATAGATCTCATATTCACTTTAAGTTCATTGGAGATAACTTTTGTCACATCGTTGATCAAACCCACTCGGTCCGTTCCGATTATCCTCAAACCTGCCAAAAAAGCAATTTCTTTTTGACTTGTCCATCTTGCTTTAATTACCCTGTTTCCATGATTTGAAAGTAACTCCAGTGCATTTGGGCAAGAAGTTCGGTGAATTTTTATCCCTTCATTAATTGTCACAAACCCAAATACATCATCTCCTGGAATGGGATTACAGCATTTAGCTAAAATATAATCCACTACATCCATGTCCTCTCCTATCAACAATTGATCACGGTCAGGACCTTTAAGATTCTTTATTTCTTTTGTAAACGTGGATTCATCCTTGACCTTTTCTTGGGTAGCTTTACTTTTAAGCTTCTGATTTTCTTTGAAAATTTTAAATGACTTAATCGAAGTTGGGTCAATTATCCCCTTTCCTAACCTATAATAAAATTCGTTTGCTGTTTTCAATTCGAAATAGGCACGGAGCTTATCGACAGCTTCAGAGTTAAACTCCATTTTCATTTGCTTCAACTTGCGCTGAACAATCTCCTTCCCGTCCAAAATGGCAGATTTTTTATCTTCTTTTAAAGCATCTTTTATTTTTGCCTTGGCACGGGAAGTAACAACGTTATTAAGCCAATCTTCAGTTGGTTTTTGCTTGTTGGAAGTTAGGATTTCGACTTGATCTCCATTCTTTAATTTATGGGAAATCGGAACCAGTTTTTGATTTACTTTTGCCCCAATGCATTTAGCGCCTATTTCCGTGTGGATTTCAAATGCAAAATCCAATGCCGTAGACCCAAATGGCAATACTTTTAGATCTCCTTTTGGGGTAAAAACAAATACTTCTTCTTGGAATAAATTTCCCCTAAAGTCATCCATGAATTCGATGGCGGAACCATCGTTGGTTTCTAACAACCCTCTTACTTGGGAAATCCAATCATCAAGTCCCGTCGTCGACTTTGAACTACTCTCTTTTTCTTTGTATTTCCAATGCGCTGCATATCCTCTTTCAGCAATCTCGTCCATCCTAGTTGTCCTTATCTGAACTTCAACCCATTGACCGGTATTGCTCATTACTGTTGTATGAAGAGATTCGTAGCCATTAGACCTTGAAGTGCTGATCCAATCTCTTAGCCTGTCAGGATTTGGGTGATAAAAGTCAGTGACTATCGAATAAACTTGCCAGCAATCTGCTTTTTCATTCTCCAACTCACTATCCAAAATGATTCTAATCGCGAAAAGATCATAAACTTCCTCAAAAGGTATCCCCTGTTTCTTCATTTTACTATAAATGGAGTAGACAGATTTTGGCCTTCCTTTAATTACAAATTTGAATTTCTGCCTGATTAATTCATCTTCAATAGGCTGAATAAAAGACTTGATAAATTTATTTCGGATTGACTTTGATTCATTTATTTTCTGAACAATGTCTTTGTATGTCTCAGTATCTGTGTATTTTAAATACAAATCTTCAAGCTCAGATTTTATGGCATACAAGCCTAAACGGTGCGCCAACGGCGCATAAAGGTACATTGTCTCTGAGGCTATTTTGAGCTGTTTATGCCTTGGCATACTCTGAAGCGTCCTCATATTATTGAGTCGATCTGCTAGTTTAATCAGGATAACCCGGACATCATCAGAAAGAGTCAAAAGCATCTTTCTGAAATTCTCTGCTTGCTGGGAACTTCCGTAATCAAAAACTCCTGAGATTTTTGTCAACCCATCAATAATGGTCATAACCTTATACCCAAACTCTCGCTCGATATCCTCCAATTCCCATTCGGTATCTTCGACCACATCATGTAAAAGGGCAGAGACAATGGAAGTAGTCCCCAGTCCAATTTCTTCAACACAGATTAAAGCCACTTCCAGTGGATGATAGATATAAGGTTCACCGGATTTCCGTCTCATATCTTTATGGGCTTCTTGAGAGACGGTGAATGCCTTTTTTATCATTTTAGTATCCCCAGATTTGAGTACAGGTTTGGCCTGTCTCAATAATCGCTTATAGCGTTTGAGAATCTCTTTTCGTTCTTCATCTATATCCACTTGGATCATATAGGTGTATTTTACATCAAAAATGCTTTGTGTGGAATAACTTGCCTAATTCTTTTAATTTTTTTTTGAGACTTATTGCATTTTGAAAATTACTATTTACCTTTGCATCCACAATCAGGAAAAGGAATCAAATTTTTGCGATTTTCTTCCCGTTTGTACCATAAGCGGATGTGGCGAAATTGGTAGACGCACTAGACTTAGGATCTAGCGCCGTAAGGCATGGGGGTTCGAGTCCCTCTATCCGCACGAAGACAGAACCCTCAATCACTCTACTGTTTTAAAAACAGGATGGAGATTGAGGGTTTTTAGTTAATCAACACAATAAATTTAAACGCCTTGGAAATCTCATTAGACAAGCATTCAGCAAATCAAGCTTTAATTAAAATTAAACTAAACGAAGCAGATTATCAACCAAAGGTAGATGCGAAACTTAAAGACTATGCTAAAAAAGCCAATATTAAAGGCTTTAGACCTGGCAAAGCTCCTGTTTCCATGGTTAAAAACATGTATGGCACTTCTATTTTGGTTGAAGAAATCAATTCTATTTTAGGAGAGTCATTAAACAGCTACCTTAAAGAACAGACTTTTAAAATTCTTGGAGAGCCACTTCCTGTTGAAAAAGAAAATAATTCTATTGATTGGAAAACTCAAAAGGAATTTGATTTCGAGTACAAAATAGGTTTTGTTGAAAATATCAGTATCCCTCTTGATAAAAAATTCAAGGGCACAAAATATGCGATCAAAGTAGACGATAAGTTAGTTGAAGAAACTATCGAAAATTTAAAATCTCAATCTGGGAAAAGCACAAATCCTGAAGTCAGCGAAGCAGGTGATCATATTTATGGTGATTTAAATGTAACTGAAAGCAGATTCACAAAAACAGTTTCTTTAGATCTAGAAAAAATCACTAAAAAACTTGCTGCAAAATTCATCGGTATCAGCAAAGATGCTGTTGTGGAGTTTGAGTCCAAAGATGTCAAAAAAGCTCAATGGGAAGAAGCCTTCGGTTTGGATGAAGAGGAAGCTGCTTCTATTGAGGGACCCATTACATTTACGGTAAAGAATATCAATAGAACTGAGGTTGCTGAAATGAATCAGGAATTTTTTGACAAAGTTTTTGGTCCAGGTGTCGTGAATACTGAGGAGGAATTTTTAGCGAAAGTGAAAGAAACTCTTCAAGGAAACTATGATAAAGAATCTAAAGTATTCACAGAAGAAGAATTAAAAAAATCGCTTACTGAGTCCGCAAAAATAGAATTACCTGAAGCATTCTTAAAAGAATGGTTACTTCGTGCAAATGAAGGTAAAGTTACTGCAGAAGATGTAGAGAAAGAATTTCCTATCTATGCGAAGCAGCTTGTTTGGTCTTTGATTTCTAATCAAGTAGCTACTGAAAACAAAATTCAGGCTGAGCATGAAGATGTAATTGCTAAGACAAAAGAAATGATCCGTGAGCAATTCGCTTCTTCAGGATTAGGTTCTCAAATGGAAGAAAGCATGGATATGTTCGTTGACAACTACCTAAAAGGTGAAGACGGGCAAAATTATATGAACATGCTTACCTCCGTACAAAATGATAAAGTCCTAGCTTATGTACAGGAAACCATTGATTTAACGGAAAAGGAAATATCTATTGACAAGTTCAAGGAACTTTTAGAAAAGTAATTCGATTATTGCTTTCATAAAAAAGCCCTTTTTTGAGGGCTTTTTTTATTTTTGTATACCACAACAAACTCGAACATGATCAATAAAGAAGAATTCAGAAAATACGCTATCCATAATCAAGGCGTAAGCGGTACCGCTTTTGACCAGTATACTCAGCATATTGAGAATATGACTCGATCAGTAATCGAGGAGCGTCCACAAAACTTTCGTGAGATTGATGTCTTTTCAAGACTAATCATGGACAGAATCATTTTCCTAGGCACAGGTATAGATGATCACATAGCTAACATCATTGTTGCTCAGCTCTTGTTTTTGGAATCGGTAGATTCTAAAAAAGATGTTTTACTTTATGTAAATAGCCCAGGAGGATCAGTAACAGCAGGTTTAGGTATTTATGATACGATGCAGTACATTGGGCCCGATGTAGCAACAATTTGTACAGGAATCGCTGCATCCATGGGAGCTGTGTTATTAGCTGGAGGGGCAAAAGATAAGAGATCTGCTTTGAAACATTCAAGAGTCATGATCCACCAACCTTCAGGAGGAATGCAAGGACAGTCACGAGATATGGAAATTTCATTGAAATTAATCCTATCCATGAGACAAGAATTATATCAAATATTGGCAAATCATACCGGTAAAACTTTTGAAGAAATTGAAAGCGACTCTGATAGAGATTATTGGTTGAAAGCACCAGAGGCCAAAGAATATGGCTTAATAGACGAAGTATTAGTTAAAAAACCTTAAGTAATGGCTCAAGTTACCTGCTCTTTTTGCGGTAGAAATAAGAAAGATGTTGATCTGATGGTATCGGGTATTTCAGCCCATATCTGTAATTTCTGTATCGAACAAGCTCATTTGATTGTCGGTGAAGAAGGAAAAACCAAGAAGTCGGACGGTGTTCAACCTAATTTTAAATTAAAAAAACCAAAGGAATTGACTTCCTTCCTCGATCAGTTTGTTATTGGTCAGGATGAAGCCAAAAAGGTTTTAACTGTTGCAGTTTACAATCACTACAAACGACTTTCTCAAAAAGATGAAAAAGATGATGTTAAGATTGAAAAATCCAACATTATCATGGTTGGTGATACTGGAACGGGAAAAACCTACCTAGCAAAAACTCTTGCAAAAATTCTTGAAGTTCCATTTTGCATCGCAGATGCTACAGTTCTTACAGAAGCAGGCTATGTTGGGGAAGACGTGGAGAGTATTTTGACAAGACTTCTTCAAGCTGCTGATTATAATGTGGAAGCAGCTCAAAGAGGCATTGTTTACATCGATGAGCTAGATAAAATCTCACGAAAATCTGACAATCCTTCCATCACAAGAGATGTGAGTGGAGAAGGAGTGCAGCAGGCATTGCTTAAACTTTTGGAAGGAACAATAGTGAATGTTCCACCTCAAGGAGGGAGAAAGCATCCTGACCAGAAGATGATTGCTGTTAATACTGAAAACATCCTATTTATCTGCGGAGGTGCATTTGATGGAATTGTTAGGCATATAGGAAAAAGGCTAAATACCCAACCAATGGGATTTGGAAAAAGTAATGCTGACCCAACAGCCGACAGGGAAAATCTATTGCAATATGTAACTGCACAGGATTTGAAAGCTTTTGGATTGATCCCTGAATTGATTGGTCGACTTCCAGTCTTGACACATTTGGATCCACTTCATAAAGATTCTTTAAAGAGAATTTTGACAGAACCTAAAAATGCTTTGGTCAAACAATATTCAAAGCTTTTGAAAATGGAAGGTGTTGATATTGTCTTTGAAGAAAGCGCAGTAGAATTTATCGTTGACAAAGCTGTAGAATACAACCTTGGAGCAAGAGGATTAAGATCCATTTGTGAGGCAATCGTCACTGATGCGATGTATGAAATACCTTCAGACGATTCCATTAAGGAACTGGTAATTGACATGAAATATGCGCAAAGCAAATTTGATAAATCGAAATTCAAGAGGCTACAGGTAGCTTAATCTCAAATCAAAACTAAATTAAAGCTCGGCAAATTGATGTTTGTCGAGCTTTTTTATTTAATAGTAAGAACTAAGGTAACAATTGATTCCGCTGGCATTTGAAATGATTTCACATCTGCTTCAAAAGGTTCTAGATTCGATTTTTCATCTGTCAAATATCCTTTCAATGAGATGTTTTTTATTGGATAATTCTCTAAAGAAATAACTATTTCTTTAGAATTTGAATTAATCAAAACCAATACAATTTCTCCGCTCCTGGGGTTTTGAAACCCTGATACAAAAAACTTTTCTTGATTTATTGGTGAGGTCTCTACTCCTATTCTTTCAAATCCTGGACGGATAAACCGACTAAAATTACCCAAAGTCCAAAGCATTTTACTTTCATAGAAATTCCCATCCTCCTTATTTTTATCGATGTAAATCAGCCCATCTTTATACTTATATGGTGAGACTGCAATCCACCAATTCCAAGCAGATGCAATTGAAACGGTTAGATCTTGGTGAATAACTCTTGCCATATACAGAGCTGCATTCATTCCCAAATCCCTTCCATTCCCATTGATCTCACCTTCATTATCTCCAAGAATACAGTATTCGGACATCCAATATTCAAGGCCCGGAATCGATGATATTTCATTTGAAAGCTTTCCTCTTAATCCTGCTGATGCATCAATTGGACTAGTTGTAAAATAACTATGTCCTGAAATAGTAGTTGATACATGACTTAAATCACCGAGGTAATTTGCGGAGCCAGGATTAAAAAATTCAGCGATTTGATTTCCTCTGGATGGTTTGTCAGCTTGCTCAAATAGGTAATTGATTTTCCCGGCTTCGGCCACATCAATCTGGGCATCAATTTTATATTCTTCCAATGATTCATTAAGAGTTCTCACTAAGCTTGCAATTTCTCCATTTAAATAGGGACTTCCCTCCTGCCCACCATCGGACCAATCCCATTGAGGCTCATTAACTGGACTAATGTATTTTGGCTCTAAACCTATTTGTTTCAAGCCTAAGAAAACCGAACTAACATAAGTTGCAAAGTCTTTCGTTTTTCCTTCATCTAAATTTGTTTTCCCATCGCTGGAAAAAGCTTTCCCATTTTTTGTGAACTGAATGGGAGGACTATTTGAGAATAACAATAATTTTTCAACCCCTCTTTCTTTTGCAGCCTTTGCAAACCAAACTTGACCAACAGCTTTCGCCATATCTAACTCTCCATCTGTATCAAGAAACGATTCTGCTCTTCTCCACTCGTCTTTTATCCCACTTTCAGCCCCTTGGCTTGCACTTCAGGCACCCAAATTGAACCGCCACATTGACAACCCAATTCCAATGGGTTTGCCATTTTCCATATCTTGGCTAAATAATAAATCTGCTATTGATTCTTTTTTTTGTTCAGGCCAATTTCCTACAAACTGAATTGACCAGGCATCAGAAGCCCCAAAATGATGAATGGTTTGAAATCGCTGATCTGGCTTAATAAAAATTTTCACCTCACTTTTACCAATAGTTTGCGAAAGGCAATCCATTGAAAAAAGAAAAAATGAGAAAAATCCTAGAAGGATGATTTTTAAGGTAAGCGATCGGTTCATCCTTAAAAATACGATAAGGAGTCTAAAAAAATTAACCAATCATCCGAATTCAAAATTTCCTTAGAAAAGAGAATCCAAAATCAATTCTGCCGTATTTTCCGAAGCAGAAGTTTCGCCTAATTTTCCTTTAATCAAATCATAGCCTTGAATCATTTGTCCTTTGTATACTTGATTGGAGAGAATCATATTCAATTCCTTCTTTAGATTCCCTACAGAAAAATCACTTTGAATTAATTCTTTTACCACTTCCTTTTCCGCAATTAAATTGACCAAAGAAATGAATGGAACACGAATTAAATTTTTTGCAATAGCATACGACACAGGACTTGTCTTATACACCACAACCTGTGGAACTCTAAACAATGCAGTTTCTAAAGTAGCTGTACCTGAAGTAACTACAGCAGCTATAGCATGTGATAAAAGATCATAAGTCTGATCATAAATCACCCGAATACCTGCATCTATCCCTCTCTGATAAATCTCCGTTCCGAGATCATTTAATCCTGCTATCACAAATTGAGCATTAGGAAATTCTTCTACCAATGCAATCATTCTATCAAGCATAGCATTAATTTCTTGTGCCCTACTTCCCGGTAATAAAGCCACAATTGGCTGGTAGCCAATGTTATTTTTTTGAAAAAAGAATTCATGAGGCTTAAACTTTCTGATCTCATCAAAAAGTGGATTTCCAACATATTGAACATCCATTTCATACTTTTTATAAAATTTAGGTTCAAAGGGAAGAATAGAATACATATGATCTGTAAAAGCTTTGAGTTTTAAAGCTCTTTTTTGATTCCAGGCCCAAACTTTTGGTGGAATATAATAATGAACAGGAATCTTGTTTTCTTTTGCAAAGGCAGCAATTTTCATATTAAAACCACCATAATCCACTAAAATAATCGCATCTGGTTTAAACTCAAGGAGATCCTTTTTTACCAAACTCAAGTATTTCAACACTTTTCTAAACCCTAATAAAACCTCCAAAAATCCCATTAAAGCTACTTTTGAGTAATTAACTGATAAATTCACTCCAGCCTTTTCAGAGTAACTCCCTCCCATTCCCCGAAAAGAAATAGAGTGATTCTTGGCTTTCAATGCCAACACCAAATTAGAAGCATGAAGATCTCCGGAGCGCTCTCCAGAGATGATGTATAATTTCTTTGAAATTTGAGACATTTCTACAGATAAAAGGGTAAGTATAAAAAAAGAAAAGTAGGCTTTTGAAACCTACTTTGTCCATCAATATTTTATATAATTGAAATTAATCACCATAATATTCTACAAAATTTCTTGGAGTCTCATACAAAGTCAACTTGTGCAAACCTCCCTGACTCGTAATTTCTTTGACCGCAGGTTCCAATATTTTCCAGAATTCCATCACTAAATTTTCACAGCTGGCCAGTTTACCAGACATAAAATCAACATCAATATTTAGATTTTTATGATCTACTTTATCAATGACCAAACTCCTGATGATCGTACTCAACTTCTTCAAATCCACCACAAAACCTGTGTCTGGATCGGGCAATCCTTTCACCATTACAATTAATTCAAAATTATGGCCATGCCAATTGACATTGGCGCAGGGACCAAAAACCTCCACATTTTTCTCATCAGACCACTTAGGGTTCCACAATTTATGAGCGGCATTAAAATGTTCTTTCCGGCAAACGTAAATCATAGCTTATTAAATAGTTCGCAAAGTTAGGTAAAAAGAAAGGAAATAGCCGAATGGATCAAGATATGCATTCATAAAATTGATAGTCATTATTGAAAGATTTCGCTTGAAACAGCCGGGAAGGTTTCGGTAAAACAACGGATGAAAATGCTTAAAGCACCTTAATAGTAATTCTCCTGTTAAGGGCTTGATTTTCTAATGTGGTATTAGGAACCACAGGTTCCTTATCTCCTTTTCCCTCTACAAGTACCCTAGCTGGGTGCATTCCTTCTTGCACGAGGTATTTTTGCACACTTTGTGCTCGTTGCAAACTTAGTTGTTGATTGTAACTTGGCGTCCCCACATTATCGGTATGCCCTGTTATCAAGATATTTACATTAGGATTTTCTTGTAAAAACTTGACAAGTCTTTTAAGAGATGAAATGGATTCTGCTTTCAGCTCGAATTTATCGAAATCAAAGAAAATATTCTCAAAAACAAATTCTTCACCCGAGGCAACAGGCACCATTTCTATATTTAAATCTTTTACATTTTGAAGCTTATCCCGCTCTACATTATAAATTTTCGGAAGAAAACCTTTCTTTTCAACATATAATCCTGAAATCGATTTTTCGGGATAGAGCATCATAAAATCTCCCGTCTTCCCATCCGCTTTAAATTGGTATAGTGTGCTATCATTTGTCAACGACACTAGTGATAAGGTGGCATCGATCGGAGCTCCTGTTTTTGAATTAAAAACCTTTCCTCCCGTCACCGTTAGATTCTCTCCTAAATAAATGGATTCGGGAAATTTAAATCGGTACAATAGAGATCTATCTTTCCCATTGTCCCCAGAAGTAAGTTCAGTGAAGTAGGCATAATCTTTTTGCGCAGTGATGAAAAGCGCAACTTGATCCAAATGATCATTGATCGGTAATCCTAGATTTTCCGGAGCGGAAAATTCTCCTCCTTTCACTCTTGAAAGAAAAATATCCATCCCCCCAAATCCTTGGTGCCCATCAGAAGCAAAAAACAGGATTTCATTATTGAAGAACATGAAAGGTGAAATCTCATCTTTGGCCGTGTTCACTATATTACCCAAGTTCTTTGCATCAGCCCAAGAACCATCGTTTTGCATTACACTATACCAAATATCATTTCCACCAAATCCTCCTCTCCTATTTGAAGAAAAGAACAAGATTCTACCATCTGCAGATAAAGAAGGTTGTGAGTCCCAAGATCTTGAATTCACTTTTTTACCCATATTAGTAGGTCGCTGCCAATTGCCATTGACTTTATATGCGATATACAGATCACAGCTTCCCTCAGAATCTGGAGCATCACAGGAGGTATAAATTAAAATATTCCCATCAGCCGTTACTGAGCAAGTCCCTTCATTGTACTGGGAATTAATGGTTGATGCAATACTCACCGGTTCGTTCCAAGTGCCATCCGGCTCTGCATAAGCCGTATAAATATCCTCCTTATCAAAGTTTCCTGTCCCATCTCTTTTTGTAAAAAGTATTTGTTCTCCATCCGCTGTAAGGACCGGGAAATATTGCAATGAATATTGATTAAGTGGGTCTTCAAGTTTTTCCTTTTCAATCGACATGGAATTACTCAACTGTTCTTCCAAAAAGTCCATTTTGGACTTCATTTGTACATAGTAAATGGTTTTCCTAAAATCCTCATCAAAAAGTGGTTCTGTCTTCTTGAATTCATCATAAGCTTTTTGGAACTCCCCCTTTTCCATATACAGGTTTGAAAAAAGCCAACCAAATTCTGCTACATTTTTTGAAGTAGCGTTCTTTCCGGACAAACGTTTTTTTCCTGCCTCGGCCACTTTCTCTGCTTCTTCAATTCTACCTTGGGTCATCATCAACTGCGCCATCTTCACATAGGCTTCCAAAAAAGAAGCCTCTCTCTCTATCGCATCTTGATATTTTTTTATTGCTTGATCATATTCTCGAGAAAGAGTAAGCTGCTCAGCTTCTTTAAAAAGCTTTATCGCTCTTCCATCAATGATGGAATAAGTCTGAGCTTGCGTCAAACCGAAAATGAAGAAAAACAGAAATCCTACGAAAATTCGCATCATGGACTTAGGGGATGTCCATAAATTTATGAGTTTGAAGCGAAATTTTCCAATTTGGATGATATTTCGTGTAATTAATGATCTCTGGTGTAAATTTAGATGCTTTGCTCCATTCAGGTTGAAGTCGCAATTCGCAATCGCTATTCACCAATTTTGAATGCTCCTCTGCAAAAGCAAAATCACTTACGTGAAAGACCACAACCTTCAATTCGTTTGCTTTCTTGTAGATCGATTCATGTGGTTTTTTAAATTTCTTTGGAGAAAAGCAAACCCAGTCAAAATCACCAGAAAACGGATGAGCTCCAGACGTCTCTATATTCGTAGTGAATCCTTTAGATTTCAAAAGTGCTGTCAAAGGCCCTAAATCATACATCAAAGGTTCCCCTCCTGTAATCACCACCAATCTACCAGGGTATTTTTCTGCTTCTGCTACAATATCTTCTATGGAATGGATAGGCCATTTTCCGGCTTCCCATGATTCTTTGACATCACACCAGACACATCCTACATCACAGCCGCCTAGCCGGATAAAATAAGCAGGATATCCTGTAAATCTTCCTTCCCCTTGTATTGTGTAAAATGCCTCCATCAAAGGAAGCGATAAGCCTTTTGCAATCAATTCTTCTGTCTTCATGAATTTTTGTTAAAGCGGGCAATTGAACCGCTGGTGAAAATCAAGTGCAAAGGTAAGGTTTTGTATCAGAAAATTCCAAGATTGAAAAATTGTATGATCTAAATACTATTTTCCAACCTTGGAATATTTTAACAAATCAATCCTTTTTTAGTGTAGGATAGGTCACTCCTAATTGTTCTAAGTAAGAATCATATTTAGTTTCATCGTAATAATACTTCTCCATCAAAGGACGATACAAATCCATAATCTGCTTATTCAAATAGATCGGAGCCTCATCATCTGCAGAAATCATCGGCTTATATTCTTCTTCTTTGGTCTGTACATTTTTAAAGTAATCCCAGGCCTCGTCTACCAGTTCAGGATTTAAGAGAAAATCTAAAATTGTCATCGCCTCGGCTTTGGCACCAGCCGTCACACCTTTATGAGCAATTGGTGTTGCCATGGCAATTGCATTGGCCCAATGATGTCCCGGAAGTCCGGGAATGTTGGATGGAAATCTTAAAGTGACAGTTGGGACAACCCAAGAAACATCCCCAATATCATCCGAACCACCAGATCTAGGTGTGGTTACCGGTAAACCTATCGTATCTAGTTTGGTAGGAAGCCCTTCAATTCTCGTAGCATTTACTTCCGTCTGAACCGCTTTTGCCAGTTCTTGATCAGCTTCTGACCATTCCGGCAAACCTACTTTCAAGATATTCGCATACATTTTTTCTGCGATCACTTTATTAAAATGTCTTGGCCAAGCTGTACCAAGGATTTTCGAAGTCATTTCAGTATCCGTCATCAAGGCTGCACCTTCTGCCATTTTATTGGCTACCTCATACATTTCCATAATGCCATCATACTTCACATCTCTGAAATAATACCAGATGGATGCTTTTGAGGGCACTACGTTTGGCTGATCACCACCATCTGTAAAAATGGAATGAGATCTTTTTAAGGGATCTAAATGCTCTCTTTTATAATTCCACCCGACATTCATTAATTCGGCCGCATCCAGAGCACTTCTCCCTCTCCATGGTGCACCGGCTGCATGAGCTGCTTCTCCACTAAAAGTATATTCTACAGAGATTAATCCTGTTCCGGAAGCCTGACCATAGCTTACACCTAAATTATTTCCCACATGGGTGAAAATACATATATCGATATCATCGAAAAGTCCATCTCGAACGAACCAAGCTTTAGAAGCAACTAACTCTTCTGCGATTCCCGGCCACAAGATCAGAGTTCCTCCGATATTTTCTCTTTCCATGATTTTTTTCACTGCCAAAGCCGCAGTGATATTTAAAGGAATCCCGGCATTATGCCCTTCACCATGACCGGGAGCACCTTCTATAATAGGTTTGTGATAAGCGACTCCAGGATATTGAGACGCTTTTGGGATATCATCCACATCTGAACCCAAAGCAATCACTGGCCCTTCTCCATTGCTCCATGTTGCAAACCAAGCTGTCGGGATTCCCGAAACTCCAGTTTTGATTTCAAAACCATTTTCAGCAAGTATTCCTGTCAAGTATTTGGAAGATTCAATTTCCTGAAATCCTAGTTCTGCGAAACTGAAAATCTTATCGACCATCACTTGGCTCATTTTTGAATCCGCCTCCACTATCTGAAGTGCTTCTTGCTTTAAAGCTTCTTTTTGTTTGTCAGAGTATTTCTTCTGTCCAAAAGAAATTTGAGTGATGAATAATGCGACACAAACCATAAGGTTTTGTCTCAAAAGGGTAGAAATTTTCATAGGGTTGATGGTGTGGTTAAGCTTGAAAATACTAAAAAGTCATGAGTTGATTTCAAAAAAATGACCAATGGATATAATTAATAGACAGGAGGAATTAGAGATTTTCATTCCAAACCCAGTCAATTTTCCTATTTTTGCAGGCGTTTAGCTAAAAAATCACGAATATTTCAATCATGGCGGAGTACACTTTTAGGGAAATTGAAAAGAAATGGCAGGCTTACTGGGAAAAGAATCAAACTTTTCTCGCGGAGGTAAAACCAGACAAACCTAAGTTTTATACACTTGACATGTTCCCCTATCCTTCAGGAGCAGGGCTACATGTTGGTCATCCCCTTGGATATATCGCTTCAGACATCGTAGCAAGATTCAAAACCTTAAAAGGATTCAATGTATTACACCCGATGGGCTATGATAGCTTTGGATTACCAGCGGAGCAATACGCAATACAAACCGGTCAGCATCCAGCTATCACTACTGAGCAAAACATTGCCAGATATACCGAGCAGTTAAAAAATATCGGATTTGCTTTTGACTGGAGTAAGGAAGTCCGCACTTCCAATCCGGATTACTATAAATGGACGCAGTGGATCTTCATGCAGCTTTTCAACAGCTACTACGATCAGGATGCTGACAAAGCTCTTTCGATCGATTCCTTGATTTCTAGATTTGAAAAAGAAGGTAATAAGTCGGTAAAGGCCGTTAGTGATGACGAAACTCCAACTTTCACGGCAGAAGAGTGGAATGCTTTCTCCGAAAAGGAAAAGCAGGAAATGCTTTTGAAATACAGATTGACATTTTTGGCTGAAACCACTGTAAACTGGTGTGCTGCTTTGGGTACTGTACTTTCGAATGACGAGGTAAAGGATGGTTTCTCTGAGCGAGGTGGACATCCCGTGGAGCGCAAAAAAATGATGCAGTGGTCCATGAGAATCACAGCATATGCTGATCGCTTGCTTCAAGGTTTGGAGAAAGTTGATTGGTCTGAACCGATCAAAGAAATGCAGCGAAACTGGATCGGAAAATCCATAGGAGCTGACGTGGTTTTTCAAGTAAAAGATTCCGATCAAACCATCAAAGTCTTCACAACCCGTGTAGATACTATATATGGTGTCACCTATTTAGCTTTGGCACCAGAATCTGATCTGGCTGCGGCTCTGATCACAGAAGATCAGCGCGAAAAAGCTGAGGCTTATATCGAAGTCGCTAAAAACCGCTCGGAAAGAGAGCGAATGAGTGATGTCAAAACTATCTCCGGAGCTTTTACTGGTTCTTATGCGATCAACCCATTTAACGGGGAAGAAATCCAAATTTGGGTGGCTGACTACGTGTTGGCAGGGTACGGAACTGGCGCAGTAATGGCCGTTCCAGCGCATGACGAGCGAGATTACAACTTTGCGAAGCACTTCGATCTGGAAATCAGACAAGTGATCGAAGGCTCCATGGAAGAAGGTTCTTTCCCTGGAAAAGGCGGTTTAATTATCAATTCTGGCTTCATTTCAAATCTTTACATGAAAGATGCGATGGTGAAAGCCATTGAGTTCTTAGAAGAAAAAGGCATCGGGAAAGGCAAAATCCAATATAGAATGCGTGATGCTATTTTTACCCGCCAGCGTTATTGGGGCGAGCCACTGCCGGTCTATTTCAAAGAGGGACTTCCTTACTTAGTAGAAGAAAAAGACCTGCCTTTGGTATTACCAGAGGTAGATAAATACTTGCCGACAGAAGATGGCGAACCACCATTGGCTCGAGCAAAGGACTGGAACTACAAAACTTCGGAAGGCGAATTTCCCTTGGAAAGAAGCACGATGCCTGGCTGGGCTGGTTCTAGCTGGTATTTCTTCAGATATACAGATCCTAAAAATGAAACTGCCTTTGCTGACAAAGCAAAAACAGATTACTGGGGTGCTGTAGATTTATACATCGGGGGATCAGAGCATGCTACCGGCCACTTATTGTATTCCAGATTCTGGACCAAATTCTTGTATGATCTAGGCGTGGTGAGTATTGACGAACCATTCCAAAAGATGATCAACCAAGGCATGATCCAAGGTAGATCAAACTTTGTCTACAGAGTAAAAGGAACCAACCAGTTTGTAAGTTATGGTCTGAAAGATCAATATGAAACCTCTACGATGCACGTAGATGTAAACATTGTCTACAATGATCAATTGAATCTCGAAAAATTCAAAGCATGGAGACCAGATTTGGCAGATGCTGAATTCATTCTGGAAGACGGCAAATACAACTGCGGAGCTGAAGTGGAGAAAATGTCCAAATCAAAATACAACGTCGTAAATCCTGATGACATCATCGAGCGATACGGAGCAGACACCTTAAGATTGTACGAAATGTTCCTGGGCCCTCTGGAGCAATTCAAGCCATGGAACACCAACGGCATTGACGGGGTTTTCAAATTCCTTCGTAAGCTTTGGAACCTATATCATACCAATTCAGGTGAATTCCAGGTTACGGATGCTGAGCCAAGCAAAGAAGAGTACAAAACCCTTCACAAAGCCATCAAGAAGATGGAAGAGGACATGACTAACTTCTCATTTAATACCTCGGTATCCAGCTTTATGATCTGCGTCAATGAGTTGACTTCACTAAAAAGTAATAAGCGAAAGATTTTAGAACCATTGGCGATTTTGGTGTCTCCTTATGCCCCACATATCGCGGAAGAACTTTGGTCGCAATTAGGTCATGAAACTTCGATCACAGAAACAACCTTCCCGGTATTTGACGAAAGTTATTTGAAAGAAAGTGCATTTGAATACCCGGTGATGATCAATGGCAAAATGCGAGCAAAACTCAACTTAGACCTTTCACTTTCCAAAGAAGAAATCGAAAAGGCAGCTTTGGCTGACGAAACTGTTCAGAAATGGCTGGAAGGCAATCCTCCAAAGAAAATGATTGTGGTGCCGGGTAAAATTGTAAACGTGGTAATTTAATCCACGATTGATTGCCTAAACAAGGAGCAAAGAAACAAATCCATTGATTTCTTTGCTCCTTTGCTGTTTTAAGGGCTATTTTGATTTTTTAAAAAGCAAGAATGATCATTTACACCTATCCAGTACGAACTGCTTTTACTGACCGTGATGTGGAAATGATCAGTTCTGAATTAGAAATTAAGTCATTAGAGTTTACTCAAAGCCCTATTAAACTTCCATTCTACTTTATTTTGCAGTTGTTTCAACTGTTATGGCATTTACCAAAAACCACTCAATACCTCTGTTTTTTTGGTGGCTATCATTCCGTTTTGCCAGTCTGGTTTGGAAAAGTTTTTGAAAAGAAATGCATTATTGAGGCCGGAGGAACAGACTGCATCAATATGCCTGAAATAGGATATGGCAACTTCAGAAAAAAATGGCTTCGGAAAGCCACAGTTTATAGTTTTAAAAATTGCAGTTTAATCTTACCAGTAGCTCAAGCCTTAGTAAAACAAGATTACAGCTTTGATCCGTCAATTTCCCCTAAACAAGGCTTATTAAATTTAATTCCAGAGCTGAAAACTCCTATTCAAGTAATCCCTAATGGATTTAACCTTGATTTTTGGATAGATCAAGGACGCAAAAGGCAACCATTGACTTTTATTTCTGTGGCCACTGGGACTTCAAATCCTTCAAGAGCAATAGTAAAGGGATATGATCTGATTGAGAATTTGGCAAAAAGTCATCCTAATTGGAGTTTTACCCTTGTAGGAGATTCTGATTATAAGTCCCAAAACCAAAACGTCAAAGTATCCGGAAAAAAACTTCCAGTTGAGCTTTTGGATCTTTATAACTCTCATCAATTTTATTTACAGCTATCAACTTCTGAAGGATTTCCAAATTCACTTGGTGAGGCCATGGCCTGTGGCTGTGTTCCCATTGGGTCTGCAACTGGAGCAATTCCAGAGATTATTGGAAATAGAAAACTGGTATTGAAAGAAAAAAACATCGACCTATTAAAGAACTTAATTGAATCGATTCTAAAGCTGGAGATTGAAGAAATCCGAAAATCAAGCAGGGAAAGGATAAAAGAGAATTTTAACTACTTTAAAAGGGAATCGAAACTCATCGAAATTCTATCAAAAAACTAACCTTAATTTTTAGATGATAGAAATAAATTCTGGTTTTTATTGTTTCAAAAAGTCAATTCTAAAAAAAATTCTTCTTGGCATAACAATAGCTTGATTGTTTTTTAACAAAATTAATTTTGAGAAATCGAAATTTTTAAGAATCAATTTCGCATTTCACTTCATTTTTCAACTTTTTGAAAAAATCAAACATTTAAAAGGAAATTAAACCAGTTTTTCCATTTTACACACTTTTTTTAGTAAAACACTGAGATTTTTTAACCAGTTTTTTCATTTTACGCAAAACCCATTTAAATAACCGCATAAAAAAAAGGAGCTTTTCGGAAAAAGCCCCTTAAGTGGGTCTATTGTCAATCGTCTAAAACCAAATAATCTTTGGCAAAGATGCCTCTTGATTTGCTTTTATGACTTATATTATTTTCTAAACTTAATAAAAATGAATTAAATCACCCAAAAACAATCAAATATTTTATTAAAAAATATTGTCTGTTTTATCTGACCTGAAATTCGGCTACTTATTATTACAAGCCTAAATTTCAAATTCAACAGATAAATTCAGATTTCCTCAGAGATAAACACCTCGTTGACCAATGGATTTTTGCAGCCAAGTTAAATTTTAACCTTAGTTTAATTTAAGCCAAGATCATCCCCTAACTACTTTTTTTCAAGTGTTTATTATTATTTTAATTGGCCATTCTACCATCTTAAGGAATCTCGAATTTTTTTATTCAAAACCCCATTGTGAATTTTAGGTCATATTCGATTTTTTAAAATTATCCTTTCCTTCATTTTTCATTATCTTCAAAAGCCTATTCAATAGCTATGAAGAAATTATTAATTGCTTTGGGTGTGATCACTCTCATTTATTTTCTCGCAACTCTTTTTGTTCCTTCTTATATAGAGGAACAAAGAAATCCAATAAAATCAGCTCCGCCCTATACAGTCTCAGTTGAAGCTCAGGAGATTTATAACAGCTTGGATTTTATCTCCGACTTACATTGTGATGCCTTACTTTGGGGAAGAGACCTGACAGAAAGAGGAGATGTCGGAAGTGTGGATTTTCCAAGAATGAGAGAGGCAAATGTGACACTTGAAATGTTTACCATAGTTTCTAAATCTCCATCTGGGCAAAACATGAAAAGTAACAGTGCTGATGCTTTTGATAATATTACCCCTTTGACAATCGCTCAGGGAGACGCTCCAAATCAGTGGTTTAGCCTAATCAATAGAACACTTGGCCAAGCAGAAAGCCTTCACGAATTTATCAAGGAAGAGGAAGGAAACGTGATTTTTGTAAAAGATAAAAAGAGCTTAGAGTCCTTAATTGAAGCCAGAAAAAAAAACAAATCTATCGTGGGTGCCATGCTAGGAATTGAAGGAGCTCATGCCTTAGAAGGTTCATTAGAAAATCTTGAAAAAGTGTACGAAGCTGGTATTCGGATGATCGGGCCAACTCATTTTTTTGACAATGAACTTGGCGGATCAGCACATGGTGAAAATGGAGCAGGATTGACGGATTTTGGGAAATCAGTAATCAAAAGGATGAACGAGTTGAATATTTTCGTGGACTTGGCTCATTGTTCTCCCGCCATTATTGATGATGTTTTGGAAATGACAACCAAACCTGTGATGGTTTCCCATATTGGCGTACGGGCCGTTCTAGACTCCCAAAGAAATCTTACCGATGATCAAATCCGAAGAATTGCCGCAAATGGAGGCATTATTGGTATAGCATTTTTCGATATGGCGGTAGGCGAACCTGAAATAAATGGGATCATTGCTTCAATGAAGCATATTCGAGACTTGGTTGGAATAGAATATATCGCACTAGGCTCGGATTATGACGGGGCAGTTGCAGTTCCATTTGATATCACAGGACTGCCAATAATTGTTGAAGGCCTTCTTAAAGAAGGATTTACAGAAAATGAAATAAAAGCCATAATGGGAGAAAATGTAAAACGCTTTCTACTTAAAAACCTAAACTAAATGAACGAGTCTAATATCCATCAAGAGAGTAGGTATTTTCGGAAAGTTCAGGAATACTTGGGCGAATTTGTTTACGGAGGTATTGATGGAGCAGTAACCACTTTTGCAGTCGTTGCAGGTGGGTTTGGTGCCAACTTGGATTCTGGAGTCATAATCATCCTCGGTTTTGCAAACCTCCTTGCAGATGGTTTTTCCATGTCTGTTGGAGCCTACTTATCGGCAAAAAGCGACAAAGAAAATTATAAAAAACACGAAGCCATTGAATATTGGGAAATTGAAAACCTTCCTGACGTGGAAAGGGAAGAGATAGTAGAAATTTATAAAGCAAAAGGTTTTCAAGGGGAATTATTGGAAAAAGTAGTTGATCAAATCACCTCAAGCAAAGAACTATGGGTTGCTGAAATGATGAAAGATGAGCTTAATTTAATGATAGAAACCAAAAGCCCTTTTAAGATCGGTTTAGCAACATTCATTTCCTTTATTTTAGTTGGTCTAATCCCCTTATTAGTTTACCTCTGGACTTTTTTCAACCCCTCTACAATCAATGTTTTCTTGTGGACTAGCATTCTGACAGGAATCGCGTTTGTGATTGTTGGTTGGTTGAAATCAAACATTAACCAAACACCTACTTTTAAAAGCATATCAGAAACAGTTGCTTTAGGGCTTTTAGCTGCCGTTGTAGCTTTTTATGTCGGAGATGTCCTAGAGAAATTCTTTATACAATAGCTATGAAATCGATAGATGACGTATTAATACGAATGGACGAAATCGTCCTGGAATGCAAGCTACAAAACTCAAGGATTGGATATTTTGCAATTCTTTACCGTCAAGTAACAAGAAGGATCAAAGATGGTATTTTGGCTTTAGAATTTGAAAACAATCCAAGAATGGAGCAGTTGGACATACTTTTTGCCAGTAGATTTATTGATGCATATGATACTTGGAATTCTGGGCATGAACCTACCCAAAGTTGGGATGAAGCTTTTGAAGCGAGTAAATCAAGGAAACTTCTGGTCATTCAAAATCTATTCCTAGGCATAAATGCTCATATCAATTTGGATTTAGGGATTTCAGCTGCTGAGACAATGGCAAATGAACCTTTGGAAGGAATTCAAAATGATTTTAATAAAATCAATTCGATTTTAGCTGAATTGGTTGATGGGGTAAAAGAAAATATAAGCAAAGTCTCTCCAGTTTTTGGGCTATTGATCCCTTTGGCAAAAGGCAGAGATGAAATGCTTTTGAATTTCAGTATTGAGGTTGCCCGAGATGGGGCTTGGAAATATGCCGGAGAATATCATAAAGCTTCAGATCAAAAATTCTTGATCGAAGATCGGGACAAGAAGATTTCTGAAATCGCAAAAAAACTGATAAATCCAGGCAAATTCTTGTCTTTTCTTATTAAAATCGTCGGATTTGCTGAGTGGAAATCTATAAGCAATACCATGGAGCAACTGGATGTCGTTGCTCAAAAAGCGATCTAAAAAAAAGAAGCTGGTAGCTTCCTTTTTTTAGATATTAAATTCAGACTTTCTTTCTCCATCGAGATTCTATTTCCTCTATTTCAGCTTCTGTTTGAGCTTTATTTTTCCGATTTGTTTTTTCCTTATTCAAGTCAGTTGCATAGAAATGTGTTTCTTGAAAATAGTCAACTCTGGCTTTTGACTCCCCTTTTGCTTTGGTCCACTTCTCACCCTTAAAGAGGCGTACACGGTCTTCATGCAATTCTAAATATTCGTCATAAGGCCCTCTTGGAGAGATTAACTTCACGAAAATCGGAGCAGTTTCAATTGCTATAAACAGCAGCATGATAAAGACATTTGCCAAGGCCATTGCCGAACTTTCCTCTGTCAATGCTGCCAAAGCATCCATTCTTGCCGCCAGCCCATCAAATCCTTCAATGCCCGGTTGTTGCTTTTCAAACTCGGCTTGGCGCAAAGCCATAAATTCTCTTATCTGGGCTTCAACAGTATCGATTCTTATCTGATTTCGATCTCTTAGATCATCCAAAGCAGATTGTGCGGCATCCAACTGCTCTTCTTTCTTTTTGGCATTAGTTCCAATTCCAACAATCCCACTTGTGCCAGCAGTTTTTTCACCAAATCGTTCGGCATCGTATTCGCGTTGCAATTGATCCCTAAAATTTTCAGCACCTTGCACCTCCGCTTTCAACGACTCAATTTTCGACTCCAACTCCTGAATTTCAGGAAACCCTCTGGCCAAGTTGACTTTGGATTCGGTTATAAATTCCGTCCGCTTTTCATCGATTTTCCTGTTGATTTCCCTTTCAAACATTTTAAGTTCTAAAGGTTTTGAGATCACCAATGCAAGCAAAACGGCCAAGACCAATCTTGGAATTGCAAGCTTCCATTCAGACCATGCATTCTCTTTTTTCCGCATACTGGAAACGATAAAACGATCCAGATTAAAGATCATAAAACCCCAAAGAAGACCGAATAAAATTGCTGGCCAAATAGATTGGAAAACAGTAAACAAGGCATATCCCGCCGCCAATGCTGCCAAAACTCCAGTAAAGAATACTGTGGCACCAATTCCGATGTATTTGTTTGATTCTGTGGGAGATCTTTTCAGTAAGGAAAAATTAGCTCCGCTACAAAACCAGAAAAAACGAGTGAGTTGCTCCATGAAAAGGGTATTAGGATGATTTTCTCTTATAACGCTAAAAGTTCTCCAAAAATGTTGGTTTTTGAAACACCTGATCAGAAATGTGACCAAATCATTAAAAACAAGCTATATGAAAGGTTTTGGAATGATAAATTGTGATGAAAAAATAATTGGACAAAAATTAATTCTGACCGAAGTGTACGACAGTGAGCATATTATGGACGGTTTTGGTCATGTCAGAAAAGGAAATAACTTTAACTTATGAACACAAAATCACTAGTATCCGGTCTCTTTATTTTCCTTCTTTTGGGATGGAACTCAGTTTTTGCTCAAGGAAACAGATTTGATGAGGAAGTAGCAAAAATCAGTCATCATATAGATAGTGTAGGTTGGTCGAAAGGAAGTGTCGTTTTTACAGGAAGCTCAAGTGTGAGAATGTGGAAGAATTTACAGGAACAATTTCCTGATGTACCTATCATTAATACTGGGTTTGGAGGTTCTACTGCCGAGGATCTTTCCGCCCAACTTTTCCCATTAGTCTTAAGATTTGAACCATCCACCGTATTTATTTATGAAGGAGACAATGATGTCAATGGTGGGAAAACTGCCTCAGAAATCATGTCAACTCTTGACGATATCGTAACAAGAATTCAAAAACAATTCCCAAAAACCACTGTCAACTTAATCGCTGCAAAGCCAAGCCCTTCAAGATGGGAGTTAAAACAATCTTACTTGGTTTTGAATGACTTGATGAGACAATACTGCACGGGTCATGAAAATGTCAATTTTGTAAATGTTTGGGACATCATGTTGGATAAAACGGGAGTACCTCGATCGGATATTTTTATTGGAGACAATCTCCACATGAATGAAAAAGGATATGCCCTTTGGAAAGAGGTATTTACCCCTTTTTTAGAAAAATAGAACTTCAGTTCTCAAATTGAATTTTCAGATTCAAACTTTGAATCCTAAAAGGCCAAAGCTTGGTGTGGATTCAAACTTCTTAAGATTGAGAATCGATGTTAATAAACTAATGAAGCTTTTTCAGATAAAAGCATCTTAACAATCAAAATAAACTATTTCCTGAATATTGATCAGCGGAGATCTTGAAATAATAAATTATAATTATTGAAATAAATTGATTGATTTTTACGAAGTCTGTAATTATCAACCACATTAGACTTAAACTTCACAACCCAGTAACCTAATTCCCAAATATTATTCGTACTTTTGCGGCTCAATTAGGCAAACCATGCAGAATATTCGGAATATCGCGATTATCGCACACGTTGACCACGGCAAAACTACCTTGGTTGATAAAATCATACATGTTTCTAAAATTTTCAGAGAGAATCAACAGTTTGAAGATCTGATCCTTGACAATAACGATTTGGAACGTGAAAGAGGAATCACTATCCTTTCTAAAAACGTTTCTGTCCGTTACAGAGATACTAAGATCAACATCATTGACACTCCTGGTCACGCCGATTTTGGTGGTGAAGTAGAACGTGTATTGAAAATGGCTGATGGCGTTATCCTGTTGGTGGATGCTTTCGAAGGACCAATGCCTCAGACAAGATTCGTTCTTGGCAAAGCTTTGGATCTCGGATTGACTCCAATCGTAGTGGTAAACAAAGTGGACAAAGAAAACTGTCGTCCTGACGAAGTTCATGAGGCTGTTTTTGACTTGATGTTCAACTTAGATGCTACTGAAGATCAGCTAGATTTTCAGACTCTTTACGGATCTGCAAAGCAGAATTGGATGGGTCCTGATTGGAAAAACCCTACAGATTCTATTATTCCTTTGCTTGATGCCATTGTAGACCATATTCCTGCTCCAAAAATTGAAGAGGGTTCTCTTCAGATGCAGATCACTTCTTTGGATTACTCCAACTTCGTAGGCCGTATCGCTATCGGAAGAGTAAAAAGAGGAACCATCAAAGAAGGTGCTCAGGTGACTCTTTGTAAAGTGGACAATGTATTCAAAAAGGTAAAAATTAAGGAATTACATACTTTTGAAGGTTTAGGTAAAGTTAAAGTTTCAGAAGTAGTTGCTGGTGATATTTGTGCGGTAACAGGAATTGAAGATTTTGAAATCGGAGATACCATTGCAGCTGCAGAAAATCCTGAGCCGTTAAAAAGAATTTCGATTGATGAGCCAACGATGAATATGCTCTTCACAATCAACAACTCCCCATTCTTCGGTAAAGAAGGAAAATTTGTGACTTCCCGTCACTTGAGAGATCGATTGATGAAGGAGACTGAGAAAAACTTGGCATTGAAAGTTGAATCAACTGATTCTGAAGATAAATTCTTGGTTTATGGCCGCGGTATTCTTCACTTGTCAGTTTTGATTGAGACAATGAGAAGAGAAGGATATGAACTTCAAGTTGGTCAGCCTCAGGTGATTTATAAAGAAATCGACGGTGTAAATTGTGAGCCAATTGAAACCTTGGTAGTTGATGTACCAGCTGAATCTTCAGGTAAAGTGATCGAACTTGCTACTCAAAGAAAGGGTGAATTGTTGATCATGGAGCCAAAAGGTGATCTACAACACTTAGAGTTCAAGATCCCTTCTAGAGGATTAATTGGATTAAGAAACAATGTATTGACAGCAACACAAGGTGAGGCTATCATGAACCATAGATTTTCTGCATACGAGCCATTTAAAGGGAATATCCCGGAAAGAAATACAGGCTCTATCATCTCTATGGAAGGTGGGCAGTGTACGGCATATGCGATCGATAAACTTCAGGACAGAGGTACTTTCTTCGTAGATCCAGGAACAGAACTTTACGGAGGTCAGGTAATTGGAGCTCATAATAGAGACAATGATATCGTAGTAAACGTGCAGAAAGGAAAGAAATTGACCAACATGCGTGCATCAGGTTCTGATGATAATACGAAGATTGCTCCTGCAGTAAAATTCTCTTTGG
Organism: uncultured Algoriphagus sp.; assembly: GCA_965659625.1. Classification (GTDB taxonomy): domain Bacteria; phylum Bacteroidota; class Bacteroidia; order Cytophagales; family Cyclobacteriaceae; genus Algoriphagus. The sequence goes on along the minus strand of CBFHWO010000008.1, from coordinate 140,393 downwards.
AAGAGTCAATGGAATACATTCAGAAAGATGAATATTTAGAAATAACTCCAAAAAGCATCCGTATGAGAAAGATCTTCTTGGATGAAGGAGAAAGAACAAGAATGGCAAAAAAAGAGGCCTAAGCTTCTTTTCAATAATAAATGAAAATCCCTTGAACGAAAGTTTAAGGGATTTTTTATTTAAATGGCAAATTAAAGAAAACATCCGTTTAGCTAATCCGTAATTATTTCCAATCTTTGGATTGAAACTAAACCCTAAATTGGTCATGAGAAAAATTATTCTGCCCTTACTTTTATGTCTCTTTCTATCAGGCATAAGCTTTTCCCAAAACAAAAGCGATAAACTTTTCCTGAAAGATGAAATCAAAGAAGTTGCCGTAAAAGAAGTAGGAACTAGTTTCATAAAATACACTTTCCCAAATGAGGAAGTTGTATATACCATCAGTAAAAACCTAGTAGATAAAATAGAGTTTTCCAGTGGTAGAACTGAAGAATTTAAATCGCCATTTCAGAAAATCAATTCGCTTCTTGAAATAGAAAAAGTCTTTGTCACATTCAATCCAGCAGAAATTGAAGGCTTGGATATTAAAGGGGATTTATTTTCCAAAGCTGTCGGCGTGACTACTCTATCTAGTGTAAATAATGTGAATAACAGAGCTTTGACAAAGCTAAAAACGGAAGCCTTTATGATGGGTGCAAATGCACTTTTCATCGGGAACCAGTTTCAGCGAGGCAATCAATATGGAAATGAATATACTCCTGGCAATAGCACGATGACTACTTATTCGGCAAAAGCATATTCTTCCGAAAAACTAGATATCGCAGCCGCAAAAGAGTTGATAGAAAATAACAAATTCTATTACCACCAAAAAATCGAATTGGGGAGAAACGATTGGAGCCCAAGTGTTTCTGTTCAGCAATCTGTGGATAAAGAATATTATCCAATTCTCATTGATCTCGGTGAAGTAACAGAAAAAGAAGGCGAATTATTCGTGAAACCAACTGATTTAAAGTTTAAAAGTGAAGCTTTGCAAGTCATCCGAATCGGAGAAAACATCATCACTTTAATGGATCGAACAGATAAATCCGTTATTAATTTTGACCTTTTATCCGAACAAAACCAACTCGTACAGAATCAGATCAAGATGGTCCATATCCGAAAAGAAAAAGAAATGAAAAACGGTATTTAAAAAATCTAAATTAAACAACATACCCCCAAAAAGGATCGAACTTTTTGGGGGTATTTTTATGAGTAAAAACAAGAATTTTTTCACCAGGATTGGTGAACTTCTAATTTTATATATTTTTCATACACATTTTTCGCGATTGCCATTTGATCCTCAGTTAATGGATTTAAATCAGAAACCTGAATATTGGATTCCAACTGACTGAGTTTTGAAGCTCCCGGAATAACAGTACTTACATTTGGAAACATTAAAATCCACTTCAAAGCAAAAGCAGCAAGAGAAATACTTGAACCTAATTCCTTTTTTAAATACTCAATAGCCGGAAATGCTAGTTCAAGAGGAACACCGGAAAAAGTCTCTCCTTTATCAAAAGCTTTCCCATCCCTGTTAAAATACCTATGATCATCTTTGGAAAAAGTAGTATCCGCTGTGATTTTACCACTCAAAAGTCCGCTTGCTAAAGGAACCCGAACAATAATCCCAATGTCATTTTTAGCAGCATTTCTAAAAAGCAATTCATTCGGTCTTTGCCTAAATACATTGAAAATCACTTGAATTGTAGAGACAATATCATATTTGATCGCACTTAAACCTTCCGTAATCTTTTCTACACTCACCCCCATGGCAGTAATTTTACCTTCTGATTTTAGGTCTTCGAAAAGCCCAAATATCTCCTCCCTAGTATAAACAAGTTCTGGCGGACAGTGTAATTGTATTAAATCCAATCTATCCAAGCCAGTATTTCTTAAGCTATCCTCCACATGTCTTCTGAGTTTTTCTGGAGTGTAAGCATCATTGACATGAGGCTGAATTCTTCTACCGCATTTAGTGGCTACAACTATTTTCTCAGATCGCTCCCTCACTGCTTTTCCAACAGCTGCCTCACTAAGACCGGCATCATACACATCTGCTGTGTCTACAAAATTGACTCCCCTATCAAAAGCAGAATGCAATAGCTCTTCTGCTATTTTTGGATCAAAAGGTTTTCCCCAACCTCCCCCGATTTGCCATGTTCCTAATCCTACTTCTGAAATTTCAAATCCTGTTTTTCCTAGTTTACGATAATTCATGGATTCTAATTTTTTAAGAATTGTTTTAAAAAAACTCTAAGTGAAAAGGTAAATTCAAACAGTTATCGAAAAGCAATATAAATTTTTATCTTTAGAATCTTTGATGAAAATTGATCCAGTTTTCATATGATCATTTATCAAAACAACCAATTATTGAAATGAAAACTAGAAGACAATTCTTAAAATCAGTCGGCGTAGCAAGTGCTGTTGCCGTATTACCTATTAACTCAATCGCTAAAGAAATGGCAAAACAAAAAATGATTCATCAGGTATATTTTTACCTTCATGATGTAGCAAACACTCAGGAGTTTTTAACCGAGGCTGTTCCAATGCTAGGTAGATGCAAAACTGTTGGCAAATTTATAGCTGGAACACCTGCGGATACTGCAGATAGAGACGTAGTCGATCATTCATTTCAGGTTTCTTGTACGATATTCTTTGACAGTTTAGAAGACCAAGACGTTTATCAGTCTGACCCGCTTCACCTGGAGTTTATTGAAAAATATTCTCATATGTGGAAAAGTGTAAAAGTATATGATATAGCAATTTAGTAAACCTTGATTCCAATAATACTCGTATCTAGAAAGCATATCAAAACTTAAAATGAGAAAGCCCTATTTAATCTTGAGTTTGTTGCTTTTTGGACTCTTGTCTTGCAACAAAAAAGATGACCCTACACCAAACCCACAATCTGATGTAGTAAAAGATGCGATCTATTCCTCCATGGAAGAATGGTATTATTGGAATCAAGAACTTCCTCCGCTACCCAATGTGGCTGATTTTTCAACAAATGAAGAATTTCTTGAAGCCCTCAAATTCAAGCCTCTTGATAGGTTTTCATACCTCACTACCCAAGAAGATTTCAACAACGCTTTCGTTGGAAGAAATGCCGGACATGGTTTTGGATTCGCTTTTGATGCCAATGAGAGGCTTTTTCTAACCTTTGTATTTGATGAAGCGCCAGCAGGAGTTGATGGTTGGAAAAGAGGTTGGGAAATTCTAGAAGTAAACGGAAAGCCTATCCTTGATTATAAATTACCAAGCGGTGGATATGATTTTAAGTTAGGAGCCGCAGATCCTGGAATTACCAATTCATTTACTTTCAAACTTCCTGATGGTACCGTTACCATTCGGACCAATACCAAGGCAGAATATCAATCTAATTCTGTTTTGTATAAATCTGTGATTGAATTGACAGATAAAAAAGTAGGTTACTGGGTCTATAACAGCTTTAAAGCTACTGCAGGACTTTCTCCTACACGAAGTAAAGAAGTCGAGGAATCTTTTGATTACTTTCAATCGGAAGGAATATCAGATTTAATAATTGATTTGAGGTACAACGGCGGTGGATCCGTGGCAGTTGCTGAACAAATCTCCAATTACCTCATTCAGACTTCCAACAATGGTAGGTTGATGTATACCAATAAGCTAAATTATTTAAAGCCGAATCTAGAAAACAGTACAAACTTTAAAAAAATTGGGAATTTAGGAATCACTAAACTGATATTCATCACTTCAAGAGGTTCTGCCTCTGCTTCAGAATTGATCATCAACAGTTTAGACCCATATTTTGATATTACACTTGTTGGAGACAATACTTTCGGAAAGCCAGTCGGTTCTTTTCCACTTTCCTCTTATACCCCAACCTTAAAATCAAACAATGTAGAGTTAGTCCCAATTACTTTTGCAACAGCTAATGCACTGGGAAAGGCAGACTATTTCGATGGTTTTCCTGCTGATTTCTTAGTTGGAGATACACCTCAATTCAATTGGGGAGATTCCCAGGATCTGAGACTCACAGCTGCCCTTCAGGTACTAGAAAATGGTACTATCAATGCTCGAATGCTCAATTCGTTTTACCGACCTAAGTGGGAAATGATTGATGCGTTTAAAGGACTTCAACAAGAATTTCCAGCTTATTAAAATATAAAGCCCGATTCTCGGGCTTTATTTATTTTTGATGTCGGTCTATCAAAACATCCATCACTTCATCCAATTCATAGCCTTTAGCCTCAAGTAATACCAAATAATGGTAAAGCAAATCCGCAGCCTCTCCCATGAATAACTCCTTATTGTCGTCTTTCGCTTCGATCACGATCTCCACCGCTTCCTCCCCTACTTTCTGAGCGACTTTATTAATGCCTTTGGCAAAAAGTGAAGCAGTATAAGACTGATCAGTCGGATTGTTTTTTCGGTCCTTAATGATGGCTCTCAATTGATCGATAAAACCGGTTTTTGAAGCATTCACCTCATCAAAACATGTATCTGATCCTTTATGGCAAACTGGTCCTCGAGGATTGGCCTTCACCAAAATCGAATCCCCATCACAGTCTACTGCTATGGAAACCAACTCCATGAAATTCCCTGAAGTTTCCCCTTTGGTCCAAAGACGATTTTTACTACGGCTGAAAAAAGTAACCATTCCTGATTCATTGGTTTTCTCCAAAGCCTCCTCATTCATGTAGCCTTGCATCAGTACTTTTCCTGAGAGTGCGTCCTGCACGATTGCCGGAACCAAGCCGTCCATTTTCTTAAAATCTATACTTCTATCGCTCATTACTATATTCTTATGCTGATTTCCGAATCTGCGAGATAACTCTTCAATTCAGGAATCCCAATTTCTTTAAAGTGAAAAATACTTGCTGCCAAAGCCGCGTCTGCTTTCCCAAAGGTAAACACATCCTTGAAATGTCCCATCGTACCCGCTCCGCCTGAAGCAATAACAGGAATAGAAAGTGCTGAGGAAATCTCCGCCAACAGTTCATTTGAAAAGCCTGCCTTTGTTCCATCATGATCCATAGAGGTCAATAGGATCTCTCCAGCACCTCGATCACAAACTTCTTGTGCCCAAGCTTGGGTTTTTAGCAAAGTAGCTTGTCTGCCACCGTGCGTATGTACAAAGTCAATTCCATCGACATTTCGAGTATCGATTGCTACTACGATGCACTGTGAACCGAATTCCGCAGCCATTTCATTAATAATTTGTGGATTTTTGACAGCCGAGGAATTAATTGAAATCTTATCTGCACCAGCATTAAGCAATACTTTTACATCCTCTATAGTAGAAATCCCACCTCCCACTGTAAATGGAATATTAATGGCTTTGGCCACTTTCGTCACCAATTCAGCCAAGGTTTTACGCTTGTCAACAGTCGCTGTAATATCCAAAAACACCAGTTCATCCGCCCCTTCATCGGAGTAGATCTTCGCCAGCTCCACCGGATCACCCGCATCACGAAGCTCTACAAAGTTCACTCCTTTGACGGTTCTACCTTCTTTGATATCTAGACAGGGGATTATTCGTTTAGTTAACATTTTATAGTATTCAACTTTATATACTTCATTATTCGATATTGGGAATTCTACATTAGGAATTTGGGATTTACGAAGTACGATTTACGAGATATCTGATAATGTTTAGGATCATTTTATAATCTTAATCTTTGAACAGTGTAAAAGTTTAAAGATTGTCGATTGAGGTTCAATTCAATCTTGTAAATCCTAAATCGTAATTCGTAAATACACTAGTAAATCAAACAAAAGCTGCCAATTCCTCCAAGGTCACTCTCCCCTCATAATACGCCTTTCCGACTATCGTCCCATAGACTCCGATTTTCTCTAACTCTTCCAAGTCTTTAACAGAGGAAACACCTCCACTTGCGATTAATTTTACACCAGGAATCTCTTTCAAAATCTCTTTGTATAAATCAACCGAGGGCCCCTGAAGCAAGCCGTCTTTCGCTACGTCAGTGCAAATGACATAGCTAATTCCCTGTGCCACATAGTCTTTGATAAAAGGAATTAGTTCCACCGAGGTAGTTTCTTCCCAGCCTCCAACAGCAATTTTCCTGTCTTTAGCATCAGCTCCTAGAATGATCTTTTCCGACCCATAGGTTTTGATCCAAGATTGAAACAATTCAGGATTCTTAACGGCAATACTTCCGCCGGTCACTTGCTTGGCTCCCAATTCAAATGCTTTTTCTATTTCCTCATTAGCTTGGATCCCTCCACCAAAGTCAACTTTCAAACTCGTACCTGAGCTTATTCTTTGAAGTACATCTGCATTCACTATTTTCTTGGCTTTAGCACCGTCCAAATCCACAAGATGTAACCTAGAAATCCCAGCACCTTCAAAGCGCTTGGCCATTTCCAATGGATCATCATGGTATTCTTTTTTACTGCTGTAATCGCCCTGACTAAGTCGGACACATTTTCCTCCGATGAGGTCGATTGCTGGGATTATTTGCATTTTAGAATTGGAAGATTTTAATATTGAAAGATTGGAAAATTACGATTTACGATTTTTGATTTACGGCATCGATATGAACCTCAATCATAGAATCATAAATTTAAAGCTCTGAAGACCTAATTTGGAGGTCTAACAATCTCGTAAATCGTACTTCTTAAATCGTAATTAATTGCCATTAAATACTGAGGAAATTGCTTAACAACTTCTCTCCGACCAAACCACTTTTTTCGGGGTGGGCTTGAATTGCGTAATAATTATCCCGATGCAGAATGCCAGAGAAATCATGGATATAATGCGTTTCAGCGATGGTGAAATCACTCAATTCAGCATAAAAGCTATGCACGTAATACACAAAAGGATTTGCAGGTAAATCTTTCAACAATGGATTGTCTGCTAGATTCTCCAATTCGTTCCATCCCACATGAGGAACTTTGAATTCCTGAGAATTCTCGGGTACAAAGCGCTTTACCTTTACGGGGAATATTCCCAGACACTCCGTATCGTTTTCCTCAGAATGCTCACAAAGCAATTGCAATCCCAAACAAACTCCCAAAAATGGCTGCTTGATCTCAGCTATTAACCGATCCAGTTTCCGCTCTTTTAGATACTTCATTGCAGTACTTGCTTCTCCCTGCCCAGGGAAAATCACCTTATCTGCGGATTTTATTTTTTCAGGATCGTCGGTCAATTCGGCATTTACGCCAAGCCTTTCCAAAGCATAAAGTACAGACTGTACATTTCCTGAATTATATTTTATTACTGCTATTTTCATGTAGGGAAGAAGGAAGACAAAAGACGGAAGATGGAAGTGCTATTTTTCTGTCTTTCGTCTCTAGTCTTCTGTCATTTATTTTTATCTAAACTGCGTCCTTGCTATGAGGCATGACGAAGCAATCTCAATTATTTATTTTTATTCTCAAGAAGCATTTCCTCTAACACTTCCTCAATTTCAGGAAGTGATTCGTAAAGTTGCTCGTAACTCTCGATCACAAAGTATTTATCCTGAAAGTGATCTTTCCAATATTCCTGATTCAAAATCCTCCTTACATCATATTCCAGATGCGCTGGTTCATTTGAAAGGCTGAATTTAGTCTCTCCAGCCGAACTTAGGATACCAGCGCCATAAATTTTTAGCTCTCCATCTTCTTTTATTAATCCAAACTCAATTGTAAACCAATAAATCCTGCTCAATAATTGGATTGCCCATGGATTGTCAATGTGTTTCAAAGCAATTCCTGAGAGTTTTTCCAAAAAATCAACATAAGGCTGATTTGTCAATAATGGCATATGCGCAAAGGCATCATGAAACATATCCGGTTCTTCCAAATAATCCAATTGCTCCATTTTACGAAGCCAGGTGGATGAAGGAAACCGTCGATTATTTAACAATCCAAAAAACAAATCGTCATCAATCAATCCTGGTACTACCTGCACTCCCCAACCTGTACTTTTCATCAAGATCTCATTCAATTCAGGGAAGTTGGGAATACGGTCAGAGGAAAATCCCACAATCTCGACTCCATCCAGATAAGCTTTGGAAGCCGCTTTTGGCAAATTTGGCATTTGCCGCTCAAAGAGAATCTTCCAGACTTTAAAATCTTCTGGCGAATAGGTATCGTATTCCTGCCTGAGTTTCTGCAATCTTGGATCGCTAAAGACCCAGTTTTTTGGTTTTGAATTCATGATCATGGTATTTGGGTAAATTCTGTTTTCTAATTTATTATTTCCTTGTCCTACTTCTCCAGAAGCTGGACTTATACTTCTCCTCATTCCTTATTTTAACTGTCCTGCTTCTCAAGAAGCTGGACTTCTCCTTATTCCTTGTCCTACTTCTCAAGAAGCCGGACTATCAAACTGCTGCTTCTGGAGAAGCAGCAGAACTAGGTCGCCTTGAAACAAAAAAGACCCATTCCGCTAGGAATAGGCCTCTATTATTTTTTACCAAAAATTCATAGTCATCCTATCCCTTCATTGAGAATGGTGGTAAGAATGATGTACGAAAGTTCTTGGTGTCGGATTCATGATCTAAATATAATCAGCTATTACCTAAGGTCAAAAAACTGAAGGGTTAAATCTTTAAACTAGTACTTCCAAAAGTTTTATAAATAAGTTCTTGATCGAATGGGGTTAAAAGTCCTTTTCCAATCTCAAGATCCTTTTGCTTAATCCATCTTGCTAAAGTTCTTACAGAAACTCCATATTCATCAGCAACCTGCTGTCTGGTTTTAACTATTTGCTTCATAAAAAGCCAAAAGGATGATTTAATAATTTTCCTTAGTCAAGTATAACTAAATTCCACGGAAAAATACAAAACCCACAACTATTAACCTGAAAGCAGATTCACATTACCCAATAAAACCCTGAGTTTGTCTGATTTAGTCTGATTTAGTCTGATTTAGTCTGATTTAATTAAAAAATAAGTTTTCATATTTGACTTTTACCAAAACAAAAAAACGATGAGAAAATTTAAATCAATTCTAGCAACACTTGGGATAGTTTCAACAATTTCTTTTTTTCTCACCATTCAGCCTTTTGAATCCAAGGCTCAGACATACAGTTACTAAATAATTATCGCCAGTCAAAGAGTACCTATTCCCGGTGGTTTTATAATTCAAGATATTTGTATCCACGGACCTGGACTGTGTGGACCTGTCACTCAGCAATAAATTAATCCCCTTCAATTTGTAAGAGAAGAGCTTAAATTCCTGGTCTTTAAGTTTGAGCCCTCCCCTATCAGAGCAAATTCAACAAAATATTTAGAATTCAAAGATTCAATAATTTATTAAAACCTAAAGGTTTATCGATAGAAGTAAAACTTTGAATCGTTAAACCCTTAGGTATTTATTAATACCCCAATACGCAAGAAATTTATTTAGAAAACCTCCATTTATTGATGAAAGCATTAGTTTTTAACTTTTTGATTGCACTTTTATTATCTTCTACTTTAGCTTGTTCCCATCGACGAAAAGAATTTGTTTCGAGTTCAACAGAGGGCTCCTCACCTGTTCTACTTAAGGTGGACAAATCCACTCCCTTTAAGTGGCCTGACAATCTAGTAGTCGAAAAAATCACTTATTTAAAGCCTATTGACGGCCATATAGTATCTTACATAAATAAGCTTATAGTTTCTCCGAATGAAGACCGGTATTATGTTTTTGATCGAAATCAAAGTAAAATCTTTGTTTTCGATGATTCAGGAATGCCCAAACAAATTTATGATCGAAAGGGAAATGGCCCGGAAGAATATCTTGAAATTCGTGATATACAAATAGATTTTGAAAACGATATTCTTGAGATTTTAGATTATCTCAAACTAAAAAAATATAAGCTTAGCACACTTGAATATATCAGTACTGAGAATCTTAGAGATTTGCCTAGAGATAAGAATTTTACAAATTTTACTCGAATCGGTGACGTTCTTTATCTATGGACCCCCTTGCCTCCCAATCAGCTTGTTGGGCAGAAAGAACTAGGCACTGATCATTTATTAAGAGTAGAAAATGGAAAAATTAGCTTTCATATCGAGAAAAAATTTGGAGTAATAGACGCAAATGTCTTTTACCCAGCTGTATCAAAAAATGAATATAATATTTCTGGAAGGCTTGGTTCCACCGACATCCTTGGTTTGACCAAGGACAGTGTTTATACCAAGTTCCGATTTGACTATGGAGACAAAGAGATACCCCTATTTGAGCTGATAAATTACTGGGAGAATCGCTTCGAAATCCTTACCTCTGAATATTACACACCCCCACAAATCATCAGCGAAACAAAAGACCACCTGTTTTTTTGGTTTGGCGGAGATAATAAAGCGCATAATGTTCTTTTTGATAAAAACAAAAGTTCGGTAATATCCATTGGCACTGTTGAAAACATCGTTGATGACCTTTTACTTATCCTCTCGGATTCGATTTACTTTTACGGATATATGCCTTCAGTTTACTTGGTAAACCATCTTGAAAATGGAGGAAACCTGACGGAAAGTCAATTTTTCAAAGACTTAGACCCAAGTACCTTGGAAAAGGATGAGAATCCTTTCATCATCAAGTTTCGGCTTCCCTACACCGAAAACGATAGATAAAAATCTTTCTAAACCCAGCAAATAACTTGACATTCAATTAGGACAGTGCCTTCCCCATTTACAGCAAATCAAATCCCTTCCTCATCGCAAAACTCTTTCTGATCCAAGCAGCTAATCTGGCACTTTGGGCAAAATCCAAGGTTTGCTGACCATCGGAATAGGCTTTCTCGGGAACTTCATGAGATTCATAGATGATTCCATCTGCACCGGACATTACACCTGCCAAGGCCATTTGCGGGACGTATGCTCTGATTCCTATTCCATGGGAAGGATCAACTATCACAGGTAAATGTGACTTTGCCTTTAGAATTGGAATTGCATTTAAGTCCAGGGTGTTTCTAGAGGCTCTTTCGTAAGTTCTGATTCCTCTTTCGCAGAGAATCAACTTTTCATTTCCTCCTGAGAAAACGTATTCAGCCGATTGAAGCAATTCCTCGATGGTACCTGAAATCCCACGCTTAATCATCACGGCTTTATCTACTTTACCCAATTCATCGAGCAAATTGAAGTTCTGAGAGTTTCTCGCTCCTACCTGATATACATCCACATAAGGATACATTTCTTCAATCTGGGAAGTCTGCATCACTTCGGTCACGATCTTGATCCCCGCTTCGCTGGCGATTTGATGCCATAATTTCAACCCTTCCAAACCCAAACCACGGAATGCATACGGACTACTTCTTGGTTTGAAAACTCCTCCACGCATCATTTTTATGTCATTTTCCAAGCAATGGGCTACGACAGCACGGATTTGTTCTTCAGACTCAATGGAACACGGCCCCGTGATCACTGCCATCTCTCCGTCTTTGATAAAGATATTATCTCCCAAGTCCACTGAAGTCGGCTTGGCTTTCCACTTTTTGGATACCAACTTATATTCATCTGAGACAATGTGAATATCGATGATGCCGTCCATCTGACCGATCTTTCGGATATCAAATTCCTTTTTGCCGATCCCGATCAGGTAATCTCCCAATTGTGTTTTTACCTCGGTAGTTTTATAGCCATTTTCGTTGACTTTTAGAATCAATTTATCTTTTTGGCTTTCAGAAATATCGGGTTGTAGCTGAATAATCATTTTGAAGTACGAGTTATGAAATACGAAGTAAGAGACTTCGGATTGGTTTATTATTTATTAGAAAATGAGATAAAGTGGTTTATTTTTATTCAACAACACTTTTTAAATAGTTCTGAATATCCTCACTTAAATTTTTGGAATCTTTTACTGTCTTAATAAAAGCTGATCCAATGATGGCACCATTGCTATAATTAGAAGCTTTGGTAAATGTCTCTGCATCTGAAATTCCAAAACCAATCAGCCTAGGATTTTTTAAATTCATGGATTTGACCCGTTCGAAATAGGATACTTGTTCTTCTGTAATTCCAGTTTTTGCACCTGTGATGCTATGTGAAGAAACCATGTAGATAAACCCATTCGTGTTTTCATCGATTTCACGAATACGCTTTTCAGATGTTTGAGGTGAAATCAAAAATGTATTTACTAGACCATACTCTTCGAAAAGTGCTTTGTAATCATCCAAATATTGCTGCATCGGTAGATCGGGAAGGATCAAACCATCCACGCCCACCTCTTTACATTTTTTGCAAAATGCTTCCATTCCATATTGCATGATCGGATTAAGATAGCCCATCATCACTACAGGAATGTGAATTTTGGCCCGAAAGCCCTTCAGTTGATCAAAGATTTTTTTCAAAGAAATTCCATTCTCCAGAGCGATCATATTGCTATCCTGAATGGTCGGACCATCTGCCACCGGATCAGAATAAGGAACCCCAATCTCAATAATATCAGCTCCACCCGCTTGAATAGCCTCCATGATTTCCATGGTACTTTCAAGTTTAGGAAACCCAGCAGTGAAGTAGATGGAAAGAACCCTAGAGTCCTTTTCTTTAAATAGTGTATGAATTCGGTTCATTTATTCTTTTATTTTTCAGGAAATACGAAGTACGAAATATGCGATAGTAGGATAAAATGAGTGTTTAGAGAAAATACTAGTTGAATTGGGAAAAATGTATGAAGCTCTTCACCATCCCGTAATTCGTATTTCTTCAATCGTAATTAATTCAGTTTCTAATTAAAAGCCAATAGGATAAAAGCACATTTACCATAGCTGAATTTCTAATACTTGCCCCATTTAATATACGTATCCAAATCCTTATCGCCCCTTCCAGAAAGATTGATCACTATGACATCTTCTTTTGAGTATTCTATCAAATTCAAAGCATGTATTGCATGAGCAGATTCTATGGCAGGAATAATCCCTTCCAATCGACTCAATTCAATTCCTGCAGCCATCGCATCTTTATCTTCTACTGCTACGAACTCTCCCCTTCCCACATCAAACAAATGAGCATGGACAGGACCAATTCCCGGATAGTCCAACCCCGCCGAAATAGAATGTGGCTCCACAACCTGTCCATCTTCTGTCTGCATCAATATCGTTTTTGATCCGTGTAATACTCCTGGCGTTCCAAGAACAGTTGTCGCTGCGGATTTTCCGGATAAAACTCCTAAACCTGCCGCCTCAGCAGCAACCAGCCGAACTTCTGGAGTATTATAATAGTGGTAAAATGCTCCGGCAGCATTAGACCCACCTCCTACACATGCGATGACGATATCTGGATTTTCTGTCCCTTCCTTTTCTTTCAATTGCCACTTGATTTCCTCAGAAATCACGGATTGAAATCTTGCTACCATCTCTGGATAAGGGTGAGGCCCTACCACAGAGCCGATGATGTAATGCGTATCGACTGGATTGTTGATCCAAGCACGCATCGCTTCATTGGTCGCATCTTTCAAGGTTTTTGAACCTGAAGTCGCAGGAACCACTGTAGCCCCCAAAATCTTCATACGTTCTACATTTGGATGCTGACGGGCAATGTCAATTTCTCCCATATAAATGGTACAATCCATCCCCATCAAAGCACAAACTGTGGCGGTTGCCACTCCATGCTGACCAGCGCCTGTTTCAGCGATGATCCGCTTTTTACCAAGCTTTTTCGCCAGAATAATCTGACCTATGGTGTTGTTTACTTTGTGGGCTCCGGTATGACAAAGATCCTCACGCTTCAAATAAATTTTTGCCCCGTATTTTTCGGAAAGCCTAGAAGCAAAATACAAGGGTGTTGGACGACCTACATAATCTTTAAGCAAGCCTCTGAATTCATCCTGAAATTCTTTTGAAGCCATAATCGACTCATAATTCTCCTTCAGCTCCTCCACATTGGGATGCAGCATTTCTGGGATATAAGCTCCTCCAAATTTGCCATAAAAGCCCTTTTCGTCTACTTTGATCATCAGTTAATCTATTTTTTGGTAGTCAATTAGTACCAATTAATCCTTTTTTAAACTTTTTCAGTTTTTCAATATTTTTATACCCAGGGGAATCTTCAAATTTTGAATTTAGATCAACTCCTACTAAATGTGGCAATCGATCTGCAAGATCCAGAACCTCTGAAACGCTTTCTCCATCCAAACCCCCACTGAGTAAAAAGCCTTTTTCGAAAGGATAACTTTCTAATACCTTCCAATTGAATTTCCTCCCAGAGCCTCCGTGTGAAGCGGTAGCTGTATCAAACAGAAAGTATTCAACTAACCCCACGAAATCCCGCAATGTTTCCCAATCAATGGTTTCTTTTACAGAAACAACTTTCCATAATTTTTTGCCAGTTCTCAATTTTAATTCCCGAACATATTCAGGACTTTCATTTCCATGCAATTGGAGTACTGACAATTTAAATTCATCGATTTTTGATAAAACGAAATCAATACTTTCATCCACAAAAACCCCGACTTTTGGCACTTCTGCCGATTTGATGCTTTCTACAAACTCCTCAGAAACATACCTAGGTGATTTAGAATAGAAAATCAATCCCATCCAATCAGGTTTTACTTCCTGAATAAGTTGTTGAATATTCCCAGGATCTCGCATCCCACAGACTTTGATTTGCATCTACTTATTTTTGAGCTTTAATGGCCAGATCGAATCTCGCGTGATTGATAATCATTCCACTGTAATTTTTTCTGTCACGCTCGATTTTCATCAAGCACTAATCTTTGATTCTTTGGCCAAAAGCTTCTTATATTCTTTGATGAAATTATATGCAGCTTGTTCTGGACGACTTGATTTCATAAAATTCTCACCAATTAGAAACCCATCAAATCCAGCCTTTTTCAAGGTAATTAAGGTCTCAGGATCCGAAATCCCACTTTCTGAAATCTTAACAAAATCTGATGGGATTTTATCCACTAAGTCCAATGACGTCTGTAAAGACACATCAAATGTCTTCAAATTCCTGTTGTTTATGCCAATTAAATCCAGATCATCACAAATACTTCTTTCCAATTCTTCCCCATCATGTACTTCCATCAAAACTTCCAAACCAAGGCTTTTTGCGAAGGCAGCCAATTCCCTTAACCGAGCAGGCTCCAAAACAGCTGCAATCAGTAAAATACAATCAGCTCCAATCGATTTAGCTTCAAGAAGCTGATATTCATCTATTACAAAATCCTTTCTCAAGATTGGACAAAAGTTAAACTTTCTAGCGTCTTTCAAATCCGCATTGCTACCTCCGAAGAAATTGGTGTCTGTCAGAATTGACAACGCAGATGCTCCTGCTTGCATATAACCTATACTTACTGCCTCGACAGAAGCAGAACCATTAATCAACCCTTTTGAAGGCGACTTTCTTTTGAATTCTGAGATGATCCCTGACTTTTCAGAATCAGTTACATATTTTTTCATGGATACTACCTCACCATCAAAGAAGATGCTTTTCTCAAGAAGTTTAACTGGCACTAAACTGCTCTTTTCAGCTACCTCAAGATGTTTTTGAGCAATAATTTTATCTAGAATATTCATAATATTTTATACGAATGAAATTGAGGTTTTTGGATTGACAAGGCCTTCAAATACTTCCAGTGCTTTTCCGGAAAGCAAAATTTCTTCTGCTTTAGCAACTGCATCTTGAAATGAAAGCTCTTCATTGGCTGTAACTAACGCGGCAGCTGAATTTGCTAGCACTACAGCATTTTGACTGGTCGAGCCTTTTCCTTTTAATATTTTTTCAAAGATTTTCGCAGATTCCTGAATAGTTTTTCCTCCAAGAATCGAATTCGCGTTTAAGGTGGGTAGTCCGATATTTTCAGGGTTCAAAACTCTCTCACCATCATTTGAAATCATTTTGAATGGTCCTGTCAATGAAATTTCATCGTATCCATCTAAGGCATGCAGGATCGAAAATCTCCCACTCATATCTTGATACAAATAACCATATAGTCGTGCCAACTCAAGACTGAAAACACCAACGAGTTGTTTTTTAGGAAAACTAGGGTTTACCATGGGACCCAGCATATTAAAAAAAGTTTTCACGCCTAACTCTTTTCTAATCGGGGCCACATTTTTCATGGCAGGATGAAATAGAGGCGCATGCAAAAAGCAAATCCCGACGTCGTCTAGGCTCTGACGAATTTTATCCAAGTCATTGGTGAATTCATATCCGAAATAAGCCAGAAGATTTGAAGATCCACAAATAGAAGAAACGCCAGTATTGCCATGCTTTGCTACATTTTGTCCAGCACCAGCTACAATGAATGAAGATAAGGTGGAGATATTAAATGTATCTTTTCCATCTCCCCCAGTTCCGCATAAATCCATGGCATCATATTCAGGAATTTCTACAGGAACACAAAGTTCCAGCATGGCATCTCTGAAACCGGAAAGTTCCTCTACCGTGATGCTACGCATCAAATAGATAGTCATAAAAGCTGCAATTTGACTTTGGTTGAAATAACCGCTGGCTAGATTTTTCAATACCTCCTTTGACTCAGATTGAGTTAGGGTTTTGTGGGCAATGAGGTGGTTTAAAATATCTTTCATGATGGGTTTGATTTAGGTGGATGGTTTGATTTGAATCTTAACTTTAATTAAGCTCCTCCAACCAGTTTCGGATGATTTGAACTCCATTTTCTGTAAGAATGCTTTCCGGGTGAAATTGAAGGCCTCTCACATCAAATGATTTATGTCTTACTCCCATTATTTGATTATCTGGGGTGCGTGCAATTACCTCAAGGTCAGGCGAAAGGGTGGATTCGTCTATGACCCAAGAATGGTATCTACCAATATTAAATGTATCGGGAACGTCTTTAAAAAGCAAATCCGGCTGAATTTTCACTTGTGATGCAACACCATGAAGTACTTCGGATAGATTTATTAGACTTCCACCAAATGCTTCTCCTATCGCCTGGTGCCCCAAACAAACACCCAAAATCGATTTGGTTGGACTATATTTTTTGAGCAAATCCGGCATAATTCCAGCATCTTTAGGAACTCCTGGTCCAGGAGAAAGGAGGATTTTATCATAGCTGTTGACATCCTCTAGCCTAATTTTATCATTCCGGAAAATATCCATTTGATTCCCATAACCAAGTTGTCTCACAATGTAAACCAGATTGTAAGTAAAGGAATCGTAGTTATCTAGTACTAAAATTTTCATACTTGTTCTTTTCTTTCTTTTAAATTCCTTCAGCTGCTCTTAGAGCTACTCTCAAAGCTTCTAGTTTATTGGACACCTCTTGTAATTCGGATGGAATAGATGACTTGGCAACGACTCCTGCTCCTGCCTGAAATCTCAAATGGTTGTTTTCTGAAACAAATGACCGGATTAGGATGGCATGGTTGAAATCTCCATTAAAGCCTAAATAGCCGATTGCTCCGCCGTAGAATTCCCTTGATATATTTTCTAATTCATCGATTAATTCCATAGCTCGATATTTAGGCGCTCCCGAAAGAGTACCCGCAGGAAAAGTATCAGCTACAAGCTGAAGGGGATTAGTGCCTTCAGAAAGCTCCCCAGTTACTTTGGAAACCAAATGAATCACATGAGAATAATATTGAATCTCCTTAAAGACCTCTACGTTCACATGTCCGGAAGATCGGGAAAGATCATTTCTAGCAAGATCCACTAACATCACATGCTCAGAATTTTCCTTGGGATCATCATATAATTTCCTTGCTAATTCTGCATCTTCCTGATCATTTCCAGTTCTTCTGAAAGTTCCTGCAATGGGATAGATGGTAGCTTTTTTGTTTTTCACAACTATTTGCGCTTCTGGTGAGCTTCCAAAAACTTTGAAAGAACCATAATCAAAATAGAATAGGTAAGGTGAGGGATTTACAGATCTGAGGGCTCGGTAAACATTAAATTCATCTCCTTTGAATGCAGTCTTAAATCTTCTAGAAAGTACGATCTGAAACACGTCTCCTTTAAAACAGTGTTCTCTCCCCTGATTTAATATTTTCAAAAATTCCTGATCTGTATAATTTGAAGTCTCCTCTCCCAGCATCTTAAAAGAATATGTTGGGATATTTTTATTGTTGAGTAAAATCTGGATTTCATCCATTTGAGAAGGTTCTTCGTTTCCTTCTACCTGATGCTCAAACATGTGCAATTCATTCTTATAATGGTCTACCACAATTATATTCTGGTACACAGCGTATTGCATCATTGGCACATCATTAGGCTTAGTATTTTTCAGTTTTATATCTTCAAAATATGCCAGTGAATCATATTGAATATATCCAAAAAGTCCATTTGTGCTGAACTTAAAACTATCTCGCTCAATGGAAAATTTGTTTCCAAAGGCTCTCAGACTGTCCATTAGTCTTTTGTGATTTCCTACTGTGTAGCTTTCTATTTTCCCGTTCGGCAACTTTTCTTCGACCTTACCTGCATTAAAAGAAAATTTGGCCAATGGATTAAAGCAGATATAAGAATAACTATTCTCCTGGCCATGATAATCTGAACTTTCCAACAAAATCGGGTTGACAAACCTATCCCTTATTTGCAAGTAAATACTCACAGGAGTAATCGTATCAGCCAAACGCTTGCTGTATGTAGTAGTGATTTGAAAATTTGACTTCGACATTAGTTATTGAATTTTTATCATAAAAAAAGGCTTACTGGGAAATCCAGCAAGCCTTAATATTTCGTGCAGCAATATTAGGCACGGGCTCTCTGAGCTTTCCCTTGGAAAGAATCTAGATGCCACCACCAGTATTTTGTTGCAATTGTTTTCATTAAGTATCGAACAAATTTAGAAAGGGATTATTAAGGTCAAAGCATCCTTTTGTTTTTTTTTCAAAAAAAGTGCTGTTATACACTATTTCCCTTTATACTATTCTCCTAATATTCACTAAACTAAAAAGCAATTTATATCGTGTAATAATCATCCCAATAATCAAATCCATGAAAAATCTTTTACTAATCGGAGCATTCTTACTGACCAGTGGGTTATTTGCCCAAACAAACGCACAATGGAAAACTCCAATGTATCAAGTGAATTTTGAATCGGAAGAAGGACCGGATGCGACTATGGAAATTGACAAAGGGTATCTATATGCGGATTTGGAATACGAAGGGCGTGAATACCACTTGTTCTTTCATCAGGATATAGAAAAAATCAGAAAAGCTAGAATCATTGACAACAAAACCAAACTCCAAATCGCTAGAGGAAAAGGAAGTGATTTTTGGGGAAATGCCCGTTTTGAATTCGTAGATGGAGAAGGTTTTAAAATAAAAAGAAAAAGAATTGCAAATGGGTATGAAATAATCGGTCCTTATGGCACCATTTTTAAAGTGGAGAATCATGCGATATCTCCAGTGTTGCCTTTCAATGAAAAAGATCTTTTAGCACAAGCTTTTTATGTGTTTGAAAGAATAAAATCTACACAAAGTCCACCCTCAGATGTCTTGATCATGTATTCCAATTATTATCCTGTGGGTACAAATAAGTAATCTTGAAAAAAATTAAACATGGCTAAAGTTTTGTTCCAGTATTTTAAAAGGGTTTTTGATGATTATCAAGTGTTGGTGCAAGTAAACCCCGAGGACTTTACAGGCATTGAACTGATCCTACATCCCGATGGAAAAGTGGAAAAGACAGAAATGGAATTCGATGAGGAGATTTTTGAAGATCTGGAAGTAGACGAATTTAAAACGTGCAGCCCATTGGAATTTCAACTTCACCTCGCTAAAACCAAGTAAGTCGAATACTCAATTTAGAATTTCGAAATCAATCTCTCTCATATTCAGCTTAGAATGGGATTTTATCTACAATCATGTCCGATATTATTGAAAAAATTGATTTTCTCCTTACCTTTGTACCTAGCGGCACGACCAGCTCCTGCTAAATCCCCCAGGTCCGGAAGGAAGCAAGGGTAAGCAGTCGTAGCGGTGCGATGCCGCTTCTTTTTTGCCCATTTTTTTTGCTCGGGTAAATCATTCCAGTTTCTAATCTTGATTTATCTTCTAACTTTGCTCAGGCAATTAAATCCATTAATTATGGATTTCAGCCTTTTCAAAGAATTCTAGAATTTTTCTAATTTTCCAAAAGGCAGAAAAACATATTCACACCTATTATAATTTATCAAACATGAAATTCTTTATAGACACAGCTAATCTGGATGAAATCAGAGAAGCATATGATTTAGGAGTATTAGACGGAGTTACTACTAATCCTTCTTTGATGGCAAAAGAAGGTATTACCGGCGACAATAATGTAAGAGAACATTACAAAGCAATATGCAATATCGTAGATGACAAGGTCAGTGCTGAGGTGATTTCTACTGATTTCGCTGGAATGATTAAAGAGGGGAAAGAACTTGCGAAAATTGATGATAAGATCGTGGTTAAAATCCCAATGATTAAAGAAGGGGTAAAAGCGATCAAGTATTTTCATAGCGAAGGAATCAGAACCAACTGTACATTAGTTTTTTCAGCGGGCCAAGCAATTTTAGCCGCTAAAGCCGGCGCGTCTTATCTTTCACCTTTTATCGGAAGATTAGATGATATTTCCTATGACGGTCTTCAGTTGATTGAGCAAATTGTACATATCTACCAGACGTATGGTTACGAAACTGAAGTGTTAGCTGCATCTGTGAGACATTCTATGCACCTTATTAAATGTGCTGAGATTGGGGCAGACGTAGTAACATGCCCTTTAAAAGTAATAACTGGATTATTAAAGCACCCATTGACCGATTCAGGATTGGCACAATTTCTGGCTGATCATGCAAAAGCGGCAGGAAAATAATCAAAGGAAGGCCGATTTTTATCGGTCTTTTTTTAATTTACCACTATGTATATTATTAAAGTAAAAGGTAAAGCCAAAATCCCTGACTACATCCAAATTCGAGATGAGAATTTCGTTTTAGTGGCTTATTTCCGAGCAGACAGGCCACTAAAAAATATCGAGAAATTTGGATTGGAAGGAAAAGAAGAAGCATTAGAGTCGTTGATTCAGGGATTGCCTTTTGGCAAACTTCAAAAATTAGATTTATAGAAATGGATTTTAGTACAGAACCAGTATTACAGGTAAGTAATGCCACTATTTTCCAAGGAACCGACCCCATCTTATCTGATGTCGATTTTTCGATTGAGCAGCATGAGTTTGTCTTTTTGATAGGAAGAACAGGAAGTGGAAAAAGTTCTTTGTTGAAAACTCTATACGCCGATCTGGAACTGAAAAGCGGCATTGTTGAAATTGCGGGATTTGACCTTACTAAAATTAAAACCAAAGAAATCCCCTACTTAAGAAGAAAAATAGGGATTGTGTTTCAGGATTTCCAGCTCTTCGATGATAGATCGGTGGCTGAAAACCTCATTTTTGTCATGAAGGCGACAGGATGGAAAGATTCTTCAAAAATTAAAGCAAGAATGGCAGAAGTTCTTTTGCTTGTAGGACTTAATAATGCTGCAAATAAAATGCCTCACCAGCTTTCTGGAGGGGAGCAGCAACGTGTGGTAATTGCTAGAGCTTTGCTAAATGAACCTTCAATACTTTTGGCAGATGAGCCAACAGGAAATCTGGACCCTGACGTAGCTGATGGGATTTTCAAACTCTTTCAAGAAATCAATAAAAAAGGAACTTCTATTCTCATGGCAACCCATAACCATGAGTTACTTCGTAAATACCCATACAGAGTACTAAAATGTGAAAACGGTAAATTACTTGATAGCAAAACTCATGATGTATCTTTCGGGTCATCCTATTAAGAAAAAAAAAATAATCCTCAAACATCTATTCCCATATTTCGTTCATATAGAGCCCTTTAAATTTATTCATATGAAATCATCCAAATTACTTACACTAGCACTTCTCCTTTCACTTGCTGTAGTGGGATGGAGTTGTAAGGACAAAGAAGACACCGAGCCTGTAATTGAACCAAGCTCCAATATCGCTGTCAATAATTGGATCTTAGACGTCATGGATGAGGTTTACTATTGGTTGGATGATTTAGGGACTCCTATTGCCGAAGATGAAGACCCTGAAGATTATTTTGAAGCGTTACTTAATAGACCTACTGACAGATTCTCCGCAATCTATCCAGATTATGATGAGTTAATCAATGGCTTAAGTGGTATTACATTAGAAGCTGGTTATGAATTTCAGCTTTACCTGGAAAGCCAAGGAAGCACCAATGTAATCGCAGAAATTTCTTACGTGAAAAAAGGAAGTCCCGCTGCAAGCGCCGGACTGAAAAGAGGAGATATTATCACAAAAATCAATGGGATTCAAATGACAACTGAGAATTACCGCGAAGTATTAGGCGATATCGAAACTCAGCATAGCGTAACCTATTTAAGTTTAAATCCAGTTACTCAAGTTTTTGAGCTTCAGGCACCGCTAACTTTAGAGACGGTTCAATTGTCTGAAAACCCCAGTTATATTGATTCAGTTTATACCATTAATGGTCAAAGAATAGGGTATTTTATGTACAATTTCTTTGCTCCGGGTCCTGGAGGTGCAAATACAACTTACGATGATCAGGTTGATGAGATTTTTGCGAAATTCAAGTCATCCAATATCAATCATCTTATTGTTGATTTTAGATATAATGGAGGTGGTTATGTAACCTCAGCAACAAATCTTGCCAGTTTAATAGCACCGGCAGTTACTACTTCAGACATCTTCTCAAAGACGAAATACAACGATTACTTAATGGCAGAAATTCCCGAATTAAGTAACGTCCAAACATCCTTCAGAGCAAAAACCCAAAATTTAGGAAATATTCTTGAAGGAAATAGAGTGTATGTCTTAACCTCATCAAGAACTGCTTCAGCTTCTGAATTAGTTATTAATGGACTAAAGCCATATATGGACGTTTACATTATTGGAGATGTTACTTTTGGAAAAAATGTAGGTTCTATTCCTTTTGAAGATGAAGAAAACGCAGAGAACCCTTATGGGATTTTGCCAATAGTATCCCGAAGTTTCAACAGTCTAGATCAATCGGACTATACCACAGGATTCGCTCCAAATATCTCTAAAAAAGAATCTTCAGAAAGACTAAGACCTTTGGGAGATGTAACTGAACTTCTCCTACGGACAGCAATCGAACAAATTACTGGAGTTCCATCTTCAGGTCGATTTAAAACTTTAGATAGAATAGATATTGGTAGCACACTTGACCGCAAAGTCAGGTCAGGAAGAATGATTGAAAATCAACTATTCAAATAAATGTAGTTTGGCCTCAAGAAATTGAGGCCATTTTTTTTATTATTTTTTTTAAAAACTTAGTGATTGGTTATATCACAAAAAATTATGACATTTTAGCGAGAAACGATCTATTTATCGTTTACTTGATTTTTTTTCAAAACATTAACTAATCAACCTTATGAGTATTCAAAACAAACTTTGGAGAAAACCAGTCTTATTTGCTGGTTTGGCTTTAGGAGTCTTGGCATTTTCTTGCCAGCCTCAAGAAGAGGCACCACTATCCTCAGATGCAGTGGAATTTATCGGATTTAAATCTGGTGATATCATTCCCGGCAAATACATCGTGACGATGCATCCTTCTGGATTAAATTTCAGAAAAGATATGACTTATGATGCTGTGCAAGCATCCATGAGAAAAACCGGTAGTGAGTTATTGGCCAAATACAGAATCTCCGAAGAAAATCTGGGATATGTCTATGGTAGTTCTATTGAAGGATTTTCAGTTGACCTGACTGAAGATCAAGCAGAAATACTTGCAAAAGACCCTTCTATAAAAGCAATAGAGCCAGATAGAGTGATGGCATTAGCTCCACCTCCGGGTAAAGGTCCAGGTGGTGGTGGTGGAGATGAACCTGCTTCTCAGCAAACTCCTTATGGAATCACAAGAGTAGGTGGCGGAGAAACCTACACAGGATCTAAAAAAGCTTATATCATCGATTCTGGTATTGATGCAAGTCATCCCGATTTAAATGTGAACGTAGCTTCTGGATACAACGCTTTTACCTCTGGAAAAGACAGTGATTTATCTAAAGATGGAAGCGGACATGGAACTCACGTTTCTGGAACTGTTGGAGCAATTAATAATGGCTTCGGTGTAATTGGTGTAGCTGCAGGAGTGACAGTTGTTCCGGTAAAAGTCCTTAACTCTAGAGGTTCCGGATCTTATTCAGGTGTTATTGCCGGAGTTAACTTTGTTGCTGCAAATGCATCAAACGGAGATGTAGCCAATATGAGTTTAGGTGGTCCAATATCCACTGCCCTTGACGCAGCAGTAGAAGCATTAGGAGCAAGTGGCGTAAAAGTAGCTTTAGCTGCTGGAAACGAATCTCAAGATGCCAACAATTCTTCACCAGCAAGAGCAAACGGTCCAAATATTTATACGGTATCTGCTATTAATAGCAGCGATGTTTATGCATCTTTTTCAAATTTTGGGAACCCACCGATTGACTTTGCAGCGCCAGG
The DNA here is from genome assembly GCA_965659625.1 of uncultured Algoriphagus sp. Lineage (GTDB taxonomy): Bacteria > Bacteroidota > Bacteroidia > Cytophagales > Cyclobacteriaceae > Algoriphagus. Next base: position 116,045 of record CBFHWO010000008.1, on the reverse strand, counting down.
TGTTGGAGTTTTATCAACAGTTCCTGGTGGAGGTTATGCGTCCTATAACGGTACTTCAATGGCCTCCCCGCACGTTTGTGGGTTACTTATTTGGGGTACACCTAGAAATGGTGGTGCTGTGATCGGAGATCCTGATGGGAATGTTGATCAGGTAGCTATCAGATAAAACTTAAAGCTTAATTTAAAAGCGATTCCTAGGAGTCGCTTTTTTTTTGCTCATTATCAAATTGTTAAGTTTTTGATTCTATGAGTATAAAGTATTTTTAGAAAGTAAATTTGAAGGAAAGATTTCACTCATGGAACTCGCTGCTAGTTTACTCCTTCTGCTGTTTATTTACTTTTTTGGTTGCTTGGCTTTGGTGCAAGAAGTAATAAAGCCCTATAAGACCATCAAAAGCCAAAGTCCTGATTCAAAAGTTATTTCAACTAATTATTCTAAAATTCTAATCATTAGCCTGACCATATCAATAGTTTCTACCTCAGTGGCATACTTACTCTTTTTTGCTTAAGCTATAGCAAAAAAAAGACTGGCAATGGCCAGTCTCTATTCTTTAAACTAAATCTAATTATTGTGCCTTTTTCAAATTTTCTTTCGCAAGTTCATAAGTTGAATCAAGTTGAATCGCTTCTTCGAAGGCAGTCTTAGCTTCAATCTTAGAACCCTGATCCAAATAAATCATTCCTTTTAGGTTCAGAGCTGCTGCTTTCATGCTAACTTCCTGAGTTACATTCTCTGAAGTATTAAACCCTATTTTTTCATCAGCTTTCGCGTTTTTTATCAACATGTTAGCTGAGTTCAAAGCCTCATCATACCTCTTAAGCGAATACTGAATAAATCCTGATTTATATAAGCTAAAATTATCTCCGCTAAGTAAGTATAAGCTTTCAAAATGTGGCAATGCTCTATCAATGGCTCCTACTTGCTCTAAAGAATACGCCGCAATTTCCAGTGCTCCAACGCTTTTATCATTCACACTTAAAATATCCATAGCTACTAAAGCTGCAGAGGTAAACAAATTATTTTCAAAGTAGAGTCCAGCCAATAGTTCTGGATATCTCAGATCCTCAGGATTTCTCAGCATCAGTTCGTAGAGATTTGCTCTTGCTATTAAAGGATCTGCATATCTTAAAGCTAATTGATAGGCACCTTGATCCAGAGCGTTTAATGCTCTTCTGGTTTTTTGATCCAATCTAGGAATCGAATCTGTCGCTGTCTGGGCAATAATTGGACTGGCACATAAGACCAGTAGCAGCATGATTAAAACGCGCTTCATTTTCTATTTAATTTAATTTGATGATGAATTAGGTAGATTTTTGATTGGAAATACACCCTTAGATTTAGCGATTTCAACCATCAATTTTCTGGCCTCGTCAGGCTTATTTTGAATTTTGCCCTCCAATATAGCTTCTTTAATCTCTTCTTTAATCTCTCCCACGATTTTTGATGGGGAAAGTCCAAATATTTCCATGATTTCCTCGCCTGAAATTGGTGGTTGAAAGTTTCTAACTTGATCTTTCTCCTCCACTTCAAGCAATTTCTGCTCTACTTTATCAAAGTTTTCGAGGTATCTTTTTACACGTTTATTATTTTTTGAGGTTATATCTGCTCGACAAAGTTTCATCAATGAATCAATATCATCCCCAGCATCAAATAATAACCTTCTCAATGCCGAATCAGTAACCTCATCTTTTACCAAAGCAATGGGACGTAAATGGAGTTTAACTAATTTTTGAACAAACTTCATGCGATCATCCATCGGCAATTTAAGCCTGCGAAAAATACCCGGAGTCATTTTAGCCCCCTTGTCTTCATGCCCATGAAAAGTCCACCCAACTTTGGAGTTAAATCTTTTTGTAGCAGGCTTTGCAATATCATGTAAAATAGCAGCCCATCTCAGCCACAAATCATCACTCATTTGAGATACATTATCCACCACTTGAAGAGTATGATAAAAATTATCTTTATGGGATTTATCGTCGACAGAATCAACTCCTTGAAGAGCTACCATTTCTGGAAAAAACTCATGAAGAAGTTTTGACGCAAACAATAATTTAAATCCATAGGAAGGCTTTGGAACTAAAAGGATTTTATTCAATTCGTCTATAATCCTTTCGCCTGAAATAATCTTTAACCTTGGAGCATTTTCTGATAGTGCAAAAAACGTATCTGCATCAATATCGAAATCTAATTGAGAGGCAAATCGAACGGCCCTCATCATTCGCAATGGATCATCTGAAAAAGTAATATTTGGCTCAAGTGGCGTTTGGATGATCTTCCTTTTGATATCCTTGAGTCCATTTAAAGGATCTAATAGCTCTCCATAATTTTCCCTATTAAGGGAAATTGCCATAGCGTTAATAGTGAAATCTCTCCTTTCCAAATCCTCTTGGAGGCTTCCGTCTTCCACTATTGGTTTCCTTGATTCAGATCTATACGATTCTTTTCTAGCACCAACAAACTCGAGCTCCCAGTCATCTAATTTTAGCATAGCTGTGCCAAAGTTTTTAAAGACTGACAAAGGCACATGACTTTCAAAGCTGGCGGCAACTTCTTTTGCTAATTCAATTCCACTTCCTACGCAGGTAAAATCTATGTCTTTGGAATTATTAGCTCTATTTAGTATTAAATCCCGAACATGTCCACCCACGACGTATGTTTTCACAGTCAGTTTTTCGGCAGCATATGCTACCTTTTCAAAAACTTCTATTTCGTCTAAATAGGATTTAAAATTCATCCTTTCAAAATTTTCACATCACCTTCAGCGCCTAAATACATTTCTTTGGTACTGGGACTAAATAAGGGAAATAATAAATCGGTCTTCAACTCAGCTTTTTCAGCAGAATTCAATTTCACCAAAGTTGGCTGAGATATCTGAAAAAGTAATTTATTCCAGTTAGGCTCACGAATCAATGAAAACATCAGAGCTCCATTGCTTGTTGGGCCACTTGGAATCACGCTATTTGGCTTACTATGATAAATTGTAGGCTTTGAAGCAAATTCCACAATATCCAGAGATACTTCAGAAAATTGTTCACAGATAGATCTAATTTGAAATGTATCAAATAATAAATAAATCCAATCATCTCCCATTTCTGGCTTCCAATTATCAGGAGACATCAAGGTTAAAACCTTACCGTTACCCTCTTGGATAGATAAAATACTTTCTTTTTTAAATGATTTGAGAAAATGAGGATGATCCAATGTCTGTTTTATTTTTGACACAAAAATAATCAGAATATTGAGAGCAACCCTTTTCTATTGGATTGAAACAAAAAAAACCTCCTGGTTTGAGGAGGTTTTTGGTAGTGTACCGTTCGTTTAGATTTCCTTTTTAACTAGTTTTCTATTCACAAAAATACTCACCAATAACCCTATACCTCCAAAGATAAAGATAGAAGAAGTAAAGGCTACTTCACTGGCCAATCCACTTTGCTCTAACATTGCTCCTACCAATACACCTGATCCGATTCCGATTGCTAGCAAAGCAAGATTAATAATCCCTTCCGAAAAACTAAATTTCCTTCCAGTGTTAAAGACTGAGGCATCAGCACCTTTTTCAATCAATGCAAGTCTTTCTTTATTTCTACTTGTCAAAAACATATAAACTACTCCAAAAAGAGTCGAGAAAATGATCAAGTTTACCAATACTGTAGTTGCGTCCATAATGCTATATTATTGAGGTTTTTCTTCTATGATGCATTTCGGCCGATAAAAGGTTACAGAATTTAAAAAAAATAATTTGTAACTTCTTTATGACTTATTACATCTTAAAGTAGAATGAGTTTTAAAGAAGATTCCTTTTATATAGAAAAGACCTTGAAAGGTGACCTCCATGCTTTTGGACAGCTAATCCAAAAGCATGAAAAATATGCGTATACCTTAGCATTTAGGATTTTAAAAAATCAAGAAGAGGCAGAAGAAACCGCTCAGGACGCATTTATGAAAGTATACTTTTCTCTAAAAACTTTCGAAGGTAAATCTAAGTTTACAACTTGGCTTTATAAAATTATCTATCATGAGGCTCTAGGTAGATTAAGAAAGAGCAAAACAACGTTGATTGATTTGGAAGAAATTATAGATACCGAAGAAACTCCAGCAGAATTTCTCGACGGAATAAAACAATTGGAGATAGAAGAAAGGAAATCACTAATAAGAAAAGCTCTAGACACGTTAAAACCAACTGAAGCCGCTGTGCTTACTTTATTTTATCTAGAACAACAGAGTATTAAGGAAATAGAACAAATAATTGAGTTGACGGAATCACATATTAAAATACTATTGCATAGAGGAAGAAAAAATCTACTATCATCTTTGCAAAAGATATCAAATCAAGAATTAATTGACCTGCTATGAAAAATTTCAATAATCGGGAAGATGAATTTATCAGGAGTTTATTGTCGGAAGTAGACACAGATTCTCCGTCAGGAGATTTTCATTTAAAAATACTTTCAAAAATAGAGAGAAGGAATTCTATCGTTTACCAACCATTAATCCCACCCATGGCCTTAAAATTTATTGTAGCTGGTATAATACTTTTAGTATTGATCACTTTATTTTTTGTTCCCGGTGTTGAATCATCTTTAACTTATTGGGACAAAATACCTGATATCGCGCCTTCTATCCTAAACATTACTTTGCCAAAAATCACATTTCCAAAAATTAATTTAGGTCCAATAGTTAATACTTCATTACTGGCATTCAGCTTATTAATGATATTATGGGTCATATATAGCTCAAAAAGATTAAATGTAGAATAAAAAAAGGCAGCTAATTAGCTGCCTTTTTTTATAGATAAAATGAAGAAGTTATCAACCTCTCAACCAGTTAATGAATGTTTGATAACCAACTCCTATTTCTCTAGCAAAAGCAGCTTTAGTTTTCTTTCCAGCGGCTTCTACCTTTTTCCACTCCTCTACAATTTTGCTTTTCTCAGAGTCAGTAAATGTTCTTCTTTTACCAGATTTAACTTTAGACGCTCCCGTACCACTAATTAACGCAATTAGCTCATTCAAATCGTTTAGAAACTTTCCATCTAACAGATGTAGGCCTGCAGCCTCTAATTTCTTTATAACTTCATCTTTTGGGTTTACTGGAGTAACCGCAATTCCTTTTGCTGCAGCTTCATGCAAATCAATTTTATTTCCATCTGCAGTGACGTAAACAAAACCATCACTTTTCTTTAAATCATTAATTGATTCTTTTATTAATTCTTTCATTATGAAAACAGTTTATTTGAAATTTAAAAAACCACTTGCAATATATATAATTTACTAAACACTAAAAATCAAAAAATTTATTTTATTATATTTTAATATCTGATTTTAAACAAAAAATCAATTTATTTAATGAGATGCTACTCCAAAATATCAATTAAAAAAACTTTTAAATTAATTCTAACCATATAATACCAACTAGTAATAAAAATCTACAAGTCACTAAATTCAGTTTAAAAACTTATGAAAAAACAGGAAATCCTTTCAAAAAAGAAAAAAATCCTCTATCTCTCAATCTCATTATATTTTTAAAATTGATCATTTTGAAAGTAAATTCTGGTCACTTTAGAAGGTTTTTAAAGAAAGCAATTTCTTTATTAAGATAGAATTAACTTTAAATCCTCCATTTATCCCGGCAATTATCAACTTAATTACTGATTGAATTCTACTAGAAAAATCCACTTTTCTATCCACTTATAGTTCTCAAATTCCTCTATCTTTTTTTTACAGATGTAAGTTTTCAAAATCTAACTTTTCCAATAAATAAAAAAGTGTATTTATCTCATTTTTTCATATCATTAAATAAAAAGTAACAAAAAAATGTAAAGGATATTTTATTCGTCGAAATAACTAATCTATTGATTATAAAGTGATTCAACGATTATGAAATAAAATTATTGAGGAAAAAATTTTGTTATTGTTAAAATCAGCTATTCAAAATCTAATTTAATTCAATTTTTAAAAGTGGACAAAACCATTACTTTTTTTAAGAAATTATCTTCCAGTAACTTTCAAATTCTTATCAATTTCATAGAAATTCATATAAGGATTTTTACACGATTGTCAGTAATTGTCACAATCAAAATCACTAAATCTGAAACATCGGAAAATGCTAAATCAAGGAAAATTTTAAAAATCAAAAGGATAAAAGCCCTTAATCGGGAAATTTCCGTAATTTTGAGCCCCATAAGAATTCAAATAAAAAACTTCCTGCCTCCATTCTTATGGGATCAACAACTAAGTACATATTTATTACAGGAGGGGTTACCTCCTCACTCGGAAAAGGTATCATTGCAGCCTCTTTAGGTAAATTGCTACAATCAAGAGGATTCAAAGTAACCATCCAAAAATTCGACCCTTACTTAAATATTGATCCAGGAACACTGAATCCATATGAGCATGGAGAATGTTACGTCACAGACGACGGAGCTGAAACTGATTTGGATCTTGGGCATTATGAGAGATTTCTAAATATCACGACCTCTCAAAATAATAATATCACTACTGGTAGAATTTATAATAATGTTATTACCAAAGAACGAAAAGGCGAGTTTTTAGGAAAAACAGTGCAAGTCATTCCTCACATTACGGATGAAATCAAGTCAAATTTCTACAAACTTGGAGAGGAAGGAAAGTATGATGTAGTGATTACAGAAATTGGCGGTTGTGTTGGTGACATTGAATCTCTTCCCTTTATTGAAGCAGTAAGACAAGCGAAATGGGATTTGGGACCTAATAATTTCTTGGTTATTCATCTCACTTTGATCCCTTATTTAAAAGCAGCCAAAGAATTGAAAACCAAACCCACTCAACATTCTGTCAAACAGTTGTTAGAGGCGGGAATTCAGCCAGATATTTTAGTTTGCCGTACCGAATATCATTTACCAAATGATGTGAAGAAAAAATTAGCTCTTTTTTGCAATGTCCAACTGAATTCAGTGATTGAGGCTATGGATGCCGATTCAATTTATGATGTACCTCTTTTAATGAAAAAAGAAAAGTTGGACGAGCGGGTAATGACTAAATTAAAACTTTCTTCCAAAGAGAATACAGATCTTGAAAATTGGAAGGATTTTTTAGGCAAGCTCAAGAACCCAACACAAGAAGTGACAATAGGTTTGATCGGAAAATACATTTCTCTTCCTGATTCCTACAAATCTATTATCGAATCATTTACCCATGCTGGATCATCCATTGAATGCAAAGTGAATTTGAAACTGATGTCTTCAGAAGAAATCAATTCCGGCAATTATGAAGAGAAATTAATTGATCTAGATGGAATTTTAGTAGCTCCTGGTTTTGGCGAAAGAGGTTTTGAAGGTAAAATTGAAACAGTTAGGTATGCAAGAATAAATAATATTCCATTCTTTGGGATATGTCTTGGAATGCAGGTTGCAGTCATTGAATTTGCCCGAAGTGTCCTAGGTCATCCAAAAGCAAATAGTACAGAAATGGATCCATACACTACGTACCCTGTGATTTCCTTAATGGAAGAGCAGAAGAAAATTGACCAAATGGGAGGAACCATGAGATTGGGTTCTTATGCATGCGATCTGAAAAAGGGAAGTAAAGCATATAATGCCTACGGTAAAACTAAAATTCAGGAAAGACATCGCCACCGTTATGAGTTCAATAATGATTTCTTGGAAGAGATGGAAAGCAAAGGAATGTTTGCCACTGGAAAAAACCCAGAAACCGGTTTAGTTGAAATCATTGAAATTAAGAACCATCCTTGGTTTGTTGGCGTTCAATTCCATCCAGAGTACAAAAGTACTGCTTTGAATCCACAGCCGCTATTTGTGAAATTCATTCAGGCAGCAATCGACAATAAAAAAATAAAGTAATAAAGACTATTTGAGGGACCTCAATCCCTATTCTATCCTATAATTATGGACAAAAATCAAGCGACAGGCTTAATCCTTTTTGCCGCAGTTATTTTGGTCTACTCCTTTTTCTTTGCGAGTAGCCCAGAAATTCCAGCGGAAGAATCCCAAGTTCCTGCTCAAACAGAATCTGCAGTTCAGGAAGCTCAGCCTGCTATGCAAAGCCAAATTCTTACGGAAAACGATTCCTTAAAATCTGCTGAAAACATATCCAAATATGGCGAATTAGCCGCTTTAGCTGCGGGTGATGAAAATCAGATTGCTTTAGAAAATGACCTAATTCAGGTAACTATATCTACTAAAGGGGCAATAATCGAAGAAGTAAACCTGAAAGAATTCAAAAACTGGGAACAAGAGCCGCTTTTACTAATCGACTCCGAGAGTTCTCAGATGAACTTTAGTATAGAAAGTAGATTGGGTATTGTTTCATTGAATGACCTTTATTATTCATCTGATCTAAGTACAGAACAGGACGAAGAAGGAATTATTACTCACATTCTTACACTAAGCGCAGCCACCGAGAGCGGTCAATTATCTCATGTTTTCACTTTGAAAGATGGGACTTATGAAGTTCATAAATCTTTTAAAATCGATAGATACTCCGGTTATTTCACAGGCAATTCAATACAATTTACCTGGGCAGATCAAGTAAGAGCTCATGAAAAAGATTTGGCCGAGTCAAGAAGAAAAACTCAGGTCAATTACTTCTTGAAATCAGGTTCTTACGAAAACCTTGGTGTTGGAGATGATTTAGAACAAGAACAAGTGGAAGAGCCTGTAAAATGGGTTGGCTTCAGTCAACGCTTTTTTACCGCAGGTTTAATAGCTTCCGATTCATTTGAGAACGTAAACCTTTCCCAAAGCACTCCTACAGATAGCTCCATTGTCAGATTTATGGAAGCGTCGATGAACATTCCTTTAAAGGATGGTTCAGCAAATTATTCCTTTTACTTCGGTCCGGATAATTACAAAACCCTAAAGAATGTCACTGAGGGATTTGAGGAAAATGTGGACATGGGTTACTTCTTCGTAAGCTGGGTAAATAAATACATCATTGTAAACCTTTTCGCTTTCCTTGAGAAATATTTCAGCAATTATGGAGTGATTATCATTTTGATAGTCTTTATCATTAAGCTTGCTCTATCCCCTCTTACCTATAAGTCCTATATAGGAATGGCTAAAATGCGGGTAATCAAGCCTGAAATTGATGAACTGAAAGAGAAATACGGTGATGACGCAACTAAGATGCAACAAGAGCAAATGAAGCTCTTTGGACAATTAGGCGTAAGTCCAATTTCTGGATGCTTACCAATGGTTCTCCAAATGCCATTCCTTTTTGCGATGTTCTTCTTTTTTCCAAATGCCATCCAATTAAGACAAGAATCATTTTTATGGGCAAGTGATTTGTCTACTTATGACACCTTCTTCAACCTACCTTTTACGATCCCTTTCTATGGCTCTCATGTGAGTTTGTTTACTTTATTGATGACAGTTTCTCAAATTGTCTACACTCACTTCAATAACCAGTTGACGACTGCTCAGGGACCAATGAAAAATTTAGGATATATCATGCCAGTCATGTTTATGTTTATCCTTAACTCCTACCCTGCTGGATTGAGTTTCTATTATTTTGTTTCTAACATGGTGACGTTTGGACAACAAGCTGTGATCAAACTCTTTGTGGATGACACAAAAATTCGAGCAAAAGTGGAAGAAAGTAAAGCGAAAAATGTAAACAAGAAGAAATCAAAATTTCAACAAAAGTTGGAAGATGCCATGAAAGCTGCAGATTCTAATCGAAAAAAATAAGGTAAGGGGGCAACAATTAAGCCCCCTTACTTTTTCCACAAATTCAAACAATAAAGATTTAACCCAAATTCATCACTTCTTCAATTAAAAGGGAAATTATGTATCAAAACCATGCCCCCTCAAATCATCTGAATTGTGCTATATTGAATTTAGGTAAATTGAAATTAAACATGTGAGACCCTAATTTTTGATTAGAATTAGTCACAAACGTATAAGCTTCATTGCCATTGCCCTATCAAAAAAACCTTTGTTATCAGTCGAAAAAGAATTGATTTTGCTTAATATTGGTATTCAATTACCCGAGAAAAAATAAAATGGGAAAAATCATTGCCATAGCCAATCAAAAAGGCGGAGTGGGGAAAACCACAACAGCGATGAACCTCGCTGCCAGCCTTGCTGTTTTAGAATTCAAGACCTTGGTGATTGATGCAGATCCTCAGGCAAATACAACTTCTGGTTTAGGGCACGATCCGAAATCAATCAACACCAGCATCTATGAATGTATGGTGGATGAAATAGATATCAATGAAATTATACTGAAAACAGAGCTTGAATATCTGGATTTAGTACCTTCTCATATTGATTTGGTCGGTGCAGAGGTTGAAATGATCAACCTTGACAATCGAGAAGAGAAAATGAAAGGAGTTATATCGAATCTCCAAGATCAATACGAATTCATTATCATTGATTGTTCTCCGTCTTTGGGATTAATCACTATAAATGCTTTAACTGCAGCAAATTCTGTTATTATTCCGGTGCAGTGCGAATATTTTGCTTTAGAAGGATTGGGAAAACTTCTTAATACTATAAAGATTATTCAAACCAGATTAAATCCTGATTTAGAAATAGAAGGTATCCTGCTCACCATGTACGATGTACGACTTCGTCTTTCTAATCAAGTGGTAGAGGAGGTAAGAGTCCATTTTAAGAACATGGTTTTTGAGACAATTATTCCTCGAAACGTCCGTTTAAGTGAGGCTCCATCTTTTGGTCTCCCCGCTATAGCATTTGATGCAGATGGCAAAGGAGCAATTGCCTATATGAACCTGGCAAGTGAGATTGCACAAAAGAATGGACTTCAAAAAGTGAACAGTTAATTATGTCAGACAATAAGCCTAATCGAAAAAAAAGTGCACTCGGACGAGGTCTTGGAGCTTTACTGGAAGACAGCCCAGCAAAACACAAGACAGAAGATATTTTACCTGAAGTAGTAAAAACTGGAATATTTGAAATTCCATTGGAAGAAATTCAAGTCAATCCTTTTCAGCCAAGAATATATTTCGACAAAGAAGCCCTTGGTGAACTTGCAGAATCTATCAAGGTTCAGGGGATTATTCAACCAATTACTGTTAGAAAACTTGATTCGAAAGAGTATCAGTTGATTTCTGGAGAGAGAAGATTTCAAGCCTCAAAACTTGCAGGACTTACACAAATACCCGCGTATGTAAGGACTGCCAATGATCAGCAAATGCTAGAAATGGCATTAATTGAAAATATTCAGCGAGAAAATTTAAATGCCCTTGAAATTGCGCATTCGTACCAAAGATTATTGGCAGAATGTGATTTAAAACAAGAGCAACTTGGAGATCGAGTAGGTAAAAATAGAACTACCGTTAATAATTATCTTAGACTCCTAAAATTACCTCCTACAATCCAAGCGGCTATTCGTGACCAACAGATAACAATGGGACACGCGAGAGCTTTGATTAATATTGAAGATATTGATAAGCAATTAGCAATTTTCAAGAAAGCGGTTGATGAAGAGTTAAGTGTAAGGAAAGTTGAAGCATTGGTAAAAGCTCTAAATGACGGTAAGCCTGAAAAAGTCGCAGAACAGGGATTAGATCCTGTCAAAAAATACGAGATCAGTAAAATTCAACAAAGATTAGCTTCTCATTTCGGAACAAAAGTTTCTCTAAAAGCAAATACTAAAAACAAAGGCGAGATAAAAATCCCTTTTACATCTACTTCTGATCTCAACCGAATTCTAGAAATACTGGAAATCATTTAACCTTTGAAAACCTTAATTTTTCATAAATTTTTAGCAATTAAAGCCCCATGGATATTCATGGGACTTTTGGTTTTGTGCTTATTAGTAAATTGTGAGGCATTTAGTCAAGAAGCAGAGGTAGAAAACGTTAAGAAACTCGAAAAGAAAGAAAAACCAGATTATTCCAACCTTCCAAAAAACCCCAGAAAAGCAACCATATATTCTGCAATTTTACCTGGAGCCGGTCAGATTTATAACAACAAAGCATGGAAGGTGCCGATTCTTTATGCCGGGATCATGACTGACGTATATTTCATTAGGTTTAACAATCGAAGATACCAAGTTTTCCGCCAGGCTTTATTTGATTTTGATGACGGCAATATGAACGATTTCCCAAGCTTAAATCGAGATGCATTGGTAAGGAATGTGGATTATTGGAGAAGAAATAGAGATTTATGCTATTTATTATTAGCTGGAATCTATGCTTTAAATCTAATTGACGCTAATGTTGATGCTCACCTTTCAGGGTTTGACATTTCTGAAGACTTGGCTTTTGGTATTGAACCACATTTTGAAACCTTTTCAGCGAATAACAATTCAATGGGGGTTTCTTTAAAATTGAAATTTTAAAGATGAATATATTATTACTTGGGTATGGTAAAATGGGAAAGATTATTGGCGAATTAGCTGAATCCCGTGGTCATTCTATTGCTGGTAAAATTAATATTGACAACAGAGAGGACCTGAATAATCTGGATCCTAAAAAAGTAGATGTTGCGATTGAATTTAGTCAACCTGAAGCAGCATTTGAAAATATTTCATGGGCCATCAATCATAATATTCCTACTGTAGTTGGCACGACAGGCTGGCTTGAAAAGAAATCCGATATTGAACAGTTGACCCTAAACAAGAATGGAAGTTTCTTTTACGCCTCTAATTTCAGTATAGGTGTAAACATCTTTTTCAAGGTAAACGAATTTCTTTCCAAACTCATGAATGAGGTAGATGGGTACCAAGTTTCCTTGGAAGAAATTCACCATACTGCAAAAAAAGACGCTCCTTCCGGAACCGCAATTACATTGGCCGAAGGCATAATTAAAAATCTAAATTCTAAAAACTCCTGGAACTTGAAAGGTGATCAAGATCCAAGTGATGATTCTGTAGAAATCACTTCGAAGCGAATAGATCCTGCACCAGGAACACATATTATCAAATACAAATCTCCAATTGACGACCTAGAAATCAGTCATACTGCGCACAGTCGGGAAGGCTTTGCATTAGGTGCCGTATTAGTAGCTGAGTGGATTCAAAATAAGAAAGGCGTACTTTCCATGGATGATTTTCTATCTTTCTGATATTATTATTAAAAAATGAGCCAACCAAAAAAGAAAAAATCTCCTGCCCGTGAATGGGTAGATGCATTGGTTTTTGCAGTAGTTGCTGCAAGTTTAATTCGATGGTTACTTTTAGAACCATTTACCATCCCAACAGCTTCCATGGAAAAATCGCTTCTTGTAGGTGATTTTTTATTCGTAAGTAAGATGCATTATGGCACAAGGATTCCAAAAACTCCCTTGCAGGTCCCACTAACGCACCAAAAAATCTGGGGTACAGAAATACCTTCATTCAGTGATGCGATCCAACTCCCCTATTATAGACTTCCAGGATTTTCTGATGTGGAAAGATATGATGTGGTAGTATTCAATTTTCCAACAGAATTTCAATACCCTCCAGATTTAAAGACCAACTATATAAAGAGGGCTGTAGGCATTCCAGGTGATGTGATAGAAATCAAAAGTGCCGATTTGTACATCAATGGAGAAATGGCAATGACGCCCGAAGAAATGCAGTATTCCTATGACGTAATTACCTCACGCCCTTTGAATGCTGACTTCTTTATGGAATATGGGGTTAATCCAGAAAGTTTCTATTCGTTTTCCGATGGTTCAGGATATATGGTTTTTGCAACGAAAGAAATTATCTCTAGGCTTGAATCTTCGCCAGTTGTAACATCAGTGACGAAGCGAGTTGAAAGACAAGGCGTAAGAGAAAATGGCATCTACCCGGAAAACATAAACTACAAATGGAATCGGGATTTTTATGGACCCTTAAAAGTCCCTGCTGAGGGAGAAACAATTCCACTCACTCCTGAAAATCTGGACAAATATTTCTTCACGATAGAAAAGTATGAAGGGCATGAATCTGTTGTCATGCAGGATGGTTCACTTGTAATTGATGGACAAAAAGTAGAAAGCTACACCTTCAATCAGAATTATTTTTTTATGATGGGAGATAACAGACATGACTCTTTAGATTCCAGATTCTGGGGATTTGTCCCGGAAGACCATATAGTAGGGAAAGCTTGGTTCCTTTGGTTATCCTTGGATAAATACGAATCCATGTTTAGCAAGATTCGATGGAGCAGATTCTTTAAAGGAATAGAGTAATAAAAGAGCCGGAAGAAATTCCGGCTCTTTTATTACCAATCTATTGGGTTTATTCCCTTTGATGTCAGGTATTTATTTGCCTTTGAGAAGTGTTTACATCCTAAAAATCCTCTGTGTGCTGAAAGAGGGCTTGGATGTGGAGCTTTTAAAACGAAGTGTTTGGATTCATCTATCATTTCAGACTTCTTTTGAGCAAATGCTCCCCAAAGCAAAAAAACCACATTTTCTCTGTTACTGCTAATCGTTTTAATCACCTCATCTGTAAACTCCTCCCAACCTCGTTTTTGATGTGAACCTGCTTGATTAGCTTTAACTGTCAAAGTCGCGTTTAATAAAAAAACACCTTGCTCAGCCCATCTGGTTAAATCACCGTTCGGTGGCATATCCTTTCCTAAATCAGATTTGATCTCTTTAAAAATATTCAGCAAACTTGGTGGAAAAGGGATACCCGGTTTGACGGAAAAAGAAAGTCCATGCGCTTGCCCCGGCCCATGATAAGGGTCTTGACCTAAAATCACTATTTTTACCTTGTCAATAGGGCAATGCCAAAAGGCATTAAAAATATTTTTCCCCTCTGGGAAAATCTTTTCTTTTGAATATTCGTCTTTAACAAACGAAACTAGATTTAAGAAAGAATCTTGCAGAAATGCATCCTTCAAAGCAAGTCTCCAACTTGGCTCTATTTTTATATTCATAGTTAGTTAGATTGATTTTCTGATTTTCAATTGTATATTTACACTCTTTTCAAATAAAAAAATATGGTAACCGCTATTACAGAAGGAATTCAAGTAAGTGTCGAAGTCACCTACCAAGCTGAATTTTCCAGTCCACAACAACACCATTATGTTTTCACTTACAAAGTAACTATTCAAAATAAAAGCTCCCACACTGTTCAATTATTAAAAAGAAAATGGGAGATTTTTGACGCTGCAGAAACTGTGAAAATTGTCGAAGGCGATGGGGTCGTGGGACAACAACCAATTTTGGAAAAAGGCCAATCTCATAGTTATGTATCTGGCTGTAATCTAAAATCAGGCCTAGGGAAAATGAAAGGGATTTACTTTATGGAAAAAATAGTTGATCGCAAAAAAATCATAGTTGAAGTACCTGAATTCCAGATGATTGCTCATATTTTCAATAATTAATTTGCTTAAAAAACTTTTTACACTTTTTACCTATTTAAAGTATTGGTTAAAAAAAGAAGATAGATACTCTCTGCAGTCTCCGTTAATTTTTAAAATTTACCAAGATTTACTTGTTCATTTAAACTCTTCCAACTCTTCGATTGAGGAGATTGAATCCTTTAGAAAAGCTTTACTTAATTCATCAAAGAAAATAGAAGTTTTGGACCTTGGTGCGGGATCTAAAAAAGTAAATACCCGAAAGAGGAAAATTTCTGATATTACTCGCTATAGCACAAGTTCAAAGAAATTTGCTCTCTTATACCAATTCTTTTGCCAACTTACTCCAGCTGAAACAGTGCTCGAACTTGGTACTTGCATGGGGATAACCACTCGATATTTGTCTAAAATGACGAAAGGAATACTTTTCACCTTTGAAGGCTCAAAAGAAATTCAAAATGTTGCCAGACCTCCTAAAGACTATTCCAATGTCCACTTTGTTTTAGGAAATATATCCGACCTTTTACCTACTATTTTATCAAAGCTTGAAACAATTGATTTTGCCTTGATGGATGCAAATCACACTTACGAAGGAACTATGTCTTATTTCGACTTAATCTTAGAAAAGGTTCATGAAAATACAATTATTATAATTGGTGACATTCACTGGTCTAAAGAAATGGAAAAAGCCTGGGATGAAATACGATTGAATCCAAGAGTAAAACTAAGTCTGGATTTCTATGAATGCGGAGTCATTTTCTTTGATTCTGCTTTAAGTAAGTCAGACTATATTTTAGATATTTGATTTTTTGGCTTTTATAAATAATTCACTCCCTTTTCTTTCGGGGATCGAATTATAACAATCATTCATCAAAACCTCTTCAAATTTATCCCCAAATAACGACTCATATTCTGTAATAGTCCCACCAAATGGAGGTCCGTCCTTTTCAAACTTTCTGTTAAATAACACCCCAACCAATTCTCCACCGGGCTTTAACAATTCCAAAACCTTTTCAACATACATGGATCTTAAAGATGGATCCAAAGAACAAAAAAAAGTTTGCTCTAGAACTAGGTCATATTTCTTCTTGTGTCGGAAAAAGTCCTCAAGGTGAATATTAGAGATAGGAAATTCAGGGAATTTTGCTTTAAATCTACTTAAAGGTTCTGGAGAGAAGTCAAGAATATTTACATTTTCGAAACCATTTTTGAAAGCATAAATGGCTTCATACCCATTACCAGCACCAGGAATGAGTATTTCAACTTCTTTTTTTTCAATTTGGTCTAAATATTGCACAATAGGAGTAGAAGGGTATCCTATATCCCAACCAGTTTGACCTATCTTATAACGATTTGACCAGTAGTTTTCGTCTAATTCTGTCATTTACTAACCTTATTCCAATATTATGAGCACAAATTTCGAATCAGCGCAAAATCCTAAGAGAGAACAAGGTAAAAATATTATCATCATTGTTCTTGTACTTTTAGTGATAATCAGTGGAATCAAATTATATACAGATTATGTAGATCGAAGTAAAAAGACAAAAGAGATTCTTCTCTTATCTACTGAAAACAATGAATTGAATAAGCGATTAGATTCTGTCACCTATCAATTGGATTTAAGAATCCAAGAAATTGAGAAACTAGGTGGAGATGTAAAATCTCTAGAAGAAGTTAGAGATCAGCTTATTGCTGAAAGGAATACTTCCAGGCAAAGAAGCGCAAATGAAATTGCTACACTGAATGAGAAAATAAGAGGCTATGGTGGTCTGATAGAAGAAAAAGATCAAGAAATATTAGAGTTAAGAGCCATGAACCAACAGCTTTTTGCTGAAAACCAAGATTTAAAAACTACTCAAGCTGAAATTGAAGAGGAGGTTGCCCAATTGAACCTTCAAAAGGAAGATTTGCAAGCAAAAGTAAATATAGCTGCAATGCTGAAGGCTGAAAACATAACTGTTTCCGCTGTAAATTCCAGAGGCAAAGAACGAATTGAAACCACGAAAGATTTTAGAAACAGACAAATCGAAAGAATCAAAGTCAGTTTCAATATTGCAGACAATAAAGTAGCCGAAAAGGGACCAAGAAACGTCTATGTACAGGTAATAGCTCCCAATTCGCAAACTATTTTTGATGTGGCAAAAGGATCTGGAACTTTCATGATCGATGGAGTAGAAAAGTTTTACACAGTAAGGCAGGATATTATTTTTGATAATACTGAACAGGAATTGACTTTTTACTATGAGAAAGGATCTGATTATAATTCTGGAACTCACGAAGTGAGGATTTTTGTGGATAATTATCAAGTTGGTGCAAAAACTTTTACCGTAAAATAAAAACAGACCTCCATTTGGAGGTTTTTTTTTATGAATTCTATTTTTCATTCTGGAATATTTTAGGAATAAAGCATGATTTACCCTACTTTTGCGATCTGTTTATTAAATTCCTTAAACACATTTAAAAATGTTCCAAAGAAATTACGAGACGGTATTCATTTTAACTCCCGTTTTGTCTGATGTTCAGATGAAGGATACCGTAGACAAGTTTGTGAACTTGTTAAAAGAAGAGGGGGCAGATGTTGTTAATGTGGAAAACTGGGGTCTCAAAAAGATGGCTTATACCATCGATAAGAAGACGACAGGTTTTTATGTTTTGGTTGAGTTCAAGGCCGATCCGACTATCATCCGCAAATTCGAATTAGAATTCAGAAGAGATGAGAAAGTGATGAGATTCTTGACTACTGTTTTGGAAAAGCATGGTATTGCTTATGCCGAAAGAAGAAGAAAAGGAGAGTTTAACAAAAAATCTGAAGCTAAGGAGGAAGCCACAAAATGACATTAGTAAACGAGCCAATCAATAGAGGCGAAATCAGAAAAAAATATTGCCGTTTTAAGAAGCATGGCATTAAGTACATTGATTACAAAGATCCTAACTTCTTGTTGAAATTTGTAAACGAGCAAGGTAAAATTCTTCCAAGAAGACTTACTGGAAACTCTGCAAAGTACCAGAAGAAAGTTGCTAATGCCATCAAAAAAGCAAGACATTTGGCTTTGTTGCCATTCGTAACCGATGGTTTGAAATAATTCGGTCTTGTATCGTCCAATCAAAAAAGATCATTACAAATGGAAATCATTCTAAAAACAGACATCAAAGGTCTTGGCTATAAAAACGACTTGGTTGAAGTAAAGCCTGGTTATGGAAGAAACTATCTTATCCCACAAGGATATGCGGTTTTGGCTACAGGATCAAACAAGAAAATCCTTGCTGAGAATATAAAGCAAGCTGCGCATAAAGCAGAGAAAATCAAAACTGAAGCTGAGAACATAGCTGAGAAATTAGGTCAATTGACTCTAGAGATCAAAGCAAAAATTGGCGAATCAGGTAAAATCTTCGGAAAAGTAACTACACTTCAGATTGCAGATGCTCTTGCAGCAAATGGAATCGATATCGACAGGAAAAAAATCTCTATTAATGTACCTGTTGACGGTGCTGGAGAATTCGCTGCTGAAGTAGATTTACATAGAGAAGTAAAAACAGACGTAAAATTTGTAGTTGTTGGCGAATAAGCCATTACACTCATTTAAAAAATAAAAAAGCTCACCAAAACGGTGAGCTTTTTTTTTAGTTTAGAGATTTTTCAAAATCTTCGATTAATTTTTTCGAAACTGATCTGCTATTCTTTTCTCTTATCTCCTTAAATAAGGAAATAGCTTTTTGAGACTTCTCAATAACTCCTGCAGGATTATTGTCATTTTTGAAGCTTACCCAGCACCAAGAAAGTTCAGCTGCTAAAGAATCTCCAAGGTTTAATTTTTCAAGTTTCTGAATTACATCAGGAATTGTTTTTTCTAATTTTTCGACTTGCATTGTTGTAAAGTTAGTTGAATAGATTTTTGAATTATCAGCAAAACTGTTTATTTATTTTCTATTAAACAATAAGTAGGGATTAAAATTAACAAAATGGTAATTGCAATCGATTTCCAAACCTTTTTTAAAAAAGAAATATGATCGATATTATCTTAATTTAATTTCAACATAAACTGACTTCAGAAAATTTTATCTCCTGAAACCAAGCTAATTATGTTCAAAATTGAAAAAACTTTTTTAGACAACTTGGAAAAAAAGAAAGGAGAATCTACCTTTGTGACACTTTAAGAGATCCTTTGCAGGGAATTCTATTTAAACTGGTCTATGGTGTAACTGGCAACACGTCTGATTTTGGTTCAGAAGAGTCTAGGTTCGAGCCCTAGTAGACCAACAAAGCCTCCCTTAACGGAGGCTTTTCTATTTTAATAGCCTAATACGATATGCATTCATGGCATACTCACCCAAATGTTCGGTAAGGCGATAATTTGCAATAGCCCCAACCCCTGCTCCAATTATAGGAATCAACTGTGCAAGTTTTGCCAGATCAATATAGTCCCTGTAATCCAATTGGAAGGTCTTCCAATCAAATTCATTTAGATCCGCAGGTAAAGTCATTTTAAAACTTTCCCAATCTTCTATCAATCTTATCAAGTCATTTCTCCTTTGCTGTGATGAGAAACTCAATTGAAAAACATATAAAATAAAAAGCCGCTCTTGATAATCTTTGGTATCAAAACCATACAGGGCAGCAATATCAAAAAGCATTTTCATTTTTATTGACAGGAAAGCTGGGAAATCAGCAAATCCTAACAAGATACCTCCAGCTCCTGTTATAGCACCTTCTACTGAAGCTGTATTCCTATACCAGTTGATTCTTTTCCTGATCTTGCTTTCCCTTTCTTGAAGGCTTAAATCTACCTTGGCTTTAGGTCTGATAAACGAAGAGCCTGTGATCACCACTTTTACTATATTCTCTATTGCAACAGTAATCGCTTTATGGACTTTTTCCGGAATCCAACTATTAATCTTTCCCTGAATTCCATGAGTCAGTCTACCAAATAGTCCAGCCTTTTTTTTCATTTTAAAAAGCCATAATCCTATTTCTGATTTGACATATTCTAAATAGACATCCATAAATTCAAATTAGAAATCCTTTGATCACTCATTAACTCCACTTTAAAATTACGACAGAATTGATATTCCAAACCAATACTGTTCTTTAGAAATAATAATTATGAAAAAAAAAGCTGACTCTTAAGAGACAGCTTTAAAGATTTTAAGATTTTATTCCTTATTTCTTATTTCTTATACAAGCCATTAAATAACAATTTAAATGTCCCGTGCGATTGTGCTCTGAAAGTAACTTCCGGGCCAAATCCATACAGCTTCCCCTTACCAATCTGGGCTTCAAAAGCGGTTACTCCATTTTTCAGATAGGATTGTCCCCATGCCCAACCACTTTTCAATGGTTCCTCTTCACCAAACCATGCAAGTGGTTTCACTCCTACGTTCGCAGCATTTGGAGAAAGCTTAAATACTGGACTTCTATTGAACATGATATATGCTTTCTCATCCATACCATAATTTGCAGGCTCGCTGTTATCGACATGCATTTCCAATACAGACCCTGGAACATAGTATTTCTCTCCACTTAAAGATCTTGGCTTGCCATTTGGCCCCATTTCAACCAAGGCATCCGAAATCGGCAAGTCTAAATGATAAGCCAAATCTGTAGCATCTCCCACCGCGATGACATTCCCTCCATTTTCAATAAATTTCTTCAATTCAGGAATAGATTTATCTACAGAAATCCCTCCAAGCATATGACGGTATTCTTCTGGAATCTCCTCTTCATCAGGCTGTCTTCTACTAAAACTACTTGAATTCGGGCTTGGAATACCTGGCCCTATAAATACCAAAACATCAAACTTATCATTCAAATTGCCACCATCTATTTCTTTTGGAAACACCAATTGATAGGGAAAATGAAATTGCTCCATCATCCAGCGAACCCATCCCGAAGGCATTGAACCGCCATAATAATCAAATAACCCTATTCTTGCTGGCTTGATTTCTATAGCAGCAGATGGCATTCCTTTGGCAGCAACAGGATGAACACCATATTCTTGAGCGGCCATTTCAAGTACTTTTTTTCCAGCACTACCAACATAGAAAGAGCCAGCTGGTAATCCATTCGTTTCTGAACTTGTACGATAAACTTTCACCTTTGCTTTAAGAAGGTCATTAACAGCCATAAAGCTGTTATTTCCTCTGGAATCTAGTAAATAGCCCGATCCACTTACTAAAGATTTTGCATCTGGAGTTAAAATTTCGCCATATGGCATTCTTTCAAAAGGACCATCAAAATCTTCCATTATTCTATCAATTTCAGAACCCATTTGGAAAGCCAATGTCCAGCCTGCTGCATCATATGGCCTGATTGGAGGGCCTCCTGGATATAAGAAATCATTTGGGTGATCCTGAGGCTCAAACATATCAATGACATGGGGTCTAAAAGCTTGGTCAGTCTTCACTATATAAGAACCAGTTGGGTAGGACTTCCCGTTTACAGTAAAGTCAGCTGTAGCTTTCTGAACCAAAATTCCAGATTTGATTAAGGCATTCAAGAACTTAATAGCTGTTGGAAAATCCGGCTGGTCAGCGGATAATATATATCCTCTTGGGTCTCTCCTTGCCGGATCCTTGTAAACAGAATCATAAAACTGCTTTGGAATACCAGATCTAAAACCATAGTAGACTTCGTCCTCATTATCCTCTGATTTTTTCTTCTGAGAAGCTTCAAATACCTCCTGAACTGCTTTGGCATACTTAGGATACATCGTCCAATTATCCTGACTACCTTTTTCTATTGCATTTCTCCCCATCAAATAAATATTTGACAAAAGTTCATCTCCATGTCTCACGGCATGATTTAAAATCGCATAATTTAAGGAAACAGAATAATCAATTGACCTTCTAAAATGCCAATCTTGGGGTGTAATAGGATAGGGTGTACCATTATTCGGAATCAATCGATCAGGAACTAATGGAACAGTTGAAGGTGTAGGATTACCAATTATTTCAGTTAAGATTCCTATGATATTATGATAATATGGTGTCGTTCTAAGACCGCCATTCCACCAGGTAGAAAAAACAGAACCGTCTAAACGAGTGTAACCAGGCTTGTCTTCTTGGTGCATCCGGTTGATCATCGCAGCTCCTACCCCATCTAAACTAGTAATAATAAGTGGATCAAAAACATGATTAAATGGATCTCTATAAGGAGGTCCTGCTACTACAGTTCCTGCTGGTCCAGATTGATGGTGGTTATAAATAATTTGAGGTATCCATTCTACATATTGCTGAAGAGACATGTTTGTCGCCTCACTCATATTGTTCATATAAAAATCTCTGTTATTATCATGTCCTACATACTTTTGATATAGGATCGGAATGTTTTGATCTCTTTCCTCCGGATTATCCTTTCTCATGTACCAATCTGACATGATCTCCATTCCATCCGGATTTGCATGTACTAGCAGAATGATTACATTATCCAAGATTTTCATCGTTTCCTCATCTGTCCTTGAAGCCAATTGATATAGAGTTTCAATCAACTGATGTGGCCCAACTACTTCATTTGCATGCAATCCACCATCAATCCATACTACAGGCTTTCCCTCTATCACAAGCTTTTCTGCCTCCTCTTTTGTGATTTCTGCTCTTGCCAATGTTTGAGAGATTTCTTTATATCGATCAAGTTTTTCAAAATTGGCAGGTGCTGTGACAATCATCATAGGATGTGATCTGCCATATTCTGTTTTTCCAATTTCAACTAATCTTACCCGATCACTCGCCTCTGAAACTTTATTAAAGTAAGCTTCCGATTGAGAAAATGTCGCTAGTTTGTAATCATCCCCGATATCAAACCCAAAATGTGATTTAGGTGTGGGGACAGATTGAGCAAAAAGTCCAAATGACAATAAGCTCAACGATAAAATAAAGAGCGTAAAACGTTTTTTCATGTGATATAATTTGGTTGATGGTTAATTCACCTTTTCTAAAATACTATGAAAAAAGAGGTAAACATTTTTGTTATACCTCTTTCTACTTTTTTTTTACAGGATCGGAGTATTACATCAATGAAAATTGAAAGAGCTAGTTAATTTTAATAAATTCTGAATAGTTAGAGTTGCTCGTTTCCTGTTTTGAATAAAAACCTGAGTTATTAAATAGCCCCGGTTTCAATTCCCATTCTTCCAAGTAAATCTTCAATGCTCCGATTGGAAAAGGAGTATTTACCATAATAGCTATTTTCCCTTGTTTACCTTTTAAAATTAATTCATTGGAATCCCCAAACCTATCCTGAAATTCTTCACCAGATTTACTTTAAAAATTAAATTGTTTGATTCAATAGTTTTCTAATAATTTAACCAGGAATTTGATTTGCCTCCATTTTAAAATCACATGAAAAATAATCTATATTTTTTACCCTAAACTTTCAACTAACAAAAAGATTTAAAATTTCCGACCAACTATTTAAACAGAATCAAAAGTTTAACAAGAATCTCATTCTGCAAGGATCTGAATCGCTCTTTTATTTTATTCTTGATGTTTAAAAATTAAACTCGAAAATAAATAGAAGTTAAAGTAAAAAAATAGATTATGGGTAAAACACATTATCCATTCCTTTCCCTTTTGGAATTCATTCATAACATATATTCTCAATGAATTATATTTGATTTAGCCTTCCCATCAAATTTTACTATTTTTGCCATCGAACTCTATCCTTTTCTTCTCCGAATAAACCACCAAACATGTCCGAAGTCAAAATCTTCTCAGGCGGAAACAGTAATGTTTTAGCAGAAAAAATCGCAAAAAACTACGGTAAAAAACTGGGTGAACTCACCCTTTCAAAATTTAGCGATGGAGAAATGTCTCCAAGTTTTGATGAATCTATCCGTGGATGCACAGTTTTTCTGATCCAAAGTACCAATCCACCTAGCGACAATATATTGGAACTTTGTTTGATGATTGACGCTGCAAAACGCGCTAGTGCTTATAAAGTGTGCGCTGTCATCCCCTATTTTGGGTATGCCAGACAAGACAGAAAAGACAGACCTAGAGTTTCAATTGCTGCCAAAGCAATCGCAAATATGATTACTTCAGCTGGAGCAGATCGAATCATGACATGTGACCTTCATGCTGGACAAATTCAAGGTTTTTTTGATCTACCTTTGGATCACTTAAATGGATCAGCTATCTTTGTGCCCTATTTGAGCTCACTTAATCTGGATAACATGATTTTCGCTGCGCCAGATGTCGGAGGAGTCGCAAGAGCCCGAGCATATGCAAAGCATTTTGAGGTCGAAATGGTAGTCTGTGATAAGCACAGGAAAAGAGCCAATGAAATTGCTTCCATGCAGGTAATTGGTGATGTTGAAGGAAAAGATGTTATTCTAATTGATGATTTGGTTGACACAGCAGGAACTTTGTGTAAGGCAGCTCAAATCATCATGGAAAAGGGAGCTACTTCAGTTAGGGCTATCGTAACACATGGTGTTCTTTCTGGAAAAGCTTATGAAAATATTGAAAATTCAGTTTTACAGGAATTGGTAATTACTGACACCATTCCTTTGAAGCAGAAATCTTCAAAAATAAAAGTATTGACAGTGGCAGACCTATTCGCCAAAGCTATTCACGCGGTGACTGGTCATACTTCTATCAGTTCTTTGTTTATTTAGAACCAATTTTATTAAATATATATCTTATGAAAACACTTGAGATTATAGGGTTTAAAAGAGCAAATCTCGACAGTGCCTCTCTAAATGAAATCAGAGAATCTGGCAATGTACCCTGCGTAGTTTATGGACCAGGTATTCCTGATCAAGTTCACTTCTATTCTCCGATCATTTTATTCAGAGAGTTGATTTACACTCCTGATGTACATTTGGTTGAATTGAACATCGAAGGAACAATCGTAAAGGCTGTTTTGAAAGAAGCTCAGTTCCATCCAGTAAGTGAAATGTTGCTTCATGCAGATTTCATGGCTTACACAGATGATAAGCCAATCAAATTTGAGATTCCAGTGAAAGTAACTGGTAGCTCACCAGGTATTGCCAAAGGTGGTAAACTTGAATTCAAAACAAGAACATTAAAAGTTAAAGGTTTAGCTTCTGATCTTCCAGATTTTATTGAAGCTAATATTTCTAACCTTGATTTGGGTAAATCATTCAAAGTTTCTGAATTGACCGCTGAAGGATTTGAAATTTTGACAAGCCCTAACGTTTCTTTGGTTACCATCGGTATTCCAAGAGCTCTAAGAGGAAAGAAAACTGAAGAAGCATAAACTTCATCGCATCAACACAGAAATCCTGCCCCTGAAACTGGGCAGGATTTTTTATTTTTATCCATTGATCCATACCCTTTATGAAATATCTCATCGTCGGCTTGGGAAATATCGGGCCTGAATACGAATTAACAAGGCACAATATTGGCTTTTTGACTGTTGATCGACTAGCGGAAAAAGAATCTCTTGTCTGGAAAAGTGATCGCTTAGCATTCAAGTCAGAATTTAAATTCAAAAGCCGAGCTATTCATTTAATAAAACCTACCACATACATGAACTTAAGCGGTAAGGCGATGAATTATTGGATGAAGGAATTAGACATTCCAAAAGAAAATGTGTTGGTTTTGGTCGATGATGTAGCACTTCCTTTTGGGAGCTTAAGGATGAAACCTAAAGGTAGTGCAGCAGGACATAATGGCTTAAAAAATATTGAGGCACTTACTGGAGGTCAAAACTACCCTCGATTAAGGATGGGTATTGGAGACGATTTTCCTAAAGGAAGACAAGTGGACTTTGTTTTGGGGAAATTCACGCAAGATGAATTTGCTGAACTACCTCTAATTATGGACAAAGCAATAGAAATGATTTTGGCTTTTTGCACGATTGGAATCGAACGGACTATGAATCAATTTAATAATTGATTGAATTGATTTGGAAATACCCAAAACTGAGGTTTACTTTGTAGCACTTCAGGCAACTGATTTATAAAGAAGAGGCGAGAGAATAGGCTCATTGACCCTCTGGCAACCATCGCAGTAGTGTGAAAGGTGCCAAGTCCTACCCTTAGCGGGAACTATAAATTGGCTTTAATTTTTAAAACCCTCATTTTAGTTCGATTTGACCGCTTTTGGTTTGGCTTTCTCAAACTGAAAGAGCCTTTGCGTTTAAACAATAATTCAGGCAATACGCTATGAGTAAGCACTTCGAAACTAATTCTATAAGGATTAATTCTTCAAAATCCAATCAAAAAGAGCATTCAGCCCCTCTTTACTTGACTTCCAGTTTCACATTTGATTCTGCTGAAGAAGCTAGAGCGATGTTTGCAGATGAAATCCAAGGAAATATCTATTCCAGATATGCCAATCCAAACTCCAGCGATTTAATTGAAAAAATATGTGCTGCTGAAGGTACAGATGCGGGCATAGCTACAGCCTCGGGGATGGCAGCAATGTTTGGCAGCATAGCTTCTCTTTTGCAGCAAGGTGATCACATTTTGGCTTCAAGATCGTTATTTGGATCCACTCACCAACTATTAACTCGAGTGTTTCCCAAATGGGGAATTACTTCGACTTATGCTGACATTTCTGATAGTGAAAATTGGGAAAAGCTTGTTCAGCCAAATACTAAAATGCTATTTATTGAAACCCCTTCCAACCCAGGTTTAGAAATAATTGACTTAGAATGGGCGGGAAATTTTGCAAAAGCTCATAATTTAATCCTTGTGGTAGATAATTGTTTTGCTACCCCATATTTACAAAAGCCTGCAAAATGGGGCGCTCATATAGTGACACATAGCGCGACCAAATACATAGACGGACAAGGAAGGGTTCTTGGAGGCTTAATCTTAGGTACTGAAGAATTAATG
The DNA here is from genome assembly GCA_965659625.1 of uncultured Algoriphagus sp. Lineage (GTDB taxonomy): Bacteria > Bacteroidota > Bacteroidia > Cytophagales > Cyclobacteriaceae > Algoriphagus. The sequence continues at coordinate 89,000 of CBFHWO010000008.1, read as the reverse complement.
AAAGAAGTTCAGTTTTTTACTAGACATACTGGCCCCTCTATTTCTCCTTTCAATGCCTGGATCCTTTCAAAAAGCATGGAAACATTGGGTGTTCGAATGGATAGACATTGTGAAAATGCGCTTAAAGTCGCCACTTATTTTGAAGGAAATTCGGAGTTGAAAAATGTAAAATATCCTTTCTTAAAATCTCATCCACAATATCATCTTGCCATCAAGCAAATGAAGCATGGTGGAGGGATCATTACTTTATCAATAAAAGGAGGTTTAGAAAGGGCAAAAAAATTCATCGATCAATTACAAATGATTTCTGTCACAGCAAACCTTGGGGATAGCAGAAGTATTGTAACACACCCTGCTTCTACCACACATAGTAAATTGTCAGTTGAAGAAAGAGCAAAAGTAGGGATTACGGATGGATTGGTTCGGCTTTCGGTGGGACTAGAACACGTAGATGATATCATCGAGGATGTCGAAAAAGCACTTCAGCTTTCTAAATAAAAAAGGTCCCAGCAGGGACCTTTTTTATTTACCAAGTTGTCTGTTGAAGTTTTGGAAATGCCCTGATTATATCACTTAAACTAATCTGACCAATCAATCTCCCGTCCTTCAATACTGGAAATCTTCTTATTTTCAATTCTAAAAATTTTTGGGCAGCATCAAATAGCGATAGATCTTGACCCAAGGTTATCACATCCACACTCATATGCTCACTTACTTTACCTGGGAATTTTGGCGTATTTGTATATTTACCTTTTATGATTTCTTTGAGGCAATCAACTTCAGAAATAATCCCAATCAATGCCCCAGATTCATCAACCACTGGAGCTCCAGAAATTTTTCTTTTTGTCAAAACTTCCAAAACCTTATCAATTGTATCATCTGGATTAAATGTTACCAGATTGGTACTCATGTGATCTTTTACTAAAATCTGTGCCGCTGGAGATTTCTTAGCTTCCACCACTCTTACTCCTTGAAAACTCTTAACCATAGCTAAAATAATTTATAGGTGAAAAAATAATTTACCGAAAAAATACTATTTATAAAAACAAAAAGCCAATAATTAACATTATTCAGTATCATATATTGAATTTACCAATAAAATTAAAATATTATTTCTTTTCGTTTCTAAAGATCAATATTGGAGACCACGGTTTTGTTGGTTTTGAATATAAATCATCGAATTCGAATGCCCCAACAACCAAATCCATATCTCCATCAAGGTCTAAATCTCCTTTAGTCATTGTTAACCAATGCATTTCTTTTTTCAAAGAAGGGGCATAAGGACTAAACTCGAAATCCTTTACCTGCTCAAAATAAATTAAGTCTTGGTGTGGGGTTTGGGTTTTATCCGGAAAAAAAGATAAAACGAACAAATCCTGATCACCATCTTGGTCAAAGTCATCAACCTCCAAACCACTTGCTCCATACATTGGGTAAAACCAAGATTGCTCAAATTTTAAATCGCCTTGATTCTGAAAAACCCGAACTCCATGAAAATTTTTAAGTATCTGCGATAAATCCGCATTATCGCCGTTTACTAAAACCAAGTCTTTCAAGCCATCTCCGTCAATATCTTTATAGTCAAAATCACTGGAGCCAAAAGCTGGTTGAAATCTCAGAATTACTTTCTCTTCGAAAATCCCTTCTCCATTATTAAGGAAAGCAAAAAAACCTTCGTTTGCTTGGGTCATTAACGCGAGAATATCCAAATCGCCATCAGAATCTAAATCATCAATAATCACTTTTCTAGCTCCTGGCGCATTTTTAAGAATTATCTTATTCCAACCTTCGTTTGAAGAAATAAAAAGGCTTAAATCCCCAACATGATTACCGAACTCACTAATAACTTTATCCAAAACACCATCTTCATTAAAGTCAGCGTATTCAATATCCACTGGTCGCTTTAATTCTTTAATTACAGATCTCGAATTCCATCCGCTTCCTGACTTTTCAAACAAATTTAAAGTGCCAATCGAATCATTAGATGGATCCATTAGCCCCATTGTCAACAATTCAAATTCATTAGAATCACTACCCCATTTGATATCAATAGGAGCCGTATCAGTTTCAATAGAATCTACTATTTGGAAATCAGATTTTGGGTCTAATATAAAAACTGATTTAAACCTATGCCCAAGCCATACTTCGCCGGTTTTAGGATGAACACGAAGCATGGTCACCAAATCCGGATAAACTTCAGTATAGGTTGGATTTACTAATTCAAATCCTGGAATACCCACCGAAATCTCTGCTTTTTCTTCCTGTGGATTTGGTGTACTTGGGGCATTATCCAAATAATAATCCAGTATTTTCTCCCAGTCTTTTGTTCTAATTAATGGAAATTCTGAGTAAATCCCTTTTGGAACATCCATGTCCACCGGCATTGTTGTACCAAAATCCTCCTCTAGGAAAAGCCCTAATCGCTTTCTCATTTCGGGAAGAACCTTTTCCTCCCAAGTTTGTCGATCCAGAATTTCCGGCTCAGGCTTCACATGGCAGTTAGCGCAATAGGCATTTGCCAATTGTTCGCCATCTAGATTTAAATCTGTTGAAGCCAATTGATTTAATGTGGGAGGGGGTTGCTTTCTCTCTGATATTGGATTGCATGAAAACAAACCAAAAATCAATAGGAGTACTATTAATCGATTTAAAATCATAAAGATTCAATGGCCTCAAGAAACTTAGAAACAGTGTCTTTATCTATTCGAAGATGCTTTTTGAAGGCTTCCGGATCGTCTGAAAAAGAAACATTTGGATTCACAAAGTTATTTTTATTGGGTTTCCATATCTTACAGGAAGCATGGATTTCTTTTAAATACCCTAGCTCAGCCAAAATTGAAACATGCTCGGGCTTTGTGCCTCCTCCAGGCATAATCGAAATTCTATCTTTCGAAACTTCAATAATATCCTTCAATACTTCCAATCCTTCAGTTACTGTGTTTTTCCCTCCTGAAGTTAGAATCCGTTCAAATCCTAGTGCAATTATTTTTTCAAGCGCATCAAAATGATCTGAAGCGACGTCAAATGCCCGATGAAAAGTACATGGTTTTCCAGATGCTGTACGAATCAATGTTTCACATGCGGAGATATTTACACCTCCATCGTAATCCAAAATTCCAAAGACAAAGCCGTCAGCTCCTTGTTCGCCAAGTAATTCAATATCCCTTTTCATCACCATAAGTTCTTTTTGTGAATAGGCAAAATCTCCTCCTCTTGGCCTGATCATAGTAAATACCGGAATGTCTACTTCAGACTTCAGAAACTTCAACATTCCAGCACTTGGTGTTTCTCCACCTTCTGGGAAATTAGAGCACAACTCTATTCTATTTATCCCAAATTCCGCAGCTTCCAAAGCCGCCTCCACACTAAATATTGGAGCTTCTAGAACAATCTTATCCATTTTAAAAATGACTTTTAGAATCAACCAATATATTTGAAGACAACGTACCTTGAGCAAAGTTAAAACCTGGATGAACAGCATATGCTCCAACTTGACCTTCTTTATTGATCGCCAAAAAACCAGCTTGGAGATCATTAATATTCCTATTTTTTGAAATCAACCTTCTTACAGCTTCTTCACAAGCTTCTTGCGGAGTTCTTCCTTGTCTCATCAATTCTACAATCAGAAAACTACCACAAATTTTAATGATAGATTCTCCCAAACCTGTAGCAGTTGCCGCCCCAACTTCATTGTCAACATATAAACCTGCTCCAATAATAGGGCTATCTCCCACTCTTCCGTGCATTTTATAAGCTAGGCCGCTAGTGGTACAACTCCCGGCAAGATTCCCGTTTTTATCGATACCAATCATCCCAATTGTATCATGATTTTCAATATTTATAATCGGTTTATATTTACTTGTGATTTTCCATTTTTCATAGGCTTCTTTAGCTTTTGGGCTAAGTTCTTCTTTTTCAATTGGAAAGCCTTCAGCAATTGCAAGTTGTCTTGCTCCTTCTCCTACAATCATCACATGAGGAGTTTTTTCCATCACAACTCGGGCTAAAGAAATAGGATGCTTCACTTGTCTGACAAATGCCACAGATCCACAAGAGCCGTCTCCTGTCATTATTGATGCATCTAACGTTGTGATCCCTTCTCTGTCCGGCAAACCCTGCAGTCCCACTGAAAGATTACTCATGTCCAATTCAGTATCCATGACTCCTGTTTCCACGGCGTCAAGAATACTTCCTGTTTCTTTTAGCTTCGAAATTGCAGCTGCATTTGCAGGTAATCCATGATTCCAAGTTGATAGAATCAAGGGTTTTTCTCCTATCAATTGCTTTCCAGAGGAATTAGTAAATGCGCTGGAAATACCAGGCACCAAAATAGCAGAACCCAAAATGGACTTTTTAATAAACTTTCTTCTTTCAGACATAAAACCTAATTTGGCTTGAGGCTTCAAATTATCAAAAATGCCTCTAAAAAAGTTACTCTTTCATCAATTCATTCATAAAAACCCTAAAAATGAGACCTTATATTTTAAAAGAAGCCAGCTGGAAAAATCTAAAATCAGATCGATTTGAATTAGCGATCCTTCCTTGGGGAGCTACTGAAGCCCATAACTACCACATGCCTTATGGCACAGATGTGTATGAAGCTGATGCTGTTGCAGAAGAAAGTGGAAGAAAAGCCTGGGAAAAAGGGGCAAAAATAATTGTATTGCCTACCATTCCTTTTGGGGTAAATACGGGTCAGTCTGATATTTATTTAGACATGAATTTAAATCCAAGTACCCAATTGGCGATTTTAAGGGATCTAATAACTGTTTTAGACAGACAAGGATTAAAAAAACTTCTGATTGTAAACAGTCATGGTGGAAATGACTTTAAGACCATGCTTAGAGAATTAGGACTTTCATTTCCTGAAATGTTACTCTTTACATGCAATTGGTTTCAGGCCTTAGATAAGACGAAATATTTTGAAGAAAAAGGAGATCATGCAGATGAAATGGAAACTTCACTCATAATGCATTTGCAACCACATTTGGTCACTCCCTTAGATGAAGCTGGAAATGGGGATGAAAAAAAATCAATAATTGCAGGACTTAGAGAAAAATGGGCTTGGTCGGAAAGAAAATGGTCTGAAGTAACGGAGGACACAGGAATTGGGAATCCAAAAAAAGCCTCCCCTGAAAAAGGAAGGCTCTATTTTGAAGACGTAACCACTAAAGTGGCTGATCTTATGGTGGAAATCTGCCAAGCAAAACCTGGCAAACTTTATAAATAAATCAATATAAATCAGATAGGTCAGTTTCCTCTCCCTTGTAGCTAATGGTTTTGATTCCTTTTACATTTTCAGGTATCACAATCTCACGACCCGATTGAGAAAGAAAGCCGGAACCGAGGGTAGTTTCCACCCGTTGTGTCTTACCATTTCCTAAATCCAATATCACTGCCATAATATCTTCCCCAAGACTTAGAGTTCTTGTGGAAGATCCTTTTATTTGAAAAGCTTTCAAATTGCTTCTGTTTTGTGATGCCACCAAAAGAGGACTTCCTTCCGCAGAAGCAATTCTCACTAATGCTTTTCCATCACCAGGAACCAAGAATCCACTTTCAGATACATTCAAAGGTTCAAATTCACCATTTCCATTCCCTTTTAGCACAAGACCAATATGCGCATCCAATTTACCGATGAAAATTTCATTTCCGTAGTCATTGCCGATTAACGCCACATCCAAATACCCATCTTGATCAAAGTCTGATGCTACGATTCCATTCACAGGCCCTATCTGAGCTATTCTTGGTAAAGCTTTAATTGCAAATTTCCCTCCACCTAGATTTTCGATATAAGCTGACTGATCGTAATTACCCGTCAAAATCAAAGCATCTTTCTTTTCCTCCTGTGTCAACAGATCCTGTTCAGTGCTTAAAGCGTAAGTCTTATAGCGCTCAAATTTTCTTCTGAATAATGTGCTTTGGCCATATAAATCACCCCAAAAATGGCTTGGATAAGATTTATAAACACCGTCTTTTCCCTTGTAATAAGCAAAAGTGACCGGATCCATACTTCCATTGTTATCAAAATCTTTGGCATAAATCTTAACTGGCCTATCCGCACTTGGCTTATGTGGATTGTTTGCTCCTAAGTTCCCGACAACAAAATCTACATCTCCATCTTGATCAAAATCTCCTGGTGAAATAGAATTCCACCAGCCAAGCGCATTTTCCAATCCAGTAGCTTCAAGTTTAGTAAACACCCCTCCATCATTCTTGAAAATTGTCACAGCCATCAATTCACCAACAACAACCAAATCTACTTGACCATCCAAATCCACATCTGACCAAACTGCATCTGTGACCATTCCTATTTGGCTAAGCCCAGGAGCGACTGCATCTGTCACATCTTGAAGTATTCCGTTTTGATTTTTAAGTAGAAAACTTCTTTCTGGCATCGGATATTTGGCCATCGGAGTTCTTCCTCCAACAAACAAATCTGTAAAACCATCTCCATCAAAATCAGCTCCTCTCACTGTTGATCCACTTGCTTTGATACCAGAGAAATTTTTATCCAATGTGAAATTGCCCTTTCCATCATTTAAATAAATTCGATCTGTATATTCAGCAGACTCAGGAAGAAATTCATTACTTCCACTGACTAAGTATAAATCCAAGTCTTTATCATTATCTATATCAAATAATAACATCCCCATTTCCTCGAAAACAGGGTTCTCACCACTTAAAATATTAACTTCTGAAAATGTCTCATCTTGATTTTGAAAAAATGCTTTTGGAAAATATCCACTTGATGACCCAACCAATAAATCTTCTAATCCATCACCATTGATATCCCCGACAGCCAAACTAGGTCCATACTGAGACAGTTTATGAGGAATAGTCCGCTGAGTGTAAAAATCTATTTTATCATCTTCTTGATGGCTATAAATCAAACCGCTAGAAATAGTAACATCTTCAAACAGGGCATCTTCTTTTGGAAAATTAAGAATAGCTCGAGTATTTGAACCCGATTTTGCGTTTGAATAAGTTAATGTCAAAACTTGATTTGCAGCAAGATCATTAATTGTCTCCTCTTTTCCATCTGGCCAAATAATGAAAACTTCCTCCACTTCTTCTGAGCCCAAACCAAAATGTATCACAGGATCAATGGAGGACATATACCCCCTAACGATCTGCTGTTCTTGATAAAGTTGCTTGCCATTTGATAACTTTAACAGAATTTTTGCACCTAATCCCAATGGGTTCGCTGGCTTTCCTTTAAGCTCAATTCTCAGGTAATCCCCCTTAACTTTTTCTTCAGAAAGCTTATTTTCAAAGACAAATGCAGGATCATTTATATTGTTAACAACATAATCAAGATCTCCGTCTAAATCAAAATCCACCAAAGCCGCTCCATTGGAGAACGAAGGTTTATCCAGTCCCCAAACAGCACTTTGATCTTCAAAACTTAATTCTCCTAAATTTCTAAAGGCGTAATTTGGGATTTTTACAATTGGTATTGAATCCAATAACTGCCTAATAGTAGCAACACTTCCAACATCTGCACGATAATTCGCGAAATCTTTATCTGTAATATCTCTTGGAAATCCATTTGTCACCAAAAGATCCCTCATTCCATCATTATCTACATCCCCAAAAAGTGGGGCCCAACTCCAATCCGTTTGATACACTCCTGCCATCATCCCTATCTCGCTAAAAGGAACGCCTGGCCCATTATTCATATGAAGCATATTCCTTACATATTGATATTCATAGTCCCATTGCTCATTGCTTATGTAAGTCTGATAAGAGTTGTTTCCAATAGTAGTTTTCTTTCTATAGTTACCTTCTCCAAGCATATCCAAAGTAAAAATATCCGGAAGCCCATCATTGTTAAAATCAGAAATATCCGATCCCATTGAGAACTGACTTTGGTGTCTTAGGCTTTCACTGATTTTATTTGAGAATGTCCCATCCTGATTATTGATATATAATATATCATTGGTCACATAATCATTGCTTATATGAATATCAGGCCAGCCATCATTGTTTAGATCTGAAACTAGCAATCCCAAACCAAATCCTTCAATAGTAATCCCAGCCTCTATAGTTACATTCGTAAAAGTACCATCGCCGTTATTTCTATAGAAAGCATCGTTGTTTATAGCAGATCCATCGATTATTTTTTCTCTATAGTTACTCGGAGTCACTTTACTTTGCTCATTATTCAGCACATACAGGTCGAGATCTCCGTCCAAATCATAGTCAATAAATGCTGCTCCCATTCCGTTGCCGGGATCGGCGATGCCATATTGAGAAGCCATTTCTTTAAAGGTCACATTCCCATCTGAATCAATTCCTTGGTTCACAAACAAAAGATTGTTTCTTTCTCCCGCTCCTTTCATCATAGCAGTGGCTACGTAAATATCCACAAGACCATCTTGGTTTATATCAACTACAGTCGCTCCAGTACACCATCTATCCTGAGCTTTAATTCCAGCTTTTTCTGAAATGTCTTTAAATTTAAAAATCCCTTGATTTAAGTAAAGCTTATTTTCTACTTGATTTCCGGTAAAGAATACATCTGGATAACCATTATTATCAAAGTCGGCAATTGCCAATCCTCCACCATTAAAAATATATTCATCGGTCAGAATATTGAAAGAGTCTGACTCTACGATAGTATTGGAAAATAAAATTCCGGTGGATTCAGGTGATTTTAATTCAAATAAGGTGGTCTCTTTTTTACAGGAACAGATCGCAAAAAGCAATACTCCTAAAAAGAGAAGATACTGAAATTTCATAATTGACTAAATTGGGTATAGGACTGGTTAAATTACCACTTTTGGTAGATATGAGAAAAGAATTTTAGTGATTTAGTACTTATTAAAACAAAAAGAGAAGGCCATTGACCTTCTCTTTTTTTAATTATTCTTTATAGGATTTTAGAATCCATCATTCTGAATTAGGATGTCAGAACCGACTAAGTCAATTTGATCTTGTGGTATAGGAACCAATTTATGCTTTTCCGTGAATTTAGCTCCACCTAAGGCCGCTACAAGAATAGAACCATCATAAGCAAGATATCTATCAAGTTCTTCTTGAACAGTATTCCATCTAACCAAATCATAGAATCTGTGACCTTCTTGGCCTAATTCAAGCATTCTTTCAAGTCTTACTGCTCTACGAGCAACAGCCGCATCAGACCATGGAGAATTGTAAAGTCCTATATTATAGTTTGCAGCAGGAGTTCCATCTTCTCTCAATAGCTCAGAGTTCATTGCTCTGGTTCTAACTCTATTCACGTATTCCCTGGCTTTTTCAAGACCACCAGTTTCAATTTCAGCTTCTGCTGCCATCAATAGAACATCGGCAAATCTGATGATCTGAAAGTTGATTCCAGTGTAACCAGGAGTCCAAGAAGAATTATCTAGAAAAGCTCCTCTTTCTGCTACTTGATAAACATATTTTTTAGGAGCGTAAGGTCCACCATTTGGCTGGTTTCTAATCCAAGCAGCGCCTGGATGATCTTGCCAATCCAAATAAGGAATACCTCTTCTACCTACAGAGTGATCTAATCTTGGATCAAGATTACCAGCATCTGGAGTAAATGGAGCATCACTTTGAAGACCCATATCTGATTTTACAGCTTTTCCAGGATCATTGTAAGAATTATCAATGTAAGGTAGTCCATTCGCATCAGTTCTAAATGCATTCACAAAAGTGAAACTTGGCTGAAAGAAACCACAACATCCACCTGGACCACCATTATATGGGAAGTTCAAGTCAAATTCTGGATTCGCATTGTTTACAGATCCTGTTCCAGCAGCTGATTGATATGCCCAAACAGATTCCTGATGGTTATCATTTGCACCTCTAAACGCATCATCGTAATAATCCACCAAGTCATATTTCAAACCATTGCTGGTTACTCCATTTGCAATAATGTCGTCAAACAAAGTCTTGGCTTGAGGGAATTTATTCTGGTACATATACACTTTTGCAAGCATTGACTTTGCAGCCCAAGAGTTTACTCTTCCTACTTGCGATTGAGTACCAGGCAGATTATCAGCAGCATATTGTAAATCAGCTTCGATAAATGGATAAAGATCCTGGTTGTTACTTACTTCCTCAAGGCCTGATCCATAATCAACAGTCTCGTCTACATAAGGAGTATCTCCATAATCCCTTTTTAACTGGAAGTAGTAATGACCTCTTAGGAATCTTGCTTGAGCAGAGATTCTTATTACATCAGCATCAGAAACATCATCCGCTCTATCCATCATTAATCTCAGGACGTTGTTACATCTTGCGATTCCTTCATATGCACCATTCCATTTTGCACCAACATCCCCAGAAGCAGCGTTTACTTCAAATCGCTGAATTGGGTTAATTGTACTAAAATCTCCTGGGTCAGTACCCTTATTTGCTTCGCCACCTCTGATACTTCCCCAAACCCAATTGGAAGGAGATGCAAGTCTGTTAGCCCTGCCATTCACCTGAGAGTAGGCAGCAATCAAGGATGCTTCGAGACCTGCAAGTGTAGACAATTGAGCTTCAGCTAATTGGCCTGTCGCAGGAATTTCAAGAAAACTATCGCTACAACTTACTGCCACCATCATAATTGCTGAGGACAAGAGTGCTCCGATTTTTAATTTATAATTTTTCATTTTTTTTAATCAATTATAGTTTCTATAACTCGATTTATCTTTTATATGATACTTAGAAGCTAAGATTCAAGCCGAAAGTATAACCACTAGTAACAGGATAGTTACCGATATCAATACCGAAAGTTGTATCAGCATTACCACCTACTGCAGGATCCAAACCAGAATAACCAGTTAGAGTAAATAGGTTGTTTGCAGAAGCAAACATTCTAACTCTCTCCAATCTCCATCTTTCAAGTAATGAAGCAGGAAGGGTGTAACCCAAAGTCACGTTTTGTAATCTTAAGTAAGAACCATCTTCTACATAGAAGGAGTTACCCACGTTTGAAGTAGAGAAGTTCGCTGTTTTTTCTACAACTGGAATTTCAGCATCAAGGTTTTGAGGAGTCCAAGCATCATTCAAACGCTCAGAAATTGCAGCGCCTTCAAATGTTTGGTAAAAGTCAGTAAACCATCTAGACTGATTCCAGATTTCGTTTCCGATGGAAGTATATAGGTAAACAGATAAATCCAACCCTTTATATCCTACAGTGAAGTTTACACCCCCTGTAAAATCAGGAACTGGACTACCAATGAATGTTCTGTCTTCCGGAGTAATTTCTCCGTCACCATCAATATCTTCAAATTTGAATCTACCTGGAGCAGCACCATCTTGGATAGCATGGCTAGATACGTCTTCAGCATTTCTGAACAATCCTTCTACTTTATATCCAAAGAATGCAGAAAGAGACTGACCTACTTGGTTTCTAATTGGCTGAATACCTCTATAACTTGGGTTGATAGATGTAATAATATCCAAACCTGGTGCTAATGCAACAATCTCATTCTTTAAAGTAGATGCCGTAACAGTCAAATCATATGTGAAAGCACTTGAAAGATTACCTCTTACACCAACCAATAAGTCAAGACCTGCATTTTTCATTTCACCAATGTTGATAAAAGGAGGCGTAGCATTGCTACCTGCAGTTTGAGGAATTGGAAGTTGGAATAACAAATCCTTCGTATCCTTCTGCCAAACGTCGAAGATAATATCCATTCTGCCGTTGAAGAAAGTACCGTCAAAACCAATGTTTTTGGTGACAGCAGTTTCCCACTGAGTATTTGGGTTACCGATTCGAGTCCTTCTAAAACCAATTATTGCAGAACTGTTAGAACCGTTAATGTCATAGGAAGAAGCTCCTACGTCACCACCGAATAGTGAGAACTGGTTCGTTGAAGGAACTGGGTTTGAGTTACCCATTTGACCCCAACCACCACGAATCTTCAATTCATCAACCCATGTTGCGCTCTGCAAGAAAGATTCAGAAGAAATTCTCCATGCTGCAGAGAATGCAGGGAATACACCGTATCTAGAATTTTCACCAAACACAGATGATCCGTCACGTCTTACTACTGCACTGAATAAATATTTGTCGTTGTAGGTATAATTTAATCTACCAAAATAGGATGCAAAATTAACACCTCTGAATTGACCTGAATTTACTTGACGAGTAGATACTGGCAAATTTGAAATCGTAATGAAATCAGGATCAGTTGAGAATGGGTTTTGGCCAGATGCATCAATGTTTCTTCCAGAACCATTATTCAATGCTTCCTGACCTACAATCACATCAAATGCATGCTTATCGAAAGTCTTTTTCCAGCTCAAAGTATTTGTAAATACCCACTGGAAATTAAAACCTGAGCCTTCAGAGTATCCAAAAGCTGAGTTGTTTTCAGAGTTTTCGTACTGCAATCTTGAATAGTTCCAGTAGTAATAATTATTATACTGACCACCGATAGAAGTTCTGAAAGTCAAATCCTCAATAATGTCATATTCAGCATAAACATTACCGAAAATATTTGCATTAAAGTTTCTGTTGTCTTCCAAACCGTCTCTGTTAGCAATAGGATTTCTAGGGTTGTTAAAACCTCTAGCTGCAGTACCTGCATATCCACCAAACTCATCATACACAGGAATGATAGAAGGCATACGGAAGGCTGACAAAATATCATTTTCATCAGCAGCAACACCTCTACCTCCGTTACCACCAGTTTGTCCTAAAACCTGACGATACGTAGCTTGGAAGTTTTCACCAATTCTGAATTTGTTTGTTACATCAAACTCAGAGTTAGCTCTTAAAGTAATTCTTTTAAAGTTATTATTTTTCATGATACCAGCTTGATCCTGGTAACCCAAACCGATAAAGAACCTGCTAGTCTCAGAACCACCATTCAATCCGATAGAATGACGATTCAATGGAGCATTACGAGTCAATTCTTTATACCAGTCAGTACCTTCTCCAGTTGCAGCTCTCACCACTTGGTAAACACCACCTTTGGTTCTATCCACATTATATTTAGCTCTTTCTTCTTCCAACTGAGCAGCTGAGAATGGTCCTGGAACACCTGCAGCACCACCGACATTTATATAATAAGGAAGAACAGGAGAAGAACCTGTACCAAATTGAGGATGCTCATAATTTGGAGCTCTTCCATCAATTATCGCTTGATTTGTTTCTGCAAGCCAAGTAGTATTTGCGAAATCCTGAGGGTTCATCATGTCCAAACCATCACCTGGAGTGGTCACACCAAACATTCCGTTATAATCAACTCTTAATTTTTGGTTTCCTTTTCTACCTCTTTTAGTAGTATAAATAATTACACCATTAGAAGCACGAGCTCCATAGATAGAAGCAGCTGCCGCATCTTTCAATACAGTAGTTGAAGCAATATCATCTGGATTCAAGAAATCAGTAGATTGAACAGGAACTCCATCCACAACATATAAAGGCTCGTTTCCACCGAAAGAACCGAAACCTCTAACACGTATGATAGAAGTAGTTCCAGGCTGACCGTTAGTAATAACCGTAACACCGGAAACACGACCTTGAAGGGCCTGCTCTACGTTACCGGTAGGGATAACTGTCAAATCTTTTGGATCAACAGTAGCAATTGCTCCAGTTGTTTCTCTTCTGCTATCAATCGTATATCCAGTAACGATAAGTTCTGAAAGTGTCGTTTCATCTGGACTTAATTTAACATCAATAATACTTCTATTACCGACCGCCTGCTCTACTGCAGAATAACCGATAAACGAGAAGACCAAAACAGCTTGATCATTTGGGACATTGAGGGAGAATTTACCGTCAATGTCAGTGGCAGTACCTGTAGTTGTTCCTTTTACAAGAACAGAGACTCCTGGAAGTCCTACATCATACTCGTCCAAAACAGTTCCAGTTACGGTTTTTTGTGCAAAAGTTGCCGCACTGGAAAGAACTAAGAGCATCAATAAAGCACTTAGACTTTTGTAAATATTTTTCATAAACATAGATAGATTGGGTAACAAGATTAATTGTAAATGCTTGTTTTCAATTGTGATTGCAATCGATTGCGATAAATCGCAAAAATAACGCACTTAAACAGTACCATTTTATGGAATTCTAGATTTGCGTTATACCGTGGTGAAATACCTGCAATAGGGTTTTAACCCTTAGGTTTGAGTGCATCGAATGATGCTTTTGGGATTAATTGTTGTATAAAAGTTAAGTCATTGGCATTCATTTATGGGTTTATTGTTTATTTCTTAATAGTCAATGTTAAAGATTCTAAAACAAATTTCAAATTCAAATGGCAAAAATAAAATTTGGTTTAACGATAGAATATTTATTAAAAAATAATCCTAATTACATATTCTCTTAATAATATCTTAAAAAATTACGTTTGGTAGAATATTAACCTGTTCATAATACTGACTTTTCAATAAATAATAAGATTTATTAGAAAAATGAAATTTGATTTAATTTTCAGACTCTTGCTTAAAAACTTCAAAAAATGCCTCGGTTCCTCTAATTTCTTCAAATTCCGGATCAATCAATGCCCTCTGATAAAGTAATTCGCTATTATCGATTGCACGCTTTAAATGGGTCAAAACTACTTCTTCCTGACCGCTTGCTGCCGCAATCAAAGCCAGACCATAAAAACCATATCCAAAAGACCGTCCTGCTGTGACTGACTCTTCAAATGAAAGGCTGGCATTTGAGTAGTCACCACTCATGAAATAAGCTAACCCTTTATTAAATAAATCTAATGGATCTGAGTACTGATATTGAAAACGTAAAGTCGCCAATTTGTAATCACCTCTGAGAATATCAAGAGCTCCCCTAAGACTCTCATTTGATTTTATGAAGTCCTCATTTTTTGTAAGAACTGATGCCTCTGAAAGTTTTTTATATGCCTCCCATGCGAATCCTTGTAAGATCAAAATCTGACCTTGATTATGGAGAACATAAGGATTAATTTCAATTCTTAAAGCTTGTTCCAAAAGCCTATTTGCCTCTTCCCAAAGCAACAACTTTCTCTTAGGATCTATTGTCCTTTGAGCCTGCCTCATTTTTACAACTGCCAAATTATTATAAGGCACTGCAGATCGATAAAGCTCCGTCATTTTACTATAGATCTCTTCTTTATCCTCTAGCCTTGGTGAGGACTCACCGGCAATTGCCCATTCAATTTGGCTTAACCCTGAATTCAAACCTGTTCCTTCTAAAGCTTCCCTCAGTCTGGCTGCTTGTTGCTGATTTAACCCCGGCAATGGTTTTGCCTGAATCTCAACTTTAGCAGATCTTAGCTTCGGGAATAAATCTTTAGAGACTTGAGAAAATCCATTTACTTTTCTCAAGTCTTGAGATTGAGATTGATAATCTTGGCCATTTAACAGAATCGAATAAAACTGATCCTTTTGTTGTGTGGAAAGTTTATCATAATCTCTCAACAATAATCTAAAGTCAAACCAATCATTCCAACGGGAAGAAATTTCTATTAAACTATCTGCAAAAAGTAGATTTGAACTTTTTAGATAAGAAAAAGTAGATTTAGCTCGATCCATCCCCAACTTACTACTCTTACCTTCTAATGATTCAGGTGATTGAATCCCGGTTATTTTTAGTGAAGTAATTGAAGGGAAAAGCAAAACAAATCTTTTGAGGCTATCTATCGTTCGTTCGTTTTGCGAATTTGGATTAATCCTTGAAGATCCCTCGCTAAATAAAATCTGGAATTCAGCATATCTGGAAAGATCTTTATTTAACGTTCCAGTTGGAATAAAAAGTCCAATTTGCGGAATTGGTTCATCTGGCCTCACTTCCCCTACTTTTGCCAATAAAGGAGTAGTAATAATACCCTTGGCTAAAATCTTCTTTTCATTTGCCACCGTCGGATTTTTCCCTTGAAAAAATAAAGCTTCCAAAACAGAGTTTTCCATCCAAGGTTCAAATTTTAAAGTGTAATTCTCTTTAAAAGTGAATTTTCCAAGTTGCTTTTGCAAAGGCACCTTTCCTAAACTCAAATTTCTTTCTGAAGCACGAAGATTTATTTCTATACTTGGATTCCTAGGATCTAAAGCTGAAAAGATAGGAACCTCTCCCATAATCTGGAAAGTCACTGAGTCTCTTTGGAATACCAGTTTAGAAGGAACAACCTTAGAATTCTCTAAAAAATTACTTTCAGGCACTATTCTTGAATTACAAGAAGATATTACTAAAAAGGTGAAAAAAAATAAAATTGCCTTTAATAACAATCTATTAAACATTGTGTATTATAGTTTGGACCAACATTTTTTCTAAATTTAAGGTACTAAATCACTATGAAAACCATGGAAAAGATAAAATTATTCTTTGAAGAAAGGGCTTTTGGAGTTTGTTCTAGATTAGGAGAGAAATTGAATTTCCCGATAGATAGCATCCGATTATTTTTTATTTACACATCATTCATAACGATGGGCTCTCCTGTGATAATTTATGTAAGCATGGCGATGATGATGAAGATTAGGAAATACTTTAGAAAAAGCAATAACCCTGTATTATTCGATTAAAGAGATTGAAAAGTTTTTTTCCTGAGTATACCTGTATTCAATATTAAAAAACGAACAGGTCCTCTGCGAGTTACTGCCTTTACCAAATTGGGCTTTAGAATCTGATCATTTGAAAATTTCCTATCGGAAATAAACGCTTTATATCCATTCCAAATTGCTTTGGCATTTTCTTTTTCCCCTTTCACCAAGAATGAAATGGCAGCCATCATCTCAAAACAAAATTTTGCACAGAAAATCATCAAAAATCTAAATCTTCCTTCGTTTTTATAAAGCATCGATAAATTGTTTCTAATATTTAAAAATAGTTTTTTAGGACTACTTCTATTCAATGTAGCTCCTCCCACATGATAAACTTTTACCTCCCCAAAATACCCAACTTTCCATCCTAGATTTCTCATTCTCCAACAAAGATCGATTTCCTCCATATGTGCAAAAAAATGTGCATCAAAGCCAGATAGATTATGGAAAACATTTGATTTTACTAACATACAGGCTCCAGATACCCAATCAACATCAATAGAATCATCATACTGTCCAGAATCTGTTTCAATTTGATCCCAAATTCTACCTCGACAATACGGGTAACCTAATGAATCAATAAACCCTCCTCCTGCACCTGCATAATCAAATTTGTCAGGGTTTTGGAAAGAAAGAATTTTTGGTTGAAATGCTGCATACTCTGGATTCAAACTTGCGTGGGAAACAAGGTTGAGATCCCATTCTGGAGTTACTTTTACGTCGGAATTTAAAAGAATATAGTATTGATAAATACCTTCTAGCTCTGCCAATCCCCAATTATATCCTCCAGCAAAACCAAAATTTTCTTTTAATCGAATCAGGTTCACTGAAGGAAACTCCTTTTTTAAAATTGAAATAGATTCATCATTACTTGCGTTGTCTACAACCCAAATATCGGATTGACTAAATGCCACAACCGAAGGAAGAAATTTTTTAAGCATTTCTTCCCCATTAAAATTGAGTATGACTATTGCACAGGATTTCATATGATTTTAATATCATTTCAAGGGTCACATGGAGCCCAGCGTAGGTGATTATCTTATCTCAATTTGACAGATGTACCCATCTCGATTCATCCAAACATCCCACCTAGGTCCATTCCCGGAATATTAGGAATTACTCCTTCGGTAGCAGATTTCATAGCTTCCTTAATTTTATTTTCAATTGCATCCATGGCAATATTTGTTGCTGCGACCACTAAATCGCTCAACATTTCTTTATCAGCAGGAGTCAACAAAGACTCATCCACCTCAATTTTGAGAACTTTTCGATCACCATTGACGATTACTTTCACAAGACCGGCTCCAGACTCACCTTCTGCAGTAAGATGAACTAATTTAGATTGAGCCTCTTTAATTTTTGCTTGGGCATCTTTTATTTTGCCCATCATACTCATTATATCAAACATATTTTTTTCATTAATCCTTTCCTAACTTTTATTCGATCGCAGCTTACTGATTCTATATATCAAATCACGAGCTTTTTAGTACTTCTGAAATGAGAATCGCCATTTGGAAATTAAAGATCCTCAAAACTCAGGTTTCTTGTAACTTTAATGTAGGATTTGGAGTTTTAAAACTATCCAAACCAGTATATTATGAAACCAATTGAAACCATTGAAAAAGAGCAACTTGCACATCTATTTTTCAATAAAAAAGATGTAATCTCAGATCCAGATTTACAAAAGGAACGCCTTGCTAAATTATTCAGATCCCAGACGCTTGGCAACCTACTTCAATCTAAGGTCCATTTGACTTTTCAAGCCTCCGACGAACACATTTATCAGATTTACACAACTGTCTGGGCAGTTGGTAGTGATTTTATTTCTTTAAAAGGTGGAATGACTATACCTATTTCTTCAATTATAGAAATAGATTAATCCGCCAAAAGAATATCGATCACTTCTTTTATCTGTAAATTTTCCTGATTTCCTGACTCCATATTTTTAAGAGCTAGGCTTTTGGAATCAATTTCATTATCACCACAAATTCCAACAAAAGGAATCCCTTTTTTTGTAGCAAAATCTAATTGCTTTTTCAATTTAGTCAAATCCAGAAAGATCTCAGCCTTTACACCAGCTTTCCTTAATTGAGGCAGAATACTCAATGCATACCGAAATCCTTTTTCATCAAAATGAGTCAGCAACAATTGGGTTCCTTTCAAACTTTCTGTAGGAAATAAATCCAACTCCTCCAACACATCATATATACGATCCACTCCAAAAGAAAATCCGACTCCTGAAACCCCTGGCAATCCAAATCCCCCTGTCAAGTTATCATATCTACCTCCTCCACTAACAGACCCAATTGAAACTCCGTTTACTTTTACTTCAAATATTGCCCCGGTATAATACGATAATCCTCTAGCCAACATGATGTCAAAATCAAGATGATCAAGATTTTCTCCCATCTGTCTCAATATTTCCAACATTCCCTCAAATTCAGAAACCCCTTTCAATCCAATCTCACTCGTAGCTAAGAATTTTTTCAAAAACTCAATCTTCCCCTTGAAGTCAGTTTCTAAATTGACAAGAGGTTCCAGTTTGCTAACCGATTGCATAGAAAACCCACGATCATTCAAATCCTCCTTTACTTTTTCCCAACCGATTTTATCAAGTTTATCAATAGCGACACATAATGGTCCCTCCCTACCTGATTCTCCAATAGCCTCAGAGATCCCGGTAAGAATCTTTCTATTATTGACTTTTATATCATAATTTTTCAATCCAAGCTTTGCAAAAACCTCACGGATCATCAAAATTATTTCAGCTTCACAAACCAAACTATCGGTGCCAACTACATCGGCATCACATTGATAGAACTCCCGATATCTCCCTTTTTGTGGTCTATCAGCTCTCCATACTGGTTGAATCTGAAATCTTTTAAATGGGAAACTGAGTTCATTTCTGTTCATTACCACAAATCTGGCAAATGGCACGGTTAGGTCATATCGCAAACCCTTTTCGGAAACTTTTGGAAGCATAGCTTTTGATCCCGAGGCAATGTCTTCCGGTGTAACCTTCTTTAGAAAGTCGCCACTTTTCAGAATTTTAAAAAGTAACTGATCTCCTTCGTCCCCATACTTTCCTGTCAAAGTACTGAGATTCTCCATTGCTGGAGTCTCAATTTGTTGGAAGCCAAATAACTCGAATGTGTCCTTGATGGTAGTTAAAATGAAATTCCTTCGAGCCATTTGAATAGGCCCAAAATCTCTCGTTCCTTTTGGAAGACCAGGTTTTTGCATGCGTAATCAGGTGATTTAGACTTCAAATTTATTCAAAAAATGGAAAATAGCCCCCTTAATTAAAATCTATTGCAATTAATTTCAAGATAGTGCTAGGCTAAAAAGATTTGTTTTCTTAATTTTGCGCTTCGTTTCGAATTAATAACATTAAAAATATACGACCATGGCAGTTACTACTTTAAAGAGAAAGCTGAAAAGAAAAAGATTATCTCAGAACACTCGAGTAATCAAAATCAAACAACTGAGCGCTAAGCCAGTAATTAAAAACGTGGACGTTGAAGAATTGAAAAAATCTTTCACAAAATAATGTCCCTGTTTATCAGGCAATAAAAGGCGATCGTTTGATCGCCTTTTTTATTTCCCCCTTTTGCCAAGCTCAACCACTCTCAAATTCTTGATTTGCCCAGCTTCCAGATCAAATAAAAGCAAGGTTCTCATTTGGTGAAACCCCTGTTGACCGATAGCTCCAGGATTTATATAAAGGCAGTGCAGGGCATCATCATATACTACTTTACATATATGAGAATGACCACATATAAAGAGTTGCGGTTTTGATTCCTTGATTCTTGTTTTTACACCTTTCGCATATCTGGGAGGTGTACCTCCAATATGAGTCATCAAAATTTTTACACCTTCACATTCCCATGAAGCCCATTCCGGGTAGGAGTTTTGAATATCCAAATCATCAATATTCCCAAATACAGCTCTTATCTTTTTCCCTTTTGGCAAAGCGTCCATTACACTCAGACTTCCAATATCACCCGCATGCCATATCTCATCAACCTCTTGCAAATAGGTGAGGGTTTTTTGATCAATAAAGCTATGAGAATCAGAAATGAGGGCGACCTTTGTAGACATTTGAAAATAATAGGGTTAAATTTCTTTCAATTTGAAACCCAAAATAGTCACATCAAACTTATCGATTATGAAATCTCTTAGAAATCACCTCTTTATTTTTAGTGTGATGATAGCAATCGTTTCTTGTTCCAATAAAGAGGACACTGATTCTGTTCAGATTTTATCTGTTCAAGAATTTGAGGAAGAAGTCGCCCAAAATAATGAAGCGATTATCCTAGATGTAAGAACACCTGAAGAATTTTCAGAAGGACATATCTCAGGCGCTTTAAATACAGATTTTTTGAATGAAAATTTCCAAAAGGAAATTGAAAACCTTGATAAGAACAAAACCTATATTCTCTATTGTAAATCCGGTATAAGACAAGAAAAAGCTGGTATTAAAATGAAAGAACTAGGATTTGAAAACATCTATTTGCTTGATGGTGGCTTTGTAGCTTGGGATCAACAAAGCAAAGCAATTGAAAAATAAGAAAGAGAAATTAAAATAAGCAAATGATTCAAAATTTGACTTTAGAGTCCAAAATGGAACAAAGATTTTAAAGTAAGGGGATTAATCGATCAGCGTATTTTTGCAATTGCCCAATTCCTTTCTATTTTTACGAACCAAATTTTGTCTTAAACTAATGAGAGAATTACAGTTTCGTGAAGCCCTGAGAGAGGCCTTGTCTGAAGAAATGAGACGTGATAAAAGCGTTTTCTTGATGGGAGAAGAAGTTGCTGAATATAATGGGGCTTATAAAGTATCCCAAGGGATGCTGGAAGAGTTCGGCCCTGAAAGAGTGTATGACACTCCTATTGCCGAGCTTGGCTTTGCCGGTTTAGGTGTTGGCGCCGCGATGAATGGATTGAAGCCGATCATCGAATTCATGACTTTTAACTTTTCTTTAGTAGCAATTGATCAAATCATCAATTCTTCTGCTAAAATGCTTGCTATGACAGGTGGAGCTTATAGTGTACCTATTGTATTTCGCGGTCCTACGGGAAATGCAGGTCAATTAGGTGCAACTCACTCTTCAAACTTTGAAAATTGGTTTGCAAATACACCTGGCCTTAAAGTGATTGTCCCATCCAACCCATATGATGCAAAAGGATTGTTAAAGGCAGCTATTCGTGATCCAGATCCTGTCATTTTCATGGAGTCGGAAGTAATGTATAGCGATAAAGGTGAAGTGCCTGAAGGTGAATATTTACTTCCAATAGGGGTAGCAGATATCAAAAGGAAAGGAAAAGATGTAACAGTCATCTCTTTTGGAAAGATGATGAAAGTTGCTCTTGAAGCTGCCGAAGAAATGGCTAAAGAAGGAATAGATTGTGAAGTAATTGACTTACGAACTGTTAGACCTATCGATTATGCAACCTGTATTGAGTCTGTAAAGAAAACAAATCGAGCGGTAATCGTAGAAGAAGCTAACCCGGTTGCTGCTATCTCTTCAGAATTAACATATCATTTCCAGAGATATGCATTTGATTATTTAGATGCTCCTATAATCCGTGTCAATTCAATGGACATCCCCTTGAGTTATGCTCCTTCTTATATTGAAGTCACTCTTCCAAACGTAAAAAGGACAATTGAAGCTATAAAAAAAGTAAGCTACAAATAGAAAGAAAATAACAAATCACCAAAAAAACCGGCCTCAAAAAGGCCGGTTTTTTTGGTGCTATTACCCAATCTATCTATAAAATTCTTTTTGAATTAATTAAAGTCGATAAGCAAACTTTTAAAAATGCCCACTTATCGACCTACTTTTTATTTGTTGTTGGAAACTCCTGCACCACCTACACCTTGGTTCATGTCACCTCCGTCGCCTCCACTTTTCAAGTCATCGTTGTTCACTGACTTCTTTTTTCTTTGTCTTTGATCCATACTCAACTTTCCAATTCTATAGCTAAAGTTGATTTTGAAGTTCATGTTACGCATGATGTTCGTGCTATTCTGAACGATCGTAGGAGTTATGATTTCGTTTCTCACTTTAAATTCTTTAGCTAAGAAGTTATCCGCTCCAAATCCAATACTTCCTCTTTTCTCATTGAACTGCTTGTTTAGACCAAGACCGTAAGCAGCAAAACCTCCTTGAGATCCTTGAAGCTGAACTCTGTTACCCCTTGCAAAGGTGAAGAGTTGTACTTGCCAATCTTTTGGCAAAGTGTAGTTACCAAACATACGACCACTGATCACAAAACCTTGATTGGAAGCAGCAAAAGCAGGATCTGTTAATCCATTATCCAACATTGCATAGTACGTGTCAATACTTCCGTTCAATGAAAATTTACTGCTGATATTGATGTTTGTGAAAATACTTCCACCAATCGCTTTTTCTTGACCAATATTTTCAAAACCAGTAGAAATAATTCCGTCGTCAAGAACAGTTCTTACAGCTTGTATAGATCCTGTTGTATTTCTATAAAATGCTGTGAAATTCAACATTGTCTCTTTGAAATAAGTACTATAACCCAATTCATAATTATCTGTGAATTCCGGATCCAAAGTTGGGTTACCTTGAGATATTTGAGTTGGATTCGATACGTCAATATTTGGGTTAAGGAATCTTAGAGATGGACGAGAAATACGTCTGTTATAAGCCGCTTTGATCAAGTTACCATTGCTCATCTTTCTACTCAAATTCACACTAGGAACCAGCGTCCCATAAGACGGAATGTTTACATCTGCTTCCGTTTTGAAGTCTGCTTTGATAGTAGTGTACTCATATCTTAACCCTGGCTTTAAAGTATAATTCTTTAAAAATGTGGTTGTATAAGATACATAACCGGCAGTTACATTCTGATCATAGTTAAAAGCATTTGTTAAAGAAGGGTTTTCACTTTCAATATAATCTCCATTTGCACCATCGGCTTGAAAGTAGGCGAAATCCGAAATCGCTTTTCTTAAAATATTTTTTGCACCATATTCTAAAATAGAACTTCCATCTTTTCCTAAAGGCTCTACAAAGTCTAACTGAAGCGTAAACTCTTCGTTTTTGCTTGGATTATCATTCTTCAATCTTGAATCGATTGTTGACAAATCCTCCTCAAACAACGTGTTCACAAAGGAATTTTCACGATTGTCTCTGCTATATAAAGTCAAGAAACTGATCTCTTTTCCTTTCTTTTCAAAAGTTTTAGTGTAGTTCAAACTTACATCAACAGAATTAGAATTGTCTTTTGTATCTGTCTCTCTTAAAGCAGTTCTTACTAAATTCCCGTCAAGGAAATTCTGAGTAAGGAAGTCTTCCTGCTGATTGTTAGAATTTCTGATTCCAAAGTTTACAGCAGCAGTAAGGAAATTGTATTTATCTATTTCATAATCAACTCCAAAATTGTACCGTCCAAATAGGAAGGTTCTATCTGTATCTGCAGATTGTAAAACCGTCGAGATCGAATTGTCAGGATTCGTTACTACTTGCTTGTTTTCAAAAGAACCTATCGTATTATAGCCAGCTCTTCCAAAACCTCCTAAAGTAAAACCAAACTTCCCTTTTCTAGCACTCGCATTTACTCCAAAGTCAGTTCCTCTTAAACCAGTACCGGTCCGGATATTAGCAGACATCCCCTGAAGGTTATTCTTTTTTGTGATGATATTGATCACACCTGAAGTTCCTTCAGCATCAAATCTTGCAGATGGAGAAGTAATCACCTCAACAGCTTTAATTTCATCTGCGGGTATTTGTTTTAATGCATCTGTAATGCTACTTGCAGCGATGGCAGATGGTCTATTATCAATTAATACAGTGATATTGCTACTTCCTCTCATGGATACATTTCCATCCAAATCCACAGAAAGCATTGGGACTCTTCTAAGAACGTCCGTTCCGTCACCACCTGCAGTAGTTTTATCATTTTCTGCTTTATAGATAGTTCTGTCAACGCGCTCCTCAATCAACTCACGCTGTCCTTGAACAGTTATTTCTTCCAAAGCAACTCCCTCATCTGTCATTAAAATATCTCCTAATACCACATCTCCATTTGGGGAAGTGACTTTAATATTCTGTACAGATTTAGTTTCAAAACCTAGAAAGCTAATTTTAAGAGTATATTCTCCAGGCTGCATTCCAGTAATAAAAAATTTACCTTCATCATCAGCCACACCGCCAGCGATGTTATCTTCCGTTCCTGCTAAATAAAGAGCAGCGGTGGCATAAGCTACAGGCTCACCAGTATTTTGATCCTTCGCTACTCCTATAATTCTTGCTGGAGTTTTCTTCGAAGATTCGCTAGTTTGGGCCGAAACACTGAATGTTGCGATAACGCTAAAAAACAGGGTTAAATAAATTAATTTCTTCATAATAGTTGTTTGCTGAGTTGCTTTACACAGATATGTACAGCAAAACAACAGTGTTTGTTTAACACTTGAATGGGGTAATAGACCATCAGGTTAGTTTTGTCGACAAAACCCCAAATTCTTCGGATCAAACCCTTAAACTCATCGATAAATCGGTTTATCGACCAGATGAAGTCTTCTAAAGGTATTATCTCTGTGTTGGTAGATAATATTTGAACATCCGAGCTTCTTTTCTTTAGTTTAAGCCTGAAAATCAAACAAAATGCCTCCATTTAGCTCAAAAAAGAATCTCTCTTATATAGTACATCTCTTGGGATGGCTGATGCTATGTATTGTATTAATCCTTTTATCTCCTCTTTCTTGGAGAATGGGAGAAAATGCGATGCCTGATGCCTTTTGGTATAAGCAGGTGTTTTTGATCCTATTTTTAATAGCAGTCTTTTATTCCAATGTTTCCATATTTATTCCCAAGATATTACTCAAAGGAAAAAACTACCAATACCTATTATTGGTCATCGGTGGAGCTATTCTTTTCTATTTTTCAATCATCTATTTCGAACAATTCGTCAAGTATCCCGAAAAGATGCATGAGTTTTTCAATCCAAATAAACCTTTCATTCCTAATAGGAGATGGTTGCCGGGAGATGTTATTCAAATCATGCTTTATGTAGTATCCGTAGGATTAAGTACTTCTTTGGCTTTAGTCCAAAAATGGCAAAGAGATGAAGTGAATCGTCAAGATTTGGAGAAACAAAGGATAAATACTGAGCTATCTTATCTCAAGGCCCAAATCAATCCACACTTTTTCTTTAACACATTAAATAATATATACTCTCTGACTAATCTGGATGTAAAGAAAGCCCAAGAAGCACTTCTAAAACTCTCCAGAATGATGCGTTACGTTCTTTATGAAAACCAAAAAGACCAAACCTTATTAAAGAAAGAAGTAAGCTTCATTCAAGATTACATTGAACTCATGAAAATGAGATTGTCAAGCAATGTGAAACTTGTTCTTAAAATCGAAGAACCGAAAGATGATCATATCATTGCTCCTATGCTTTTATTGCCGTTTTTGGAAAACTCCTTTAAGCATGGGATAAGTAGCCAGAGAGAGTGCGAGATCCTTATTCGATTGGAAGTAATGGGCGAAACCTTGTTTTTTGAGACAAAAAATCAAATTTTCCCAATACATTCCGATAGCCCTGAAGCGAAAGAAAATGGGATAGGAATGGTGAATACTCAAAGGCGACTTGAATTATTGTATCCAGAAAAACATAGATTAAAATTTGGTAAAGACGAAGCCAATAATGAGTATTGGGTAAATCTTACAATCAATCTTTCATGAAACTGAATTGTGTAGCCATAGATGATGAACCCTTAGCCCTAGACTTGATAAGTAAGTTTATTGAGCAAACTTCTTTTCTCAATCTTATTGGGAAATTTTCGAACGGAGTAGAAGCATTAGGTTTC
Source organism: uncultured Algoriphagus sp. (assembly GCA_965659625.1). Classification (GTDB taxonomy): domain Bacteria; phylum Bacteroidota; class Bacteroidia; order Cytophagales; family Cyclobacteriaceae; genus Algoriphagus. The sequence goes on along the minus strand of CBFHWO010000008.1, from coordinate 62,677 downwards.
ATTAACCAAAATGAGGTTCAACTCATTTTTATGGATATTCAAATGCCAGACCTTTCAGGTATGGAGCTCGCCAGAGTTTTGGATGGGAAAAAGAATTCAGAAAAAACAAGAATAATTTTCGCAACTGCCTATCATCAATTTGCAATAGAAGGATACAAAGTGGAAGCTTTAGATTATTTATTGAAGCCCTATAGCTATGAAGAATTCCTTAATGCGGCCACTAAAGCATATTCTTATTTTGAAAAATTAAATTCAAATTCAGGAACAGTAGCGACTCCACACCAAGAAGCAAGTACTCCTGAATATATCTTCCTGAAAGTAGAATATCAGTTGGTCAAAGTAATGCTAAAAGATATTGCCTTTGTGGAAGCTTATAAGGATTATGTTAAGGTTCATCTGATTTCAAAACCTAATCCATTACTCTCGCTTACTAGTTTGAAAAGTATGGAGGAACTTCTTCCCTCCGCTAGTTTTATGAGGGTTCACAGGTCTTATATTGTTTCTTTAGAACATATTGATTCTGTTTCCAAAAATGTTATTCAGATTGGAAAACAACACATTACCGTTGGAGATAATTATAAAGAAGCCTTTCTTGAGTTTCTAAGCAAATGGATGAGTTAACTAAAAAAGGAGCCTCTCAGCTCCTTTTTTTTATCTTTTCCCTCCAGGCATCAGCTTACTCATTGCTGCTTTGGCACCGCCCATTTTGTTCATCTGCTTCATCATCTTTCGCATATCTCCAAATTGCTTCATCAGATTATTCACCTCTACGATCGTTCTACCTGACCCTGCTGCCAACCGCTTTCTTCTGCTTCCATCAATGAGATCAGGATTTGATCGCTCGGCCGGAGTCATACTTTTGATAATCGCTTCGATCGGCTTGAAGGAATCATCATCGATATCCAAGCCTTTCATGGCCTTGCCCATTCCTGGGATCATGCCCATCAAATCTTTGATATTTCCCATCTTTTTCACCTGCTCAAGCTGAGAAAGAAAATCATCAAAGTTGAAATTATTGGTTCTAATCTTAGAATTAATTCTTTTTGCTTCGTCTTCGTCAAAAGACTGCTGTGCCCGCTCTACCAAGGAGATTACGTCACCCATACCCAAAATCCTCTGGGCCATACGGTCAGGATGGAAGACATCAATGTTTTCCATCTTCTCACCTGTAGAGATGAATTTGATAGGCTTATTAACTACGTGACGAATTGAAATGGCAGCACCTCCACGAGTATCACCATCTAATTTAGTCAGAACAACCCCATCGAAATTCAATCTTTCATCAAAGGTTTTTGCAGTATTCACTGCATCTTGACCGGTCATGGAATCAACGACAAACAAAGTTTCAGAAGGTTTCAAAGCCTTTTTAAGCTCTTCAATCTCCTTCATCATTTGATCATCAACTGCCAAACGTCCCGCAGTATCGACGATTACTGTTTTCTTTCCAGTTTTCTTTGCATAGGCAATTGCATTGTTTGCAATCTCTAACGCATTCTTATTATCAGGCTCTGCATAAACCTCCACTCCTACTTGCTCTCCAAGTACCTTTAACTGATCGATTGCAGCTGGTCTATAGATATCACATGCAACCAAAAGAACTTGACGTCCCTGTCTTTTGAGAAGACTAGCCAGTTTTCCTGAAAAAGTGGTTTTACCAGAACCTTGAAGACCTGAAATCAACACAACAGATGGGTCTCCGCTCAAATTGATCTCAACTTTAGAGCCTCCCATTAATTTGGTCAGCTCTTCCTGAGTGATTTTAATAAGCAACTGACCAGGAGAAACAGAGATCAACACATCTCTACCAAGAGCCTCTTGCTTGATCGTATCAGTTACTTCTTTCGCTACTTTATAGTTAACGTCAGCATCAATCAAGGCTCTTCTGATCTCCTTGACGGTTGTTGCTACGTTTATTTCTGTGATCGTGCCGGTACCTTTCAGGGTTTTGAAAGCCCGGTCTAATTTTAAACTTAAATTATCAAACATTCCTTTTTCGGCTATTTGCAGCAAAAGTAATCATTTTCATCAGGGATAGAAAGTATCATTTCATCTATTCCTATTCAAAGGCCTAACTGTGATTAGGACTCTTTGGGTTTAAATTCCTAATTTGCGCCTCTATTAAAATATCCTAGAAATTCCTTTTTCATGAAGATAGATTTTAAGAAAGATATACTCCCTCACGCAGTGGGAATAGCCATATTTTATGCAATTGTAGCATTCTATTTCTACCCTATTGTATTTGAAAATAAAGTGATTTTCCAAGGTGATATCCTGAAGTGGGAAGGCTCGGCAAAAGAAGTAATGGATTTCAGGGAAGAGACTGGTGAGGAGGCGCTATGGACCAATAGCATGTTTGGCGGAATGCCGGCATATTTCATCAGTATGGACTTTCCCGGAGACATCACGAATGCAATTGTCTCGATCTTAACACTGGGGTTGCCTCATCCAATTAACGGCCTGTTTTTCGGGATGGTGGGAATGTATGTGCTATTGTTGAGTTTTAAAGTCAGGCCAGTCTTTGCTATTCTTGGGAGTATCGCTTTCGCTTTCAACACCTATAATCTACTCAGTTTGGCGGCGGGGCACAATGCCAAAATCTGGGCAGAGTGCCTGATCCCTGTGATTTTTGTCGGTATTCACCTAGCCTTCGAAAAAAAACGGATTCTAGGTTCTGCAATCCTGGCTTTGGGCCTTTTACTCCAATTTAAATTCAATCATGTTCAAATCACTTATTACACCATCCTAATTGCAGGAATTTATGTCTTGGTTAGGCTGATATTTGATTGGAAAAAAGAGGGAATTGCAAACATTGGAAAAACGATTGGCTTTCTCTTGATAGGAGCTATCCTAGCATTCGGAGCAAATATTGGACGGTTGGCGACAGCTTTGGAATACTCCACTTATTCCACAAGAGGAGAGGTCACGATAGAATCCCAATCTGCCGGTCTTGATAAGGACTATGCATTTGGCTGGTCAAACGGGATTTTGGAAACCTTCACTTTATTGATTCCGGATTTTTATGGAGGAGGCTCCACTACTCCATTACCCAATAATTCAGCATCAGAAAAAGCACTTCGTCAGCAAGGATTAGATCCTGCTCAAATAAATGGATTTGTGCAAGGTGCGCCCACTTATTGGGGAGATCAACCATTTACAGGTGGGCCGATTTATGGTGGCGTAATAATCGCTTTTTTGGCTATTCTTGGAATTTGGGCTGCCCCTAAACAAACCCTAGTCACATTTGGAGTAATCATTATTCTTTCTTTGGTGCTTTCATGGGGCAAAAACCTATCCTGGTTTAACTATTTACTTTTCGACCTATTGCCTTATTATAATAAGTTTCGTGCTGTTTCCATGGCATTGGGTATCACCCTTTTTGCCATTCCTGTCTTAGGTATGATTTCATTGGAAAGGCTCGTTAAGGAAAATAAATTAAAACCACTTTTGATGGCCGGAGCCGTTACCGGTGGGGTAATATTGTTGTTTGCAGTTGGAGCTGGAATGTTCCGTTTTGAAGGAGCTGCCGATCAAGGATTGCCAGAATGGCTAATTGGTGCACTTCGAGAAGATAGAAAATCAATGTTGCAAGCAAGCGCATTCAAAAGTCTGGGCTTCTTGGTTGCCGCTTTTGCGCTTATATTTTTTACTTTAAAAGGTAAAATCTCAGATCTAGTTTTAGGAGCAGCGCTAGTTGCTTTAGTTCTTTTTGACCTTTGGACAATCAATAGACCATATTTAAACTCTGACTCTTTTGAAGTCAGCCCTTCCAAAACCTATTTTGCAGAAACTCCAGCTGAAGCGGAAATCCTAAAAGACGATTCCTATTACAGAGTATTGGATTTAACGGAAGGATTAACATCTGCCGGTAAAGCCAGTTACAGGTTTCATGCTATCGGCGGTTACCATGGAGCTAAGCTTCGAAGATTTCAGGATTTAATAGATTATCGATTATCGATGGAATTAAATGACTTTGTTTCTAAAGCTCAAGAAGGTGATTTTAATTTTGAAGGAATCCAATCTTTCAATATGCTGAACACCAAATATATAATTGCTGGAAATGCCGCCAATGCTGTTTTTGAAAATCCAGAAGCAAACGGTGCCGCTTGGATTCCTTCAAGTGTGCGTCCTGTTAATTCTAATCAGCAAGAAATAGACGTTTTAGGACAGATCAATACTAAATCAGAAGCGACAGTAAATACAGATGAATTTGGCCAAGTGCCTGCAGGCTCTGGTTCGATCAACCTTATTTCCTATGCTCCTATTCACTTGAAATATTCTGCAAATATGGACCAAGCAGGCTTGGCTGTTTTTTCAGAGATTTATTATCCAATAGGCTGGACGGCAACGATTGATGGTCAAGAAGCAGAAATTTTGAGAGTTGATTACCTTTTGAGAGGATTGAATCTTCCTGCAGGTCAGCATGACATTGAATTTCATTTTGCTCCAGCTAGCTATACTAAAACAAAAACTCCAATGATCATTTTCCAATACTTAATTCTACTTGGATTGATAGGAGGAGTGTATTTCACTGTAAAAGAAAGTAATGGAAGAATCTAAAGATAAAATTATTAGCTATTACGATCAGTTTGCAGAAAAGCAGGAAAAGACTGGAATAAATTCAAGGCACTTAAGCATCCTTGATAAAGTGATGGCTGCTGGGCTTCAATCTAATCATAGGATTTTGGAAGTGGGATGTGGCATTGGCACAGTAAGTAGCTTATTGGCTGGACAGGTAAAAAATGGTGAAATACTCGCAGTCGACATCAGTCCGGAAAGTATCGAAAAAGCAAAGCTCATCTGGAAATCGCATTCAAATTTATCCTTTGAGGTTTCAGATATGTCTGACTTCCACAAAACAAACCAAACATTCGACTTTTTCATTTTCCCGGACGTTTTGGAACATATTCCTGTGGACCAGCATCAAAAATTATTTCAAAACATCCAAGAACACTCCCATCAGGATTCAGTGATTTTCATTCACATTCCAGCACCGAGATATTTGCAATGGATGATTGAGAATGAACCCGAAAAACTTCAGGTTATTGATCAACCTATAGACTCTGGAGATTTGATCAAAAGCATCACTTCAAGTGGCTTTTATCTTGATAAAATGGAAACTTATCCCATTTTTTTTGAAGAAAAAGACTATCAATATTTTGTCTTCCGATCTCAAAAACCATTGACTAAATCTACGCCTAGAAGTAAGTGGCAAATTCTCAAAGAAAGATTGAGTATCCGACTCAGACATGGAATTAAATAAATGAACCAATGAAAATTCAGAAGAATACAGTTGTAGGATTGACTTACGAATTAAAAGTGAGTAAGCTAGAAGATGAAATTGAATCATCCCCATTTAGTGTAGAAGTGAGAGATAAAGAGGATCCTTTTTACTTTTTATTTGGCCAAAGTGGATTACCTGAAAAGTTTGAAGAATTATTAGCTGGTCAATCTCAAGATGAATCCTTTTCTTTCACTTTGGCAGTTGGGGAAGCCTATGGTGAACCTGACGAGGAGCTGATTATCAGTTTGCCAAAATCACAGTTTTCAGGAGAGCAAGGATTCAAAGAAGAAATGTTGGAAGAAGGAAGTTTTCTTCCATTGATGGATGAAAACGGATACCCTATGCAAGCAAAAATACTTAAAGTAATTGGGGAAGATTTGCTATTGGACTTCAACCATCCATTGGTCGGATTTGATCTTCATTTTGATGGAGAAATAATAGAAGTTCGCGAGGCTAGCAAGGAAGAGATCGAGCATGGTCATGTTCATGGAGAACATGGAGCTCATGACTGATACAAAAAACTAAAAGTCACAAGAGGTAAGAACGGAAATTCTCCCCTCTCTTTTTTTATAGTTCCAAAAAATGAATTCGAAAAATTTGAGGATCAGCATTCTTGCACTACTAATTATTACAGCCTGCACTCAAAAAGAAGTAGAAGAAAAAACGGATACATCTCTCCAGAAAGAGAAAGAGTATATCAGGGCTATTGAAGGGGTGGATGAGCCTTTAGATCTTGAAATGGTCAAAAAAGGAGAGGTGTTAATTTCCTATTCAGATTGTACAGATTGCCATAGAAAGGAAAAGAGATCTAAAGGTCCAGCATTTGAGGATATTGCCAGGAGATACCCCTCAACCCAAGTTTATATTAATCTTTTGGCAAGAAAAGTGATTACTGGAGGCTCAGGATCTTGGGGAAGTCCTGTCATGTCTCCTCATCCCGGAATCAACGAAGAAGAAGCCAAAGCCATGGTGAATTACATTTTTTCATTGAAAGAATAAATCAGCCAAAGCCGTTCTCATCTTTTGATTTTTCTTGGGCAATTTCCTTTATGTCTCCCTTGAGAATAAACCCTTTTTCCAAAGCCAATTTTGAGGCCTCTAGCGTATTTTTCACTAACAGCATTTCCACGTTCGAGGACTTCAACTCCTCCTTTATTTTTTCAACAAAAGCATGCTTGGAAGCATTTACATCTCTAATAAAAATCATCTTGATCCTACCGGGAAATTCTTTTACGACCTGTAAATAGATAGCAGGATCGTCTTGGCCACTGTCCCCAATAAGCAAAAAAGGAAACTGTGAATAAGACCCTAAGATATGGCGGATCTGCTCAAGTTTATGTTCGGAATGACTACCGGAAATCAGTTCTGTCCGGGACAAACCAATATCCCGAAGCATCAATGGCCCTCTTGGGAGGTGGTGGATTTGAAGCAGTTGATGAAGGAAATCATAAAGATTCCATGGACTACTGGAAACGTAAAAAAAAGGATTACTTTCTACCCCATCGGTTCCTTTTTGAAGGGCCTTATAAAAAGCTGATACTCCAGGAAATGGCACACGGGTAAAGGCATTTTTAGCAAAGGTGGTTTTTAGCATTTCAAAAATTCGCATCGCTCCAGTTGGAATAATGGTATCATCTACATCAGAAATTACCCCATAATCTATTTCACCAACAGGCAAAAAAACATCCCCATAAGCGCATATTTCTCCTTGATTTCGGATCACTTGATCTATTAAAGTCAATTTGATCTTTTGCCAACGAGAACCAAAATGAACCGGTTTACTGGGGTGAATAATAAATTCAAAATATCCTTCCTCGTCAGTAAGAGCGAAAAACTCTTCTCCTTGGAACTCAGCTTTTAAGCGAACCTTTGGAATAACCGTGCTCATAAACCTCCTCCGCATCTTCCCAATATTCTTCCAAACACTATCCTCAGGTGAGGATACTCCGATTCTATTATCACGAATCACTCTTCCTACCAATAAAATTTCTTTGGCAGTACCAAAACCCTCAAAAGGAACAATCAGGATGGATTTAACAAAACCAAGTTTTATCCAAACCCACAAAACTGCCTGATTGATTCGAAGTTTTATTTCGTATAAAAAACTTAAGAGAGTATTTCTTTTTTTGGACATCTGCAAAAATTTTCCTCATCAAAGGCGCATCACTTTCTCCTCATCCCATTTTAAATATACCCGATCCCCTATCTGAAATTTGCGAAGGGGATCATCTACTTCCCAAATATCACCTCCGTTTTTTAGCCGGATTTGAAGGCTATTAAAGTGAACCAAATATCTTGAATCTATGACATGACCTAGAAGTGTCCCTTTACTTCTTAATTTGACATTTGAGGGTCTAATAAAAGAATTGAACCGGTCTGGGATCAAATTAATGGGGCTAAAAAGTTGGGCTACATATTTGGATTTCGGGTTCTCACAGAGCACTTGAGAAGTCCCTTGCTGAACCGTTTTTCCATTTTGTAAAATCAATAAATTATCCGTTAGTCTTAATGCATCATCTAAATCATGTGTCACAAAAACAACGGTAGTGCCCAGCTCCAAAAACAATTCTTTAAGCTCAAAAATTAATTGGTGCGTTTGAATCGTATCCAGAGAACTGAAAGGCTCGTCTAGCAATAATAGTTCTGGCTCCACGCTTAAAGCTTTTGCGATCGCGACTTTTTGTTGTTGGCCTCCTGAAAGCTGTCTTGGATATCGATTTCTGAATTTTTTTAAGCCAAGAAGATTTAAAAGCGTTTCCACTCTTGCTTTTCCATATTCTTTTTCAAAATGTAACAACGGCCTAGCTATATTTTCCTCTACCGTAGAATTCGGAAATAAATGGTAATCCTGATGAATAAGTTTGATCTCATCATAGCCGGAAACCAATTTGCTTTTAGGGTTTAAAATCAGATTACCATCGAGAAAAACTTCTCCTTTATCTTGGACTTCAAGACCAGCCATAATCCTTAGCAAGGTACTTTTTCCCGAACCGCTGGCTCCAACTACAGATAGAAAATCTCCTTTCTTAAGTTCCAGTGAAAAATTTTCCAAAGCCAATGTTTGATCATAAGATTTAGAAACTTGGTTTACAGAAAAATAACTCATAGGCGTATTTCTGCCTGAATTTTCTTGGGCAGGCTTCCAAATATAAGTTCGTATGAATGATCTGCCAATTCCAAAATCAAAGAATCAGGGACATTTCCAGTAGTGCTCACTGAATTCCACTGTTTTTTATTCATGTGATATCCTGGAGTAATCCCATCAAATTGTTCTCTAAGTTCAATTGATCTTTCTGGATCACATTTAAGGTTTATGTATTGAAATAAATTAATGGAAGTGATGGAAAAAATTTTTCCTCCTACCCTAAAACAAAGTGCATCTTCGCCAAATGGCGTATCCTCTGTAACTCCTGGTTTTGCTAAACAATAATCTCGATAATATACTAAATTCATCTATCTGCTTCTTTTTATCAATCAATATTGAAATTAGAAAAATAGCTTAATATTGCATCCCTATCCGAAAAATATCAAGACTCGAAGTAACTTTTTTCTATTACTCAGGTTTAATTTCTTGTGAGTAAAATCACAGAAGAGAAAAGTTTAAAAATGCCATCTTTGAAACATGGAAAAATACATCAAAGCAATTTCAGACGGTTATTATGGTTATTGGAATTACTTGATAAACGAAATTCTTTTCCCTTCATGGCACAATTATTTCTATTGGCTAATAGCAGCTTCGTTGGTGATTTGGCTTTTGGAAATAGCCTTTCCCTGGCGAAAAAACCAACCAATCATTAGAGAACATTTCTGGCTGGATATCTTCTATATTTTTTGGAACTACTTTCTTTTTGCTTTGATCGCTTATAATGCCTTATCTATGGTGGCCGTAGAAGCTTTTAATGACTTTCTAGGTTTATTTGGAATCACCAATACGGTGGCAATCAAAGTGGATCAATTGCCAGGTTGGCTCCAACTGGTTCTAATTTTTATCATTCGGGATTTTATGCAATGGGCGATTCATATGATGTATCATCATGTAGGTTGGATGTGGGAATTTCACAAAGTTCATCATAGTACAAGAGAGATGAGTTTTTCTGCATTATTGAGATACCACTGGATGGAAAACATTCTCTACAGGACATTAGAATATATCCCTTTGGCGATGATCGGATTTGGGATAACAGATTTTTTCATCGTTCATATATTCACCTTAGTCCTTGGACAATTAGGCCACGCGAATCTTTTCATTCCTTTGGGACCGTTTCGATATATAATCAATGGACCTCAAATGCATTTATGGCATCATGCCAAAAACTTACCAGAAACTCACCCGAACGGATTTAATTATGGGATTTCTTTAAGTCTTTGGGATTTCCTTTTCAAGACCAATTACTGGCCCTCTGATGATGAGAATCTTCCAGTTGGGCTTCCTGATGATGAAAAATTTCCTGAAGATTTCTGGGGCCAAAACCTTGCCCCTTTCAAACGCATTTTTAAAAAAAATAAATCAATTCAAGAATAGTCATTTTATTTCTTTATCCGTATACTAGTTCGTGGTACCAAAAAAAACCACATTCCAACCATGGCAAAACAACCTGAAGGAAAACCGAAAAATGATAAATCGGCACCTACAAAAACTCTAAAAGAAAAGAGAGCTGCAAAAGCTGCAAAAAAGGAAAGCAAAAAACGAGATTAAAAACATTTAAAAACCAAGGTGCAGAAATTCTGCACCTTTTTTTATGTCTAATAATTCCTATTGTTTAGTTTAGGTGAAACCCAAACAAACCACCAATTAATGGACAATCTTGTTTCATCTTCGAAAAGACTGGTTTCACTGGATACTTTTCGAGGGATAACCATGTTTTTGCTGATCGCCGAGGCAGCATTTGTTTATGAAAGTCTTTTGGAGGCTTTTCCAGAACCAGGCCTTTTAAATTCCATATTTACGCAGTTTACCCATCACCCTTGGAACGGGCTGCGCTTTTGGGATTTGATCCAACCATTTTTCATGTTCATAGTTGGCGTTGCCATGCCGTTTTCACTGAATAAAAGATTGGCCAATCATGAAAACAGAGCCGAAGTAACCAAACATATTCTCAAACGATGCTTTTACCTTTTCCTTTTTGGAACTGGCCTTCATTGTATTTACAGTGGAAAACTAGTTTTTGAGCTTTGGAATGTTTTAACTCAACTTTCCTTCACCATTCTGGTCACATATTTTCTTATCAAAAAGCCTTGGAAAGTTCAGCTTGGAGTTTCAATAGGCTTGCTTTTACTTACTGAATTTCTCTATAGAATTTACAACCCAACTGTTCCTTATGAGCATGGTTCCAACTTTGGAAATTACATTGACATGATACTAATGGGTAAAATCAATAATGGAGGTTGGGTTGCCATTAATTGTATTCCTACGGCAGCTCATACGATCTGGGGAGCGATTTGCGGCAATTTGCTGCTTTCCAAAAAATCGGATCAAGTGAAAATTAAAATTCTGGTGATAGCTGGAGCCGTGGCTTTGGTGATAGGTTATGGATTGGATCTTTCAGGCCTCACTCCGATAATCAAAAGAATAAGTACCAGCTCCTTTGCATTAGCATCTGGAGGATGGGCTTTGCTTGCTCTTGCCTTCTCTTTTTGGTTGATCGATGTGAAAAAATACCAATCGAAAGCGTTCCCATTTATTATTGTCGGCATGAACTCTATTTTCATTTATCTCTTTGCTGAGATGTTAGGTCACCGCTGGCTAAATAGAACAATAGGGATTTTTACTACTGGTTTTTTAGAACCTGTTGGTTTTGGGGAACATGGATTAGCCATCATCACAGCACTATTTACTTTGTTAGCGATGTGGGGATTATGTTTATTCCTTTATAGAAAAAAGATATTCTTCAAAATCTAAAAGCTGAAAAGGTCATCTATTTTCACAGATGACCTTTTTATTTGTTTTCTAAAATCTAAATAAATCGCTTAACAGTCCAGACAATAATTGCCAATAGAAAAACGATTATTGAAATCTTGTTGATGCCATGCATCATTCTCAGGTTGATATTTGATTTTTGATTGGGGTCAGGTTTTTGAAAAACCCTGATAAAGTAGTTTCCAACTTCTCCCAACTTAAAGAACTCTTTTACTTTATTATTTTCTGGCATTTTTTCTGATTTTGAATTTTAAACAGGAAATAAGGTACAATAGTTTGATTACATCGATTCAGGTTCATTCCACATTCCATCTTCGCGGATGATCTCTATTAATTCATCAACCGCCTTTTCTGATGGAACTGAACGCTTCATCACTTCTTTCCCTTTATAAAGTGTGATTTTTCCTTTTCCGGAACCTACATATCCATAATCTGCATCTGCCATTTCTCCAGGACCGTTTACAATACAGCCCATGATTCCGATTTTCACGCCTTTTAAATGGTCTGTTCGCTTACGGATCATGGCAGTTGTTTCCTGTAAATCAAACAAGGTTCTTCCACAAGAAGGACAGGAAATATATTCTGTTTTGGACATTCTTGTTCGAGCTGCCTGAAGCACTCCAAAACCTACAGAATTATGCAATTTGACTTGATCCAAAATCTCCTGACGATCCGTCTGATTCTCTTTTTCCAAAGAAATAAAGATTCCATCTCCCAAGCCATCAATCAGCAATCCTCCCACATCTGTGGCCGCATACAGCATGGTCAAATCTTGATCCTGGTCCGGATAGGCAATTTTTATTACTACAGGAATCTGAGTTTTTGTTTCCATCAATGTCACAAAAGCTCGCCTCATTGCTGGCATAGCATGTTTGTTTGATGTTTTCAAAATCAAAACAGTATCTTTTCTCGACTCGATTAATGGAATCACCTTTTCAATCTCAGTATCAAAAACCTCAAGAAAATTGAGTTCTGAATGAAATCTTGATGACGAGGAAAAAGATTTGAGGTCAAATAAAGGAAACTTGTTGACCTGATCGCTTTGGCTTTCCCAAACTTCCAAATCCTGAATTTCCTTCATTCCATTTGGAAGCATAAAAGGAATGGGATTAGAGCCGGAATAAACAAAATCACAACCTTGGTCATTCATTTTCCACTTATCCAGTTCCGGTAAGTAATAATGACCCGTTTGCTTGATTTCCTTTTCGGTAATCTTCTCGACCTTAGAAATATCTGTAATTACTCTTGGCACATTATGCCCACCGAAATTATAGATCTCCTCCGAATGTCTTTTTTCATGATCAAAAGGATGAATCGGATAGGAATCAATCTCTTTAATTTCCGTATGAGGTCTTCGATGAGAATATCTGTCAATTAAAGCTTTGGCTACAGGTGCTTCAAACTCTGGGTCTTCCGTCAAAGAAACACGAACTGTATCCCCAAGACCATCTTCTAGCAATGTCCCGATCCCAACGGCAGATTTTATTCTTCCATCTTCGGCTTCTCCGGCTTCTGTCACTCCCAAATGAAGCGGATAGGGTTTAAATCCTCCCTCATTCAATTTCTGAACTAACAACCGATAAGCCTGAACCATGACCTGAGTATTTGAAGACTTCATCGAAATGACGATGTCAAAATAATTCTCATCCTCACAGATTCTTAAAAATTCAAGAGCAGACTCAACCATTCCCAGAGGAGTATCTCCATAGCGGCTCATAATTCTATCAGATAGAGAGCCATGATTGGTACCGATTCTCATCGCAGTACCATGTTCCTTGCAGATTTTTACCAAAGGAAGAAATCTCTCTCTAATTCTATCCAACTCTTCTTGATAGGTAGCATCCGTATATTCTATTACTTCAAATTTCTTTTTGTCAGCATAGTTTCCCGGATTGATACGAACTTTCTCCACGATTCGCGCAGCTACTTCTGCCGCATTTGGAGTAAAGTGAATATCTGCAACTAATGGAGTATTATAACCTCTTTTACGTAGCTCTTCTTTGATGTTTCTTAAATTCTCAGCTTCCTTAATACTGGGAGCCGTAATACGGATCAGCTCACATCCTGATTCAATCATCCTGATGCATTGTTCCACCGATCCCTGTGTATCCATGGTATCTACAGTAGTCATGGATTGAACAACAATGGGATTATCTCCACCTATCAATACTCCTCCCACATTTACAGGAATTGTTTTCCTTCTAGAATAAGAAGTTAGGCTATTACAATACAATTGATCCAGAGATTTGGTAATTGGTTCCATATTTTAAATATCTCCTAATTGAGGTCTGATCACTATTTCTTCAACAACTGTTTGTGGAGAAAGGTTATAAGCAGACCAAACAGATTCTGCAACATCTACCGATTTTATAAAGCGTTCCTCAGGCAAATCGACACCTTCCCAGCTTGCCGTATAGGTTGCTCCGGGTAAAACAGAGGTTACTTTTATCTGATGAACCTTCAATTCTTCACGAAGGCATTTTGTCATTCCCAACATGGCCCATTTTGAAATGGCATAACTTCCTCCATTGGCATAAGCAGTCAAACCTGCTATAGATCCCATACTGAAAATATGGCCACTTTTTTTTGCTTTCATATCCCCAATCAGAGCACGTGTCAGGTAGTAAGCGGAATACAAATTGGTATTCATCATCAACTCAAAATTCCCTTCTGGTTCATCTAAAATAGCTCCTGGCAGAAATACTCCTGTGTTATTCACCAATACATCTGGTGTCCCAAAAGCTTTGACTTTTTCAGCAAATTGTAATACTTCCTCTTTTTTAGAAAGATCAGCCTTTACCATCAAAACGTGGATCAAAGCATGATTTTCTTCCAAAGACGCCTTCAATTCTGCTAAATCTTTCTCATTTCTTGCACAGGTAATGACATCAAACCCTTCATTCGCGAAGCGTTCGATGATTGCTCTTCCTATACCTTTGGTACCGCCTGTGACGAGAATTATTTTACTCATTTAATTCGTGTTTTAATAGTTAGTATGACAACTATCTATTGGAAACAAAGTTACATTTTTTTATCAAAACAGTGCTGAAACCTGCATTCTTCCGACATGGACAATCCGATCCAAGCCCTGAGAATTTCTTCCTTCATAAACCAAATTCAATTGTAAGCCTTCTCCGATTTTTTGAAGCCAATTTAATGTCCAGGTAACATTCGTACCAGGAGTTAAAGCTTGAAGCATTTCGTAACCCACAGGTGAGTTTGAAACTCCGTTGTAATCAATCTGTATCAATTTAAAATTACCAGTTAGTGTGGTTTTGATAGCTTTTGCAAAACGTAAATCCAACCCCATTTGGTGCAGAGAGGCTTTTTCATCTATTTCTATATTTTCGGTATTCTGCTTTCCAGTAAAAGAATAAGATGCAGTGGTCCTGAAAAATGGGGTCGGCTGCCAGCCAAACTCAGGCCCAATAGAATTTTGCTCAATGGTATAATTTCTGTTTTCTAAAAAATCTGACCCTGATAACCGTTGGCCGGTTCCCGCCAGAATCCTCAATGATGTACTGGAAGAAAAATTATATCGGGTATTAAGTTTCCAATCTTTTTGAATCAAATCTTCAAAACCTCCAGATAATAGTTGTTTCAACTGAGAATCAAATAGCGAAAGGTCAAAACCATAATTTGCAGAAGCCCTATTAAAGAAAAAAGAAGTTCGGATCACCTGCCTTAAGGAAAGAATATCCGCACGATTAATATTCCCGATGAAAGGGTTTATCCTATCTCCAAAATCGTCAGAGGTTACTTTTTTCTCAATACTCAAACTTGTGGTATTAGAAAACTTATGTAAAAAAGATCTAACTCCGCCCTCATCTTTCCAAGTTTCAGGAAATCTTGCCTGAATCCGATAATTCAAAATACTTGTATAGGCCTGAACATAGGTATCGGTAGGTACAAACACCTTTATGTATTGTTTTTCTTCGGGATTAATTGCAAGATAAAACTCATTTAACTGTTGAATTCCATCTTCATTATCATCCCTCCAAGTATGGGTTCCATCGCCATTTGGTGCAGGCAGAAAAACGAATTCTCTTTGAAGCTCGCGCCCATTCCCGATTGCATAGCTTAATTCATTTCGAATCAAATTCATTCCCAAACTCCCTTGATAATCAAGTTTCCCCATCACGTTCAATTCTGAGGGTAATTCCCTCTGTAAATATTCAAGCTCCCTGTAGGTGAAAGTACTACTCAAGCTATGTTTAGTCCACTGCTTACGAAAAGTGAAATTGGAAGTAAAAGCTTTTGTGTCATTTTCAAGTTGACCTAAGTAGGGAGCCCTATCCTGCCTCCAGGCAGCATCCAAAAAAAATGAGGTTGACAGGGAATCATTACTTTTTAAGTACAGTAAATGCTGCTGAAAATTCATCGCAGTACTTACTACAGAATCTCTTTTCGAATCTGTCAATGTATTTCTGTCAATTGAAAATTGATATCCTGGAACTAACCATTTACTCGTTAAAGACACATCTCCCAAATATCTGGTCCAGTCAGTTTTTAAACTATCCTTTTGACTGTTCAGCAAAAAGAACTCTTGTCTCAACTTGATCCTATTTCCTATCTGCAGATTCCAATTAGCTGTATGCTGACTGCCATTTAGGATATTCTCTCTATTCCTCAGATAAATCCTGTAATTGAACCGATTGTCCTGATCTTTGTCAAAAGCTATCTGAGTCCAAAAAAACTGTTCCCTCGCTGCACTGACCATATCTTCCTGTGTCAGTCCCCAGTCTCTATCAAATTCTATATATCTAAATCTATCTATAAAGTTGAAATTGGTGGAGTTGTATTCTAGCTCTGTTTGACCAGAAAACTTATACCCTTTCAGAAAACTCAACTCCCGATTTTCAGACTTCAATCCCACTTTCCATCCGAGACCTTGATTATCCCCATCATCGAGGTCGGAAAACAGGTTTTTATCTAAGGAAGACAAAGCTAATTCAGTATATATTTTTTCATGTTCGCCTAACTTCACTCCAGTGCCGGCAGTGACCATCCTTTTACTATCTGGAGCCGGTAGCTGTGTGAGAATGGAGTAATCCCCCTGCGGCAACCCATTTATTCTAGGAATGTATTCAAAGACAGTTCCATTAGCCAATTGACTTTGACGCTTATAATCTCCATTCCCTTGTCCTACCTGAGAAAATGAAAGAGCGAAATGAGCCAAATCTGGATCAGTAGAATATTGATAATAAACTAACCGATCTCCCATAGAATCAAAATCTTCTATTTTTTGGTACAAAATCCGGTTCTGATCGAAGGCTACACTATCGATTCTTGGGATTAAAGCAGCTTCAGTTTGATCTCCTACAGAAGACAACAATCTCAACTCCTCTTGGGTAAAGTCAGTAAAAAGGGGCCTATTTCTATTGTCTTTTTCTTGATAGTAATTCAAATACACATCGACAGTTCCATTACTTTGAGTGTGATTTGCCCCTAAGATTGATCTACTATAATTTCTTTCAGCATATTCAAAATCCACTCTAACCCTTGAATATTGTGTGATCAAAACTTTTGGGGTAAAAGTTATTTCGGCCTGATTATAGTCGATCACATAATCTTCATTAAAGCCTCTTTGTAGTTGTTTTCCATCTAAAAACACCCGTTCTGAATTTGCCATAATTATCACAAACCTTTCGTTTTGTGGACCTTGAATCCTATAGGGACCAAGAACGCCTTCAAGAATCGGAAGCTGAATTGACGCGAATTTTCCTTTCGCAATGGAGGCAAATCCCTGAGAACTGGCAGTCCAATTCCCTTTCATTTTGTAATTGGAAGTAAACTGTAATCCTTGGACATTTTTATAATATCTTAAAAATTCAGATTTCCTCTGCTGAAGAACTACATCTCCAGCAGCCAAACTGAAATCATTATTATAAAGCTCAATTAATACATTGTCAAAGTCCTGAATCTGTTGCGTATTTCCTTCGGGTTGAAAGGGCACATTTTGATCAGTAATACTAGCGCGAATTTTCAAATTTTCAGAAATACTACCCTCTAGTTGTAAGTTTAGAGCGGAATTGACAAACACATTTTGAGTGTTTCCAAATGAAATTCCTCTCGTTAAACTTCCGGTTTTATACAGATTCGTACTTGGAAAAAGCTCTTCTCTAAAGTCAAAAGTAGGAGATTCAAGAAGCCTATTATCCCGAAATTGGGCCATTGAATCATAATCGACCAGCAATGTCCTCCTGGCAACTGGCTGGTCTAAGCGGATAGAAAAAGTCTGGTAACAAAGAGTTACAGAATCTGGCAGATTCTCACTATCGAATAAAATCTGCAATCGATTGGAGTTTAGATCATATTCAATTGGATACAATTTCCCGCTCTTATCCTGAACACGGATACTCTCTTCCAAAATGGAAAGTGAGTCAACTAAAACGGGAGTTAAAAAATCTGAAGGGTTCACCCACCTACATTTTTCTTGGGCTTTTGCCGTAGCAAGAAAGCCAAACAGAATAACACAAGAAATAACCCAGGTTCGCATCTTCAATTTGAAATCCCTTTTCCCTCCAAGGTAATAAAAAGGTAAAATTATTCGATCAATGGAAAGGTGAGGTAAAAGGTTGTGCCCACATTCATTTCAGTTTCAAACCATATTTTACCACCAGCAGTCTCCACACCGCTTTTTGCGATGGCCAACCCAAGTCCTGATCCCTGACTCTTGGTACTGAAATTAGGGATAAAAATCTTATCTCTAAGTTCTGGAAGAATTCCTTTTCCATTATCTGAAATTTCCAGAAAAACTGCCTGATCACTCATCCATAGCCAGATTCTGATTTCTGGTTTTTTGTCAGCTTCTACAGATTGGACTCCATTGATGATCAAATTAGAAATAACTCTTCCGAACAATTTATCATCTCCTATGATTGGAATATTTTCAGCATACGAGTCATCTTTAAAATATAAGTCCAATCGTTCATCATTTTTAAACAGCTCCAATACTTGGTTTAAAACCTCTTTGAAATTCATTAAGTTATTTTCGGGCAAAGGCATTTTTGCAAAGGTGGAAAATGAAGAAGCTATCCCACTTAATGCATCCACTTGATGAATAAGAGTCTCCAGCGATTTCTTCAACCTCTCATGATCATCCAATTGACCTGCACTCTGCAATCTCAATAAATGCTGTAGGGTAAGTTTCATCGGAGTTAATGGATTTTTTATTTCATGAGCCACCTGCTTTGCCATTTCTCTCCATGCTGACTCCTTCTCTGTAGACGCAAGAACTTTCTTGCTTGACTCAAGCTTAAAGAGCATGTTATTGTATTCATTGACAAGTAGACCAATTTCATCTTTTGACCCCCAATACATGGGTTCATTATTCTCGAGATTTGTCGTTTTCAGCTTTTGGGTAAGGAGTTTAAAAGGAAAGGTGAGGTTTTTGGAAACAAAATAGGAGACAATTAAAAACAGAATAAAAATCACTACAAAGGCATTGAAAATATTACTCAAGACATCCGAAATAAGTGAATTTAATTCCGCTTCCGACTCAAAAAACGGCACAGCTAAAATCCCCAAGTTACTTTGGTTGTTTGTAGAAGGAATAGCTAAATAAACTGATTTATAAACCAACTTCCCTATCTTCTCATCTGCCAAAAATTGATTTTGATTCAACTCTACAATCTGTGAGATCGCAGCAGGATTAATCCAGTTTGAAAGTATTTTCTTCTCAAAGATGTTGGGTCTATTGGTGGATTCTAATCTTCCAGATTCAGTATAAAGATGCAGATCACTGGCTACCGTATTGGCAAGATTATTAACCTCTTCATTGACTACATCCCGGTCCACATCTCCTGCTTTCTGATTATTAAGGAAACTACTCAGATTGCCCCGAATCAAACTTGCTTTCTGAATATATTGCCGATCCAGGTCCTCACGATAACTGTTTGCCAACAAACCTATCGTAATAATACTGATGATGATGATCGGAAAGAAAAATGCAAAATTCAGATACAACTGAAGTTTAGTGGAATAATTAAATTCGAACGATTTATAACCTCTTAAAAAGGTGTTGATAAGAATTGCCAAGAAGGTCATGAAAACAAATGCCACAAAATACAGGGAAATATTCCCAAAGAAATGGGACAAGGCCATATTAGGTGAGGAGATAATAATTTTATCTTCTCCGCTGAGTATCCCGAAATGTTGAAAATCACCTACATGGATCCCTTCATTGTAGAGTTTGCGTTCATCAATTCTGGAAATTAATTCCTGAGATTGATAATTAAAACTCCCATTACTCCTAACCAACTCTTCTCCTCTAAAAATCGCATAATCAAATCGGATCGGATCTAGCCTTTCAGAATACTTTTTGTCCAATAAGAGTTTAGGATAAACGCTGGTAGGCTGAACTCTTAGTTGATTTAATTCCAAGAATATAGTCCCTAGCGGGGAATCGTCTTTGGTTAAAGGAATAAAAGCTATAAACTGGTTTCCGATATTCCCTTCGCTGCCGCGGATAAAATAGAGATCTTTAACGCTTGTAGCATAATCGCTATTTATATATTTCAAACGAAGGTCATTAAGTCTTCCTAATTCCGAAGGTCCTTGTAATTGCTGTCCAGATGAAGAGAAAACCCCTACTTTCACTTCAAATTGGGCAAAGTAATTATCCAAATAAATTTTTCTGATTTTAGTCTCAATTGGATCTTTGGAAAGCAAAGGATCTGCTAGTCTATTTTGGATAAACAAATCAGATTTTATTCTTGAAAATATTTCGCTCAAGAAGAACTCAGTCATGACATCATTCTCTATTAAGTTCTGATTTGCAAACCGAATCTTCGATTGAATCAACTGATTCTTTTCAGTTTGAAAAGTACTTATCCCACATATACCCGCAGTGACCAAACATGCAAAGAAAAAAGTCAGGAATGTATCGAGGCCCAGTTTAAAAACATTTCGAAATAATTCAAATCTAATAACCAATGCAATAAGCCAAAGATGTATAAGCCAAACAACACCTCCCCAAATACTAAAAAGAAAAATTAGTACGGCTACTGGGACACCTACAATAATAAGCCCTTTGTATAATTCCTTTTTCTTTTTGGTTACTTCAAGAATTAAACTGATTAAGGTTAAAGAGATCAAAATGTAAATCGCTCCCCAAAGGAATAAAATCAAGAAGCTAAGACCTTTAAACCAATCAAATGATGGAATGGAACTAATATCTAAAGCCCATTGGGAATTAGAAATAATATCCCTTGGAAGGAACCAAACCATAGCTAACCCTAAAGAACTCAAGAAGAGAATTATTAAACCAAACACTCGTATTTCGATTGGTTCTTGTAAGGTCAAAATCTTTGCTCTCATCTCACTCGAGGCTAGATGGAAAATGACCATTCCAAAAATTATAAAAGCACAAATTGTATTGAGCAACAAATCTCCCAAACTAGGATTAAGCCATGAAGAAGCATAGTTTCCTGGATCAAAAAGTGACAAATTCAAGTATGCGCTTGGAAAATCAAGAAGCAGCATAAATATGCGAAATCCAACCAAAATGATGGTCGCGTATCCAATTGCTTGCCATCTCCTTTTTTTCTTCCATTTATTAAGTACAAAATCGGAACCCAATAAGAAATACAGTAGAAATACGGAGGTGAAAAAGATTAATATGGCCGGATTTGCCAGTCGATTGACTGGTTGATAACCAAACAGAAAATCTATCCCAAAAAGTGGAATGCCCGCAGGATTCTTTATTTGATAAAGTCCTTCTTCGGTATCAGGATAAAGAGTGAATCGATTGTTTCCAAAAATTTCAGGATTAGCGCCAGAAATCAGGTAATCATTTTCAATATTTCCTGGATAAATTAGCCTCAAGGCTTGCACCATTAAGAGTGGGGCTCCGTTTTTACTTAGTTGCCTTGTCTTAATTAAAAAAGAACCGTAGGGATCCTCTATAAGTTGGTATTCCTTTTCTTGATCAATCTGATCAAAATCGAAAGAAAAGGTAAAGTCAGACCAATAAACTAGTTCTCTTTCAGAATTCAATAAAAAATAAGGATGCGTATGTTCCAACAATTCCATATTCAAAAATGAAATAGAATCGGTAGATCCTACATTCATTAGAATCTGAATAAAATCTTCATCGAATTCTCTATCTACTTTTTGGATCTTTTCCTGTAAAGTTTCTAAATATCTTTCTTCATCACTTTTTTGGAGAAAAAAGAAATTAAGAATTAAGACAGTAAGTAAAGAGAAAACGCTGACCAAAATGATCAACCTCCTGGATTCATAGCTCATTTAGGCTAAAAATAAAAAAAGCAAAGCCTGTATCAAACTTTGCTTTTCAGTATGCATCAATGGAATGATAATTTCTCTCTTTTCTTTTTCGCTGCTCGGTACCAAAAAAATCCGATAACCATTGCCATCAAATAAGGCATTACAAATAAATACAGAATCCCTGCATTTAGCCCAGCTCCAATACTCGTGTCACCATTTGCCACATTATTTTCAACAGATGCTCTGCACATGGCACACTGGGCGAAAGTATTGATCTGAGCAAATAAGAAGAATGCAAATACTAAGAATATCTTAAATAGTCGGTTCATAATTCAATTTACGATTTTAAACCATTTCAGTTTAATGTAAATAATAAGGACTAATCATTAAATAAACAATCACTCCGGTGATTGTCACATATATCCAGATTGGATAGGCAAATTTAACCAGTTTTTTGTGTTTTTGCCGCTGATCTGTATAGCCATAATAATAGGCAAATAAAATAGGAAACAATGCAATCGCCGCAAATGCGATATGAGTTAATAATAAAGCATAATAAACTGTCCTTATTGGTCCTTCACCACCAAACGTGGTACTTTCTGCAGCTCCATGATAGATCACGTAAGACACAAGGAAAATAGCTCCTAATACAAATGCCACACTCATGGAAGCCTTATGGAAAGCTATATTCTTTTTCTTTATAAATATCAGTCCTAATATTAACGCAAGAGTTGATGCAGAATTAATTACCGCATTTAAATGCGGAAGAAAATAAACCCAATCACTTCCCACATCCACTTTAGTCGGCATAAATAGTAAAACGGCAACTGCCAAAGGAATAATCACAGAGATTGCAACTATCCAAGTTTTTACTTTTGCTTCATTTTGTAATAATGTTGGCTTACTCATTTCCATACAATAATATTTTTGCTTCTAACATTAATAAATCTACGTCCTCTCTACTGGTACCGCTGTAATACCCCCTTATTCTGCCTTTTTCATCTACTAAAGTAAATTTATCACTATGAGCAAAATCGTCCGGAACTCCGTTTCCATCAAGTGCAGGTATTACAAATCCACATTTCGCTAACTGATATGTCTCCAGTTTTCCTCCGGAAAGAAAATCCCACTTTCCTGCTACTGCGTTATGATCATCAGCATATTCTTTAAGAATTTCTGGAGTATCAAACTCGGGATCAATACTGATTGAAAGAATCTGAACTCTCGGTTCATCTCGAAACATATCATTGACACGTTCCATTTCCTGAGACATGACCGGACAGATGCTTGGACAAGACGTAAAGAAAAAATCTACAATAGTGATTTTCCCTTCCATCTGAGTTTTTCCTACTGGATTCCCCTCTTGATTAACAAAGGTGAAATCCGGTATGTAGTGTTGAGTAGTGTCGGTGATAGGACATTCTTTAAATGGATTGTCCGTTCCAGTCTGATAATAAATTGGGATATCATAAGTATTCGTACCAAACCCTCTCAGAAACATAAAGATTAAGACTGGTACTAGTAAAATACAGACCAATACCAACCCTTGCAAAATCCTAATTCCTCTCATATTATTTCCTTAACAAAAAAAAGGTTGAAGTGTCTCTCTTCAACCTATGATTCTTTCATTTTTTTTTAATTACCATCTCATCAGAAAGATATCTGAACCTTCTTTAGCTAAAGCAATAAGTAACCAAACAAGAAATATCAAAGGTACTATTATAGCGTAGAACAAAGGTTTCACTTCATCACCCAAGTGCATAAATTCAAGCATGATGTACCTTGCTTTCCAAATTGTCAAAGCAATGAAAAGGAAATATAAAATCAATCCTCTTTCCATTGTGAAAGCCATGATAAATTCGGCCAATGTAATAGCCAAAAGAATCCCAGCTGTCTTCCAGATTTTCTTTATTTTATCCTCATTACGTGGATGAACTTCCAGCGTAGATTTATTTTGTTGAATTTCCATATCTCGAAAATTAATAGCTTTAAATCAAATAGAATAAGGTAAATACAAACACCCATACAAGGTCTACAAAGTGCCAGTAAAGACCGATTTTTTCTACCATTTCATAATGACCTCTTCCATCATATATCCCCACTGCTGCTTGATAGAAACAAAGGAAAAGAAGGAAAACACCGATTGTTACGTGAAATCCATGAAATCCTGTTATAAAGAAGAACAATTGAGCAAATGAGGCAGGGCCGTATTCATTTACATTAAGGTTCGCACCATGAACAACTTCAGAAACCAGATTATTCAAAGAATTGATGTAAGTCAAAGCACTGCCAGAATCTGTTCCATGGATGAAGTGATTCCATTCCCAAGCTTGGCATCCTAAGAAAGTAGCTCCACCAAGAATGGTCCATAGCAACCATTTAACTACGTCGCTTCTATCATTTCTATGACCAGCTTCTACTGCTAATACCATAGTCACAGAAGATGAAATCAAGATAAATGTCATTATTCCCACAAAAACCAATGGAGCATGAACCCCATGGACAAAAGGAATTGCATCAAATACCAATTCCGGCACAGGCCAATATTCATTAGATCCTACAAATTCAGTGGCAGGACCGGCATATGCTGGGTAACTCACTCTTATCGAAAGATAAGTAATCAGAAACGCAGCAAATGTGAAAATGTCGGAGAGTAGGAAAAACCACATCATAAGTTTTCCATAGCTGGCTTTCAGAGGTTCGTTACCACCTCCCCAAGTGCCTCTTTTTGAGCTTACTCCAATAGCAGTAGAATGCGCAGACATAAATTATTGGTTTGTACTTAAATTATTTTAATGATTCAAAAGTAAAAACATAAACAGGTAAAGCCAAAGACCACCTAGAAAATGCCAATAGGTTGTAGCCATTTCCATTCTGACCATAGCCTTTGAATGAATTTGGTAACTGAAACTCGAAATTAATACAATAATCAGAAATATCACACCACTGATTAAGTGTAAAGCATGTAAGCCTGTAAAAACATAAAGAAAGGACCCTGATGGGTTTCCCACAAAGAAAACTTCTTCATCAACAAGTGCTACCCAAGAATACCATTGTCCTATCAAAAACGCTATTCCAAGAATAACTGCTCCTAATAGCCCAATTTTTAATCCAATCAAATTATCTTTTTTTGCAGAAATGTAGCCATACTGAAGAAATACACTGCTCAACACAACTATGCCAGAGGTATACCAAAATATCTGAGGCAGATCATATTCCAACCAGTTCCCTTCAGACTGTCTAACAATATACGCAGAAGTCATAGCAGCAAATATCATTACCACCGTCACCATGAAAAGCCATAATGCAAACTTTTTGGGATGCATTGAAATAGGCTGCTCAACTAAATCTACATACTTAAGTTCCTGTTCCATTTTAAGGCAATTTATCTAATAAATAAGCAATTTGGACAATTGGCAAGTATAGGAATGAACCAAACATAATTTTTAAAGCTGACTTTCTAGAACAATCTCTCATTAAGGAGAAGGTTTGAGCAAGAAATAAAACCCCACATATAGTTGCTACAATACCAGAATTCAACCCTGTCAATCCAAAGTAACTTGGAAGTAATCCAAGTGGGAGTAAGAACAAGGTATAAATCATGATTTGAATCGCCGTATTCAAATCTTGTCCTCCACCACTTGGCAATAATTTAAAGCCGGCTTTTTTATAATCCTCATCGCTGACCCAAGCTATTGCCCAAAAATGAGGGAATTGCCAGATGAACTGTATCCCAAATATGATTAATGCTTCATATGAAATCCCTCCTGTCGCAGCGGTCCAACCTAGCAATGGCGGCATGGCTCCAGGTATTGCGCCTACAAATACTGCAATTGGCCCAACACGCTTTAATGGTGTATATACAAAAACATAAAGCACCATACTCAGAATACCCAGCCATGTTGTCAATGGATTGGTAAGTGTCCATAACAAGGCAATGCCTGAAAAAGCAATGATAAAAGTAAACCAATAAGCCTCTGATAAGGATATGAGTTGAAGTGGAAGTGGACGCTTTTCTGTACGCTTCATCAACTTGTCCAAATCACGCTCCATGATTTCATTGGCAGCACCCGACGCTCCACTAATAAGGAAACCTCCTAAAGCAAGCCCAATAAAGTTAGACCATCCAAATGAAACTCCAGAATCGCCCAAGACAAACCCAAATACAGCAGAAAATGTAACTAAAGCAGATAATCTGAATTTCAACAATTCATAATATGCCTTAGCTCTTAAGATAACCAAGTGATATATACTTTGGTCAGTAAGTCCAACTGTCCTCATTCTCAATTTACTTTTAATCGAAATTGTTTATGCTCTCGCAACTGTAGGATCAATAGAAATTGAATTCCTACTATTAATGTCCCAATCAACAAATGAATGGGCTGAAGGAATGCTGGGATAGCAAAATATGCCATTCCTATTCCTGTGGCGATTTCAATAATAACCAGTATTATCAATAATTGAGACCACATACTGATACTTGACTTTCTCAAAACAAACTTAAATGCCCAAAAGAAATACAGTATATGAATTCCCAATAATAGAAGTGACAATGATCTATGAATATAAAACGGAAGACCCAAATTTTCTATCCAAGTTCCTCTCAACATATTTCCAAGCGCGAAAGAGATTTGATCGATTTCCTCTCTAACCTGCGTACCCAACACAACTTGGACAAGCATTAAGATGAAAGCTGTAATCAAAACCCATTCTACTTTATTAGGCACATCCATCGAAACGCCTTTCTCTTCTTTCAAATTCCCTGAACGGTGATACAAATAGATCAACAAACATACCAGCAGAATTGCAAGCATCATATGAAGTGTAATCATCCAAGGAAGTAGATTTGTCGAAACAACCAACGAACCTATCCAGCCTTGAAACAATACCAAAACCAAAGAGGAAATTGATAATATCGGAATCCATTTATCAATTTTCCAGATGGAAAATGATTTCCAAACTGTCAAAATAATAAAGAACCCTATCAATACTCCAATTAACCTATTGATATATTCAATCCAAGTTTTCATTGGATTGAATTCTTCTTCAATCAGAATCGATTTATCATTTGCTATCGCATCTGCAGTTTCTGTGAATCCCAATTTTTCAAGGGTTGCCACAAACCTTTCGTTTTTGGCAATTCTCTTTTGAAGATATATTTCTTGATAATTTTCTGGTAGCTGAACCACATCAGTCGGTGGAACAAAACTCCCAAAACATTTCGGCCAATCCGGACATCCCATTCCAGAACCTGTAGTTCTTACAATGCCACCGACAAGAATTAGAAAATAAACAGCTATCACGGTTAGAAAACTAACATTGCGAAAGCTGTCTATTTGTTTTTTAGTGCTTTGATTCATTTGCGACCAAAACCTCGTCCTCTTCCTTCATGATTTCCATTTCTAGTTTCACTTGCTCTTGTTCATGAGGCAAGTTTGATTCTGGAGTTTGGGAAAGCGGTACAGTTTGAGGAATAAAATCTTCTTCTGCTCCAGGCTTTGAATAATCATAAGGCCATCTGTAGACAGCTGGAATTTCTCCAGGCCAGTTTCCATGACCAGGATGAAGTGGAGTGGTCCATTCCAAAGTATTGGATCTCCATGGGTTCAACGTCGCTTTTCTACCTCTATACATACTATAGAAGAAGTTGAACAAGAAGATAAACTGGGCCCCAAATGTGATAATTGCGGCAACTGACACAAACATATTCAAGTCTGTATACATGTTGGCAAAATCGAAGTTTGTCCAAGAATAATATCTTCTAGGGAAACCTGCAATACCTATGTAATGCATTGGGAAGAAGACTAAATAAACACCGGTAAATGTCAGCCAGAAGTGAATATATCCTAATTTTTCATCCATCATTCTTCCAAACATCTTAGGGAACCAATGGTAAACACCAGCAACCATTCCGAAGAATGAAGCTGATCCCATCACCAAGTGGAAGTGGGCTACAACGAAATAAGTATCATGTAATTGGATATCAATAGCTGAGTTTCCAAGGAAAATACCCGTCAAACCACCTGAAATAAAGAAGGAAACCAATCCTATTGAGAATAGCATTGCCGGAGTAAAGATCAAATTACCTCTCCAAAGCGTCGTGAGATAGTTAAACACTTTAACAGCTGAAGGAACTGCAATAATCAAAGTTAAGAACATGAAGATCGATCCTAAGAATGGATTCATTCCAGAAACAAACATGTGATGCGCCCAAACGATGAATGAAAGGATAGTGATACCTAACATAGAAATAATCATGGCTTTATAACCAAAGATTGGTTTTCTTGAGTTTGTCGCAATTACCTCAGATGTGATTCCCAAAGCTGGAATAAGTACAATATATACTTCTGGGTGTCCTAAGAACCAGAATAAATGCTGGTAAAGAACAGGGCTACCTCCCGTGTTTGGAAGAGCTTCACCGCCGATGTAGATATCAGAAAGGTAAAAGGATGTTCCAAAGCTTCTATCAAAAATCAACAACAAAGCTGCTGCAACTAATACAGGGAAAGAAAGAAGACCAATTACAGCTGTCAAGAAGAATGCCCAGATAGTCAATGGAAGTCTTGAAAAAGACATTCCTTTTGTTCTTAGGTTAATTATAGTCGTGATATAGTTTATTCCTCCTAAAAGAGAAGAAGCAATAAATAAAGTCATTGCTACTAACCATAGCGTCATCCCAAGACCAGAACCTGGAATTGCTTGCTCCAATGCAGATAAAGGAGGATAAACAACCCAACCCCCACCGGCAGGACCAGTAGGAATAAATAGAGAAATAAACATAATCACCCCTGATGTAAAAAAGAACCAGTAGGAAAGCATGTTCATAAATCCAGATGCCATATCACGTGCACCGATCTGTAATGGAATCAAGAAATTTGAGAAAGTACCACTCAATCCGGCAGTCAAAACAAAGAAAACCATAATAGTACCGTGCATTGTCACCAAAGCCAGATAAAATGTAGGATCAAGTTTTCCTGCTTCGTCAATCCATCCACCTAAAAGTGGACGAAGAAACTCTAAGCTCATATCAGGGAAACCAAGTTGTAATCTGAATAGCACAGAAAGGAAACCTCCAATCAAAGCCCAGAAAATACCTGTAACCAAGAACTGTTTACCGATCATTTTATGATCAGTAGTAAATAAATATTTTGTTACAAAATTATCATGATGCTCATGATCATGATGATCATCGTGAGCGGTTTCATGACCTGCGACAGATGCTGTTGACATAATCTCTAATTTTGTTAATTACCTTCGCTTAATTAATTATTTGCTAGTTCTTTTGCTTCATCCGGAATACCTTCTGCCAAAGCAGGGTTCATCTGAATAAAAGATCTTTGTTCTGCATACCATTTTTGGTATTCCTCTGGCTCAACTACTTCTATCACTTTTTTCATAGAGAAGTGGCCACGACCACAAATCTCAGTACAAGCAATCTCATATTCGAAATCTGGATTTCCTGTTTCTTCACGCATTTCAGCAGTTGTCTTGGTAGGAACAAACCAAAAACGGGTTGGCATACCTGGCACAGCATCCATTTTTAATCTCATATGAGGAGCAAAAACAGAATGCAAAACATCTCTAGCTCTGATTTTGAAAAGAACTGGCTCTCCTTTGGGAATTACCACTCTTGGAGATGGGAAATCATCAATAGAATTCTTATCTGTAAAATCAACACCATGAGAATTTGTTGCTGTAATCAGTCTATAATCATAATCACCCAAGACATTATCCTTGCCAGGATATCTAACTTCCCAGGCAAACTGATATCCCATAATTTCAACTACATGAGCATTTTCGGGTGCAGGCGAAGTAATATCTGACCAAGCCATCCATCCTGAAATCACGAGACCTGCTAAAACTATTCCTGGTACAACTGTCCAGATAATTTCCAGCTTATTATTATCAGGATAGAAAGTAGCTTTTCTATCAGCCTTATATTGATACTTATAAGGGAAAATAAATAATAACACATGAGTAATGAGGAAAACTACTCCGGTAACTGCCATTGTAATCCAGAAAAGCTGATCCGTAATTACTCCGTGCTCAGATGCCACCGGCAACTCATAGTTATCAAACTCTTTTATAGAATACCAGAACATCAAAAATCCTGTACCCAATAAAAACACAACAAATAAAATAGCATTCACCTTATTGCTTCCTGTAGCGATCTTTTTATCAGATCCTTTTACTACAGAGACTAAGGTTTGAATTCTATAAACCATCCAGATAATGGATAGTAACAAAAGAACTCCAACTGCAATCAGAAATCCGTACATAGCTTAATTTTTTCTGCTAATTATTAAATATGATGATGATAACTCTCTTCAAGCATCGGGTGGTTTTTAGGAATTAAATTCCCTTTAGCCAAACCACCTAATACTACTAAGGTAACTGCCGATCCATAAACCAGGAACATTCCAATTTCCATAAATCCAATTCCCCCATTGTGTCCCAAAGTACCAGGCTGCACCATTAAGAAGAAATCTATCCAGTGACCTGCAATGATTAAGGAACAAACCAACTTAAGGAATATACCATGTCTCTTTGCATCTCTAGTCATCAAGATTAAGAATGGCAAGACGAAATTCATTCCAAGGTTAACAAATATGTATGGTCCGTAAATATCACTTGATAGTCTCTCTATGAAATACACGGATTCTTCAGGAATGTTTGCATAATAGATCAAAAGAAACTGAGAAAACCATAAATAAGTCCAAAAAATGGTAAATCCGAAGACAAATTTACCCATATCATGAACGTGATTTTCATTTATCATTTCTAGATAGCCTCTCCCTTTCAAGAAAATTACCAATAAAGTAATTGCCGAAAGTCCAGAAACAAACCAGGAAGAAAATACATACCAACCAAATAATGTCGAGAACCAGTGAGTATCTATAGACATCACCCAATCCCACGCACTGACAGAAGAAGAAACTGCAAAGAAAATGATAAAATAAGCAGACCAGCTTCTCATTTTATACCAATGAGAAGTACCTCCTAATTGATCTTCCTGTGCTGAAATATTTTTGAATTTGTTGAAGAAGAAAACCCAGAATCCAAAGAATAAAACCATTCTCAAGATGTAAAATACTGGGAATGTTCCTTTGGCCATTGGCCAATAAAAGAAAGATCCTTTTCCATCAATGATTTTATCATATTCAGGAGAATTGGTATCAAACAATTCTGCATGCCACCAATGGAATAAATCATGCCCCATCAAAAAGAAGCTGGCAATCATCAAAATCCCTGCATATGGCAACCAGTTACCAAATGACAACATAACTCTTAATATTGGAGCAGACCATCCTGCTTGAGCGGCATATTGCACTGCAAAAAAGAATACTCCAATAATTGCGATACCAGTGAAATAGACATTGTTTATCCAAATATTGGCATAAAGACGCTCATACCAATGAAATGCATGTCCGCCTGCTTCAGCAGCCTCTTCATGATGTCCACCAAATATTGCCATCAGAATACCGATGACCAACAATGCTGCACCAATGATCAATACCGTAAAGATCGACTTCTTTGTCGCAGGGGTAAAATCAAATTTTTGATCCAAATTATAATGCTGTACGTCGTGAGCCATAATTAATTTGCTGGAGTTTCTACTTGTGTTTCTTGGCCTGCTTCAGCAACTTCTGCATTATCAGCACTTTGGCCACCTTGAAGTTCTTGTTTCACATAGTGAACAATCTTCCATCTATTTTCTGGAGTAATCTGAGAACCATGAGCTCCCATTCTTCCTTTTCCTTTAGTAATAACATGGTAAATATGACCTTCAGATAAGCCTAAATATGCTCCTCCAGTCAAGTTTGCAACACCACCTATGATCATACCAACTGCTCCATCTCCTATCCCTCCTTTGCCGTGGCATGGGGTACAGTATAACTGATATAATCTTTCGCCTTCCTTCAAAACCGCATCATCTAACGCAATGGGGTTTTTCACATTAGCAGCAGCTTCTTCAATTTCGAAAGCCTTGTATCTGTATGGAAGATATCCATTCTTATCTCTAGGAACCGTTCCTTCCACAGGCTCTCTCATATTCATACCATGAGGGTTGTGAATATTACTATTGAAAAATTCACCTTTCTCATCTTCTCGATTAGATAACCAATCTCCACTTGCCTCATCTTTGATTTGAGTCAAAGGCTCATATGCAACAGAGTGATACATCTGAGGGGCATATTCTAATCCCTGATTTTCACCATCGGCCTTACAGCCCACTAGAGAAATCCCAGCGACAGCAAACCCCAATATACTTAGTGCTTTAGCAATCTTCATTTTTCCAGAATTACTATTCAAAACTTTTATTATTCACCTCTGTAGCACCTGAAGATTTTAAGATCTCCTGAATTTTTGCTACTTCCATACTAGTGTTATTAGCAATATCTATTGCCATGATATGTTTGTCATCAGTACTTCTCAAATCAAAGATTCGAGGTTGAGCCCATGGCTTCAAGTTAGAACTGATCATAAACACTCCTACCATTCCAAATGCTGCAAGCAATACAGTTAACTCAAATGTAACTGGGATAAAATCAGGGATAGCAGCAGCATCTTTACCTCCAATAATCATAGGCCAATCATATCTCATCATATACAATTGCATGGTCAAAGCCAAAATAGTCCCAAGCATACCAAATAGAAATGCTGCAATTGGTAAACGACTTCTTTTGTACCCAAGCACATCTTCTAATCCATGAACAGGATAAGGAGTATATACTTCATGGATTTTGACACCACTTGTTCTTACTTCAGAAACAGCATGGAGCAATACGTCTTCATCGTCGTAAACTCCCAAAATAAAATTCTTATCTCTTTCCATAATTATTTACGAACTTTTTCAGATGTAGACTTCAATACCGCTTTTACTTCAGCCATGTTGATTACCGGGAAGAATTTGGCAAACAAGAAGAATAAAGAAAAGAACAATCCAAATGTGAATAGATAAACCCCAACATCTGTAATGGTCGGGTAGAACATTGCCCAAGAAGAAGGCAAGTAATCTCTATGAAGAGAAGTTACAATGATCACAAAACGCTCGAACCACATACCAATATTTACAACGATCGATAAAGCAAATGTAGCGACGATTGAAGTTCTGATTTTCTTGAACCAAAATAACTGCGGAGAGATCACATTACACGTCATCATAGACCAATATGCCCACCAGTAAGGCCCTGTTGCACGATTGATAAATGCATACTGTTCAGCTTCTACTCCAGAATACCATGCGATAAAAAATTCAGTGATGTATGCAATACCAACAATTGAACCTGTAATGATGATTACAATATTCATCAATTCAATATGCGTAATAGTGATGTAATCTTCCAGTTTAAATACTTTTCTGGTAATGATCATCAATGTCAATACCATAGCAAATCCTGAGAAAATCGCACCAGCCACAAAGTATGGAGGGAAGATAGTAGTATGCCATCCTGGAATTACGGAGGTAGCAAAATCAAAGGATACGATCGTATGTACAGAAAGTACAAGTGGTGTCGCCAAACCTGCAAGAATCAAAGAAACTGACTCATATCTCATCCAAGTTTTGGCAGCTCCATCCCATCCAAAGGAAAGACCTCCATAAATAACTTTTCTTAAGCCTGTAGCTCTGTCTCTGATGGTTGCAAAATCCGGAATCAAACCTATATACCAGAATACCAATGATACTGAGAAATAAGTAGAGATCGCAAATACGTCCCAAAGAAGAGGAGAGTTAAAGTTTACCCAAAGCGAACCAAATGTGTTTGGAAGTGGAAGTGCCCAATAAGCTCCTAACCATGGTCTTCCCATGTGAAGGACCGGGAACATTGCCGCACAGATAACCGCGAAAATTGTCATCGCTTCAGCTGCTCTGTTGATAGAAGTTCTCCACTTCTGTCTGAAAAGAAGCAATACCGCTGAAATCAATGTACCTGCGTGACCGATACCAACCCACCAAACGAAGTTGGTGATATCCCAAGCCCAACCTACGGTCTTGTTTAATCCCCACATTCCAATGCCTTCCCAAACGGTGGCTGTCACTGCAATTAATCCTATAGCCAAAGTACCGGCGGCTGTTAAGAAGGCAAGAAACCAAAGTAATGTTGGTTTTCCTTCTACCTGACGGGACACATCATGTGTCACATCATGGTAGGTTTTACCTCCGGTAACTAACGGCTCACGTACGGATGAAGTAACCTGCATAGTTTATAAAATTATGATTACGCTTCGTTTTTGTCTTTATTTCTGATTTTGGTGAAGTACCAAACGTTTGGACTAACGTTGATCTCCTCCAACACGTGGTATGCTCTTTCCTCAGCTACCTCTTTCAAAGCAGAAGTTGTATTCTCTTCGATTTTCAATAGTTTAGAAACCTTGCTATTTGAATCATTCATATCTCCAAAAACAAGAGCATCCGTTGGACAAGCAACCGCACAGGCCACGTTGATTTCTCCATCCTGAACTTTACGCTTCTCACGTTTAGCTGCTAGTTTACCAGCTTGGATTCTCTGCACACACATGGAGCATTTTTCCATAACACCACGTGCACGTACCGTAACATCTGGATTCAAGACCATTTTACCCAAATCATCATTTTGAGCAACATTGACTCCTGCGAAGTCTTTGTTATCGTGGTATTTAAACCAGTTGAATCGACGCACTTTATACGGACAGTTATTTGCACAATATCTTGTACCAATACATCTGTTATATGTCATTTGGTTTAGCCCCTCCGAAGAGTGAGTCGTTGCAGCAACAGGACAAACAGTCTCACAAGGAGCGTTGTTACATTGCTGACACATCATAGGCTGGAATGTAACTTCTGGATTTTGTGAAGCGACTTCCATTCCACTCAAATCATCTGCCGCAGCATCAGAAGAATAATAGCGATCAATTCTGATCCACGCCATCTCTCTTCTGTTCAATACTTCTTGCTTACCTACTACAGCCACGTTGTTTTCAACCTGACATGCAATGGAACATGCAGAACATCCAATACAGGAGTTCATATCAATCGCAAGACCCCAATGATGGTTAGAATATTGATGACCTGACCAAAGAGAAATTTTGCTTGGTTTCACAAACTCTCCGTCTTTATAGATTTCTGGGTGGTATCTACCAGCACCAGCATCAGTTTTATATTCAGCAAGGGTAGCTTCCTGGATCACATTCTCACGTCCCATGAAAGTTTGGTGAGTTTGAGTTCTAGCAATCTTGTAAGCTTCACCTGTAGCGGCTACTTCTACCCCTGATGTAATGTCAAAATTTACAAAGCCATTAGAAATGTCAGCTAATTCGTAAGCATTAACCCCTACTCCATTTGCTACACGACCAGCTTTTGTTCTACCATAACCTATAGCAAGTCCAAAAGTACCTTCTGCCTGACCTGGTTGAACCAAAATTGGAACTACCAATGATTTGCCATTGACTGTAATAGAAGCTTTTGAAGTTTCTTCCTCAAACATGGACACTCCATTTTCGGAAGCCCACTTTTGTGAAACTGTCAGATAGTTATCCCAAGTAGCTTTCGTGATTGGATCAGACATTTCCTGAAGCCAAGGCACGTTTGCAAATGCACCATTTCCTATACCTACTTTAGTATAAAGGACTAGTTCTGCACCAGCATTATCAGCCGTATAAGTTTTAGCAACATTTGCAGCTGAAGCACTTACCTCTCCAACAGGAGTCAAAGTAGTAGTTTCTGCCGCTGTAATTGCAAATACTCCATTATATAGGGTAGTATCCCAGAATTCCTGAAAACCTCCGCCTGTTTCAACTTGAGTGAAAATCTCAGATTCCCAGTTAAGTTGAAGAAATTCATAATAATTTGAAGTTGAACCAGCCCAAGTCAAGAATGAATCTTGTGCTTGTCTTGTATCAAAAAGTGGAGAGATTGTAGGCTGTGCTAAAGAATAATGGCCTTTTTTAGGTTCAAAGTCATTCCAAGCTTCCAAGAAATGGTGATCTGGAGCAACCATTTGTACCAATGATGAAGTCTCATCCATGGTCCCATTTGTTGATATACTCACTTTAGCTTTTGCGATACCTTCAGCAACTTCAGCTCCTCTTGCAAAATCATACACCGGATTACAATTATAGAAAATAACTGCTCCAACCTGCCCGCCATTCAATTCATTCACAAATTGATTCATGCGAGAATCATCTCCTTTACGGAAATAAACAGGAGAGTTGAAATCTACTGTAGTTCCATTTGCTCCTAAAAGCTCATTGATTGCATTCACAACCACCTGAACATTAGGATCATTTGAACCAGAAACCACCAAACCTCCTGACTTTGCAGCCCAAAGATCATTAGCAGCTTTTTCTAAATGTACTATGTCTACCGCTGGAGCTGAAACTGTTGTAGCTCCTGCTTTTGTCGCGATTGCATTATAAAGAGCAAGAACTGCCAATCCACTCTGAGAAGCTTTGATTGGAGTTCTATAATCAGCATTGGCACCCGTCAAAGAAAGATTGGATTCAAACTGATAATGTCTAGACATTTCAGGCTTTTCTTTACTGATTTTTCTTGTCTTAGCGTATTGACCAGCAAATTCGATTGGAGAAATCCAAGTGCCTAGGAAATCTGCACCGAAAGAAACAATGGTCTTTGCTTTCTCAAAAGAATAAGAAGGGATTACTGCAGAACCATAATAAGTTTCAGCAGCTTTTGAAATACCGTAATTAGAAATCGGATCATATTGGATCACTTCTGCTCCACCAAAGACTTCAGAGAATTGCTGAAGAGCTTTATTTGTGGTTGGAGATAGAATCGTATTGGATACAATTTTCACAGACCCAGCAGAAGCAAGATTAGATTTAACCTGCCCATCAAGGGTAGCCCAATCCGTCTTTTCACCTGCAATATAAGGTCCGGTAAGTCTTTGCTTATCATAAAGAGAAAGAACAGATCCTTCTACGATTGCATTGACTTTTCCTTTATTAATAGGAGAAAGCTCGTTTCCATCTATTTTGATTGGTCGACCTTCTCTGGTTTTTACAACAATTGACGCATAATCACCTCCTGAAGAGAATGTCGATGCGTAATAATTAGGGATCGATGGATTGATATCAACCGGCTTATTCACATAAGGAATAGCTTTTCTAACCGGAGCCTCACACGCTGCCAAAGAAGCAGCCGCTAAGCTAAAGCCCATCAACTTGAGAAAATCTCTTCTGGAGCCATTGCCGTCTTCATTAAGAGAAGATGGAAGTTCTGCGAACTCCTTATCGGCATGCTTTACAAACTCCGGATCGTTGCTAAGTTGCTCTAGCCCTTTCCAGTATGTTTTTTTATTTTCCTTCATTTTATGATCTAGGAATGAATTTGCAAAAAGGATAATGAATTAATAGTGGCACTTAGCACATTCAAGCCCGCCGATGTCTTTCACCTTAAGGGCATCTTTTGAATCCACATGAATCTGTACCAACTTATCATAATAGGCATTGCCTTCAGTAGCAATTTCGGTTTGTCTGTGACAATCGATACACCAGCCCATAGTCAAAGCACTATGCTGACCTACCACTTCCATTTCCTGAATAGGACCGTGACAAGTCTGACACTCAATTCCACCAACTTTCACGTGTTGAGAGTGGTTGAAGTAAGCTAAATCCGGAAGGTTGTGAACACGCACCCATTCAATTGGGGTATTGTTATCCACGGCATCATAGATTTTTTGAATTTCTGGAGAAACACCTTCTGCTCCCTGTACATTCTGCACGTGTGTGTGACAGTTCATACAAATATTTGGGGAAGGTATATTTGCTGATTTTCCGATCTCGACGCCCGTATGGCAATACTGACATTCGATTTCTAAGGTACCAGCGTGAAGTTTGTGTGAGTAGGCAATAGGTTGTGTTGGAGCATATCCTTGCTGCACACCTACTGAGTATAAACCGTCAATGGCTGTTTTCGCTACTAAGGCTACTACCAGTGCAGTAACAATAATAATAAAACCATCACTTTTAAGAACTTTACCTAAGTTGAATTTTTGGGAAATAAATTCTTTATCGTCCTCATCAAGATCTTGCTTATTGAGATACTTCGTCAATACAGAGATAATTAATCCCAAAACGACCAAGATCAACAAAAGAACAACGACTAAAACACCAAGGATTACTGTCAAATACTCATTTGGAATACCGCCACCAGCACCAGTTACAGCTCCGCCTTCAGCTGAGGCTGCTGTTGCAGCAGGATCAGCAGTGTCTCCAAATTCAATATAAGAAAGTAGGTTATCCAGCTCTTCATCAGTCAAAAACTCATGAGAGATCATCACAGTATTATTATACTCTGCAAAAAGATCAGAGTAATATTCATTACCTGATGCAATAACAGCCTGAGAGTTTTTAATGAAGCTTTTCACAAGTTCCACAGGTTGTCTATCTGTAGCTCCTCGCAAAGCTGGACCTATATACTTCTGGTCTAATTTGTGGCATGTTTTACAATTTGCATTGAATACAGCCTTACCTGCTTCTACTGCTTCGTCGCTACTATCAACTGCAGGATCCGCGGCAAAAGCCTGAAATCCTATCAGCATGAAAAACAGCACTGCCAGTGTGTGGAAATTCAATCGAACTCCTACTAACGAGCGTTTTGATAACATATTATAGCTAATTAAATAGTTTATGCGGTTTTCATTAACCCTTGCAAAGGTACTACCCGGGCTCAATTTTTCAAACAAGAATTCAATTCAAATAACCGGACTGACTACTACACAAAAGCCAGTTTAGTTAACTGATATTCAATATTTTAAGGACTCTTTTGGCGAAAGTATTTTATTTAGAATCTTTATAAATAATACTCATTCTAATTCTATGCTGAACTTCAAAAATATTTCACCGTTTTTGGAATTTTTTCAAGGTGGAAATCAGTGCATTGACAAATCCCTTTCAATATTACCTGAAAATAAACCTAGTCTCTTTTGCTTCAAAAGAGATATTCTCTAGATTTGCATTCCATTTCAAAAAATGGTCGAGTGGCCGAGTGGCTAGGCAGAGGTCTGCAAAACCTTGTACAGCGGTTCGAATCCGCTCTCGACCTCATTAAAAGCATCCCGAATTCGGGATGCTTTTTTGTTTTTTAGCCATTACCCACTAAATCTCTGTTTCCTCACAAAAAATTATATGTAAATCCGATTTCTTGCCAGTAGAAAGAATAAGCTTTTAAAAAATTTGGTTAGTATCTGAATTTGGTCTCTTCGGTCTTTTGTCATCCGTCTTCCTGCAAGATAATTAAAGAAAAATTGGCCTCTGCCATCATTGCAGATAAGCATAAAATATTAATTACATAGGTTTAAAATATTTATTCGTAAGGCCATTCTTAATCTAATTTCAATTTTTTTCAGATTAAGGTAATCCCTATCTCTTTGCTGAATAAAAAATACTTGAGTTTTTCTGGATTTGAATTCAAATCCAATCAATTTCGATTAAAAAAAATACATAAAAAAAGGTGCCTACCTTATGGTAGACACCTTTCAATATTAAAACTTTAAGAATTACTTCTTTCCGCCTTCCATTTGCTCTTTCAATTGAGTCAAAGCGTCTAAATCACCAAGAGTTGACTTTTCAGCTGGAGCTGAAGTTGAAGATGCAGAAGAAGAAGATTCAGTCTTTTTCTTTACTTCTTTTTTAGCTGGCTTAGCCTCTTCTTTGAATGTAGCTGTATGAGAAAGTACAATTCTCTTATCATCTTTAGAGAATTCAGTCACTTTGAAATCTTCAGAGTCACCTGCTTCTACTTGAGATCCGTCAGCTTTCTCTAGGTTTTTGATGGTTGCGAAACCTTCCAAACCATAAGGAAGCTCAAGAACTGCTCCTTTATCATTTTTAGAAACTACAGTACACTTGTGAGTAGAACCTACAGGGAATACATTTTCGAAAGTATCCCATGGATTCTCTTCCAATTGCTTATGACCAAGTGCCAATCTTCTGTTGTCAACGTCAAGTTCAAGAACAGCTACTTCTAGCTCATCTCCTACTTTCACAAACTCAGATGGATGCTTGATTTTCTTAGTCCAAGAAAGATCAGAAACGTGAACTAATCCGTCGATACCTTCTTCC
This sequence comes from uncultured Algoriphagus sp., assembly GCA_965659625.1. Lineage (GTDB taxonomy): Bacteria > Bacteroidota > Bacteroidia > Cytophagales > Cyclobacteriaceae > Algoriphagus. Next base: position 23,186 of record CBFHWO010000008.1, on the reverse strand, counting down.
AATTCTAGGAACAGACCGAAGTTGGTTAAGTTTCTAACTATACCTGTGTGTTTAGTACCCACAGCATACTTAGTACCCATATCATTCTTAGTCCAAGGATCTTCAGTCAATTGCTTGATACCCAAAGACATTTTTCTATCGTCTTTGTCCAAAGTCAACACTACAGCATCGATTTCGTCACCAACTTTCACGAAGTCAGCAGGATTTCTCAAATGCTGAGACCAGCTCATTTCAGAAACGTGGATCAATCCTTCAACACCTGGAGCAAGCTCAAGGAATGCACCGTAGTCAGCTACGTTTACAATCTTGCCTCTTACTTTAGAACCAACTTCAAGGTTAGAAGCCAAAGAATCCCAAGGATGAGCAGTCAGTTGCTTCATACCCAAAGAAATTCTCTTCTTATCATCATCAAAGTCAAGAACCACAATCTGAACCTTCTGGTCAAGCTGCAATACTTCTTCCGGATGATTGATACGTCCCCAAGAGATATCTGTAATGTGAAGAAGACCATCTACACCACCCAAATCGATGAATACACCGAAGTTGGTCATGTTCTTGATCACACCTTCCAATACTTGACCTTTCTCAAGGTTGTTTAGGATCTCTGCTTTTTGCTTCTCAAGATCTTTCTCGATCAACACTTTGTGAGATACTACAACGTTATCATTTGCGTGGTTGATTTTCACCACTTTCACTTCCATTTTCTTACCTACGTAGATATCGAAATCTCTGATAGGTTTCACATCGATTTGAGAACCTGGCAAGAATGCTTCAACACCGTAGATGTCTACGATCAAACCACCTTTAGTTCTTCTTTTCACCAAACCTTCGATCACATTGTCATGCTCAAGGGCATCTTCGATGTCCTGCCATGCACGTACGATCTTAGCTTTCTTACGGGAAAGGATCAATTGACCAAGAGCATTCTCTTGCTCTTCAATGAATACTTCTACTGTATCACCTGGCTTAATACCATCAAGGTCACGGAATTCACTTAAAGGAACCAATCCATCAGATTTAAATCCGATGTTTATAATTACATCCTTATCATTCACACCTACTACAGTGCCTTTGATTACTTCTTTTTCTGTGATCTCACCCAATGTACCTTCGTACATTGCAGCCATCTGATCACGCTGCTCTTTAGAATAGCCTTCACCAAAACCTTTGGTTTCGAAGTTATCCCAGTTAAAATCTTCTTTATTAGACATATTTTTTAACTCTGATTAGCCTCAGTCTTAGAGTCATCTGACTGAAGTTTTGTGGTTAGGAAAAGCGACTTGGATACTCCAAAACGCCCCGTTCACCCGAACGGACTGCAAAGGTACGGATTTTCTTTTATTTCGTAAGTCCTTAATAAAAAATGGACAAATTATTAACTGATTACTTTTAAAAAACAATAAAATACCCCTTGAATTGATTTAAATTAAAAAGCCCCAGAACGCTCCGGGGCTTAAGCAAGCAAAGAGTTAAAATTAAATTTATTCCCAAAATTACCACTATTCAGTTAGCATGAAAATCATTCAGGCATTATTTACTGTCTATTCTTTATTGATATTCATCCTATTCATGCTCTTGTTTGGGCTGCTGATTGTCATTCCTATCATGATCAGTCCACAGGCGGGTAGGATTTCATTTTTTTTTATCCGCTTTTGGGCAAGAATCTGGGCACTTTTTTCTGGATTTAGATTCGAAATCCATGGAAGAGAGTTCATTGACCTCAAGCAACCCTACATTTACATTTTCAATCATCGTTCTTTTTTTGATGCACCGGTAATCCCTGTAGCTATTCCACAACAAGTAAGAGCTTTGGGAAAAAAGGAATTATCAAAAATCCCTTTTTTTGGATGGGTAGTCGGCAAACTAGCTGTATGGGTAGATAGGGATAATCCAGAATCCAGAAAAGAGAGCATTGAAAAATTGATAAACATTTTGGAAATGGGAATCTCTATCGTAGTGGCTCCGGAAGGAACCAGAAATGATTCTAATGAAACGCTCCTACCATTCCAAAATGGTGCATTTAGACTATCTACTGAGACTGGAGTTCCTATTCTGCCCATGGCAGTCATCGGTGCAGATCAAATCCATAAAAAAGGAACTTTGCTATTGAGCCCTGGAAAAGTGAGGGTTTATTTCTCTAAACCCATTTATCCTGATTCAGAAAATTCAGTTGATGAATTGGCTAAAAAATGCAGAAACAAGTTGGAAGATTTATTTACAGAATTCAGCTAAACATTTGAATATCTGATTTTTAATTAATTAAAAAATCATTCTCTTAAACTCTAATTCTTATCCAGAAAATCTCCTTAAAAATATTTTTTAACCTATCGAATTAAATAATATTTTATTTTAGTTCATTTGCCAAATTTTACACGAAAATCTGTGACTTATTTGGACTTAACAATCAAAAAGAATTGCAAGAACAATGTTCTTTCATCCTTAATTTTCATTTTGTTTTTATTTGGGTCTATTCAAAATACTCATGCTCAAAAAAAACGAGATCATATTGTACTCAATGATTCAGCATACATTGACGGGTATATCAAAATTGATAATTCAAATCCCATTGAAAGCGTATTTTTTAAATGGAGAAAAAATGATTCGTTTAAGAAGTATACCATTCATGAGGTGTCTGAGTTTTTTGTAAACCACAGAAACTACCAGAGAAAAACATTCAACTATCAAAACAAGTCCGAAACAGTTTTTTTGGAAAAATTAGTCTATGATTATCCAAAGATTTCAGTTTATAAATGGATCAATGAAAAGCATGTTTTTTTCTTGGAAACAGAGAATGGTCTAAAACAACTCGATGAGAATTTCAGGGAAGATTTATCCCAGCAATTGGACATTCCCTTACTGGATCCCCTTTTGGAAATTTCGAATTTGAATTATAATAGCTTGAGTTATTTGTTAAATGTCGCCAATTCAAATCCTCAATCAAGAACGTTTAGTAAGTTTATCATGGTTACTCCTCAACTTGGATTTATTTCCTCAACTCATCATGTCAAAATCCCCAACCAAAACCAAGTAGTAAAACTCAAAGGAACTGGAAGTTCCTTTGAGTTAAACGTTGAGGTATTCCCTACTTACAAAAGAAACATTTCTGTCAACATTTCCCCTTCCTACAGTTCTGGAAGTGCCTTTAGTTTTTCTTCTTACTTAGACGGGTCTATCGATTTTGAAACAGACTTATTTTTTGATTATACAAACATTCAAATTCCATTGCTTGCCAGGTATTATTTAGAAATAAAACCTAATAAATATCGAGGATTTTTTCAGCTAGGATATAGTATGGAATTTTTGAAAACCAAAAATGGAATTCTCGAAATTGCTGAATTTAGATCTGGCAACATTTCCACAGACACCCAAACTTTTGACCTATCCTCTAATTTCTTGGGGATTTCTACAGGCATGGGAATTGAAAAATATCTTAAAAAAACCAGAGCAATTAGACTAGGCATCACCTATAATTCTGGCCGAAATTCCGATTCTGAAAAATCCTCCTATCTCAAACCATATTTAGGCTTTAAGTTCTAACGATATATGAAAAATCTTATCCTTTTATATTGTTTAGGTCTCATACTGGTTTTCACTTCCTGTGATGTTCAAGATTCAATTACCCCAAGAGATTATCCTTTTGTAGAAACCATAGGAATTTCCTCAATCGACCCAACGGGAGCAATTTTGGATTTCAGATTTCAGGAATTTGGTAAAAATGAGATCTCAAGTTACGGAGTAGATTTTATTCAACTAGAGGAAACAGGGAATCCAAACTATCAAAGAGAATCCTTCACTACAGAATTGAATGGAAAGCCTGATGAAGAGAATGTCTCAGTAAAAATCTCGCATGATCTTATTCCTGGCATAAAATATACTGCCTTTCCATTCGTTCGATCCGGCCAAACAAAAATTCTAGGTAGTCCCTCCACCTTCATTTCCAAAGGAATATCTGCCCCCGAAATCATATCTGTATCTAAAACCAAACTTGGGCTTAATTGGAATTTTAAAATTATAGGCAAAAACTTCAGCAGTAAAAAAGAATACAATGAAGTCAAGGTCTTAGGAGCAGAACCATTCTTCAGTTTTTCTGTGAATTACGCCTCGAGTGACACACTAATTATTAGTCTCAATTCTGTTTCTTACCGAGTTGGAAATATCGAAGATAAATTTGACCTAATGGTTAAATCCCGTGATCAAAGTGTAATTCTATCGAATCATTTCAGCATCGATTACCCCAGAATTCTATCGATCAGCACCTTAAAAATAGCTCCGGGGGAAGAAGCTGTTATTACCACCAACTTAGACAACGAATCAGAATTCCTCTATTTTACCATAAATGTGAATAGAAACCATGAAAATTACCTATACATCCCTTTAGAAAAACTTGGAGTCAATCAATACAAATTTACAATGCCTGATTTCCCAGTAGGCACCTACCCAATAGGCCTTTACTCATCCCATTATAGAGATGAACAATCAACTGTTGGGGTACATTATTTTTATGATCAAAATCTCGAGATCATTTCAAAATAGATCGTTTGAAGAAAAACATAAATCCATCGGCATGAAATCACTTATGATTACAAAGCCAGTTTGTTAGTTTATATCTTTTTCTATTCGCCAATTGATCCTTCTTCTGAAAATAAAAGGAGGTATTGACCAAAAAATTCAGATAGAGTAAGGAGGGAATTAATCTTATTCGGGAATAGAAATCCCCTCTGTCACATCCTCCACAGCATCAATCGTCAACTCTTCAAAAAGCACATAAACTGATAAATAAGTCAATGGAATGGTTACTAACAAACCCACCACGAGACATAATAAACCACCGATATTGATCAGCAATAATATTAGTACAAAGCCAAAAAACTTCCACCAATTTGTATGCACAAGCCTTCGGCTATATTCCATTGCCGTCCAAAAATCAAATCCCCCAAAAAGGACAAAAAGGAGACTGAATAAATATCCTACACCCAGATAGATGCCCGGAAGAATAAAAAGGATGATTCCACATAAAATGAAAATCGCAGTGATCAAATTCACTATGATGAGTGGCAACATATATTTGAACCCATCAAAATAATTCTGAAAATCCACATATTCCTTTTGACTCATTCTATTGGCAACCAAGTAAAAGCCAGCTATCAATGGCGGTGCCAAAAAAATAGAATAGATAAATACAAAATCTTCCAAAAAGAGTGTGAATGCAAGTTGGATCGACGAAATAAGGAAAGCAAATCCAACATGAAACATAGCCCGGGCTTTAAACATTTCCCAGGCTTTGTCAATGATAGTTGAAATATTAAAATCTACTCCCGAATCAATAATCCGTTGAAGTTTTATTTGATCCATTCTAAGTGATTAATTCGTAAAAGCTTCTAGAATATCGTGCTTTGTAATAATGTGAATCTGATTGTTACCATCTCTTACCAAGACCGCTTTTTCTTTTTCGACCATAGAAGAAAGTACATCTAATGTGCTATCCAAGGCTACAAATTTCATTGACTCTTCCATTACATCAGATACTTTGGCATCTTTCAGTTCAGGGTTTTCAATAATTTTTGCTAATAATTTGTTATCGGTCAGACAGCCAACAACCTCTTCATTTTCCATCACCGGAATTTGGGATACACTGGTTTTATTCATCAAACCAATCGCATCACGAACTGAATCAGTTTTAAGTGAAGAAACAAGCTGATAGCTTCCCTTCCTTTGGGAAATGATATCTCTTGCAGTAGAGTAAGTCCTGTCTTCCAAGAAACCATGGTTTCTCATCCACTCATCGTTGTACACTTTTCCTAAATAGCGTGTTCCATGATCTGGAAGAATGATCACCATTTGATCTCCTTCTTTCATGTTTTCTTTAGCCCATTCCAAGGCACCATGAACAGCAGAGCCACAAGACCAGCCAACAAATAAGCCCTCTTCCCTTGCCAGGCGGCGAGTCATGACCGCTGCATCTTTATCTGTCACTTTGACTATGTGATCAATCAAATCGAAATTGACATTCTTAGGTAAAATATCCTCTCCAATTCCCTCTGTCAAATAAGGGTAGATTTCTTTCTCATCGAAGATACCTGTCTCCTTATATTTCTTGAAAACTGATCCATAGGTATCAATTCCCACGGACACCACATTTGATTTTTGCTCCTTTAGGTATTTTGCAGTTCCACACATGGACCCACCTGTTCCTACTCCAGCAGCATAATGAGTGATTTTTCCATCCGTATCTTTCCAGATTTCCGGGCCTGTTGTTTCGTAATGAGCTGCGGTATTGGAAAGATTATCGTACTGGTTTGGATAAAATGAGTTAGGGATATCTGCATTCAGTTTTTTGGCAACAGAATAATACGATCTCGGGTCTTCAGGAGAAACATTGGTAGGACAAACAATCACTTCTGCACCTACAGCTTTAAGAATATCAATTTTCTCTTTTGATTGTTTATCAGCCATGGTAAAAATGCATTTATAGCCTTTCGCTATAGCTGCCAAAGCCAATCCCATTCCAGTATTTCCACTCGTTCCTTCTATGATGGTTCCTCCTGGCTTCAAAACCCCTGCTTTCTCTGCATCCTCCACCATTTTTACAGCCATCCGGTCCTTCATGGAGTTGCCGGGATTAAAATATTCAACCTTTACTAAGACCTCGCCTTTAATATCTTTGGCGAGTTTATTTAAGCGGATCATTGGGGTATTCCCAATGGTTTCGATAATCGAGTTATAAATCATAATCAGTCATATTTGGTCTTCAAAATTACAGGATTTTTCTTGCCCAGCAGATTCCAAGCTCCAAAAACAAAATAAAATTTTGGCAATGGGATTGCGTTTTCTCAGACTTCTTTAAACTCCACTCTTTTGATCACATCTAATGTCACATGCATCAGAATTGCCGTAACAAATGCCACCACAATCACCAATGCCAATAAGGCAAACACAAACTGTTTGGTAAGCACAAAAGTGAAGATCCCCACCACACCAGCAGGAATAATCCCGAAAATAAATATCCCACCAATCATCAATGGTTTGATTAAAATCCTATCCCAACTTTCTTCCAATGCTATTTGAGGTATTAAATTGATGGCAAATCCAATGAGGTAAAACCCTGCCATCCCCAATAAGAATAAAGGGATCAGTCCCCAGTTTAATCCCGCAATAAATACCGAAGGGATGATCATTACACTTGAAAAAAGGAGAATTTGGTAAAGGTCCAACTTGATCATATTCCAAAACTTAGAAGCCCAGGAAGCAGGTATCAGGATGAAAAATGGTTTTTTTAAATCTCCTACAGAAGCTCTGCCTATTCCTGCCATAAAGTAGAATGCCAACAAAATCATGATATAGCCATAAAACACCTTATGGGAAAACCAGTCAAAATTTGAAAGAATAGCAAAAGTGATCCCAAGGCCGACCATGATTAAAGAATAAATTCCAAAAAGTGGATGAAAATCCTGTCTTGAGCTATGGACATAATTCCTCCAAAATAAGGCTTTCGCTCCAACGCCAAAATCAGGTAAAGCCAATTGCTTTTTGGTATTCATGCTGTAACTACTTTCCGAAACTTGTTTCTTCCCTCTTACCTTTTCCAGTTTCTCTTCGTTGGACTTGGTGACTTCTAAAACATCCTCGTAATAATATCCTGAAAATTTGATCACCAATTTCACTACAGAGAAATAAGCCAAGCCATAAAGAATCAAAAACCCCGAAGCCAAAATGATATTTTGATCCCAGACGTAGCTCATAATCCCTCTACTCCATCCTACTACAGGGAAAAAATTAAACCAAGGAGAACTAATCCAAGAAAACATCCCTTGCCAGAATTTCTCTGCCATCAAGCCTGGAATTAAAATCACCAAACCCAAAGCGATGCCTAGAATTGATATTCCAGTCCTGATAAAATCCATGATACCATATTTGGTATGAAGCGTATAAATCAGGAATCGTAAAGGGAAAATCATGAAAAAGAAAAGCGCAAAGCCAAGAATCAAAAATGTAATATTCCCAACTGTTAGATCAAATTGATCTGCCATTTGACTAACTCCGTAAATCAAAAAAATTATAGATCCTCCCAACGCCGGTAGAATGGATCTTGCCATATAGTAGATAAGGAGATTTTCCGGTTTGACGGGAGCTGTAAACAGCAAATTCACGTCTGCCATTTTAAAGAAACTTACATTCTTTTTTGTGGCTCTGTAAAGTTGAAAAACAAAAAAGCCCAAAGCTAAGATAGTGATCCCACCTACTAGATTTTGAAAGGCAAAATCCACCTCTGGTAATCCCTCCATCGTTGGTGCTTCCATCATAGAATCCTTCGATCTACTTTTCATCCGCATAGAATAGATGAAAAAGAAATATGCCAGCAATCCGGCATAGGGCAATAACCGTAATGGATTTTTGAGAATTAACTTTAAGTTATTGATCAGGATAAGTACATCTTTCCTAAACAATATTCGGATTTCATTCATCTTTGGTAAGCTCTAAAAACAAATCCTCCAATGACGTCCCTTCCTCTTGCACAAATTGCTGTTTCAAATTTGAAATTGTATCGTTCCCCAAGATTTTACCATCTTTCAAAATCATTATTCGGTCAGCAATTGATTCAACACTATCAATCAAATGGGTGCTTACTAGTATTGTTTTGCCTGCTTCTTTCAATTTTCGGAAGATCTGCCGTGTGTTTTTGATAGCTTTGGGGTCCAATCCAATCATTGGTTCATCAAAAAACAACACCTGAGGATCAGGAATCAGCGCACAACAGATAGATACTTTCTGCCGCATACCTTTAGAAAGGTCTCTACCAAGTTTATCCTGCTTGTCCGTCAATTCAAAAATCTCCACTAACTCAGCCGCCTTTTCTTTCCAATCTGTCACTCCATACGCCTGGCCAATAAATTGAAAATGCTCTTTCACTGTGAGTAGGTCATAGACGTAGGGGGTTTCAGGAATGTAACTGAATAACCTTTTTGCCTCTACAGAAAGATGATCGAACCCTCCAATGGTAATTTCTCCGGAGGTTTTTCTCAATAACCCCACGATGCACTTCATGGTCGTACTTTTACCTGCACCATTTGGACCTAAAAGACCAACGACTTCCCCACCTTTCAATTCAAATGAAATATCGTCGACGGCATTTTGCTTCCCGTATTTTTTAACCAAATTATTGACTAATAACATACAATTGATTTTGATCTTAAAACTACAGCTAACACTTATGGTTTCTAAATTATGGAATCTTTTTTGTTAATGATTTTTCAACTATTTATCTCCTAATTAATCAAAACATGAAAAAACTTTTCACTATTGTTCTTATTTTAATGATTTCTCAATCTTTAATGGCTCAGCAGGCTGGAAGGTTTAGAATGGGAATGGACCTTGGCGCTGCTATTCCAAAAGATGGAGGAATTGGTGCCCTTATCAATCTAGAGCCTAAAGTAAACCTGACAGATAGAATGAATGTTGGTATACGTTTCGGTGTGGCTGGCCTTGCCAAGGATGTTACTTACTATGATATTATAGAGGATTACGAAGGCGAAATATCTGGAAATTTATCTGTGACGGGTACTTTCGACTATTATTTCAACAATGGTGGATCAAGTGTCGCTCCATACCTTGGTGCTGGTTTCGGATATTTTACCTTAAGTAGCTTGGAAATAAATAATGGTGATTTTGACACGCCGGATAATATTGGAGATTTGGAAGCCGATTTCAAATGGGCACCTATGGTAAGAGCCGGGGTAGAGTTGGGCAAATTTAGAATGGGAGCTGAATACAATTTTATCCCTACTAGTAATCTACAGAATACAGCAGGAGAAATTATCGGTGAAGCGATTAACCAATATTTTGGGTTTACTCTTGGTTTTTATGTAGGGGGCGGTAGATGGAGAGGTATTTAAATTAGATTTGAAATATCCTATGAAGAAAATTTCAACTTAACAAATACGGTAGGATCCTTAGAAAAAACCCAAAATAAGAGACTGTCACTATATTTTTAGACAGTCTCTTATTTTTCAATGGTTAATTTTTGGCTCCTGCAAGAAGATAGAGTACGGCCATACGGACTGCGACTCCATTTTGAACTTGTTCTAAGATTATTGATTGCTTGGAATCAGCTACATCGGAACTCAATTCCACTCCTCTGTTAATAGGTCCTGGATGCATGATTACGATTTCCTTGTCGATTTGCTCAAGCAATTTCTTATTGATACCGTAGTAAAGTGAGTATTCACGAAGACTTGGGAAATATTTGATTTGTTGTCGTTCCAACTGGATTCTAAGAACGTTGGCGACATCACACCACTGCAAAGCCTTTTTCACATCTAATTCCACTTTTACTCCAAGGCTTTCTATATACTTTGGCAAAAGTGTGATTGGTCCACATACCATGACCTCAGCCCCCAGCTTTTGAAGACAGAAAATATTCGAAAGAGCGACTCTCGAATGAAGAATATCTCCAATGATTGCCACTTTCTTTCCAGCTACATCCCCTAATTTCTCTTTGATCGAAAAAGCATCCAATAATGCCTGAGTCGGGTGCTCATGTGTTCCATCTCCGGCGTTTACAATATTTGCTTTGACGTTTCTACTTAAAAAATGAGGTGCTCCAGGACTTGAATGTCTCATGACCACCATATCCACTTTCATGGAAAGGATATTATTAACTGTATCTACCAGAGTTTCTCCTTTTTTGACCGAGGAATTACTTGAGGAGAAATTCACTACATCTGCCGACAGCCTTTTTTCGGCTAGTTCAAAAGAAAGTTTGGTACGAGTGGAATTTTCAAAAAATACATTTGCGATGGTAATATCTCGCAAAGAAGGCACTTTTTTAATGGGTCTATTGATTACTTCTTTGAAGTTTGCTGCAGTTTCTAAAATCAATTGAACATCATTCTCAGTAATGTTCTTGATTCCTAAAAGGTGTTTGGTGCTGAGTTGAGACATGATTAGCTTTTATCTTTCTCTGTAATCCAGATTGCATCTTTTTCGTGCCCTTGTTCTTTCCACTCTACAATTACGTATTGGCTTTCTAGGGTATTGATCCTGACTCCAAAATAGTCTGGCATAATGGGATAATCTCTTGTAAGTTTTCGGTCCACAAGCACCATCAGCTCTACTTTTTGAGGCCTCCCGAATGCAATCATAGCATCCATTGCTGCTCTGACGGATCTACCTTTATAAAGAACATCATCGACCAAAAGTACTTTTTTTCCTTCTACCAAGAAGTCAATTTTGGTTTCATTTGCTTTGAGCGGCAAATCCCTTCTTCTAAAATCATCTCTATGAAAAGTAGCGTCTAGATATCCTGAAGGTACTTTTACTCCAGAGATCTCTTGAAGCACAGCAACAATCTTATCAACCAGCAAAGTACCTCTTGGTTGTAATCCTAAAAGAACGGTGTTTTCGAAATCGTCGTGATTTTCGATGAGTTGATGACAGAACCTCCTCAGAATGATTGCAATCTGTTCCTCATCTAAGACTAGCCTTTTTTGCATGGGTAAGATTTGAATGTAAATATAGAAAGAAATTCTAGTCTAGTGACTCTTCAGGATTGTACAAATCTCCATCTACCAAAATTTTGGTAATAAAGAAAACTTCTCGCACTTGCTCCTTTCCACTCTCATCTTGATACCTAATCCGTTGATTGCCACTTAATAAAAAGTATCTGTCATACCAATGGACAAGTCTTAGACTTTCGGGATCAGTATCTCTTATCCGTTCATTTTCCTCAACTAATTCCAATTCAAAATGTTGATTATCAAATATTTTCTCCCCATTTCGGAAAAAACTTAATACCACATCTAAATTTTCCACATACATGTGATAGACATCCTCCCCGACCACTGCCATTTCACCAAAAGGCTCAGAATACGTGGTAGTGAAGTCATCATAGGTACTTGAATTATCCCATATCACATTTCCCTCTTTGGCAATCTTAGCAAAGTGTGCTGAAACATATTGAAATTCAGTAGTTACCTGAAAAGAGCTACTGTTCGGAAATGTGTTTTGATAAAATGGATCTGAAAAATAAGGGGTATAGCCTAACCTATTTAAACGATCGTAGCGATATAGGCTGGACGGAGAATAGGAACCTGGGCGAGTGTTACCCCTTGAATTCATCATAGTGAAATGATCAAAATAAACCACATAAGCATCATCGGTTGAATAAACATCCCGTATGGAATAAATATTCCGAAAAGTAGGAGTTCTATCCTTTTCCAAATCTTTCATTACTTCGGCATCTCTCTTATTTTTTTCTTTTTCATCCAGATAATTAAAAAAGTTTGGGAAATCTTCTAGTGTATAAAGTTTAAAACTATGTTCCCCAAATTCATTTATATCCATTATGTACATACCCAAATAGGTGTTTCTTCTCTCATAGCCAAAAGATCCGATCATCGCTTGCTGGTAATCGTTCATGGGTAAAAGCAATCCATCTATTATTTCTTCATCTGAACCTCCAAATCGATCTACTCTCACTTCTCTCATCAAGTTACCGTTGAGATCATAGGTGTTCACCAAGATTTCTTTATCACGATTTTTTATTTCTCGGCTGATTACTAGTTCTATTTCCATTAATTCAGGCACTTTTCTCAGTTGGAGAACTTTCGTGTCGGGATTATAAATCCCCTGAACGGTAAGTACTGAACTTTCATTCAGATCAAATATTTGAAGCACAGGGTTTCTTTCTGCAATCCCCATGAAAAGTGCCTTCCCGTCTAGTACAAGAAATTCAATGAGTTCCATATCCAATAAATTATTGGCATTAAACTCAACCGCTTGACCGGAATCTAGATTTATTCTAAAAATATATTTCTCAGAATTTGAAGTGTACCCTTTCTGCAGCAACAGAAATAGAAAACCTTCATCCACATCGAATCCGATAATATCAAAACCTTCCTTTACAGGAAATTCGATCACTTTTGAAGGGCTTAAATCAAAATCAGTTTTAAAGTATTGAATCTTCCTCCGAAAATTCAGTCCCTTTTCGGGGACAGTTCTAAATGCCACAATCCCATCATCGATTCTGGTCATTTCAAAATTAGGCTCATACATTTCCGAAGGCACTTCAAATCTCTCAATGAATTTCAATTGAGCCCATGAAGTGCTTGAAAGGAAAAGAAGGAAGAAGCTAGTGACAATTAATTTCATGACCCCATTTTTAGAATCAAATCAAATTCAGGTTTTTCAAGTGGCATTACAGAAAGTCTACTTTGACGTAACATAAGCAAACCCGAAAGGGAATCCTCGGATTTGATTGCCTGTAAAGAAACGGGATTATTTATGCTACTGTTTACTTTTAATCTTACGGCAAGCCAATCCTTATTTAAAGGATCCGGAAAACTTTCTTCAGAAACTTCAGCAACTCCCACAACAGCCTTTTCTTTTCCGCTATGATAAAACAAAACCAAATCGCCTAACCTCATATCTCTCAGAAAATTACGGGCCTGGTAATTTCTAATCCCATCCCAAACATCTTCCCCGATTTTTTTAAAATCATCCCAGGAATAGGAACCCGGTTCAGATTTAACCATCCAATAATTCATTTCTTCAGAATTTAATTTCAATTTTAAGTTAAGGTTTCAACTTTTAATTTGAAACAATAATTGGAGACATTTGTCTCACTTTCCCACATATAAATAAAAGACTTTGGACCACAAGACCATCTTAAAGAAACTAAAACTAGGTATTCAGCTCATGGAATTGCATGAAGAAAATAGTTTTAAGATCAGAAGCTATCAAAGTGCTGTTAATTCACTTGATCGAGGTGACCAGGATTTGATGGATTTAAGCGATATCGAAATTCAAAAAATCCCTGGAGTTGGAAAGAGTATTTCAGATGCCATTCTATCTCTTAAGCAAACAGAAACATTTCCTGTCTTAGAGGAATTTTTAGAAAAAACTCCATCTGGCATTATAGAGATTTTGCAAATAAAAGGACTTGGCCCAAAGAAGGTGAAAATTCTCTGGAAGGAAATAGGCCTAACGAGTGTTCATGAGTTGATGGAAGCTTGTCAATCAGGAAAAGTCGCAACAATCAAGGGCTTTGGGGAAAAGACACAGCAGACGATTATTGAAAATCTGGAATTCAAAGCTTCCAATGAAGGCAAATGGTTATATGCTGATATTGAAGAAACCATCAATCGTCTTACAACTGAATTAACAAGCTTGTACGAAGGTTCGGATGTAGCTTTAGTTGGGGATTTTGCTCGAAAAACAGAAATAGTTTCAGAAGCTGAATGGCTCATCGGGATGGAGTCTTTATTTGGAGGCAAAGAAAAACTGAAGAAATGGGAACAAATCACTTGGGACATGGGGGCATCTGGACCTTTTTCCTGGAGGGGAAAAGTAAAGGAATTGGAATTACAAGTGAATGTTCATTTTTGCACCAAGAAAGATTTTGTCTGGAAGAAAATCATTTTGTCAGCTTCACCTTTATTTCTTAAGGAGCAAGTTGAAGAGAATAAGAGTATCCGGGATTTGCTAAATGAAAAAGACTTTAAGTCGGAGGAAGAGTTTTTCAGCAAAAATAATTTGCAATTTATTCCATTAGAAATGCGCGAAGGATTTGGTGAAGTTGAATTGGCAAAAGAGAATAAAATCGGCGAATTACTAAAAGACTCGGATTTAAAAGGAATACTTCATAATCACTCAACCTACAGCGACGGAAAGCATAGCCTAAAACAAATGGCAGAATATTGCAAAGAGTTAGGATATGAATATCTGGGAATTTCCGACCATAGCAGAACAGCTTTTTATGCTGGAGGACTGGAAATAGAAAGGATCGTGAAGCAACATGAAGAAATTGACAAACTAAATGAGAGCTTGGCTCCTTTCAGAATTTTCAAAGGAATTGAAAGTGATATTTTGCCCGATGGAAGCTTAGATTATCCGAATGAAGTTCTTGCTAGCTTTGACTTTATAGTCTCTTCCATTCATTCGGTTTTGAATATGAATATTAACAAGGCAACAAATAGATTACTGAAAGCTATAGAAAACCCATATACCACAATTTTAGGGCATCCAACGGGTAGACTTCTTTTGAGAAGAGCTGGTTACCCCATTGATCACAAAACCATCATAAATGCTTGTGCAAAAAACAATGTGGTCATTGAAATCAACGCAAATCCTTGGAGACTTGATTTGGATTGGAGATGGGTTCGCTATGCAATGGATCAAGGAGTAACGCTTTCCATCAATCCTGACGCACATGAAATGGATGGGTATTCCGATATGAAATATGGGGTTTTGGCTGGCCGAAAAGGGGGACTAACTAAAGAAATGACGCTAAATACGCTATCAGTAAAAGAGATCACTGAATTCTTTGAAAAAAGAAAATCACTTATCAAATCATCGTCAAAGTGAATTGAATGTTTTCTTTCTATTCTTTCCTTACCTTCGAACTTTATTTTAGAATTCAATAATGAAGTGGACAAATCAACCAAATAACGTATTACTAGAAAGGTCATTCCTATTCGGAATTGTTGGAATCATACTAGGTACTCTCTCTATCATAAACACTAAATTTCATTTGATGGACGCACCAATGGGACCATTAAATGGAGTAAGTTTAGCACTGCAGCTTGTCGCAATAAGTTTGGCTGTTTTAGTTTTGAGGAAAAGAAAAATTGAAACAGACCTAAAAGTAAAAGCTCAAAAAATGATTATAGTACTAGGTGCCGCTTTGCTATTTTTTATTCTTTCGATATAGAATTTTATATTTATCTGCTTTCTTGCCAATAGAAAGAATAAGGTTTCAATAAATTTGGTTAGTACCTGAATTTGGTCTCTTCTGTCATCCGTCTCCCGGCCTGAAACGTAAAGAAAAAAAGGCCTCTGGCATCATTGCAGATCATCATATAGAATATACTAGAACTTCACAAAAACAATAAACCCCGAATCGGTTTCAATTCGGGGTTTATTTTATTTTTAAAGATTTGCCTAATCAGCTTTTTCTTTCTTTTTAACAGTAATAGTCAACTCAGTTCCTTCACCAGGATAATCTGCCGTAATCACATCGCCTTCGGATAAGTCTCCTTTTAGAATTTCCTCGGCAATCGCATCCTCAAGATATTTCTGAATCGCTCTGTTCAAAGGACGTGCACCATATTGTTGATCGTATCCTTTATCAGCTAAAAACTCTTTAGCCTTTTCAGTTAATTCTATTTGATATCCAAGATCTGTGATTCTGGAAAACAGCTTATTCAAACTGATATCGATGATCTTAAATAAATGCTCTTTATTGAGAGAATTAAATACTACAACATCATCTAACCTGTTCAGAAATTCTGGACTGAAGGCTTTTTTCAATGCAGACTGGATTGTTGACTTTACTACATCATCAATGTTATCATTCTTGGCTTTGTTTGCAAACCCAATTCCTGCACCGAAATCCTTTAGATCACGAACCCCGATATTAGAAGTCATAATGATAATAGTATTTCTAAAATCGACTCTTCTACCTAGACCATCTGTCAGAATCCCATCATCCAATACTTGCAAAAGGATATTGAAGACATCTGGATGTGCTTTTTCAATTTCATCCAAAAGCACAACAGAATACGGCTTTCTTCTTACTTTTTCAGTCAATTGGCCACCTTCTTCATACCCAACATATCCCGGAGGCGCTCCAACCAATCTTGACACAGAGAATTTTTCCATGTATTCCGACATATCAATTCTTATCAAAGAATCATCTTTGTCGAAAAGATAGGATGCGAGCACTTTAGCAAGTTCAGTTTTACCTACCCCTGTTGGTCCTAGGAAAATAAATGAGCCGATTGGCTTCTTAGGATCCTTCAAACCTACTCTCGTCCTTTGAATAGCTTTTGTCAATTTCTTGATCGCCTCATCCTGTCCAATAACTTTTCCAGCTAACTCCTGATTCATATTGAGAAGCTTGGCGCCTTCATTCTGAGCAATTCTCTTTGCAGGAATTCCAGTCATCATCGCAATCACTTCCGCTACATGCTCTTCGTCGACCGTATATCTTTTAGACTTACTCTCTTCTTCCCACTTTACTTTTGCAACATCTAATTGCTCCAATAATTTCTTCTCTTTATCCCTCAACTGGGCCGCTTCCTCGTATTTCTGAGATTTTACCACACGGTTTTTCTCAGTTTTGATATCTTCGACTTCCGCCTCCAATTTCAAAATATCTTCAGGCACGTGAATATTGTTGATGTGCACTCTTGCTCCAGCTTCGTCTAAAATATCTATGGCTTTGTCAGGCAAGAATCTATCAGAAATATATCTATCTGATAATTTCACGCAAGCATCTATCGCAGCATCTGTATAATTCACATTGTGGTGATCCTCATACTTATCCTTGATGTTATTTAGAATTTGGATAGTTTCCTCCGGAGAAGTGGCATCTACCATTACCATTTGGAATCGACGTGCCAAAGCTCCATCCTTCTCTATATACTGTCTGTATTCGTCAAGGGTAGTAGCTCCGATACATTGGATTTCTCCCCTGGCTAATGCAGGCTTGAACATGTTAGATGCATCCAAGGAACCTGAAGCTCCACCAGCACCAACGATTGTATGCAACTCATCAATAAACAGGATTACGTTTGGAGATTTTTCAAGCTCATTCATCACGGCTTTCATTCTCTCTTCAAACTGTCCTCTGTATTTTGTACCTGCCACTAAAGACGCAAGATCCAAAGTCACCACGCGCTTATTGAAAAGTACTCTGGACACTTTTTTCTGAACTATTCTTAATGCCAATCCTTCGGCAATGGCAGTTTTACCTACACCAGGCTCACCTATTAGGATTGGATTATTTTTCTTTCTTCTCGATAATATCTGAGCTACTCTTTCAATTTCTTTCTCTCTTCCAATTATCGGATCTAGTTTATCATCCTCAGCCATCTTGGTCAAATCCCGACCAAAATTATCTAAAACCGGAGTTCTTGATTTTTCTGCTCCTGCTTTAGAACTTCCAGAACCACTTCCCGGAGAACCAAATAACTTGGATCCATCATCATCGCCATCTTCAGCCTCAGCTCTTGCTCTTGGTGAAGCGCTGCCATCAGAATTCATTTCTAACATTTCTTTTACGGAATCATAGTTGACATCAAACTTATTTAAAATTTGAGTGGCAATATTATCCTCATCCCTCAAAATTGAGAGCAATAAATGCTCTGTCCCAATGAGTTGACTTTTAAAAATTTTAGCTTCCAAATATGTGATTTTCAATACCTTTTCTGACTGTCTTGTCAGCGGTATATTGGCCATGTTTTTGACATTATGATTGGCAGTACCTTTCACGGCTCTTTCTATAGCTCCTCGAAGTTCATCTAAGGGTACTCCCAGTTTTTTAAGAATGGAAACAGCTACACCTTCACCCTCGCGAATCATCCCCAGTAAGAGGTGCTCTGTACCAATATAATCATGTCCCAGGCGAAGCGCTTCTTCACGGCTGAGAGAGATCACCTCTTTAACTCTGTTTGAAAATTTAGCTTCCATTTAATTCCTTTCTGATTGTTTAATATTCCTGTACGTATGTTACCGAATTTGTTTTAAAAACACAATCCTTTTACTGATTGTTCATTATTTTTTTACAGAACTTAACAAAAGCTCCTTAGCCTCCGAACCTGCACAAAACAGAATATCAATAACACTTAGATTTGGATCAAAGTCTAAGCCAAAAAGTTGTGTATACTCCACAGGAGTGTATAAATCCCTTTCCAAAAATGACCTTGAGGGACTAATTTGGCCTCTTAAGTCCAAATCAACCCTTTCTTCATCCAAATTTTCATAAGCAGTCAACTTGCCATTATACTTAAGCAGCTTGAGACATATTGTCAGCATTTCATAGTTTAAATTCCACAAACTGCCGTAACTCCTCTTATATAATGGCTCTATGTAAGGAAAAAAAAATTCAAAAAAAGGTGCTTTTCCATACCCTGACTGAATTCCCCTAAGGTGTGTTTTTTGCCAGTTTTGACTATTATCGATCAAAACCTTATCTAAAGGAAGTTTTGGTCTTCTCCCTTGAATCGGTACACTTAAGTTTTCAACCTTGTTCGCCAACCGAATTCTTGTCCTGTTTAAATAGGACTGCCGTTGATAAAGTTCGGAAGGAGACACTAAAATCTCGTCCGCATTTAAGACTGAAGTAAAAAATTCCAAACAAGGAAGAAAGTGTAAGTCAACTGCGACTCTTTTCATAATAGGCGGCTAGCGGGATTGATACCAATTCAAATAATGTCCTCCAATAGACCAAGTCCTTCTCTGAGAACCTCTATTTCATCCCCTGTACAATCAAGAATCGTAGAACCAATGTTTTGGCCATATCCTCCGTCAATGACGATATCCACGAGATTCTCATATTTTTCAAAGATAAGTTCAGGATCGGTATTGTATTCAATAACCTCGTCTTCATCTCGGATGGATGTAGAAAGTAAGGGCTGCCCTAATTCCTCTACAATCATTCTTGGAATCGAATGATCCGGAACACGGATACCCACTGTTTTTTTATTGCTGTGCAAAATTTTCGGAACCTGGGTATTTGCCTCCAAAATAAAAGTAAAAGGTCCTGGAAGCGCTTTTTTCATCATTTTGAAAACAGGCTTTGAAATCACTCTGGTATACTCTGCGATATTACTCAAATCGGCACAGATGAATGAAAAATTATGCTTTTTAGGATTGATCCCCTTGATGCGGCAAATTTTTTCAACAGCTCTCAAATTCATGATATCACAACCCAACCCATATACTGTATCAGTTGGATAAATGATCACCCCTCCACTTCTAAGGACATCAACGATCTGCCTTATCTTCTTAGGATCAGGATTTTCCTCATACAAACGAATAAATTCAGCAGCCATCTTAGTTAAATTAGCTTAGATTTTAGATTCACTTCGAAAAGCTTGCCAATTACGAGAAAGTTCCCTACAAATAGGCAAGTCTGCTGGCGCCCAATGTAAATTATCTACTTCTTCTATTCCAATCCACATTACTTTTTCATGCTCCAAAACTTGAATATCGCCTGATAACCAATCACATATGAAAGGAAAGAGTTCAACAATTTTTTCTGAAGAATATTCAAATGTAGAAGGAGTCAATTTTGATTTAATTAAAATCTCCAAACCTAGTTCTTCTTTGATTTCCCGCCTCAGACAGTCTTCTTTACTTTCATGATTTTCAACTTTCCCGCCAGGAAATTCCCAATACCCCGATTGACTCATCGTTATGGATCTTTTGGCAACAAGAATTTTATTTTGATGAATTATTATTGCGCAGGTAACAGGAATGGCTTTCATTTAGTTAAATATAAAAGAAGTGAAAAGATTCAACACAGGAACTTCCCAGTAATTCCCGTAAAAGGATTTTTTCCTATTTTTGAAGCCATATGCAAAGCGATAAAAAGAACAAAATATTTCTGGTCCTGATCATTTCCTTTTCGGTGTTGGCCATTTCCATGTCCTTTTATTTTTATCAGGTGTTTTTCAGCCCTAATAGTCTTTTGGAAACAGAGCAGAGTTACACCTTGAAAATCCCAAGTAATGCTACTTTTAAACAAGTAAGTAACCAGCTTTATGATGATAATGTTGTCAATGACATGGTTAGCTTTTCATTTGTATCAAAAATTTTGGGATATCAGGAAGCTGTCAAACCAGGGCTTTATATCATAAGCCCAAAAATGACCAATTTGGAATTGGTGAGACACCTTAGATCTGGAAATCAAGCTCCAATAAAGATTACTTTCAATAACATCAGAACCAAAGAAGACCTTGCAGAAAGGATTACTACTAACTTAGAAATCAATGAAGATCAATTTCTTGCCTTGATCAAAGACTCTGTCTATATAAGAAAGTTTGATTTCAATGAAGAGACCATCATGAGTATGTTTATCCCAAATACCTATGAAGTTTGGTGGAATACAAGTCCGGAAGCACTTTTTGACAGGATGTATAAAGAGTATGAGTCCTTTTGGACATCAGAGAGAAAGTCCAAAGCAGAAGCAATGGGTCTTAACCCAAAAGAAGTCAGTACGCTTGCCTCCATTGTACAGTCTGAAAGTCAAAAATCAGATGAAAGACCAAAAATCGCCGGAGTTTACTTAAATAGATTGAGGCTAAATATGCCCTTGCAGGCCGATCCAACTTTAGTGTTTGCTCTTGGTGACTTCACTTTGAAAAGAGTCTTAAATGTTCATAAAGAAATAGAAAGTCCCTATAACACTTATAAATATGCTGGCCTTCCTCCAGGACCCATCAATCTTCCAGACATTAACTCCTTAGAGGCTGTGCTAAATGCTGAAGATCATCAGTATTTATACTTTTGTGCCAAAGAGGATTTTTCAGGTTATCATTCATTTGCAACTAATTTAGCCCAGCATAATGCGAATGCTAGACGCTATCAAGCGGCACTGAACGCGGCTAAAATTTATTAAAGATGTACTCATCAGAAACCCAGATTCGAGTTAGGTACGCGGAAACAGATCAAATGAGTTATGTCTATTATGGCAACTATGCGATGTATTTCGAAGTGGGAAGAGTAGAGTCAATGAGAAATATTGGTTTTAGCTATAAGGAAATGGAAGATAACGGGGTGATGATGCCAGTTTTGGAAAGCCATTACACCTACCTAAAACCAGGGAAATACGATGAGCTTTTGACAATTAAGACTTCTATCCCAACGATGCCTGGTGTTCGAATAAAATTTGAATATGAGGTTTTTAACGAGCAAAATGAGCTGATCACGAAAGGATGGACTTCATTGGCATTTTTAAAAAAAGACAGTCATCAGCCAACCAGACCTCCACAGAATTTATTAGCTTTATTGAAACCTTACTTTTAGAATAAGTAGCTAGTGGTCAAAGAAAAGATTCGAATATTTCAGGGTCGTCTGGAAGAAAAGGCCAAATATTTTAAGAAGGTCCATTTTGGTGATCCAGACAAAAATCTATATGACGTTGGTCGGGTTTTCTTACTTCAACTTCAAAAAGATGATATTATCGAAAGAGCAGGCTCTGTTGCTTTCAGCTTTACGCTGGCTCTATTTCCTTTAATCCTTTTTCTTCTAAACATCATCCCTTATTTACAGGATTTTTTCCCTATAGTAACTACACAAAATATCTTAACTTTTGTGCAAGAAGTACTACCGGGAGAGCTTTATTCTCAAGTTGAAACGACCGTCATGGATATCGTATCCAGACCGAGACAAAGTTTGATCTCTTTGGGTTTTTTCTTTGCACTCTTTTCATCGACTCAGGGTGTTGTTTCGATGATGAATTCATTTAACTCAGTTTATCAAACAAAGGATAATCGAGGATTTTTCCAATCAAGAGTAATCGCTTCAAGTATTGTCCTGGTCATTGTGCTTACCATATTTGCAGCAAGCACTGTCATGATTTTAGGCAGTGTGGTCATAAATAGAGTGGATGAACTGCAGGTTTTCAATTCGGGATTTATGATTTTTTTATTTACAACACTGAAGTTTTTGGTACTACTTGCCATGTTTTATATCGCTACTGCTTTCATCTTTAGATTTGCGCCAGCGGTACATGATAAATGGAAATTCTTTTCCATAGGAGCAAGATTAGCAGGCCTTCTCATTACTTTAGGCTTTTATGGATTCACCTTTTATTTAAACAACTTTGCCAGTTACAATAAATTATATGGTTCCATCGGAACATTGATTGCTTTAATGCTTTGGCTTCTGCTCACTTCCTTGATCGTATTGGTTTGCTTTGAAGTGAATGTCAGTCTTGACTTAGTGGAGGAGGAGAAAAGGCTAAAAGAATTTGAAGAAGAGCAATCATACGAGCCTATAGTAACCCGAGATAACGATTAATATTTAGCTAGGGGCATATTTTACCTTATATGTATATAATTAATAAATGTTGAACCAAACGGTCAACGCTATTTAGGGAAGGACACACTCCGGTCACCCGTCTTCGGTCTTCTGGCCGGGTGAGTAAAAAAATTATGGTTACTGGCATCATTGCGGATAATCATATTACCTTATATTGAATTGGTACAATCCTATTAGTCAATTAATAAAACAATCCCCAATCATCAATCTTGATCATATGAAATTCTTAAAATTTAATTCCTACGTACTCCTTATTCTTTTTTGGGGAGTCTTGGTAAGCTGCAAAAAAAGCAATGAAACTGAAGATAAAACTTCCGAAATAAATGCTTGGTTTGATCAGGAATATGAAGAGCTTCTTCAAA
>CBFHWO010000007.1:10055-186546 GCA_965659625.1 uncultured Algoriphagus sp. | reverse complement strand
CTAGTTTGTCTTTGGTCGCCCGTATATAAGACCACGCCCTTTTCTTGACTGCTCAGTTCAAGCCAGAATTTCAAGTTTTTGAAATAGTCTGAATTAATGGTCATCCCAGATTTAATCTCAATAGGAAGCAATTCAGGTCCGCGATCAATCAGTAAATCAATCTCATGCCCAGTCTTATCCCTCCAGAAATAAAGGTTAATTTCCTCTCCACGGTTTGTTCGGAGCTTTATCATTTCAGATACCACCAAGTTTTCGAATAGTGAACCGCGAAGTGGATGCTGGCTGAGCTGTTCAGGAGTATTTATTCCAAGCAGAAAGCTTACCAAGCCCGTATCAAGAAAATATACTTTTGGGCGTTTGACTATCATTTTATTGAAGTTTTTAAAATGAGGCCGTAATAGATAAATCACAAAACTACTTTCCAAAACCCCAATCCAAGATTGGATAGTCTTGCTATCTACTCCCACTTCATTTCCCAGAGAAGTCATATTCAGCTCCTGACCGACTCTGCCCGCTAACAACCGAACAAACCGCTCAAAAACTATTAGGTCATTAATATTTTTGATCTGTCGAACATCACGCTCAATATAGGTCCGCAGGTAATTTGGGAACCAATCCGAAGAAGGAATTCCAGGTTCGTACAGAGGGGGATATCCGCCTTTTAGTAAAAGCGTATTTTCATCCGGAAGATCTCCAAGTGTAGGATAAATTTCATTTATAGCAAAAGGTAGTAACTGCAAATAGCCTACCCTACCCGCTAGACTTTGAGTAATAGATTGCTGCAATAAAAAATTATTGGAACCAGTTAGTATAAATTGTCCCGGAGCAGGATTGAAATCTACAATTCCCTGCAAATAGGAAAAGATCTCCGGTGTACGCTGAACTTCATCCAGAATAGCCCCTTTGGGAAATGCAGACAAAAACCCTCTCGGGTCCTCCAATGCAAATCTGCGCTGATCTGGATCTTCAAGCGTGACATAAGGTTTGTCAGGAAAAATAGCACGAACTAAGGTGGTTTTACCAGATTGTCTTGGCCCTACTACTGCAATTACTTTGAAGAAAGTGGATAATTCCAAAAGTTTTTCTGTCGCTTTTCGAGAAATCATTTTGGAATTTATGGAAAAATTCGGAATCCAATTCCAAATTTTTCCATTTTTATTCAAAGACTCATATAAAAACAAATCCCTCGAGATTTTCTAAATCTGGAGGGATTATTATTAAATATCCGAAGTAAAGTGGAATTCTATCTCAGGATAATTGTCCATCACCATCTGAAGCCAGGCTTTTGACTCGGCCATAAAGACCAGCTTGCCGTCTTTATCTCTGGCAATATGGCGGTTTTTGGATCGCACAAATTCATCCAACTGCTTTTTGTCCTTGCTTGTGATCCAGCAAGCTTTATACAAGTTCATCGGATGAAACTCTACCGTGGCATTGTATTCGTTTTTCAGACGGAACTGGATGACTTCAAACTGAAGTTGACCGACTGTACCGACTACTTTCCTCGAACCCATATCAAAAGTAAACAGCTGTGCTACTCCTTCCTCCATCAGTTGCTGAAGCCCTTTTTCCAATTGCTTGGTCTTCATGGCATCTTTGTTTACGACCTCTCGGAAGATCTCTGGAGAGAAACTTGGGATTCCAACAAACTGCATATTTTCGCCTTCCGTCAGGGTATCACCGATTTTCAGGTTTCCAGTATCATATAATCCTACAATATCCCCTGGAAATGCCTCATCGATCATTTCCTTATCCTGGGCCATAAACTGGGTCACATTAGAAAAACGTAATGGCTTGGGGCCACGCACGTGATTGTAGGGTTTATTCCGTTCAAAAGTCCCTGAGCAGATTCTCAAGAAAGCGATTCTGTTTCTGTGATTCGGATCCATATTGGCATGGATTTTAAATATAAACCCAGAGAATTTCTTCTCTTCTGGCATTACTTCCCTATCCTCTGTTTTCCTACTTTTTGGAGCTGGAGCGATTTTGATAAATGTATCGAGCATCTCATTGATGCCGAAGTTATTTACTGCTGAGCCAAAGAAAACCGGAGCTACTTTTCCTTCCAGATACTCTTTGGTATCAAATTCAGGATAAACTCCTTCGATCAACTCCACATCTTCACGCAATTGATTAGCGAAGCTTTTACCGATCAATTCCTCCAGTGCTGGATCTTCGACATCTTCAAATTCCTGACGAACATCGCTCAATTTTCTTTGAGAAGGTGTAAAAAGATTGAGCTTGTGGTCAAAAAGATTATAAACTCCCTTGAAGCTTTTTCCCATGCCGATCGGCCAGGAAAGTGGATGACATTGGATGTTCAGCTTTTGCTCCACTTCCTCGATCAATTCATAGGGATCACGGCCTTCTCTATCCAGTTTATTGATAAAACAGATTACGGGTGTATTTCTCATCCGACAAACCTCCATCAATTTCTCCGTCTGCATCTCCACCCCTTTCACACAGTCTATCACCATAATCACAGAATCTACTGCTGTCAAGGTACGATAAGTGTCTTCGGCAAAATCCTGGTGACCAGGGGTATCCAACAAATTGATTTTAACATCCTTGTATTCAAATCCCATGACGGAAGTCGCGACGGAAATACCTCTCTGCTTCTCGATTGCCATCCAGTCAGACTTGGTAGCCGTATCGATTTTATTGGATTTAACGGCACCGGCAGTTTGAATCGCTCCACCAAAAAGCAGCAGTTTTTCTGTCAAAGTGGTCTTTCCCGCATCCGGGTGGGCAATAATGGCAAAAGTTCTACGCTTCTGGATTTCTTCTTTCAAACTCATGGGAGATATCAAATTAAGGGTGCAAAGGTAGGGAAAAACCTCTAAAAATGAGATCAGAGTTTTAAAGTAGAAGTTAAGAGTTAATTGAAAGTTTAAATTGTTCTAAGATTTACGAAATACGAATTACGGCACCTTGGATTATTTTGACTGGGAACTACAACTCAAAGATTAATTCAAAAAAAATTCAGGAAAAAAAGATGGAGGTCCGAGCAAATCTCGTAAATCCAAAATCGTAATTCGTAAATCCTTAGTATTCCAAAATTCCTTCTGTCACAAACTGAGAAGCACCTTCAAGTGTACTATGCAAGACAATTCGGAAAGTTGTGCCAACTCCTACTTCGGAATGTTTGACAAAGATCTTACCGCCATGATATCCTTCTATAATTCGTTTTGCTAAAGTCAACCCTAAGCCCCAACCTCTTTGTCGGGTAGAAAAACCGGGATTGAATACTTTTCGGTACATCTTTTTCTCCATACCTTTTCCAGTATCTGTGATATCTACGATCACGAACTTATCAGAATCCTGAATCACATCAATCCTGATTGAACCCTTCCCTTTCATGGCATCTACGGCATTTTTGCAAATGTTTTCGACCACCCATTCAAAAAGTGGCTTATTCATCATAGCCTCCAAATCTTTTGAATCAGAATTGATAGTCATATCCACTTTGGTGGAAATCCTAGGGCGAAGGTAATTGACAGTCTCTTCCAAACTATAATAGAGGTTTTCAGTTTGGATCACTGGCTTACTGCCGATACTGCTAAAACGTTCTGTTACCATTCTTAGCTTCACAACGTCTTTGTCCATTTCAGAAATGATTTCCTTGTTTTCTTCCCAAACGGGGGAGTTTCGCAGATAATCTATCCATGCCATCAAAGACGCAATCGGAGTTCCTAATTGATGTGCTGTTTCCTTAGTAAGGCCTGCCCAAACCCGATTCTGCTCTGATATTTTGCTTTGGTTAAAAAGAGTATAAGCCAAAACACCAAACAATAAAATGACTGCCAATTGGACGTATGGGTAATATTTTAAATTGGTCAGTAATTCAGAATTTCTGTAATAAACATTGATATCTGCTTCTTGAAGAAGAATAGGTTCATAATCCTCCTGCATTTCAGCAAGCTCATTTTCTAAAGTTTTAAGAGAGTCAGCGGCATCAGCATTTGCCTTGAAAGGGATATTTCTGAATTCAATTGGCTCTCCAGAAGCATCCACCATAATAATAGGGATGGAATAGTTTTGCTGGATGATCTCCTGATTGATAAAAGTGAGGTTTTCAGTGGTCGAGGCAGCATACTCCAAAGCCGAAGAAAGCAACTCAATCTGGCGCCTTTCACGCTCTCGAAGTTCCTCGACAAGAATATTGGTGTACAAAATGGAACCTCCTCCAATAATAAAAGACACGAAAACCACAAGCCATTTGACTTGCTTTCTGTTTTTATAAAGGTCTAAAGAAGTGAGATCTTGAAAACGATTTTTCATTAATGCAATTAAAGTACTTTAAGGTACAAACTGATCAATTTGAAGGATCGTATATTTTCCACTTACAAATTAACAGAGAACCTACCTTTCTGTCTCCTTTGTAAATTTATGCTTTATTAAATCAGAGCAAAACAAACTGGCAACTATGCAACTTTGATAAACTCAAAATTCTCATTTCTGTTGGAATTTATTTTAAAAATAAAGGAAATTCAATGCGGTAAAATGAATCAGATTATCTATTCAGAAAATATTAAAATCAATACCTCTTCAGTTATTGGCTTGTTCGGATCCATTTCCAAAGCGTCTTATAGGAAGGTTTCGTTCCATGCATTAAAATCCCGATTCTGTAAATTTTCCCTGCCATCCAGGTGGTAAATAAAAATCCTCCTATCAGTAAAGACATAGAAAGAACGAGATCAGTCCAAGGCACTCCATAGCTGATTCTTCCCATCATGGCAATTGGAGATGTCAAAGGAATAATCGAAAGCCAAAACGAAGTATTGCTGTCTGGATCATTCAATACAAAAACAAATAATCCCATGTAGGCGACGATCAAAGGAATAGTTACTGGAAACATGAATTGTTGAGCTTCCGAGGGAGCTTCAACAGCGGAACCAATCGCTGCAAACAAGGCTCCGTAAAGTAAATACCCTCCCAGAAAGTAAAACAAGAAGCTAAGTACTAAACCAAAAAAATCTATCCCTGATATAACTTGTATAATTTCTACCACATCACTTTGGGGCATGTTATTGGCAAATTCAGGATTAGCCATTTCCATTGCTGTCTGTTGGGGCATTTGCATCCCCAAATATCCAATGACCAAGGTAGAGAGAGCTCCGATCAAGACTACCCAAATTAAAAACTGAGTCAAACCCACCGCACCAATACCAACAATTTTCCCAAGCATTAGCTGAAACGGCTTTAAAGAAGAGACAAGAATTTCAACAATTCTGCTTGATTTCTCCTCAATTACCCCTTGCATGATCTGATTGCCATACACGAAAATGAATATATAAATCAAAATTCCGGTCAGAAATCCCAAAGCATAATTAACAGTGGCATCGTTGACAGTTTCCCCTCCTTTTTCATCTAAGGTTATGGAACGAATCCCAACTTTTGTCCGGACTTCATTGATGATTTTTGGATCGATCCCACTTTCAAATAGCCGTTGCTCTTCAATTTTTTTCCTAAGATTGTTTTCCAAATAAGAGATTAAACTCATGCTCGGGTTATCCTCTCCATAAAAAATAATCCCTGAAGGATCTTCTAAATCAAATTCAGGAATAAAGAGAAACCCATATCGATTTCCATCTTGCACCATCTTTTTGCCTTCCTCAAAATTAGTGTCAGAAAAAGAGAATGCATATTGCTCAGAGCTCTCCAAGAAAAACATTTTGTTTTCATCCACCACTTCGATTATCCTCAAAGCTTGAGAACTTTTTTCTTCTAAAGATATCCAGACAAATACTCCCATGATAGCAGGGAATATTAAAGGTGTGATCAAAGTAGCCAATAGAAATGATTTCTTTTTGACCCTTGCTAAATATTCTCTTTGGATGACCAGCCAGATTTTATCCATTTTGAGTAGTCTTCACTTGATGAATAAAAATTTCCTCCATGCTTGGCACTACTTCCTTGAATTGTTTTACTTCTCCATACTGCATCAATTCACTCAGCAATTCATTTGGACTTTTACCACTCAACGGCAAAGTAAAAGTATAATTCTCTTCCACTTCTTTTGCTATCCATTCTTGTGGAATCAATTGTTTCAAATCACTTAATATCACATTATAAACTTCAGGTCGAAAGCTTTTTTTGACTTGACTAATCGTCCCATCCAGGATTTTTTTTGATTGATTGATCATCGCCACTTGATCACAAAGTAATTCTACTGATTCCATCCGATGAGTACTCAATATCACTGTGGTGCCAGTTTCTTTCAGTTCAAGTATTTCATTCTTTATCAGCTCGGCATTGACAGGATCAAAACCTGAAAATGGTTCATCCAAAATAAGAAGGGGGGGCTCATGAATAATGGTGGAAATAAACTGTATTTTCTGAGCCATTCCCTTGGAGAGGTCTTCGATTTTTTTCTCTTTCCAGGAAGCAATGTCCATTTTTTCCAACCAAAATTTAATTTTGGCCTTGGCATCTTGCTGGGACAGGCCCTTTAATCTGGCAAAATACAAAAGCTGATCCCAAACTCTCATCTTTTTATATAAGCCCCTTTCTTCTGGCAAATATCCGATTTTGGAAATATGTGAAGGATTTAAAATTTCTTTATCAATCAATATCTTGCCCGAATCTCCTTCGATGATTTGATTGATGATTCTTATCAATGTGGTTTTACCAGCGCCATTTGGGCCAAGCAACCCAAAAATCACCCCTTTGGGAACATAGAGATCTATGTTACTAAGCGCTTTATTAGGTCCGTAAGATTTATTGAGATTTTCTATTTGAAGCATACAGCTAAAAAAACTATTCTATTCTATCGTCAAAGAACCAACTCCTACATCCAGAATTAGTTCCAGTAATCTAGGATCAAATTCATTATAGCCTTTAGTAATAAAGGTGTTTTTATCAATTGTTTTTAAATATTTTGGAAGAGAGGTCCTACACATAGCGGTAGTTTTCATTCGAATCTTAATTGGATAAGATTCATCAGGCAAGTTTAGATGAAGTGAGCCTGCACCGACAGCCGCAATCACATGACACTTATTGGGTAACCCATCAGAAAAATTCAAATTGATAGATCCATAATTAACTTCAAAAATCATTTTTGAGGCGTTAGTATAATTAACATCATCAATTTCAACTGTTCCCATATTCAATGTAACCAATAAAGTATCCATCTGAACCTGGTTTGGATTTTTAGAACCATAATGGATCAGCACATCAGCACTGGCACTATGTACTTTAAGTTTACTTACAGGTAACTGAGCAAGGTCTATCTCAGTTTTTCCCATACCTAAATTAAAATCCAGATTATATACATAATTTGATGAAAGGCCCAAATCCCAGGTATGATCAAAATCTGAATTATTTCCAGAGAAGATTTTAGAAGTTATACTTTTCCCGAGATTATCAGACTCCACGTTTTTATGTTCCAAGGAGGATTCAAGAATGTTATTCTTGATCTCATGGGAAAATACGGGAAGAATATTTGTTTTCTGAAGGTGACCATGGATATAGAGTGGTTCCATGGATCTAATTCGCTTGACTAAAGTTGTACTTTTATAAGAAGAAAACACAAGATGCACGACCTCATATCCTTTTTTCTCACTGATTTTGAACTCTTTTACAAGCTGTGCCTTACTCACACCTACGCATCCAATAATTCCCAGAAACAGCAGACACAATTTTCTAAGCATACCGATTAGGTTACGAGGCGACTTTAAAAAGGTTCTTAAAAATATAAAAAAAGCCAGAATTGCTTCCGGCTAATTAATATTTTAGAAAAACTCCTTCATTTTATCAAAGAAGGACTTATCTGATTTTCCTGGATCAGGTCTAAAGTTTTCTGCTTCTCTTAGACTTTCCAACGTTTCTCTTTCTTCTCGAGACAGCTGAGTTGGCGTCCAAACATTGACCATAATTAATTGATCCCCTTTACTATAACCATTGATATCTTTGATTCCTTTACCCTTCAGTCTTAGCATTTTGCCACTTTGGGTTCCCGGATCAATTTTTATTTTCACTTTTCCGTCGATGGTAGGAACTTCAATTGATGATCCCAAGGCAGCATCCACAAAAGAGACGAACAAATCATAAATGACATTATTCCCATCTCTTTGAAGAATTTCATCCTCTATTTCCTCTATTACAATTAAAAGGTCTCCTGCTATTCCTCCAGGAATTTCATTTCCTTTTCCTGACATGCTCAATTGCATCCCCTCAGCAACACCCCCAGGGATATTAATTGAAATAACTTCTTCCTTAATAATCAACCCTCTAGCATCTGCATCAGCCGGTTTTTTGTCAACGATTTGACCACTTCCACCGCAGACAGCACAAGTACTTGCGGAAACCATTTGACCAAGCATCGTATTGACTACCTTCTTGATCTGTCCAGTTCCCTGACAGGTAGAGCAGCTTTTGAAAGTTACTCCTTGCGCAACAACATGTCTTTTTACTTTGATTTTCTTTTCTACTCCATTGGCAACTTCAGCAAGATTTAACTTAAGTTTTACCCGCAGGTTTGTTCCCTTTTTAGTTCTACGGCCTCCGCCGCCTGCTCCGCCGAAAAAGGACCCGAATCCTCCTCCTCCAAAAATATCCCCAAATTGAGAAAAAATATCTTCCATATTCATTCCACCGCCTCCAAAGCCACCGTTTCCGGATACACCTTGATGACCAAACTGATCGTATCTTTGGCGTTTCTCTTGATTACTTAGGACTTCGTAAGCCTCCGCAGCTTCTTTAAATTTATCTTCTGCTTCCGGATTATCAGGGTTTTTATCCGGGTGAAATTTAATTGCCAGCTTACGGTATGCTTTTTTTATTTCTTCTGCAGAAGCAGACTTTGACACACCTAATACTTCGTAATAATCTCTTTTTGCCATAATTTATTAAGCTCCTGTTACCACTTTGGCATAGCGCACAACTTTATCGCCAAGCGTATATCCTTTTTCCACTACATCTATAACCTTACCTTTCAATTCATCATTTGGAGCAGGAATTTGCGTTATCGCTTCTTGAGTATCAGCATCAAATGGTTTTCCTATTAGGTCATTCATTGGCTTGAGACCTTTGCTTTCAAGAATTCTGATCAGTTTATGAAAAATCAATAAACTTCCTTCTTTATTTTCTCCTCCATCTTCCCGTGATTCGCTCACTTTTAACGCTCTCTCAAAATCATCAACAACTGGGATCAAATCTCTAAGAACTTCCTCAGAGGCAGTTGTAATTAAATCAAGTCTTTCTTTAGAACTTCTTTTTCTGAAATTCTCAAAATCAGAATATAACCTTAAGTATTTATCTTTTAAGTCAGCTACTTCTGCGGCAAGTTTATCCTCAACAGAAACCACCTCTTCTTGAGTTGATTCGTCCATATCTTCTGTAGCTTCAGAGGTATCATGAACTAATTGTTCATCAGATTGGTCTAATTCCTTATCCACTTCTTCTTTATTTTTCATTTTAACTTTTCAATAGTCGGCAATACCCTCTTAACAATATTTTTGCCACCCTAATTAAACTGACAATCTGACACCTTAGGTATGGTGGATTGCCTGCCAAATAAGATCTTTCAGTTTATCTAAGTTATATTGACTGACAGATGAAATAAAAACACTTGGAATTCCCTCAGGTAGATCAGCTTTCATTTCTTTCATCAATTCCTCATCTAGCATATCGGCTTTTGAAATAGCAAGAAGCCTTTGTTTATCCAACAATTCCGGATTGTACTTTTCAAGTTCACTTAGCAGCACGCCATATTGCTCTTTTATACTTGGGGCATCAGCAGGAATCATAAATAATAGAATAGAATTTCTTTCTATATGTCTTAAAAAGCGAATTCCGAGACCTTTCCCTTCAGCTGCGCCTTCTATGATGCCCGGGATATCTGCCATGACAAATGATTTATCATCTCGATAACTCACGACTCCAAGATTTGGCGTCAAAGTCGTAAAAGGATAGTCCCCGATTTCTGGTTTTGCCGCTGAAATGGATGACAATAAGGTACTTTTACCTGCGTTTGGAAAACCCACTAAACCTACATCTGCAAGGAGTTTTAGTTCGAGAATAATCCATTCTTCAATTCCTTCTTCTCCAGGCTGGGCATAGTGAGGCGCTTGATTCGTTGAAGTTTTAAAATGGTCATTTCCTAAACCTCCTCTCCCACCTCTTGTTAAAATCACTTCTTGACCATCTTCTGTTATTTCAAACCGCTTTTCGCCGGTTTCCGCATCTCTTGCTACTGTTCCCAGTGGTACATCTAGAATCATATCTTTTCCATCTGCTCCTGATCTTCTGCCACCTTCACCACCTTTTCCAGATTCTGCAATTACATGTTTTTTATACTTCAAATGAAGTAATGTCCAATGTTGTGAATTACCTTTTAGTATGACATGACCTCCCCGGCCACCATCTCCACCATCCGGACCACCCTTAGGAACATGCTTTTCCCTCCTGAAATGAAGAGAACCAGGTCCTCCTGCCCCAGAGCGAGAACAAAACTTTACGTAGTCAATGAAATTAGAATCGGCCATTTTTTAAAAGAAAAAGGCTAAGCATTGAAGCTTAGCCAAATGTAAGTTGCAAATTTAGGGAAATTAAGCCATTCAGTAGCTATCAATCACCGAAGTGATCTCATTGAAGATTTCATTTATTTCTCCTACCCCATTGATTTTAGTAAGTTTTCCCTGCTTCTCATAATAGGTAGCAACTGGTAAAGTCTCTTTCATATAAACCTGGATTCTAGTAGTGATTTTATCATTATCCTGGTCATCAGCTCTATTAGAAGTCTTTCCTCTTTCTTTGATCCTTTCCCTCAAAACATCTTGTGGAACATCAAGGGCAATCATTCCTGAAATTTCCAAGTTATGATGCGAAAGCATCTCATCAAGAGCCTCTGCCTGGGCTGTTGTTCTTGGAAAACCATCAAAAATAAACCCTTTACTATCTTTAGTTTCACTGATTTTCTCCTCAACCATCTTTATCACAACTTCATCAGGAACCAAGTGTCCTTCATTCATATATTTTTTTGCCAAGAGACCAAGTTCTGTTCCTTCACCTAAGTGTTTACGAAACAGATCCCCTGTAGAAAGGTGAGTTAATCCATAATGCTGGATTAATTTTTCACTTTGGGTGCCTTTGCCCGCACCCGGAGGGCCAAATAAAACGATATTATACATTCCTGATAATTATTTAAGGAGTATCAAGTTGATAGATATCTGGAAGATTTCTACCCAACCCATCATAATCAAGGCCATAGCCAACGACAAATTTATTGGGAATTTCAAAACCGACATAATCTATTGGATAATTAAACCGAAAAGCTTCTGGTTTAAATAGGAGAGTGACGATTGAAATACTGGAAGGATTTAGACCAGAAATCTGTTCTAACATGTATTTCATGCTGATTCCAGTGTCCACTATATCCTCAATAATTAATACATTTTTATTTTGTAAATTTTCTTGAATACCAATCAATGAGGTGACTTTTTCGGAACTTTCAGTCCCTTCATAGGAACTTAATTTCACAAAGGAGCAAGTAATTGGTAAATCAATTGACCTACATAAATCGGCAAAAAAAATAAATGACCCGTTTAATACCCCTAATAAAACAATGTCTTTCCCTTCAAAATCTTGAGCTATTTTAGCCCCAATCTGGATAATTCTTTGCTGAAGTTGATCTTGCCTTAAAAAAAGAATAAATTCTTTGTCTTTGATTTGAATACCCATAAATGAGAATTTAAAGTTCGTTCATTAAATATTGATATAAATCGATCATTGACTGAAGATCTTTTAGAGACACTCTTTCATCCGGCGAATGAACATTTTCCTCCGGAGCTCCTATAAAACACCAATCTATAGAATATGGAGAAAACTGTATTTCTCTTCCATCACTTCCACCTGCACCTTCAATCTCCAATTGAAAAGGAATTCCACTTTGTTTAGCTAAGGAAATGATTTTATTTAAAAATTTTCTTCTAGGAATAAATTTATCTCGTATTGAAATAGCAACTCCTTCATGGTGCCTAACTCCTTCCGTAATCCACGTAATATCTGAAATTAAGGCTTGTTTAATAGGAGCTTCTTCTTGAATAAACTTAAGCAGAAAAGGCATGCTTCCCCCGCCATGTTCCTCATAGGTAGAAAAAACAACCCAACCATTTGTTAGATTTTCACATAATTTCAACGCATTAAAAACACCTAACCTATTATCTAAATAGGCAGCTTCGATGAAATCATTGTCTTCCCTAATATTCTGCTCAAAAGACAAACAAGTCCCAGGCTCTATACCTCTAGGGAAATCATGAAATAAGGAATCTTCGTCTCCTAGAAGTCGACATTTTATGTACCCAAGACTATCTTCTCCTACCAACCAAGTCCCCGGAATTATTTCAGGCCCGCCAATAGGAACCAATTGATTATTGTACCTTGTCATGAAACCAATTGTATCAATATGTGCAAAAACCGCAGTCCTTGGAGTTCCAAATTTTAGCAAAAGACAATCATGGAATTTCTCGTCAAAAAAAATTTTTGGCACAACTTTCCAATAATTCTTACGTTTTTCGACATATTCGTAAAGGAATTGGGTTGTTCGAGATTCGTCACCTGAAACTCCAGTAAGATTTAATAAATCGTACAAAATTCTCATTTTGGCATTAATTGTGTTAATATTTTGTCAATAGACTGTAAAATTGTTTAGATTTATTTTCTTAGCGGAATTGCGAATTAAATAAATCATCTAGATTTGCAGTAAGTTAAAAGTTATTAAATTTGTAATCACATCAATCAAACACTTAAAATTTGAACAAAAATTTTTTGTTATGAAAAAACTAATACTCTCAACACTTATGGTCGGTGCCTTGGCACTTGGTGCCAACGCTCAGAAAGATTTTGATAAATTCTCTCTGGAAATTAATGGAGGTGTCAATAAACCAATGGCCCCCTTAACTCCGGGATATCTTTCTCCTACCGCCAATTTTGGTCACATCGATTTCGGCGCTCGTTACATGTTCAATGAAAAATTCGGCCTAAAGCTTGATTATGGTTTTGGTTCCATGAAAGAAGTCGATGGCGAATCTCCTTCATTTGACACCAAATACTATCGTTTGAATCTTCAAGGAGTGATGAACGCTGGAAGAATAATGAATTTCGAATCTTTTACTAGGTCCTTAGGTTTATTGGTACATGGTGGAGCAGGTCTTGGTAACGTAAATCCTGAAGAAAATCTTTTTAATGATTTTACTGATGATGTTTACAACTTCATTGTTGGTTTTACACCTCAGTATAAAATTGGTAAAAATATTGCTTTAGTTGGAGATATCAGTGCGATAATAAATGGTCGTCAAACTGTAACTTGGGATGGAGCAACAGCTATCCGACCAGATAATGCAGGTTTCTACGGAGCAAATTCTGTTTGGTGGACTGGTACTTTAGGCCTTCAGTTTTACTTAGGTTCAGCTGAAGAGCATGCTGATTGGTATATCGCTGCAGATAAATACGCTACTAAAGAAGAATTGGCTTCTCAGATCAATGGTATCAAAGATATGCTTAAAGACTCTGATGGCGATGGTGTTCCAGATTATTTAGATAAAGAACCAAATACTCCAGCTGGAGCTAGAGTTAACTCTCAAGGAACAACAATGGATTCTGATGGCGATGGCACACCAGATCACATGGATAAATGTCCTTTCCTTCCAGGCCCAGCTTCTACAAACGGATGCCCTATTGAAGAAGTAGTTGAGCAAGTTGACTATTTACAAAAAGCAATCAATGACGGATATATCAACGTTTACTACGCATTTGATAGTGCTAAACCACTAGGTTACTCAACAAGCGCTGCAAATTATGTAGCCAACTTTATGAAGAAAAATCCAGGTGTGAATGTTGAAGTAAAAGGATATGCTGACGAGTTAGGTCCAGAAGATTACAACATGAAATTATCTGAAAAAAGAGCTAAAGCTGTTTATGACTTATTAATCGCTTCAGGTGTTGATGCATCTAGACTTTCCTTCAAAGGTTATGGAGAAGATACTAGCGTAGATAAATCTTCTGCTGATGCAAGACAAATGGCAAGAAGAGCAAGTTTCGAAGTGAAATAAATTTATCTTTTTTAAATACTTAAAAGCCCGGTTTTCACCGGGCTTTTTTTATGTTTTAAATTTTCCTCAGTATTTGAAATATTTTTTTCTAATTTTGGTCGCACACCCTAAAACTACCTTTTCATGAAAAAACTTCTATTGGCGATACTATTATTTAGCCTTCAATTTTCTGTTTTTTCTCAATCTGAATTTAATAAATGGTCACTTGAAACCAACATTGGTTTTAATAAACCAATGGGCCCTTTAACACCTGGATATCTAAGCCCTACGTTAAACATTGGGCATCTGGATCTAGGAATTCGTTACATGTTCAATGAGAAATTTGGTTTAAAAGGAGATGGAGGTTTCGGTTCTTTTTCTGAAGTAAAAGGGGAAAGTCCAGAATTTAAAACAAACTATTTAAGAGCGAATATTCAGGGAGTCTTTAATTTAGGTAGAATCATGAGTTTTGAATCTTTTTCTAGAAGAGTTGGACTACTTGGACATTTTGGAGGTGGTTTTGGGAGAATGAGCTTCAATGAAACTATCTTAAATACCGAACCTGAATATCAATACAATATCATTTCAGGACTTACCGGACAATATAAACTAGGGCCAAGAATCGCTTTAACTAGTGATATTTCTATGATTTACAATGGAAGACAAACGTATACATTTGACGGAAACTCTTACAATGCAGATGCACAACCAATTGGTCCAAATCAAAACCCCTACGTCCACGCACCTGGGACTTGGTGGACAGGCACAGTTGGCTTAAACTTTTACCTAGGTTCTTCAAATGAACACGCGGACTGGTACATTGCAGCAGATAAATATGCTACAAAAGAAGAGTTAGCTTCAGAGATCAATGGGATTAAAGATATGTTGAAGGACTCGGATGGAGATGGAATTCCGGATTATTTAGACAAGGAACCAAATACTCCAGTAGGAGCTAGAGTTAATACAAATGGTGTTACTATGGACTCTGATAATGATGGGACACCAGATCATATGGATAAATGCCCTTTCATACCTGGTCCTGCATCAACCGATGGCTGTCCAGTTCAAGAGATCAAAGAAGAAGTTGATTTCTTAAAAAAAGCTATAAATGATGGATATGTAAACATATATTTTGCTTTTGATAATGACAAACCTCTATCATATTCTGCTCCTTCTGCAAATTATGTAGCAAACTTCATGAAGAAGAATCCAGGTGTGAATGTTGAAGTAAAAGGATATGCTGACGAGTTAGGTTCAGATGATTATAACATCAAACTATCAGAGAGAAGGGCTAAAGCTGTATACGATATTATTATCTCAACAGGGATTGATGCCTCAAGATTATCATACAAAGGTTATGGAGAAGATACCAGTGTTGACAAATCTTCCGCTGATGCGAGACAATTAGCAAGAAGAACCAGCTTTGAAGTGAAATAGAATTCAACATTGATAAAACCCAGTTTTAAAAAAGCTGGGTTTTATTTTACCTTCGTTAAATGTTTATCCTTTCCAATACACCTTCCATAGCAAATCAATTCCTCTTGGAGTTGAGAGATAAGCAAATACAACAGGATCGTATGCGATTTAGAAAAAATCTGGAAAGATTAGGTGAGATTCTGGCTTATGAAATATCTAAATCTTTTCAATATAAAGAAGTCGAAATTGATACACCGCTAGCAAAAACTAGTGAAAAAACGATCACTTCAAATCCTGTAATCATTTCTGTTTTAAGAGCTTCATTACCGTTTTCCCAAGGATTTCTAAATATTTTTGATCAAGCAGAAAGTGGGTTTATTGGAGCCTTTAGAGAAGAAAAAAATGGTGGGAAAATCAAAATAAATTTAGGCTATCATGCTAGCCCATCCTTAGTTGGAAAAGAAGTGATTATTGCCGATCCAATGCTAGCAACAGGAAAATCTATCATAAAAACGATAAATGCTATTTTAGTGAATGGAAAGCCCAAAAGGATTCATATTGCAGCTGCATTTGCGGCACCTGAAGGAATTGAATACATTCAAAAAAATCTCAAAGAAATACCTTTTACTTTTTGGTTAGGCGCTTTAGACAAAAAATTAAACCATTTATCTTATATCGTTCCTGGTCTTGGAGATGCTGGGGACCTAGCATTTGGACCGAAACTCTAAAAATCATGATGGATTATGTTCTATTGGGTTTAGGCCTGGTCATCTTACTTTATGGCGGAAAAATATTGGTGGATGGAGCTTCAGCAATTGCTGTGAAGTTGGGGATGAGTGCTGGATTAATCGGGCTTACTATTGTTGCTTTTGGAACTTCTACTCCTGAGCTTTTGGTGAGTGTCAATGCTGCTTTGAAGGGGAACAGCGATATTTCTATCGGAAATGTGGTAGGTTCAAATATTGCAAACATTGGAATGGTTTTAGGAATAAGTGGCTTATTTTATCCCATTTTAATTAAAAAGAGCACTCTTAGATTTGATTATTTAATCACTGCAATCGTTACTTTACTTTTTTATGCATTAAGCTATAACGGTATTATAGGGCTATGGGAGGGGATTTTCATGTTTTCCCTATTTATTGGTTTTAATATTTTCCTTTTCAGAAGTACTGATCAAGGTGGTTTAATAGACATTACCGAGGCAGAGGAAGAGATCGAACAAGTTAAAGGTTATAGTTGGCTTGTCTCTATTTCCTTATTCCTTGGAGGAATTGTAGGTTTATACTTTGGTTCAGAATTATTAGTAAATAATGCTATAAATATTTCAAGAGAATTTGGCATTTCCGAAAGAGTAATCGGTGTTACAATTATAGCAATAGGCACAAGTCTTCCAGAATTAATCACTTCCATCATGGCTGCATTAGCCAAGAAAACTGACATGGCAATAGGAAACATTCTTGGTAGCAATATCATGAATATCCTTTCAATTATTGGAATAACAGCAATCATCAAACCTATTGATGTTTCTGGTGAATTCTTAAATGCAGATTACCTTTGGATGATTGGATTCACACTAATTCTATTTCCAATAATGAGAACAAAAATGAGAATCTCATTTATCGAAGGCCTGATTTTATTTCTTGGATATGGAGCGTACATGTTTCTCCTATTATGATCGAATCACTTATTACGTTTCTAGGAATTTATTTTTTAAGTCTATTCAAATTTATTGCAGGGCCAGTTTTGGGCTACGCAGCTGGTTATGGAGTATTTGGATCAATAGCAGTAACAGTTGCCGGAATGATGACCAGTGTCTTTCTTTTCACTTTAGTTGGATCAAAATTTAAAGCTTACCTAAAGCTTAGATTCAACAAAAAGAAACCGATTTTTTCAAAGAAAAATAGAGCTTTGGTGAAAATTTGGAAAAAATATGGCGAAGATGGAATCGTAATAATTACGCCGCTAGTACTAACCCCCATTGGTGGAACTTTGATAATGATATCTTTTGGGGCAAAAAAAAGAAATATCTTTTTAAAAATGTTTTTAAGTAGTCTATTTTGGGCTAC
The DNA here is from genome assembly GCA_965659625.1 of uncultured Algoriphagus sp. Classification (GTDB taxonomy): domain Bacteria; phylum Bacteroidota; class Bacteroidia; order Cytophagales; family Cyclobacteriaceae; genus Algoriphagus. Next base: position 169,034 of record CBFHWO010000007.1, on the reverse strand, counting down.
TTTATTTTGTCTCACTATAGATAAAATCTTGAAAATTCCATTTTTTCAAAATCTACTGGTTTGATTCATCATCCGGAAGAATTTCAATATCCTGAATCAATACGCGTTTAGAAATTTCCTGTCCTGTTAAAGTCGCAGCCAAACCTCCCATTGCTGTTTCCTTATATCTACTTTCCATTGAAGCTCCTATTTCACCCATAGCCTCAATACATTCATCTACAGGTATTACAGAACTCACATCCGCAATTGCAATCTGCGAAGAACTAAAGGCAATAGACGCAGCACTGGCATTTCTCACCACACACGGGACTTCCACCAAACCTGCCACAGGGTCACATACCAACCCAAGCATACACTGAATTGTAATTGCAACAGCGTTAAATACCTGATCATTATTCCCTCCTAAGCAATAGACCATGGCTCCAGCCGCCATTGCAGCAGCAGAGCCAGTCTCAGCCTGGCATCCACCAACGGCGCCAGCAAGGCTTGCTTTTTCTTCAATAATCAATGCGATCCCAGCACCTACAAGTAGCCCTTCTACAATTTTCTCATCTGAAATCCCATGAATTTCCTGAAGAGTAACCATTGTTCCGGGTAAGATGCCAGAGGCTCCTGCTGTGGGTGCGGCGACCACTCTACCCATACAAGAATTAACCTCTTTTGCAGCTAAAGCTCTAGCAATAAGCTTTTGAAATTCAGGTGATAAAACCGCTAATGGGTAATTAAAAACTTTCTTTGCTCCATTATTTATCATTCCTGACCTTGAAGTCATTTCTTCTTCAAGACCAGTCTTAACCGCATCTTTCATGACTTGATAGGCATTCAGAATTCCCACTTTTATCTGATTAGACTCAGCATTTTTTTGCTCCACTTCATATTCAATTACTGAGTCATGAAGTGTAACTTTCTTTTCTTCGCAGTAGGATTTCCAACCTTTAAATGACTCAAATAAATAGCTCATAATCTTGATTTTTTTACCTTTCCCTATTCTCTAATGTATTAGAAATTAAAGTTGATTGTTTGCTTTATCGAGGAATCCAAACTTAGTGCAACGGGACATGTTCGAGCAGCATTTTTTAGTTTTTGTATCAAAACTTGGTTATCCACCGGCTTTTCCCAATAAAAATCCACAATTATTTCTTGAATTTTTCTCGGTGAAGACTGCATAATTTTCGTCACTTCCCAAGTAAGTCCATCCAGTTCCAATTGATCTCTTTCTGCAACTATTCCCATTATTGTCACCATGCAACTTCCCAAAGCGCTAGAAACCAAGTCTGTAGGAGAAAATTTTTCTCCCTTCCCATTATTATCTAACGGAGCATCGGTCAAAATAGTGGTACTAGATTGAACATGCTCTGACTTTGTTCTCAAATTTCCTAAATACGAACTTTTTATAGTTGGCATAAACCCTTACTTTTAAAATCAGTTTAAATAATTGTATCCACAAAATAGGACAATATTTTCGACCTTTTCGAATGACAAAGCTGAAATTACTACTTCCATTATTTCTCATTCTTTTTGCGATAGACTCTTTCGCTCAAAGAGATGATATTGGCAATTACGAATACGATAAAGAATATCTCTTTGGAGCAAATAAAAATACCAATGGAGGCCTCATTGGTGGATTTGTTTTCAAGGTTGGGACAAGGATCACTGACGATCAATTTAGTTTTTGGGCATTGGAACTTTCGAATGTCAAAAACCCAAAAGAAGTCCGGTACAATACCGTTTTAGGAAATAGCTATATTTTTGGTAAGTCAAATTACTTGTACTCCATTCGTCCACAATATGGCAGAGAAATAGTTTTGTTTAAAAAAGCTCCAAACCAAGGGGTTCAAGTTTCTGCATTGGCTGCTGTAGGGCCAACTATTGGTTTAATTGCTCCCTATTACATTGAATATGCTCTCAATAGAGTCGAAACTGTTACTGAACAATACGATCCTGAAATCCACCAAAGCAGGTTCAATATTTTAGGAACAGGGAGACTTTTTGAAGGTATTGGTCAATCTGAATTGGCTATAGGAGCAAATGTAAAAGCCGCATTAAACTTTGAATTTGGCGTTTTCCGAAGTAATGTCACGGGTTTGGAACTTGGATACATGCTTGAAGGGTTTACCAAAGAAATACCATTAATTCCGACTGCAGATAATAATCAGATCTTCCAATCTATTTATTTTACTTTTTATTACGGATTTAGAAAGTAATAGAAATTGGGTTTTACGACCCACTGCTTTAACTTTGCAAAAAATCACAATTTCATGATCGAATTACCTGTTATTTCCGAGGAGGCCACTCGCAGAAAAAAACCAGATTGGTTGAGAGTAAAGCTTCCAATTGGGAAAGAATATGCGAAAGTCAGAAAACTTGTAGACGAACATAAACTTCATACAATTTGTGAAAGTGGAAACTGTCCAAACATGGGAGAATGTTGGGGAGCTGGAACAGCCACATTTATGATTCTTGGTAATGTTTGTACCAGATCCTGCTCTTTCTGTGCAGTGGCTACAGGGAGACCCCCAGAATACGATACAGATGAGCCTCGAAGAGTAGCAGAAGCTATTAAACTTATGGGCGTAAAACACGCTGTTCTTACTTCAGTGAATAGAGATGAGCTGAAAGACAAAGGAGCTGAAATTTGGTATCAAACAGTTGTAGAGACCAAAAGACTTTCTCCATCCACCACAATTGAAACGCTTATCCCTGACGTAAAATCAAATTGGGATGCTTTATATCGCATGATTGATGGGGGACAAGAAGTCGTTTCACACAATATGGAAACTGTGGGCAGTTTGTATAGAAGAGTTCGCCCACAGGCAAAATATGATCGCTCGCTAGAACAGATTAAGCTTACAAAGGAGTACGGTAAAAGAACAAAGACTGGGATTATGCTAGGTCTTGGGGAAACCAAAGAAGAAGTTTTCAAAGCGATGGATGATTTAGTGGCTCACGGTTGTGATATTCTTACTTTAGGTCAATACCTTCAGCCTACAAAAATGCATATTGAAGTAGCAGAATTCATTCATCCTGACATGTTTGCGATGTACAGGGAGGAAGGCCTTAAAAGAGGACTGAAATATGTCGAATCCGGCCCACTCGTAAGATCATCCTATCATGCAGAAAGACATGTAAATGTCTAATTGACATTTTAACGAAATATTTAAAGCACATTATTAAATGTGCTTTTTTTTTAACTATATTTTGAAAACTAAAAAAATAAACAACTTTTATGCAAGTTATCAAAAAGATTGGCGTTGGTTCTGCTGCAAGAATTTATGGATGGTCTCTAGCTGGAATCGGAGCAATAATTGCAATCCCATATGGGCTATTCTTTGGTGCAGCAATTGGACTAAGTGATTCAGGTTTACCTTTTGGATCTGCTTTCCTTATTGTCCTGATCATAGGCATTCCTCTTATTTATGGATTACTGGGATTCATATTTGGGGCGGTTTTTGCCTGGTTGTACAATATCATATCCAAAAAAACCGGCGGACTTGAGATCGAACTTAGTGAACCAAATAATTTACCGGCCGATTAGACACAAAAAAGGCTGCCTTTTGGCAGCCTTTTTTGTGATTAACCATTTCTATTTTATTAAACTTCTTCGCTCGCATATTCCTCAACTGGGATACAGCTGCAGACCAAGTTTCTATCTCCATAAGCAGAATCAATTCTTCTCACAGTTGGCCAGAACTTATTCTCTTTCACATTGGCATTTGGGAATACCGCTTTTTCTCTGGAGTACGGTAAATCCCACTCTCCTACAAGAACCATTGTGGCTGTATGAGGAGCATTTTTCAATACATTATTTACTCTATCAGCATTTCCATCCTCAACTTCTTTGATTTCAGTTCTAATAGAAATTAATGCATCGCAAAATCTATCCAATTCAGCTTTTGTCTCAGATTCAGTTGGCTCAATCATCAAAGTTCCAGCCACTGGAAATGAAACGGTAGGCGCATGGAATCCATAATCCATCAATCGCTTTGCAATATCCTCTACTTCAACTCCAACTTCCTTAAATGCTCTACAGTCCACAATCATCTCATGTGCGGCTCTCCCTTTTGTTCCAGTATAAAGAATCGGGTAATGCCCACTCAATCTCTCTTTGATATAGTTTGCATTCAAGATCGCCATTTTAGTTGCGTTGGTCAATCCGTCTCCTCCCATCATTGCGATGTAAGCATACGAAATAGGAAGAATACTTGCACTTCCATAAGGAGCAGCTGAAATCGAAGAAACAGAATTTTCTCCACCAGTTTTTATCAATGGATTTCCTGGAAGGAAGGGCACTAAATGACTCGCAACACAAATTGGCCCCATACCTGGTCCACCCCCACCGTGAGGGATACAGAAAGTCTTATGTAAATTTAAATGACAAACATCGGCTCCAATATTCCCGGGACTAGTCAATCCTACTTGTGCATTCATATTTGCACCATCCATATAAACCAAACCACCATATTGGTGAATGGTATCACAAATTTCTTTGATCGCTTCTTCAAATACTCCGTGAGTGGAGGGGTAAGTCACCATCAAACTTGAAAGATCATTGGAATGAGCGGATGCTTTTTCTTTTAGGTCTGCAAGATCAATATTTCCTTTTTCATCACATTTTACCAATACCACTTTCATTCCGGCCATTACAGCAGATGCTGGATTGGTACCATGAGCAGATGTAGGGATCAATGCTATATTTCTATGCGACTCTCCTCTATTTTGGTGATAAGCTCTTATCACCATCAAACCGGCGAATTCTCCCTGAGCGCCTGAATTAGGTTGCAATGAAGTACCTGCAAATCCAGTAATCTCAGACAACCATCTCTCCAGATTAGCAAACAATTCCTGATATCCAGCAGTCTGGTCGATTGGAGAAAAAGGATGCATTTGACCAAACTCAGGCCAAGTTACAGGTATCATTTCCGCTGTTGCATTCAGTTTCATGGTACATGAACCCAAAGAGATCATAGAATGAACCAAAGAAAGATCCTTGCTCTCCAATCTTTTGATATATCGAAGCATTTCATGCTCTGAATGAAAGCTATTGAAAACAGGATGAGTAAGATATTCTGACTTTCTGGTCAAAGCCTCTGAAAGAGTTATTTCTAAATTCTCCGATTTTTCGCTTAAAGAAATTGAATCCTTGCCAGCTGCAGAAGCAAAAACATTGACTACTGCCTGAGCATCCTTAAGAGATTTTGTCTCATCAAATGCTATAAATACCAAGTCTTTGGCATATCGGAAGTTCATACCTGCTCCAACTGCCATAGCAGAAAAATGAGCTTGGTCATGAGAGCTCAAAGTGACTTGAATCGTATCAAAAAATTCTCCTTTGCCTACATTAAAACCAAGTTCTTTTAACCCTTCAGCTGTTAACTTTGCAAGTCCATGAGTTCGTAAAGCAATGTTTTTCAAACCTTTTGGCCCATGATAAACAGCATAGAAACTTGACATTACTGCCAACAATACCTGTGCAGTACAAATATTTGAAGTCGCTTTCTCTCTTTTGATATGCTGCTCCCTCGTTTGAAGAGCCATTCTGTACGCTTTGTTTCCAGCTCTGTCTAGAGATACTCCGATAATTCTACCAGGAATCTGTCTTTTGAACTCTTCTTTTGTTGCAAAGAAAGCTGCATGAGGACCTCCATAACCCATTGGAACACCAAATCGCTGGGAAGTTCCAACAACAACATCTGCTCCCATTTCTCCAGGAGGAGTTAAAAGGGTCAATGCCAATAAATCTGCAGCAAAAGCAGTATGTACTTTATTTTCTTTGGCAGCAGCAACAATTGCACTGTAATCTCTCACCACACCATCAGAATCAGGATATTGGAAAAGCACGCCAAATAGTTCAGGATCCGTGACATCCAAATCATCAATTGAACCATAAACAATATCAATCCCTATTGGCTCAGCTCTAGTTTCCAGAACAGCCTTTGTTTGTGGAAAAACTTTCTCATCCACAAAAAACTTAGATGCTGTCTTTTTCTCTCTTGCTTTCACTGCGAATAGCAATCCCATTGCTTCAGCTGCTGCAGTTCCTTCGTCAAGCAAAGAAGCATTTGCCAATTCCATACCAGTCAATTCCATCACCACAGTTTGGAAATTGATCAGAGCCTCTAATCTTCCTTGAGCAATTTCAGCCTGGTAAGGAGTATAGGCGGTGTACCATCCTGGATTTTCAAGAACATTCCTTAAAATCACGTTTGGTACGAATGTGTCATAATACCCTAAACCAATGAATGATTTAAGAACTTTATTTTTGGAAGCCAGCTTTTTGAATTCAACCAAAAAATCTGTCTCTAATTGTGACGCCGGTAAATTAAGAGGGCGCTCTAACTGAATGGATTTAGGGACAGTTTGATCGATTAATTCCTCAAGGGAAGAGGCTCCGATTTTTTCTAACATCTCGGCAATTTCCTCAGAAGTAGGCCCGTTATGTCTGTTTTCGAATTTTACTGCGTTTGAAAGGTTGATCTTCATAAAGAACGTCGGGAAGAATGAATATTTGGGTTAAAACATACCCTTGTTTTTCAAAGTGCAAAGGTACAATTTATTGAGAATAAAGCTTTTTTCAATTTCATTAATTTAATAAGCTTTTAACTCTTATTTATAGGCGGTTGTTTGAGGGGTCAAAAAATTATCTAGTTTTGGATCGAAAAATATAAAAACAGGAGTTTTGGATTGCAATTCATCCTTCAAAGGAAATAACTTAAAGACAATTTATCCTGTTTAAATAAAAACTCAAATATATTATCAAGATGAATAAAAGCTTGTTTTTGACTGGTGCAATTGCTTTTGGGCTTTCGCTACCATCTTTGGCTCAATCGCCTGCTCAGGTGAAATACGCCAATACCATTACAGCAGCTGATCTTACCAAAAACCTCACTTATCTTGCTTCTGATGAGATGAAAGGTAGAGATACAGGTTCTGAGGAACAAAAAATTGCTGCTGAATACATTTCTAATTTCTACAAAAACTTAGGCTTGACTGGCCCTGTCGATGGAGGTTATCTACAAAAGGTTGAGTTAGTCAGTACCTCTTTTGAGGAGGTCAGCTTAAAAATCGGTAAAAATCAACTTGTCAACAATGAGGACTTTGTTTTTACCGGAGATGGCGATATGAAAAAAGCTGCTAAATCAGACCTGGTGTTTCTTGGTTTGGTTTCAGATGAAAATTTAGCAAAAGTAGATGTTACAGATAAACTTGTTGGCATCTGGGCTGTAGGAGTGAGATCAAATGATCTAGTTGCTAAAGTAATGGATGCAGGTGCGGCTGGTATTGTGATTGTTTCTATGGAAGGTCAAGCTAATTTTGACAGAATCGCAAATCGCTATAAATCATTGGCAGGAAAAGGGAGGGTTGGATTTGTTAAAGAAGTAGAACAAAGACCGATTTTCATGGTGAGTTCTGATAAGATGGGAGAGCTTTTCAATACTCCCGTTGAAGAGCTTAAAGAAGCTGCAAAATCGAATCCTGAATCTATCAAATCTCAGAAGGCTTCTTATAAAATCGAAAAGAAAGTGGAGCCAGTAGAATCTTCCAACATCTTGGCTTTCCTGGAAGGTACTGATAAGAAAGAAGAGATCGTTGTTATTTCATCTCATTACGATCACGTAGGTGTCAGCAGTACGGGCGAAATATTCAATGGTGCCGATGACGATGGTTCAGGAACTGTTTCTGTAATGGAAATAGCAGAGGCATTCGCTTTGGCAGCCAAAGACGGAATTAAACCAAGAAGATCTATTTTATTCCTTAATGTAACTGGAGAAGAAAAAGGGCTTTTAGGTTCTGAATATTATTCCGATCACCCAATTTTCCCATTGGCAAATACCGTGGTAAACTTCAATGTCGACATGGTAGGAAGGATCGATTATGAATATCAAGATGCTGAAAACAAAGATTTTGTCTATGTAATCGGTTCAGAGATGCTTTCAACAGATTTGAAAAAAATATTGGAATACAACAACATCACTCATTCAAATTTAATTTTGGATTATAGATATGATGCTGAAGATGATCCAAACAGATTTTATTATAGGTCTGATCATTACAACTTTGCAAAACACAATATTCCAATTGCTTTTTTCTTCAATGGCGTTCATGACGATTATCACCAAGTAACTGACACAGTTGATAAAATCGAATTCCCGCTAATGGAAAAACGAGCAAGGCTAATTTTCCATACAGCTTGGGACGTCGCCAACAGAGAAAAAAGACTTCCGGTGGATGGCACAAACACTAGAGGAACAAGATAATTTAAAACCAAAAAGAGCCCCGATTTCGGGGCTCTTTTTTATTTACCTTTATTCTTTTGATGTTTAGTCTTCAGTTGATTTCTATTCTTTTTAGCTTTTGAATTTTTATTACCTCGCTTCTTTTCTTCTTTGGCTTTTTCGGTAAATAGATTCGGCTTTTTCCTTTCTTTCTTCTCGTGAAAAGCTCCTTTATAATTTGGATCATCCCGTTGTTTCAGTCGATCAAGCTCTCTTTCATAAGCTTGTTTTTCTTCGAAAGGAGTATTAGTGATATCGACACCGGCAGGAATAGGCAACTCTTCTACAGTCATACGGATGATTTCTTCAATCCTCTCGAAGTGGTAAGTCTCTGCTGGATTCACAAAAGTAATTGCCTTTCCTTCTTGTAATGCCCTACCTGTTCTTCCGATTCTGTGCACATAATCTTCATATATCAAAGGCACATCAAAGTTGATCACGTGAGAAACCATTGTTACATCCAATCCCCTCGAAGCCACATCTGTTGCAACCAATATTCTTACATCTCCTCCTTTGAAATCCTCCATGGAATTGATTCGGGTATTTTGCCCTTTATTCGCATGAATCACACGAATCTCACCAAAATGCCTTTTATCAAGAAAATGGAAGACCTCTTCCGCATTTTTTCTGGATCGGGTAAAAATAATCGCCCTGTTTAAAGCCTCCTCTTCAAGAAGCTTCGCCAAAAGATTGATTTTCGTTTTGATGTTTGGGACAAGATATTTTACCTGTCCAATAGTTTCAGCAGTAGTGGCTTGTGGAGTCACTTCTACACGCTCAGGAAATTCCAGAAATTCATGCGCCAACTTCTCTATCCTTCCTCCAAAAGTTGCTGAGAACAGGAGGTTTTGTCTTTTTACTGGAATGACTTCTAAAATAGATCGAATTTGAGGCATAAAACCCATATCCATCATTTTATCCGCCTCATCTAGTACCATCGTTTTTATGTCTTTGGTATAGAGTTCATTCTTTCTGTATAAATCTATAAATCTGCCCGGAGTAGAAATGATGATATCAACCCCAGCTTTAATATTTTCAATTTGAGTTTTTGGGCCAAGCCCACCATACAAACAGACAATTCTTAAATCTGTATATTTTGCCAATTGTCGAACCACCTCCTCGATCTGCATCACCAATTCTCTTGTAGGAGCTAAAATCATAGCCCTCGCGTGGTCTCCTTGAGCATACTTTACTTTCATTAAAATAGGCAAAACATAGGCTGCAGTTTTACCGGTACCTGTCTGAGCGATCCCTAAAACATCATGCCCTGCCAGCGCAAGGGGTATCGATTTCTCTTGGATTGGAGTGGGATGAGTATATCCAGCCTCAGCTATCGCATCCAATAATTGGCGATTTAGCTTAAATGCTTCAAAATCTAAGGCCTCATTGCTCATGATTCGTTAATTTTAGAGTATAATTTGAAAATGAATCTGATAGAATCGATGAAAAGTATATTAATCACCGGCGCAAATATAGTCAATGAAGGCCGGATAAGTCCGGGAGATGTTTTAGTAAAAGATGGAAAAATAGCCAAACTCGGTCTTGATTTAAGTTCTGAGGTCGCAGATACCCATATTGATGCCAAAGGAAAATATTTGTTTCCTGGCTTAATTGACGATCAGGTACATTTTAGAGAGCCTGGCCTTACTCATAAAGCCGAAATCTATACAGAAGCAAAAGCTGGAGTAGCTGGTGGGACGACTACTTTTATGGAAATGCCCAACACGGTACCCCAGTCTGTAACAATTGAATTGTTAGAACAAAAATACAAAAGAGCTTCGGAGGTTTCCCTTGCTAATTACTCGTTTTTCTTCGGGGCTACCAATGACAACTTGGAAGAGGTTTTAAAAGTAGATTCAAAAAATGTTTGTGGGGTAAAGGTATTCCAAGGTTCTTCCACTGGGAATATGTTGGTGGATAACCCACAAGTTTTAGAAAAGATTTTTGAAAAGTGTAAAATGTTAATCGCCATCCACAGTGAAAATGATGACCTCATAAAATCAAATCTGGAATCATTCAAGGAAATTTATGGTGATGACATCCCTGTGAAATTTCACCCTAAGATCAGGTCTGAAGAAGCTTGCTATGACGCTTCAAGTAGAGCCGTTGCGATGGCAAAAAAATATGGCACAAAACTTCACATCCTACACATTAGCACCGCTAAAGAATTAGAACTATTTGACAATTCAGTTCCATTAGAAGAAAAGAGGATTACGTCCGAAGCATGCATCCATCATTTATGGTTTTCAGAGGAAGATTATGAGAAAAAAGGGAATTTTATAAAATGGAATCCTGCTGTCAAAACGGCAAATGATCGCGATAAAATATTCAAAGCGGTTCTTGACGGTAGAATTGATGTGATCGCGACAGATCACGCACCGCATACTTTAGAAGAAAAATCGCAATCTTATACAAAAGCACCTTCTGGGGGTCCTTTAAATCAACATAGTTTAGTCGCTATGCTGGATTTCTATCATCAGGGAAAAATAAGTTTGGAAATGATTGTTCAAAAAATGTGTCATAATGTCGCCATTCTATTTGAGATAGAAGATAGGGGCTATATTCGAGAAGGTTTTTTCGCAGACTTAGTAGTAGTGGACTTAAATTCTCCGTGGACAGTAAAAAAAGAGAATATTCTGTCAAAGTGTGGTTGGTCACCATTTGAAGGACATACTTTTCAATCTACCGTAACACATACGATCGTTTCTGGACATTTGGCGTACGAAGAAGGGACATTCCACGAGGAGAAAAAAGGAGAAAGGTTAAGTTTTTCAAGAAATTATTGACACCTTCCTTGCACTGGAATATCTTAATAATTACTTTTGCAAACCGTTTGAGAGAATTTTAACTCAAATGAAAAATGGTGATTGTAGCTCAGCTGGTTAGAGCGCTGGTTTGTGGATCCAGAGGTCGCCGGTTCGAACCCGGTCTTTCACCCAAAAACCCCTCCAAAAGAGGGGTTTTTCTTGTTTAATAAAGGTCCATTTGGCATAACATTTGTCAAATCGAACGTAAACTAAACCAACTTGCGATGTTTACTTTGTTCAAATCATTTCCTAGGTTCCCAATAGTGAAGCGTATCAATGTAAGGATGACTAAAAACTACATTTCAAAATTTGAGGAGTCTCTAAAAAATTTCGAGGAATTCCAAAAAGAGGGGATTCATTCCTGAATTTCTCAAAAAATAAAAAGGTTATGGGCTCATAACCTTTTTTTTTTACATATTATTTTTCTTATGGATGCAAAACTCTATTTTTAAATCCATTCAATAATTTATTTATGAGTTTCATTCATTTTGACAAAACCCAGCTGATTAATTTAAATTATTCACTGGAACGAGAGATCATCAGAACTAATAGATCTGGCACTTATACCAGCACGACTATTATTGGGTGTAACACAAGAAAATACCACGGATTATTAGTAGTCCCCCAGCCACAAATAGATTCTCAGAATCATGTCATGCTTTCGACTGTTCATGAGACTGTGATTCAACATGGTGCTAGTTTTAATTTAGGAATCAGCAAGTTCCCTGGAAATTACTCACCAAGAGGTCATAAATATCTTGAAGATTTCGATTCTGAGCCAATACCCAAACTTACTTATCGCGTAGGAGGTGTATTACTCCAAAAAGAATTGATTTTGGACACCAATCGAGATAGGGTCATGATTCGATATACACTGTTAGATGCTCATTCCCCTACTAAAATCCGAGTGTCTCCATTTTTAGCATTTAGACCCTATCATAATTTGATGAAAGCGAATACTTTCATTAACAAGAAGTTTGCAAAGGCACCAAACGGAGTCAAGTTTCAGCTTTATGAAAAATATGATCCCTTGTTCATGCAGCTTTCTAAAAAAGGGGAATTTATACCTGCTCCTGACTGGTACTACAATATCGAATATATTCAAGAACGGGAAAGAGGCTATGACTATCAGGAAGACCTGTATGTTCCCGGTTATTTTGAATTTGACATCGTAAAAGGTGAGTCAGTAATTCTTTCAGCAGGACTAACTGAAGCTGATCCTAAAACGAGGGAGTCTGCCTTCAAAAAAGAAATTGCAAGACGAATACCAAGAAACAATTTTGAAAATTGTTTAAAAAATTCTGCTGGCCAATTTATCCGCAAAAGGAATGGAGATACAAGAGTGATTGCAGGTTACCCTTGGTTTGGATGGTGGGGAAGAGACACTTTTGTTGCTGCTCCTGGATTAACTTTGCCATCAGGAGATAAAGAAACATTTTTGGATATCATGGACACCATGTCAAAAGACTTAAATGGTCCATTGTTTCCAAATGTAGGAAGCGGCGTTATCACTAATATGAACTCCATAGATGCACCATTATGGTATTTTTGGTCGCTTCAGCAATACATCATTTATACCAAAGACAGTAAAACGATCAAAGGAAGATTCCTCGAAAAAATGAAGGGGATCATTGACGGTTTTATAAAAGGAACTGACTTCAATATCAAAGTTTTAGAAAATGGCCTAGTCTATGGTGGGGAAGAGGGAAAAGCTCTCACATGGATGGATGCAGTAACCCCAGAGGGACCCGTTACTCCACGAATAGGATGCCCTGTTGAAATTCAAGCCTTATGGTACAATGCCCTTTGTTTTTACCATGAACTCACGGGTGATGAAATAATCAAGGAGCTTTCAGAAAAGACAAAGGAATCATTTGACAAAGAATTTTGGTCTGAAGAACATGGCTATCTTGCAGATGTAGTCAACGGCACAGAAAAAGATTGGTCTGTAAGACCAAATATGGTTTTTGCGACTTCTTTGCCATACACCATGCTCAGCGAAAGCCAAAAGGATCTTGTATTGGAAGTGGTCAAGTCAAAACTATTGACGACAAGAGGCCTCAGATCTCTTTCGCCTGACGACTATGCCTATAAAGGGTATTATTTTGGTGATCAAATTAGTAGAGATCAAGCTTATCATAATGGGACCGTTTGGACTTGGCCTTTAGGACATTTTGTAGAAGGTTATATTAAATTACACGGTAAGTCATCAACTAATTTTATTAATAAAATCATAAAAGGTTTTGATGGAGTAATGACCCAATATGGAGTAGGTACTGTTGCAGAATTATACGATGGAGACCCTCCACATAGGCCTAAAGGTTCTATCTCTCAGGCATGGAGCGTTGCAGAATTATTACGAATGATGGATTTGGTCAAGAAGATTTAACTAGCTTTTTATGAGAGTACTAATGTTTGGGTGGGAATTTCCACCACATATTTCTGGCGGTCTAGGAACAGCTTGTTATGGTTTAGTCAAAGGTCTGACTCATCATAATCAAGATATTATTTTTGTAGTTCCGAAACTTTGGGGAGATGAAGAACCCATGGCAGATTTTGTCAATGCCAGCGATGTGTCCATTGATTACAGAGAAAAGAAATTTAAATCAATTTGGAAAAACCTCACTTACTTAGAAGTTAGTAGTTTTTTGGTTCCTTATTTAGGGCCTGAAGAATATCAGAAGTTTACTGATTATGCAATCCATGATCGTACAGATGTAGATGAAAGTATTTTTTCTACCAAATATGAATTCAGCGGAAAATACGGTAAAAACCTAATGGAGGAAGTTTCACGCTATGCTTTAACAGGTGCACAGATAGCTAGAGATCGAAGCGATTTTGAGATCATACATGCTCATGATTGGCTCTCATTTCCTGCAGGTATCGCTGCAAAAGAAATCAGTGGAAAACCATTAGTTGCCCATGTTCACGCTACTGAGTTTGATAGATCTGGAGAAACTGTCAATCAAGTTGTCTATGACATTGAAAGAGCTGGAATGCATGCTGCAGATCATGTTGTAGCAGTGAGTCAACTGACCAAAAATATCATCATCAAAAAGTATGGTGTCCCTGCAAGTAAAGTTTCAGTCTTACATAATGCCGTTTTAGATGCCAGTATTATAAAATCTACCTTTGAGAAGAAAGTCCCTGAAAAAATTGTTACTTTTTTAGGTAGAATTACTTTTCAAAAAGGCCCAGAATATTTCGTCGAAGCTGCTAAAAAAGTAATTGAGAGAGACCCAAATGTCCGGTTTGTTATGGCCGGCTCGGGAGATTTGTTAAATAGAATGATCGATCGCGTCGCTGAATTAAGAATAGCGACAAAATTCCATTTCACTGGCTTTCTTAAGGGAAATGATGTGGATCATATGTATGCTATTTCAGATGTTTATGTGATGCCTTCAGTTTCTGAACCATTTGGTATTTCACCTCTTGAGGCAGTGCGTCATAATACCCCAGTGATTATTTCCAAGCAATCAGGAGTAGCGGAAGTTTTAACCAATGCCATAAAAATAGACTTTTGGGACATCGATGCTATGGCAGATGCCATTTTTGCACTATTACATTATAGAGGTATCTCTCAAATGTTTAAAGAGCTTGGAAGTGAAGAATTGAAGAAACTTAAATGGGAACATGTGGCTGCCAAGCTTGTTACCGTATATGAAAAAACTTTATCCCAAAAATCATGAGAACTATTTGCTTTTACTTTCAAGTTCATCAGCCATTTCGTTTAAAGCCTTATCGTTTTTTTGATATCGGTGAAGATCATCATTATTGGGATGATTTCAGTAATCGAAGTATCATGCGAAAAGTTGCCCAAAAGTGTTATTTACCCATGAATGCTTTGCTTCTTGATCTGATTCATAAATATAACGGAGGGTTCAAGGTCTGTTTTTCTATTTCTGGGACATTTATGGATCAGATGCAGTCCTATGCACCAGATGTTTTGGAGAGTTTTCAGAAATTGGTTGCAACAGGACATGTAGAATTACTGAATGAGACTTATTCGCATTCGCTCGCTTCGCTAAAAAGCAAAGATGAGTTCAAAGATCTTGTTTACAAACATCAGGCTAAGATAAAGGAGCTTTTTAATGGATACACGCCCAAAGTATTCCGAAATACCGAGTTAATCTATTCTGATCAAATAGGAGCCTTAGTTGCCGAAATGGGTTACGATGCAATGCTTACAGAAGGAGCCAAACATATCTTAGGATGGAAAAGCCCTAATTATGTGTATGTGAATAGCGTTGAACCAAAACTAAAAATCCTATTAAAGAATTTTCAGCTGAGTGATGACATTGCATTTAGATTTGGGAATAAATCCTGGGATGATTATCCTTTAACCACAGATAAATTCATTAAATGGCTCAATGCCATTCCGCAAGAAGATGAAACATTAAATCTTTTCATGGATTATGAAACTTTTGGTGAGCACCAATGGGCCGAAACTGGGATCTTTGAGTTCATGAAACATCTTCCTGAGGCTGTATTTTCTAAAACTAATTTTGGTTTTTCTACTCCTTCGGAAGTTATCTCAAAAATTCCACCTGTTGGAAAAATCCATGTTCCCATTCCTATTTCCTGGGCGGATGAGGAAAGAGATTTAACAGCTTGGTTAGGTAATGATTTGCAAGATGAGGCCTTTGATCGATTATTTGATCTTGAGAAGTTAGTCAATACGATAGATGATGAAGAAATCCAGCGTGACTGGAGATACTTACAGACTTCGGATCACTTTTATTATATGTGTACCAAGTTCTTTTCTGATGGTGATATCCACTCTTATTTCAGCCCGTATGACTCGCCTTACGATGCTTTTATAAACTATATGAACGTCCTCAGTGATTTTATGATCCGCCTCAAAGCGAAATCAAGTTTGGTTGAAGCTTAAGAGAGCAAAACATTTTAAATCAAAAAGACCGAATTAATTCGGTCTTTTTGATTTAAAATGATTGTCACCATTTCCTACTGCTCATTTCACAGTGGAATCTGGATTAAAACTGATTTTTTTTCATACGACATTTGCCGTATTTATTATTGAAGGCTTCGCCTATTCCGATCAGACTCCACTCCTTATCATACTAATAATCAATTATTTATATTTTTTTTTATTCCTTAAAAAGAAAAACCCTAAGACTTTGAAGATGTAAAAAATCAATTTTGATAGCCTATTTTGGTCTATACGAAAATCAAAAAATGTAAAGTCTTACTAATTCTATTTATGAAAATCTCAATCCTTTCCTTTCTATTTTTCTGTTTAGGAATTTTCCAACCAGCAGACCCCTACATTTCTTCAAAAGATTATTCGGTAGAAGCTTTTCATCGGGGTAAACAATCCTCTAAATCTCCAAAGCGAGTTTATATCCAAAAGTTTAGAGCTTTGTTTGAAGTTTATGAAGAAGCATCTGCAAGTACTTCAGCATCAAAAAATGAACGAGCTAATCGATCCACTACTGTTTCAGGTACTAAGACAAGCATGGGGGTTCAACTAAGCGGTGTTGATATTCCTGATTTTCAAAAAATTGTGGATGAAGCTTATGCAGATTTTGTGGCACAATTGGAATCAGAGGGTTTTGAAATCATTACTGCAGAGGAAGCCGGAAAAACAGATTACTATTCTGGCTATACAAAAATTCAAGGCGGAGCCTCTTCCACTGATCAAGCAACCGGATATGTTATGGTCACTCCTACTGGGTATGAATATTGGGTTAAAGCAGTCTCCAATAACGGTCGTGAAAAAGGAACATTCACTGATACTAGCTCTAAATTATCTAAAGACCTAAACGACGCATATGTCGCTGAGGCAACTTTTATTTTCCCATTTGTAAATTTAGACGCAAGTTCAACCAGCTTTGCCAACTATGCCTCATCTAAAGTTAAAGCTGATATTAATTTAAGAATGGCCGCATCAGTGGGAACTCAGGATAATGAACAAATGGGTATAAAATCGTTTGCTAAAGGATTTACCACTTCGCCCACTCAAGAGCGCCTGGCTTCCCAAGTTCGCTTCGTTGCTGGCCATATGGCTAGCTCTCCGCTCTTTGATTCCTCAACTGCCCTAAAAAAAGATGTGTATTTCGCGGGGATTTTTGCTGAAGACAAATTAGTAGAAGTTACTTCTGCAGAAGTTGCTACCTTCTCTAAAACCGAATATCCTCAATTGGTAATGGTGTCTGGAGGAGAGATGAACCTATCTTCTCACTACGTGACTTGCGATCATGAAAAATATATCGGGTCTGCTAAAGGCTCAATAAAAGAAATGATAGGCAGCGGAATTTCCAATTTCAAAAGTCTAATTGAAAATTAAAAGATCCTAGGTACAATTGGAGTAGCTAAATCATTAAAAAAGAGCAGTTGGATAAACTGCTCTTTTTCGATTAATAGCTCTCTGACTCATTTGGAAAGTCGCGACTCTTAACGTCTTTGATATAGTTTGAAAAAGCTTCAAGCATGACCGATTGCAGGTCTGCATATTGCCTTAAAAATCTTGGTCTAAACTCCTGAGTGATTCCCAGTAAATCATGGACCACTAAAACTTGGCCATCTACCTCTCCTCCAGCTCCAATCCCGATTACAGGAATAGAAATCGTTTCAGCTACTTTTTTCGCCAAAGAGGCCGGTATTTTTTCCAATACGATAGCAAAACATCCACATTCTTCCAAAATCTTTGCATCCTCAATAAGTTTCTGAGCCTCAGATTCCTCCTTTGCTCTGACACTATAGGTTCCAAACTTATAAATTGACTGCGGTGTCAAACCTAGATGTCCCATGACAGGCACTCCGGCACTTAGAATTCTGACCACAGACTCTTTGATTTCAGCACCACCTTCTACCTTGATGGCATGAGCTCTGGATTCTTTCATGATCCTAATTGCCGACCTTAATGCTTCAGAACTATTTCCTTGATAGGATCCAAATGGGATATCCACGACAACAAACGCCCTTTTGACAGCTCTCAAAACTGAGGATGCATGGTAAATCATTTGGTCCAATGTGATTGGCAAAGTAGTCTCATGGCCTGCCATGACATTGGAAGCGGAGTCACCAACTAAAATAATATCGATGCCTGCTTCATCCACGATTTTAGCCATGGAATAATCATAGGCAGTAAGCATTGATATTTTTTCACCACGATTCTTCATTTCTTGAAGAGTGTGGGTGGTGATTCTTTTAATATTTGCAGAAGAGTGAACAGACATGGTTTAGAGTAAATGGACAGAATATTCATTTCCTGAAAAATCCACTTTGATGTGTTCATTCAATGTAGTAGAAAGTTCATATCCTGTATAGTCAGGTTTTAAAGGAAAACGACCGTGGCTTCTATTCACCAAAACAGCTATTTCCATCTTATTTAATTCTTTATCCAGAAAAGGCTTCATAGCATAGGCAAGTGTTTTCCCTGTATTCAACACATCATCCACTAGAATCAGCGTTTTCCCTGAAAGTTCGACCTCTTCCGAAAGCTCTATTTCCTCAGTAAGTAAATTGCTTTTATCCAATTTGACTTCCAATTCTTCCACTGTTAAAGGGGATATGTTCTTAAGCTCTTGAATAAGCAAGTTTGCTAGAATGGTCCCCATTCCAGATATACCAGCAAAAACAACCCCGGCAGAATTGAGATTTCTTTCATAAATCTCATAGGCCATTCGGGTAATTTTTTTCTTGATTTGTTGATGATTGAGTACTTCGCTCATTTTTTTAAGTTAAAGAATGAAAATTAGACCAATTCTCTAAGGTTTCAAAATGTAGTTTTGGTTAACGGTAGGAATCCTCTTCATTCAAAATATTCACATAACTCTGATATCTATAAGGATGTATAAAACCTTCTTCCACTTTTTTTATTACCACACAGCCAGGTTCATTTATATGTTGACAATTATTGTATTTACATTGTCCAAGATACTTTCTCATCTCTGGAAAGTAATGAGAAAGCTCAAAATCGTCCACATCTAAAATCCCAAACTCTTTAATCCCAGGAGTATCTATTAAATCTCCTCCCCCTTCAAGTAGAAAAAGCTCTGCAAAGGTCGTCGTGTGAACGCCCTTCGCACTAAAGCTTGAAATTTCCTTTGTGCTTTGAGATGCTTTTGGAACAAGTTTATTCAACAATGTTGATTTTCCAACCCCAGAATGGCCTGCAATTAAAGTTGATTTATTTTGTAATAACGGTCTGAATTTCTCTATAAGTTCTTCTTCATTTAATGCGGAAACTTCTAAAACATGATACCCTAAAGGTTCATAAATTTCATGGATATCCAGCAGCCAATCTTCAGCATCTTCGCCTGCTAGTAGATCTAACTTGTTCACTACCAGCATAGCAGGTATCCTAAAGCTCTCTGTACTCACCAAAAATCGATCAATAAAACCAAGAGATGTTCTAGGATTTTTCATAGTGATCACCAACATAGCCTGATCAAGATTGCTGGCAATAATATGCGAAAAATGTTGCTTCCGTGTCGATTTACGAATGACGTAGTTTTCTCTTGGATGAATAACAGAAATAATCGCTGTTTCCTGATTCTCTTCCTTTGCCAACGTCACCCAATCTCCCACGGCAATAGGATTGGTCAATTTCAAATCATCCTGCTTGAACTTACCTTTCAATCTGGCCGATATAATCTCTGACTCAGTTTTAACTACATACCAACTCCCAGTTGACTTTATGACTCTACCTTCCATTTAAAGGATAATTTAACAAAACCTCATCGACTATTTTCTCGGCTGCTCCCAAATTAGAATTAACCCAGTCTTTAGCAGCCAATTTAGATTCATTATAGAATTTTTCATCATTCAATTTTGAGAAAATCAGTTGCAGTTCTCTCTCATCTTTAACAGAAAACCCACATCCTTCAAGTTCACTTTGCGCTGCTTCTGGAAATTTTGAGGAATTTTTCAAAGCTCCAAAAATGACTGGAACTTCAAACCCTAATGGCTCTAATATATTATGCAGTCCTATTCCAAAAGCACCTCCTACATAAGCCAAAGTCGCATATTGGTACAAAGATGACAGCATTCCGATATTATCGATAAAAAGCACTTTATTCCCTTCAAAATTATCCGTCTCGGAATACTTTATGGATTTTACGTTTATTGATTCCGACCAAATTCTCATTGGTTCAGCATTCAAATCATGAGGAGCCACTATCCATAAATAGTCTTCAGTTTGGTTTATCAATGGAATTAAGAGCTTCATATCTTCCTCCCAGACTGAGCCTAAAACCATTACTTTACTACCATCTATCCATTTTTCTATAAACGAAATTTTCTTGGGAGATTGAGCTGTCTCATTAACTCTATCAAATCTAGTATCCCCTACCAAAATCCCTTTTTTATAATCAATGCTTTTCAAAAGTCTTAGGCTTTCGGCGTTTTGGGTAAAAATGATATCCATTTGAAAAAGAATTTTCCTAAAAAAACCATCTGACTTAAAATAGTATTGACTTGATCTAAAAGAGGCAGAAAACAGTATAACAGGGATTTTCCTTGTTTTCAAAGCTACTATATGATGATACCAAAGATCATATTTGACAAAAAATGCAACAGATGGATTCATTAGTTTCACAAATTCAAATGCTTGTGATTTTCTATCCAATGGGATATAACTAATGAAATCCACATTAGCTTGGGCTTTTCGAGCTGCGACATCATAACCAGATGGACTGAAGAAACTTACTAAAACCAAAATAGCAGGTCTTTCAATTTTCAGCTTTGCTATGACAGGCTTTGCTTGTTCATACTCACCCAAAGAAGCAACATGAAACCAAGCCAGGTCCCCAGGGTTATTCAATCTAAATTCTTTGAGTTTATCCTTCAGTCCTTTTCTACCTTTCAAAAAATGGTTGATCTTTGCACTGAAAATTCCCAAAATTGGCAATACTGCAGTTATAAGTCCGATAGCTATTCTATACAGCAAATTCATTTGCCAAAAGTAGCTAATCAAAGGGACATCTAAGTCATGCCACTAAAAGCGTTTGAATTAATCTACCAAAAAATGGTTCGTTTTTAAGTTAGGAACAAAAAATAAAAAGTGACGCGTGCATTTATTCTCAAAATTAGCTAATTTCAATAGCATCTGTTTTTTGAAAAAATTCGATAGGGTTAAATTGATATGATTAAAGTTTTATTTGTCTGTTTAGGAAATATTTGTAGGTCTCCTTTGGCGGAGGCGATTTTTAATGCAAAAGTAAAGGAATCTAAACTTCCATCCTCCTTTAAGTCAGATAGTGCTGGTACTTCAGATTTCCATATTGGTGAACTTCCTGATGAAAGAACCATTTTAACAGGAAAAAAGTATAATCTTGAAATCAAACATAGAGGTAGACAGGTAAACCGAACTGATTTTAGAGATTTTGATTACATCATTGCCATGGATGATAATAATCTTAGAAATCTCCATAATATGAAAACTCGGTTCGGTTTCCCAGATAAGGATATCTATTTGATGAGAGATTTTGTCCCAGGTTGTGAAGGAATGTCAGTTCCAGATCCTTATTATGGTGGAGAGGAGGGTTTTGAAGAAATCTACGAAATCCTGAATGTTGCACTCGATAATTTTCTTGCGAAAGTGAAAGAGACTCATCAACTCTATGTATGACCTCAATGAAATCTACGAGAGAGTGTTATTTCAAAGCCTGGGTCCTCAGGCAAAATTAAAATCCGCCTCATTGGTAGCCGCTGGTAATCATAATCAGGGCATCCGTATCGAGACATGCGACGGGGATTTCTTTCTGAAACTAAATTTTGATCATGAAAAGGATATTCTATCAAAAGAGTCTCAGGGACTGGATTATCTTCGAAAGAACACCTTTCTTCATATTCCTGAAACTTTCGGTTGTGGAAGAGTTGGAGACTATAATTTTTTACTTTCTGAATTTGTCCCTTCTGGACGGTATCAGCTCGATTACTGGGAAACATTAGGCTTTGGGTTAGCTGATCTTCACTTAAAAACCAATGACTTTTTTGGCTTAAACGAAGACAATTACATCGCTTCATTAGTACAGAGAAATCTGCAAACAAATAACTGGATTGATTTTTACATAGAGCAAAGATTGGAGCCACTCCTTGGTAAAGCCTATTTTGACAGATTGATTCCACTTGATTTTTTGAAAAAATTTCAATCTATATATCAGGTCATAGAATCCATTATTCCAAATGAAAAACCTTCCTTATTACACGGAGATTTATGGTCAGGAAATATCCTTTGCAATCCTGAAGGAGAACCCTGTTTAATTGACCCAGCAGTCTATTTTGGTCATAGAGAAATGGATTTGGCTTTCAGCAGATTATTTGGAGGCTTTGATTCCCGCTTTTACGAATCTTATGAGTCCATCATACCCTTAGAACCTGAATTTGAGGGAAGGATGGGAATTTATAATCTTTACCCATTATTAGTCCATCTCAATTTATTTGGGACAGCTTATCTTCCGGGAATTGAAAGAATCATCCAGCGATACATCCGATAATCATGGAAATCATAATCCGATTTGCCATTGAAAATGATCTGGATGCAATTCTAGAAATTACAAATTTTGAAATTCTCCACTCAACCGTAAACTATGATTACGATTCTAAAACAAAAGAATTTCAGGAAAAATGGTTCCTTGAAAAAACCAAAGCCGGGCTTCCAGTAATAGTAGCCACAATAGACCAAGAGGTTTTGGGATTTGCTACATATGGTTCATTCAGATTGAAACCAGCCTATCAGTTTACTATAGAACATTCCATTTATTTGCATCATAAGGCAAGAGGAAAAGGTTTAGGCAAACAATTAATGCGACAACTTATTCTCCTTGCAAAAAAGAATGGGTATCACACCATGGTTGGAGGAATAGATTCTAGTAATCTCAACAGTCTCGAATTCCATAAGAAACTAGGATTTCAGGAAATTGGCAGGTTCAAAGAGATCGGAAGAAAATTTGACAAATGGCTGGACTTAATCTTTGTTCAGCATTCTTTAAAATAAATCCGCCTTAAACTAGGCTGATTTTTTCGCCCATTTTTACTGCTTTATAAATAGCATCTATTATAACCATATCTCTCAATCCTTCTTCCCCATCTACCGGAATCAAAGGTTTTTTGCCATCCAAAATAATAGCTGCCATTTCATCCATTTGGGTAGTCTGATGTGTGACATGCGGATTGGTAAGAGGTCCTTTATGAGTCTTTCCTTCAATGGGCCCATATCCTGTGGAAGGCTGCATTTCTGCAAAACCCTTTAAACCATTGAGAAAAAATTTATCTAAATTATTCATACTGTATGTTGAAAGACAGGAAGCAACGGCTCCTCCAGGAAATCCAAATTGGAACTGAATCGTCTCATCAATTCCTTCCTTAAATTTTTCAGGATTATTTTTTGTTTCCTGAGCGGTCACCCAGATTGGCTCTTCTCCAATCATATATCTTGCTCCATTCACTGAATAAATACCAATATCCATCATGGCGCCGCCACCCGAAAGTTCATAATTCAATCTCCATTGATTCGGATCCCCAATAATAAAACCACTGAGGCCCTGAAAAAATAGAACTTTGCCAAAATCTCCGTTCATTCTCATTTTAACTACTTCTTGGGTATTTGCTTCAAAATGCATTCGGTATCCAATAAGCAGCTTTACCCCTGCGGCTTTACAAACATCGACCATTTCTTTTCCCTCAGCGGCGTTTACAGCCATTGGCTTCTCACAAATCACATGCTTGCCTGCTTTTGCAACACCAATAGTATGCTCTTTATGCAATCCATTTGGAGTGATCACATATACTGCGTCTATATCTGGATTATCTTTAATCTGATGATATGTCTCATAATTGTAACAGTTCTTGGCAGGAATTCCATATTCTGCTTGCCAAGCTTCGATTTTAGAAGGAGTCCCACTGATCACTCCAACCAGTTTCGCTCGCTTACAATCTTTCATTGCCTTTGCTACTCTAGTGCCATAGCTCCCTAACCCCATAATTGCTACTCTGAGAGGTTTTTCGTCTTGTCGGTCATCAAAAATTTCTTTCGTCATTGCTGCAAGTGGGTTAAATGGAGTAAGATTTAGTGCTAAAGCAGACAGGCCTGCTTTTTGGAGAAAAAATCTTCTTGTTTTCATATCTAGGTTGGTTAAGGTTTTTTAGCGAAACTTAAAATACAGAAAATCCATCAAAAGAATATTTAAAATATAAAACCATTAAGTTTTCCTATCGCTTTTTCCTTCTTACTAGTTGAATTGTATTTCTAGTACTTTGCTCTAAAAATATTTCAAAATCCTCTAAAAGCACTGCAGGCAAATCTTTTTCTGGATGTAGCACAGTCAATAATTCCAACCCTTCATTATATCTGATTTCAAAGTCATTTTTCAATCTTTCTAGAAATTTCTCAAAGTTGAAGGGTTGTGAATCCATCACTAGCGAAATACTTATAGCAGAGATTTGAAGCATATTAACCCTGAGTTTCAAAGCTCTCAGCTCTTCATAAACCCTGTGAATGTGACTTTCTTCTATAAATGTGAAATCTGTAACTTTAAAACTGACCAATACTTGATTCTCTTTTAAGACAAAAGTAGGGATGGGTTCAAAAGAATTGAAAGAGTGAATTTTGGTACCATTTTCATCAGGGTGTAAAAATGACTTGACGAACAAGGGTATTCCTGCATTTGCTAAAGGCTTAATAGTCTTTGGATGAATGACAGAAGCTCCATAATAAGTCATCTCGGCGGCTTGTTTATAATCCAATTGAGGAAATAATACGGTCTCCGAAAATCGTTTTGGATCAGCATTCAACACTCCTGGCACATCCTTCCAAATTGTTACCGAGGAAGCATTCAAACAGGTTCCTAAAATGGCAGCTGTAAAATCCGAACCTTCTCTGCCCAAAGTGGTAGTTCTACCTTCTTCATCAGCACCAATAAACCCTTGAGTAACGACTGGAAATTTCTCTAGCTGATGCCTCAACTGGGATTGGCAATTTTGCTTTGTTTTCTCCCAATTGATCTTCGCAAATCGGAAATCATTGTTAGTAGCTATTAATTCTCTGGCATCCTGCCACAGGACAACCGAACCATTCAAGCAAAGGAATTCCATGACAATTTTAGAAGAAATCAATTCTCCAAAACTGACAATATCATCATAGACCTCATCATAATTTTCTTTTGAAAGCTCAACTTCAAGCTTCTTTTCCAAAGAAATAAACTGATTTTCCAAAACAGAAAATATCCGATGATTAGCAGGGAATAATTCTTTAGATATGTCAATGTGATAGGCTTTCAAATTTGCACATTTCAAAGAATAGTCACTTTTCTCTAATTTCAAATTTAGAATAGTCTCTAGTGCATTAGTTGTCTTTCCCATAGCAGAAACAACTATTACTACATTTTTATGCAATCGATTACGAAGAATATCAGCTAAATTTATCAATGCATTCGCATCTTTTACAGAAGCTCCACCAAATTTGAAAACATTCGTTTTTGTCATAAAATTTTATCACTAATTTCACTATAAATAAAATAAAAATTGAACTTTTACTAGAAATGAAAACTCTACCCTACCAACCAAATCAAAGTGCCTTAGCTTATTCCGTAGGTACCACTTTAGACCGTTTTATCAAATCTAAACAAAGTGATTTCCCCTTTGCTTCAGGAGAATTGTCTCAACTTCTAAGGGACATCGCATTGGCATCAAAGATAGTTAATCGCGAAACCAACAGAGCAGGACTTTCCAATATTGGCGGAGCTTTTGGGCAAACAAATGTTCAAGGAGAAGAGCAGCAGAAGTTAGATGTAATTGCAAATATCCGATTCATTCGTGCATTAACTAAAGGAGGCGAAGTTTGTGCCATAGTTTCTGAAGAAGAAGATGCGGTCATCGATCTTCAAAATAAATCAGGCAAATATGTCGTGGCCATAGACCCACTTGATGGAAGCTCAAATATTGATGTAAATATTAGCATCGGAACTATTTTCTCTATCTACAGAAGAAAGACTCCTATTGGAAGTCCCATTCTGGAGGAAGATGTGATGCAACAAGGAACCGAACAAGTAGCATCTGGCTATGTATTATATGGATCTTCCACCATGCTGGTTTACACAACCGGTTTTGGTGTCAATGGCTTCACTTACGAGCAATCTTTAGGAGATTTTTTTCTTTCACATCCCAAAATTCAAGCACCTGAAACGGGATCAATTTATTCCATCAACGAAGGGACCCAAAATGAATGGGAAATTGGATTAAAAAATTACATCGATTTTTGTAAAAACAATAATTACTCTGCAAGATACATTGGAAGTTTGGTAGCAGACTTTCATAGGAATTTACTGAAAGGAGGCATTTACATCTACCCTGCCACCAAGAAAAACCCAAGTGGTAAACTTAGGCTTTTGTATGAGGCAAATGCACTCGCTTTTATTGCAGAACAAGCAGGGGCTATTGCAACTGATGGAA
Source organism: uncultured Algoriphagus sp. (assembly GCA_965659625.1). Taxonomy (GTDB): domain Bacteria; phylum Bacteroidota; class Bacteroidia; order Cytophagales; family Cyclobacteriaceae; genus Algoriphagus. The sequence goes on along the minus strand of CBFHWO010000007.1, from coordinate 142,540 downwards.
CTAAGAGAATTTTGGAAATCCAACCAAAAAGTCTTCATCAAAGAACTCCACTTTTCATTGGCTCTAAGGAAATGGTAAAAGATGCTTTATCATTTTTTGAAAAAAGTACGGCATCACCCCTGTAAACTAGGTCTAAATTTTTGAAAGCATAATTTGAAGAACATCTCTTATCTTTATGCCTCAAATGAAATATTTATGAAGCTACAAAAAAGAATTTTTACCTTTTCTCAATTAGCAATAGTCGCCTCACTCGTTTTTGCTTGCGATCAAAAAACTGAAGTCGTTGAGGAAGTTACAGTAGAACCAATCGATGAAACGTATGCTGTACAATCAGAAAAACTGCTTTTCAATGTAGATACGCTATATTCAGAGTTTGAAAATCCATGGGGAATGACTTGGTTGACGGATGGGACTATTTTGGTTACCGAGAAAAAAGGCGAAATCTTAATCTTTAAAGACGATAAATTTACCGGCGAAAAAGTTCAAGGTCTTCCTGAAGTTTCAACCAAAGGGCAAGGTGGTCTTATGGATATCCAGGCACATCCAAATTATGGTGAAAATGGCTGGTTATATATCAGTTATGCAAAACAGGTTTCGGAAGAAGAAACTACTACTGCTATCATGAGATTCCGATTGGATGGAAATAATGCTGTTGACAAAGAGGAGATAATCCAATCCCAACCTGCTTGGAAAGGTGGAAATCATTACGGAAGCAGAATCGTTTTTGACAATGACGGATATTTATTCTATTCAAATGGTGACAGGTTCAATCGAGCCACCAATGCTCAGGAACTAACTAATTCGCATGGTAAAATTCATAGAATCCATGATGACGGAAGAATCCCAGAGGATAACCCATTTGTGAATACGCCAGGAGCAATTCCCTCTATTTGGGCTTATGGCAATAGAAACCCACAAGGGCTTTATTACGACAAAGTAAATAATAGACTCTGGGAATCTGAGCATGGACCAATGGGTGGAGACGAACTTAACCTAATCGAAAAAGGGAAGAATTACGGTTGGCCAGTCATTTCATACGGAATGAACTATGATGGCACAGTTCTTACCGAAATCACTGAAAAAGAAGGAATGGAACAGCCAGTAACTTATTATGTTCCTTCAATTGCTACAGCAGGTATGACCATGGTAACTTCTGATAAATATCCTGCTTGGAAAGGCGATATTTTTATAGGGGCCCTTAAAAAGACACACATCAATAGAGTAGATATGGATGGCAATAAAGCGCTATCTCAAGAAATTTTACTTCAGGACATTGGTAGAGTGCGACAAGTAAAAGAAAGCCCAGACGGATACCTATATGCTGTTACAGAAGGCACTGGTCTTTTAGTAAAAATAATTCCAATTAGGTAGTATCATATAACGCAAAAAAAGGCTTCTGATTAATTTCAGAAGCCTTTTTTTTGTTTCAAGTCTATACAAAATCGATATCCACATTAAACGGATATTTCATAAGAAACTGAAGTGCATCCTTAATATCGAAATCTTCAAAAAGAACCCGGTATAAATATTCAGTAATAGGAGCTCTGAGATCCGCAGTTTCCAAAAATGCCTTGATTATTCGAATGGTATTTATGCCTTCCGCCACTTCCTCCATATCTGCCATAATCTCAGGAAGTTTTTCTCCTTTTGCCAATCTAAATCCAACTGTGAAATTTCTAGAATCAACCGAATTACAAGTAGTAACCAAATCTCCTATACCAGCCAATCCGATTACTGATTTTACACTCCCTCCAAGCGCATTGCTTAGGTGGACCATTTCAACCATTCCGCGGGAAATCAACAAGCCTTTGGCATTTTCACCTAATTTCAATCCAGCCAATGCCCCTGCAGCAATCGCTATGATATTCTTCAGTACTCCACTAAGCTCAACTCCAATAATATCAGAATTGCCATAAACTTGAAATTTATCTGATCGAAGTAGACTCTGCCCCTCAAGAATCACTTCATTATACTTGCTTGCGATTACAGTAGCAGCCGGTTGTCCTTTTACTAATTCTTTTGAAAGGTTTGGCCCTGCCAAACATCCCACCCGGACCACAACAGTCTCTTGCAATATCACTTCGCTCATCGTCAAAATTTGAGACCTACGAATTTTTTGCACTGACTCCAAGGTCTCTCCATTCCCCAAATTCAAACACAACCCTTTTGTCCCATGGATTACCAAATGGTAAGGCAATAAAAATGGAGCAAATGTTTTGGAAACTTCTTGAAATCCCGATGATGAAACCATCATGAAGATAATATCACAAGTTTCACAAATTTCTTTAGGATCGAATGTGCCTTTTATTTCAATATTTAACGGCTTCCCTTGGGCAGTATGATTCGTATTGATTTCATGAACTACCTCTTCTTTTCTGGCATAGACCATGACCGGATTTTTCTCGGCAAGCATATTTGCGATTGCCGTACCAAAACTACCAACTCCTATTACTCCAATCCATTTACTTTTAGTTTTAGAAGAGTTTTTCGAGGCCATATCCAGTTAATCTATTGTGGTAAAAATAAAGTAAACTCATGTCTTCAGTGACTATATCCCCAAGCTCATTTTGAATTAGAGGACGTTTTGCATGGTACATTCCTACATTGTCTAGCCCGTGCTTGATGATTTCATCCATCTCCTGTCTTAGATGAGGAGCGACGTTTATTAAACCTTTAGATTTAAGCTCATAAACTTTATCCATCACTCTCTCGCAATTAACTTTGAATTCTTCATAAGAGAGACTGATATCTTCTTCTGGTAATCGAATCAAGTCAAATAAATCTAATTTTCTATTAGCTGCCTGAATCATTTCAAACGCAGTGAATGCCACCAAATGTGAGCTAAACACTCGATTGATTTTATGAAACTCCTCCACAATTCGTCTCCCGAGCATATTTGTATATTCTTCTTCTCTTTGCTGATCTACTGTCACTTCCCCTTCCGATAGAAAGTAATCTCGGGTATCAATTATTCTCCCCTTTTTGTCAAGACTATGTCCATTCTCGTCTACATAGTTTCCTAATACATCCATCGCTTTTCCTACCGAAACAGAAATATCAGAACCTTTAGTGAAGAACTTTAAAAGGAATTTGGATATTTTATATGAGTTAGAAAACTCATCATTTTCTTTATAATACCTTTCCTGACCAGTAATGCTCAAGTGATCCCTGATTAAGCTTGGGGCTTCAAGCACAAAATGGTAGTTGATAGTGACCGGGACTACGAAAATCTTTCCAGAAATATCATTTATCTCATTTTGAAAATTGGCTCTCTGAGCTTCGATTGCAGTGCTTAATAGACCTAGTTTGAGCTTTGACTCAATCATCCCACTTCTTGACCTTGTCCCTCCGGGAAAGAAAAGGCTATGGCAGCCGAACTGTATTGCCTCTTTAGAATAGGTTTTTAAAGTCTCCAGATAAAGCAAGTTTTTCTTACGCCTGTCCACTTTATACGCCCCAAGAGAGTCCATAAAGTAGGCGAAAATGGAAATATTAAAGAGGTTTAACCCAGCTCCATAGATGAATGGCGGCAACCCTAATACTGAAATAATCCAACCAATGAGAATACTGTCAAGATTGCTAAAATGGGTCGGGACCATGACAATCGTTCCTTTGGTAGCCAAATCTCGCAATTGATCCGTCTCTCCAGTAATTTGAATCTTATCCTGTAACGTAAATTGATTGCTGAAAATTGACTTTATGCCTTTTACTCTGGCAGCATTGAGCAATCTTGAAAATCCATAAGTGACGACACTCCGGGTAAATTTATAATGGGTGTGTTTGAAGTTACTGGCTATTTCCTCTGCATAACGTGAAGTAATTCTATTCAAAACGGATTTGTACTCTTGTATTTTTGTTCCTTTTGATAATCCTGTTGAGGAATTGATTTGAAGTAAAGAGGCTTTTACCTCGCCCCAAAAAGAGCTATCATCATCTGGATCTACAACCCATGGATTCTGTTTAATGCGGAGTTTCTCTCGGTATAAAGTTGTCTCCAACTCTTCTTTAAGAATATCAGGATTTTTTTCGGCAAGAGTGAGAATTCTTTGCTCTGCCAGATCAGAAACCTTTTTAACAAATTCTTTTCGCTCTCTTGCCAGCTTCACTACTGGCCATTCATTCTTGCTAGGAATGATTGGGTCGTACTTATGTTTTAGATATTTTTCCTCCAAGTGGAATTCAGGTTTAAAAACGCTTTAAAGATAACAAAAGCCTTTTGGTAAGACTCCACCTATTTGATTAACTCAGCTTTGCTTCTTTGACTTTGTAAAAATAGCCACAATTGCCGAGGTAATAATACCCATGACCAAAGCTCCAATTGCAGCTTGAACCATATAACTTTGTAAATTAAACCAGTCTTCCGCCGCTTGCTGGGTCAATTCGCTAGAGCTTACAGAGTATTCAATCACATTGGTAAAATAATCTGGAGTTATGTAAACCAAGGTAATATATTGAGAAAAGGGGCTCATTATTGCAACAAAAACTGATATAATCACTCCTGACAAAAACCCTTGTGAATAGGTCATTTGACCTTTGTAATATTTCTTTTTCTTATCTAAAAGGGCAAATACATAGATTGCAATAGCAGGAATTGCAAAAATATTTGTCAAGGTTGCATGTCGATCGATATATTCATCATGCCAGCCCAATGATTTTTCTAAAGCCATCCAGCCTAAAGAAACTAAGATAAAAATTACTCCCCATTTGATTTCAATGCTAATGTTTTTCATAACAGAATGAGCTAAGTGAAGTTAAGGTGATAAATCAAACACTATCAAATTACAAAAAAGTCTAAATAATTGAGCAATCATCAGGAATCTTAATCTATGGTGGTAATATCCCTTGCCCATGAACGAAAGGGTATTATTTTTACGACACAATTCATCGGATGAAAGCAGACCTCAAACAAATACAAGTTCCCATTGAAGCCGAAATGGCAGAGTTCGAACAAAAGTTTCGGGGCTTGATGAAAAGCAAAGTGAAGCTTTTAGATCACATCATGAATTACATTGTGAAGCGCAAAGGCAAGCAGATGCGCCCGATGTTTGTTTTTTTAACTGCAGGAATCACTGGGGGAATCAATGAGTCAACCCATCGTGGAGCAGCATTGATTGAATTATTGCACACTGCGACACTTGTTCACGATGATGTAGTAGATGATTCCAATTATAGAAGAGGCTTTTTTTCGGTTAATGCCCTATGGAAAAATAAGATCGCTGTTTTGGTTGGGGACTACCTGCTTTCCAGGGGATTATTATTAAGCGTTGATAATGAGGATTTTCATCTTCTTAAGATCGTCTCTAACACCGTGAAGGAAATGTCAGAAGGTGAACTCTTACAGATCGCAAAAGCAAGAAAACTCGACATCACGGAAGATGTATATTATCAAATCATCCGTCAAAAAACTGCCAGCTTGATCGCCTCATGCTGTGCGGTAGGAGCTTCCAGCAATCAGAATGATCCGGCATTGATCGATAAAATGAGAACTTTTGGAGAGAAAGTAGGAATGGCCTTTCAGATCAAAGATGACCTTTTTGATTATGGAGAAGATGAAATCGGGAAGCCTGTTGGGATTGACATCAAAGAAAAGAAAATGACCTTGCCTTTGATCTTTGCCTTAAACCAAAGTGATTGGTTGGAAAAGAGGAGGATAATAAGTATGATTCGAAATAAAAGTGATGACAAGAAAGCTGTCAACGAAGTAATCCAATATGTAAAGCAAAGCGGAGGTTTGGAATATGCTAAAACAGTAATGAACAGATTTTATGGTGAAGCTTTAGATATTTTAAAGTCATTTCCAGATTCCGATTACAAAACCTCTTTGGCCAATTTGGTGAGCTATACGATCGAGAGGAAAAAGTAATCAAACCATATTTTTAACAAGTTTTCCTTAAAGGAATATTCTCACCTGATTTTTTAAAACCCTATATTTGATAGTATCAAATGATACTATCAAATAGACCGCCATACGATATCACTCCAAAGATTTTACACTTGGTTAGTACCATCTCTGAAAAAATAGGAGAAGCAAACACCCTGTTTCTAGATAAACAATCTCCTCAACTTAGGAAGCAAAATAAGATTAAAACAATCCAATCTTCACTTGCGATAGAAGGCAATACACTTTCTGAGGATCAGATTACTGCATTAATTGAAAATAAGCTGATAATAGGGCCAAAGAAAGATATTACAGAGGTAAAAAACGCGATAGAAGTATATGATCATTTAGATTTATTTAACCCGTATTCCGAAAAATCATTTCTCTTGGCGCACGCAACCTTAATGAAAGAGTTGGTCACTCAACCTGGGGTCTATCGGACAAGTGGTGTTGGGGTCATCAAAGGTTCAAAAGTTGAACATTTAGCTCCCTCAGCTCAAATAGTTACTGGTTTAATGAAGGAACTTTTTCAGTATCTAAAAAAAGATGAAGAGATCCCATTGATCAAAAGCTGCGTTTTTCATTATGAAATGGAATTTATTCATCCATTCATAGATGGAAATGGGAGAATGGGAAGGCTTTGGCAAACTCTAATATTAAAAAATAGGTATGCGGTTTTCGAATTTCTTCCTTTTGAAACCCTAATCAGTCAATCCCAAAATGAGTACTATCAAGCCCTAGCTGCCAGTGATAAAACTGGGAATTCTACAGTTTTCATTGAATATATGCTGAATATCATTGACAGTTCTCTTGGAGACTTACTAAAAATAAATAGTCAAACGCTGACACCAGAACAGCGGATCGCTCATTTTTTATCTTTGAATAAAATTGAATTTTCAAGGAAAGATTATATGGATATTTTTAAAACTATTTCTTCTGCAACAGCTAGTAGAGATTTAAAAAAAGCTGTGGAATTAAATTTAATTTCAGCTAAGGGAAAAGGAAATCAGATGAGGTATTTTATTCAAAATCTATTCTCCTAATTATAGGGTGAATATTTCAGAATTGATTTTTTTCAAAGTCGAAATACAGAAATATTTTTGTCGAAATAATAGAAAACGATTTATTCAAGCTTCCATTCAGCCCATGATAAAAACAAAACCTCTTTGGCCAATTTGGTGAGCTATACGATCGAGAGGAAAAAGTAATGAGCCCTAATCTAAGCTCATTAAATACCCTTTAAACTCCTCAAAGTCATTTCCCAAAGCCTCCACTTTTTTCTCCCCTTCCATAAAAGCAGCTAATCTCTCGGGCAAAGTCAATTTTATATCCAAAGCCTTTTCTACCGTTTCCCGAAACTTACCTGGATGAGCAGTTTCTAAAAACACTCCTTGATAGCCTGGATTTTCGGACATAAAATCTTTTAAACCTTTATACCCAACTGCTCCATGCGGATCTAAAATGTATCCAGATTTTTTAACTTCCTGCATCACCTCAACAGTCTCTGTGTCTGTGTAAAAATATCCCTTAACATGGCTTTTCAGCGATTCTTCGCTTTTTCCATATAAGGCCAATAACCTCGGGAAATTACTTGGATTCCCAACATCCATACTATTACTGATGGTCTGAATGGAAGCTTTCGCCTTAAAATCAGCTCCTCTTAAATACTCGGGAACAACTTTATTCACATTCGTTGCAGCAACAAATTGATCTATCGGTAAGCCCATTCTTTGCGCTAATATACCTGCGGCAATATTTCCAAAATTTCCGCTTGGAACTGCAAATACTACTTTTTTACCATTCTTTGGAAGACAGGAATAGGCATAGAAATAATACAAAGCCTGAGGAATCCAGCGAGCAATATTGATGGAGTTTGCTGAAGTCAATAATAACTTTTCATTTAATTCTTGATCCAAGAATGCTTCTTTGACCATTTTTTGGCAATCGTCAAAAACTCCATCTACTTCCAAGGAAGTGATATTTTGACCGAGTGTCGTAAACTGTTTTTCCTGCAGCTCACTTACTTTTCCTTTTGGGAAAAGAATAATTACCTCTACTCCCTCAACTCCTAGAAACCCATTTGCTACTGCACTCCCTGTATCTCCAGAAGTTGCTACCAAAACACGCACTTTTTTATCAGATCCACCGAGCAACATGCTCATCAATTTGGAACAAAACCTTGCTCCAAAATCCTTAAAGGCAAGTGTAGGGCCATGAAATAATTCCAAACTAAAAACATCCTCCTCCACTTTAACTAAGGGGGCATCAAATGTCAAGGTATGTTCTACCAACTCATGAATTTGATCTTTGGATAAATCTTCCGAAAATATGGCACTAATCACCTCGTATCCTATTTCTCTAAAACTCAGCTCAGGAAGTTTTTCAATAAACTCAGGAGAAAGCGTAGGGATTTTTTCAGGCATATACAATCCTTGATCCGGAGCTAATCCTTTGATCACGGCCTCAGCTAAACTTACCTGATGTTTTGAATTATTAGTGCTATAAAATTTCATTGACTACTTCTTTTCTTCGAGCACATAGGCCCCAATGGTATTAATTTCGGAGAAATAAGTATCTACTCCAAGGCCAATCCTTTCGTAAATCTCTTCAGCAGCCTTGGCAATGGCAGCTGATTTTTCTGATCCTTGTGACAAGGCAAATAAAGTCGGGCCTGAGCCTGAAATACCCATTCCCAAAGCTCCAGCAGACTTCAAAGCTTCCCTAACCTCATAAAACCCAGGAATCAAAACAGCACGATAAGGTTCTGCTATGACATCTCTCATGGATCTAGAAATTAATTCAAAATCCTCTTGATACAGACCCGCTATAAAACCTGCAACATTACCCGATTGGATTGTGGAATGTTTTAAAGGAATCGAATCACGCAAAACGCTTCGTGAATCAGAAGTCTTCAACTCAAAATGCGGATGCAAAAGAGTACAATAAAGCCCTTCCGGAACATGAAGTTTAATCACATCTAAAGGATGGTAATCTCTCACCAAGACAAACCCTCCCAATAAACTTGGCGCTACATTATCAGCATGACCTGCTCCGCATGCCGCTTTTTCAGCAGCAATAGCAAACGGCAATAAGTTTTTTCGCTCGTATGGATCTCCCAAAAGCCTGTTGGCCGCAATCAATGCAGCAACAGCACTTGCAGCACTTGATCCCATTCCCGAGCCAAGTGGCAATCCTTTTCTCAAGGCGATATCCATCCCAACTTGCTGACCATAATCATCTAGCATTGCCTGAATAGCTACAGCACAAGTGTTTTTTTCTACTTCCCATGGAAGTTTGCCTCCATCTTCTTCTATAGAAACAACTTTTAAACCTGTGTTTTCTCTTCGAGTAACTTCTACGTAGTCACCCATTGCATCGATCGCAAATCCAAGGATATCAAATCCGCAGGAAACATTGGCGACAGTCGCTGGTGCAAAAGCTTTGACAGACCTCATTATTCCCGAGTATAATTACCGATTCTAATCACATCTGCAAAAACCCCAGCTGCAGTAACATCCGCCCCTGCGCCTGGCCCTCTGATGATCATAGGGAAGTCATGATATCGCTCGGTAGTTAACAAAATCATATTATCACTTCCTTTTAAACTACTGAAAGGATGATCCAATTTTAATGAATTCAGGCCTACTTTGGCAGCTCCATTTTCTAAAGTAGCCATAAACCGAAGTTTCTCTCCTTTTACCTGAGCTACCTCTCTAAGTAGTTCGAATTCTGCATCATGGGCTTTCAATTTTTCAAAAAACTCATCAACGGAAGCTGTCACCACACAATCACCAGGAACCATCCCCTCCACTGTAACCGAATCAAATTCTATGTTCTGCTCAGCTTCTCTACCTAGGATTAAAATCTTTCTCGCCACATCCATCCCACTCAGATCATCTCTAGGATCGGGTTCCGTATACCCTTTTTCTTTTGCGATTTTCACCACTTCTGAAAAAGATGCCCCCTTCTCGAATTCTGAGAAAATAAAGTTCATCGAACCACTCAATACCGCTTCGATTTTGATGACCTTATCTCCAGAAAGCATCAGATCCTGAAGTGTGTTTATCACCGGAAGGCCTGCAGCCACATTCGTTTCATAAAGGAATTTCACTCCTCGCTTTTTAGCAATTTTCTTCAAATTGAGATATTGCTCCATGGAACCCGAGTTTGCTTTTTTATTAGGAGTAACTATCCCGATTTTGGCTTCCAGAATTCTTGAATAGGTATTGGCTACCTCCAAAGAAGCTGTACAATCCACCATCACAGAGTTTGAGAAGTTCATCTGCTCCATGGTCTCGATGAACTTATTTAAATCCATTTTATGATCTTCGGCACCTAACTGATAAGGATTTTTCAGATCAAATCCATCTTCATGAAATGCCATATATCGGCTATTAGCTAAACCATGGATCTGAATATCCAACAAACTATCTTGCTGCAACTTCACTTGCTGGGAAGCAATCATTTTGATCAAAGCCTGACCGATCAAACCTGTTCCGATCAGGAATACGTGCAAAACTTTATTTTCGGAAAGGAAAAATGCCTCATGAAGCGCATTCAAAGCTTTTTGTAAATCCACTTGTGGAATTACCGCAGAGATATTCAATTCTGAACTCCCCTGTGCAATCGCAGCTACGTTAATATTATTTCTTCCCAATGCTCTAAACATCCTGCCCGAGGCACCTGGGTTATGTTTCATATTCTCTCCTACCACTGCCACAGTAGAAAAACCATGAAGTAGATTCACTTCATCCATTTCACCAGACTTTATCTCATAGTGAAATTCTTTCTCCACAGCATCTTTTGCAAGAAAAGCCTCTCTGGTTTTGATCGCTAAGCAGATACTATGTTCTGAAGAAGCCTGAGAAATCAACACAATATTCACTTCCGCATCAGCCAATGCTTTAAAGACCCGACTTGTACCAGATACTGATTCTATCAATCCAGCTCCCTGAACAGTCACAATAGAGATATCAGACATGGAACTGATCCCTTTGATCAAAGCTTCCTTGGTAACCTCACTATTGATCTTTGTTCCCGGATTTTCAGGCTCAAAGGTGTTTTTGATATAAATCGGAATATTCCGCTTCATAGCGGGTTGCATTGTAGCTGGGAAAATTACTTTCGCTCCGAAATGTGATAGTTCCATTGCTTCATTGTAACTCAATTGAGGGACAGTGAATGCCGTATAAACCAACCTAGGATCAGAGGTAAGGACACCTGAAACGTCAGTCCAAATCTCTAAATCTTCTGCTTCAAGCGCTCCCGCAAAAATTGATGCTGTATAATCTGAGCCAGACCTGCCTAAGGTAGTCGTCTCACCTTTGGCAGTTGAGGCAATAAATCCAGTGATAACCTTAATTCCATCATTTTTCCCAAAATAGCTTCTGATCAAAGCATTGGTAGCTTGGAAATCCACTCGAGCTTGACCAAACCTATCATTGGTCTTGATCACCTCTCTCGCGTCCAAAAACTGTGTCTTTAAGCCCTTCCCGACCAATGCCTCAGACAAAATAAAGGCTGAAAGTCGTTCTCCAAAACTTGCAACGTAATCCAATGTTCTTGGAGAATTCTCTTTGATAAGGTAAATCCCGTGGAACAAATCCTCCAGTTCTTTAAATCGAACTTTCACATAAGTCATCACTGTAGATTGATTTTGAACAGATATCAGCTGACGAACTAAATCCAGATGCTTTTCCTCAAGACTTTGTAAATTATCTCTATATGTCTGATCCCCTTCTTTAGCTTGTTGTGAAATCTTTAGGAGACTTTCCGTGACGCCACCAAATGCGGAAAAAACAATAGCTATTTCATGTTTTTTAAGTTTCTCCTGAATGATGGAAAATACTTTTCTGATGTTTTCGGGGTTCGCTACGGATGAACCGCCAAACTTGATGACTTTCATAAAGAATTTGATAATGAGTTTTAAAACTTAGGAGGACCAATAAAGGCCAAAAGGGCGGGGTACTATTAAATTAAAACGGGAATACCCGTAATGGTGGTGAAAATTCCTGTGGACATAAAAAAAGATGTACTCGCAACTGCTCCACGCAAAATTGATGGGGTTTCTGTGAATGAAATGTTAGCTGCAAATACCATATCCGGAGAATTGACTCGACAATCTTACTTCCAAAAATTCGATATGCCAAACATTCCTTTATAGTTTTTCAAAAAAGACACACTTTCTTTAAAAATAAGACAAAAAATCAGGCATTTATCGATTTTTCCAACTTGAAACATTGGATAATTATTGAAACTCAAAAGAGAATTTGGTCTTAGAATTTTATAAATTGATACTCAATCAATAGCAAAACATTATGAAAGTTTTTAGATCAACTTCCATTCTTATTTTGGTGTTTTTGATGGTTGACTGTAAACCTATTCAAAAAACAGCAATGGATTTTTTAGGAAACAAAACTTGGGAACTGAACTCCTTGAGTGGCATGACATCAATTCATGAAAACTTTCCTTCTGGAATCCCAACCCTTGAGTTTTTAGAAGCTGGAAAATTATCTGGTTTCGGCGGTTGTAATGAGTTTTCGGGAATTTACAGTTTGGAAGGAAAAAAATTAAGATTAGATCCCGGATCTATGACAAGGATGACCTGTGCCGGTGATGGGGAGTCCACTTTTATCTCCGCCTTGAACCAAGTTAAAAAATTCAAAAGTTCTGATGATGAAATTAAATTGTTGGGTGAATCAGGAGAGCTGATGACTTTAACTCTTAAAAATTAGAATTCTATAAAAGCTCCTTGATCATCTTTGATTTTCCCCGAAAGGTGACTTGATCCTGCTTTCCTTTTCCCAAAAGTTCATTTCCCAAGGGTGAGTTTTTACTCAATAGAAACACTTTTTGACCATTTACTTCAATTTGTCCAATACTTATAGAAATAAACAACCAATCCTCTCCCCAGCAAACCAAACTTCCCTCGCTAATTTTTAAACTTGGCTTTTGCGCATCTAAATAGTGGGTCAATTCCATCACAAACATTTTGTTCTGCTTGAATTGATTTTCAACTTTACCGATTTCCTGACGGATCATTTCACGGCCAGTTTCATATTTATCCCCAGCAGAACTCTTTGTGTCCTCATGGATACTTTGCTCCAAGGATTTCAACTCAGAGGACAAAAGTTTATTCTTTTCCTCCAACAGATCAAAGGCAGCCTGAAATACTTGAGATTTAAAATCATTCATCTATTCTACGCAAGCTTCTGTTCTCCTGGTATCTATGATGTAGACAATTTTCCAGGAGTTGTCAATTTTTACTAGTTGAAATGAATTGACTCCGCAATGGCTGAATTTTTCATCCACATAAAATTGGTAGGGAGTCCAAGCTGTTGCCATGTTTGCATCGATGTTAATTACATAATCAGTAAGGCGCTCGTCAAGCTGTCTTTCTGCAGGAACAGATCCTATGCTTTTTGCAAAATCTGCTACTGAATTGCTTGCGATAACCGTTCCTTCCGGCTTATTTTGGATTGTTTGCATGATGGCATTTTCAGAAAATGCGCCTAATATCTGATCAGAATTTTTAGCACGCATCCCGTCAAATAATGCATCGATCACTGCTTTAACAGCATCACTTTCAGACTGGGCATTTACTGAAATCTCAGTACCTAAAATAAAGATCAGAAATAGGATCAATTTTGTTTTCATAGGTATCTGATTAAACTTCTCCGAATAATTTAAACGTCATATTTCGCAAAGCCGAAGTATTTACTGCATAATGCATTGCTTCTGCAATATCTTGTGGCTTGACCCATTTTGAAAAATCAGCGTCAGGCATGGATTCTCTATTTTGAGGCGTATCAATAATACTTGGGACAAATACATGGGAGCGAATCGGAGAATCTTTGATTTCTTCTCCAAGAATCTCTGTCAACGTTAAAACTAATCTTTTACTGAGTGAGTAGGCCAATACATCTTTTGCTCCTTTTAATTCCAAAGCTTGCCTTGCCCCAACAAAAAGAAAGGTTCCTTTTTGCTGTTTTTTCATAATCGGCAAAAACCCTCTCACCAAATGGTAAGCGCTGAAAAAATTCAATTGAAGCATTTTCTGGATATCTGCCTCACTTGTCTGCTCAAAACCTCCTTGGCTATAACCACCAACTATCAAAGCCAACGCGTCCAAATCACCATATTGAAGCTGAAATTCCTTTATGAAAGACGTAACTTGTTCTTCATCTGTCACATCCACTTCATAACTATCATCTGCCTCCTCAACGATTTCATCTAAAGCTGGATTTGTCAACGCAATGACATGATATCCTTCTCTTTTAAATTTTTCAACTACTGCAGATCCTAAATTTCCGCTTGCACCCGTAATAATTATATTTCTGCTCATACTTATGGAAAATTCTGTCTGAATATTCCTAAAATTACCTTTAATTTTTAAAATAAGACATGAATCATTTAAAAACCAGTATCCAAAGCAAGGAAAGCATCAAGAGAAGAAATTTCGCTTTCAAGTTATTGCTTCTAATAATTCTGGATTACATCTATGTGGGAGACACGGTGTTAAGACCATTTTTGGATGCACACCCCTTAATCACCAACTTGATCAGAGCCTTAGTTTTCTTGCTCAGCAGTAATTTGATTATTTCTCTTGGAAGATTTGCTGCTTTGCGATTTTACTTAAAAAAGACCAAAGACGAAAAAGTACAACCCAACTTTGTGATAGGCATTGATAGAATCTCATGGATTCTCAATGTGATCATCCTGCTGATCTCCTTAATGCTCGCAGTCGGGATTAGACCGTTAGAATTCTTGACTAGTATTACTATTGTCGCTGCGGCAATTGCTGTTTTGACCAAAGATTATATCACCAATATAGCCAATGGTCTGATCATCATGTTTTCAGATCAATTGGAGATTGGAGACAAAATCCACATTGGGAAAAACACGGGGTTCATTCGGGATATCACATTAATCAATCTGATTTTGAGAAGTGAAACCGGTGAAATAATCATTGTGCCTAATTCCATGGTATTGGCAAGTGAAATCGTAAATTATTCCCGAAACAATGCGCATCAGATAATCTTTGATTTTGAATTGAAAAATGAAATCAGTTTACAATTGATTGAAATCGAAGAAAAATTGAAGACAGAACTTAAGTCTTTTTCAGAGGTGGTTTACTCAAAAGGAGCCCAACTAAATATTTTAGAAAGAAAATCTGAAACCAGCCTGGTTCGATTCCAATTCCCAATAAAGACCGGTGAAAAAGAATCCGAAGCGAAGCTCAGAAAAATCGTAAATCAAGCCATCATTAATTTATCTCATGAAGAAAGAGAAGCCTAATTACTTTGATTTGGTCTATCAGGTTGTCAAAGAAATTCCAGCCGGAAGGGCGACAAGCTATGGGGCTATTGCCCATTATTTGGGACTAAAAAGTGGAGCAAGAATGGTTGGATATGCCATGAATGCTGCTCATACCATGACCGATGTTCCGGCACATAGAGTGGTGAATCGTCTAGGTTTATTGACTGGGAAACATCATTTTCCTAGCCCAACTACTATGCAAGAGGCCTTGGAAAAAGAAGGCGTAGAAATTAAAAATGATCAAATCCAGAATTTTGATCAAGTGTTTTGGAATCCGGAAATTGAACTCGCGCTTTAATTACTTTTTGCGGACAAGCCACAATCCAATGAACATTAATAGTCCATTTAGGATTAACGCTTCAAACCCAAACTTATAGCCCCAAAACAATTTTTCTGAATTAGTCGCAATAAGGTACGTTAGTGTCGGAGCCAAAACGGCTAAATATGGAACCCATTTATCTTTCACTTGCATTTTGGTGAACAACCCAAAAGAATAAAGACCTAATAATGGACCATAAGTATAACCTGCAATCACAAAAACAGTATTAATGACACTTTGATCATTGAGCCAATGAAAAATCAAAATGACAAAAAACATCAAAATTGTGAATGCTACATGTACTCTTTGCCTGACTTTCACACGTTGATCAGCGGGATATTTCCGTTCTAATTGAA
Source organism: uncultured Algoriphagus sp. (assembly GCA_965659625.1). Lineage (GTDB taxonomy): Bacteria > Bacteroidota > Bacteroidia > Cytophagales > Cyclobacteriaceae > Algoriphagus. The sequence goes on along the minus strand of CBFHWO010000007.1, from coordinate 126,669 downwards.
GGAAATCAATACAAAAGGAAGTTGTCAAAGCCGTCAAGGTTGAATCAGCGCTGGAATAGGCCGCAGCTGTAATACCTAACACAAACACAATTCCCGCAAAAGGAGAAAAATATTGGGTGGCTAGCAATGGAAATAACTCATCTGTTCTACTTGGAAGAGGAATGCCTTTCGTTTCTGCAAATAGATAGAGCATTACTCCTAAACTCAGAAATAATAGATTCACAATCACCAAGCTGTTAGTAAACCAGAACATGTTTTTCTGTGCTTCCCCAATATTTTTGCAGGTTAGGTTTTTCTGCATCATATCTTGATCCAAACCCGTCATGACTATCGTGATGAATGCGCCAGAGATGAATTGCTTGAAAAAATTGGTCCCGTCTTTCCAGTTCCAATTAAATATTTTTGATCTAGGATCATCGGAAACTGTTTTGAAGTAATCACTGATACTCGACAGTTCCAGTTCCTTTCCAATCAATACTATGCTCACGACGACGGCTGCAAGCATAAAAAAGGTCTGAAGGGTATCAGTCCAAACTACTGTTTTGATTCCTCCTCTAAAAGTATATAACCAAATCAACCCTACTGTAATCAATACAGATGTCCAAAATGGGATTCCGAGTGAATCAAAAAGTATCAATTGCAGGACTGAAGCCACAAGGAATACCCGAAGAGAGGAACCAACGGTTCTGGATAAGATGAAGAAAAAGGCGCCGGTTTTATAAGACCAAAAGCCAAATCTATCTTCCAGATAAGAGTAAATGGAGACTAGATTTAACCGATAATATAAAGGCAATAAAACTTTGGCAATCGTGAAATACCCAAGGGTGTAACCTAAAACAACTTCGAAGTAAAAGAAGTTAGAATTACCAACTTCTCCTGGCACCGATATAAAAGTAACCCCGGAAAGAGAGGCTCCGATCATTCCGAAGGCTACTAAAAACCAAGGGGATTGTCTGTCACCGGTAAAGAAAGTATCTGCTGAAACTTTTCTTGAGGTAAACCATGAAATCAGAAAAAGCAGTAAAAAATAGCAGGAAATAACGATCAGAACTACCTGTGAATTCATAAATGAGGCTAAGATTAGCCGCTAAATTGTCTAATATTATTAATTTTGCAAAATGAATCGATTGAACATGACTTATCAATTTCAGGAAGAGACCGATGTATTGCTGGAAGAAGCAATAGATTTAGATTCCTCAGATCTGATTGTTTACAATGACGATGTCAATACATTCGACCATGTAGCTAATATTTTAGTAAAGGTTTGTAAACACAGTACTGAACAAGCTGAGCAATGCACACTTATTATTCATTTCAAAGGAAAGTGCGCTGTAAAAAAAGGTAGTATAGAAGAGCTAAAACCTATGTGTGAAGCTATATTAGATGCCGGAATCCAAGCAGCCATTGTATAATCAGACCTAAGTGAATATCCCTTCCAAACTTATTGAAGATGCTGTCACCGAAATATCCAGACTTCCTGGAATCGGGAAAAAGACGGCTTTGCGATTAGCCTTGCATTTATTAAAGCAAAATGAGGTTCATACTGAGGCCCTTACTTTGGCTTTGAATAGAATGAGACAAGAAATACAGTACTGCAAGACTTGTCACACTATTTCTGATGCAGAAGAATGTTCCATTTGTACTAGCATGAGAAGGGATAAGACAATCATTTGTGTGGTTGAAGATATTCGAGATGTTTTGGCCATCGAAAATACCAATCAATTTCAGGGGACTTACCACGTTTTAGGCGGAGTGATATCTCCTATTCAAGGGGTTGGTCCTGAAGAACTTACGATTGAGTCTTTATTAAAAAGAGTTGAAACAGCTCCAAAAGAGGAGCAAGTTCAAGAAGTTATTTTAGCGCTAAGTGCCACAATGGAAGGTGATACCACCTCCTTTTATCTCGCCAAAAGACTAAGTGAAAAAGGAATCAAAGTAAGTACAATAGCTAGAGGAATTCCTGTTGGTGGTGAGCTAGAGTACACCGATGAAGTAACACTCGGACGGAGTATTATGACTAGGATTAATTATTCCTCAGATTAATTAATTGTTTGCACAGTAAAATGCCCTGTCTATATTTGCAAACCTTTTGGGGGATTAGCCCATCCCGATAGCTATCGTGGAGGCTAGAGCTCGAAAAACATGGGGGATTAGCTCAGTTGGCTAGAGCGCTACACTGGCAGTGTAGAGGTCAACGGTTCGAATCCGTTATTCTCCACTTCAAAGCTTCACAGAAATGTGGGGCTTTTTTGGTTCTATGTCCATCCCTTTATTTTCAATTCTGTTGGCTTGTACGTCCCGACTCAGGTCGAGAAGGTCAACGGTTCGTCCCGATAACTATCGCGGACCGTTATTCTCCACTCAAAGCTTCACAGAAATGTGAGGCTTTTTTGGTTCTATGTCCATTCCTCTATTTTCAATTCTGTTTGCTTTTACATCCCGACTCAGGTCGAGAAGGTCAACTGTTCGTCCCGATAACTATCGCGGACCGTTATTCTCCACTCAAAGCTTCACAGAAATGTGAGGCTTTTTTGGTTTAAAAAAATCACAGTGCCTTGGTCTTTTGTTGCAATCTGATATAGAAATTCGTCCTTGCTTTGAAAATTAAATTTCAAACTATTTTGAAAAAACGTCCAATGCTTCTCCTCTTTTTCATTATCACTTTGACTTCTTGTGAAAGTGAGAAGCCATGCGAAACATTTCAAATAGGTACACCTTTCGAAATCAACTGGAACGAAACAATTACTTTCTGTACCGAGCCTATTTCCATCTCATTTACCAAACTGGCTGAGGATTCACGATGTCCAGAAAATGCCGTTTGTATCTGGCAAGGATTAGCAGAAGTGGAAGTTTTAATTTCAGTTAATGGAACTGAAGAAAAATTCCTTTTAAGCACGTATCCTACTTTCCGAAACGTCCCTTCTATCGTCCAATACGGAGGCTTAACGTTCAGTTTAGAAGAAGTAAACCCTTATCCGAACACCACAAAATCCTACTCAGAAAAAGATTATAGCATACATTTGCTAGTTGAAAAGACAGAGGAGTAATTGTATCTTGCTCTAAATCTTTCCAAATGAACCTCAAAAGTCTTTCTGTTTATTTCATGCTTTCTGTTTCGGCAGCATTACTTTCCTCTTGCTCTTGCAATCCCGAAAATATTGTGAAATTCGCTTTTAAAGGAATGGAAAGCATGATGGGTAAAGGATTTTTACCATCGGAAGAAATTCGAGCTTTAGGAGATTTTCAGGGTATGAGTGTAGCGCTAAATAGTTCTACCGTCGAGGATCATACCGAGTCTACCATTTTCCTTAAACTCGAGAATGGTGATCCGGTCAAACTGGGAAATCAACCTGAGATCCTTGCGAGAAACTGCGCTGAAATCTATTTAAGAGACTTCGAAAATTCGGATAATTACAGACAGATCACTATTCAATTTATTCAAACCGATCCTAGTAATCCGGAGAATATTGCGATGCAAGAATATACATTTGAGACAAAGGATTTTTAATCTAACCTACAGACCATGGAAATGCCACCTGAGTTCAAAAAACCAAAAATGACTCTTGGTGACTGGATCATTTCAGTCATTATCAAGAGACTTCCATTAATTGGATTTATCATGCTTATCGTTTGGGCTGTTGACAGCAATACAGATCCTGACAAATCAAATTGGGCAAAAGCTGAATTAATTGTCAAGCTCATTATTTTTGTAGCTGTAATGATTTTCATAGCAATTATTGGCATTAGTGTTTTCACCAATTTTGCAGATGAAATAGACTGGTCTGAATTCGATTAATGAACATTAAAGCCTTTTGCTCCGATGTAGATGGTACCTTGCTAAACTCTGAACGAGACCTTTCTGCTCGTTTAAAAGCTATCATCGGTAAATTCCAACCAGATTTCCCGGTAATTTTGGCAAGTTCCCGTATGCCGAATGCCATGAGGCATTTAGTCAGTGATCTTGGTAAACCTGAACAACCGCTGGTAAGCTATAACGGAGGATATGTTTTGAGTGCCTCCGGCGAAATATTGGACTCTGTTTCTATTTCCTTAGAATTGGTCAAAAAAATCATTGACTTGACCAAAAAAACCGAAATCCATGTCAGCCTTTTTCAAGGTGAAAATTGGTTCGAAGAAAAAGATGATTATTGGTCACAAAGAGAAATCAGAAACACCAAAACTTCATGTATCTGGCTGCCAGCTTCCGAAGTAATCAGTTTATGGTCCAATGATAATTCTGGTGCCCACAAAGTAATGTGCATGGGTGACTCCCAAGAAATCTCCTGGCTTTTTGGCGAATTACATTTCGAACACGCAGATGATCTGCACCTCTATCGATCCAATGATAATTATCTTGAAATCGCTCCTAAATCCATTTCTAAAGCAACTGGACTGAAAAAAATCTTAGAACATTCATTCGATTTTGGAATGGAATCTGTCATCGCTTTTGGGGACAACTACAATGACATTGAGTTATTGCAGACAGTGGGCTATGGGGTTGCTGTCGCAAATGCAAGACCCGAAGTTAAAGCTGTCGCAAAGGAAATCACTTTGCATAATAAGGAAGACGGAGTTGCGGCTATGCTGGAAAAACTCTTTTTATAGAATCCCTGAACCATCCTCCACTTCCTCGACCGCTTTTGAAAGGAAATCCTGAAATGGTTTCATCGTTTTGAACGTATCCAAGGAAAGAGCGATAAACTGTCCGTTGTTGACTTCTTTATCTTTCAATGTAGTGGTGACTGTATAACTTTTCAGCTTGAGATATTCGATAAATTCATGGTCTGCGTCATAATCACGTGGACTTGTTTTCAGCTTCTCACCTTGTATCTCCCCAAATGTGGATTTGAAATTTGATTCATTCTCAATTTTCATCAATTCAGCTCCTGAATAATCAATCTCTTTTCGGATCTTTTTCAGAGTTTCACCCATTGGCATCCAAATTCCTCCCCCAATAAATGATTGCCCTGACTGAATATGCAGGTAATACCCAGGCCCTTCTGACTTCTTCCCTTTGGGAGAAAAATATGCTGCAAAATTGGTTTTGTAAGGAGCCTTATTTGCTGAAAACCGAACATCCCTATTTTGGCGAAAAACACAATCCTTGGGTTTGAATGCTTCAAAAGCTGGTTCCCATTCTGCTAATCCTTTCAGAATTACTTCCACATCTCCCAAAAATTCCTCCTTCACATCCAAGTACTTCTTTTTATTGGCATCCATCCATTCTTTGCTGTTATTCTCTGCCAATTCGGATAAAAAATCTAAATAAGGTCGCATGTATTTAATGTTTTTAGTTTCGTCACTTAACAAGAAGAGAAAGAATATGGTTTAGATAAAATCTACCAATCCCTCCAGTTTCATTCCTCGGCTACCCTTTATCAATATTAGATAATCCTCCATCTTACTATCCTGAAGCCAGTTTCTGAAAGAAAAAGGATCTGGAAAATAAAGAGCTTTCGGCGCCTTGGTCAATGCAGAAGCAATCAATTTACCTGTGAAACAAACTTTATCGATGGCATATTCATTGACTATTTCACCCAGCTTGGCATGCTCCTCTTCTGCATGATCGCCTAACTCAAACATATCTCCCAGAATGATCATTTTGTGTTTCTTTCCGGTCATTTCCCCAAAAGTTCGAATTGCGACTTCCATGCTTGATGGATTTGCATTATAAGCATCCAAAATGATCAAGTTACCTCGCTTTTCAATTAATTGAGAACGCATATTAGAGGGCTTGTAGGAGACTATAGCCTGTACAGCTTTTTCTATCGGAACTCCAAAGAATTTACCTACTGCCAATGCCGTGGCAATGTTTCCAAAATTGTAAGCTCCAATCAATGAACTTAGAAATTCCTCACTTGTACCTTCTACAGAAAATTTCACGAAGGGATTTGCTTCAACAAAAGTCACCTCACAAAAATCTCCTTTGGCTGGATATAAAATAGGATTCTCAAACCGCTTCGCCATATTTGACAGGATGGGATCCTGCGAATTGATAAATACTGTTCCCTGATGTTCTCTCAGGTACTGGTACAATTCGGTTTTTGTTTTTAAAACTCCTTCAGGGCCTCCCATTCCTTCCAAATGAGCTCTGCCTATATTAGTGATAAACCCATGGGTTGGTTCAGCGATTTCACAGAGCTCCATAATATCACCTTGCTTATTGGCACCCATTTCCACAATGGCAATTTCCGCATCTTCACCAATCGATAATAAAGTCAAAGGAACGCCAATATGATTGTTCAAATTCCCAATTGTCGCCACCGTTTTGTATTTCGTCTGCAAAACAGAGTTTAGCAACTCTTTAGAAGTAGTCTTTCCATTGGAACCTGTCAGACCAATCACAGGAATGTCAAGCTGCTTTCGATGATAATTGGCGAGATCCTGAAGCATTTTCAAGGCATCTTTAGCCAAAAAATATCGTTCATCATCCTCTATAAAATAGGCAGGATCATCGATCACAACTAAGGATGCGCCAATTTCCAAGGCCTTTGGGGCAAACTCATTAGCATTGAAATTCGGTCCTTTTAAAGCGAAAAAAATATTCCCTTTTTCGATTTTTCTGGTATCTGTACTTACCCCAGTACTATTTTTGAAAAGTTTATAAAGTATAGAAAGATTCATTTTAGCGAAGATTTACTCCCAAAATAAACGAATCATTCACATCTTTAAGTCCATCGTTCCGTATTAATTTTAGATTTCTTATTCAGGTTTATGCGAAAATTTTTATTCCCTCTTTTATTTCTCATCACGTTTCGCTCATTTCCTCAAGAAGTTTATTCTATTACTGATTTTCCGCAAGTTGAGGTTTTTGGAAATCAATTAGCTGCACCCTTTTCTGGAGGAATCAATTCTGCGCAAATCCAAACAATGGATGTAGATGGTGATCAAGTGGAAGAGTGGGTGATTTGGGATATCAATTCCAGACAACTTCAGGTTTACAAAAAACAAGGGGACACTTTTATCCATCTTCCTGAACTAAGCTATTATTTCCCTCCAGACATTACTGGTTTTTTAAAACTTACCGATTTTGACAAGGATGGCAAAAAGGATCTTTTTACCTCCACCCCTCTTGGAATAAAAGCCTATAAAAATACTTCTACAGGAGCCAACATTTCATGGACTGTTGCACAAAACTTTTTAAGAATTGATAATTCCGGTAATATTCAGGCCAACAATCTGGACACTCCTTTGATCAAGGATTTAGATAATGATGGGGATTTGGATTTAGTCATCTTCAATTTTGCATCCGGAGATTACCTGGAGTTTTATGAAAACACTAGCATTGATCGAAAAGGAATTCCTGATGTAGATGGATTTGCTTTTCCTGAAAATTTTTGGGGCAATTTAGTGTTTTGCGGATGCGATGATATTTCGTTTGGAGAAACTTGTACTGGTATAGATTTAAGAACTTTAAATCAAGAAAATAACAGAATTCAGCATGCTGGAGGACATTCAATCCTCTATCAAGACTTTGATGGGGACGGAATATCTGACTTGGTATTGGGCCGGGATGAATGCAGCATTCTTTATTTCTTGCCAAATAAGGGCTCAGAAAAAGACGCTGATTTTCAAAGCTTTTCAAATGAACTTCCTACTTATGGTTCCCTTCCTGGGTTTCCGATCTTTCACAATGCACAGATTATAGAAAATGAGTTGATCATCAGTCTAAATACCAATGAAACTTCATCGAACTTTGGAATTGACTTCTCAAAATCTATCGTAAAAATCGAAGCAAATGGGTCATCTGATTTTAATTTCCTCCAAAATCAGATGATCGACTTGGGCGAAAACAGCATTCCATTATATAGCGGAAACAAAAGCGCAGGATCCATTTTCATTACCTCCAACCAAAAAGTAAATGGCGAAGTAATCAGCAAGCAATCAATCTTTGAATTGAATAATGGCACATTCCAAAAAATAGACGTGATCAATTCATTATTGGACGAATTGAATCTTATCGATGTTCAGAATTTACTTTTCAATGATCAGCAGGGAAACCACCATAATATTATCTCAGGAATCTCCATTTCGAATGGAATACCCAATCAAAAACTATTTGAATTAAACGATTCCCAAACTCAGTACCTTCCAATACAATTCACCGGTTACCAACCGAGTCGTAGAGATTATTTACAGCTTTTCAATTTTGAAGGCGAAGATTACCTGCTTGTTGCTGCACAAAACGGAAGTTTAGATTTGTATGAAATTAATTTTGACACTTCCACAGCAACACTTCTTGAAGAGGACTTTTTGGGTTTTGTGGACAATCCCGCAAATAGAAATTTAAATGTAGCGGTGCACAAGAAACCAAGTCCTGATTTATTTGCGGTGGACCAGCTTGGCCAACTTGTGAAAATTTCTGATTTCATGAATTCTTCAGATCGGGAGGAGATTTTGGTCAAAATAGGAAACCAAAATTTACCGACTAGATTGGGCAGAAATACCTGGATCACCTTCGTAAATCCATTTTTTGAGGAAGCTCCAGATTTAATTCTTGGCACAAGAGCAGGAGGGCTTATTTATCTTAAAGCAATTACTGAAGATTCGCCTGATGAAAATGAATTTAGATTGAAAGTCTATCCTAACCCTACTCAAGGGCCGGTAAAAATTCTTGCTAACCTTCCTGCAAAAGCACGCCTCGTCAATTCACTGGGGCAGGTGATGTTGGAAAACATCCAGATCGAAGCCAATCAGGAAATTGAAATACAAGCGGGATTTTTGGCGCCTGCATTATACATTCTTCAGTTAGAAGTGAATGGCAGCTTTACTACTTCTAGAAAAATCTGGGTTCAGTAAATCTACCGTACTTTGAGCATTGAGTTTATTGGGCTAGATTAAGGCCTAAATAAAACCACCTCATGAAGAATTTTCTCTTTTTCTTAATTGCTGGAATCTTTTTATTAAGCTGCAATTCAAACAAACCCGAACCTGCAGACTTAGTATTCACAAATGGCATTGTCTATACAGTTGATCCTTCGAAACCAAAAGCAGAAGCTGTTGCCGTCAAAGACGGGATGATTTTGGCTGTTGGTAGCTCAGAAGAGATCGGAGAATATATTTCAGAAAACACTCAGGTTGTTGATTTGCTGGGAATGACCATGACTCCAGGCCTGATCGAATCGCACGCCCACTTGATGGGAATTGGCTATAACAAGCTGGAACTCGATCTGATGTATGTCAAAACCTATGATGAATTGGTGGAAAAAGTAGCAGAAGCAGTTGCCCAAGCTGAACCTGGCGACTGGATCACCGGTCGTGGATGGCATCAGGATAAGTGGATTGAAAAGCCTAAAACAATGGTTAAAGGATTTCAAACCAATGATCAACTCAACGAAGTATCCAAAGACAATCCTGTTTTTTTAAGACATGCTTCTGGACATGCCTCTTTTGCCAACGACAAAGCCTTGGAAATGGCAGGTATCAATAACCTGAAAGGAGAAAGACCTGGCGAAGTGGAAGGTGGGGAAATTATTTTAGACGATTTGGGTAATCCAACTGGAGTTTTGACGGAAAGAGCTTCTGGTTTAGTCGGAAGATTGGTTCCACAAGAAACTCCCGAAAGAGCGGAAGAAGCTTTGACTTTGGCACTGAAAGAATTGGCTGAAAAAGGGATAACAAGCTTCCATGATGCAGGAAGTGGTCAAGAGACCATTGATTTGATTCAGAAATTCAAAAACGAAGGAAAACTTACATCAAGACATTATGTGATGTTAACTGGTAGATCTCCAGAACTCTTGGAAGAATGGTACAAAAAAGGGCCAATGATTGATTCTACTGATCATATGCTTACAGTCAGATCTATCAAATTAAACTGCGATGGAGCTTTGGGACCACGTGGGGCTTGGCTATTGGAGGATTACACAGATAGACCAGGACATCAAGGTCATGAAACTCTGCCAATGGAGGTGGTTACTGAGGTATCGGAGAAAGCAATTCCTTTAGGTTTCCAGGTTTGTGCACATGCCATTGGCGATCGAGCCAATCAGGAAGTTTTAGATCGATATGAAGCTGCATTTGCCAAATATCCAGATGCTAAAAACCTTCGGTTCCGAATCGAACATGCACAACATATTCATCCAGATGATATTCCCCGTTTCGGAGAACTTGGAGTGATTGCGGCGATGCAGGCAATTCATTTGAGTTCTGATAGACCATGGGCGATTGATAGATTGGGAGAACAACGGATTGTCGATGGTGCTTACGTTTGGCAGAAATTAATGAAAAGTGGCGCTGTAGTAGCTAACGGGACGGATGCACCGGTAGAGCCAGTGGATCCTCTTCCTTCGTTTTTTGCTTCGGTAAGTCGCCAGACTTTGGAAGGCACCCCGGAAGGCGGCTATGAATCAAGCGAAAAAATGACAAGAGAAGAAGCTTTGAAATCCTATACACTGGATGGAGCATACGCTGAATTTGAAGAAAATTACAAAGGATCAATTGAAGTTGGCAAAGCCGCTGATTTCACTGTTTTTGATCAGAATATCATGGAAATACCTGATTTAGATATTCTAAAAAGTAAAGTAATGATAACTGTCGTGGGAGGAAAAATAGTATTTGAAAATTCAGAGTTATAAAATCAGAAGTCTCAAAATCAAAACAAAATTTTAGCCTGCTTCTCCAGAAGCAGGTTTTTTTTATCTATAAATTGTACTTCAGAATTTTAATACCTTGAAATTCCCACATAATACAAATCAAATCCCCCTTTTCCTCCAGGTCGGTTAGAGGAGAAAATCATCACTGAATTCGGATATCCATATTGTAATCGTTGTAAGTCGTATTTAGTCCTTCGAAATTGGTGACTTCGCTGGGAAAATAGCCTTTAGAGTACTTAGGATTGAGCCACCAACAAGAAGACAGTAAGAATACAAGCAAGTAGCTCGGGGAATAAAAAAACTTTTTCATAGCATTTGAAACAAAGAATAAATCAAACTAATAGTTTTTGTTAAATCAAATACTTTTTTAAAAGAAATATCCTTAAATGTAGAATCCATTTTCAATCAGTGAATTTTCCCTATTTTAGAATCTCAATTAAATTTAAAATCATGCGTAAACCACTATTCCTCTTATGGATGCTTTGCTTGGCAGCGAGTCTTTCTATGGCCCAAGAATCAGAGTTAAAACCCATCACTTGGCAAGACATTCCTACCTGGAAATACATGAATTCGGGAAGTTTTAAAATCTCTCCAGATGGACAATGGATCGCTTATACAGTGGTTCAACTGGAAGGCGATGGTGAGTTAATCCTTCAAAAAGTCAATGATCCTGAAAGTAAAAAAACATATGGAATTGGAGGAGTCACCGGGCAGCAATTTTCATTTAGCTCAGATTCTAAATGGCTAGCTTTTAAGGAAGACCCAAAATTCGATGAAAAAAAGAAAAACGAAAAGTCAAAAGGAAAACCCTTATCAGATAAACTTCATTTGATCAAATTAGGAACAGATGACAAAAAAACCTGGGAAAAAGTAAGCACTTTCTCTTTCAATAATGATGGATCCAGCGTCTTGGCTATCAATCTTCCTAAAGATGGAAATGGGGAGGCGAAAGGTTCCGATTTACTTGTTTACAACCTGACTACTGAGAAAGCATTGAATATTGGAAATGTGTTGGAGTTTTCTTTTAACAAACCGGGATCCTTTCTGGCCTACACTGTGGATGCTGCAAACAAGTCTGGAAACGGAATTTATTTATTGAATCTTTCCAACAACAGCACTCAGGTTTTGGAAAACGATAAAGCCAGCTATAAGTCTCTTAACTGGACAGAAAAAGGTGATGCTTTTGCTGCTCTGAAACTCGTTGAGGACAAAAAATACAAACAAGACCAAGGGAAATTGATTGGGGTAAAAAACCTCTCTGCTCCTCAGGTCACGGTTTATGATCCAAAAAAAGATTCGACAGGTTTTAATCAGGAATTCACGATCAGCCCAAACAGAAGACCAATGTGGTCCGAAGATTTGACCCGCCTTTTTTACGGAATTCATCCTTTGGTTTTGGCCAAAAAAGAAGAAGTGAAAAAAGAATTGGATAAAGATTCTGTAGCGATGGCAGAATCTGAAGCGATGAAAAAAATCATGGCTGATACCACTATCAAATCCATCAAGGATTTACAAAAAGCCATCTCAAAGCTGGATACCACTAAATCTGAGACAAAAAAGGGAGATGCGGATAAGCCAGACATGACCATTTGGCACTGGAATGATAGCCGACTTCAATCCCGCCAGCAAGTTTTGGAGAACATGGATAAAAATTACAGTTTCTGGGCTATGTACGATGTGGCTACAGGTAAACATATCCAATTGCAAGACAGTACCATGAGGGACCTAAGTCTGCTACCAAAAGAAAAATATGCCTTAGGCTCTGACATGCAGAATTATGAGCTACAAAGCAATTTAGACGGGCAATCTTATCGGGATTTCTATCTTGTAGATTTGAAGACCGGGGAGAAAAAAACACTCTTCACCAATTTCTATCTTCCAAGGTATTCTGCATACCCCAGAAGTTCTCCTGACGGCACCAAATTGATTTATGGGTACGATGGGAATTATTACTCCTATGACATTGCAAGTGGTGAAGAAATGAATCTGACAGGAAGCCTTCCTGTAACTTTTGTAGATGTAGAGGATGATCACAACGTCATAAAACCTTTGGAAAATGCCCTTGGATGGAGTAGTGATAGCCAATATGTAATGATCAGTGATGGCTGGGATATCTGGCAAATCCCAGTGGGAGGAAAAGCAAAAGCTATCAACCTCACCGAAAACGGAAGAGCTGACCAAATAAGATACCAATACAGATTCACGCTAGATCCAGATGAAAAAGGGATCGATCTGAGCAAGCCACACTATATCAGAACCTATGGTGAATGGACTAAAAAGAGCGGGATTGCACGAATTAACCCAGCCAAAAATGGGCTTGAGCCGGGAGCAGAAAATTTAGTCTGGGATGACGCAGCGATTGGTTCATTACAAAAAGCTGAAAAAGCTGCAGTTTACACATTTACAAAAGAAACATTCAATCAACCTGAGCAGATTTATATTGCTGATGCGAACTTGACGTCTCCAAAAGTAATTACTGAAAGTGCTCCTGATGCATCCAAGTACTCTTGGTCGGCTGGTACCCGCTTAGTGGATTATGTCTCTGATAAAGGAGATACTTTACAAGGTGCTTTATTCCTGCCTGCAGGTTATATAGAAGGCAAAAAGTATCCTACAGTAGTTTACTACTACGAAAAGCTTTCTCAAACTAAAAACAACTGGGTGAATCCAGGATTCAGTGGAACGGGTTGGAATCCAAATGTGTATACAAGTAATGGGTTTGCGGTATTCATTCCAGACATCGTTTATACAATGGATGATCCGGGAATGTCTGCTGTATGGTGCGTAATTCCTGGAGTAAAAGCTGCAATTGCGACCGGTGTAATAGATGAAAATAACATCGGAATTCATGGTCACTCTTGGGGTGGATATCAGACAGCTTTTTTAATTACCCAAACAAATATGTTCAAAGCCGCTGCCGCCGGAGCCCCATTGACAAATATGATTTCCATGTATGACCTTATTTACTGGAATTCCGGTGGAGGAAACATGTCAATCTTTGAGGCATCTCAAGGCAGATTTACCGGTGGACCTTGGGAGAACTGGGAGTCTTACGAAAGAAACAGTCCAGTTTACCATGTCAAAAATGTGACTACGCCATTATTAATGCTTCATAATGACAAAGATGGAGCAGTAGACTTTACTCAGGGAATTGAATATTATTCTGCCTTGAGACGATTGAAAAAGCCCGTTGTTTTGGTACAATACAAAGGCGAAAATCACGGACTTGGCAAACTTGAAAACAGAAAAGATTACAGTGTAAGAATGATGGAATTCTTTAATCACCATTTGAAAGGGGAAGAGGCTCCAGAATGGTTGTCAAAAGGGATCAATAAACTAGATCTTGATGAACATCTCGAAAAGAGAGCGTTTTAAATTATGAAAGGAGTCCAAATGGACTCCTTTTTATTTAAATCTTTTGTGAACTCGGTGGCTTTTCCTTTCTTTAAATCCATTTCCAAAAGGATTACCATATTCCATGATTTCAAACAATCAAGACCCAAAGCCTTCTCATCAATCTTCCTATTCCAAACTAAATTCACTTTGCTATTCGGAATCTGATCCCAATTACCATGAGCATTTCGAAAAATATCTGTACGATCAGCCTTTTGCAAGGGTATGGGATGCCTATGTAAACATAGACCCGGAAAAAGCATGGGCTGGAAAAATGATCCGTTTCAATCAGCTTTATTCTAGGGAAACCGGAGAAGAAGTATTTCCAGGGCAGAAATTTTTAGGAGGTATGGGAGTAGGCCAAGTAATCATTCTCAATCTTCACGTTTTCAACGGAGTTGTCAAGTTGACGATGGGTCACGAGGTTATGGAAGTTGACAAGACTAAAAAACTGATCCGGATTTGCTATTTGGAGAATTCTAAATCACAGGGTAGTCAGTTTATCCAATTTAAGTCATTGCCAAACGGAAAAACAGAGGTTTCCCATAAGACATTCTATAGAAGTGGTTCTTGGTTTAGAGATAAATTAATTTATCCCTATTTCCATACCAAGGCTATCAATGAATTTCATGGAAATGTTAAAAATGTCATCCTTGAAGGAATGTAATTTCTTGTTTAACTTCTTTATTAACATCTGAAGCTTGGTTTGAGTTAGGCTTCTATTTTTTTTGTCTTTGGCTTTGAGTTTGTAACTTTTAAAGAAAAGAAGCTCATCTCTTAAACTTTTCAGCATGAAGCAAAACAAGACAGAAACTTTTGACGCTATCATCATAGGATCCGGGCAGGCCGGGAATCCGCTTGCATTAGCACTAGCCAAAGAAAAATGGAAGGTCGCCTTTGTCGAAAAAGGTGTTTTGGGTGGAACTTGCATCAACACCGGATGTACTCCCACAAAAGCCTATGTCGCAAGCGCTAGAGCTGCATGGGCTATTTCAAATGCTTCAAACTTGGGGATTGAAGTTCCTAATAAAGCCAAAGTCAACTTAAAAGCGGTCAAAAAGCGAAAGGATAAATTGGTCAATCAATACAGAACTGGAATCAGGGATTCACTTGCTGATTCACCTCAGATTTCTATGATTCGCGGGACAGCTACCTTTTTGGACAAAAACAGAATAAAAGTAGGATCCAGGATTCTGCATTCGTACAAAATCTTTATCAATGTCGGCGCTCGAGCAAGAATTCCCGAAGGTTTTGAAGACTTGGATTACCTGACTAATTCGTCGATTTTGCAGCTCGAAAAAATTCCCGACCATCTCATTATTATCGGGGGAAGTTACATCGGGCTGGAGTTTGCTCAAATTTTCAAAAGATTTGGTTCAAAAGTAACGGTGTTAGAAATGGATAATCATCTCATTTCAAAAGAAGATCAGGACACTTCTGAAATTGTCAGGGAGATTTTGGAAAAAGAAAACATCCAAGTCATTTGCGAAGCCAAATGCATGAATGGCAAAAGCAAAAAATCCGGTGGAGTGACAGTCACCTATCACAAAAGCGATGAAAAAAAGCAAATCAGCGGCTCCCATTTACTGATCGCAACTGGAAGAATTCCGAATTCAGATCTTCTTAACCCAGAAAAAGCAGGTCTTAAGCTTAATGAAAAAGGTTATATCGACGTCAATACAAAATTGGAAACAAACCTAGAAGGAGTTTACGCTTTGGGGGATTGCAATGGCAAAGGAGCATTTACCCATACTTCGTACAATGATTTTGAAATCATGAAGGATCAGCTTCTAGGGGAAATGAAAAGAACATTGGACGACCGAATCACAAACTATGCTTTGTACATAGACCCTCCACTCGGCAGAGCGGGGATGACTTTAACCCAAGCAAAAAAGAGCGGCAAAAACCTTCTGTACTCCAAGATGCCGATGAGTCATATTTCGAGAGCGATTGAGAAAGGGGAAACTCTGGGTAAAATCGAAGTAATCGTAGATGCAGACTCCGAACAAATCCTTGGAGCGGCAGTTTTGGGAACTGGCGGAGATGAAATCATTGGTACATTTCTCACAGCCATGTATGGAAAAATCAGCTATAAGAAACTGATGAATTCTGTACAAACTCATCCTACCGTGACGGAATTGATTCCTACTCTTCTTCAACAATTGAAACCCATAAAATCCAATCGATGAAAAGATCTCATAAAATTTATGCTCTCCTGAATTTGATCGTTCTGGTTTCGGTCATCTTTTGGAATTATTGGGTCAATGCCAAAGGGCTCAACGGAAATACGGTCGGTTCCCTAAGTGCTGAATATCAGAATCTATTTACCCCTGCGGGATATGCATTTTCTATTTGGGGCATCATCTTTTTGTCGCTTTTGGCACAAGCCATATTTTTTGTTTCTAGAGCCTTTAACACATCCAAAGACTCTGACTTCCTTTCTCAAATAGGCCCATATTTGATTCTGGCAAACATCGGGAATGGGCTTTGGCTCTACATGTGGTTAATGGAATATACTGGGCTAAGTGTAGTTGTTATGTTGGGAATCTTGGCTTCACTGGTCATCGTAATACTTAATACAAACATGGAAAGATGGCATGCACCAAGGCCAATCATCTTTTGGCTGTGGTGGCCAATTGCCTTATACAGTGGGTGGATTGCTGTTGCTACCATTGCAAATATTTCTGCCTATCTGGCCAAAATTGGCTGGGGAATGGGAGAATCGGAAATCACCTGGACTATCGTGATGATCATTGTAGCGGTACTTTTAAACCTATTTATGATCGCAACCCGAAATCTAAGGGAGTTTGCATGCGTCGGAGTCTGGGCACTCGTGGCAATTTCGGTCAGACATTGGGGAAGCCTCCCATTAATTCAATGGGCAGCACTTGATGGCGCAATCGTTCTTTTTTTAGCTATCAGCTATCATGGTTATATTAATAGAAAAACGGCACCGATTAAAATAAATTAAACTAAATCTGGCTCGAATACTTCGCCCAAACTTATTTAAAAATAAAAAATTAGTAATTAGATAATTTTTAATATTTTGAGGCTGCCTAAGCAGGCAATAACTCAGAATAACATGGAATTTTTAGAAGTCTTAGATCCACAGCTCAAAATCTTCTGGTACATCGCTATACCAGTATCTCTCGTTTTTGTACTTCAAACAATCCTAACTTTTGTGGGATCTGGAAGTTCCGATGGACTTGAAGCTGATTTTGATGGAGATTTCGATGGAGTAGAAGCTCCATTTCAGATGTTTTCCTTCCGGAATCTAGTCAATTTCCTACTAGGCTTTAGCTGGACTGGAATTTCGTTTTATAAACTAATTCCAAACACTACATTACTTATCCTAGTCAGTTTAGCAGTAGGATTTTCTTTTGTCTTCTTCTTTTTCCTCATTATAAAGCAAATCCAAAAGCTTGGTGAGGACAATACTTTTCGCTTAGAGAAGACCCTAGATAAAATTGCGGATGTATATCTGACAATCCCTGGAAAAATGCAGGGAAAAGGAAAAATTATGGTTAGTCTGAATGGTTCAGTTCGCGAAATCGATGCAATGACTGAACAAGACAAAATAGAAACCAATGCCACCGTGAAAATCAAGCGCGTAGAAAGTGGTAATATCCTCATCGTGGAAAAGCTCTAATTAATTCAATATGGAAATGGATCCTTTAATTCTCATCGTCGTTGCGACGGTTGTCGCCTTTGTGACTATTCTGGCACTTATCTCTCGGTATAAGCGCTGTCCTTCTGATAAAATTCTTGTCGTATATGGAAAAACCGGGGGTACTTCCGCAAAATGTATTCATGGAGGTGGAGCCTTTATCTGGCCAGTAATTCAGGATTTTGCTTACCTAGATTTGAAGCCTATTTCTATCGAGGCAAATTTGACAAATGCCTTGAGCCGCCAAAATATCCGAGTGGATGTACCTTGTCGATTTACAATCGCTATTTCCACTGATACAGACACGATGAATACAGCGGCCGAACGTTTGTTGGGCTTAGCTCACGAGCAAATCCAAGAGCTTTCAAAAGACATTCTTTTTGGTCAGTTACGTTTGGTTATTGCTACAATGACGATTGAGGAAATTAATTCTGATAGGGATAAATTTTTGGAGAGTATTTCTAAAAATGTGGACAGCGAGCTGAAGAAAATCGGCTTGAAACTGATCAATGTGAACGTTACGGATATCAAAGACGAATCAGGATACATTGAAGCGCTGGGTAAAGAAGCTGCTGCTAAAGCGATAAATGAGGCGAAAATCTCCGTTGCCGAACAGGAGAAAATCGGTGAAACCGGGAAGGCACTAGCTGATCGTGAAAAGGATGTTCAAATCGCAGACACCCAGCGAGATCGGGATGTGAAAATAGCCATCACACATAAGAACAGAGAAGTAAGCATAGCAGAAGCTGCAAAAGATGAGAGTATCGGTAAGGCTGAAGCTCAGCGAGATACACGCGTTAAAACTTCCGAAGCGAATGCAATTGCAATCAAAGGAGAAAACGAAGCCAAAATCTCCATTGCTCAGTCTGATGCTCAACGTAGAGAAAAAGAAGCTGAAGCTTTGAGGATTGCACTAGCATCTGAAAAAGTACAAAGTGCAAGGGCATTAGAGGAAGCTTATTTAGCTGAACAAAAAGCAGAAACCGCCAGAGCAGAAAGGGAACGATCCACCCAAAATGCCAATGTGGTCATACCTGCCGAAATCGCTAAACAACGTGCAATCATAGAAGCACAAGCCGAAGCAGAACGAATCAGGGAACAAGCAAAAGGTGAAGCAGATGCAATTTTTGCAAAAATGGAAGCGGAAGCGAAAGGTCTTTATGAAATATTGACCAAACAAGCAGAAGGCTATCGAGAGGTCGTCAGTGCTGCTGGTGGAGATCCAACTAAGGCATTCCAGTTATTATTGATAGAAAAACTTCCAGAATTAGTTAAAACACAGGTGGAAGCTGTGAAAAATATCAAAATCGATAAGATTACCGTTTGGGATTCTGGCCAAGGTGAAAACGGAAATGGTTCCACCGCCAACTTTGTTTCTGGAATGATGAAGACAGTCCCACCATTAAATGAACTGTTTAACATGGCTGGATTAAACTTGCCAACTTATCTAAAAGGGGAAGACTTTAATGAACCTTCGAAACCAGAAAAAAAGGAAAAACCTGAAAAAGAATAAATAAGAAAAGGGCCCAATTGGAGCCCTTTTCTTATTTTAAAGCTAATCCTCGCTCACATTGAGATAGGAATATCCCATTTGATCAAGAGTAATAAATGTCGTTTTAGCAGAAACTGCCATCTTCACCATTGGAGTGATTTTTTCAGGGCCTAAGTTATTAAAACCCATACTTTGTCCGCAAACGTAGAATTTAACTCCAACTTCTTCCAAAGCCTTAATCGCTGCCAAATTCGGGTTAGGCTGACTATATTTTGCTTGATATTCTTCTTCATTTAAGATTGCCTGAACTAAGCCACCATGAATTACTGCGGCTATCTGGATTTTTTCAGCAGGAACTCCATTTGCAATAGTCAGATTGTAAGTTCTTGCAACTTCTAATATCGCTGAATGTACGTCCGTCGAGTCCTTTACTCGCCCGTATAAATCAATTGCTATTTTATAATCCAAGTCAGAATTGTAGGTCATTGCTGGATTTGAGGTAGGCATTACACCCACCCAAGGATGAAAATCGAGAACTGGGTAAGTGATGTTTTCTTTGATGTGGGGAGGTAGATCTTCTTGTGCAAAAGATGCAAATGAAATAAAAGTAAAAAGAATCAAAAGTGACAGGCAAAGTGGTTTCATGGTTTTATCATTTAAAAGGTATTTGGAAAAGTATAACTATTTCAAACGAAAGCAAAGTCCATTACTTAAAGGGTGAAAATAAGCCCAATTTCACTCTTTTTTTGCTTAAAAATTAATTCCCCATACTTTGAATTTCCTGAGTTTATTTCACATTACATTTGATAGATTTTTCAAATTCAATAATTTGAAATCAGGACAAAACGCTTGCTTAATTCTCTTATGATTTTACCTATTATTCTCTTACTTATTGGTCTTCTTCTCTTGGTCAAAGGGGCAGATTGGCTAGTTGATGGTGCTTCGGTTTTGGCAAAAAAATACAAGGTTTCCGATCTGGCCATTGGTTTGACAATCGTTGCTTTTGGTACTTCTGCCCCTGAACTTGTCGTCAATTCTATCGCATCAATGGGTGGATATCCTGACATCGTTTTCGGAAATGTCATCGGTTCCAATAATTTCAATTTATTTATGATTTTGGGTATAGCCGGCCTGATCACTCCGCTAGCCGTTCAGTCAAGTTCGGTTTGGAAGGAAATCCCATTTTCATTATTGGCCGTAATCGTATTGTTTTTTCTTGTAAACAATTTCTTCAGCACGGATTCTCCAAGCTTATCAGCAATTGATGGTTCGATATTGTTGGTGCTTTTTGTAGCTTTTCTTTACTATGTATTCACACAGCTCAAATCAGAACCTGAAACTGGGGAAATAATTCTAAAAGATTACTCCAATCTCAAAATTTGGGGATTAATTCTGGCGGGTTTAGCTGGACTTGTCTTAGGCGGCAAACTCGTCGTGGACAATGCCGTCGCCATGGCGCAGTCATTTGGAGTCAGTGAGAAAATAATCGGGCTCACCATCGTAGCCGCCGGTACTTCTCTGCCAGAACTTGCTACTTCAGTGGTGGCCTCCATGAAGAAAAATAACGACATCGCCATTGGCAATATCATTGGTTCAAACATCTTCAATATTTTCCTGATTTTGGGAGTCAGTTCCTTGATTACTCCCCTGGATTATTCGATAACTTTTAATACTGATTTATATATTCTTGGGGCAGGAACCCTCTTTTTGTTTCTGGCCATGTTTACCGGAAAAAGAAAACGACTGGATCGCTGGGAAGCAGCCATCTTGCTTATTGCGTATTTAAGCTATACGATTTATTTAGTAAGCGGAGAAATGTAAGCATTTGTCAAGAAAGGAATTATGCATCTGGATCAACTATTTGTGCTTGAATTGCCCATCGAGAATCCGGTGCTCAAATTCCTTTTGATCTTATTGATCATTCTTCTAGCACCTATTTTCCTTAATCGGCTTAAGATCCCCCCTCTTCTAGGTTTAATCATCGCTGGGGCAATAGTTGGCCCAAAAGGATTTGGCTTGATCGAAAGGGACAGCGGCATTATCCTATCAGGAACCGCCGGATTACTTTATATCATGTTTCTTGCAGGCCTGGAAATAGATTTACAGGACTTCAAAAAGAATAAAAATAAAAGTCTGGTTTTCGGAATGTATACTTTTTTGATCCCTATGGTTTTAGGGGTCTTGGCAGGACTTTTCTTATTAAAACTTTCCCTTATATCGGCTGTACTTCTGGCAAGTATGTTTGCCTCACACACCTTGATTGCCTACCCTTTGATTTCGAAACTGGGAATTGGAAAAACCCGAGCCGTCAATGTTACTGTTGGTGGTACGCTTATCACAGATACTTTGGCATTGTTGGTATTAGCCGTAATCATAGGTTCAGTCAATGGTGAAGTAAATACAGCCTTTTGGATAAAACTGCTTTTGTCCTTAATCGCATTTGCGGTAATAATCATTTTTGGGTTCCCGAAACTGGGGCGATGGTTTTTCAAGAAATATTCGGACAATTCATCTCAATATATTTTTGTTTTGGTTTTGGTGTTTTTAGGCGCTTCGCTTGCTGAATTGGCCGGAATAGAGGCAATCATTGGTTCTTTCTTGGTAGGATTATCGATCAACGCATTGATCCCACATACTTCCGCTTTGATGAATCGGATTGAGTTTGTCGGCAATTCAATTTTCATCCCTTTCTTCCTCATCAGTGTAGGGATGCTAGTTGATTTTAAGGTTTTCATCGAAAGCTGGGAGACAATCTGGGTTGCCTTTGTGATGACCTCAGTTGCCATCCTAGCTAAATGGCTTGCAGCTTTTGCGACTCAAAAAACATTCAACTTCTCGAAATATGAACGAAGAATTATTTTTGGATTAAGCAATGCCCAAGCAGCTGCAACTTTGGCTGCTGTCATAATCGGTTACAATACCACCATTGGTACCTCCGATTCTGGAGAACCAATCCGCCTTTTATCAGAATCTATATTAAATGGCACTATCGTCATGATCCTGATCACGTGTACTGTTGCTTCTTTTGAGGCACAGAAAGGCGCAAAAAAACTCTTGCTTTCTGAAGTACAAAAAGATGAACCCACTGAAAAAGAAATACCTGAAAGAATCCTTATCCCAGTTAGAAATGAAGAAACTTCGCTTGAGTTAATCAAGCTTAGTGTATTGATTCAATCTCCAAAGAAAAAATCAAGCATGTATGCCCTGAGCATCATTAATCCAGAAGAGATAGACTCAGCTACTGAACTGAAAGCCCAAAAAATCCTGAATAAAGCAAGTGAGGCTGCTGCCGCCACAGATCATACACTAATCGAATTACTTCGGTATGATTCCAATGTGGAGCATGGCATCACAGGTATCATTCATGAAAACAAAATCACTGATTTGGTTTTAGGTTTGCATGAAAAGAAAGGAATTGACGACAGCTTCTTGGGCAACTTGACAGAAGTTATTTTGAGCAGGTCAAATACCACCACTTTTATCTACAAATCCCACCAGCCTTTTGATACGCATAAAAGACATTTGGTCTTAGTGCCACCAAATGCTGAGAAGGAATTAGGTTTTCCTTTTTGGGTGGTGAAAATCTGGAATATTGCAAGAAATACAGGGGCGAGGATCATCTTTTATGTGGCTCCGGAAACTCGGGGGTTTTTAGAAGGAATCTTAAAAAATCACCCAATTCGAGTAGACTTTAGGAAGTTTCCTGACTGGGAGGAGGTTTTTAATCTCAATATTCATCTGAAAGCTGATGATAATTTAATCATGGTTTTGAGCAGAAAAGGAGCCCTCTCTTATCATCCTAAATTGGAGCAAGTACCTCAGTTAATCAATCACTGGTTACAGAATAACAGCTTTATCCTGATTTATCCCAATCAGTCTAAAGAAAGCGGAAGATCCATCACGGAAATTATGCATGGTTCCATGATAGGCCCTATTGAGCAGTTAGATTGGATTAAAAGAGTTATGAATAATCTTTTGATAAGGAAGTGATTTTTGAATTGAAGTCTATAAAAATTAGTTAGTTTTAAAGAGTATGAAAAAAGGGATTTATTTATTAGTTTTTTTCTTCTGGGCTTTTGGAGTACTTCATTCAAATAGTTTCGCCCAACAATCACTTGGACTCGACAATCAACTTATTTTTAAAACATCTCCTATTGCACTTTTTGAACCTGAAACCATCGTAATTCAGGGAGGGATTGAATATTTTTTCAGCCCAAAATTCAGTATTCAAGCAGAATTAGGCGTAAACGGTGGGATTTTCGGTATTAATTCAGGCCGAGGAAAAAACGAGGATTTCAACTTATGGAGGATCAAAAACGAGTTGAAATTTCACACCAAAAACAACTATTGGGCCCTTGAACTGTTTTTTGTAGACAAGGACTTTATTCGGACAGACGATTATTTATATGTTCGAACTAATAGAATCTGGTATAATAAAGCGCACATTGATTTTCAAGTTTTAGGTGCTGGATTGAAATTTGGTAGGCAGAAATATATCTCAGAAAATTTACTTTTGGATAGTTATATCGGATTAGGGATCCGGTCAAGATATAGAAAAGTAACTATTCTTGAAGTCTCTCCAAACCAAGAACAAGAAGATGAGTATTTCTTGAGCAGTGACCGATACAGATTCAATGGATGGGATTACATCCCTCATTTAACTATGGGTATAAAAGTTGGGATCCTGACTAAGAAAAGGTAAAAAGGAGGGATTAATGGCTCAAAATCGATTTCCAACTAGCATTTAAGACCTTTGATCATTTTTTCGCTGAAATTTTCATTTTTTCAGAATATCTTTTCAGTCAAGTTTTCCAATTCCTAATTTGATTTGGAGCTTACCCAAAAATCAAACCTAGCCTAGTACCATGAAATCATTCCCAACATTTCATTCAGGGAAATCTACCACACTCTTTGTGCTCTTCATTTTATGCAGCACTTTCGGTTTTTCACAACAA
Organism: uncultured Algoriphagus sp.; assembly: GCA_965659625.1. Taxonomy (GTDB): domain Bacteria; phylum Bacteroidota; class Bacteroidia; order Cytophagales; family Cyclobacteriaceae; genus Algoriphagus. Next base: position 102,570 of record CBFHWO010000007.1, on the reverse strand, counting down.
AACAGAGCTAAACTCTCAGGGACCATCCAAGAAAAATCTACAGGAAATCCATTAGGATTTGCTTCAGTAGCTATTTATTCTTCTGCAGATAGTTTAGTAGCAGGTGGGATTTCTGAGGAAAATGGCAAATTCTCTATAGATGTTCCATTTGGTAACTTTTATGCTTTGGTAGAATTCATGGGTTTTGAATCCTTTCAATCTGAGCTTATTACATTTTCCAGAGAAAACAATAAAGTAGATTTAGAAACGATCGAACTGGAAACTACTGCCGGGGATTTGGAGGAAGTCGTGGTTCAGGGAGAAAAAACCTTGATGGAATTATCTCTTGATAAGAGAGTTTTCAACATTGGGAAAGACCTGGCAAATGCTGGCGGTACTGCCAATGATATCTTGATGAATCTCCCATCGGTGTCTGTCGATCCGGAAGGAAATGTGAGACTGAGAGGTTCTCAAAATGTACGAATATTAATAGACGGAAAACCTTCTGGATTGGTGAGTTTCAAAGGCAGCAGTGGACTTCGACAACTTCCAGCCAATATGGTGGAGCGAGTTGAGGTCATCACAAACCCATCCGCCAGATACGAAGCCGAAGGCATGGCCGGAGTGATTAACATCATTCTAAAAAAGGAAAACAACCAAGGATTCAACGGTTCATTTGAAGTTATTGCGGGCACGCCAACCAATCTTGGTTTTACTGCAAATCTTAACTATCGACACAAAAGGATCAATTGGTTTATTAACTATGGTTTGGCACATAGACGATCGCCATATGTTGGGGATTTGTATCAGGAAGTCTATGGAGAAGACACCACGTTTATCCTAAACCAAACAAGTGATGGCCGTGTAAAAAGTCTGAATAACAACATCCGAGGTGGATTGGATTATTATTTCAATGAAAACAGCATTCTGACATTGTCTTATCTCTGGAGAAGATCTGATGCCCATCGAATTACCAATATCAGGTACGAAGATTCTTGGAATACGATTGACAATATTCAAAGTTATACTCTTCGACAACAGGATGAGACGGAGCAGGAGCCTAATTCTGAAATTGCGGTCAACTACAAAAGAACTTTTGAGCAAAAAGGACATGAATTGACGGCTACGTTTACCTACTTGAATTACTGGGAAAACTCAGATCAGCTTTTCACCCAAAATACATTTTCACCGGAAGGTGTGGAAAACACCAGCTTAGAACAAGTTCAGACTTCCTTGAACGATGAGTATGAAAACCAGTATCTGGCACAACTAGACTACGTCAAACCATTTGGAAAAGAAGGGAAAATCGAAACTGGCTTTAGAACTAGTTTCAGGGATATGAAAAACGATTACATCGTCCAGGATAAAGGTGATGACGGGGAATTCACTCCCATTCCAGGTTTGGACAATGTGTTTGTTTACAATGAAAATATTTTAGCTGCTTACGGAATTATTGGAAACAAAACCAATAATTGGAGTTATCAGGCAGGACTGAGAGCAGAGCATACCGATGTAAAAACAGTTTTGGAAGAAACCAATGAGGAAAACCCCAGAAAATACACCAACCTCTTCCCAAGTGCGCATTTGACCTACAATATCACGCAGGAAAATGCATTCCAACTGAGCTATAGCCGAAGAGTGAGGAGACCTGTTTACAACGATTTGAGTCCTTATGTCACCTTTTCAGATGCCCGAAACTTCTTCAGTGGAAATCCAGACCTTAATCCGGAATTCACCAATGCATTCGAACTAGGACATATCAAGTATTTTGAAAAAGGAACCTTGTTTTCTACGGTCTATTACCGAAGCACCACTGACAAAATCGAACGATTGAGATCGGTGGATGAGGATGGGAATTCTGTGACTTTGCCTTATAATTTAAATGGTGAAAAGTCTTTTGGAGTAGAGTTTAGCAGTGATTATAGACCGACAGAATGGTGGAAACTGGACTTAAATGTCAATTTCTTCCACGCAAACATCGATGGCAGCAATATACAAGCAGACTATCAAGCAAAAACTTACTCTTGGCTTTTCCGACAAACATCTAGATTTACTGTGGGAAATGGTTTCGATATCCAGCTCAGAGCAAACTATGAAGCGAGACAAAAAACAGCCCAAGGAGTCCGTAAAGGCATCTTCTTTATGGATTTATCGGCAAGTAAAAACATACTTCAAGATAGAGGAACTCTTACACTAAATGTATTGGACATCTTTAATTCCCGCATTAGCAGAAGTATCACAGAAGGAAGTAATTTCTACACTGAATCCAGCTCACAACGTCAAATGAGACAAATTAATTTGACGATGAATTACCGATTGAAACAATAAAATAATACCCAAAATACCTTCCTGATTCATTCGTGATCCCAGGACAATTCCTTACCCATGTGGAAATTCACACTTTCAGTACTGATCTTTTTCGGTAGCTGCCAACTGCTTTCGGCTCAAAAAATCAATTCCTCCTATCAGCTTCATATTAAGAAAGCCAATTCGCAGGTAATTATTGACGGAGCTATTGATGAGCAAGCTTGGCAGGATGCGGAAATTGCTACTGACTTTTTTATGATTACTCCGATGGATACCAGTTTTGCAAAGGTGAGAACGGATGTCAGGATGACTTATGATGATGAGAATCTCTATTTACTGGTAGAGAATTTTCATGCTGTCGAAGGGCCTTATATGGTCGAATCTCTTCGAAGAGATTTCAGCTTTGGGAAGAATGACAACTTCTTACTTTTCATGGATCCTTTTGATGACCAGACCAATGGTTTTTCCTTCGGTGCCAATGCTGCCGGAGCTCAATGGGATGGAATCATGTATAATGGAGGAAGCGTAGATTTGAGTTGGGACAATAAATGGACTTCCAAAGTCACGAATTACGATGACAAATGGGTTTTTGAAGCCAAAATTCCTTTTAAATCCATCCGATACAAAAAAGGAATCACCGAATGGGGAATCAACTTCTCTAGATTGGATTTGAAAACGACCGAAAAATCAGGTTGGGCACCTGTTCCAAGACAATTCCCTTCCGCTTCTTTGGCGTATACAGGTTCTTTGATCTGGGATCAGGCACCTCCACAAACTGGGGCCAATATCTCCGTAATACCTTATGCCTTAGGAGGATTCCAAACGGATGTGGCCGGAGATGGTGACACCGAATATCGAAGAGAAGTAGGGCTAGATGCCAAAATAGGATTGACTTCCTCGTTGAACTTGGATTTGACGGTAAATCCGGATTTCTCGCAAGTAGAAGTGGATCGGCAAGTGACCAACTTGGATCGATTTGAGTTGTTCTTTCCTGAAAGAAGGCAGTTCTTTCTGGAGAACGGTGACCTCTTTGCCAGCTTTGGCTACAGCACCATTCGACCTTTTTTCTCAAGAAGAATTGGCTTGAATGCACCTATTCAATTTGGTGCCAGACTGAGTGGTAAAATCAATAAAGATTGGAGGATTGGGGCCATGAATATGCAGACAGGTGAAGTGGAAGAAGATGCCTTACCAGCCCAAAATTTCACCGTTTTGGCCTTGCAAAGGCAAGTTGGTGCAAGATCGAATATCACCGGTATGTTTATCAATAAGCAATCCCTCAACTATAACCCTGATCCTGAAGCAGACAAACCGATTTATTCCCAATACAACAGGAATGTAGGGCTTGAATACAACTTGGCTTCTGCCAATAACTTATGGACTGGAAAAGCAATGGTGCTGAAAAGCTTTGGTCCTGATAATATCGGAAATGGCTTTGTCCATGCAGCAAATCTAAAATATGCCTCTGGAAATTTGACTTGGAACTGGCAGCACGAGTATGTTTCAAAAGACTATACCGCTGAAGTCGGCTATGTTCCCAGAAATGGGTTTTATAAAATCAACCCGGCAGTTGATTATCTCTTTTTTCCAAAAAGTGAGAAAATATTAAGCCATGGCCCCAGTTTTGGAACAACTTTCTTTTTTAATACGGATGGGGAGAAAACTGATAATACCACTTTCTTAGCCTATAAAGTCAGGTTTAGATCTCAAAGTAATTTCATGCTTTGGACAAGTACTGATTTCGTCAAGCTTCAACGTCCTTTTGACCCTACCAATTACAGTGGTGACACTCTGGCTACCGGAACAGAACACCAATGGTATGCTTGGGGAACTGAATATACTTCCAAACCACAAAGTGTTTTGACATACGCTTTTTCAACCCGGATGGGAGGTTATTATGCAAATGGAGAGCGATATAATGTCAGTGGGGAGTTGGGTTATAGGTTCCAGCCGTATGTCAGTATTGCCATGAGCGCTAATTACAATGAAATCCATTTACCGGAACCCTGGAATAAAACCAATTTTTGGTTGGTCGGACCTAGGTTAGATGTAACGATGACAAATACCCTCTTCTTCACCGCCTTTGTCCAGTACAATGAACAGATCGACAACATCAATTTAAACACTCGATTCCAATGGAGATTCAAGCCAGCTTCTGACTTGTTCTTAGTGTATACTGATAATTATCTGCCAGCTCCTTTCTATACCAAAAACCGTTCTTTGGTTCTGAAATTCACCTATTGGTGGAATGTGTAATCATTTATTCTCAACTAATTATCATTGGAGAAATAAATAATAATTAGTTAATTAGGTGAAATACCATTTTACTTCAACTCTAAATCTCAAGATTATGATATCGAGCAAATATTTTAGTGTGATCTTTTTTCTAGGTATTCTTTCTTGCCTTTGTCTAAGCCAAGAATCCATTGCCCAAAAAATGAAAAGACCTGCGAGTACACCTATTGTTAGAGGGCAAATTATTGATTCGGATGCTGCTCCAATAATAGGTGCAACTATTATAGTGGATGGCACAACCAAAGGTATCGTTTCTGATCCAAATGGGTTTTTCGAATTAGATCTAAGCCAATTCACAAAAAAAAGTATCACTTTGATTGTGCAATATGTTGGAAATGAAACAAAATCGGTCGACGTTAAAATCAAAGAACTCCCGAAGTCATTAGGACAGATCAAATTGAAAGATGCGGCATTTTAGTTTGCTCCAAACTCTATTTTGGAAGAGTGAAAAGTTTGAATTTTAAGGAAAATTTCAGTCTTACTAAAGATTTGCACGTACAATTAAATATATTACACGTGCAATGAATAAGAAACTCACACTATCACTCAATAAAGCTGTAATTGAAAAGGCTAAAATTTATGCTGAAAACACCGGCAACAGTCTTTCAGGTCTAGTAGAGGACTATTTTGAGAAATTAACCGGTTCGTATTCCCTTCCAAAAGCTTCTGAAAGACTCAAAGCAATCGCAGGAAAAATAGAATTACCCGACGATTTTGATGAGGATGCTGAATTGAGGAAAGCCAGGGAAGAAAAGCATCTGTAATGAAAGTTTTTCTTGACACCAATATTTTAATTGACCTTCTCGCCAATCGCCCACCTTTTACTACTGAAGCATTGGAAGTTTTTACATTAAGTGAGGAAGGAAAAATTCAACTTTTTACTTCCTCTCATTCTATTGCAACTACCTATTATATTTTAAAAAAGTATGTTAGCGAAAGCCATTTACGGTTTTTGTTATCAGAAATTTTGGACCTTGTTACTATACTAGACGTCACCCAAACCATCATAAAATCTTCATTGAAGTCCTCTCACAAAGATTTTGAGGATGCTATTCAGATAGGATGTGCAGAGTCATTGGGTGACATTGATTACATTGTTAGCCGTAATCTAAAAGATTTTAAAAATTCTTCAATTTCTGCAATTTCCGTTCAGGAATTGCTCACAAAAATTGATTAATCATTAGAAATATGAAATCGAGCTTGTTGAAAACTACAAACCGAGGGATCATTATTACCATGCGAGATTCTCCCGAAAGAAAATCGGGACAGGCTATATGGCCTTAAAAAATCAAATTATTAACATATGAAAATCCAAATCTTTTTCAGCACATTGGTTTTATTCTGTTTACAATCTTTTGTAGGATTTGCACAGAATGAACCTGAACTTCTTTCCTTAGAAAGGATCTTTGCCTCCAATGAATTTCGGCAGGAAAGACTCCAGCCCATTCAGTGGATAGAAAATGGGGATGCTTACGTCACTGTGGAAAATGGAAATGAGCTGGCGAGATGGGACAGCAAAAGTTTAGAGAAAAGCATTTTTGTCCCAGGATCTGCTTTGCAAAGCAATGGACAACCCATCCAAATCGAATCTTTTAGTCTTTCGGATGATGGATCGAAAGTCTTGATTTTTACAAACTCCAGTCGGGTTTGGAGATCCAATACCAAAGGAGACTATTTTGTTTATGATTTAGCCAGCAAGGAGCTGAAGCAACTTGGAAAAGAATTTGAATCCTCTTCTTTGATGTTTGCGAAGTTTTCGGCTGACAATTCAAAAGTCGCCTACGTCCAGAAATTCAATTTATTTTTAGAGGACTTCGAAACCGGGATTGTCACACAATTGACTACAGATGGCACGGATAAAATCATCAACGGAACATTCGATTGGGCATACGAAGAGGAATTTGGAAAGCGAGACGGTTTTGCATGGAGTCCGGATTCCAAATTCATTTCCTATTGGCAGATTGATGCTTCTGAGATTGGCACTTTTTATATGATCAATAATACCGATTCGGTCTATTCGCGCCCGATACCTTTACAATACCCAAAAGTAGGAGAAGAACCAGCTGGAGCTAAAATCGGATTGATTGATATGGATTCAAAAGCTACTCATTGGCTTCCTATTCCCGGAGGAGAAAAGGAAAATTACCTTCCAGGAATGCAGTGGATCAATGAAGATTTATTGCTGATTCAGCAAATGAATCGCAAGCAAAACCAGTTGACTATCTGGACTTACAAGCCTTCCAGTGAAGAGTTGAAAAAGATCTACGTGGAGACAGAGAAAACCTGGGTGGATTTATCATATCCAGACTTGTCTCGATATGGCTGGAGCGATAACAGTTTACCGCTGGTTGATGATGGACAAGCTTTCCTAAGAATGACTGAGACAGATGGCTGGAGACACATCTATAAAGTGGAGATTGCCACAGGAAATAAAACATTGATTACACCAGGAGAATTTGATGTCGCCTCTTTTGGAGGTCTTTCGGACAAAGAGGTATTCTTTATAGCTTCTCCTGATAATCCTACTCAGCGCTATCTATTTGCTATTGATTTGGCAGGAAAAGGTAAATTGAGACGTGTCACCCCGGAGTCTTTCGAGGGAGTAAATACCTATAACATTGCTCCAAATGGACTAGTAGCTGTCCACAATCACCAAAGCACAGCAGATCCATTAACCACTCGATTGGTTTCTTTACCGAAGCATGAGATTCTAAAAACTTTAGTAGAGAATAAGGCATACAAAGCCAAACTTACATCTCTTAAAATTCCAGAAATCAAATTCACTACAGTTACCACTTCGGAAGGAGTGACGATGGATGCTCGGGTTATTTATCCGGTAGATTTTGATGAGTCCAAGAAATATCCTGTTCTATTTCACGTCTATGGCGAGCCTTGGAGTACAGTGGCAACGGATACGCAAGTTGGCTTATTCAATATCATGCTGGCGCAAAAGGGTTATTTCATTATCGATATGGATAATCGAGGAACCCCTACTCTAAAAGGAAGTGCCTGGAGAAAAATTATCTATAGAAATATCGGAAAAGTAAATGTTCAAGATCAAGGACTTGCTGCCAAGGAAATGCTGAAACTTTCATACCTCGATGAAAGCCGAGTTGCCGTTTGGGGATGGAGTGGTGGTGGTTCTATGACTTTAAATTTGATGTTTAACTTCCCAGAAGTTTATCAAACTGGGATGTCTGTTGCATCAGTATCAAACCAATTGATTTATGATAACATTTATCAAGAGCGATATATGGGTTTGCCTCAGGAAAACATGGAAGACTTCGTTAATGGATCTCCAATTACTTATGCGAAAAATCTGGAAGGCAATCTACTAGTGGTACATGGCACCGGAGATGACAATGTTCATTATCAAAGCGCTGAGATGCTGATCAATGAACTCATCAAGCATAACAAGCAATTTCAAATAATGCCTTATCCAAACCGCTCCCATGGAATTAACGAAGGAGCTGGCACCTCGCTTCATTTGTATACTTTGCTCACAAATTATTTGATGAGGAATACGCCGGTTAATTAAAAAACTTGAATTTTAGTTAAAACCGGAGGCTATTGATCATTCTAATCTGATAAAAACTCCTAGAATAAAGGTGTTCAGGATTACATCCTCTATCGGGACCGGAACAGTGGGCTCAAATATCATTTCCTCACATGGTAAAGTACAGATCTGATATTAGTAGAAATCAATTTCATTGAATCAGCAGATACTTCATATATGTACTCGACATTCGTGCCATCAACTGCTATAGTTAAACGATTAGTAGCAGTAGTAGACCAGGTTGATTTAGGGATTTGTGTATAGTCCAAAGAGCCCTTATACCCATACTCTTTAAATACATCTCTGATCATTTGCACATCATACAAAACAACGCCATTTTCTAGAAAGGAAGTAACGTAAGATTTTTTAGTTAAGACATCACTTTTCAAAGCTTCTCCTAGACTGTCAGTTGTGAGATAATGAACCCATTTTCCTACAATTCTTGGATCAAATGAAACAGTATTGGGTTCATCAAACCAAGTTTTCTCGAGATTTCGTTTGGGAGACCCTATTCTCTCGAATAAGGTATTGTAATTATTTCCATCAACCTCAAACTCCATATTCAGATGCGATGAATCTTCACTTAATTCTGCACAAACAGTAAGATCCTCTCCTTCGTTTTGAGGGAGAGGAAATGTTAATTTTCCATTTGAAAATTTACCAAAAACTTGAATAGACTCTTTTTCGGAAAAATATATTTTTATAAAAGTATTCCCATCTTTCTCCTCAATATACATCAAGTTCTTTTCGGTAACCAAACTACCCTGATAAACCCCATATATACTTTGAGAATAAGAATTATTGATCAATAAAACACCTAGACCGAAAATGAATAGTAGAATCTTCATGGAGTAAAATTTACATGCAGGCAAACATCGCTAAAGTCGCTGCACCAGCTATTACCAATCCAGCAGCATCTCGACCACTCATCCAAATACCTAGTCCACTAAAAAACACAGTACTTAGTATGAGGAGATCGTCAATACTGCAACCTCCGCTCACCATCTCCATTTTTTCAATACTTAATTCTTTCATAATTTTGTTGTTTAAAATGGTTATTTATTTAATTGTAACCAAACATAAATACAGTCCACTGCAATTTCCTTGCAGTCAGTCTGTTTTTTTTGAAAAAATGGATGATCTTTTTTCTTTTCAGTAGCAAATACTTTTCTCCATGCTCAATCTCAGATCATCTAAAAGATTATAAACCATTCGGTTTTTTAGACCCAGCTTCTTTGCCAAATCCCTCGGATTTCCTGTTTTTTCCTTATCGATCAGCTCAATCAGCAGCTGGATGCGTCCGTAATATTTTAGTCCTACTCTAGTTTTGGGAAATTTGTTTAAAGATGTATTGAGAAAAAAAATGAGAAGGATTGGAATTCCAAATTCAAAAAAATAAATAAGCGTAGAGTTGATCTACGCTTATTGGGGTATTTGTTGTGATATGATACTTAAAGCAAATACTAAAGAACTATCTTAAGTGAATGTAGATAGACCGAGATTCTTAAATTTTATTTGGCTCTTTTGAGCTTTTCGCGATACAAGAAATAGGAGGTAAAATTTAATGAAACTCCTAAAGCCAATCCCATCAATGCTGTACTGGATATCAATGGCATTGGTTCTGGTGAAAGAAAAACTTCGTACAAAAGTAATCCTAAAACCAAATTACCGCATACTGAAATTAAAATAATTAACCTGTTATTCATTACAGTAAGTTTAAGTGTTTTAGATATTGAATTAGTTCTATTTGGAAGCGTAATGATAAATACATTCACCTAAACTCCCTCCCGTTGTAACCGCAGAAACTCCAAGTGAAATAGCAGATGCCAAACCTATAGGCCCTGTTGCAGGTATTGAAATAATACTAGCTGCTACTCCTATTCCTCCTAAAACGGCCCAAGTGCATGCAGAATTCCAACCCCCACTCACCATCTCCATTTGTTCAATGCTCAATTCATTCATAATTTTGTTATTTTTAAAGCTAGAAATTTGACTAATTGTATCCAAACATAAATTCAGGTCACTGCAATTTCATTGCAGTCAATCAGCTTTTTTCGGAAAAAATGTAAGATTTTTTTTCCTTGCAGTAGTATAATCCTTTTCCTATAGTCAAACTCAATTCTTCCAAAAGGTTGTAAATCATTCGTTCTTTGAGACCAAGCTTGTTGGCCAAATCCTTCGGACACCCCGTCTTTTCTTTTTCGATCAGCTCGATTAATAGCTTGGTACGCTCGTAGTATTTTAGTCCTGCCATGGCTTAGTTGCTTAGGTGAAGGATTTGTTTGAATGCTCTGGAATAAGCATTTCCCTGATGAAGAAGTTCGGAATGGGATCCTGAGAAAACAATTTTTCCTTCCTGTAGCAGCAGTATCTTATCCGCTCTTGCTGCCAAGCTGGGCTGATGGGTGATCATCAGAAGTGCAGCCTGCCTTTTACTTAGGTAGTGCTGGATAAGGACTAGCAGCTGATTTTCCAGCTCCCAATCCATTGCAGCTGTCGCTTCATCCAAGATCAGCATCTCTGGCTCTCTCACTAGGGCACGTACGATACCGACCAGCTGACGCTGACCACCGGAAAGATTTCGACCATCTTCCCCGCAAAGCGTTAGAGCTCCTTGTGGCAAGGCCTTGAAAAGATTCCAAAGTCCCAGCTCTTCCCCGACTTTAGCAATGCGCTCCAGCTCCTTGGGATCAGTACTCAGCGCAATATTATCAAAGACGGTCGCATTGAAAATCTTCTCCTTTTGATTGACCACTCCCAACCCAACACGCCAGTCCCTTAGAGGAATCGCTTTGGAGTCTTGCCCTTTGATGCGAATGCTTCCCGACTCTGGCGAATAAAATCGCTGAATCAAATCTACCAGCGTACTTTTGCCTGTACCCACCGGAGCAAAGACTGCCACAAATGCTCCTGCCTCTACTTGAAAACTCAACCTTTTCAGAATCTGCGTCCGTCCGGGATAGCGAAAAGTCACCTGATCCAGTGTCAGTAGCGGAGAATTCCCTGTGATAGGCTGATCTTTTTCTGTGGGTTCATCTGACTCCATGTCCAAGCCAGCAATCTCAAAGAGTCGATCAAAGGCTACTTTTGCTTCCTGAAACTGAATATTGGCGACCACCAGCCCTGCTACTGCGGGTACAATCGTACTTCCTACGGTAATCAAAGCCATCAATTCTCCAAGAAGCAACTCTCCTTGAAAAATCAAATAGACACCAGCCCCGAAAAGCAAACTCATGAAAATGGCTACAATCAGTTGGGTCCAAAAGGAAAAATTATTTCCGATAATAGCCAGTTCGTAGCCCTTCGATTGGTACATGGAATAGACATTTTCGATTCGGTGTTGATATTCTGTTTCCTTCGAGTAAGATCGAATCACATGCATGCCCGTGAGGCTATCCACATACTGGGTTTCATTCAGAGAGTGAGCAGCCATCACTTCTTTTTGCTTTGCCAAAATCGGCGCGTGATACTTCCATCCAGCGACCAGAAAAAAGAACCCCCCCAGCAAGCAAATCAAACCAATTAGGCTGGATTGATAAAAGACAAATAGCAAGGACACGATCACGACCAATACATTGATAATGACTGTACCCGTAATCAAAGAGACCGTATTTCGGATTCGTAGGGAGTCATTCATTCGGGCAATCAAATCACCTGTGCTATATCCCCGAAAGTAATTCATCGGAAGCCGCATAATTCACTCGATAAAGGAGGAGACGATCCGAACATTGAGATCTCTACCCTGCCTGGCCATAAAAACACCTTGGATATAGCCTAATATTGCTCGAAAACTAAGGAGAAAACACAAGGCTACGACGCCCATAATTGCTTTATCATAGGTTTGATTGGGAAGAAAATCATCGATCAGCCGCTGGGAAAAAATGGCGGTCGAAAGTCCGGTGACAGCCATGAGGCTACCGAAGACAGTGGCTACGATCAGGATGGGAATATCCTCAGCGATTAGAGACACAAACCATGTTCGCTTGGATCGAGAAACTAGCGCTTTACTTTGCAAGGCTTCCGTGGGCTCAAGGCGAAGGAGTATTCCTGATTTCCACTGTACCATCAGCTCAGATTCTGACATTCCTAAAATACCCACACCGGGATCGCTTACCCAATGCTTTCCCTCTGCGAAGCCAAAATACACTAGGTAATGCTCCCGATTTTGATCCTGAACCACATGTAAAATCGCTGGACCGCTAAGCTCTTTCAAATGAATCAACTCCGCTTCAAATCCCTTGGCTTTATAGCCGATCTTTTGCGCAGCTTGGATCAAGCCAAGCATCGTGGTACCACTTTGGCTGGTGCCGCTGATATCCCGGAGTTTTTCCTGAGAAAATTCTGCTCCGTGAAATCTGGAAATCGTACAGAGGCAAGCCAAACCACAGGCATATTCTCCGAGTTGAGCTACATGGAACTTTTTAAGTTTTTTTGGAGAATACCTCATTGCTCAAACCCGTTTCGATTTTGAAGCTGCTCAAGTAAGATATCTACTTTAACAGGGCCAGTATAATCTGCTACAAGGAGGCCTCCACTATCATAGACAAATAATGCCGGCACGCCTTTTATCCCATAATATCCGGCTACTTCCATCTCCGGGTCGATGAGAAAATAAACTGATTTTCGGCCGGAAATTCCGAGTTCTTGGATGAAATCCTTAACCTCCTCAACAGGCTGAACGGTCACAAACACCAAGGCATGAGAATCAAATTCACTGATCCGTTTTGCAATGGAATTCAGCTCCACTTGGCATATTTCACAGGTAGAGTTGAAATACACCAAGAGGGATGACTTATTTCCTACGAGTGCTTTCAAGTTCACCGATTGCCTGTCTAAGTCAAGTAAGTCCAAATCAGGCAATCGGATGATTTGAGATTGGATAAGTTCTTTCTTGGCTTCTTTTTGTTGGGAAGAAAATGCCAAGTAGATCAGGGCGGAAAGTAGTGCCAGGGATAGGAAAATTAGAAGTAGATTGCGCATGGTTGAAAAAGTTTTAGGTGAAATTGAGCGTTAGGAAAAGAATCAAAACCAGCCAAAACACCAAGGCAAATGAATAGGAGCCAAGAGCTACTTTGATGCTTTGTCCCAGATCAATCTGAACCTCCTGCTGAAAAAAGAACACCAAAAGAAAACAGTAACCGAGTTCAAATAAATTGACCAATTGTAGCGGATAGATGAAAAGTGGATTCAAGTCGCTTAGCTGAAATAAACTCAAAACAGACATGGGATAAAAGACAGAAAACTCTTCATAGGAAAAGTCGCCTTCTGCTACTACAATCACTTTGACCAAGCCTGCAATAACCAAGATGCTCTCTGCGAAAACCGCTACTTTGAAAAGTCCTATCAGCTTGACCCCTTGTTGTAGATTGGCAAAAAACAATCCTGCATACAATACCAAAGCGATAATCCAACACTTGATGACAAGGACCAGAAAAGTAAAAAAGCCACTAAACTTATTCCAATAGCGCATGTCTTCCAAGGTATCCAAAAGAACATTTTCAGGGATTTCGATTTCCGTTTGTTTGGCTATGGCATTTACAAACATCCCTTCTACATCGAGGAGAAAGTAAGAGACTAAAAACAGGACAAGCGAATAAAAGCCTAGGAGTAAAAATGATTTCATTCAAGACTGATTAAGTTACAACTAAAAAAGACTGAGCGAATAACTAACTCAATCTTCATAAATCCAAATCGCTAAAAATTAGACCGAATTATCATAAAACTAGTAAACCTAAATTAACAGTAGGTTATTCTGAACACCCCCCCCCTAATTAGTTATTATTCGAAATAATCTATCGGAAACCAACTTAAAAATTAGACATAATTTTTTTTAACTATTAAAAGAAATTTAATAATCGGTCGATACTGATGAAAATATTTAATTGTCCTTACTTCCGCTCGCTCCTCAAGTCCCGTTGAGATATTAAGGTTGAATTCTCAAACCTCTTTCCGAAGATTTGAAATCTTTCCGTTCAAAAACGTTTGCTAAAAATCAATCTTGTCTGATTAAAAATCCCTCTTTAAAGATTCAGGATTGCAAATCCTCTGCCTAGCCTGACATTCTATTCCTTGTTGGGTCTCCTTCGTAATGGATTTTTAAAATATAAAGTTGCGGTCATAGTCATAGATGGTACTGGTAATGACAAACTTCCTAATGATGCATACTCCAGTTAATTAATTATCAAAAGATTAGGAATCTCAAACTATTTTATTCTACTTGTTATTAAAATATAGTAGAACTATGAAAAATACATTGAAAGAGTCTCACAAAATCAATTTGAGAAAAATAAAAATAGGTGTTTTAACTGTCTTTTGTCTATTCCTTGGAGGTCTAGCTTTTGCTATTACTCACCTTAAAGCCGCACCAGAAAGTGAAAAGCTTGGGGACAAAAAAACCGTAAAAGGCACGATCCTAACAACTGATAAGAAACCCATTCCTGGAGCTATTATCCTTGTCAAGGAAACGACTACCGGAACAGCTGCTGATGTGAACGGAAAATTTAATTTGGACTTGGAATATTTTGATCAAGAAGAGGTGACTCTAAAAATCTCTATGATTGACTATGAATCCACGGAAGTAGTGGTTAACACAAAAAAACTACCCAAGGATCTGGGAAAAATCACCTTAACCAAATGAATTAAATAGTTTATTGTTCAATTGATTTAGCTTCAAAAGAAAGGATTTCACCCTCTTCAAGACTAACTTGAATTTCGATTGGATTGCAGCAAACTTCGCAATCTTCAATGTATTTCTGAGAGGGAATTGAAAGATCTATTAACATAGAAATCTCAGCTAAACAGTAAGGACATTGGAAAAAGTGTTCGAGCATTTTCTAAAGTAATCAATTACATTTTTCTAATCAACTGACGGAAACTGCATTATTTAAGGCCTTTGCGTATTCCTTTGTGAACTTTGCGGTAAATAAAAAATTCATAAAAAAACCCTCGAAGCCTAAACTCTCCGAGGGTTTTAACCGAATTACATTTATTTAAACTTCTACAGGTGCCTCGATATTTTTGAAATAAACCTGTTTGTCTGCATCCAAATCCACTAATACGGCAGAGTCATTTTTAATATACCCCGATAAGATTTGCTTGGATAGTTCATTCAACACTAATCGTTGCATGGTTCTTTTTAGCGGTCTTGCTCCGAAATTCGGATCAAATCCAACCTCTCCAAGATAATCCAACACATCTTTTGTCGCTTCGATTTCAATATTTGCCTCAGCTAAGCGCTTTTGAATCTCCCTCCATTGGATATCCACAATCTTTCGGATAATCTTCTTGTTAAGTGGCTCAAACATGATGACCTCATCAATTCTATTTAAGAACTCAGGTCGCACTGATTGCTTCAATAAGTCAAAGGCTTCTACCTTCGTCTTTTCCATGATCTCATCTTTGTTCCACTCCTCTATTTCCGCAAATCGCTCCTGAATTAAGGTTGAACCAATATTCGTAGTCAAGATGATGATCGTATTCTTAAAGCTGGCTACACGGCCTTTATTATCTGTCAACCTTCCATCGTCCAATACCTGCAAGAGGATGTTGAAAACATCTGGATGGGCTTTTTCAATCTCATCCAATAAGACAACAGAATATGGCTTTCTCCTCACGGCTTCTGTCAACTGACCACCTTCATCATATCCTACGTATCCCGGAGGCGCTCCTACCAATCGGCTTACGGCATGTCTTTCCTGATATTCAGACATATCAATTCGCACCATGGCGTTATCGTCATTAAAGAGGTATTCTGCCAAAGCTTTGGCTAGCTCAGTTTTACCTACCCCAGTTGTGCCCATAAAGATAAAACTACCAATCGGACGCTTTGGATCTTGCAATCCAGCACGGCTTCTTCTAACAGCATCGGATAATGCAGTAATTGCTTCTTTCTGGCCTGCTACTCTTTTTCCTAACTCCTCTTCCAAGTGAAGTAATTTCTCCCGCTCAGATTGAATCATTTTAGAAAGTGGAATCCCTGTCCATTTAGAAACCACAGCTGCAATATCCTCTTGATCTACTTCTTCTTTTAGAAGCGGTGATCCAGCCTGCATTTCTGCTAATTGCTTTTTGAAAGACTCTAGCTTTTGCTCCGCCTCCACTATTTTGCCGTATCTGATTTCAGCAACTTTTCCGAAATCACCAGCTCTCTCAGCTTGTTCAGCTTCCACTTTATAATTATCGATTCTTTCTTTCTCACGCTGAATTCCAGTGATCACAGCTTTTTCGCTTTCCCATTTCGCTTTGACACTGTCTCGTTTTTCAGCTAGCTCAGCCAATTCTTTGCTAAGAACAACTTCCTTATCCTTATTCTTTTCTCTGCGAATTGCCTCACGCTCAATTTCAAGCTGCATGATTCTTCGGTTCATCTCATCCAATTCCTGAGGAAGGGAATCAATTTCCATTCTCAGTTTGGCTCCAGCCTCATCCATCAAATCAATTGCTTTATCCGGCAAGAATCTATCCGAGATATATCGCTGAGAAAGCTCAACGGCTGCTATCACCGCGTCATCCTTAATCCTTACACCGTGATGCAATTCATATTTATCCTTGATTCCTCGAAGGATCGAGATCGCATCAGCAGCGTCCGGCTCATCTACGATAACAGCCTGAAATCTTCTTTCAAGAGCCTTATCCTTCTCGATATATTTCTGGTATTCTTTTAAAGTGGTTGCCCCAATTGCATGCAATTCACCTCTGGCTAAAGCAGGTTTCAAAAGGTTGGCAGCATCCATAGCTCCTTCTCCTCCACCACCGGCTCCGATAAGCGTATGAATCTCATCAATGAATAATATGATTTCACCTTCCGCATCGGTAACTTCTTTGATAACAGCTTTTAATCTCTCTTCAAATTCTCCCTTATACTTTGCACCTGCTACAAGCAAGCCCATATCCAAGGAAATCAAAGTCTTGGATTTTAGGTTTTCAGGCACGTCACCAGAAACTATTCGCTGGGCAAGTCCTTCAACAATTGCAGTTTTACCCACACCTGGCTCACCTAATAAAATCGGGTTGTTTTTGGTTCTCCTAGCTAATATTTGAAGAACCCTTCTAATTTCTTCATCACGGCCAATCACTGGGTCAATTTTTCCTTTCTTGGCCATCTCATTCAGGTTTTTAGAGTATTTCTCTAAAGCCTGATATTTACTTTCTGCATTTGGATCAGTCACTTTGTTTCCTTTTCTAAGTTCTTTAATAGCTTCTATCAAAGGCTTTTCAGAAATCCCTTGATCTTTCAAAATCTTTGAAGCAGGATCTCCTGCCGCCAAAATACTTAATACCAAATGCTCAATAGCCACATATTCATCCCCAAAAGTTTTAAGATAATCTTTTGCTTTGGTCAAGACTTGATTGGCGGCATTACTTAAGTAGGGTTGCTGTCCTCCGCTTACTTTTGGCAAACGGTCCAATTGCTCGTCTAATTTCTGATTAAGCAATTGCTTATTTGCACCGAGCTTTTTGAATAAAAAGTCAGTTACATTTTCATCCTCAGAGAAAATCCCTTTTAGCAAATGGGATGGCTCAATGTTCGGCTGTCCTGCAGCAGATGCCAACTCCACCGCTTTTTGGATCGCCTCCTGAGATTTGATGGTATATTGTTTGAAATCCATTATCGTTGGTTTATATAGTTGCGTGATTTAAGTCTTCATTTGGGAAAGTTTTTTATTTTTTTCTCAACCCAAAATCATTACAATCTCTAAATAGCAAATCTATATCCAAGTGGTTTATTTCAGTCATTATGACTGATTTCTAGATGTTTTGAAGATATATTCGGAATTTTTGACAGAAAAACACAAGGATTCAGGCCGGTTCTTCAGATTTGCTACTCTAGAAAAAATACTTCTTTATTGAAAATCAAATAATTCCATCTGTGACTTATTCAAGAATAGTTGAAAAATTAAGATCATAATTAATCTTCATCTCATAAAAATACCCCCAACATTCATACAATATTGGGGGCATTTCAATTCTTAAAAGGATATTGTTAATTTCCCTTTTTCAGCAATTCACTTGCAGGTGGAGCTTTTTTATTGACTCCAGAATTCGCATTTATAAATGCCGGAAAGAACATCTGAACTAAATACCCCTGGTCTGTTTTAAACATTTTACTCATTCCATCATTGATCTCAAAGAGAGTTTCTGGGTCCTGCTGGGCAAGCCAAATCTGGTCAATATTTTTGAATATCGTATTAATAGGAGCGTAAGTATTATTTTCTTTTTGTATTAAAACTGGATTAACAAACTTTCCAGCTTTTACTGTTGACTTCCCCATATAGCAATTACTAGAGTTTTGGTAAATAATTGAAATTACCACTTCGTGTTCTCCGTCAGACACAGCTTGAGCACCTCGATTTGCAAATTCACCGTAATATTCAGTGTAACATCCCTCGATGCCTTTGAGATGAAGACTTAAACCTTCCTGAGCAAAGGAACTTGCTAGGAAGCTTATCATAAATAAAATTGTCAATTGAATTTTCATGTTTTGAACTTTTGAATTTTACTAAAAGTAAGCTTTGAAATTAAGAGGGGGAAATTAGAGAAAATTTATTTAATGCAATCTATAAACAAACCATTTTCAATTCCACAAAGAATAAAATGGGGGCTTTCACGCTTTTCGTTTCGCTAATCAGATTTCAAGATCTTATCCTCTTTTTTAACCTCTTTAATCCCGAGATCAATTTGCAGTTTTGGATTCTCTTTTTGGATTGAGTCAACAATTTCTTCGGTCACTTCCGTATTCCAAACATAAATTCTTTGAATATTATTTAATGCTGCAACCTGCTTCACTCCTTCATCACTGACTTGGGTAGAATGAAGAAGGATAGACTCTAAATAAAGCAACCCTTTGAGATTGGAAAGCGCTAAATCTGAAATAGGATTTGAATTCAATTTTATTCGAGTGAGTTTCTCAAACTGGCTCAACGGAAGCAGCCATTCATCCTTTATACCTGAATTGCTCAAATCAAGCCATGTAATCTGATCCTTGATTTTAAGCAAGGAATTAATTTTTTCAGCAGACATACTATCTAATGCTTCTACTTCCAAAAAGTTATTGTCTTCTGAAAGTGACCTTACCCGAAAACCCATACTTGTCAATTCCTGTAGCACTTCCGGACTTACGGGGTCAACCTTTTCCTTTTCATAAATTGGCTTTCGTTCAGTAACCAGCTCAAATTCGCTTTGTAATATGAATTTAAGTTCTTCAGGGATTCTCTCATCTGTAACTTTCATATCAAAAGGCATCCCTTCCTCTATCCAAAATTTCAACAGTATGGTTTCAGAATAAGACATCGGAGCCCCCTTGGTTGGCATAAACTTCCTACTTGAGGGATCCATACTAATTCGTTTGAACAATTCACTGCTCATTGGCGAACCAGATTGAAGAACCTCTCCATTCTCACCTCCTTCTAAAAGCCCCTCATGAGTGGTGATTAAAAACCCTCCTTTTTTAGTCTCCTCATTGTGGCAGCTACCACATTTTTGATTCAACACTTGGTCTATCACATGTCCAAAAAGCAGGACGGAATCAGGCTCATTTGGAAATTGAAACCGAGCTACTTTTTCAGAGTCTTCATTCATCGCTAAGTTTTGCAAAGCTTCCGGGGCGTAGACAAAAAGGTAATCTTCACCATGAGTAAGATTGCCTCCAAGATGTCCAGTAATTGAAATCAACAAGACCAAAACCATTAGGATCCAGCCCAAACTCAATTTTCCACCAAGGACATTCTGGTCTTGATTACTTAATTTCTGCGCCGAATCAGAAAATTTTTTTTTGCCAAAAACCCCTTTGATCCAAAGCCAGCTTCCAGTAGAAAAAACAGCAACCGCAATCCCCAACCATTTATGCCAAAATATAGTGTCTTCAGGATAACCTCCTTCATTTGATAGAAACCAACCTAGTATCACTGAAGTAATAGCACCTAATGCACCAAATAAAAGAATAAGTGGCAATGGCCTTATTAATGAATCATTTCTTGTGACTTTGGCAATACTAAAAAGTATGGCGGCAAGAACCAGAAATCCAATTGGTAAATGAACAGCAAGTGAATGGAATCGCCCAAAAAATAACGTAGCATCTGATTGCAGTAATATATACATAAAATGAAAATTGACTTATTTAAAGGTAACATTTGTACCTTACTTTTCTGTAATACAGATGTTTGTTAGCTAAATTTAATTTGCATTATCCCTCCATTAAATGATCAATTTTTTCAGAACCTTCATTTACTTCTTCTTCCCTCTCCTTTTTATTGTTTCCTGTAATCAACCCGCTGATCATAAGACTGAAAACGATTCGATAGATTTTCTTTGGGAGGATCAAACAGAAACTTATCTTCCCAAAACAGGGGAATGGACCAATCGTGTAGAAGTTGCTGACCTGAATCAAGATGGTTTGGTGGATCTGATTTTTGCAAATGGAGGTGATTACTCCGAACCAGGAGTACTAGAGTCAAGTAGGATTTTTCTAAACCAAGGCCCGAATGCTCAATTCAAAGAAGTTACAGGTCAAATATTTGGTGAGAACAAGTTTTATGCGAGAGTAATTAAAGCCAGAGATCTAAATAAGGATGGAATTACTGACCTAGTGATAGGGAATACATTTCAAACACAAAGCGAACTTTACTTGGGAATCGGAAATGGAGAATACAAACGAGTGACAGAAACGAATTTGCCTGCCAAAATTGCCAGTATCGGGGATATGGAATTTGGAGATGTAGATGATGATGATGATCTGGATATCATCTTATCAGATTGGGGCCCTGGATCAAATATGAATAATAACGGCGGCCGAACTATGCTTTGGCTCAATGATGGCAATGGAAAATTCGAAGATGTTACTGAAACCCAAATGCCGGATATCTTAATTCAATTTTCTTGGGATTTAGAATTTATTGATTTCGATAATGACTTTGACTTAGACATCGCTATTTCGTGCAAACGTTGTGGTACCAGTAGGATTTTTGTAAACGATGGCAAAGGGAATTTTGAGGATAAGCGAATGCTTCCTGCTTATACAAATAATTATGAATTTGAAGTTGCCGACATAAACAAGGATGGTTTTCTTGACCTTGTAACTGTAAATGACGGTGAAATAGTAGACCAAAAATCTTGGTCAAGGCGAGAGCATATTTTCCTGAACGATAGTGCAAAGGGATTCATAGATGCCACCTCTGCACTTTGGCTAGATGAAGACAATGAAGGGGAAGATGACAACAATGTGGCTTTTTTAGATTTTGACTCGGACGGGGACCCTGATTTTATCCTAAGCTCTCTTACTGGAGAAGATAGGTTACTGATAAATGATGGAACAGGGAAATTTAAACTTAGACAGTCTATCTTATCAGGAGACCCCACTCCTCATACGCTTTCCTTAGTCTTTGCAGACATTAATAATGATCACAAGATGGACATTATCATGGGGCAAGGAGAAGGTGAGGAATTGATAGAAGAGCGAATTTTCATCGGTAAAAATATCATTGCAGATCAAGCAAAGCCTATTATCTCTCATTTCGAAATTCAAGATTCGGAAGATGGAGGTTCCACGATCAAAGCCAGAGTTCATGACAATAAAAGTCCAAGTATGCCACAAGATTGGCAATCTGTTTTATTAAAGGTAAATGAAAAAGAAGTTCCTATGGTTTGGTATGGGGAATATTTGTGGAAAGCTGAAATATCTAAACCAGCTGATAATGTTGCAATTGAAATATGTGCAACTGATGCTGCCAATAATCAAACTTGCCTTAAAATTAATTAATTTGAAGAGTTTAGCTTAAGATATCCTTCACAACATTTCCCTCCACGTCTGTCAATCTAAATCTTCTTCCTTGGAATTTATAGGTTAATCGCTCATGGTCTAACCCCATCAAGTGAAGTAATGTAGCGTTCAAATCATGTACATGTACAGGATTTTCTACCACATGATACCCGAAGTCATCAGTTCGTCCATAGGTCATTCCCTTTTTGACACCAGCTCCAGCCAATAGCATTGTATAAGCATCAGGATGATGATCTCTACCAAAATTATCCTTGGTCAACTGACCTTGAGAAAAGCAGGTTCGTCCAAATTCACCACCCCAAACTACTAGAGTATCTTCCAAAAGCCCTCTCTGTTTGAGATCCATAATCAATGCGGCGCTTGCCTGATCAACTTCTTTGGCTCTTTTCCCGATATTTTTTGGTAAATCACTGTGATGATCCCAACCCCCATGATAAATCTGGATGAATTTTACTCCACGTTCGGCTAGCCTTCTGGCCAAAAGGCAATTGCTTGCAAAAGTTCCTGGCTTTTTACTATCCTCTCCATATTGCTCATAGATGTAATCCGGTTCACCTTTGGTATCTACTACTTCCGGAACAGAAGTTTGCATTCTAAATGCCATTTCATACTGAGCCATTTTGGCTTTTATGGATGGATCCTCCCAAAACTCAAACGCTCCTTCCTGCATTTTTTTCAAATAGTCTAGTTGTTCCCTGCGAGCTGATTCTGTCACCCCGGGAGGATTTGTAAGAAATAAAACCGGATCTTTACCACCTCTAAATCGAACTCCCTGATGCTCAGCCGGCAAAAATGCACTGGAATATAATCCAGAAAAACCACCTTCAAGACCTTCTGTTTTTAGAACAATAAATGCTGGTAAATTTTCATTATCAGAGCCTAATCCATAACTGATCCAAGAACCAAAAGAAGGTCGTCCTGGGAGTTCAGAACCTGTGTTTGTAAACATTTGAGCTGGCTCATGCTGAACTGAAGCTGTGTGCATAGATTGTATTTTGCAGAGCTCATCTGTAATCTTGGACATATTTGGCATCAAATCACTCATCCACATACCGCTATTGCCATGTTGCTTAAAGTTCCATCGAGTCCCAACCATCGGCAATGAATTCTGAGCAGCAACGGTCCCAGTCACCCGATCCCCCAAAACACTTGATGGAAGATCTTGCCCATCCATTTTGATCAACTGAGGCTTATAATCAAATAAATCAAGCTGAGATGGAGCACCTGCCATGTAGAGATAAATGATCCTTTTTGCCTTAGGCACAAAATGGGGTTTATTTCCATATGCAAAAAGTGATGTGGGATTCAATAAAGAGGCTAAAGAAACAGCTCCTATTCCCAATGAAGTTTTTGTCAAAAATTCTCTCCTAGTCAAAGGTGTAAGTATATGATTGTGTCCCATTATTACCTTTTCATGTAGGTTTCATCAAAATTAAAAATCGAGTTTGCCACCACAGTCATCGCCGCAGTTTGAGTTTTATCAAGCTTGATATCTCTTGGCAAATCTCCAACAGCTAGAAGAGAATCTGCTAGCAAAGGGTTTTCTTTAAAATGTTTAAAAGCGCTTTCGTAATGCTCTCGAAGAGTAGTTAGAAGGCGTTCATTTGGAGTAACACCTGTCGCAAGTCGAAAACTAAGCGTAAGCCTCTCATCCAAACTTTCTTTTTCTTTTATCACTCGCTCGGACATAGATCTTGAGGCTTCCACAAATTGAGGGGCATTTAATAAATTCAGGGCTTGAAGTGGAGTATTGGTATTTACTCTTTTGGTAATACAAATTTCACGGTTACCAGCATCAAAAGTGACCATATAAGGAGCAGGAGAAAATCTTCTTGCAAAGGTGTACATGCTTCTTCGGTGCAAATTGGCTCCTGAATCTTGCTTGTACTTATGTAGCTTGAATGAAAAGTCTCCTAGTTCTTCCCAGAGTCCTTCTGGCTGATAGGGTTTTACGCTTGGCCCACCTAACTTTTTAACTAAAATACCACTTGAAGCCAATGCATTATCTCTAATAAATTCCGCAGGCAATCTGTAACTGCTTGATCTTGAATAATACTTATTTTCAGGATCTGCCTCGTATTTTTCCGAATCTGCAAAAGATGATTGCTGATAAGTTGCGGACATAACCATGAGCTTTAGCATTCTTCTTAAGTCCCAATCACTCTCCATAAACTCATAAGCAAGCCAATCCAATAACTCTGGATGTGTTGGTAAATCTCCCTGAATACCAAAATCTCCAGAGGTTTTAACTATCCCAGTTCCAAAAATCATCTGCCAATATCTATTGATAATGACTCTGGAAGTAAGAGGATTTTCATTATTGACAAGCCATTTTGCCAAGCCTAATCGATTTTGGGGATATTCTTCTGGGAAAGGTAATACGTTTTCAGGGGTGCTAGGTTGAACCTCATCTGCATATTCATTATAAATCCCTCTGCTCAAAAGATACGTTTGCCTAGGTTCTGGCATATCCTCCATTACCATAACCTCTTGAACATCTCCCAATATGGTGATCTTCTTCTTTCTTAAATCTCTAATTTCATTCCTTAAATCAATTCCCAATTTTTCTCTAGCCAAATAATACTCTTTGGATGAAGATTCAGAAAAGGACTTTTTATCTAAGCCCCCGAGACTTGCCATTTCAATTGCTGTGAGCTCACGATCAAAAAGTTTTACCTCATCCATCAAACCTTTAAAAATCCCTGGATCAAAAGTGTAAAGCCTGTAGCTCTTGCCAAGCCTAAGAGGTAGGGTATCCAGTTTTGCAGTATATTCTTCAATGGGAAGAATACTTCTTGTAAGCTTATCTGATTCAATTTTTATTTTTTGTTCCTCTCCATTAATAAATAGAGATACTCCATTAGCTCCACCAGAACCATCATAGGTAAATCCCACCTGAGACCAAAGATCAGAAGAGACAGGGTTAGATGTCACAACTTCAATATAATCGTCAGGTAAACGATGAATTAAGCGTAAAGCAAGATGATTAGTAGAATCAAGTATCATTTCCCAACCTCTATAAAAACCTAAGAAATTGGCACTATTTCCCATTAAATTTTTAAGATGTTGAGCTTCCTCTTTTTTCGGGTTTACCCAAACACTTGCGCTAAAAGCATCATATTGATCAAAAAAGCCCACCTCCTTAAGACTTACGTAGTCATAGTCATCATCGAAGGTAACTCCCATCCCCAACTTTCCATCCACAAGCTCCACACCCAGGGTCGCTTCAGATTTTTTATTTTTATCAAGAATCAAAACCTCCTCGTATTCCTTTTTCTTTTTCGCTACTTCCTTTAACGAATCTATTTTAGCTTTCTCCTTTGCTGATTTTGTTTTGTATTCTTCGGCCTGCTCTTCAGCAAAAGGGTTTACTTCTTTTTTTACCCTTTTTATTTTTTCAAAAGTCTCAAAAGAATAAGAGCCTATTTCATTTTCTCTAGCTGGAACTTCATCATTTTGAGATAGGTAATCCTTGATCTTATTGGCTTGAAGTTTTTTCAGCTCAATTTCCTTTTCTTGAATCAAAAGGTCGAGAGAGTCTAAAGTTTCTGTCTGCCCTTCTTTAAAAAGCATAAGTGTTGGAGGCCTGTTTAAATCGGTAGGTCCTAATCCATATTCATCCACACTATTAAAAAATGCTGAAAGCTGGAAGAAATTCTTTTGGCTGATCGGATCAAATTTGTGATCATGGCATCGAGCACATCCAATAGTTAGTCCCAAAAATGCAGTTCCAGTAGTAGCTGTTCTTTCTGCGACATATTCCACTCTGTACTCCTCCTGTATCGACCCTGCAGAGGCCTCCATTGGATTCAATCTATAAAATGCAGTTGCAAGTTTATCTTGAGTTGTGGAATTTGGAAGTAAATCACCTGCCACCTGCTTTGTGATAAAATCGCTATAAGGAATATTATTTTTTAAAGCTTCAATTACCCAGTCTCTATATGGCCACATTTCTCTGTACCCATCAAAAGAAACTCCATGAGAATCGGCATATCTGGCTATATCAAGCCATTCCATGGTCAACCTTTCGGCATGTGCTTGGGAAGAAAAAAGTCTGTCAATCACCTTTTCATAGGCATTATCAGATTTATCTTTTAGAAAATCATCTATTTCTTTAATAGTGGGAGGCAACCCAGTCAAATCCATGGTAACTCTTCTTAAGAGTCGCTCCTTATCTGCCATTGGATTTGGTGTAAGATTTTGATTTAGTAGTTCAGCTTGGATAAAATTATCTATTGGATTATTCCTTTTCCAATCTTCATCAAGTTTAGGAACTTCAGGATTTGCAACTTTCAAAAAAGACCAATGTTGTTTCCATTCTGCACCTTGTTCAACCCATTTGGCAATAATTGCAATTTCTTTTGGAGTCAAATAAAGATTGGATTCAGGAGGTGGCATTAATGTTTCAGGATCAAGGCTAATCATTCTATGATAAACTTCACTCCTATTCAGATTTCCTTTGGAAAAAGCATTCTTTCCTGAAGCCAATTTCATAAAAGCTTCTTCCTCTATATCCAGTCTCAAACCAGCTTTTCGAGAGCCTTCATCCGGCCCATGACAAGCATAACATCGATCTGCCAATATTGGCTTGACATGAAAGTTATAATCTATTTGATCTGGTAAATCAGAATATTCCAGTTCCACTTCTTCAGGAAGAGAAGGCTGGCAACCAGAGTTCAATAAAAGCCCTAGAATAAGAAAGGAACAAATAAGGAAGCCTGATTTGCTAACTGAAAAGCTATTTGGGTTCATAAAAAAATATTTACCTTAAATGTAACATTTTCTTTATAAATCCCTGAAAAATAGGGTAGTTAATCTCTTTAAAAAGTACAATTAAAAATTGTCGGTTCTATCATAAACAAAAAAATCCCTGCAAAAAATAACAGGGATTTTGATTAATATCTAAGTTTTCAATGGGTTTACTGAGCTGCAGCAAATTCTTCTACGGCTTTCCATACCCGGAAAACATTTTTGTAGCAAATCTTCTCAATATCTTCCTGAGAATATCCTCGTTTTAAGAGTTCAGCAATAAGGTTTGGATACATCGAAACATCTTTTAAACCCGTAGGTAAAGAGTCTCCAACCCCATCGAAATCAGAACCAAATCCTACATACTCAACACCTACCAATGCTACTACGTGATCGATATGATCTGCAACTTTTTGAACTGTAGGAAATGGGTTATTTGCAGCTGTATATTCAGAAATATAAGCTAAAGCAGCAGAATCCCTTCTACTCAAGTTATTTTCAGCAAGCCAATTTACAATATGATCTCTCACTATTGCACTTCCAGAAGCATAAGCAGAATCTATAAAACTTCCTCCGAAATTGATCATCATAACACCACCATTCTTGGCCATTGCCTGAATCAATTCATCATTCATATTTCTCTCAAATCCTGGAGTAAATTTCCTTACAGATGAATGAGACGCGATTACCGGCACTTTCGTAATCTCCAATGCATCCAAAAATGTCTCATCTGAAACATGGGACAAGTCTACCATGATTCCAACTCGATTCATTTCTTTCACTACTTGTTCGCCGTATTCGCTCAACCCATTATAAAGCCTCACAGAATCATAGCTACTATCTCCGATTAAATTGGCTTTGCCGTGGGTAAGAGTTATATATCGGATTCCTCTATCATGGAAATACTCCACATTTGCGATATCATCTTCTAACCCGGCACCGTTTTCCATTCCCATGGGAAGTGAAATTTTACCTGCTGCAAAATTGGCTTCAATATCAGCTGGGCTATAAGCCATCGCAAACTTATCTGGAAAAGTTTCGGTCAGTCTTTCTGTCATCAAAATCAAGGAATCAGCTAATGCTTTAGACGCTCCTGGGATTTGCTGATTTACTGCCGGAATGTAAATCGACATAAAAGGAGCATCCAGTCCCCCCTCTTTTGTCCTTGGATAATCAAAATTACCTCCATCAGTTCTGACAGAAACATCAAGAATTTCTCTTTGAAGAGTAAATCCGCCTACTTTCATTCTATAGGGTAAATCAACATGCCCATCTACCATAATTGTATTTTGTGCGATTTCAGTAGCTGCTTTTAAGCGATCGGCATCGCTCATGGTAGTATAATCGATAGTAGTCGTTTCATTGGGCTGGCAAGCACAAGCCAAGAGGCCAATCAACAGGTAGGAATAGTTTTTTTTCATTAGTTAGGTGGTTTTTAGAAATGAAATATACCTCGTTTTTTTTGACCTTCTAAGTAATTCCAGTAAAAGCTATTTTTGCAGATCAACTTGAGCTATTCGCTGATTTTTAATCCTTGTATCATAAAATTCCATTGTTAATCATTAACTTTTAGTAGAAAACCAACCATAAAATGAAACATATATCCATTTCACTTTTAATTCTGACCTTGCTCTGGTCTTGTAATATAGACCAAGGTAGTTCGGGGATTAGGATAACTATCGACCCTGAGTTGGAGGAAGAATTAAAAGATGGTAGAGTCTTACTTTTCTTTTCCAAAGACGATACCAATGAACCTCGGTTTTCAGTTTCGGACGATGTAAACACAGCCCAGGTTTTTGGAATGGATTTATTGGATTATGAAGAAGGATCTCCCATTGACTTTGAAATAGAAAGTTTTGGCTATCCAATTGAAAACTTGGTTGACATAGATGAAGGAACTTATCAAGTTCAAGCTTTTCTAGTAAAATATGAAACTTTTATTCGTGCGGATGGCCATACCGTAAAACTTGCGGTGGATCAAGGCGAGGGAAGGAAATGGGCAAATACTCCTGGTAATATTTATTCATTACCCATCTCAGTCGATTGGAAAAAAGGAACATCAATTGATTTAAATATTGATCAGAAAATACCTCCTGTTTCAGAGCCTGAAGACACGAAGTATATCAAGCATATCAAACTAAAATCAGCCTTACTTTCCAAGTTTTGGGGAAGAGACATGTATGTTGGTGCACATGTACTTTTGCCTGAAGGCTTCGACGAAAACCCAAATCAATATTATCCTTTGATGGTCTTCCATGGTCATTTCCCGAATGATTTTAGTGGGTTTAGAACTATTCCGCCAGATCCCGATTTGGGAGAAGATGATTATTCAGCTCGATTTGGGATCTATGGATATCAAAAAATCCAACAACAGGAAGCTTATGATTTTTATCAAAAATGGACTTCTCCGGATTTTAAAAGATTTATTATCATTGAAATCCAACATGCCAATCCATTTTATGATGATAGCTACGCAGTTAATTCGGAAAATCTCGGCCCTTATGGTGATGCTTTGACTTATGAATTGATCCCTTACATTGAGTCAGAATTTAGAGGAATTGGAGAAGGCTGGTCAAGGTTTTTATACGGAGGATCTACTGGCGGTTGGGAAGCACTGGCAGCTCAGGTATTTTATCCGGAAGAATATAATGGTTGTTTTGCGGCATGCCCTGATCCGATTGATTTTAGAGCTTTCACGACAATCAATTTATATGAAAATCAAAATGCTTATTTTCAAGAGGGAGAATTTAGACAAACCTTAAGACCGGGGCACAGGGACTATTTGGGGCATGTTTCCTCTATGGTGAGGGATATGAATCACAGGGAGCTTGCCATCGGCGGGGAACTTACCCGTTCAGGAGAACAATTTGATATTTGGCAGGCAGTTTATTCACCTGTCGGAGAAAATGGCTATCCTAAACCTATCTGGAACAAAAAAACAGGGGAGATTGACCCAACAGTTGCTGAGTTTTGGAAAGAGAATTACGACCTTCGATACATTATGGAACGAGACTGGAGTACTTTAGGACCCAAACTAGAAGGCAAAGTCAATATCTATTGTGGAGACATGGATAACTATTACCTTAACAATGCTGTTTACTTAACAGAGGCATTTTTAGAACAAACCGATAATCCTTATTATAATGGAGAGGTAGCTTATGGGGACCGTGCTGAACATTGCTGGAATGGCGATCCCACTCTTCCAAATTACATTTCCCGTCTGAGATATAACACGCTCTATCTTGACAAAATAGAAGATCGCTTAAAAGCTACAGCGCCTTCAAACTTTAATCAACAAAACTGGACACTCACAAAAAATTAAACGAACATGAGAAATCTAATTAAACTTAGCCTTTTCGGAATTGGAGCAGGTATTTTATTTGCTCAATGCAGTCCTCAAAAAACAGAAGAAAGTTCTGATTCAGAAACATTAGTCGTTGAAGACGCAAAAACTCCGACCCTAACCATGGTTTGGGAAACTCCTGAAACATTGACAACCTGTGAATCAGTTCTGTACGATGATTCTTCCGGCAAAATTTATGTTTCAAATATAGAAGGAGGCCCAAATGAAAAGGATGGAAAAGGATCCATTTCAATCATTGATAAAGAAGGCAATATTGTAGAACAAGACTGGGTTACCGGACTAAACGCCCCAAAGGGAATGGCAATCTCAAGTGGGAAATTATATGTTACTGATATTGATCAACTAGTTGAAATCGATCTTGAAACTGCTGAAATATCAAATACCTATCCTGTAGCAGGTGCTGAATTCTTGAATGATGTAGCAGCATTTGATAGTAAGATTTATTTTACGGATATGAATAAAGGTCTCATACATGTTTTGGATGCCGGTATGGTTTCCACTTTATCTGAAGGGAATGCATCCATTAATGGGGTTGAATTAGACCAAGATGGAAAACTTTTTGGATTAGATGCCTCAGGCTTAAAAATGATAAATTCAGACGGTTCTTCTAGCATAATCAATTCCACCGTGACCGGAGGTGATGGTTTGATTACACTAGGTGAAGGGAATTTTGTCGCTTCTAGATGGGCAGGAGAAATTTATTTTATAAGCGGAGAGGGAGAGACTCTCTTGCTAGACACGAGAGATGCTGGATCTAACACTGCTGACATAGGGTTCATTCCGGAGGAAAACTTAATCTTGGTCCCAACTTTCATGAAAAATAAAGTCGTTGCCTATAAGCTTGATTACTAATCGAACAAATGCAAAATGTAAGGCTTTTCGAAGAAAGCTTTAATGCAACCACTTATCACGGAACTAAATCAATGTATAAAGTTTCTATCCTCCTTATCTGATATTTTGTCCGTATCTTGTCAAAGTTATTTTCGTTAAAAAGATATCCGCCTATTTTAGAACTATCGATAAGACGAAACTAAACACTTCACCCTTAGAAGTATTAATATGAAAAATTCAAAACCAATAAATTACGAACTGGAAAAGAACATGGAGGTCATCAGTCAGTTAGATGACCTTGTAGGAGATGCTGTAGACAATATTTTGGTAGACCCAGAAACTTGTTGGCAACCATCTGATTTTTTACCTGAATTCGGAAACCCAGATATCCACGATCAAATTAAGCTCTTACAAAAAAGAGCTGAAGGCATTCCAGATACAGTACTTACCTCTTTGGTAGGTAATATGATCACAGAAGAAGCCTTGCCTTCTTATCAAACTTACTTCAACCTTCTTGAAGGAATCAATGAAGAGAGAAGTCTAGTTTCACCAAGCGGATGGGTAAGATGGTCCAAAGCTTGGACTGCAGAAGAAAATCGTCATGGGGACTTATTGAACAAGTATTTGTACATGACAGGAAGAGTAGATATGAAAGCCGTAGAAATTACGATTCATAGGCTTCTCACAAATGGTTTTGATCCAAAATCAGAAAGTGATCCTTACCAGGCAATGATTTACACTTCGTTTCAAGAAAGAGCGACCAAAGTTTCTCATGTAAACACAGGTAAGCTTGCTGATAAAGCCGGAGATCCTGTACTAGCGAGAATTTGCAAAACAATTGCTGGAGATGAGGCAAGACATGAGAAAGCATACAAATCATTCATGTCAAAAATCTTTGAAATAGATCCAAATGGAGCTATTCTGGCTTTTGAAAAAATGATGAAGAAGCAAATTGTAATGCCTGCTGTTTTGATGGGAGAAGGTGGTCCAAATCCATCCATTTATACCAGATTTTCAGAAATTACTCAAAAGGTTGGGATTTACACTGGCTGGGATTATGCCAGAATCATCGATCATTTGGTAAACCTTTGGAAAATTGAAAGCCTCACAGGTCTTGATGATGTCGCTTCTAAAGCTCAGATATACCTTTCCAAATTAGCTGATAGATATATGAGAGTAGCTGACCGAATGAAAGCTCCTGAGGATGTACAGCTCGCTTGGTTAAAATAATAAAATCCAATCTATTATGATTTATTGTAGAAACCTCTTCGTAACTGGAGAGGTTTTTTTGTTGTTATTTCTTATGCTAATTTGAAAGAGATAGATTCACCAAAGCTCCAGTTAATAATCCAAAAATGAAGAACCTTATACTTTTACTAATTTTCTCGACTCAATTCGCAACTGCCTATTCCCAATCCGAATTAAAAGTCAATCAAGAACGACTTTCCAACACACTTGAAAAACTTGCTACCTATGGGAAAAATGAAGCAGGAGGTTCTGACAGAGTTGCTTATAGTGTGCACGATCAAGAAGCCAGAAAATACATCAAAGATCTGATGGTTAATGCTGGCTTGGAAGTATCAACAGATTATGCTGGTAATATTATTGGGAAAAAAGTGGGATCAAACCCTGCATTAAAACCTATTGCATTTGGATCTCATATCGATGAAGTACCAAATGGAGGTGATTATGATGGGCCTGTAGGTTCATTAAGCGCCATCGAAGTAGTAAAAACCTTAACTGAAAATAATTGGACAACGAGTCACCCATTGGAAGTGATCATTTTCACCAATGAAGAAGGTGGAGTTATTGGAAGCAGAGCTTTGGCTGGTCAACTAAGCCCAGAGGCTTTGAAAGTAAAAAGCTCAAGTGGCTTAACGCAATATGATGGAATCAAAGCTTTAGGAGGCAATCCCGATCGAGTTTCGGAGTTGAAAAGAAATCCCGGTGACCTAGCTGCCTTTATAGAATTGCATATCGAGCAAGGTGGCAATCTTGATAGAGAAGGAGTCAATATCGGAGTTGTCGAAGGGATAGTTGCCATAGAGTGGTATGAATTTACTTTTAAAGGTTTTGCAAACCATGCCGGAACCACTCCAATGACTATGAGAAAAGACCCGATGCTCCCGGCTGCCAGATTAATTCTTGCAGTGAATGAAATTGTGAAATCCTTTGACGGCGCACAAGTTGGTACTGTTGGTAAGATCGAGGCCTTTCCTGGAGCAGGAAATGTGATTCCGGGAGAAGTCAAATTGAACGTGGAAATTCGAGACTTATCTTCAGAAAAAATCCAAATGGTTTATAAAGAAATCGAGAAAAGAGCAAGGGTTCTGGCTGAGGAAAGTGGAACGGAAGTAAGTATCAACCATATTGAGGTAGCGAGCAAACCAGCATTGGCCAATCCAGAAATACAAAAAGTAATTGAATCTTCTGCCAAAGCACTCGGTTTGAGCAGCATATATTTACCAAGTGGAGCTGGCCATGATTCCCAAGAAATTGCGAGATTTGCTCCGATAGGCATGATTTTCATCCCAAGTAGAGACGGTATCAGTCACTCTCCACAAGAGTATTCTTCCCCTGAGGATATTAGAAATGGGGCCAATGTTTTACTTCAGACGATCCTATCTTTGGATCAACAGTTGGATGCTAATTAATGAAAGTCTGAATCCAAAAAACTTGTGATAAAAATTTCATTTTAAGCAGATAATTGCTTTAAAAATAGTTAGAAACTATTTCCCATACAGGAGAGTCTTTATGTGTAGCTTCGCAAATTCAAAAATCAATATGGATAACAATAAATCAGAGAATATTACACTTTCTTATCTTAAGCTATCTGATTATCAAGAGCTAAAGGACGCCATGATTGACAGCTATCAAAGTATGTCAGAAGCTTATTGGAGGGAAGATCAAATCACGGCACTTTTTGATAAATTTCCTGAAGGTCAGGTAGTCATTCGGATCAATGACCAATTGGCTGGCTGTGCACTTTCCATTATTGTAGACGAGGATCAGCTTGAAGGAGAGCATACTTATAAAGACATTACTTCTAATTTCACTTTTGAAAAACATACTAATGACGGAGATCTTCTTTATGGGATTGATGTTTTTATCAAGCCGGATTTTAGAGGATTAAGACTAGGAAGAAGACTTTATGATTATCGTAAAGAGCTTTGCGAAAAGCTAAATCTGAAAGGGATTGTATTTGGAGGTCGAATACCGAATTATCACAAATACGCTGATAAAATGACTCCAAAAGAATATTTGGACAAAGTGAAAATGAAGGAAATTCATGATCCAGTTTTGAACTTTCAACTAGCCAATGATTTCCATCCCGCTCGGATTTTAAGGAATTATTTGGAAGGAGATAAAGACTCTAGTGATTATGCAGTCTTATTAGAATGGGATAACATCTACTATGAAAAGCCAAATAAAAAAGCTTCAACCAATAAAACGATTGTAAGACTTGGCCTCATCCAATGGCAAATGCGTCTATACGAGGATCTTGACGAACTTATGCAGCAAGCAGAGTATTTTGTTGATGCAGTGTCAGGCTACCGTTCTGATTTCGCGCTTTTCCCAGAGTTCTTTAATGCCCCTTTGATGGCTGAGTTCAATCACTTGAAAGAAGCTCAAGCTGTACGCGGTCTTGCAAAATATACAGATGAAATTGTAAAGAGGTTTTCAAAACTTTCCATTTCGTATAATATCAATATCATCACTGGGTCTATGCCAAAGATAAAAGATGATTTATTGTATAGTGTGGGTTATCTCTGCAAGCGTGATGGCTCTATCGAGACTTATGAAAAACTTCATATAACTCCATTGGAATCCAAATTTTGGGGGATGCAGGGAGGTCAATCATTAAAAGCATTCGATACAGATTGTGGGAAAATCGGAATCCTAATTGGCTATGATGCAGAATTCCCAGAACTAAGCAGGATTTTAGCTGACCAAGGAATGGAAATTCTATTTGTCCCTTTTCTTTCGGATACTCAAAACGGATACTCGAGAGTTAGAAACTGTGCGATGGCCCGTGCTATTGAAAACGAATGCTACATTGCGATAGCAGGAAGTGTCGGCAATCTCCCAAAAGTGCATAATATGGATATGCAATTTGCTCAATCCATGGTCATTACACCTTGTGATTTTCCATTTCCAAGTAATGGAATAAAAGCGGAAGCCACACCAAATACCGAGATGACGCTGATAGCGGATGTAGATTTATCTCTTTTGAAAGAACTTAATGAATACGGCAGTGTACAAAACTTGAAAGATAGAAGGACTGATCTTTTCGAGCTTAAACAAATCTCCAAGAAATGAATTAACCCTATTTTGAACTTTTCACTGGTTTTATTTATTTCATGTATATACATTTAATTCACGTCCACTATGTCTCAGATAAAAAAATTACATAAAGCAGAATATAGACCTATTGCTGATCTGGTTACTTATAGCCCAATGCCAACTAGGCAACTTCAGCAGATAGATCCTTTTATCTTTTTAAACCATCATGGTTTTCAAACCTATCCAACTTCCAATAGAGGTTTGCCATTTGGACCGCATCCTCATCGTGGCATGGAAACCGTCACATTCATTCTCGAAGGTGATATCATGCATATGGACTCCTCAGGTCACGAATCAGTAATTGGTCCTGGTGGAGTTCAATATATGACTGCAGGAAGCGGATTGATCCATTCGGAAGTCAGTAGTTCAGATTTTAAGAAAAACGGAGGAAATCTGGAAATTCTCCAGCTTTGGTTGAATTTACCAGCAAAACTAAAAATGACAAAGCCCAAATATGTTGGCTTACAGAAAGAGGAGATTCCACGATTAAAATTGGATGAAGGGAAAGTGGAAGTTCAACAGCTTTTCGGAGAATGGAATGGCACCAAAGGAGCTTTTGATGAATCATTTCCTTTGACGATGAGCACCATCTATTTACAAGAAGGGGGAAGTTTTGAAAATTCTATTCCCGCGGATGAAAATATCTTCTTTTACATCGTTAGAGGAGAATTGGATGTTAATGGAGAAACTGTTCCTTATAGAAATCTAGTCGAATTCGAAAATGGAAATGTTGACTTGAAAGTAATAGCCAAAACCGATTCAATTCTGATTTTAGGCCATGCTAAACCTTTTAATGAACCGATGGTGGCACAGGGTCCATTTGTAATGAATACGGAAGCTGAAATCGAACAGGCCTATGAAGATTACCAGAATGGAAAATTTGGGTAAGGAAATAAATCTATATTTGCCCGTCAGCTCGCGTTTTTTTTGCTTGATTGAGACCGTCATTTAGCTTTCTCAATGATTCAATTGATTGCTTCGATTTTTCTTGATCGATAATCAATTCAAGACCACAATTGTGACAATGAACTGGCTCATAGCTGAGCAGACTTTCCATACTTATGATAAGCTTTGTTCCACATTCAGGACAAGAAAGACCCGGGCGTCTTGAAATCTCAACTTCAGGAGTTTCCTCTTTTGGCTCAGGAAGCTTTTGACTTTCTCCACCCCATCCTAATAGTCGCAGAAAATTTTGTTTTAATTTGGTTAACCAATTCGGCATTACCCTTCTTTGTTTGCGTTATCAAGAATATTTAGCAGCTGAATCATTCCGATTGTGGGTTCGGATTGAGCTAATCGAATTTTAACATTCATATTGGCCGTGGCAGCTTGTGTAGTATTTGGACTATTAGGAACCGGTTTTTTTCCTATAATTCCTTTCAATCGTAATGAATCATACTTTTGCCCAAGTAACCTATCTCTGAGCGTTGTGGATTCCCCCTCTTTAGTATTACTTTCTGGTTGGCTTAGTGCCAGATCAAATTCAATTTCTGCTTCTGCTACCTTTAAGGAAGGGATTGGGATGATTGTCAATAAAGGAACTGTAATACTTGACATCGCACTATTCCCGTTTGCTTCCAATCGATTATAGGTAAAGGTAATATTCCGAACTGTCCCAAAATCCTCATCAGTCGCCGAACTGGACTTAGTAAAACCCACCTCTTGGATAAATTCTGCCGTGGCTTTGGCTGCAATAGCTTCGGCCTGCACTACAGCGGCCATCGGAGCTCCCAATAAATCAGAAATATATTTTGGTGTAATCATAATAATTTGATTTAAAGTGTTGGATTATGATCTTCATCCTCCATGATAGTAAAATCTTGGGATCCAAGAGTGAATTTGATCGTACTGATCGTTTCTGGTTTAGCCTTACTTATAGCTTCGGCGTCTACGGTGATGTTCATCACGGTTGTTTTATTCTCCGAGAGAATTCTATTTATTCCCGTTTCAAAAAGCGGAAGTTTAGCAATCATCACCTTCTCCGCTAACAAATTAAGTGTCAAATCATCCTCAAAATCTTCTTCAGGCTTATTTGTCTCATCCGTATTCTTTGAACCTGATGCTCCCCCCATCCATCTGGGTTTTACTACCGCTGCTTTATTTAACAGTACCCCTTTTTCCTCCACTGACTTTTCAAAGAAAGATTTAGAAGTGCTTGTTCCAACTTTCTTAGTATCTATAGAAACTTCAAAGTTTTTTGTTCCGGCCTTAAAAATAGCTGTATCTACTTTTTTAGTGCTGTCTTTTTTGACATCCTCCACTTTAATTTTATTTGCTTTCAATGAATTTGAAAGGGATTTCGCATCTGTCAAAGCTTTGGCCTCAGACTCATATTTTTCCGTTACCTGAAACTCAGAATTACCCAATTTATCAATTCCTATAATCTGATATTCTCCTGTTTCGATTGGAACTATAGCTAGGGAGGAAGACTTTTTAACTACTGGCAACAGTTCTGGAAGTGCCTTTTTTATGCCTTCCTTGACAATTTGTGAAGTCTTAGAGGTATCATTGCCCTGAACACTTTTTTGCAAAACATTAGATATCATCTCTCGGAGTTCATTTTCCCATTCCACGGGAGGGTATGACTTCCCAAGCCCTTGGTATAACTCATTTGTCTGGGTAACTTTTCCTATCGAAGATTTCAACTCTTTGGCTGTCTCATTAGAAAATGCTGTTATAAAATCAGCAATCTTCTTTTGAGATTGGCTATTGCTAATTGGTTTTTCATCGACACCTTGAACAGCATATTTTATCTCAACTTCGAGATTTTGGATGCCAATTCGTGGAACAGGGAAATATCTTAAGATTTGATCTGCTGCATAGCTTTTTGCAATATCTCGTGAAGCAGCATCTGCCTGAGATTTTGCTTCGTTAATGTCACTGAGTATGGACGCAATTATACTATTCAACTGGCTCATAGCATGTTGATTATGTGAGTTGAAAAATTATTTAAGGGGTTACTGTTCCCGCTGGCTTCTCAAGTATGGCCTCTTCCATAATATTCAGGATTTTTGCCAGACCAGCTGGCATTTCGTCCTGAACTGCTTTTACCTGTACGTCCATTGTGTATTGAGTAGCAGTATTTACCTTATTGCTTTGATGGCTGCTCCAGTTATTTCTGGTAGAAATTTTTGCGTTTAGATTAAACTTCACTGGAGAAAAGAAACCTCCTGCTTTAAAGTTCATGGTAGTATCGGTAGCCACAGAGCCGCTACTTGCACTTCCGCTTTTGTATTCTTGCTGCTCGGTAATGTTTGCAGTGAATCGAATTGTCATTTCCTCGATTCGAATAAATGGAATAGGTACAATTGTTAAAATGGGAACCGTCAAGGTGACTGTTTCTTCACCTGGTTCATTTCCTCCACTACTTCCACCTGCCGATTTACGAGAGTATCTAAAAGTGACATTTCTTACATCACCAATATTTTCATCCTGCTCACCATTTTGCTCTTCAGGTACAGATTTGAACCCTACTTCTTTTATAAAATTGACGGTCGACTTGGCCGCAAGGGCTTGTGAATGAATTGCTGCAATCATTGGCCCACCAATAATTCTTCCAAAGGGGATTGACCTTAAGGTTCGATTTACATAGCTCATGGTAAAAGGGATTAGTGTGAAAAAAAAACTTAAAAAAAGGCTGAAAAAAAACCAATTCACTGAATATAAGCACTTTAAATTACAATCTCAATTTATTGCAAAATTTTCTAAGTAAAAGAATAAAAATATTGAAGAGATTAATTATCAGCTATCTATGATATCCTGAGAAATGAGTCTATAAATCTCGGCGATTTCTTCATTGTAATTTAAAAAGCTATGATGATCTTCCAGGGTTTGATAATCCTCTCTACTGGCAGGTCCTGTCTGCGCGTTTTTTGCACCTATTTGTAGGGCTTTTGATATCTGTTCAATAATCAAGGGCTTTAACATATCGAAATCCAAGCCTTGTCTTCTCATTATTTCCTCGCTGATTCGAATCATGTGATTACTAAAATTACTGGCAAATACAGCAGCCACATGGATTGCTTTTCGGTCTTTTGATTTGACCATAAAATTCATGGAAGAAAGACTTTTGGCAAGTTTCTGGAGTTTTTGAAGTGTTTCTTCATCTTCTGATTCCAATAAAAAAGCAACATCTTCAAAATCCAATTTCCTGCCGATAGTGAACGATTGAAGTGGATAAAAAATCCCGGTATAAGTAGCCGAACTGTAACCCAAAACATCCAATGGCATCGTCCCGGAAGTATGAACCAAAATACTTCCTTCCGGTAATATCACTTCATCTGCCACTTCAGGAATAGCCAAATCTTTAACTGCCAGAATAAAGATCTCTGCTTCAGAGTCTGAAAAATCCAAGTCATCTTTTGCTTCAGAGGCATAAAGTCTTTCCGTAATCTTAATTGCATCTGAAATATCTCTGGCATACACTTCAGTTACTTCATGACCTGCACTTTCCAAGGCGGGAGCAAGATGCCAGGCTACATTTCCAGCTCCAAGGATGGCTACTTTAAACTTCATACACGAATTAAACCAAAAATTTGACCAAAGAAAAAGCCATCCAAGTCTGTATTGGATGGCTTATCTAAAATTGTCATTTAATCCTTAAACATGCAATGCTCTATTGTCTGTTGCGGCAAGGCAAGCCTCTTTGAAAGCTTCTGTGTAAGTCGGGTGGGCATGAGACATTCTAGCGATATCCTCTGCAGATGCTCTGTATTCCATTGCCACCACTGCTTCAGCAATCATATCAGCCGTTCTTGGTCCGATCATATGAACACCTAGGATCTCGTCTGTCTCAGCGTCAGCCAAGACTTTCACCAATCCATCAGTATCCATGGAGGCTCTCGCACGGCCAGAAGCCATGAATGGGAATTTCCCAGTTTTATACTTGACGCCTTTTTCCTTCAACTGCTCCTCAGTATATCCTACTGCTGCAACTTCAGGCCAGGTATATACTACACCAGGAATCAAGTTGTAATTGATATGTGGCTTTTGACCCAAAATAGTCTCAGCAACAAATACACCTTCTTCTTCCGCTTTGTGAGCAAGCATAGCGCCTTTCACTACATCGCCGATTGCATAGATATTCGGAACATTGGTCTGCAAGTGATCATTTACTTCCACTTGACCTCTTTCAGTGATTTTAACTCCAGCAGCTTCAGCATTCAAGCCATCAGTATAAGGTCTTCTACCAATAGATACCAAGACATAATCGCCTTTTACTTCTATCGTTTCGCCTTTTGGAGTTTCTGCTTTTACAGTGACTTCTTTCCCTTTACTCTCTACAGAAGTTACTTTATGCTTTAAGAAAAACTCGAAACCGATTTTCTTCAAAGACTTCTGAAGTTCTTTCCCCATGGTACGATCCATAGTAGGAATCAAGGAATCCATGAATTCAATCACAGAAACTTTCGCTCCCAATCTAGCATAGACAGAACCTAGTTCCAAGCCGATTACGCCACCACCTATAACTACCAAATGCTTTGGAATTTCTTTCAAATTCAACGTTTCAGTAGACGTGATTACTCTGTCCTTATCGATCTTGATGAAAGGCAAAGCAGAAGGCTTTGAACCTGTAGCGATGATGATGTTTTTTCCCTGAATATCTGAAGAAGAACCGTCATCTTTGGTCACTTTCACGGTAGTTTTATCCACAAAAGAACCAATACCTTGATGAACTTCGATTTTGTTCTTTTTCATCAGGTAATTAATGCCATCTGTATTCTGCTTTACCACATCATCTTTACGGGTGATCATTTGCTTTAGATCCACCTTTAGGTTGCTCAGATTGATTCCGTGAGTTTTAAAAGTGTGCTCAGCATTATGATAATGCTCAGATGAATCCAACAATGCTTTGGATGGAATACAACCTACATTCAGGCAAGTCCCTCCTAGCGTTGGGTATTTTTCAACAATGGCGGTTTTCAGTCCAAGTTGAGCACATCGAATCGCTGCAACATATCCACCTGGACCAGAACCGATAACTATAACATCATAATTCATTTTCGAATATTTTTCTATTAAAAGATCAATTTGAGTTTTTGAAATAGATCAAACTGCTTGTATTTAGTATTTGGTATTTAGAGAGCCTTAATCAGATTAATTAGCATTTTCTTAATTATTTCTGCCCTGGCTTTGAAATCTAAATACTCCTTCTCTTCCAAGTATCCTAATTTTAAAGCTAGTAAAAGCTCATTTTCAACTTCATTTAAAGAACCTAATGAATAATGTAGAAAATTTCTGAATTCTGCATTCCCCCCTCTCCCAGCACCTTCTGCTATATTATTCGAAATAGAATATACAGCACGATTGGTTTGGGTTACCAAAGAGAACTTCTCAAAATCAGGGTATTTACGTGTCCTTAAACTGACCAAAACAGCAAGATCGACTGATTTTTTATAAACATCCAAATCTTCATATCTATGCCGCCCCATATCTACCTACTAAATTCTAAATACCATATACCAACTTAAACTCCAAACATCAATCTTGTCGGATCTTCTAGCAATTCTTTTACTCTAACCAAGAAGCTTACGGACTCACGTCCGTCGATGATTCGGTGATCATAAGAAAGTGCCAAGTACATCATTGGTAAAATTTTCACTTCACCATTTACAGCCATTGGGCGTTGCACGATGTTGTGCATACCTAGGATTGCAGATTGGGGTGCATTGATAATTGGTGTTGACATCATTGATCCGAAGATTCCACCATTTGTCAAGGTGAAAGTTCCTCCTGTCATTTCCTCTATAGAAAGCTTGTTGTCTCTGGCTTTTCCTGCCAATCTCACGACTTCTTTTTCTATCTGATCAAAGCTGAGCGTCTCTGCATTTCTGATAACTGGAACCACTAGCCCTTTTGGAGCTGAAACAGCGATAGAAATATCACAATAGTCATTGAAGACCATTTCGTTTCCATCAATCTTCGCATTTACCGCTGGCCATTCTTTTAACGCAACGCAAACTGCCTTGGTGAAGAAAGACATAAATCCAAGACCCACACCATGTTTTTCTTTGAATTGCTCTTTGAATTTAGATCTCAAATCCATGATCGGCTTCATATTTACCTCATTGAATGTGGTCAACATGGCCGTTTCATTTTTTACTGAAACCAATCTCTTAGCAACTGTTTTTCTCAAAGAAGACATTTTTTCTCTGCGCTCATCTCTAGAGCCAAGTGCTGACGCAGGAGTGGAAGCCTCCGCTGGTTTGCTTTCAGCTTTTGCTGGAGCAGGAGCTGATTTTTGAGCAGATTGAGCATCCTCTTTTGTAATTCTACCGTCTTTTCCAGTGCCTTTTACAGACTCAGGAGAAACACCTTTTTCTGCTAAAATCTTAGATGCGGCAGGCGAAGCATGCCCAGTTGCATAATTTGTATTTCCCGAAGGAGATGGTTTAGATTCTGAAGCAGAGGAAGAAGACTCAGATGCAGGGGCAGGCTTGCCTTCAGTCACTTCAATTTTACATATTAAACCTCCAATTTCTAGCACATCCCCTTCTTGTGCAATATGTCTTAGAATCCCAGAAGCTTCCGCTGGCAATTCGAATGTTGCCTTATCAGAGTCAACTTCTGCAATAATCTCATCTAAACTCACGTAATCTCCATCTTTTTTCAACCAATTGGCAAGAGTAACTTCTGTGATGGATTCTCCAACAGTTGGCACTATCATCTCTTTCACTTCTCCTGTTGTAGATGGCCCTTCATTATTACTTTTATTTTCTTCGGCTGGTTTCGAAGAAGCTGCAGGACTTTTTTCGGGTGTTGCCTCTTCTTCAATAGTACAAATCAATGCACCAATTTCTAAAGTTTCCCCTGCCTGAGCATTAATTTTTAGTATTCCTGTTGCTTCAGCTGGCAATTCAAAAGTTGCTTTATCAGATTCCAATTCACAAAGGATTTCATCCATTTGAACCTGATCTCCATCATTTTTAAACCATTGCCCAATGGTAACCTCGGTAATGGATTCGCCTACTGCTGGCACTTTAATTTCTTTGCTCATGAGTTTTTCTTTTTAACCCCAACTGGTTACAGTGAGAGTTGGAACAAAATGATATGATTATTTTGGATTATTTAATTTTTAGAGCTTTTGAAATAATGGCTTTTTGCTCTTCGACATGGACTTTATTATAACCTGTTGCTGGA
This sequence comes from uncultured Algoriphagus sp., assembly GCA_965659625.1. Taxonomy (GTDB): domain Bacteria; phylum Bacteroidota; class Bacteroidia; order Cytophagales; family Cyclobacteriaceae; genus Algoriphagus. The sequence goes on along the minus strand of CBFHWO010000007.1, from coordinate 59,232 downwards.
GAAGCAGAAGATTTTCTAGCTATTAAATCCATTGGCAATTCTTTGTAAAGCAATCTTAGGATATAATTCCAATAGCCCATATTTTCTGGTTCTTCCTGAACCCAAACAACTTCTGCTCCTTTATATTCAGCAAGAAGATTAAGAATTTGCTTCTTAGGTAGAGGGTGAATTTGCTCAATTCTAACAATGGCAACATCTTCCACCTTCTCTTTTTCTCTAGCTTCATCTAGGTCATAGAAGATTTTACCGGAACAAAGAATCACTCGCTTCACTTTTTTGGCGTCAACCGTGGGGTCCAAAATAACCTCCTTGAAAGATCCTGAAGTAAATTCAGAAATAGGTGATATCACTTTTGGATGTCTCAACAAAGATTTTGGAGACATTACAATGCAAGGTTTTCTAAACTCCCAAGCCAATTGTCTCCTCAATAAATGGAAGAAGTTGGAAGGCTCAGTGATATTTGCAACCACCATGTTATACTCAGCAGATAGCTGAAGGAATCTTTCAGGTCTAGCATTGGAGTGTTCGGGTCCTTGGCCTTCATAGCCATGAGGAAGCAACATAACCAAACCATTCATTCGTTGCCACTTAGATTCACCAGAAGAAATAAACTGGTCAATCATGGTTTGAGCCCCATTGGCGAAGTCACCAAATTGAGCTTCCCAAATAGTCAGCGAATTTGGATTTGCCATTCCATATCCATATTCAAATCCCAATACGGCATATTCAGAAAGTAAAGAATTATAGATCTGGAATAGACCTTTTCTTTCTTTCATTTCCAACAATGAATTGTAAGGTTGATTGGTATTTGCATCGTGCAAAACAGCATGTCTATGCGAGAAAGTACCTCGTTGACAATCTTGCCCTGTGATTCTTACTTGTTTTCCTTCCGTCAATAAAGAACCATAGGCCAATAATTCAGCAGCTGCCCAGTTAAGTTCTTTTGATTGAAAGAACATATCCTTTCTTTGCTTCATTTGAGCTTCAATCTGCTTGATTGGTTTGAAGCCTTTAGGAATCGTAGTCAGTGCTTCTGCTACTACTTTAATGGTAGCTTCATCAATACCAGTTTCTGGTGATTTATCAAAATCTTCAGGCTTAGACCTTCTGAGATTCCCCCATTCCTGTTCAAACTTGGTAGCATGATAAGGCAAAGGCTTTTCTTTCACCATATTTAATCTGTCTTGCAATAATTGACGGAATTCTTCATCCATTTGAGAAGCAATTTTCGCGTCAAAATCTCCTCTCTCAGTCAATTTTTTCACATAAATCTCCCTAGGATTCGGATGCTTTGAAATCAAATTATAAAGCTCTGGCTGAGTAAATTTTGGTTCATCTGATTCATTGTGTCCATGACGTCTATAACAGACCATATCAACAAAAATATCCCTACTGAATTTCTGGCGGAATTCAGCTGCCAGTTTTGCTGCAAAAACAACTGCTTCAGCATTATCACCATTCACATGTATAACGGGAGCATCAATGATTTTAGCTACATCCGTACAATAAATAGAAGATCTGGCATCATCAAAATCAGTAGTAAAACCAACTTGGTTATTAATAACAAAATGGATGGTTCCACCTGTATTATACCCTTTTAAGTCTGCCATTTGGGTCACTTCGTAAACAATTCCTTGCCCCGCGACAGCAGCATCACCATGTATAAGAATTGGAAGAGCTTTTGTTTTATCTCCTTTATGTTCTGTATCTATTTTGGCTCTTATAAATCCTTCTACAACTGGATTTACAGCTTCTAGATGAGAAGGGTTTGGAGCCAATTTTAGATGAATTTTTTTGTCATCTGGAGTGATGATATCACTGGAGTATCCCATATGATATTTAACATCTCCATCACCCATGGTAAGATCAGGCTTGGCTGTCCCTTCAAACTCAGAAAAAATCTGCTCATAGGTTTTCCCCATGATGTTTGCCAAAATGTTCAGGCGTCCTCTATGAGCCATGCCAATCATCACTTCTTCAACTCCTAATGTAGCTGAAGTATTGATCACGGCATCCAAAAATGGAATAGAACTTTCACCACCCTCTAATGAGAATCTTTTTTGCCCAAGGTATTTTGTATGGAGAAAGTTTTCAAATACAACAGCTTGGTTCAATTTAAAAAGTATCCTTTTCTTTTCTTCTACTTTAGGATTAAAGGCAAGGGCCTCTCTTTCCACTTTAGTTTTAAACCAATCCAACATTTCAGGATCACGAATATATAAATACTCGAATCCAATTGGGCCCTCATATATTTTCTTTAAAGCATCTACTATGGTAGAAAGTTTTGCTTTTCCGATACCAATTTCGTTTCCTGCTTGAAACTCTGTATTCATATCCTCAGAACCAAGACCAAAATACTCAGGATCGATAAGCGCCTTTCTGTCTCTTCTCTCTCGAACAGGGTTTGTCTTGGATCTTAAATGGGCTCGGGATCTATGAGCATGAATCAATGCCCGAACTTTAATTTCTTTAGGCAATTGCTCCATGTCCATGATCGTACCTGGAGTAGCAAGAGCACCATTCTTTGGCGTAGGTTTCCCATTGCTTACAGCTTGAGAATCTGCGTCATAATTCGCTAGCGCAAAATCAAAGCCTTCAAAAAACTCTTTCCAACTAGGGTCTATGGAACTAGGATCGCTTTTAAATGAAGCGTAAAGCTCATCGATATAAGAAACATGAGCGTTGGCAATAAATGAAAATTTATCCATAATGGGTTATTCAGATCTGTACAAAACTAAAAGGATTAACCCAATTAAAAAAATCGCATATTTGCATTTACAAATATAAGAATGAGGCCAAAATAAACTACGAGTATTATTAGACTGGATCTATAAATTCTTTTGTCGATTATAAAAACATACGACGAACCCTATTAATACTAGATAAAAAAAAAGCGGCATCCTTTGGATGCCGCTTTCCTAATTTAAATTTGATCCTATTATTGAAGGATTGGTAAAGGCTTGCCTGACTGAGCCGACATAGTAACATCACCAGTCTCACCATCACTGTTAATCCAAGTGAAAACAAGTTCCTCAGGAGTGCTACTAAGCACTGTCAAAGAATAAGATGCGCCATATTTATCAGCTCCGGACATATTTAATATCCCACATGCATCATTGATTCTCACGTTTCCACTTCCCCATGAATCCCCGTAACAATTCCAGAAGCCAAATGTGGCATCTGTAATTCTATAACCTCCGGGAGAACCAGCAACTGGAGTCCAAGTAGTAGTACCTGAAATGGTACCAGCACAGGATCCATAAACTGAATTCATGTTAGTTTGTGTAAAGTTATAAGTACCTCCCAAATCTGAAGGACAAATTACATTCACAAAATATTGGAATGGAGAATCATAGAATGGAGCACCAGCGATGTTTCCAGATACATTTTCTCTATTGAAAGAACGTCCGAACTTATCATTTAAGATCAAGCTAAATTCGAAAGTATCTCCACCTTCGATATCTGCCGGAGTCAATCCAACAGCAGAAATTGCTTCTGCAGCCGAAACTTCAAAAGAAGATCTTAAGAACCTAGATTCTGTATTGGATCCAAAGTCAGCAGCAGAAAGAGTTTTGATCAATACTGGGGCTGAAGGAGTAAACTCCAAACCAACTCCTGGGATCAACCTTCTATGCTGAACTTTTATCTCAACAGTTTCCAATGTGGCACCGTCTTCATTATCTACCGCTTCGAGTGTCAAAGCGAATTTTGAACTTCCCAAACTAAAGAAATTGAAAGTCGTGCTTGTTCTTGCGATTGTACGCAGATAAGCTCCATTATCAAATTCAGAATATGGAATATTTGGCTCAACGAAATCTCTACATGAGCTAAGGAAAACCAAAGCACCTAAGAGAAAGCCAAAACTATATTTTAACATTTTCATATTATCTTAAATTTTTTGGTTAGTAAACCCAAGCGTTACCTGCAGGATTGTTATCCCAGAATACTTGTGCATCAAGTCCAGATTTTTGACTTGCATTTGTATTTGTAACCATGTATACGTTAGGGTACAAGAAAGAACGAGGAAACATACCTGCATTCTGTTCTAGACCTGGTTGCATATTACCTGGCTCACCGGTTCTTTTATAAAGGTTATAAGACTCTACTCCATTACCGAATAGAGATAACCAATATTCACGACCTATGATATACATCTTATTTGGTGCATCATCATATTCTGTGCTAACGAAACTTATATAAGCATCGATATCCTCTGCAAGTGAAGTGTCTTTCGCATCAAAGAATGTATTGATAGCTCCCGCTTCTTGAGTGGACAATGCAAAACCAGTTACATAATTCATCTGCTTTCTGATTCCAGCAAGCATATAATCTTTTGCTGCAGCAGCATCACCGTCGATCTCAAGTGCAGCCTCAGCTAACATAAAGTCAACATTGGCAGCTAGCATGATTGGATACAATCCAGCTCCCTGTGCTCCCAAAGCTGGGTTATTAGTTGGTGAAGCAGAGTTATTATCAAATCTTCCACCTACAGGGTAAATACCCCACATAGTTCTTTTCAAACCATCTGGCGGAACACCGTCTGGATCCAAGTGATCACGTCCCCAATATCCTCTCTGGCCAGGAAGACAGTAAATAAATCCACCAGCTAGGTAATGAGGAGGAGCAATTTGACCAATACATTCGATTTCATCAACATTGGTAGAATTCACCAATACTTGACGATACCAGTAGAATCTAGCTCTAGGATCATCAAATCCCTTAGCTTCAGTCATATGCCACATGTAATAGGTGGAATGGTAAGTACCACCACCAGAAGTATATGACCCTACGAAGTTACCATGTCTTGAATCAGGATTAGCAGTAGAAGTACCGAATCTAAAGATGAAATCGTCACCAACTTTCAGCATATTATTTCCAGCAACTAATGCGTCGATACCAGAATTTGCAGTTCCTTCGTCAGTCAATCTAAGGTTAAGGTAATATCTTAACTTTAGCGTATTCACCAATCTAGTCCATTTCGTATAATTTCTATTATAGAAATAGTCATTAGGAGTACCTGAACCAGTAGGAGCAGCAGCGAAGTGAGCAGCAGCTTCATCCAAAGTTGCAAGCGCAGCATCGTAAACTGATTTTCCTGGATCAACCTTAGGATTAAATTGAGCAGCATCTAATGCCTCAGAATAAGGAACATCACCAAAGACATCAACTAAATGGAATAAAACCATTGCCTCGATTGTCTTAGCTATACCTAAGTGACCTTGCAAATTTCCTTCCTCAGCCAATGGCTCAAGAAATCGAATATCTGCAAGAATATTTGAGTAAGAGTTAGACCACCAACCGTTAGTAGACTGAGGAGTGTAGGCACTTTCATACTGAGCACTACCTTGGTTAACCATTCTAGTCAAAGACATTCCAGTATTACTGATTCCTTGATAAAAACCAGTATAATCAAGTTGAATCCTGTTAAGCAGGAAATTAGGATCTGCTGTTTCTGCAGTTACCGCATTTGGGTTTTCAAGCAAATCTAAATCGCAAGAAGACGCAAATAACATGGTTGCTGCACACAACAAACTATATATGTATTTTTTCATAATAATTTCAGTTTTGGGATTAGAATGCAAGAGTTACAGTTCCACCAAATCTTCTGGAGCTAGGACCAGTCACGAAGTCGAAACCTAGACCGTTACCAACACCTGTACCCAACACGTCTACATCATAGTTCATGTTTGGAGGGAAGTTCAATGCTTTGAACCACAAGTTACTACCACTAACTGCGATAGAAGCTCTTTTGAATGGAGTCTTTGCAATCAAAGTGGATGGCAATTCATATCCTAGAGAAAGCTCACGAAGACGAATCATAGATCCATCAAATACGTTTGGCTCATCTGTTCTTCCCTGATATCCTGAGAAGAAGTAATCCGAAGCAGAAATCTGGATGTCATTTGGAGTGCCATCTTCTTTCACACCTGGCATGATGAAAGTCATTTCTCTATCAGCTACTGGATCTTTCGTTACACCTCTAGCCAATGTTGCTGTTACGGTATTGGAGAAAACTGCTCCCTTATGTCTGTATTCCAACATTGCATTCAAAGTGAAACCTTTGAAAGAGAAAGTGTTAATCCATGAACCATTCCATCTTGGATTAGGATCACCTAAGATTTTCAAATCTGGATCAGCTTTGTAGATACCGTCAGAAAGCACGATTGGCTCACCAGTCTGCTCATCTCTTGCAAAACCGATACCTTTGATCACGTTGAATGGCTCACCTGGAATTGCGAAGTTACCTAAGGTTGTAAAACCAGCAACTACGATTTCTTCCAAACCATCACCAAGCTCCATTGTTACAGAACGATACAATCCAAAGTTCACAATAGAATTCCATGTAAACCCTGAAGCTGTAGAAATTGGAGTAACATTCGCTTGGAATTCGATACCTCTTGTTCTGATTTTACCTACGTTAATTTCAGTCGAAGTAAAACCTGTTGATGGATCGATAGGAGCAGAAGTAATCAAATCTCTCGTATTTTTCTCATATAAAGAAAGGTCGAATCTTAACTTATTATTGAACATTACTGCTTCCACACCAAATTCTAATTCTTCCTGAAGTTCAGGCTTCAAGTTTGGATTACCCAATCTATTACTCACTGAGTGAGTTTGAGTCAATAACCCATTTCTTAAAAAGGCCTGAGAATCTTGAGCTAACGTATTTCTAGTTCTGTATGGGCTTGGAAAACCAGCAGATGTACCATAACCAACTCTCAATTTCAAATCATTTAAAGTGGAAGAATTCCAATCAAATGCTGTACTTGGAATGAAAGATAGAGATGCTCCTGGATATAGAATTCTTCTATTATCCTTTTCAACTGTAGATGTCCAATCATTTCTAGCAGAAAGGTTCAAATACAAATAATTAGCATAATCAAAAGTTAAGTTGGCATAAATCCCCATTCTTCTTTCTTCTTGAATGTAGTTAAGACCTCCTGAATTAGAACTTGTGAAGTTTGAGTGGTTAAATAATCCGAATGCCAATTGGTTTTGAGACTCAATACCAAATCTATCGAACGTATCATATCTTGAGTTACCACCCAATAATGCGCTCATTCCAAAATCATCAGAAAATTCCTTCTTCCAGTTCAAAATCAAATCCTGGTTCCAGATAGTATTTACAATATTTGCTGTAGAGTATAAACCTGACTGAATAGCAGCACTTCCACTACCTGCTCCTCTATTGTATCTTTTCTCCTGAGTCTCAGAATAAGTATCCAAACCAATTCTATAGGTTACTGAGAAATTATCATTCACATCATAATTGATAGATGTAGAGTTGAAGAAACGTTTTACATCAGAAGTGTTTTGGTAATATTTCACTAACCAATTTGGGTTAACAATATCGTTACCACCTCTATAATAAACAGAACTATTATCTACAGGATTCTCAAAAGGCAAACCTCCCAAATCAACAGATCTTGGCGTATACAATACGTGTCCAAATACTGAAGGAATTCCTCCAGAAGGACCTGATCCAAATGCTGCGTTTACTGGTGGAGATTGAAGATCAGTGATTGCAAAAGTAAATGAAGAGTTGATTGACAACTTATCACTCACAGCAGAGTTCACACCCAAACCGAAGTTATACTTCTTCAATTCGTTACCTGGAGTAAAACCTTCGTCATCAGTGTATCCAAAACTAGCGTTGAAACCAGTTCTATCAGATCCACCTGAAATTTGTACGGAAGTATTACTTACTAACCCAGTTCTGAAGAATATCTCAGAAGGATCAGCATATGCTTTGTACTCATACTGAACTGGAGTACCACCTACGATTCCATCTACCCAAAACTCAGGGAATGCATTTCTAACAGAAGCAACTGAAGAAGAAGCATAAGGGTGATTTACAGTGATGCCAGCATCTAATCTCGGACCGAAGTTAGAGAAGAAGAAACCTGGAGCCTGCTGGAAACCATTTCCATAAGTAGTACCATAAGTTGGCAAAGAAGCAGCCTCGTTAGTAAATACAGATTGGTTGATTGTTACTTCAGCGGCTTTTCTTTTAGATGCACCTGATTTTGTTGTAATCAAGATTACACCATTTCTTCCTTGGTCACCATAAAGTACAGTTGCAGAAAGACCTTTCAATACTGACATGCTCTCGATGTTGTTTGGATCAATATCCAAGAAACGAGAAGAAGTAGTAGCACCACCTGTGGTAAATCCATCCGTGTTGTTAGTACTTGTGTTGAAAGGAACACCATCTACTACGAATAAAGGTTGGTTAGAACCAGTAGCTGAGGAATAACCTCTAATTACCATGTTCGTACCAGAACCAGACATACCATTAGTAGAGGTAATGTTTACACCCGGAACTTTTCCTTGCAAAACGCGGGCAACGTCTTGCTCAGGGCGATTCTCAAGTTGCTCGTCACCAACAGTGGTAACAGCATAACCTAAGGCCTTTTTTTCCCTTTCAATACCGATCGCTGTCACTACCACTTCGGATAGCTGCGCTGCGTCAGTTGTAAGGGTTACATTAATGATGGTTCTGTTACCGATTGCCTCTTCTGCAGTTTCTAATCCTACAAAAGAGAAAATCAATACATCTGAACCAGCTGGTACGTTAATGGAATAATTACCATCCAGATCGGTGGTAGTACCCACTGTCGTACCTTTCACGAGGACGGTTGCCCCTGGCAAACCAAGTCCATCTTCCTCGGAAATTACCGTGCCGGTAATTACCCGTTGCTGCGCCGACACCTCATAACTGAGGGTCATGGTGAAAAGCGCAACAACAAAGAGTAAAGCTTTTCTCATAAGGTATTTAGTTTAGTTGATAAGCGTAAATAAAAATTATTTGAATCTAATTTCAAAATAGTGTCTAATTAGACAAAATACATTGTATAACAATATTTAATACACATATATTCATATTAATTATATTGAAATTATTTTAATCCATATTTAATACTATTTAATACTATTTAATGGGAAAATTATCAACTAGCGGTTGATAATTTGTTTTAAAGGCTCAAAACAGCAATAATTTGGAAACGACCCCTTTTTTAACAAAAATTAACCGAAATGCTCTATAAAATCAAAATCTTCAGAACAAAATTCGGTGAAACCCTAATTATCTGAAAATGAAAAAAAAATATTGATTGGGAAAAAAATTTTTTTTCCAATTTTTAACCTAATTAATGGCCATTTTCAGAATAAATTAGGCATTTATTCTGAATAGGAAATATTTTATTCTTACTATTCGATTTTTACAAGAGATAAAAACGCTAAACTTGTTAAAACAAATCATCATGGGGTCAAAATATTATTATTTCACTCCTTTTTTTGTAAAAAATTTAAAAAGTGGTTTAAAAATCTGGTGAATTCGTAAAATTAGAATGAATATCTTAAAGTGAAGGCCATTTCATCCCACCAAAGCCCTGTAAAGTCTTGGAAGCTATAAGATGGTTTCCAGTCTAAACTTATAAACCAACTAGAACGATCGATATTGTAATCTAAACCTACGATCGCATCTACCCCATAGGCAGTATAATCTTCAGTAGCTTTATAAACCCATGGAGGCTCACTTTTCCCTACTTTCCAAACACCGTAGTGTCCTCCAGCTCCCACATACCACTCCAATCCTTCAAATTCTCGGATATCCATGTGATGCTCATAAAGTAAGTTTCCAACCCAACCTTTCCATCGGGTATATACCATCAATTCCACAGCATCATGGTCGGTTACAAACCTTTTTAAAGATCCACCTACACTTGTTCCGCCTCTAATTCCAATTGAAGTGTTATAGGCTTTCAACTGGGCATTAGCTTCGTTTGGGTTAAAAAGCCAAAAAGCAGCAAGCAATGATCCCGCAATAAAAAGAGACTTATACATATTTTTTAGTTGGTAAATCCAAAACTGTCAAAAATTAAAAACATTTTCACCAGTTATACAATAATCTAGCGGTATATCATGTTTTTCTGAAGTAATACTAGGTATCGGAGGGAAAAAACTCAATCCCATTTTTATAACTTTTTGCTTCATTTCAGCAAGAAATTTATCATAATATCCTTTTCCAAAGCCTATTCTATTACCATTTAAATCAAAAGCCACTAGCGGTACTAACACCAATTGAATTTCCTCAGTATTTACAACCTCTGGGTTAATCGGAGTTGGAATACCTAAAGAATCAAATTTATAGGTCGTTTCGGGATAAATCCTGACAGTATCCATCACTAGCAGATCAGGTTTCACTATTGAGGTATATACCGATCTCTGTTCTGCGAATAACAAATCACGTATCAAGTAAGTATTAATTTCATTTTGTCGGGAAATTGGTAAAAAAATATGAAAATTTTTGACCTCCGGATTTAATTCCAGCCATTTCCGGAATTGAAGAAAAATTGAATTAGAAAGCCTTTGAATCTCTGCCTCTGAAAGCGACTTTCTCCTTAGCAAATATTTTTTTCGAATAATCCCTTTTTCAAAACTCATAGGTCTAAAACCATCATACGGAAGTCCATCGGATCAAAACATGCCAGGAGTTCATCTATCAATTCTGGATCTGACAAATAAAATTGCATCATGTTGACTACCCTCTCCTGTGGAGCTCCACCGGGTTTAATGAAATTCTGGATGGATAGTGCCCTTTTAATTTCAACATCTAACCTTCTTTCTTCCGCCTTTCTTAATTTTCGACTCATTTGATCTAAAATCTTTAATGAACGAACTTTTCCAGCTTCAAAAGCTTGTTTTAAACTTCCTTCGAGGATAGCAGCTTCCTCTCCTTTATGCTCAAAAATAGTGGAAATAACTTCTTTTTGTTTTGCCAATTCCAAATCAATACTGGATTCCGATAAAACAAAATCTTTTTTCCAGCTTTCGAATGACCTGAATAAATCCTCATTGCCCCAACCTAATTGGTTGATTTTCTTTCGAATTGGTGAAGGAATTAATAATGCAAAATTTCTTGGAAGAAGAACGGGAAATGGCACTTCAAAATTTTCAAAAACACCTTTCACCTGCAGCCAATAAACTACTTCTGCCGGACCACCCAAGTAGGCCAGGTTTGGCAATATCATCTCTTGATACAAAGGTCTCAAAACAACATTTGGACTAAAGCGCTCAGGATTTGCCTCAATTAACTTTTCGAGTTCATCTTTCGAAAACTTCAAATCCGTATTTAACACTAAATACTGATCATTATGTCGTTCAATCCTTTCTCTAACTCCCTTATCCAAATAGAAGAAGTTGATTTCCCGAGGAAATATTTGTCCTTTATACCCTAAGTTTTCTAGTTCTTCTGTGACTTCTTCTGCTTTTTGATATGGTTCATGCATAAAAAGATCATTCTTTATCACGCCTTTAAACAACCCTTTCAATAGAGCACTATGCCCATCTACAATCACTAATCCTTGTTCTCCAAAAAGATGATTGACATATTTTCTAACCGCTTCCGCCAAAGTTTTTGAGGAGGAATATGCTTCTTTGAAAAAATCTGAAACAAAAGGAACTGACTTTAGATACTCTTGAAAAGACGAATCCAATTGAAAATCACCGACGGCTCCGGTTTGATTAGTATTCCATTGGTGCTTCTTTCCGTCTAGCTTAAAATAATTAATCTCATCAAAATCGTGGTCTTCTGATGCCATCCAATAAACCGGAATAAAATTACTTTCAGGATAAGCTTCGGAAAGCTTTTTCGCAAGATTTACAGTTGAAACAATTTTATATATAAAATAAAGAGGCCCAGTAAATAAATTTAGTTGATGACCAGTAGTCACAGTATAGGTATTCTCCAATTCCAATCTTTTGATATTGGCTTTTACGCTATCACCTATTTCGAATCCTTCATATTGAATGGTTAAAGCTTCAACCAAGACTTGGCGATTTGCTTTTGAAAACTTTTTAGCTTTAATGGCATCTTCAAAACTTTCCAAAGAAGGGCTATGCGTATAAAAAGGCTTCAGTTCTTCCTTCCCTTCTAAATAATCCATGAAAAAATTAGAAAATTGTCCTGTTTTATTAAGGTCTACACAATGTTTTTTCATGGATGGATAGGGTGAAGTATATTTTGGGAAGCTAACTTAGTGACTTGAACCAAAGTTCGGTTTTTTTTGTAAAAAAATTGAAAAGCTTTATTCAACGGTAATTTCTGAAGGTAATTCTACTATTATTTTTCAATTCCAACGAGGTAAAAGAGTTTCAGTTTCACCCTAATTCAGGAAAAGCTTAATTTTGACCACTATTAATCATGCTATCTTATCATCAATTTTTCTTAAACAATGGACTTGAGGTTATCGTCCACGAAGATCATAGCAGTAAAATGGCTGTTTTCAATTTACTGTATAAAGTAGGGTCCAGAAATGAAAGTCTCGGTAAAACTGGATTGGCCCATTTCTTCGAACACCTTATGTTTGGGAGTTCCAAAAATGTCCCTGTATTTGATCGGGAATTGGAGCGTGTAGGTGGATCCTGTAATGCATTCACCAGTCCAGATATTACAAACTATTACATAACTCTTCCGGCAAGCAATATTGAAACAGCCTTTTGGCTTGAATCTGATCGGATGTTACAACTTACTTTGAGCGAGAAAACGATTGAAACTCAAAGAAAAGTGGTCATGGAAGAGTATAAACAAAGGTATTTGAACCAGCCATATGGTGATATTTGGCACCATATGAGGGATTTGGCTTATCTAAAACATTCTTATCGATGGCCAACTATAGGGCAAGATTTAAAAGATATCCAAGGGTACAATAAAGATGATGTTTGGGATTTTTACCAATCCAATTATAGTCCAGACAATGCCATTTTAGTTGTCGGTGGAGATGTAACTAAATCGCAGATTGAAGCTTTAGCAGAAAAATGGTTTGCCCCGATCAGACCGGGAAAGGAAGCTCGTTTAGAACTAATTCAGGAACCTGAGCAAAAAGAAAAGCGGATCAAAAATGTAGAGGCCAAAGTACCTACTGATGCACTTTATAAAGCTTATAAAATGCCAGGAAAAAATGACCCAGGATACGCTGCAGCTGACTTAACATCCGATTTATTAGGTTTTGGTAAATCCTCAATTTTGGAACAAAAACTAGTAAAAAAAGGGAAGTTATTTGCTTCCATAGGAGCGTATGTTTTAGGCTCTGTAGATCCAGGTCTTTTGGTTTTTTCGGGAAAAATGGAATCTGGAGTTTCCTCAGAAGAAGCAGAGGATGCTTTGAATCAGGAGATTATATTATTTTTAGATCAAAAAATCTCAGATGATTCACTTCAAAAAATCAAAAACCAAGGCGAAGCAATGAAGTCTTATGAATCTATCCAATTACTAAATCGGGTTTTCAATTTAGCCTATTATGCACATCTGGGAAGTCCTGATCTGTATATGGAAGAATTTAAAAACAAATCAAAAATCAATGCCGAAGAGTTATCATCATGGGCTAAAAAGAATCTAATTGATGAGAAATCTTCTGTTATTCATTATAAATCTATCCCATCATGAACACATTTAGAATAGGCATGGGTTATGATGTGCACCAGTTAAAGGAAGGCTACGACTTTTGGCTGGGAGGCATCAAATTAGAACATGAAAAAGGTGCTGTCGGTCACTCCGATGCTGATGTATTGATTCATGTCATTTGCGACGCACTCCTCGGCGCTTCAAACATGCGTGATATTGGGTATCATTTTTCTGACAAAGACCCTAAATTCAAAGGAATCGATAGTAAAATCCTTTTAGGCGAAGTGTTGGAACTTATTAGAGAAAAAGGCTATGAAGTTGGAAACATTGACAGCACGATTTGTCTTCAGAACCCAAAAATAAATCCACATATACCGACGATGAAAACTTGCCTTTCTGAAGTAATGAACGTTTCCGAAGATTCAATTTCCATCAAAGCAACTACTACAGAATGGCTGGGATTTGTAGGTCGAGAAGAAGGAGTTTCTGCCTATTGTGTCGCATTAATTTATAAAGTATGAGTGAAAAGCTTAAATTAATAGTTACTGAAGACGGATCACACACACTCTATCATGAAGAGTTAAAAGAGTCTTACCACAGCTTTCATGGAGCTTTAAAAGAATCCATTCACGTGTTTATGCTGTATGGTCTGGATTCTTGGTTGATGGAAAATCCAAACAAAAAGCCTTTGAGGATTTTCGAGGTAGGGTTCGGGACCGGGCTAAATGCCTGGTTAACTCTTATTTGGGCAGAACAGAACCAAATCCCCGTATTGTATCACACGATCGAGCCATATCCACTTTCTGAGGAAATTTATTCGCAATTAAACTATGGAGATCTGGACGATGGCTTTTTTCATTACAAACCTTATCTCAATAGATTGCACAAAAAAGCATGGGATGAAGGATCTGTAGTTTCTGAGTATTTCAATATGAAAAAAGAAAAAACCACGTTGGAAGATGCTGTCCTATATCCTTGTGATGTCGTGTTTTTTGATGCCTTTGCTCCAAGTAAACATCCTCAACTTTGGGAAAAACCCCTGTTGCAAAAGGTGTATGATTCCATGAACCCAGGGGGGATTTTTACAACTTATTGTGCGCAAGGAAAACTTAAAAGAGACCTAAATGAGATTGGCATGGAGGTAGAAACATTGCCAGGACCTCCGGGTAAAAAAGAAATGACCAGAGGCTGGAAAAAGTAAAATTCTTTTTGATTGAGGCGATAAAGTCCTCTTTACCAGATTAAGAGAAAGGAGATTGGAGTTAACTTCGATCTCCTTTCAAAGTCAATAGTGATTATTTTGGTTTACTTTTTGCCAGTATCAAACAATCTTTAACTAGACCTTAATTAAATTCATTCATTTCTATACTCATCGAAAAAAAATGATTCTCGCCACCTTGTTTCTATTTCTTAATTTCTTTCCAAATCAACTAACTCAGGCTGGAGAAGCAAAATTGGAGCGCATGATCCAGGAAAGAGATGCTTTGACTGCCGAATGGAAAAACAGTGAAAGTAAAAAATCAGGGATTTTCGGGAATCGCACCAAAAAGGATATGATCGAAACAAATGAATGGTTACAACGAATTTTGGCTAAGGATAATGTGATCATGGATGAACTTAGAATGATCGGCGATATTGAAACCACTGTTGCCACACAAACAGGGGATGATTACAAAGCAATCACATTAAAATTGGAGCAAGACCTCCAGGCAGTAAAAAGGGCATTGGCTGAAAGGGATAAGAAAATCGAGGAAATGTTAAGTAGTCGTCGCACTTTTGAATGGACAACTACTGTTTTTTTTCTAACTACTTTATTACTCGGATTTTGGATTTACCGAATTAAGAGATCTTAATCGACCCTTATGAAGGTTTGCAAAGGAAATTCAAAACAATCATTATCTGGATTAGGTCTCCAGCAATCTTCCTGAAAGGTAAACTGACTTAAATCGCTGGAAAAAGTTAATTCTCCTTCAGGAATTCTAAAGAAATCTACAATGCCCGGAGCCATTTTATCTTTAGTCCCATAGTTTGGATTATTTTCACCACCTCCAAAATAAATCAAAGCATCAGAATAATAATATTTAAAAGTACTTCCTTCTAAATTGTACCAAGAAGTAGCAGTCATTCTATAGCCTAATTCCTCTCCATTTTCCGTTTTCCTTACAGTAGATGTGATGTCAAAAAGACTATCATTTTTAAACTTGTAACTATCTACATACCAACTATCCGAGGATTCCAGATAATTTCGGTTTTCCCAAGTCCCGATAAGCGGAGATCTTGGCTCTTCGCTTTCATTGCAGGATACAAGGCTCAATAAAAAGATAGCAAAAACAAAAGAATAGGCAGCTTTCATAGAAAATTTATTAGTTGACATCACTCCTAACGAAACCCTATTGACAAACGTTACTGGCTCAACTAAATTTTAACTTTTCAACCTAGCGATTGGTGTCTTGGCAGCTTTGGTTTTTTGGTCTACACTAATTAGGATTTCTGCATCCAAAGGCAAAAGCAAATCCACCCGAGAACCAAATTTGATAAAGCCAAACTCTGCGCCCTGTTCCAATTCCGAACCAGCTTTGACATACCATTTGATTCTTCTGGCAACAGCTCCTGCAATCTGTCTTACCAAAATCTGAGTGCCATTCTGATTACGGATCACCATGGTAGTTCTTTCGTTTTCTTTACTTGACTTTGGATGCCAGGCTACTAGGTATTTTCCTGGGTGATATTTAAAAAAATCCACCACTCCTTTGATTGGAGATCTGTTTATATGAACATTCACAGGTGACATAAAAATGGAAACCTGCCTTCTTTTTTCCTTCAAATATTCTTCTTCAAACGTTTCCTCAACCACCACAACTTTGCCATCGGCAGGAGCATAAACTATTCCTTCTTCATTGGGAAGAGGGAAGATCGGGTTTCGGAAAAACTGAAGCACCAGCAGGTAGATAATGACACTTCCAAGCATGGAAACATTCAATAATACGGTCTTCTCCGGGAGAAAATAATAAAGCAAATAATTCAATGCTACCAGGATGATCATCATCCAAAATAGCAAAACTCTTCCTTCTCTGTGTATAGTCATATCGGGGTCAAATAAAAGGCGTGGATTTAAGTCCACGCCTCAAAGATAAGTGATTCTATCGATTGATTAAATATTAGAAACCTCCACGATAGGTATAAGTCTTAGCTACTTTATCAATTGCAACGATATAAGCTGCAATTCTCATCGGCACATCGTACTTCTGAGAAGCCTGATAAACATGATCAAAAGCGTCTTTCATGATTCTGTCAGACCTCCTGTTGACACGGTCAGCAGTCCATTTATAACCCAATCTATTTTGTACCCATTCGAAGTAAGAAACAGTCACACCACCTGCATTAGCCAAAATATCTGGTACTGCCATGATTCCTTTTTCGTTGATAATCGCATCAGCCTTAGCAGAAGTTGGACCATTGGCACCCTCTACGATCAATTTAGCTTTTATCTTATTCACGTTGTGGACTGTAATCACATCTTCTACTGCTGCCGGAACTAAAACGTCTACTTCCAAAAGCAATAATTCTCCAGGATCAGACAACTTTTCGGCTCCTTTGAATCCTTCTAAAGTTCCATTATTTAAATCTCTGTAAGCAACAGCCTCTTGGATATTAATTCCATTGCTGTTGTGATAAGCACCAGAGATATCAGATATGGAAACAATTTTCAGACCTCTTTCTTCCAATAGCATTGCAGCCCAAGAACCGACATTTCCAAATCCCTGAACAGCACAAGTTGCCTGGAAAGGGTTTATTTTCAATTTTTGCATTGCTGCCAAAGCTGAAACCATTACACCACGACCAGTTGCTTCTGTTCTTCCCAGAGATCCTCCCAATACTAAGGGTTTGCCTGTCACAACAGCATTGACCGTCATCCCTTGAGCTTTGGAGTATTCATCCATTAACCAGGCCATTTCACGTGGTCCCGTCCCCATATCTGGAGCTGGGATATCTTTATCTGGTCCGAATACATCTATCATGGCCAAAGTATAGGCACGAACTAATCGCTCGATTTCACCTTTGGACATTTCACGTGGATTACAGCGAACTCCTCCTTTACCACCTCCATAAGGAATATCTACCACAGCACATTTCCAAGTCATCCAAGCAGCAAGGGCTTTCACCTCATCCAGATGTACATCAGGAGCAAATCTAATCCCGCCTTTAGCAGGGCCTAGAATATTTGAATGAATTACTCTGATTCCTTCGAAAACTTTGATTTTTCCATTATCCATGGTGATCGGTAAGGAAACGATCACCTGTTTTGCGGGATTTTTTAGGACGCTATAAACTTCATCTGAAAGACCAAGTTTTTCGGCGGCGATGTTAAATCTCTCCATCATTGACTCCAATGGATTTTCTTTATCCATTATCGGAGCAGGTTCGATATAAGCCATATTGGGTTTTTATTTAGAATATCTAATTCGACGCAAAATTAAGTAGATTTTCAGGATACGGATGAAGATATTAGAATATTTTCAAAAATGCTGTGATAAAGGGGGCCGAAAGTAACAATCCGTCAAAACGATCCATAAATCCTCCATGTCCCGGCAAAATTTGTCCACTATCTTTTATCTCAATAGAACGTTTAAATAACGATTCTATTAGATCTCCATATGTTCCTGCAATTATTATTATTCCTGAAATGACCAACCATTTCCAGTCTTCTATCACTGGAAAATACCTTGCCAAAACAAAAGCTACTGCTATTGCTGAAAAAGCACCTCCTAAAAAACCTTCCCAGGATTTCTTCGGCGACACTCGTTCAAACAACTTTGTTTTTCCAAACTTTGTTCCTGCAAAATATGCACCTGTATCACTTGCCCATAATATTAAAAGGCAACCAATAAGAATTTCGAAATGATACACTTGATCTACTGAAAAAACCGCCAAATTCAATAAAGAAAATGGAACGGCTACATAAAAAATACCCAAATAGGTATATGCTACTCCAGTAAAAGGCTTTTTATCCGTCTTTCGATACAGCTTTATAAAAAATGTCAATGATACCAGAGGAAACATCAGATACAAGTATTCATGTCTGAGTTGTTCCTTTTCTATCAAAAATGTCAGTGCAAATATCATGAGGCCTAAAAAAGTCCCAAAACTT
Organism: uncultured Algoriphagus sp.; assembly: GCA_965659625.1. GTDB lineage: Bacteria > Bacteroidota > Bacteroidia > Cytophagales > Cyclobacteriaceae > Algoriphagus. The sequence continues at coordinate 40,678 of CBFHWO010000007.1, read as the reverse complement.
TTCAAAGGAAGCATTCCATCAAGGCCCGATAGTTTATAAAACTCCATTTGCGAAAAACCCAAAATAATAGCAAAAATTAAAAAATAGGTCCAGTCTGAATAAATGCTCCCAGATACAACAACTAAAGCTCCAATAAATGCCGTGATAGCTCTTTGACCTAGATTACTATAGTTGTTAATATTAAAACGTGATCTCATTCTGGATTAAATTGGTTGCAAGCAGTAAATCTTCTTTTAGTACTAAAACCTGATAGGTGCCAAATATCTGATAAACGGTCTCCTTCTTATTCAGTACCACTGCCTTTATTTCATTTTCTTCTAAAACACCCTTGACAATCTCTGCCCTTATTTGCTCACCTGTTTCAAATACTTTTATCCAATTGTCCATCCTTTGATATTTTCATTTTCTTAAGGTAATAGATTCCAGCTATAAGAACCAATAAGCCGAATAAAGCTGCAGAATAAGAAACATCATCTGTAGACTCTAAATCGAAATCAATCATCCCTTGATTTGACATATAAACCATGATGACTGTAAAGCTGTTATTGAAAATGTGTGCAAGAATTGGATACAATAAACTTCCTGTAAAGAGGTATAAATATCCAAAAATAGCCCCAAGGAATACTCTTGGCAAAAATCCATAAAACTGTAAATGTATCGTAGAGAATATAATGGCTGTCAACCATACTCCCCAATGGCCTGACCTGAGATACCGATGCATTTTTGCCTGTACCAAGCCTCTAAAGAAAACCTCTTCCCCTATTCCAGCAAAAACCCCGATTACCAGCACGCCCGCTATTAATTCTGGAATAGTTTGAAAATCTGTCAAGAATTTAGTCAATTCCATTAACTGATCTTCTGTCACTTTCATCCAGTCCTCAATTTCAGACATCGATTCAGGAAGTGACAGGCTAGAATTAAAATAAACCAGTAAAGAATTAAATAACATCCCACCAACAATAATGGCAATAACCAATGCAAAAGCTTTCCAATCGAATCTTGAAAATTGAACATCCCAGTGCAAATCGGCTTTTTCTATATATCGTGTAATAATCCAGGCTGCTACCCAAAAACCAATTCCAGAGCCTATTCCCTGCACAAAAAGCATGGCCATTCTTCCATTTGGCACATCAAAACTTCCATTTAAAAGTCCCAAAAGATCCTCAATTGGAATATTAAAAAAGACTGGAACAAGAGCTAAAGCAATTCCCTGTAATAATATTAATACTCCAAAAGCAACTAAAACTGTGACTACCAGGGACAAAAGCCAGCTTTTTCTTTCTGCTATTTCTGAGTGCGTTTCGTAAATCTCCATATTTGAGGTAAATTTACGCGCAAATTTATAATACAGAAGTGGTTAAGATAGGAAAGTTAGAATTAGGGGAGTTTCCCTTGCTATTAGCACCGATGGAAGATGTGAGTGATCCGCCTTTCAGAGCCGTATGCAAGCAAAATGGAGCTGACCTTATGTATACAGAATTTATCAGTTCCGAGGGATTGATCCGAGATGCTGCAAAAAGCGTTCAGAAACTGGATATTTTCGATTATGAAAAGCCAATAGGAATACAGATTTTCGGAAATGATATAGAGTCAATGCGGGAGGCGGCAGCAATTGCTGCGGAAGCCGGTCCTGATATCCTTGATATCAATTATGGCTGTCCTGTAAATAAAGTTGCCTGCAAAGGTGCTGGAGCGGGGATTTTGCTAGATATTGATAAAATGGTTTCCATGACTGCCGAGATTGTCAAGGCAGTAAACATCCCTGTCACAGTCAAAACCCGACTTGGCTGGGACAATGATACCATTCGAATCGTAGAAGTTGCCGAAAGGCTTCAAGATGTGGGCATTCAAGCTATCAGTATCCATGCACGCACGAGGAAGCAAATGTATAAGGGAGAAGCAGATTGGAGTTACCTCAATCTGGTAAAAGAAAATCCTAGACTACATATTCCAGTTTTCGGAAATGGAGATATTGACTCACCGGAGAAAGCATTAGAATATAAAAACAAGTACAATGTGGATGGAATGATGATCGGAAGGGCTTCGATCGGTTATCCATGGATCTTCAATGAAATCAAGCATTTCCTGGCTACAGGAGAAAATCTGCCGGCACCCGATTTAGCTGAAAGAATTGCAGTGACGAAAAAGCACCTGGATTTTTCTGTCGAGTGGAAGGGTGAGAAACAAGGGATTTTAGAAATGAGGAGGCATTACACCAATTACTTCAGAGGAATGCCAAACTTCAAACCTTTCCGAACTGAAATGGTAACAGCAGAAAGTTATGAACATGTTTGCCATTTGTTAGACCAGGTAGCTGATGTTTATTCGGACTACGTTTTCTAGAAAACAAAGAAGGGCCTTGAAAAATATTTTTCCAAGGCCCATTTTTTTGAACAAATATTATTTGGTTTTGCTTCCTTTGTAAAGGCTGAATCTAGCATACCAATTCATGACGACTACCACCAACGACGAAACCCTGAAAAACTGGGGAATGCTTATTTTATTGGCTCTGGTTTGGGGAAGTTCCTTTATTCTCATCAAAAGAGGCTTAGAAGTTTTTTCTCCCGGTGAAGTTGGTGCTTATAGGATTGTGGCAGCAGCAACATTTTTACTCCCCTTATCTCTTCCAAGACTTAAAAACCTCAACAGGCGCCAAATCTTTTATCTGGTCATTGTAGGTCTCGTCGGAAGTTTTATTCCTGCATTTCTTTTTGCAAAAGCTCAAACCCAACTCAGCAGTTCATTGACGGGGGTTTTGAATGCCTTGACACCCCTCGCGGTGGTATTGATCGGTGCGTTATTCTTTGGATCAAAAATCACAAAAAGGAATGGAATAGGTCTGGCAATCGCATTTATCGGGGTTTTTATTTTAGTGACCGTTAAAGAAGGTGCAGGTTTCGATGCTTTTTCCGGGATTAATGCTTATGCACTTTTTGTGCTTTTGGCTTGTGTCTGTTATGGATTTAATCTCAACATCATTAAGCACAAATTTCAACTTCTAAAACCCATTGAGATTACAGCCATTTCACTCTTAATGGTATTGCCTATGGCTTTGGTTTTCTTAATTGCTGGGACTGATTTTTCTTATAAAGTAGCCAACATCCCAGGAGCATGGAAATCAATCGGTTATCTCACTTTACTCGGAGTATTGGGGACAGCTTTAGCATTGATTCTATTCAATGTGATGGTCAAAAGAGTAACTCCTGTTTTTGCGAGTTCTGTCACCTATCTGATCCCGATCGTGGCGATCATGTGGGGAGTATTAGATGGAGAGGTGTTATTATTAGGACATTACGTTGGAATCGCCGCAGTCATTCTGGGAGTTTGGTATGGAAATAGAAAATAAAATCAATCCTTGTCAGCTTGATAATTTTTCAATTCCCTTTTGGACATTTCCATTGTTATCAATTCCTCTGGATGAGCCACTACAAACTCCACTAATTCTTCAACCTGTATTTCACCGTCTAACGTCGCAAACTTCACTGGAAATTGGTCATATTTTAATTTTTCATTCTCGCCTTTTGCAGGCTTCCTATTCACCATTCGAACGTGATAACCGGAATTGTAATTTTCTCCACCTGATTCGGCAAGCACTTGACCAGGAATTACCATATCTCCAACTTTCACTTTTTGACTTCCCGATTTTAATACCATCAGTTTCGTCAGACTGCCATCTTCATGATAGATTTCAATGAAATTTTCGTCTCTTTTAAAGTCCAGATTTTCTTTCTCCGAAGCCTCTCCCATGCTGACTGTAGCGACAATTCCTTTTCTCGGAGCTACTATTTCAGTGGGTGAATCAAATCTAAATGCCACTCCTACAAATTCATTGTTCTGTTCCTTTGGTTGAAGTCGGTTTTCTATATGGGTCATATTTTGGGCAGTAATTGCTGTTCCTTCTTTTACAGGAACAAAATAAACAGGCTCAGTTTTAGATTTCCCATAGATATTACCTTTCACATAACTGATCGAATAGCGATAATTAGTAGGAGTATTTGCTTGTCTTGGCTTCAAAGTCGTAGCCCTAGACTTTCCCGGCATTGCGACAACTGTAACAAAATCACCGCTCGACGTTGTTAAATTCTGCAATTCAGAAAATTGAAACATCACTGTATAGGGGATATTCTCTTCGTTTATAGAATACAAAATGATATTTCCATCCTTATCTCTTTCGGACTCTGTGGTAATTTGAGAAAAGGCTTTGCAAGTGATGAAAATGAAGAATGCCAGTAGTAAGGATTTGCTCATAGGAATTGGAAAAACTAAATGAATTCCTAAAAATAGTTTTACAAAACTAAAAACCAAAAAATTAATCTCCTTTCATTCGCTCTCTCCAAGCAAAAGCGAGTTTTGGTAATTGCTGATAGCTATTGATTCCAGCTTTCACACCTTGAGTTTTCAAAAAAACATCATTGGTCTTTCTACTGAGCTCCAAAGAAAATGCTTTGATTGCCTCACTCGCTTTTCGGAGCGAAATCATATCATTTCGGATTCCCCTATCCAGCGTCTTTACCCATTCTTTGTATTCATCCGGAGCCATTCTGAAATAGTCTGAAATAAGATAATTCAACAATCTCAGTTGACCGGAATATCGTAAAAGCGGGTCATCAGAATTGGTACAAATCACCCAAGCAATAAAATTTGCTTCTCCTTCATCAGTCACCCCATAACTGTGTGCCATCTCATGGGCGACAGTAAACGGCTGCTCCAAAGGATGAAGTGTCGGATCTATATAACTTTCGCCGGTAAAAGGAAAATAAATCCCGAGAATACCCATTTTTCTCATAAAACCAGGTGGAGGAAAAAGTTTGGTTCTCGGCTTACCTGTAAAGTTTAATCCCAACATATCCAGATTATCGGCAATATTATCCCTCACCAATTTCTCGAGTTCTGGATAAGGTAAAATCTCCTCGATCGCCGAAGTGTCTTGAGTAATCGCATTTCTGTATTGCAGCGCAAGTCTTTGTGTAATCTGAACTTCATTTTTTAATTGTTCCAGAGTCATGGATTTAGGCTGAAGGCCTAGCTGATCCACAATGGGTGTCCGCTGATAATTAAATCCCCAAAGCACTAAAAAGAAAAAGATCAAAGCTCCCAAACCATTTGCAAGAGCCCGAAAGGAATAAAGGATTTTGGATTTCCAATCTGACTTTTTGCGAAGCTTAAAAAAATAGAAGCCAAGGACCAGGACAACAGATAGTATAAACAAATAAACACTGGGAAAAGGTGAATTTCCCAGCGTCATATCGATCACATTCCGGATAACCGGAAAGAATTTTCTTGAATAAATCTCATCTGTAGCTTCAGGGTTTAAAACTGCCATATATCTAATCCCGAGTGCCAAAACACCAAGAATTGCCCACGACCAGTCTCTCTTACCCATGAATATTTACTACTTAGATTCCTTCGGCCTGCACTTCCTTCACTTCAGGAAGCATTCTTGTCAATAAATTTTGAATACCGGCTTTTAAAGTCACTGTACTGGAAGGACATCCAGAACAAGATCCTTGAAGCAAAACTTTCACTACACCATCATTAAATGAATGAAAAACAATTGCTCCACCATCTTGCTCTACTGCTGGCCTGATGTACTCATCTAAAATTCCTTTGATCTTCTTCACCACTTCAGAATCATTTTCATCAAATAGCGGATCTTTTTCAAAACTTGCTTTTACAACAGGTTGACCGGACTCCAAATAGGTTTTGATACGGTCTCTGAAAATATTCTGAACTTCAGACCATTCTACCTCTTCTGTTTTAGTTACCGTGACAAAATTGGAAGCCACAAAAACTCTCTGCACCGCGGCAAAGTTGAATAACTCCTGAGCCAAAGGGCTGTTTTCTGCACTTGCTGCATCCGGGTAATCAAAACTCACACCCTCTTCCGCCAACATAAAATTGGCAACGAATTTCAAGGAGTTTGGATTGGGATTAGCCTCCATGTATAAGTGTACGGGTCTTGCTTGAGCTTTCAGCATGGTATTCTTATTTTTTGTTTAAATAACCGAAATCATTGAATTAAGTTCCGGTGGCTACAAATTTCAACAAGAAAACTCTTATTTCATAGGGTGACCTGTTGCAGCATACCAAATGCCACCATACAAGTGCTTTAAGAAAACATCATCTTCCCAAGCAGAATCCACATGTCCCAGTGCAGTATAAAACACTCTTCCTCCTTCAAATTCATGATACCAAGCCATTGGATGGTTGTCTCCATTTCCTTTAGATACCTTATATGTACTTTCATCCGCTTTGATTAGAACTTTCAAATCTGGATTAATGTCTTTGTATTCGTATAATTCGTCTGTCCACATCCAGTTTTTTGGAAGATGCCAAGTAGCCGGATGATTTTGATCTACTACATCCAAACGCAAGGTTTGCTGAGCAGGATGAGACAGGAAATAGGCTCCCATCATTTTGTTATACCATGGCCAGTCATATTCTGAATCTGCCGCTGCGTGAACACCGACTACGCCTTTTCCACTTTGGACAAACTTTTGAAGTGAAGCTCGGGTGGTTTCGTCGAAAATAGTTCCAGTAGTACTGATTAGGATCAATACATCATATTTCATCAGGCTTTCTTCCGATAATACTCTTGGATCTTCGGAAGTATATACGCTGAAGACCTGCTTTTCCCCCATTTTTTTCATCGCTGTTACAGCATTAGGAATGGACTGATGTCTAAAGCCAGCGGTTTTGGTGAAAACAAGAGCTTTGAATTGCTGAGCTTCAGCTAACAATGCTATACTGAATATCAAGCATAATGTAAATACAAGTTTTTTTAGGTTCATTTGGTTTTAATTTTGAGTTATATATTTAGGTTAATTTTATTCAATTAATGTAAATTTTTCACCGGCCTCTTTTCGGGAAAATGCATTGAAATGCCACCATTCTGAGCCAATCCCCATAAAACCTACTTGGTTCATCACTTTCCTTAGAATCTCCCTATTTGCTATCTGGATTTCTGTCAAAATCCCTTCTTCCAACATCTGAGCCTCTCGATCAGGATAAGCCGGGTAGCCAAAGTAATCATAACCCGTGCCCATATCCAAGGTAGAGTCAGCTTTGATGTCAAAAATAGTCAGATCAACGGCTACGCCGAAATTGTGTAAACTCCCTTTTTTAGGATCTGCTACATAAAGTGGCTTCAGGCTATCTGGTTTATCCAAGTTATCCCATAAAATCTGCTGCACTCTCAGCGGGCGAACGCCATCATAAACCAAAAAAGTAAAATCTGGATGCTCCGCTTTTAACATTTCCAGGGCTTTTTTCAATCGCTCCGCTACTTCTGGTTGGAGATATGCGTTGGTTAAATCCCCATAAACGTCTTCTCCGAAGAAGTTATCCGTTGTGGAATATTTCAGCTCTACCCTGATCCCAGGAATAGCTTCCTCCAGATTCACTAATCCTTGATCGATCAAGGTTTGCTCTAATTCTGGAATTCTGGCTTCTGTTTCAACATCGATTATTGGATTCACTGCTTCTCGCTGTCTTTCAGAGAAAATTTCCTGATCGCTTTTCTGTGCTGTTCCACAAGCAGCAAAAATGAATAATAGAAGGAAATAAAATTTGCTCACAATCAAGAATCTCGTTTTACGATCGTGGCAGAAGCCTGTGCTGTGGGTAAAACCACGACATCTGCAAGTGTCACATGTGCAGGTCTAGTTACAGCAAATTCCACGATATCCGCAATATCCTGAGCGACTAATGGCTCAATTCCCTGATAAACTGCCTCTGCTTTATTTTCATCACCTTTAAACCTCACTAGGGAAAACTCTGTCTCTACCAATCCAGGATGTATTGCCACCACCCGGATTCCAAATTGATTTAAGTCTATCCGCATGCCTTTGGTAATTGCATCCACCGCATGCTTGCTTCCACAATAGACGCTTCCATTGGGGTACACTTCTTTTCCAGCGATGGACCCAATATTGATAATCATCCCTGATTTCCGAGCTGTCATCTCGGGGATAATTGCACGTGACACGTACAGCAACCCTTTCACATTGATGTCCATCATCGCATCCCAATCGTCCAGATTAGCAGTTTGCACCGGGTCAATCCCATGGGCATTTCCCGCATTATTGATGAGCACATCGATGGATTGCCAATCTTCCGGTAAGGATTCAAGTACTTCTTTAACTTTGTATCGGTCTCTTACATCAAATACCAATGGAAGGTAGTCGACTTGGATTGGAAGTTCAGATGCAAGCTCCTTTAATCGATCGGCTCTTCTTCCCGTAGCAATGATATTGTATCCTAAATTGGCCAGGGTGATGGCACAAGCTTTTCCGATACCTGAGGTCGCACCAGTGACCAAAGCAATTTTATTTTTCATATAAGCAAGTTATAAGATTTGCCAAAAAAAATTAGCCTTGCTCAGAATATGAGCAAAAGATTGATTCGAAAGAATGGAAATTTTTAATAGAGAAATGATATAAAAAGGGATCAAATCTCTTACTGAAAATTCAAGTAAAGGGTAATTGATTTTCTCTTAATGGAGGATATCGCATCAGCGATCTCAGGGATGGTGTTTTCTCTTCTATAGGCATTGTTCAGCCCATGTGAAAAACGGATCTCCGGTGCAAATTTGAAGTACTTGAAATAGATCTCGAAACCCATTCCCATTTCCAGAGATACATCCTGTCCGGTAGTTACCAAACCCTCTATATCTGCCTCATCTTGGGCCTTGGTCCGGAAATTATAACTGGCACCTCCCAAGAAATACATCCGGGTGTTATTGAACCGTTGAGATCTATATTTAAAAAGTAAAGGAAGTTCTACCATGGTAGCTTCAGAAGTCAAAAGCTCAGATTTGGTAGTATTACTTACATTGGTTTCATCCCCTGGGACATTGATCAAATCCGGATCTGTTACTCCAAAATATCTTACTTCCGTTTTATATTCATAAAACCCCACTTTTGGAGTAAAAAGCAAATGCAACTGATCATGCAATCTCAGCATCCCGATAAAGCCCAAAGAAAATCCCGGCGAGAATTGTGGATTGATGGAATGAACCCCTGATGTACTTGTAGTAGTTTGATTCAAAAAAGCATCCGAATATTTAATCCGATAAGAATTGGTATGTGCGGCCAAGAAAAACCCATAAGACAGCGTCTTATCATCTGATCCAGAACTTGAAGTAAGACCAAACATCCCTTGTCCAAAGGAGGACAGGGTCATGAAAATGATGAAAAAAAACGTTAAGGCTACTTCACGCCCACATAAATGGAGCTGATGCCGAATGTAAGTGGTTTGCATAGAGTACTGGTAAATCCGACCTTTTTCAATACAGCCAGAAAATCTTCTCCGTCAGGGAAAGCCTGAACAGATTCAGGTAGATAAGTATAAGCAGAATTGTCTTTGGATACAATTTTACCGATTTGTGGCAAAATATATTTAGAATAAAAGCCAAAGGCTTGCTTCATCGGAAATTTTCGAGGCTTACTAAACTCCACTATCACCGTTTTCCCCCCTGGCTTTAACACCCGATACATATCTGCCAGTCCCTTCTCCAAATTTTCAAAGTTTCTAACTCCAAAAGAAACGATGACAGCATCAAACTTATTATCCTCAAAGAGTAATCCTTCGGAATCTCCCAATTGCAAATCAATCTTATCTTCTAATCCCTTCTTCGCCATTTTCTTTTTTCCTTCGGCAAGCATGCCTTCGGAAATGTCTACCCCAATGATTTTATCCGGATTGAGAGCCAATGCCTCGATGGCGAAATCACCGGTTCCTGTGGCGATATCCAAAATCAGTTTTGGCTGATCTTGCTTCAAAAGTTTGATTGCTTTCTTACGCCAAGTGATGTCGATTCCCATGCTTAAAACATGGTTTAACAAGTCGTACTTAGGACTTATGTTATTAAACATCTCAGCAACCTGAGCTTTTTTAGGGTCTTGTTTATCTTTGTAAGGTACTACAGACATCAGAAATCGTTCTTTGAAGGCGCAATAATACTCAAGAAACATGAGGATCGGAAAATTGTTGGCAGAATAGAGAAAGTCATTCCTAAAGTATAATTCCTATTTTTGTACCCAAAGCTAAGTATATGATCCAGAAAGCTCATTTTGTCATCAGTAATACCAATCCAGGAAATTGTCCGAAACCCGATCGGGCCGAAGTGGCCTTTATTGGTAGATCGAATGTAGGCAAAAGCTCTTTAATCAATATGATCACCGGAAAAAGTGATCTTGCCAAAACCTCCCAAAAACCAGGTAAAACCCAGTTGATCAACCACTTCATGATCAACGACCGATGGTATTTGGTTGATTTACCTGGCTATGGCTTTGCCAAAGTCAATGTAAAAGTGAAGCAGGGTTGGGAAAGTATGATCAGCACGTATCTGACGAAAAGAGAAAATCTTTGCGGAGTTTTTGTGCTGGTGGATAGCAGATTGGAACCCCAAAAAATTGATTTGGAATTTTTACTTTGGTGTGGAACAGAAGGAGTTCCTGCAGCATTAGTGTTTACGAAAGCAGACAAACAATCCAAAACAAAGACTGATCAGAACATTCGGAAATTCCTGAAAAAGATGGAGGACATCTTTGAAGAAGCCCCTGATTACTTTATTACCTCAGCAGAAAAAGGGCTCGGGAAAGAGGAATTGACCACATTTATTGAAGAATTGGTACAAGAATACGAATCGGGAGAAATCATTTAAGCGATACTCTTATATTTGCACCCTGAAAAAAACAAACCAATGAATTTTAAAGACATTGCAACAGTAGCCGGAAAGCCGGGTCTATTTAAAGTTTTGAAACCATCTAGATCAGGCGTGATCTTGGAAAGTCTGGATGAGAAGAAAACGAAACTCGTAGCGGGTATGTCTCAGCGCGTTTCTATTTTAAGCGATATTTCTATCTATACCTTGACGGAAGAAGGAGCTGAACCTCTGGAATCAATCATGAAAAAAATTGAGGCCGAATTCAATGGTGATCTTGGATTAGACGATAATCCGGATGATGCAGAATTGAGAGCATTCATGAAACATTTACTTCCTGAAGTAGATGAAGCAAGAGTGTATACTTCAGATATCAAAAAATTGATTTCCTGGTATAAAATCATCCGGGTTCAACTTCCAGAAACTTTGGAGGAAAGCAAAGAAGAACAAAAAGAAGATTAATAATTAGCCCTGCCATGCGGGGCTTTTTTGATACAACATGGCAAATACTATTCTTCAAGAAACATTTCATTTACTGGAAAAAGACTTTCAGTTACCGGAAACCAAGTCAGATTTTGATGAAGAAAAGCTTATCGAATTTTTAGCAAAAATAATACGCCAGATGCTGGATAGAGATTTTGAACGCTTACTTCAAATCTGCTATCGAATCGATTTAGGGGAAGAAAAACTCAAGAGGATACTCCATGAATCCGAGCCTGATCAAGTAGCACCTGATTTAGCAAAAGCCCTTTGGAACCGACAAAAGCTAAAAGTGGAGATTAGAAAAAGGTATTCCGCAGGTGAATAATAAAATTCATCGGCACCTATAATCGAGCCTAGCCAAGTATTTTTATCTAAATTAGAATATCTTTTCATCTTACTATTTCTCAATGAAATCATTATTTAAATTCAATTTTCTTTTAGTACTCGCATCCATTGTATTGTTAGGATCATGCAGCGAGGACGATTCTGAACCTACCAAATCCGATGCGGAGCTCATTGGATCAGGTATTGCCTGGAAGCTAAGCATGGCTACGGCCAACGATATAAGTGTTATCTCGTTGATTGATGATTGCTACCGAGACAACTTGATTACTTTTAATTTTGACAATAAAACTGGTGTTGTTGATGCAGGTGCCACAAAGTGTGATGCTGCAGATCCACAAACAGAAAACTTCGTTTGGGATTATAATGAATCCACCAAAGTCTTATCGGTCGACACTAATATTCTCGATGTGCCCGGAGCAGAAGGTAATCTGAATTTAGAAAGTGTAACCTCCAATCAATTGGTCCTTTCGCAGAACGTTACCTTTTCTGGGTTTACTCAAAAAGTAATCGTGACCTTAGTTCATTGATCTTTAATCAAATAGTATTGATTTATTATTGAGGAAATAACCAATCACTTTAAGTAGTCTCTGGTTATTTCCTTTTTTTATTTAAACCAAATCTCTATTAAAATGGCAAATCCAATCTGGATCATGACATCTGCTTTTGACCAGCTGAATCTTGATCAAACCATAGTAAAAGCAACAGAAATAGGAGTTCAAGGACTAGATTTATGCGTTTTCAGAAAAGATGGAACCCGGGATGATTTTGTAGCAACACATCTGGATTATGAGAATTTTGGCCCTAATCAAGCTAAAGAACTGATCGCAAAATTTAATGGATCACAACTTCGACTTTCTATTGGGGCATTCGAAAACCTCATTGGTGGTGATCCCGATCAACGCATCAAAAATCAAAACCATTTACTTCGCTTAATACGAATGGCTTACTTGCTAGGTGGCGATGAGAACGATGTGAAAGTTGGAACGTTCGTGGGATATAATCATGAAATAGGAAATCAAGAAGGAGGATTTGAAAAAAACTTGTTGGAATATCAGCGAATCTTTGGGCCAATCATTCGCTATGCAAATAGTCTTGGGGTTACAGTTCTTTATGAAAACTGCCCAATGGAAGGCTGGAGAAACTCTGGTTACTTCGGGACATTCAATAATCTTCCTGGGCTTTTGGCAGCAAGAAAAATCATGTATGATTTAATTCCAGAATCCAATCACGGAGAAATCTATGATCCATCTCACGATGTTTGGCAGCATACTGATCCGGTGGAAGTAATCAAAAACACGGATATAAACCGCCTTAAAAGAATTCATGTCAAGTCCACCCGAAACAATCCTGATCCTTTTTGGGGAAATATGTATCCTATGCAGGAAATCCCTTCTGAATGGGCTTATAAAGTAGGAATTCCCTCTAGCAATAATCCTTGGGACAGGCATCATTACGAAGCAACTTTACCGGGATTTGGATTAGGAGATTCCATGGACTGGAGAAATTTTGTCAATATACTTAAGGAACGAAATTTCACTGGGCCTTTTGAAATCGAAAACGAGGCAGTATTATCCAAACAAACCGGAAAAATGGGAGCGATTGTTCAAGGCTGTAAAGCTGCCGTCCAAAACTTGGCGCCACTTCTTTATGAGTTGGACGAGGAAGGATGGCAGTATCCGAAATCGGAATACAAAGCTCTTTTGGATGTGAATCGTGAGGATGTGCCGTTGATGACTATGGATAAATTATAAAATCAGAAGTGAGAATTTTGAAATCTGAGTTTTCAGACTTCTCACTTTAGATTTCATACTTTCATTTCTGGCTGTCCTCATATCCCGTATCTGCAGGTAGATTAAAACCTTCCGCTGCTTCCACTGCCAACTGGTCACATCTCTCATTTTCGATGTTTCCTGCATGGCCTTTTACCCAGATGAATTTCGGCTTGTATTTCAAATGCAGTGGAATATAACGCAACCAGAGATCTGGGTTTTTCTTGTCTTTGAATCCTTTTTTCTGCCATCCCCAAAGCCATCCTTTCTCAATCGCATCCACCACATATTTACTGTCTGAAAAGACTTGAACTGGAATTCCTGTGACCTTCAACGCCTGAAGCGCACGAATTACTGCCAATAACTCCATTCGATTATTGGTGGTTAATCGAAAGCCCTCAGAAAGTTCTTTTCGAAGAATTGTGCCTTTATTATTGAATTTAAGAACGGCGCCATAGCCTCCCGGACCGGGATTGCCTTTGGCTGCGCCATCAGTATAAATGGTAATCATGAAACAAAGAAAGGTAAAATGCTTAATAGAATTGGCTTAAAGACCAGAATCCACTCCGATTGGAAAGGCATTTGTCTTAAAGATCTTTACTGCGATAGAAAGGAGAATGATGCCGAAAATCCTTCTTAGCACATCGAGACCGGTTTTCCCTAATTTCCTCTCCAGCCAACTTGTACTTTTCAAAACTGCATAGACAAAAATCAAATTCAAGAGAATCCCGATGGCTATATTAAGTTGGGCAAACTCGGCTTTCAATGTCAAAATTGTGGTCAAAGTTCCAGCCCCTGCAATGAGTGGGAAAGCAATGGGCACAATGGAAGCGCCTTCCGAGGCATCTGGATCAGGCTTGAAAAGTTCGATACCCAAGATCATCTCCGCGCCAATTGCAAATATGATCAGAGCACCAGCTATCGCAAAATCCTCTACTCCAATTCCAAATAAGGAAAGCACGGACTTTCCTGCGAACAAAAATAGAATCATTAAAATCCCAGCGGCCAATGTCGCCTTTTCGGACTGAATATGTCCGACTTTCTTTCTCAGATTGACAACAATCGGAATAGATCCAAGGATATCAATCACGGAAAATAGGATTAGAGAAACCGATAAAATCTCTTTAATATCTAACATGCCGCGAAAGTAAGGAATTTCTGATTGCAGATATATGATTTTGGGATTAAGAAACAGTAAATGTTAATTGGGTCATTTCGACGACTGAAGGGAGGAGAAATCTCCTTCGATAGTTTCAGAATTATAGGGAGATTTCTCTTCGTCGTTCCTCCTTATTCGAAATGACTTCAATCAGCAATTAATATTTCCCCAAAAACACCATCAACTTTTCCATCTCGGCATTAGTGATTGCAGGGAAATTGGCAATACGGAAACTGGTAGGTTTTAATGGACCGTATCCGGAGCCTAGTTGCATTCCTTCTTTTTCAGCATCTTTTTTTACTTTCGAGATCAAGTCCTCAGGTCCGGCAACTGCTATAACTGTAGTACTACGCGTTTCAGCATTGTCCACAAGCATTCGAAGTGATTTTGTCTTGGCAATGCAATCCTCGAGCTTATGCATACGATCCCGAAGGTTCGCATCAATATGCTGAACTTCTTCCAAATCTTTCAAAACTCGATTTAGCAAATAAATACCAAGGACATTGGGAGTGTAGTGAGTTTGATATCCAGCTGCATTTTCAAGGATAAAACTTAGGCTATTATACTTTCCATTTTCTCCTTTGGATTCGCATTTTTCAATTGCTTTTGGAGACAAAATCAAAATTCCCAAGCCGGAAGGAAGACCAAAGCATTTTTGTACGGAAGCAAACCAAATATCAGCCAAACTGAAGTCCAATTCGATTCCCGCCATGGAGGAAGTCGTATCGACGGCAATCATTTTCTCAGGATATTTCTCTTTTATCCCTTCGATAACAGACATCGGCACTTGAGTAGCATTTGCTGTTTCATTTTGGGTCAAAGCAATAAGGTCAAAACTCTCCGAAATTTCCAAGTTTGCCACATCAATTGCTTGGTTTGCTTCGATTTTCAACCCATCAGTTGCCGGGATGATATGCTTCGCAAAGCCAATCCATTTCTTGCCAAAGGATCCGGAGTAAATATGAAAACTTGCCTTCTCTACGATAGATTGAGTGATGATTTCCCAATTTTCTGTGGCACTCGAAGTGAATAGCAACTTGTAATCATCCGGCATGTGGAGCTTTTCACGCATCAGTTGCTCAGTTTCCTGATACAAATGCATGAAGGCATTGCTACGGTGATTGGCACTCAGAATACCTGCATTGTAGGCATCTTGCAAATAAGTGGGAAGGGCATCGTAAACTTTAGATGGCCCGGGAGCAAATGTGAGCATAGAGAAATAGGTTATTGAAAATAAAGAATTCCTAAAGCGTACCCTTTCAGGCCAAGACCGGAGATCATACCGACGCAGGATTTGGAAATAATACTTTTGTGGCGGAATTCCTCTCGCTTATAAATATTCGAAATATGGATTTCAAGAGTAGGTGTTGTCACCCCAGCTATCGCATCCGAAATTGCCACAGAAGTATGAGTATAGCCGCCTGCATTGAGCAGGATCGCATCGTAAGAAAACCCAACTTCATGGATTTTGTCAATCAACTCACCCTCGATATTGCTCTGGAAATATTCTAATTGAATTTCGGAAAAGGTCTTTTTTAAGGATTCAAAAAATTCTTCAAAAGATGTACTCCCATAAACTTCAGGCTCTCTTTTTCCAAGAAGGTTTAGGTTGGGACCATTGATGATCAGTATTTTCATGTGTTTGATAATTGATTTTTATTCGTCACATAGCCTGTCCCGATTTTCATCGGGAGAATCTCGCATTGATGAGACTCTTCGCAAATTGAAACTATTGAGTCACGCCTGCCTACCGTCAGGCAGGCTCGATTTCAAAACAAAATTTGGTTTATTGATTTTGACGCAAAGTTAATCGGTTTTATAATTATAAAGTTGAAAGACTGAAAGGTTTTAAGGTTGGGATAATCGATTCTTTTTAACTTTACCCCAGTGCAACTTTACTACCTGAATGTCTAAAGTCTGGGAAAATCACATCAAACAGTTCCGTCATTATTTGAAGTTGGAACTTTCTTTAAGCGAAAATTCGATTGAAGCCTATACACGGGATGTGGAAAAGCTTGCGCATTACAGCTTTACAAATTTTCCCGAAAAAAGCCCACTTCAGCTGGAATTAGAGCATTTGCGCAAATTTGTAAATGAATTGGCACAAATAGTAATCTCGGATTACACCCAAGCCAGAATCATTTCCGGGATCAAGGCATTTTACCGCTTTTTGATGTATGAGGATAAGATCACCGAAGATCCCGCCCAACTGCTGGAAGCACCGAAACTTGGACGCAAACTACCCGACACTTTGAGCTATCTGGAAATAGTCAAGCTTTTGGAAGCTATTCCTCTTGGAGAACCTGAAGGACACCGGAATCGCGCCATTTTGGAGATGCTATATAGCTCAGGGCTTAGAGTTTCTGAATTGATTGAGTTAAAAACTGGTCAGATATTCGAAGAGGTAGGATTTTTGAAAGTAGTGGGAAAAGGAAATAAAGAACGTCTCGTTCCAGTTGGAAGAGATGCCTTGAAATATCTGACTATTTATCGAGATCAGGTCCGGGTACATCAGTCCATCGCCAAAGGGCATGAAGAATTTGTATTCTTGAACAGACGAGGTAAAAAACTTACCCGTGTCATGATTTTCCTGATCATCAAAAAAACTGCGGAGCAAGCTGGAATTGAAAAAAATATTTCACCGCATACTTTCCGACATTCCTTTGCAACGCACTTGATTGAAGGGGGAGCCGATCTTCGGGCCGTTCAGGAAATGCTAGGTCATGAAAGTATTACGACCACGGAAATTTACACCCATCTAGATCGGGATTATTTAAGGCAAGTTTTGACGGATTTTCATCCAAGGAAATGATTTAATTTTAGCGTGTAAAAAGTCCAAAATACAATGAATCAAAGATCTCAAATAGTTCAAGTCTTTGGACTTGGACTTAAGATAATTCAGTGGACTGATCATGATCCAAGTCTGAAGACTTAAACCAGATTTAGCCAGATTTATATAAGTAGCACAATCATAAATATAATTCAACTAAATTAACGACATGAATTACATTTTATTCAAACTTTTCCCACAGCTGACCCGCCTTACCAAGCGTCAGAAACTTATGTTGCGCCTTTTGCTTCTAAGCGTGAGCATAGCATTTTTTGGAGCCTATTTCAAAATCAATGATCTCCCAAATTCAGATTTGATCCTTGTGTCAGGTATGACTCTTCAAATCGTTTCAGTAGCTGGATTATTAAGCAAATGGGCCAAATATCGGACGGTAAGTGAAGTGTCGAATTGAACATGTCTGTATTTTTTTGATGCTTATTCTAACTAAGGACTATCACATAAAACACCAACTATTTACAGTTTGAAAAAAGGAATTCTACTGCTATTCACTTTGATAGCACTTAATGCCTGCACATCCACCCAAGTCTACACTCGATTCAAATGTCATATTTGCCTAAGCAAATCGGACGGAGTCTTGCTTTTGCCACTCGCTTGGGATCCTGGATTTAGCAGGCTTTCTCCAGGTGAGCAAAACCAATTAGAAAGCCAGATTCTTACCATTCTCAGGGATCATGGGTTTACAAAAGTGGAGCTTTACGATAGGTTGGATTTTGAATTGCTTTCCGCAGGAATCAAAGATCTCAATGATCCTGAACAAAGAGCAAAGGTTAACTCAGACTTAGGCTATCCATATTTTTTGGGAATCACACTAGGTGAAACCCGTGATTCTGAAGGCTGGGATTATAGAACAGCTCAGGAAGTTTATGACATGAATCCCCCAGCACCAGATCAGGATATTTCGGCTACTCTTCGAGTGGCCTTAATAGAAACTGCGACAGGGAATATTGTTTCTGACAATGGCATAGTTACAGAAATCAATGCTTGGGGAATCCCAGATAAAGATGGTGGTGAAAATTATTGGAATTTCGGATCTGTGAGCCAGGCAATTCGTAAGGCCACAAGCAAAGGAGTTGGATTTATGGTGAAAGATTGTGCTTGTTAAAGTATGCGCATGGATCTTTGCTTCAGGATCTTGGAGATTCTGATTTTTTCTTAAGTTTCCAGATCAGCTTTGCTTAACTTTACTCCTCGAAAAGAATCCCAAGCCGTGTATAAATCTATTCTGAAACCACTCTTCTTTCTCAAAAAGCCAGAAGACGCTCACCATTTCACTTTTGACCTCATAAAACTAACTTTCAACTTACCGATTGCAAAATCTATCGTGAAGGCTACTTTTCAGTTGGAAGATCCCAAATTGGAACGGGAAGTTTTTGGCTTAAAATTCAAAAACCCAGTTGGTTTGGCTGCTGGTTTTGATAAGGATGCCAAATTGATAGATGAAATGGCGATGTTAGGTTTTGGATTCATAGAAATAGGAACTTTAACTCCAAAGCCGCAGGAAGGAAATCCTCTTCCACGTCTTTTTAGACTTCCTCAAGATGAAGCGTTGATCAATAGAATGGGCTTCAACAACGGTGGTGTTTTGAATGCTGTTGAACGACTGAAGAAGAGAAAATCAAATGTGATTGTGGGTGGGAACATTGGCAAGAACAAAGTTACTCCGAATGAAAATGCAGTAGACGATTATTTGTTTTGTTTGGAAGCACTTCATCCTTACGTGGATTATTTTGTAGTCAATGTGAGTTCGCCGAATACGCCGAACCTTCGCGATCTTCAGGAAAAAGAGCCATTGAAGAAATTATTGCTCGCAGTAAAATCTGCAAATGACTTGAAAGAAAAACCAAAACCTATTCTACTTAAAATCGCACCTGATTTGACGGTCGGGCAATTGGATGATATCGTCGATATTGTTCAAGAGACCAAAATCGACGGAGTTATTGCCACCAATACTACGATTGATCGGTCGGGGCTGACCACTGAATCATCTCAAGTAGAAGCTATAGGCGCAGGTGGAGTTTCGGGTAAAGTTTTGGCGAAAAGGAGTACCGAGGTAATCCGATATTTATCTGTGAAATCAGATAAAGCTTTTCCCATCATTGGAGTTGGAGGGATTTACTCAGCAGAGGACGCTATCGAGAAGCTAGAGGCCGGTGCAAGCTTAGTTCAGGTTTACTCGGGCATGATTTATGAGGGACCTGGGCTGATCAAAAAGATTAAAAAAGGATTGTTGGCTTATTTTTCGCAGTAATATTGCCAATCTCAATCCAATCATCTTATCTTAAAATCGGATTTAATCGAATACATGGCCACCAATTCACCAAGGACCAATACTTTTAGAAAAAAAGGAGAACCTATTAAGAAGAAAACAGCCTCTAAACTAACAGGCCCAAGTTTTTCTTTTGGCAAAATCAAAAGCTCCAAATTGGTTTTGACCTTGGGTATTTTACTCATGTCTATTGGTATTTTTTTATTTATCGCATTCATAAGCTATCTGCTAAATGGCCCGAATGACCAGAGTTTGGTAATGAATGCACCTGTGGATGACGAAATCAGAGATGCTGCTAGAGATTCAAGAAATTGGCTGGGCTATTTAGGAGCTCAGGCCTCCCATTGGATGATTTATAGGTGGTTTGGAATCGCCGCATTCTTATTTCCTCCCTTTTTATTTATTCTTGGCTTTAAATGGAGTTTTAAGCTTTCTCTTATTTCACTTACCCGGTACACCACTTTTGCGTTGTTTTTCACTTTTTGGTTGGGGTTGCTGACCGGATACATCGTTATTCTGATAGAAGGTTATTCATATTGGAGTTTCCTTTCGGGAGGTTTTGGTTTTGAATTAGCCAAACTTTCAGCTGATTTTCTAAGCTGGGGAACCTTCATTTTGATTGCTGCTGCGCTGTTGATTTTCGTAATTTTCTTCTTCGACATTGATAAGCTTGAGTGGTTTGCTTCCAAGGCTGATGAGGGAGATAATCTTTTTGATGAACCGACTGAAGCGAATTCATCGGCAAAAAACCCTTTTGAAAAAGGTGATGGATTCTCCAAAAATGAAGGAACCGCTGAGGATGAGTTTGAAGAAGAATTTGAGGATGACGGAGCAGATTGGATTATCAAAAACGATGCTGTTGAAATCGTGGATGAAGACACCTCCGACTCACAAAAAGAGGAAGAAGACATTTTCAACGTTTCTCAAATCAATCTTTTAGATGAGATTATAGAAAAACCAAAAGATTCAATTGAAGAGAAAAACTTCTCCGTAGTAAAAGCGGCAGGCGAAGAAAAAACTGCGTCAGAAGTTGAGAACCTTGATCCATTTGACCCAACATTGGATCTGCCTCGCTATAAGTATCCCACACTAGACCTTCTGAACGAATACGATGTTCAAAAAGTAACGGTCTCTCGACAAGAACTTGAAGACAATAAAAATAAGATTGTAGAAACTCTTGAGAACTTTAAAATAGGAATTCAGGAGATCAAAGCGACGATTGGACCAACAGTAACACTGTATGAAATTGTCCCTGAGCCTGGTGTAAAAATATCCAAGATCAAAAACCTGGAAGATGACATCGCTTTAAGTTTAGCAGCTTTGGGCATTCGTATCATCGCTCCTATACCGGGAAAAGGAACCATCGGTATTGAAGTACCAAATAAAAACAGAGAGCTTGTACCAGCTAGGGCAGTTTTGGGAACAGAAAAATTTATGCGCTCCGACAAAGACTTACCTATCGCATTAGGTAAGACTATTTCAAATGAAGTTTTTGTAGCTGATTTGGCTAAAATGCCTCACTTATTGATGGCTGGTGCTACTGGTCAAGGTAAGTCTGTAGGCTTGAATATGATTCTGGCTTCTTTGATCTACAAAAAACATCCTTCTCAACTGAAGTTTGTTTTAGTTGATCCAAAGAAAGTGGAATTGACACTTTTCAATAAAATTGAGCGACATTTCCTTGCAAAACTTCCTGGAGCGGAAGAAGCGATTATCACTGATACCAAGAAAGTAATTTATACTTTAAATTCGCTTTGTATAGAAATGGACAACCGCTATAACCTGCTGAAAGACGCAGGAGCAAG
Source organism: uncultured Algoriphagus sp. (assembly GCA_965659625.1). Lineage (GTDB taxonomy): Bacteria > Bacteroidota > Bacteroidia > Cytophagales > Cyclobacteriaceae > Algoriphagus. The sequence continues at coordinate 19,334 of CBFHWO010000007.1, read as the reverse complement.
AAACATTAAAGAATACAATGCGAAGTTTATAGGCCGAAAACTAAATCCTGAAAATGGTCATCATTTCATGCCTTATATAGTTCTTGTCATCGATGAACTTGCAGATTTGATGATGACAGCGGGCAAAGAAATCGAGGCTCCAATCGCTAGATTGGCACAATTAGCAAGAGCAATTGGTATACACTTAGTCGTTGCTACACAGAGACCTTCTGTAAACGTAATTACCGGTATAATTAAGGCAAATTTCCCTGCAAGACTTTCTTTCCGGGTTACTTCAAAAATTGATAGCCGAACGATTCTGGATTCCGGAGGAGCTGATCAGCTGATCGGTATGGGAGACATGTTGCTTTCCTTGGGTTCCGAAGTCATTCGTATTCAGTGTGCTTTTTTGGACACGCCAGAAGTAGAGGCAATTTGCGATTGGATCGGGGAGCAAAAAGGTTATTCTGATGCACATCTTTTACCGGAATTCGAAGGAGAAGAAGGTGATGGTTCTATAGGAAATGTCGATTTATCTGACCGTGACCCACTTTTTGACGATGCAGCCAAACTTATTGTGTTGCATCAGCAAGGAAGTACTTCGTTGATTCAGCGGAAATTAAAACTGGGATACAACAGAGCTGGAAGGATAATTGATCAGTTGGAAGCTGCGGGCATCGTAGGTTCTTTTGAAGGCTCAAAAGCAAGAGAAGTCTTGATTCAAGATGAAGCTAGTTTGGAACGGTTATTGAATAGCTTGTAGTAGCTGTCTAATAGAGTTCCAACAGCCTTATTTACATGAAAAAACTTGCCCTAGTAGTTACAATATTCCTTTCCATTTTTTCTGCATTTGAAGCTTCAGCCCAAAAAGACCCAAAGGCCAAAGCCGTTTTGGATGGCATGAGCCAAAAGTTTCAAAGCATGCAGGGATTCACCGCCAGCTTTGATTTTACTTACGCAGACCAAGCAGGCACCAGCGATCGCCAAAGCGGAGATATTTCTGTGAAAGGAAATCAATACAGATTAAAACTTCCAGATCAGGAAATATTCAATGATGGAAAAACTGTTTGGACTTTAATAGAAACCCCTACCTACAAGGAAGTTACCATAAATGACGTGTCTCAGATGGAGGGTGAATTAACACCGTCAAACATTTATAAAATGTATGAAAGCGGATTTAATTATGAATTGCTGGCAGATAAATCATTTCAGGGGAAACAAGTACATGTGGTGGAACTGGAAGCTGAAAAGGCAAATGCTCCTTTTCAAAGGGTCAAGTTGATGATCGACAAAAACACGAAAGACTTACTTGGATGGGAAATGTTTGATGGCCAAGGGGGTTCATTTTCCTACGCTTTCAAAAACCTCAAGGCAGATTCAGCTATCCCTGATTCCTATTTCGCTTTTGATATAAAAAAGTATTCTGGAGTTGAGGTAATTGATCTTCGATAAGATTCAATCCTGGGTTTTGTTAACCCAATTTCGAATTAGATCTAAGCCATATTCAGTTAAATAAGCTTCTGGATGATATTGAATTCCTAAAATAGGAAGTTCTCTATGGGCAATTCCCATCACCTCCTTTTTATCCGTTTCAAGTATTATCTGTAATTGCGAAGGGACTTCTTCCAATCGCAAAGAATGGTATCTAGTCACCTTAAAAGTTTGAGGCATTCCCCTAGTAAAGAAATGGTTCATCGTCTTCTTCACTGAATGCACCTTCCCATGAACCGGCACTTCATTTTTCACCAACTTTGCCCCAAAGAATTCGCCGATTGCCTGATGACCAAGGCAAACTCCTAAAACCGGAACTTGTTGGTAATACCTTTCAAAAATCGTCATTAGCTTTCCAGATGAACTAGGCCTTCCAGGCCCAGGAGAAAGAATCAGTCCCGAAAAATCTATTTTTTCGATTTCATCTAAGGAACAATCATTCCTCACTATTTTTAATTCTTCTCCCGTTTGCAGAACCAAATCCGCCAGCATATGACTGAAAGAATCAAAATTGTCAATCAGTAGAATCATTCAAAATTTTGTCGACTATTACCTCCAACTTCTCTAAGTTCTCCTCCACTTTCGGAAAAAATGGCTCTATAGCTTCGACAATCGCAGGAGCTACAGGCTCTATAAAACCTAAATATTCTGATTCCGAAGTCCATTGTTTTGGCAAATCCAATTTGAAAAGTGAAGCCTGCCAAAAGAACAAACTGATAAAAAAAGCTGCCTTTACCACTCCTAGAAATACGCCTGCAATAGAATCCAATGAGCCCAGCAAAACCAGATCCATCGTCTTTTTTAATCCCCATCCCACAATTTTGATGAGGGCCATGGTAATAAAAAAGATCACAAAAAATCCAAGAATCGGGTATCCCAAATTGAATTCAGTAACATTATCTTCTAGCCAACCTGTCATTGGATCCATAAAGTAAATGCCCAAAATAATAGCGATCACAAATCCAAAAAGACCAAGGACTCCCATTAGGAATCCTTGTCTATATCCTTCAATTGCCCCAAGGACAAGAATCCCTAATAATACGATATCGACAGTGCTCAAATCAGCTATTTAAAATTGCTTTTACTTTGTCAGCAATAGCCTTTCCATCAGCCTTTCCAGCTAATTGCTTACTTGCCACACCCATTACTTTTCCCATGTCTTTTGGACTGGAAGCCCCAGTCTGAGCTACGATTTCCTGGATTGCCGCAGTCAATTCTTCGTCTGTAAGTTCTTTGGGCAGGAACTCCTGAATGATGGCAAGTTCAGCCATTTCAACAGCAAAAAGGTCCTCTCTGTTTTGTTGCTGATATATTTCGGCAGAATCTTTTCTTTGCTTTGCTGCCTTCGTCAAAATCTTCATTTCATCATCTTCCGACAACTCGCCCGCTGCTCCTCCTTTGGTCTCTTCCAAAAGGATTAAAGACTTGATTGCTCTTAATGCTCTCAATCTATCCTTATCTTTGGCGATCATGGCGGATTTAATTTCGCTATCTATTTTCTGCTTTAAACTCATAACTCTAAGTTTGTGTTAATGGTAAAATTCGGAACAAAAATACCCTTTTCGACCTGTAAATGACTAAACTAAGTGTAAATATTAATAAGATCGCTACGCTGCGCAACGCAAGAGGGGCGAATAATCCTGATGTAGTAAAAGTCGCTTTGGACGCGGAGCGCTTTGGAGCAGAGGGAATTACGGTTCATCCAAGACCTGATGAAAGGCATATTCGACACCAGGATGTTTTTGATTTGGCCAAAGTTGTAACGACCGAATTCAACATCGAAGGATATCCTGATAGAAGGTTTATGGATTTGGTAAAAGCCGTAAAACCCGCTCAAGCCACCTTGGTTCCTGATCCACCTTCAGCTATCACCTCAAACAATGGTTGGGATACGATTTCCAATCAAGGAATGCTGAAAGATATTGTGGCAGAACTTCATGAATCTGGTATTCGGGTTTCTATTTTTATCAATCCTGAAATCAGATACTTCGAACCTGCAAAACTTACAGGAACTGACAGAGTTGAACTCTACACCGAACCCTATGCGGTAGGTTTTCATCAGGATAAAGAAAAAGCGGTGAAACCTTACATCGAAGTAGCTGAAATTGCAAAAGAACTCGGCCTGGGATTAAATGCCGGACATGATTTAGACTTGCATAATTTGGCATTTCTCAAGCAATCGATCCCTTATCTGGATGAAGTTTCCATCGGCCATGCTTTAGTTTGTGATGCACTTTACTATGGTCTGGAGAATACCATTCAGATGTATCGAAGACAGTTGGAATTGTAATGGTCAACTGTCAACAGACGACAGTCGACAGCCATTGAACAGTGTATTTAATATCTAAACGAAATTATTATGGCATTTAAATTCGAGGATTTAAGGGTTTGGAATTTGGCAATTGATCTAAGTACGGAAATAAGCGTCCTGATTAAATCTTTCCCTTCTGAAGAGAAATTCGTTCTCTCTACTCAAATACAACGTGCTGCTAATTCAGTAGCCTTGAACATTGCAGAAGGCTCTACAGGACAATCTAATCCTGAATTCAAAAAGTTTTTAGGATATTCTATTCGTTCAGGTATTGAAGTAGTTAGCTGTTTACATCTGGGAAAGAAGAGAAAAATAATTTCAGAAGATGAGTTCTCTAGACTTTACAATTCGTATGAAGAGTTAATTAAAAAAATTCAAGCCCTCAGAAATTCATTCTAGACAACAATTTTAATTTTACTACTTCACGGCCGTCGTCCATGGACTGTGGACCGTTGACAATAAAAAATCAAATGAAACTAAACTTCAAGAAAATAGGCTCCGGGCCACCATTAGTAATACTTCACGGACTTTTCGGTTCGGCTGACAACTGGTTTAGTATCGCCAGAGAGCTGGAAAAATCTTTTACACTTTACTTGGTTGATCAGCGTAATCATGGAGACTCTCCACATGGAGACGAGTGGAATTACAAGGTAATGGTGGAAGATTTAAAGGAGCTTTTAGATCAGGAAGGTTTGGAAAAGGTTTTTCTAATGGGGCATTCCATGGGAGGAAAGACAGCCATGAATTTCGCTCTTCAGTATCCCGAAAGAGTCGAAAAACTGATTGTGGCAGATATTGCACCAAGATATTACCAAGTTCATCACCAGATAATTTTGAAAGGATTGAATGCTATAGACTTGAAAACCATCAAATCCAGAAAAGAGGCAGATGATATTTTGGCCCAGTATGTACCTGAATTGGGCATACGTCAGTTTTTGCTGAAAAGCCTTGGAAGAGATTCCGATGGATTTGTTTGGAAAATCAACTTGCCTGTGATTACCAAAAACATCGAAGAAGTGGGGAAAGCTTTGGAAGAAGGGAATCTATACGATGGCCCAACCTTATTCTTGGCTGGCGAAAACTCCGATTACATCCAGCAATCAGACTTGGCAGAAATGGGAGAATTCTTCCCGAATTACGAAGTAGAATTCATTTCCGGTGCAGGTCATTGGCTCCATGCCGAGCAACCGGAATTGGTGATTGAAGAAGTTTTGAAATTTCTAAAATAACCAATCTCAAAAAGATGAAAGAAGCAATGCTAGAGATGCTCAAACAAACAGAGTTTACCAGTTCACAGCTCAAAAATGTAAGAGAAAATCACTGGAACTGGAAACTCAATAAAGACTCGAATTCAATAGGCTTTATCCTTCTTCACATGGGAGAGATTGTGAATCTTTTTGGTACTTTTTTCGACATTGATTCTGATGTTTCCAACACAACCATGGGATTTGAAGATCAAGGACAAGGGGAAAATATTCAAGCGAGCAAGGACCTGATCCAACTCGGTTTCTCAAACTTGAAGAGTTTGGTAGAAAACAAAGATGAGGAATATTGGAAAGGAATTGTTTCTACCCCATTCTTTGGTGATATCACCAGGTTCCGACTTTTTTCTCATATCCTATTCCATCATTTTCATCACGCTGGCCAAATTTCTGCTATTATGTCCAAGGGAAAGGGGAACTTAAAAAATTAGAATTACTATTAAAAACGGCTCTTAAATCAAAATAACTCCATTTTTCTGAATATCATTTTACCTGTTTTCCTTTTTTAATGACCATATCTACATCCTGAAGTAAGCTTATATGTCTCAAAACATCTCCTCTTACAGCAATGATGTCAGCATATTTCCCCTCTGAGATTGTCCCAACTTTATCAGAAACTCCCATAGCAACCGACGGCCAATAAGTCGCTGCTTTAATTGCAAGCATTGGATCATACCCAAACTCATTCACCCACACATCTAATTCATTCCAGGTACTTTGGCTATGAAATTTCATGGGAATCCCGCTATCAGTTCCAATCAACATTACTACTCCACTTTGCTTTAATTGATTGAACTTTCGCTCTAATGTAGGTTTCCTCACTGGAGTCAATTGGAAATAAGACATACGTCCCGGAAACTTTAAGGAAGCTTGAATATCAGAAATGATGGAATCCGGCAAGTCTAAATGCCAAGATGGGTCATCCAATTTTTCAGGATTATCACGTACTGATTCATAATTATACAATCCCTCCACTGTTGGAGTCCAAAAAAGTGGTCCTTTATTCATTTGAGCGGCTCTCTCTTGAATCATTAACATAATATCTTCAGGGTATTCAGGTGCTGAAGATAATCCAGTATGTTCAAAACCATCCACTCCTATTTTCAATCCCATTCTTATTTCCTCAGGACGATGCGAATGACCGATTACCGGTAATCCAAATTTATGTGCTTCATCTACAACTGCTTGGGCCTCTTCTAATGTCATTTGATCTTGATCTATCAACTTAATGACATCAACTCCGGCATCTGCCAATTTTTTCACTTTTGCTTTGGCGTCAACTACTCCATTTACGCCCCAACGAAATGCCTCTGTATTGGGATAAGGAGCCTTTTGAATAAAAGGACCGGAAACGTAGATGGTTGGACCCGGAATTTCTCCCCTATTAATTCGATCTCTAACATTGATACTCGCTTCCAAAGGAGCTCCTAAATCTCTAGCACTTGTCACTCCTGCCATCAATAATTGATGTGCGGATGCTGGCATGATCACAGGTTCTAAAATATCAATATAAGTACTATCCCAATGTGCATAATCACTATGACCGTTGATCATTAAATGCACATGCATATCCCAAAGACCCGGCAAAACACTCATGCCTTCGGTAGAAATTACTTCCGCTCCAACTGGCACTTCTAAACTACCTTGCTGACCTACGGCTACTATTTTTTCATCTTGAATTAAAATCACTGAATTTCTGATTGGAACTCCTCCAAACCCATCAATTAATGTTCCTCCTACCAACGCTTTCATTCCTTGGGAATAACTGAAAAAGGCATTTAATAATGCCAGAAAAATCAGAACAATTCTCAGATGTTTCATAATTCTTATTGGTGGTTATTTTGATAAGGTAATGATTTTGACTTATAAACATTAACTTTCGATTCTCCCTAAAACAATAAAGTCAACAATGCCCAAAGGAAAACTTTTTCTGATCCCAAATGTACTTGCTGAAAACACTTCCCTTGAGGTAATCAGCCCTCAGGTAAAAGAGGTCGTCAAGCATACAAAAGTCTACCTTGTCGAGAATCTTAGAACCGCAAGAAGATACATCAGCAGCCTGAAACTTGGTGTCAATATCGAGGAGATCCACATGGAGATATTGGATAAAAGTACCAAACCAGAGACGATCAATCGGCTAATGCAACCTCTTCTTAATGGTGCTGATATTGGGATAATTTCCGAAGCTGGATGTCCTGGAATCGCCGATCCCGGAGCTTTGGCGGTTGCACATGCACATTCCAAAGGCATCCAAGTTGTTCCCTTATCCGGCCCAAGTTCCATGTTTTTGGCCTTAATGGGCTCTGGCTTTTCGGGACAATCTTTCGCTTTTCATGGTTATCTTCCCATTGATAAAAAAGAGCGGGCTGCTGCATTAAAAGCGTTGGAGTCCGAGTCTTTAAGAGAAAAGAGAGCACAGATATTCATGGAAACTCCTTTTCGCAATAATCAGATATTTGAGGATTGCTTACGGGTTTTATCTGCGAACACGAAGCTTTGCATCGCAAAAAATATCACCGCAAAAGATGAGATGATCCTCACCAAAACCATTGCAGAGTGGAAAAAACTTCCGCTTGACCTACATAAAATCCCTACCGTTTTTATCATCCAAAGTTTCTAGTACATGTTTACAATTGATGCACATTTAGATTTAAGTATGAATGCTCTGGAATGGAATCGTGACCTGACGAGACCAGTTTCAGAAATCAATGAAAGGGAAAAAGGAATGACTGATAAACCTGATCGAGGAAATGCGGTGGTTTCTTTGCCAGAACTCAGAAAGGGAAATATTGGGTTGGTGGTGGCCACTCAAATCGGGAGATACGTCGCCCCAGACAATTCACTTCCTGGCTGGCACTCTCCTGCTCAGGCCTGGGCGCAAACCCAAGGTCAATTGGCTTGGTATCAAGCTATGGTGGAGCAAGGAGAAATGTCTCAAATCAAAAATTTATCTGAGTTGAATGCTCATATTTACTTATGGGAAAATGGGGAAGACAACTCCAAAAAGCCTATTGGATTTATCCTCTCGCTGGAAGGAGCTGACTCTATTGTCAACCTCGATTATTTAGATAAAGCATACGAATCAGGATTAAGAGCTTTGGGGCCTGCCCACTACGGACCAGGAAGGTATGCACATGGGACGGATGCTTCAGCGCCTCTCAATAAAGATGGAAAAGCTTTGCTTCGCAAAATGGATGAATTGGGAATCATTCTAGACGCTACACATTTATGCGATCTGGCATTTTGGGAGGCTTTGGAAATTTATCAAGGCCCTGTTTGGGCAAGTCATAACAATTGCCGGGCTTTGGTGGATCATAACAGACAATTTTCTGATGAAATGATCAAAGCTTTGGTGGATCGAGGAGCGGTGATCGGCGGAGCAATGGATGCCTGGATGCTCAGTCCAAATTGGCAAAGAGGAAAATCCACACCTCAGGAAAGAAATGTAACTCTGAACACCGTTTTAGATCATATGGATCATATTTGTCAAGTGGCAGGAAATGCCAACCATATTGGAATTGGCTCGGATTTAGATGGCGCATTTGGAAAAGAGCAAGCTCCCAATGACTTAGAAACTATTGCCGGTCTTAGTAAAGTCCCTGATTTACTGAGACAAAGGGGGTATTCTGATCAAGATGTGGAGAAAGTAATGTATGGTAACTGGCTGAATTTTTTGAAGAGAGTATGGAATTAATTGGGGATTAACTGGACAATTCCTTTTCTTTTCTTTTGCATAAATAATTCTAATTGAATTATTTAGCGAAAGCTAAACGCAAACCATCAACATATGAATTATAAAAATTTACTAATCCTTACTTTCGTATTCATTTTTACAGCCTCCCTCTCTTTTTCTCAAAAATTACAAATCACTGCTAACCATTCAGATGCAAAATTTATTTTGCTGAATGATTATGATGATTCTGACAAACAGGAGCTTGGTACTGGTGCAATAGAATACAAATTGGAAAAAGACAGTCGCAATAGGATCAAAGTTACCAAACCGGGTTACGAACCTGTGATTAAGGAATACAACAGAGATTTGAAGTGGGATAAAGATCAATACATAGCTTTGGATTCCAGAAGAGTGGAAATAACCGCAGAGCCCTATGATGCCGAAATTTCAGTGGATGGCAGAGTGATCGGTTCAAAAGCAATTTATTTGATCATTCAAAAGGATCGCTTTCACACGGTTGAAGTGAAAAAACCTGGATACGCTCCTATTACGAAAAGCTATTA
>CBFHWO010000007.1:4764-9967 GCA_965659625.1 uncultured Algoriphagus sp. | reverse complement strand
GGTGTCGTTACCGCCAATGGAGTCAGTATAGGAAGAGGAAATCAGGATATTCAAGTTCCCCTAGGCGATTGTGTTACAGTTACTGTGAACAAAGATGGTTTTGTGGAATACACAAAAGTATATTGTAACAAGCCCGGTACTGACCCGGAACCCCCTGTAAGAGAAAAAGCTCAGTTGGAGGATCGATTGGTGAAAATCACAACGAATCCAAATGATGCAGTAATAGAACTATCAGGCAAAAGAATAGGTACGGGAAGTTACGATTTGAAAGTTCCAAAAAATTCTTGTGTGGAAATCCGGATTTCAAAAGATGGATATGTGAGATACGTGAAAAACTATTGTAATCAAACCAATATGCAGGAACCTCCTGTTTCTGACTTTGTGGAAATGACCGTAGACGAGGCTTATACTTCTTCCGTATCCTCAGATTTAGCGAATGTAAGAATTACAGTCCCTGTTAATTCAAGTTATACATCTGAGGAAGCTTGGAGAATTCTTAGCTCTATTATCACCAGATATTTTGATATTTTAGAAACAGTGGATTATAACACTGGATATTTAACTACCTCTTGGCAGGTTCAAAATTTCCAATCCAGTATAATTCGTACTCGGGTAATTGTCAGTAGCGGCGGAAATTCAGATCAATTGGCATATGCGATTAAGTTGATCAGCCAGGAAGCATACCTTGATGGACAAAATCAAGTGACTGTTAAAGACGATGAGAAATTTGAAGATTGGGCCCGTATCTTGAAAAAATATGAAGGACTGATTGAAGAAGTGCAAGCTCGATTGCAGCAATAATAAAGTGGCCAAAACCTATGAAACCTCAGGCAAAATTGTCTGAGGTTTTTTTATTTCCACCATCAAGATTTAAAAAAATAAAACCTTTTCAGGTGAGTAACTGAAAGCTGACTTTTAAAAAAAGCTTATATTAAGATTCTACTTTTTATTCAATTCAATAAAACCCAAAAATTATGAAATGCCCATTAGAAAAGTTCTCACACAGAGGAAGGAATATACAGGGCATTCCATATGACAGTTAAAAAACAAATTATAATCATATGAAACCTATTGTACAGATCTCGCTGGATCTTACAAACATCGACGAAGCTTTGGAGACCGCTGCCTTGGCGATCAGAGCCGGAGTGGATTGGCTGGAAGCTGGCACTCCATTGATTTTGGCAGAAGGCCTCCATGGTGTTAGAAAATTGAGAGAGGCTTTCCCAGGAGTTCCATTGGTAGCAGATCTCAAAACTATGGACGGAGGCTATCTGGAAGCAGAAATGATGGCCAAAGCCGGAGCAACCCATGTGGTGGTAATGGCGAGAGCCCATGCAGAAACCATAAAATGTGTTGTCCAGGCCGGAAAAGATTTTGGGGCAAAAGTAATGGGAGACAATATGGTCTGCGAAAGTATGGTTGATGGAGCCAAATTTTTAGAAGACTTAGGCTGTGATTATGTTATCCATCATATAGGATATGATGAAAGACGTGGTATTGCTGCAACTGGAAAAAGAATGCCCAGTCCAATGGATCAACTTCGGGAAGTAGTCGCGGCGGTGAACATTCCAGTGCAAGCTGTTGGAGGATTATCGCTGGAGCAAGCAATCCAATGTCCACAATATGGAGCCCCTCTGGTGGTTTTGGGTGCACCTCTAACGATTGACGCAGACTCATTCAAAACAGCCAGTGGCGATCTGGAAGGTTCCCTAAGAATGATTTGCGAAGCAATCCATAGTCAAACAACTGTTTTACCCAAAAAATCCTGAGCCATGTCAAGCACAAAAAATGCAGCAGTAGTTAACTACGCTGAGAAAAAACATTCGGTTGAAATAAGAGAAATTCCAATTCCTGAAATTGGTGCAGATGATATTTTAATGGAAGTTGAAAATGTAGGAGTCTGTGGAAGTGACCTTCACCAATGGACCTCAGATCATAGCTGGCCGGTAAATTATCCAGTGGTTTTGGGACATGAGTTTGGAGGAAAAATTGCTGCACTCGGGCAAAATGTAAAAATCTGGAAAGTTGGAGATCGGGTAGTCAGCGAAACTGCTGCAGTGATTGATAGTCAAAACCCGATGAGCAAAGTTGGACTTTACAACCTCGATCCAACTAGGAAGGGATTTGGTTACGGGGTCAATGGAGCGATGACCCGATTTGTGAAAGTGCCTGCAAGATGCCTCCACACGGTGCCGGATAACCTTTCATTTGAGGAAGCTTGCCTCACGGAACCCTGCTGCGTAGCTTATAATGCCGTGGTTGGGAACTCATCCATCAAACCAGGTGATCGAGTGATTGTCATCGGGCCCGGAACAATTGGAATTCTTTGCGCGGCTGTTGCTAAACTTTGCGGAGCCGAAGTGGCCATTATCGGCTTAGAGACTGATAAAGGCAGGTTAGAAATTGCCAAAAGTTATGGATGCGATACCATCATCGGAGATGCAGAATACTGGGCTAGAAAAAGAGATGGAATGGGTGCGGATCTTATCATTGATGCCGCCGGAGTAAGTGAAACCTTAAAAATTGCGATGCAGCTTGTTCGTCCAAATGGGCAAATCACAAAAGTTGGCTGGGGGCCTCAGCCTTGTAATTATTCTTTAGATCCAATTATTCAAAAAAACGTGCGGCTTCAAGGAAGCTTTAGCCACAATTGGCCTATTTGGGAACGTGTAATCTCCTTACTTTCCAGCGGATCTCTAGATGTGAAACCGATAATCGGAGGAGTTTGGCCGATTACAGATTGGAAAAAGGCTTTTGAAAAAATGCATAAAGGCCACGTGGTAAAGTCCGTACTAAAACCAGTTTAACATGCGATTAAAAGACAAAGTAATTATAGTCACTGGTAGCACCATGGGAATCGGAAAAGCTATTGCAAAAAAAGTCGTTTCCGAAGGAGCAAAAGTGATTATCCATGGCTTGGAAGAAGACTTAGGAATTCAGGTGATTTCCGAGCTAGGCGATGAAAATGCAAAGCTGCATATTGAAGACATTTCCAATGAAGAGGCAGGACAAAGGCTGGTTAATTTAGCGATTACCACTTGGGGTCGACTAGATTGTATTGTAAATAATGCAGCGATTGTGGCGGCTTCAACTCTCTTGACTACAGATAAAGCATTTCTCAATCGCATCTTGGATGTCAACACCATTGCACCCTTATTCCTGATCAAATCAGCACTTCCTCATTTAATTGCCAGCCATGGGGCTGTTCTAAATATTGGTTCGATCAATGCCTGGAGTGGAGAACATAATTTATTGGCATATAGCATTTCCAAGGGTGCCTTGATGACAATGACAAGAAATTTGGGAGACTCTCTTTTCCGAGAAAATGGGGTGAGAGTCAATCAAATTAATCCTGGCTGGGTGCTTACAGAAAAGGAAATTGAGCGAAAAAAGGAGCATGGACTTTCTGATACTTGGTACAAGGATTTATCTAAAATGTATGCTCCCTCAGGCAGAATAATTTGGCCAGAGGAAATCGCCGCAGCAACTATTTATTGGCTTGCGGATGAAAGCGGGCCGATCAGCGGTCAGGTTGTTGACTTGGAACAATTTCCAATGATAGGCCGGAACATTCCTAAAGACTCCAGTACTATTCCACATAAATAAATCTATCCCCTTTTTAAAATGCCAAAATTAGCCGCTTTCCCAAAAGCATTTATGCAAGCACTTTGCAAGGATGGAACGATGAAAATATCCGAATGGATTGAATTGGCAGCTCCTCTGGAAATTGATGGTTTGGAGTGGTATGCCGGCTTTCTTGAAATGGAGGATCAAAAAAACTGGTCCCTTTTCAGACGAATGGTGGAAGACAAAGGAATGGTCATCCCTATGATGTGTTGCTCTCCTGACTTTACCCATCGTGACAAAGCTTTCAGAGAAAAAGAAATCCAAAAACAAAAGCGATGGATTGAAATGACAGATGAGCTTGGAGGAAAATATTGCAGGGTTTTATCAGGGCAATATCGTCCTGAATTATCAGAAGAGGAAGGAATCAAGCTGGCGAAGGACAGCATAGAAGCTTGTCTCCCTTACGCAAAATCACTTGGAATCACCTTGATTATTGAAAATCATTACAAAGATGATTTTTGGGAATATCCTGAATTTGCCCAAAAGCGAGCCGTTTTCACTAAACTGGTAAATAGTATTCATCATCCGAATTTTGGAGTGAATTACGATCCCAGCAATGCATTTTTAGCAGGTGAAGATCCGCTGGATTTGCTTTATGATGTTTCCGAGAGAGTTCTTACGATGCATGCGAGTGATCGATTTCTGAAATACGGAACGATTGAGGATTTGAGAAAAGAAGAAGGAGGAGCACAAGGCTATGCTAAGCGATTGAGCCATGGGGAAATAGGGCAAGGGATGAATGATTATGATGCGATTTTCACAGAACTGAAACGTGTGGGGTTTAACAATTGGATCAGCATCGAAGACGGGGTGGATGGTATGGATCAACTGGCTAGAAGCGTTGGATTTTTGAAAAAGAAAATAGCTCAGTATTGGCACGAGTGATTTACGATTTTTGATATCAGATTTACGAGATTTTGTAGAACCTCTACCCTCTCGTTTTCGCCTCACATATTAAATTAGCACCTTCTTCAACACTATAAATTTTGAAAACCTACAACTATACATCCATTCCTTCCCAATGTTTCTTAGGCGAAGGCCCTTATTGGCATGCTGGAAGGCAAAGTTTTTTTTGGGTGGATATTGAAAACTGGAAACTTTTTGAGCATTCACTTGAATCTGGAAATACGAAAACCTATTCTTTTCCTCATCGGCTTGCGGTGGTTCTGGAAGGAAAAGACGGGAAATTAATCTTGGGCCTGGATCGGAAATTGGCAAGTTTTGATTTAGAGACAGAAGCATTGACTTGGCTTTGCGAAGTGGAACCAGAATATCCACTTCATCGCTTCAATGATGGAAAAGTGGATCCCAAAGGCCGAGTTTGGATCGGTACGCTAAGCACCTTATTTACAGAAGGTGCCGGGTCACTTTATAGAGTTGGCAAGGATTTGAAACCAGAGAAACAATTGGATCAACTGACCATTTCCAATGGAATGGCTTGGACGGAAGACAATCAAACTTTTTACTTTATCGACACGCCAACAAGACATATCAAGGCTTTTAATTTTGACTTGGAAAGCGGTGAAATTGAATTTGAAAAGATTGTTATCGAGATCCCGGAAGATTTGGGATTTCC
>CBFHWO010000007.1:0-4665 GCA_965659625.1 uncultured Algoriphagus sp. | reverse complement strand
TGAATTGCCAGTTCCACATGTGACCTCTTGTTGTTTTGGAGGAAAGAATCTGGATATGCTTTTGATTACTACTGCTCAGGAAAACCTAACAGAGTCACAGTTGAAAGAATATCCAATGAGTGGAAATGTGTTTTTGGTGAAGACTGGTTCGAAAGGATTTAATGCGAATCAGTTTGAATATTAAAAAATAAAATCACCAACATTATTTTCTTCCTTTAACTTAAATCAATCCTTCCTCTATTAGTGAATTTCTAATTTTTTCCTGCTTTTCCCAGAACTTATCTTTGATCTTTTGCATGGTCTTTTCAAAATCGGGATGATTTTTCAAAGGTTTGAAAAGAGGATCGTCTTCTATGTATAAAAACCAGTAGAGATAATTATCGCCATTTGCAAAAAGTTTGAGTTTTTCCATTGCCTCGTCCATTTTCCCCTCATGTGAATATTTCATTGCAAGGTTTACATTTCTGTAAATTGACTGATCCTGTTCACAAAAATCCGAGAAAGATTTGAATAATTTCTCTGCCTCTTTCGCTCGGCCTACTTTTTCATAAACCATCCCGATTTTAATATTTTCAGACAAGTAAATATCTAACCCTCCGGCTTCTCTTGCTGTTACAAACTTTTGAAAGTAATAAAAGGCTGAGTCGTAGTTTTCATCCAGTTGATACATCTTGGCTAGGTCCTGCAAAATATCCAGACGATCAGGATTCTTTTCGTATTCCTTGCGTAATAAATGTTGCGTTCTTTTGAGGTTTCCATCTAAAGCAAAAAGAATAAGCGCTTTTAAATGCGGGGCATAATAGTTTGTTGAGTCAAATGCCAAGGATTTATTAATGTAAGTAAGTGCCTCCTCCTTAAAGCCTGATGAAATCAAGGCATTACTCAGCTGCAAATAGCTGTAGCTCTGAGTGGCCGAATCAGAAGCTCTTACTTGAAGTTGAACTCCTTTCAAGGCATATTCCAGATATTTTTCATTATCTGGTGAAAGTCTGAAATAAAAATCGGCAAGCATCTGAACCGCCAATGCAGAGTTGGGATTGTATTCCAGCGCTTTTTCAAGATAGGGTTTAGCCAAGTTATATTCCTGATTTTGAATGTAATAAAATGCCTTGGCACAAAGACTCTCAGCAGATTTTGAATCAAAGAGCAAAGCCTTGTCTGCATAAGAATTGATTTCATCGGTATACTGTTTCTCTACCTGAAACATATCCAGCAGATAATAAGAAATCGCGATATCGGCATAGGCCAAAGAAAACTCCGGGTCCTCTTCTATAGCTTTTTTAAAAAATCCAACAGCCTGATTTAGACCTTCATTTGTTCTGGTAAGAAATGGATCTAGCCCTTGAAGGTAATAATCGTAGGCCAAAAGATTTTGGGTGGGTTGCTTTTCGATTTGTTCCTGTTCGGTGGGTGTAACAATTGCTTCAATAGCTTCTGCAATCTGAAACGCCACTTCATTCTGAATGGAAAAAATATCAACTACTTGACGGTTGTATTGCTCAGCCCAAAGTTGTCGGTCTCCCGAAGCTTCTATCAGCTGAATATTGAGTAAAACCTGATCACCTACCTTTTGTCCACTTCCAGACACGAAATAAGATACTTGGAGTTCATCCGCTATTTCAGCAAGGCTTTTATTACTATTTCTATACTTCTCAACAGACGAGCGACTAATTACCCGCAGGTCTTTAATTTTTTGCAGATTATTAAGGGTTGACTCCATTAGCCCATTGACGAAATAAAGGTTTGAGGAATCACCACTTTCATTTTTAAATGGCAAAACGGCTATCGATTTCTCAGGTTTCTCGACTTCAGGATTTCCGCCAGGCCATTTATAAACAAAAAAAATGGATACAATAGCCAAAGTCAAAATTGCCACAGCTACAATAGGAATAGAAATTTTCCGATTCCCATTCTTCTGAGATACAAGTGGAGTTTCTGGCTTTTGCTCCCTATTCCCTACCTCACCTGGAGGAAATCCGTATTGCTCCCGAAAACATTTGATAAAATAAGAGGCTGATCCAAAACCTACTTGATACGAAACCTCTGAAACTGTATAAGACCCTTCCTTTAACAAGTCCATAGCGATTTCCAGCCGAATCTGGCGAATAAAAACACTTGCCGAGAGATTGGTAGCAGCCTTGACTTTTCGAAGCAGATTTGATCGGCTCATGTTCATCGCCTCCGCAAGTTCAGACACACCAAATTGCTCATTCGAAGCATTTTCTACAATGATGGAAGTGGCTTGACTTAGGAAGTTTTCCCTGTTGGTTAAATTATCTGACATGATTCTATCTGGAATGTGAATTTAAAAAAAATTAGTCAATCAAAACTCAGACAAAATCTTGTAATGCTTTTTCTAAAGAAAGCTTTTGCGCCATAATTTATATACCTGCGCCATAGTTTTTATTCTTGCTTGATACTTTATGCTTTTGGCACCGCCTCTTTTACATCCACCATTGGCCTCCACCCTAGCTTTGTGATATACAAAATTCAAAAAGTAAACAGCTAAAAAACACATCATGAAAACATTAAAAAATCATTCTCTCGCAGCGCTTTTGTGCTTATTCGCAATAGTAATCCTAACCCCAGCATGCAGCCAAACTAAAGAAAAGGTGAATTCTCAAGCAACTATAGAGGTTCCTGAAATTGACATTCAAACTGCTGTCATGTCCAATAATCTGGAAGTAGTCAAACAACATATTGCAGCTGGAACAGACCTTAATTCCAAAGAACCTTTCAATGGATCTACTCCTCTAAATTCAGCAGCCACATTTAACAAAACTGAAATCGCCAAAGCACTGATCGATGCAGGTGCAGATCTTTCCATTGCCAACAATGATGGATCAACTCCATTACATAGTGCTGCTTTTTTTGGTAGAGTGGAAATGGTCCAACTGCTTCTAGATGCAAATGCGGACAAAACCCTTAAAAATAACTATGGAGCAACTCCAAGAGAAACAGTGATGGCCCCTTTTGCTGATATGAAACCTATTTACGAAATGATGAAACTACAACTGGAACCAATAGGCTTTCAATTGGATATGGATCAACTGCAAAAAAACTTACCGGTTGTGGCCATGATGCTACAGTAACCATCCTTAACACGAAACCATTATGACAACTCAAAGAAGATACGATATCGACTGGCTTCGGGTGATTGCGATTGGACTTCTCCTGATCTATCACATAGCCATTATTTTCCAGCCTTGGGCCCTATTTTTGGCCTTTATCAAAAGTGATGAATTGCTGGAAGGCTTATGGAAACCCATGACTTTGTTAAACGTTTGGCGAATTCCATTTCTATTTTATGTTTCTGGAATGGGAGTCTATTTCGCTATTCAGAGAAGAAACTGGAAAGACTTATTACTGGAACGCACCCAGCGAATCCTATTGCCTTTTCTTTTTGGGATGATTGCCATAGTCCCCTTGCATTTCCTGATTTTCCAAAAATACTATGGATTGCCTTTGGCTTATGCCGCACATGCAGGTCACCTATGGTTTTTGGGTAATATTTTCGCATACGTCTTGATCCTAATTTCTCTTTTTTTCTACTTGAAAAAAACTGCTGGAAGTAGCTTTCAAACAGGGCTAGAAAAATTCATGAGTAATCCGATAGGACCGATTTCTATTTCGTCTCTTTTTGTGTTGGAAACAATTCTAATTAAACCACAGGTATTTGAAATGTATGCCATGACCTGGCATGGGTTCTTCCTTGGATTACTTGCCTTCTTCTTTGGATTTCTTTTTGTCTATAGCGGAAAAACATTCTGGCAAACCATGTTAAAATGGCGCTGGTTTTACTTGGCTTTGGCACTCAGCTTTTATCTCATTCGTTGGAGGGTATATGATCTAATGGCACCAGGGTATCTCATGGCCATCGAATCCAATTGCTGGATTTTTGCGATTTTCGGATTTGGCTATAAGTATTTAAATAAGCCGAGCAGGGCACTTACTTATCTCAGTCAAGCAGCATACCCGGTGTATATTATTCATATGTTCGTATTGTATGCAGGAGCTGCACTCATTTTGCCGCTGACAATACCGGTTTTCGTTAAATTTCTTTTGATCGTCGTAGTTACAGGCATAGGCTGCTTTGTAATCTATGAATTAGTAATAAAGAGAATTGAGCTGTTAAGACCTTTGTTTGGGTTAAAGTGGAAAGCATTGTTGAAAAGTGATGGAAGACTGAGGGAAATAAAAGTTGAGAAGCCTCTTGAGCATTCCAGGGTTCCCTAAGACATTTCTAACAATACCTCATTGGAGTATTGATGCAACATATTACATCTAGTTAAAAATGAAAATTAAAAGAAAAGTTGGTCAAATTGCCAGAATCCTATTTATTCTGGCAAGCATAGGGTCTTTGTACTTCGTGCCCTGGATTTTAGTAAAGGCTTGGATATTACCGCTACCGGAAACGGTTCAAGAACAACTCAACGAAGGAATCGATCATGGCTTTGATGGTATGATCGTGTACGTGGATCAAACTGGAAAACTACCGGAGTTTTATGCAGCAGGCTGGCATGACCGGGAAAATAAAATAGCAGCCAATCCAAAAGCCTTATTCAAAATTGCCAGTATCAGTAAGTTATATGTAGCTGTGGCTGTTGCTAAATTAGTAAATGAAAAACAATTGTCTTTGGATAAAACACTTGCTAATTACATTCC
>CBFHWO010000006.1:108455-197108 GCA_965659625.1 uncultured Algoriphagus sp. | reverse complement strand
ATTTAGTCGTACATGAAGAAATAATTAAAGCGTTGAAAGTAAAAAGAATTATTTGCGTGATTAGCTTCATGCTTCAAGATAACTAATCTTTAAATACAAATACTTACTCCTCCACCAATCTCATCTTATAAAACAGATTATAATCCCGCTCCACTTCTCCATCAGCAGCTTTGACGATGAGTGTACCATCAGGAAGTCCGAAATATATATCCCCAATCCCAAGAAGCTCATTTACAATACCGATCTGAATCCCATCTTTTACCACTATAAATTTCCGCTTTCTATAGGTCTTCGTAGCCTCTCCAAAAGCTGGATCTTGCCAGTAGTTTTCTCCCTGAGCCTTAAATCCATTGAAAATATCCTCTGGCATAGCAGTAATAAATTGGACTAGCCGGTACTCACCAAAGATTTTTACATCATAAAATCCAGGATATACTATAGGGTTAGTATCTTCCTTTGCCTCAAATCCCTCTCGCTCAGGATGCGTCAGTTCCACTGATTTTTCATAAAATAGATCATTCCCTTTTAGGGTATAGATCCCCAGATGATCCCCGCTAATCGGCAAGGAAGCTACCATTTTTGATGAAGGGTCAAATGCTAAATAAGGATAACTCACTCCCATCCAAGTTTGGTTTTTCTTTGCTGCCCAATCGTTGGGATAGGTATTCACAAATTGGACAGAATCCTGCCCTAAGTCATAGATAAAACCCATGTTGGCCTTATTGTAAAAATCCGCCCCAATCTCATCATAGTCTAAAGTGGCTTTGGAAAAAGAGTTGAATTCCTCACCGAATAAGAAATAATCTCCTTCATCCTCATACACCGAAAAAGTCTGTCGATTGTTGAAGATAAACATCGCCATCATTTCTTGCATAGTACCCTTAAACTTCCTGGTTTTCTGAAAATCCAAGTCGTATAAATTATAATCCATCGTAGCGGAAAATTCCTTAAAAATATAGCCCGAATCACCAAAAAAACGGCCTTCGGAAACCATCTGAATTTGATTGGGTCCCTCACCTCCTATATCTTGATTTTCAACTATTTCGCCTTTTCCATTTACAACAAAAATATTTCCTTTTCGAAGTTCTTTCATAAGGTATAAATCTTTGGAAGGCAAGAAATCTAAGACAGCAAGCTGTTCGAGAACATCCACTTTAATGGAATCAACTATTTCAAATTGAAGCTCTTTAATTGGGTCAATGGGTGCATTTACAGGTTCTTTTTCAGAACAGGAGAAAAGTATGAATGCAAAAAGTAGGGAGATAGTAGGTAAAGAGAATTTATACATAGCAATTATTTAAGGCTTTAAGATTAGTCTGGATACGTAAGTTTTATAGGACAAAAAGATCCTTTTATTTTTCTTTCAGCTTATCCAAATATTCCTGATAATTTGAAAAAGATCGGTTTTCAAGAAATTGAACTACACCCTCTTTGGCATTGAACACAATGGATTTAGTATCTCCAGTGACATTGTTCTTGTAATACACCTTATTGGGATCGTATAAAACCGGTTTGTGAAAGTCAGATTCTTCCATCCATTTGATCAACTTATTTTTGTCTTTTCCAGAATAATAAAAAATAAACTCAATCTCTGGATTGTTTACAAAGTAAGGGTTCCAATCATACGTGATGATGGAATAATCCCCCAAATTCTCTGAGTAAACTATCACTTGATACTTAGCTTCGAACCTGGCAGGATCAAATTTTGGCCCCTTTACTGGGTTAATTATTTCTGCTTCTCTAAAGTGAAGTATCGTTTTTCCCTCTGGGGTTTCTGTTTCTTTATTATTAATAAAAAACAGTAACCCACCAATTCCCAACAGTAAGATTAGGATAATGCTATTTTGGTATTTTCGCATAGAGAATAACAGGGTTAGAATCCTCCGTCAATTCCAATAAAGCTGACTTAGCTTCTTCACTCATCTTAAGTTTATCTCTGTTCCGGATTATATAAGGAGCATATGCGATAAATAAAATCTGGTCATCGCTGAGACCAAATGGTGAATTGAAATATCCCAAGTCCTCATCAAACTCCACTTTAAATTCTTTATTGGCTGATTTTTCTAAGATATACAATTCTCTTTTCCTTTCTTGTTCTTTTTGGGTTACTATATCTGCTATCAGGAACCCTCCATTTTCTTCTATAAAATTTATATCTGAAAAACCCTGTTTGCTGATCATTTCAAATCCTTTAAAAGGATCCATTTCCCAGAAATCTTTAGGTACAGTCGATTTCCCAAAGTCAAATCGCATAACTTCCTCTAAAGAATCTAGCTCCGTTAGCTTATAAACACTTGTCTTAAATGGTTCTCTAAACAAAACCTTATTATCTCCTTTGAAAAATGATTGCTCGTCAATTGGTATCATTTTCTCGAAAAAATCATTGGGAAGAAGTTTCTTTTTAATCTTACCCTCCCCATCCGCGGTAAATAACCGATGATCTCCTGCCATCCAATTATATCCACTGTAAAACCAAAGTTCATTTATTTCTCTCGGGTAAAAAGTAAACACATTTAAAGGGAAAGCAGTCGTTTTTGCAAGGTTATGATCTTCTGAAAACGCATGCAATTCCATCGAATTACCCATCCCCGACATGACTAATAATTCATCTTCGAAAACTCTAAATTCTTTTATGTTCCGTACCTGACCTGGTGCCTCACCCACTTCTGCTATCATCCCCAAATGCCTTCCTTCCATAGAAAAATGATGAATTCCTTTAGCACCGTTATAATTCATCACATAAAATCCTTGTGGACCGACCGTTACTTTCAAATATTCCCCCAAGAGCTCATTCGAATCAGATTCCAGAAGAATTGCTTTTTCAATAAAGAGATCAGTCGAAACTTTGCTGACCGCATCAAAATCTATGAGTTTGATTGATTCTGGCCCTTTTTCTCCACATCCAAGCAGTGCTAAAAACGCAATTGCTAGTAACTTTCTCATAGTATTGGATTTAAATCATCAAAATTATTTCTAAAAACTGGACAGGGACAAAAGAGCTAAATCTTTGCGGCTCTTCGACTTGGCGAAAGATTTTAAATCATTCAACAAAACCTTCGAGGATAGAAAAAATCCTCAAAGGTTATTACTCAATTCCGTAGCGACACCGCGCCGCCGCGAGAAAAACCATCTTCCCTTGCGCTTTAGCCCCTTGGCGCGAGCCTTTTTTTCAGTCAGAGCTTTCTTCCACAACAACACCGGAAGAACCCAAAACACCCCTACCATACTAAAGGCAAGTCCTCCTATAGTTCCTATGGCCAAGGAGAACCAGAAAATTTCATTTTGCCCCTCCATGATAAAAGGAATCAAACCAAAACAAGTAGAGAGAACTGTCAACAAAATCGGGATTGCCTTACCGGCAACAGATTTTAAAACATTGCGATTGTAAAGGCCTTTAGCACGATTGTTCAGATCATTGACAATAAATATCCCGGCATTTACCGCCAATCCGCCCAACATCACAAAGGCCGCATATCCTCCTTGATCAAAATAAAAATCGAAAAGTGAGAATATTAAAAACAAGCCGACAAAACTGATCGGAATAATCACAATGATATAAATGGGTTGCTTCAAATTCTCAAAAAGAACTGCGCAGATCATAAAAATTCCAATAATCAAAACCCCCAATAAGCTGTATTTTCTCTTCTCCTGCTCAAAACTCCAATACCTGCTATTTTTCTCCGCCTCGTAACCAATAGGCATTATCCGTTTCATCTCCTCCAACACTTCGTCTAAGTATTCATTCCCAAACTTATAGGATCCCATGTACTCGAAAGACACGATCCTTATATACTGGCGATCTTCCTTATTTAACGCACTGGTAGTGGTTTCTTTTATCAAAGTTCCAAAATCAGATACTTTTAGGATCTTATCTTCCCCGCTGATCAACCCATTATTTTCCAAATCAAACTTGCTGAAGGAAGGTGACTTTTTTTCTCTTACCATCAACAAATAATTCTTGTCTTCCAAGGTGATTTGACCATTGGCTCCCTGTGGCTTGGACAATTCCTGAAGGGCATTGATTATTTCGAATTGGTTGGTTCCTCCCAGCGCGATCTGATTTTGATCCAACCTCAGAACAAACTCCTCCGTTTTCTGCTCACCATATCGGCGTTCGTTGGTATTGACTTCCTGAATCCGTTTATGAGCCAATAGCTTTTCGGACATTACATTCGCCTGCCTCTCAAGCTCATCAAAATTGTAGCCTTTCATCTGAACAGTAAACGATGGAATCTGTTCTCCACCCGAACCTGTGTAAAATCCTTGACCAACTCCATAGATTTGCCACTGGGCACCACTCCAGTCGGTGGACTTTACTGAAAGTTTTCCCTTCAGCTGATAAGGAAGAGCCCCGTTTTCATAAGCTTCTTTGAAAGTAATAGAGATACTGGCACTTTGTCCTGACTGAACGCTGGTCACGAACTTATCGATTCCCTCCACTCCTTTGAGATAGGTCTCAAATTCCCGCATGATGAAATCCATTTGCTCCAATGTATTCCCAAATGGCAACCTCGCCGAAACAAACAGCCTTGTTTTCTCTGGTTCTCGATAGCTGGATTTCTCATACGTTCCGCGCACAAACATCCTCAGGGCTCCGCCCAAAGCTTTGTCCACATAAGGCCGGATTTCCTCCTGATAAAAAGTATTTCCTATCGTTTTATTATACCACTCATGTTCCTCCCATTTTGCTGGAAGAAAAAATACAGGAGTTCCGAAAAGTAGAATCAACCCTACAATAAAAGTCTTACGATATCTGGCCGTCCAAGCAATGCCCGCCTGATAATTCCTTAAGTACTTCACCCTTTTCCGCAGCTTTGGAATTGTCAATCCCCTACCCTGATTTGCTTTTTCTTTGAATAAAAGCTGATAAAATGCAGGAGTAAAAAACAAGGCCACTAGCAAAGAAATCGCCAGCATTACAGAAACAGCGATAGAGAATTCCGTCAAATTATTCCTTTCCTCTTCAGGAAGGAAAAATACGATCATCAAAGCTAAAATGGTTGTAAGAGATGCTGCAAGCAATGCCAAAAAAACTTTTCGATTTCTGTGCTTGTGCAGGTGATCAATCATGATGATTGCATTGTCCACAATCAATCCGAAACTAATCGTCAATCCTGCAATGGTGTATAAATGAATATCCACTTTCAAAAAATACAGGATCATGGCGGTCAAACTGATATTTGCCACAATCCCCACAAATAAAATGGAGAGGTATTTGAAATCCCTATTAATCAAAAAGATAAATACGATCAAAATCAAAATCGAAAGGCCTGATCTTTTATAAATTTTGTCCAGCTCTTTTTCCAGATATTCAGTATCATCATTTTCCAACCTTACTTCAAAGCCAGGTGGTAACAACACCTGCGCATCCAAAATGGATTTCTTTAAGCTTTGTGCCAATAAGACCTTATTGACTCCTTCCCGATTGGTGACAGATAGCGTTACGGAGTTGTTGCCGTTAATTCGATAATATCGAATCGGCTCAGATTCCTCCAAAGTCAATCTGGCAACATCTCTCAAATAAACATCTTTGCCATCCACCTGATGAACTCTCAGATTTTCCAATTGGTCCAAATCTTCGAGTGAGCGATCCACTTGTACAAAAAGTGTTTCTCCTTTTGAATTCATCACAGATCCGGGATAGGACCTTCCGAATGCCTGATTGATGGAACTTCTTAGTCTATTGCCGGTAATTCCAAAAGCCTGCATTTTTTGGATATCAAAGGTGATGTAAACCTGCAGGTCATTTGCTCCTCTGACATCCACTTCTTCCACTTCCTCAAACCTCGTCAAAGCAGGTTTTAGAATATCTTCGGCTATTTTTTTTATTTCAAAGGATGCAAAAGGCCCATTGACACTATAGGTTAAAATTGGAGTTTTTTCATCGTTTCTGATTTCCCCACTTTGGTAAACCAAAGGATACCCAACCAATGGATCCATCTGGGGATAAACCTGACGGATAATAGAGGAAACCTCAAATTTCTTCATTTCCATATCCGCTTTCTTATCAAAATCCAGCCTGATATTACCCCCATTATAGTTGGAAACTGACGTAATCTTCTTGAGTTCCGAAAGCCGTGAAAGCGCTCCTTCCAAAGGTGAAGTGCCGAGTTTTTCTACGATTTCCGGTGGGGCATTTCGCACATTGAATCGTACCGTCAACACTGGTGCTCGCTCCCGCGGAACTAAATCCACCGAAAGTAAAGGCACCACAGCAAAGCCTAAGATAGATAGCAATACAAAAACTATGATGATCCTAAATGGGGTCATACTTTCGCTGTTTTTTTATTTTTTGGCACAAAAAACCAATACGCAAGAGGGACAAAATACAAAGCCGTAACCGTACCAATAGTCAAACCTCCGATGACGGCAAACACCAAAGGTCTCTGCAAATCTGCTCCCAATCCGCTGCTAAATACAATAGGAATCAAAGCAAGGATGGTAGTAATGGAAGTCATCAAAATAGGTTTAAGCCTAATCTGACCAGCTTCGTGAAGTGCTTTTTCCAAAGCAACTTCTGAGGAAATCGAATCCATTGCATCGTATTTCACCCGGAGTCTATTGATTGTGTCAATTTTCAAAATGGCATCATTTACCATGATTCCGAGCATGACCACAAGTCCGATTGCCGACATCACATTGAGCGAAGCTCCAAAAATGAACAACACGAAAAATGCTCCCCCAATCCCTAGCGGCAATGTAAAGACCACAATTAGTGGCTGTATGAAACTTTCAAATTGAGCTGCCAAAATAAAATAAAGCAACAGGACCGAGATAAGCAAGATGCCGATCAATTGCTGTAAATTCTCCTTGTCTTTGAAATATTGACCTGCCATTTCAACACTCAGATTTTTATCTATTCCCCAGTTGAAAATTGAGCTCTGTTTCTCATTTGGATTCTCATCTGTCAAATAAATTGATTGGTAAATCCCGCCTTTATCCGCAGTGACGTATTTGTAATGGTCCTCATATTCGAAGTCGATAAATTCTCCCAGAGTATAAGAGGCACTATCAGAGGCAGCTACTCTTGTACTTTTTAGCAAATCTTCAAATCGGGCATTCGACTCTTTTAATTTGATGGGAGTGATTTCACCAAATCTCTTGATGTCGGTAATGGTATAGCTTCCAAAAAGCTTTGCAATCTTATCTTGGACTGCAGAGACAGGAATCTGATAGACAGCAAGCTTATCTGCTTTTAAAGTAAAAACCACAGATGATTCTTTTTGCAATCCTGGGCCTCGTTCCCAATTTTGAGTAGGAAATTGGCTAAGCCAAGGATCCATTTTTTCTTCCACGACCGGCTCTTTGGCTGTCAGATCTTTCCACCGTACTTCATAAAAAGGGAGATTTGAGTTAAAAAGTTGATCAAAAGCATTAGGCGCATCACCCAAAGAAAAAGAAGCTTCCGGATAATTTTCTTTGATAAAAGCCCTCAGAATTTCCGTTTGCTCAAATTTCGCTTCCTGCGAGGGAAACAAGAAATAGAGAAAGGCTTGTTGAATGGAATTTTCCCCATCAAACAAAAGGAATTGTCTGACTCCAATGTCTGATTCTGCTTGCAGATAATTCCCGTTTAGAAGTTGCATCAAAGAAAAAACCCGATCTCTATTTTCAGAGGCACTGATTGGTTCATTCCAATCAACTTCCAGAGTCGCATCCAGTTTTTCTATTTCAGGGAGACCTTCTGTTTTTAGCAGCATACTAATGCTCAAACCAAGTGGTAACAAAACAGCAAATGCAATGAATGCCAATCCACGGTTAGAACTGATTCGAGTATAGCCTATTTCATATAAAGCCAAAACCCCTTTGAAAAATGGCCCTTCTTCTTTGTCAAGATCCTTTTTACTTTTCTGGAAAAGCAAGAGATACAACATAGGGAGTAAAATAAAAGCGACCCCAAGTGAAACAGAAAGGATCGCGGTAACTGCTACGGCCTGATCGAAAAATAAAGCTCCTGAGATTCCGCTGAGAAAAACCAAAGGAATAAAAACAGCCAAAGTCGTCAAAACCGAACTTATCAAAGCTCCCATCACTTCATTGACTCCTTCCACGCAAGCTTCAAAAATCGATAATCCAGCTTCTCTTTTTCTGGTGATATTATCTAAAACGATGATGGCATTATCGATCAGCATCCCAATTCCAAGAGCAAGCCCTGACAAAGAAATAATGTTGATGGAAAGATCAAAGAAGTAGAAAACCAGAAAGCTAATTACCAAAGAAGAAGGTAAACTGACACCGATGATCAATGGAAGTCTGTAGTCTTTCATGAAAAGGAACAATACCGCAAAGGCGAAAATCCCTCCAAAAAGCAAACTCGTTTCCAGGTTTGAGATTGCCGCATTTAAAAGATTGGATTGGTCTTGAGTCAACTCAAAATCAACTTGGGGATAATCAGTTTTGAATAGCTCCAAAGCAGCTTTTAACTCCGGCATCAATTCATTCATCTTTGCTGATGCCTGTTTGTGTACCGTAATCACCAAGCCTTCTCTATCCCCAAAAAGATGATAACCCAGCATCTCTTTCGTCTCATAATTGACTTGAGCTAATTTGCCCAAAGGAATGATTGCTCCCGAAGATGCTCTTACAGGCAATTGCTCAATATCTGAAGGTGTATTGACACGGGTTGCCAATCTCAAATAATATCGGAACTGACCATCTTTGACAGAAATCCCGCTCAGATCTGAATTTCCTGAACTAATGGCATCTGTGACATTTTCCTGATTTAGTCCTAAAGCTGCTAATATATCCACATCTGGAGAAACTGTGATGATTCGTTCCTTTTTACCATTGATATCCACCAAAGAAACTCCAGGCAATTGTTCTATTCTTTTTTTCAGGACGTTTTCGGCCAAAAGACTTACTTCCACCTCATCGATACCTTCTTTTGGAATCACCTGAACACGGGCTACCGGGATGTCTGAAGTATTTATCCGTATCACCTCTGGGCGATCCAAATCTTCAGGAAGTCCATTCGTCAACCGATCTATTTTTTCATTGACATCGATATAAGCCAGCTCCATTCGGGTGCTATAATCGAACGTCAACCGAATGGTTCCAACTTCAGATCCAGCTTTGGAATCCATCTCCTCCAAGCCATTTAACGTGACCATCCCTTCTCTGATTGGTCTTAATACATTTTGTTCAATGGCTTCAGGAGAAGCATTTGGGTAATTAACTTTTACCACAATCTGGGGCACATCGATAGGTGGCAATAAGGAAATAGGTAAGAGTCTGAGAGCAATGATCGAGAAAACAATCAATGCCATAAAAGTCATGAATACGGCAATAGGCCTAGCCAATAAAAATCTAACCATGGCCTATTCTTTTACAATTTGAACTGGTGCCTGATGTGCCAACTGTAAGTTATTGGAGGTAATGACTGTGCTTCCAGCTTCTACTCCATCCAAAATTTCCACCTCTTCCCCATTGTCTTTTCCTACTTCCACATAGTTCCATTTGGACTCATTATTCTCAATAGAAAAAACTACTGCTCTCCCTGATCTATAGACCAATGCATCCTTTGGCACGACCAAGCTATTATTTTGAGGAGCTCTGATAATCGCCCTGGCATTCATTCCTGGCAAAAGATTCCGGGTAGAATTGATGGAAATAGAAACCTGTACTAATCCATTTTCATCTACTTTGGGATTGATACCGATGACGCGGCCTTCAATGATGTTTTGGGAATTGGAAATGGAAAACACCTCTGCTTTTTGATTCGTGTTGATCAAAGAAATATCAGATTCTAACACCTTGACTTTTAGAATCAATTGATTGCTGCCCAATATTTCACAGAGTTCCTGGCTTGCTCCGACCAAACTTCCTTCTTTAAATTTCAGATCGGCGATTTTTCCTGAAATCGGCGCTTTCAGTTCACATCGATCTCTATTCAGTTGTGCTTCTTTCAATTCTACCTCGGCCATGAAAACTCCGCTTTTCGCTTTCAATTGCTCGTCTATGGTATTTTTTCTCTCTTCATCGCCAGAAGCAAAAATTGATTCATAACCCATTTTCATAGATTCATATTCAGCATTCGCGTTTCGAAGTGAAATTTGGGCTTTGTCCAATCGAAGTTGGGCCTCAGTAGGATCTAATCTTGCGATTATTTCACCTTTTGAAACAGACTGTCCTTCATGGACATTCAATTCGATCAGAAAACCGGCCTGTTCAATGACAGCTGTGACTTGACTGGCAGCTTCCAATTTACCAATCGCATTGATGAGGTAATCGAAGCTTTTTACTTCTGCTAAAGCCACGTTGACTTCGGTAGCGGCAACTTCATTTCTAAAAGATTCGGTTGGAGCTTCTTCGACTTTTTCTTCGTCGCTTTTACAAGAAAAAAATGTGAGAGCTAAAAAACCAAGGAGAGTAAATCTGGATTTTATCATGGATCTAAATAATTTCAGATTTAATAAACTAAGAAATTATTCAATCTCAAAGATTTTTTTACAAAGGGCTGTTAATAAATGTCAAATCAGGTAATCTATTCCAATCAGGCAATGGCCTATAAAAATTAATTGCCTTGGCAATAGGCCTTAATCTCATGGTCGGCGGTCTATCTACACCAAAGTATTCAATCAGTTCATCTATAACTTTATATTCAATTACTTCCAATTTTACAACTGAAATTCCATCATGAATCATATCCAATTGAGTCGCTCCAGCCCTTGAAATATCAATCATTCGTTTCGAATATTTTGGAAGTCGATCATTGACTTTCACATATACGAAGGCACCTGTATCCACTCTGGTTACTTTCAGGATCGTTCCAAAGGGCAAAGTCTTATGCGCCGCAGTCAAACTATCCATATGAAAAATCTCCCCATTGGATGTTTTTCGAAGATGAAATCTCTTCCCATAAAAACTTGCCACCCCCTCTTGGATCAAAAGAGAATCCCCCAAATTTTTTGCCTGTAGAATGGTGACTGAAAAAAGGACAAGTAAAAGTGAAATCCAAAGTCTCATGTAATCAAAATTCATTTCGCCTCCATAGTCAATAAAAATGCCAATTGATGTCATTACGCATAAAACGCTTGCAAGCGGCAGCACATAAGATTAACTTAGTTTTTTACTTTTTCCTTACATCCATGATCAAAATCTTACATACAGCCGATTGGCATTTGGGCAAGCGCCTTCAGGAATTCTCCAGAATCGATGAACAAAAATTCGTTTTGGAAGAAATCATACAGATTGCCGATCAGGAAAATGTGGATTTGGTTCTTTTGGCAGGGGATATTTTTGACACCTTCAATCCCAACCATGAGGCGGTCGAACTTTTATACAAGACTCTTCGGAAGCTCTCGAAAAATGGAGAAAGACCGATTATCGCCATTTCGGGAAATCATGACAGCACCCAATTTGTAGAAGCCCCGGATCCATTGGCCAGGGAATTAGGAATTCTTTTTTATAGCCGATACGATAGTGTTATTCCGACAGGTAAATTAGATTCTGGTATAGAAATCACTAAAGCTGCGTCTGGTTTTGTGGAATTGAAGCTTCCAAAATTTGATTTCCCTATTCGAGTGATTTTGGCACCATACGCCAATGAATCCTTGCTAAAAACTTACTTGGGAGAAGAAGACCGGGAAGAAGAATTTCGGCAGATCTTACAAAACAAATGGCAGGAACTGGCGGATACTTTTTGTAATGAAAAGGGAGTGAATCTTTTTGCAGGACATTTCTTTTTTATGAAAGAAGGTGAAAAGGCCGAACCAGAACCGGAATCCGAAAGGCCGATTTTACACGTGGGGGGAACTCAGGCTCTATTCACTAAAAACATTCCTTCCCAGATTCAATATGCGGCTTTGGGGCACTTGCATCGGTATCATTCAGTAGGACATGATCATTGTCCCGTGGTTTATTCCAGTTCGCCTCTTGCTTACTCTTTCAGCGAAGCAGATCAGGAAAAGAAGGTAGTGATTATAGAAGCCGAGCCAAATAAGGAAGTCAACTATAAAGCTATTGGGCTAAAGCAAGGCAGACCGTTATATCGTAAGACTTTTGATGATTTGGCTACCACATTAACTTGGCTTGAGGCGAATCCTTACTGCTTTATTGAAATCACGTATGTCACAGAACATTCAATCGATGCCGCCACTAGAAAAGCAATTATGAAAGCTCATGATGGCATTGTCAATCTGATACCGCAAATAAAAAATCCGGCAGGAGCTGAGAACCTAAGTTTAAAAGTCGAAGATCTGGGAAAAGATATGAACACACTTTTTCAGCTTTTTTATAAAAGTGAAAAGGGTCAAGAACCAAATGAGGAATTGATGGAGATTTTTAGAGAAGTGATCAGTCAAAACAACGAAGCATGATCCCAAAAAAACTAGAAATACAAGGGCTCTACTCCTACAAAGAAAAGGAGGTTATTGAATTTGATCAGCTTACTGCAGCGGGATTATTCGGGATATTTGGTGCAGTGGGAAGTGGTAAATCCTCCATTTTGGAAGCAATTCTTTTGGCACTTTATGGAAGTACAGAAAGACTTTCGGACAGAGGCGAAAAAAACAGCATGCTCAATTTACAAAGTGAGCAACTCCTCATCAGTTTTGAGTTTCAGTCGGGTAAGAACAATACCCAAAAATATTTGGGTAGATATGCTGCGAAACGGAACCCAAAAAACTTCGAGGAAGTTAAACCTGCCGAACATACTTTTTACAAAAAAGTTAGCGAACAATGGGAGCCAATAACTGAAAAAGCTGAGGAAATCATCGGAATGAAAAAAGAACATTTCAAGCAAACGGTGATCATTCCTCAAGGCAAGTTCCGCGAATTCATAGATCTGACACCGGGTCCAAGGGCAGAAATGATGAAAGAACTTTTTGGCTTAGAACGATTTGATTTATCGGGAAAAACCGGTTCACTTTTGAAAGCAGTAAGAGAGGAGAAAATCCGCTTAGAAACCCAACTTTCTGGATTGGAAGGTTTTACTCAAGAGGTTCTAGAAGAGAAAGTCGAAACCCAAAAAATCCAGAAAACAGATGCAGAAAAATTAACTCTCAAATTACAGCTCTCGGAAACCCAGCTAAAACAGCAAGAAAACCTTCGTGAAAAGTCTCAGCAATTGAATCAATTTCAATTAAACTTTCAGGAACTGTCAATCAAAAAACCTGAGATTGAGGAAAAGAGACTACTCCACAAGGATTTTATTACTGCCAAAACCTACCTTAAGCCAGTTTGGGATCAAATCAATGATACCAAAAAAGAGTTGGAGAAATACTCCACCAGTGTAGTGGATTGTGAGCGGTTTAAGGTTCGATATGTGGAAGAGGTAAAAGTTTTGGAGGAGGAAGAGCAGAAATTAAAGGAAAAAAATCAGGAAAGACCTGCTCGGGAAGCAAAAATCCGTGACCTCAAGAAAGTTTTGGATATTAAGCTGATGCAGGTAAAACTGGATGAAGCAAATCAAAAACTGGAAACATTAAAACCCGAAATCGACAGCAAAAAAGCCTCTCAAGTTCAATTGGAAGCTGAGATAGGAGTACTTGAAAAAGAGGCTGAAAAAATAGCAAGTCCAGATGTTACCCTTTTATCAGAACTTCAATCTGCCTTACGGGATTGGTCGATTTGGGACGCTGAAAAGGCGAAATTCATAAAAGACCGAAACCAATTGCAAGAGGAGATTTTTACAGTAAAAAACAAGCTTGAGCAAATCCATTTACAAATTCCTCCTACTGAAAAATCTCTTGAAACTTGGCAAAAAAGCCAAAAGCAGCACATTCTTAAACTAGAAGCGGATCGGGATAAGGTTTTTCAAAAACAGGGCCTCGGTGTGCATGTTCATTTACTGGTAGGAGGAAGTCCATGTCCACTTTGCGGAGCATTGGAGCATCCAAACCCCCACAGATCTGAAGAAGATAAAGCAGAGCTCAAATCAAAGAATGAGTTGATTAATCAGGAGAAAGATAAGCTAGAGACCATTCTAACTTTGATCCAAAAAGAGAAAGAAAATCAGATTCATCTAGAAAATCATCAAAGAAATATACTTGATAAGGACTCTGAAATAGAGAAGAAGAGTAAGGCATTGGATACTATGATTCGGATGATTTCAAGTCATGGAATAAGCAATCAAACTGAATTAAAAGCCAAAGTAGATAGTTTATCCGATGCTGGAAAAACCAAGGAGAAACTCCATCAACATCTAAAGTCTCTTCGACATTCCTGGAATGCGCAACGAAATGAATTAGAACAAATCGAAAAAGCTTTCCAAGTGTCACAACTTAGTCAAAATACTGTTTTCTCATCCATCTCCTCAAAAAAAGAGGAGATCAAAGACCCAACTTTTTGCAAGGCTTTCTTTCCAAAAACTGCTGATCAGATCCAGGCTATGATTCAGAATGTAGAAGCGGATATTGATGAAGCAATCAGATTGCTGGAGGGTAAACAGAAGGTCCTTCGAGAAAAACGAGAAGCTCAAGCATCCAATTTGACGAGTTTGAGAAATTTTAAAGAGCTTAAAAACGCGGCTTCCGATAAACTTGAAAAGCTTCAGTTGGAATTCGAAAAGCAAAAAGAAACTCATGGCTTCACGGACGAAGAAGCTTTGGTGAGATTGTTTGAGCATTCGTTAGATGCCGAAAAAGTTAATTTGGAAATTCGGGATTTTGATCAAAAAATAGCCATCACGGAAAGTAGAATCAAAGAACTCAAAGTTGAAAAAGGTGTTTTAGAATTTGATGAATCTGCATTTGTTGAATTAAAGGATAGGGTCCTCTTGATGAAAACAGAAGCTGAAACTGCGAACAACAGTTTGTTACTTCTCACAGAAGAAATCAAGACCATTCAATCCCAACTTGAAAGCAAAAAACTCCTTTTGGAAACTTATGGGAAATTAGAAAATAGAGAGAGCAACCTCCGTGAATTGGAACGGCTGTTTAAAGGAAGTGGCTTTGTGAAATATGTAAGTACAATTTACCTCAAGGAGCTATGCAACACTGCAAACCTGAGATTCATGAAGCTTAGTAAGAATAGCCTCAGTTTGGAAATCGATGATGACAACACATTCTGGGTGATCGATTATCTGAATGGAGGAAAAAGAAGGTTGCTGAAAACACTTTCCGGAGGGCAAACATTTCAAGCTTCGCTTTGTCTCGCCTTGGCTTTGGCAGAAAAAGTAAAATCTCTGAATCAAGCCGATCAAAGCTTCTTCTTCTTGGATGAGGGATTTGGAGCTTTGGATAGAAATGCGCTTCGGGTCGTATTTGAAACATTAAAATCACTTCGCCATGAAAATCGAATCGTTGGGATTATTTCTCATGTTGAAGAATTGCAACAGGAAATCGGGGTCTATGCGCAGATCACTTTGGATCCGGAAAAAGGATCTCAAGTGGCGTATTCATTCTAAAAAAAAATCCCCGGCATTGTCGGGGATTTTTTTGATAAGAAAATCACATTAAAATATTTTTATTGACCCAGTCAATTTCCTCTTCTCTAATCGTATGTTCGGGATCATCAAAAAGTAAGGTTTTTACTTTGGCCCCCATTTTCTCTAAGAGTTCAGCAGATTCTTTTACCCTGCTTGCCGGCACATGAAAATCCCGATCACTGCTTCCAATGAATATCGGAGTGTCCTCGAAATTCCCAGTATACTTTTCAGTTTGAAGTTTTTCTCCGATCAAACCACCGGTAAAAGCAATAACACCTCCAAGTTTTTGGGCATTTCTGGCAGCAAACTCCAAACTCAAACAGGCTCCTTGGGAGAATCCTATGAAATAAACATTTTCAGGTTTGATGCCCTCTGAGATTAATTTATCCCAAACGTTTTCTAAAATAGAAATGGAATTTTCCAGAGCTGTCCTGTTCTGTAGGTCTGAAGCCATAAAACTAAACGGATACCAAGTATTCCCCTCAGCTTGCGGCGCCAAAAGCGCAAAATCATCTAGTTTTAAATAGTTGCTTAAGGATAAGATACTAGATGCCGATGCACCCCGGCCATGAATTAGTATTGCAGCTTTTTTTGCTTCATTTAAAGGCTTTCCAGCTGTTTTGATTTCAGGCATAACTTTCAGTTTTCAATGTAACCGGAGTCAAACTTTTCTCTATTTCCACTCGATTTGATTCCGCCCAATCAGGCAATTTGATCAATTCACCTAAATGTGCTTCGTCTTCATCGATTGCGAAGCCTGGTTCATCCGTCGCTATTTCAAACAAAACTCCTCCCGGCTCCCGAAAATAGATTGAAGTAAAATAATTCCTGTCTTTAACTTCTGTAGTTTGAAAGCCATTATCCAATAATAACTTCTGAACCTCCAATTGAGATTCGGAATTTGCCGTGCGGAAAGCAATATGGTGAACTGTTCCTGCACTTTGCATTCCTCTATGTCCAGTTGGATTCACGACAATATCTAGGATATCACCCGGCTTTCCTTCCGTTCCATATCTAAATCTATCCCCTTCCTGACCAATGAATTTATAATCCATAAATCCAGTCAGCAGCGCTTCGGTCTTTTCCTTGCTTTGAAGATTTAAGGTAGCTCCATAAAATCCTTTGATAGAAAATTCTCTAGGAATCTGTCCATAAGTCCAACCCAACCGGTCATCTGCATCATTTGCGACCAACTCAATCCCCATTCCATCATGGTCTTCGAACCTTATCAGTTTATCGCTGAATCGAGTCTGAATATCAGAAACTGTCACACCGAATTTCTTCAGCCTTTCTACCCAAAAGTCCAATGATTTGGAAGGAATGGAAAAAGCAGTATATGTCAATTCACCAGTTCCTTTTGTCCCCTTCCGAGCACCTGTAAAAGGAAAAGTAGTGAAGATCGTACCTGGAGTGCCCAACTCATCTCCGAAATAGAAATGGTAGACATCAGGAGCATCAAAATTAATGGTCTTTTTCACCAATCTCAAACCAAGGATACCAGTGTAAAAATCTACATTGGCCTGTGGATTTCCAGCAATAGCTGTGATATGGTGTATTCCGCTGATTAATGGTTTCATGGCATTTGGGAATTTAGTTTTAAATAAAGCCATGAGGAAAACTCCCCATAGCTTAAAATTAATGGCTGATTTTTTAAATCTTAATCTGCCAATACTTCTTCAGTTTGTTTTACAAGCTGCACGCTAAGAATCAATTTTACCTGATCACTTACCACAACTGAACCTGCCTCTGTCACTGCTGACCAAGAAAGTCCAAATTCTTTTCTATTTACTTTTCCTTGGATTTCGAAACCAGCTTTGGTTTGTCCATAAGGGTCTCCGGCGATTCCACCAAGATCTACGTCGAGCTCTACTTTCTTTGTAGTTTCTCTCATCGTCAAGTCTCCTAATAATTTATAATCTTCTCCTTTTTTGGAAATTTTTCCTTCGAAAGTCAATTTAGGATGATTTGCCGCATCAAAGAAATCTCCTGACTTCAAATGATTGTCACGGTCAGATTGATTTGTGTCAATGCTATCAATATCTGCAGAAAACTTTACTGTCGCACCATCAAAATCTTCGGATGCACTTTCTGCACTTCCTTCAAATTTTCTGAAATAGCCTGTTACAGTTGAAATCACTAAGTGCTTTACTTTAAAAGAAACTTCTGAGTGAGTTGGGTCGATAATCCATTTTGTAGTTGCCATAATTGTTGTTGTTTATTTTGATTTAAATTTATTTGAATTGTTATTACATTATATGTCTATACATTTATTTAGTCAAATTTTTTTAGCCTCTGAGTTTGTCGAGAAGGTCATTTAGCAAATTAACCTCTTCTACATTTAGGTGAACAAATCTTTTATTGCCTTCCTCTACCTTGACTTGAAGCTCGGATAGAACTTTTAACCCTTCATCCGTGATCAGAACATCTACCTGCCTTCTATCATTCGGGCATTCCGAACGTTTCACAAAGCCCTTTAATTTTAATTTTTCAATCAATCTTGAGGCATTTGACATCTTGTTCAACATTCGGTCTTGAATAGAAGAGACGGTAGTTGGAACTCCATTTTGACCTCGCAAGATTCTAAGCACGTTATACTGTTCTGGCGAAATTCCATAAGGCTTAAAAAGAGCATTTTGCGCAGTCCCCAAGAAACTATTCGTATACAATAAGTTCACTACAACCTTGTTGTAAGGATCTTTAAATTCTTTTTGCTGAATTGCTTCTTCTATCTTCACCATTCTCTTGCAAATGTATTTAATGTATATACATATAAATATAAGAAAAGGTTTTAAGAAAACCTAAAATATCTTTAACTATCTGTAAATGAATGATTAAAGTTTAGGAAAAAAGGCTCTTAAAAAATATTTGTGCTATTTAGAAATATATCTACTCCTTGTCAAATTTCAATCCAGATTAACTATTCTCTATTAGCCAATCTCCAATTAGCCTATTGACCTCCTTGGGTTTTTCTATGCAACTACTATGTCCAGCTCCAGGGATTAGATGTAATTTGGAATTAGTAATTTCCATTTGAATAAACTTTGCCTTTTCCGGTTTCGTAGCTATATCCTCGTCTCCTACAATAATCATGGTAGGGCAGCCAATGAACTTCAATTCTTTCTCTATCCCCTTTCGATAAATTACTCCTTCTACGGGACCAGTGATGGTCTTCTTATTGGACATTAATACCTTTTTCCAAAAATCAACTTTTTCCTTATTAATTGGATCCGCCAACCAACTTTCGGCAAACATGATAGGCATCACTTTGCTCGCCACGGGGCCAATGACCCCAAACCATTTTACAATGCTATTTAGGGTTTTATATTTTGGAATATTTTCAACAGGCTCAGGATTTGCCGATGTTTCTAAAAGTATTAGACTTTTGATCAGTTCAGGATGCCTTGCCGCCAATCTCATTCCGATGAATCCGCCCATAGATAATCCTGCAAAATGAACTGGCTCTTTAGTGAGGGACTTGATAAGTAGGTAGGCATCTTCAGTAAGAATATCCATATCAAATGGATTTTTTACTTCACTCTGACCTTGGCCTCTATGATCATAAGAGATCACTCTGAATCGCGCCGAGAGAAATTCAATTTGAGCCTCAAACATCTTATGACTCCAAAGTAATCCATGTGAAAAAACAATAGTTTCCTCTCCTACGCCTTGGTCAGAATAAAATAATTTGATATCATTTACTTCAATGTAAGGCATATACAATTAGGTTAAAAAAAACCGGGTTAATCTGTAATTTACTTAACAGCTTACCCCGGTCCTAGGTTTTACAAAATTATCAAATCACCAATCTAATCCTGGAGAAGTGATTTTTACACTTCCTTCTTCCGATTTAGCTTTATCAACAATTGCCTTTACATCTTCTAAGAGTTTTTTGGCATCATACACGATTCCGTCTTTCACGGTATATTTCACACCACCAACTCTTATGGCTTTATTATTATCATCAATTCTGATTGCCCCCGTACCATAAAGCACTTTCAGGTTTTGAAGTGGATTTTCCTCCACAATTACAAAATCAGCCAATTTACCTACTTCCACCGTACCGATTTCATTTTCCATTCCCATTAATTCGGCTCCATACAAGGTTGCAGATCTGATCACTTCCAAAGGATGGAATCCAGCTTCTTGAAGTAATTCTAGCTCTCTGATGTAGGCAAAACCATAGAGTTGATAAATAAATCCAGAATCAGAACCTGCAGTCACTCTACCTCCACGATTTTTATATTCATTGACAAAAGTCATCCAAAGCTGATAGTTCTTTTTCCACTGAATTTCTAAAGCGGTGGTCCAATCAAACCAATAAGAACCGTGGGATTGTCTGCTTGGCTCATAAAACTTCCA
The DNA here is from genome assembly GCA_965659625.1 of uncultured Algoriphagus sp. Lineage (GTDB taxonomy): Bacteria > Bacteroidota > Bacteroidia > Cytophagales > Cyclobacteriaceae > Algoriphagus. The sequence goes on along the minus strand of CBFHWO010000006.1, from coordinate 177,382 downwards.
AAGTGATGGCAAAGTATAAACCTCATGCCATTCAGCTCTTTGTGCTCGCATCAGATCACGATTGGCTTCATAGATATTAAATGTAGGATCAAGTGTAAAGTCAAGCTCCAACAATTCATTCATTACCTTATTCCAGTGTTCTGAATAAGGAGGCGCTGCCTGCTCCCAAAGTTTTCCAGCTTCTGAAAATCGATGCTGTTCATTTTGATAATTATAATCCACCGGGAAATCTTGAACAGTTCTATCCGTAAAAAGTGCCTCTGGAAGTCCGTACCAATGCTCCATAGAGGAAAGGCCAGCTCGAGCGGAGTTCAGAACATTCCATCTCGCTACATCCACCTGTGCATGGTGCATAGCAGAACGTAAACCAATTTTTTTATTTTCGGAAATGGCCGCTTGCATCACTTCTGGCTTTGCTCCAAAGAACTTAATCCCATCAGCTCCATTTGAAGCATTCTTATTTACCCAGGCTTTTGCCTCTGCAGCATTCGTAATTGGGTTTTCGGATCCTTGACCAAATCCTGTGTACGCCAAAATTCTAGGTGCTGTAATTTCATTCGCTGCAGATCTCTTTTTTTGATCTAAGACCCAATCTAAACCATTTCCTGCCGAAGGATCCCTAATGGTAGTCACTCCATGAGCCAGCCAAAGCTTAAAAACATATTCTGCAGGAGTTCCCTGCCCTCTTCCTCCAATATGAGCATGAGAATCAACAAACCCTGGCATTAGATAGTGACCTTCAAGCTCATATACTTTGTCATTTTCTCCAGCTTTGGGCCTTCTGTTTTCATTGATAGGAAGTCCTGGGTATCCGACCACTTGAATTTGAGCAATTTTATTTTTCTCCACCACGATATCAACAGGTCCGATTGGTGGTGCGCCTGTTCCGTCGATTAAGATCACTCCTCTTAAAATAAGGCGCCCATATTGTCCGTCACCCTCTTCTCTATCAGGAGCGGGTTCAATTTGAGCATAAACTGAGGCCGAGAAAATGCCACAGAGAAATGCAATTAGAAGTAAAGATTTTTTCATGGTTGATGGTTTGAATAATAAAGAGCAATAAGATAAGGTAAAATGCCACAACAAAAAATCAGTTTTGGATGAAGTAGATGCCAAAAAAAAGCTCTTCGGGAATCCAAAGAGCTTTCATATTAAGGTGGGTGATTAGATTATAAATCTTTAAATTTTTCCATGATATCTTCAGAAATCCCCGTAAAAGAATAACCTCCGTCATGGAAAAGGTTCTGCATGGTCACCATTCTTGTCATATCAGAAAACATTGTCACGATATAATCAGCACAGCTTTCCGCTGAAGCATTTCCTAAAGGGGACAAGGCATCTGCAAAGTTATAGAAGGAATCAAAACCTCCAATTCCAGTTCCTGCAGTAGTCTTTGTTGGGGACTGCGAAATCGTATTTACGCGAACATTTTTAAGTTTCCCATATCTGTAACCATAACCTCTTGCAATGCTTTCTAAGAGAGACTTGGCATCCGCCATATCGGTATAAAATGGAAATACTCTTTGAGCAGCAATATAACTTAGGCCGACGATCGAACCCCATTCTTTCATGACGTCCATTTTCTCAGCTACCTGCATCATTTTATGAAAAGAAATAGCAGATACATCGTAAGATTTCATAGCCCAGTCATAGTTCAAATCTCCATAAGAGCGACCTTTTCTGATATTTGGAGACATGCCGATGGAATGCAGGATGAAGTCAAAATCTCCTCCTAAATATTCCTTTGCTTCGGAATAAAGTTTTTCTATGTCTTCAAGACTCGTTGCGTCAGCAGGGATGACAATGGTATCACATTCTTTTGCAAGGTCATTGATTGCACCCATTCTCATGGCAATTGGTGCATTTGTCAATACAAATCTAGCTCCTTGCTCTTTGGCTTTTAGTGCGGTTTTCCATGCAATGGAATTCTCGTCAAGGGCACCGGTAATGATACCAAGTTTTCCTTTCAGCAAATTTTCTGGCATATAACTATTGGGTTGATTTCAAAAATATGAGTAAAAATAGAGAAAATTTGGCATTCAGTCCCTACCAAATCCACCGAACTGTCAATTATCGGATCAAGAGTTCTTTGGCACTTTCCATTGCAGAGCTGGAAGGATTTGCGCCTCCGATCATTTTTGCCAATTCCAATACTCGCTCTTCCTGATCCAGTTCCTTTATTTTACTGATCGTCTTCTGCGAAGAATTATCCTTATAAACAAAAAAATGGACTTCCCCTTGTCCAGCCACTTGTGGCAAATGCGTAATACAAATTACCTGATGTTTTTCGGAAATTTCCTTCATCATTCTCACCATTTGCAGCGCTACTTCGCCAGAAATCCCCGTATCAATTTCATCAAAAATCAAAGTTGGCAATGCCATCTTATCCGCCATTAGGTATTTGATTGCAAAGAGTAATCTGGAAAATTCGCCTCCAGATGCAACTTTTTTCAAAGGCTGCAAAGTAGATCCTTTGTTAGCCGAAAAAAGCAATTCGATTTCATCCATGCCTTTTGAAGAAGGTGCAATAGGACTTTGTTCAATTTTCAGTTTTGCATTTTCCATCCCCAGGTCAGAAAGTAAACTTTCCATTTCTTTCTGGAAAGTTTCAAAGCAAGCACCCCGTTTTTTGCCCAAATCCTTACCAGCTTTCAAAACAGTTTGTTCGGCTTTTTCAAGTTCAATTTTTGCTTCCTTTAGTGTCTCATCTAGATTCTGAAACTGGAAAACTTTATCAGCAAGTTCTCTTTCCAATTCCATCAGTTCCTCCACACTTGCTACTCCATGCTTTTTCTGAAGCTGGTATATTTTGCTCAATCTCTCCCGAACTTCATCCAATCTTTCAAAGTCAACTTCCACTTCCGACTCCTCACTTGACAAAGTATCAGCAAGGTCTTTCAACTCGATCAGAAGGCTTTGAAATCTTTTTTTTAAGGGCTCATATTTATGCGCCAATCTTTCCAAAATCCCGATAGTTTGTTGCACCTGAGCCATTCCCTGAAAAATCCCAAATTGATCATTCTCGAAAAGATGGAGCATTTCGTTGATCTTCAGTTTTATTTCCTCGGCATTTTCTAATACTTCTTGGCTGGATTCCAGATCAGATTGCTCTCCCTTCTGAAGCGATAAACTACTGAGTTCTTCTAATTGAAACTGGTTAAAATCTGCTTCTTTCTGAAGTTCCAAAGCCTTATGCTGCAATTCTTGAAAAGATTTCTGAGCCTTTTTGAAAGTTTTGAAAGCTATCTTATAGGTTTCTAGCTCAGGTTGGCTTTGAGCAAAAGCATCGATCAAATCAAGTTGATATGCTCCTGAACCAAGCTGTAAGGTGTCATGCTGGGAATGAATATCCATTAATTTGGATCCGAGAAACTTTAATACATCCAAAAGTACAGGAGTATCATTTACAAAAGATCGGGACTTGCCACTTGGACTGATTTCTCTTCTTACAATACAAGAAGTATCATAATCCAAATCTTCTTTTTCAAAAAACTCTTTTAGTCCATATTCACCAATTTCAAATACTCCTTCGACGATACATTTTTTATCATCAAAAAGTAAAACTTTGGTATCCGCTCTATTTCCAAGTAATAATCCAACTGCACCTAACATGATAGACTTCCCTGCTCCTGTTTCTCCGGTAATCATACTCAATCCATCACTTGGCTTCATCAGCAACTGATCGATAAGTGCATAATTTTGAATACTGAGAGATTTAAGCATGGGTAATTATCGGGAAAAGCACAAATTTATAAATCGGAATCAGCTTTTCAGTAACTCATTGTATTTTCTGGCATTATTTGGATCCACTTCAAGAAGAAGCTTGACTAATTCTGTCCTTATATCCATACTAGCATTCTTGAAAACCTGAGCTATTTCATCGCCTTTGGCATCCATAAAAGTAATCGTAAGAATACCGTTTGGCTGGGCTTTGTTTGCTTCTGCAACTAGTTTAATAGCCTGTAGCATATTTTCATAGGCTTTTTCTGGTTCTACTTGCAAAATATCAAGACCCAGACGATGATATAAGTAATATGCCTCTCTGATAGGTGCATATACTGATGAAGTATATAGATCATTTATTAACCAATATCTGTTTCGGCGATCCGTAGGACTTTGACCCCATCCAGTTCTACCTGACTGCTGGGCATTGTTTACAATATCATTTGCTATTTCAAAGAATTCATCTCCTCCTTTACTAGAAAAACTATCATAATCTATTCCTAAAGCTATATGAGCATAAAAGCCCAACAGGGAACTAATATTATTCAAAAAATTAAATCTATTAAACTCTAACGGCTGAGATTCAATGTATTCAAAATTCCAGTTTCTATCTGCAAAATTAAAAAGCAAAGATTCATAGTTCGTCCCATAAATTGGCCTTACAGTTTGAATCTGGACAGTGGCATTATATACACCTACCTGAGGCACGTCATTAATCGTAATCAACATGTTTCCTTTAATTCGTTCCTCAGGGCGAAACTCATCAGTAGTCCAAGATCTTCCGTTAAGAAATTGTTCAAAGCTCGTTTTCATGGTAGAAAACACAGTAGTATTCTGTATTCTAGCACGATCACTATTAATAATAACTGTAAAGTTTAATTCTTGTGTGAATCCTAAATGGGAAACAAAAATTAAAAACAGGCATGAAATCGTTTTCTTCATAGCTCTAAAAATAAAGAATAATCAGGTTCAGACGCCAATTGGAGCTAATTTGATTTGATCTAAAATCAATTCTGCAATTTTTGATTTATCCTCAACTTCCGAACTTACTGATTGTCCAGTAGACTGAAATATATGAACACGATTTGTATCTAACTGAAATCCGGCACCACTTTCTCTCATTGAATTTAAAACGATCAAATCAAAGTTTTTCTTATCCAGTTTCGCTTTTGCATTTTCGGTTTCATTTTCGGTTTCGAGTGCGAAACCAACATGAATCTGACTGGGCTTCTTGACTTTGCCTAGTTCAAAAGCAATATCAACGGTTTTAACCATTTTGAACAAAAGCTCCGAATCACTTTTCTTGATTTTATCAGGGGCAATCTCTGCAGGAGCATAATCAGCCACGGCAGCCGCAAATACACAGATATCCATCATTCCATGGAGCTCATGAGAAGCCGAGTACATTTCTTTGGCTGACTTTACATCTGTCCAATGGAAAAATTGTTTATCCACTTTTAATGAAATCGGACCAGAAACCACATAAACTTCCGCACCTCTAGTATGGAAAGCTTTTGCCAATGCAAGTCCCATTTTACCACTGGAATGGTTACTGATAAACCGAACAGGATCCAGAGCTTCTTGCGTTGGTCCCATCGTGATCAGAACTTTTTTATTTCGAAAATCCTCTTTTTTGTTAAAAAATTCTTCTACTTGAGAGAGAATATTTTCTGGTTCCATCATTCTACCTTGACCAGATAAACCACTAGCCAATTCTCCAATCTCAGAATCTAAAATCAAATTTCCGAAAGAAGCTAATTTGTGTAGGTTGGCACGAACTGAGGGATGTTGATACATATCCAAATCCATTGCCGGAGCTATCATGACGGGACATCTTGCGGATAAGTAGGTTGCGGTAAGCAAGTTGTCGCAAAGTCCATTGGCAAACTTCGCTAAGGTGCTGGCACTGATAGGTGCTACTAAAAATAAATCTGCCCAAAGGCCAAGTTCAACATGGTTATTCCAAACACCAGTTTCGTCTTTTTGGAAATTAACTAACACTGGTCTTTTAGAAAGCGTTGCCAAAGTAAGAGGGGTAATAAAATCAAGAGCAGAAGCGCTCATAATAATTTGCACTTCTGCTCCGGATTTGATGAGTAATCGAGTAAGATGAGCTGATTTGTACGCGGCTATACTACCGGTTACACCCAAAATTATTCTTTTACCCTGTAGGCTCATACGATTTACTCTCCAGATTCCTCAGAAGGATATCTATGGTAGATTTTATCTTCCATAAACTCTTCCATAGCCATAGTTGAAGGCTTTGGCATTCTTTCGTAAAACTTAGAGATTTCGATTTGCTCTTTGTTTTCAAAAACTTCCTCTAGGTTATCCACAGTAGAAGCAAATTCAGAAAGTTTATTATTTAATTCCTCCTTTAAAGTAGCAGAAATTTGCTTAGCTCTCTGACCTGCTATATGAAGGGATTCATACAGGTTACCGGTCTTATCAGCGATTTTATCTAAATCACGTGTAATAATTGACGGATTAATTGCCATATTTTGATCTATTTACGTTTCGATTAATTATTATTTGTTGGAGTTTCGAGAGTTGCTTTCTTCTCAGCTTCTTGCTCAGCTATTCGTTCTGCCACTTTCTTTTTTAACTCCAAATGTTCCTGCATTACCTCTCTCGCTTCTTCTTCATAGATTTTAACTTTTGCTGTGAATCCACTTTCAGGATACTTTCTGTAGAAATTTCCAGCAAATCTTAAAGCGTCTGTTAATCTTTCTTCTTTCTTCGAATAAGCGGAGTTTTCAGCATATCCAGTTGCAACCTCAACTAGTTTGTAGGCTAATTCCTCATTATACTTACTTTCAGGATAGTCTTTAGCAAAGTTCTGAAAATTAACAATGCATGCCCTGTAGAAATCTCCAGGATATAAACCGTCTTTCAAACGGTAATACATGGAAGATTCTTGATAGGCTTTTTCCTCAAACCTTTGTTCCAAATCCCCTAACATTTCCATAGCTCTTTCATAACTGGCAGAACCTGGGAATCTAGTGACAAACTGTTGTATTGCTGCAACAGCTTCTTGGCTACTTTGCTGATCAAGATTGAAGTCCGGAGCATCAAGGTAAAGAGAATAAGCATGCATAAATAATGCTTCCTCAGCTAAAGGGCTTCGGTTGTAAGTTCGGAAGAAGTTATTAAAATAGCCTGCAGCTTCGATATATCGTTTTGTCTTGAAATGACAATTCGCATAATTATAATCTGCTAATTCAGCTTTTTCACTTCCTCTAATTACAGGAAGTACCTTATCATAAAGGATGATAGCCTTATTATATTCTCCTTCTTGGTAATATTTATTAGCACCTGCATATAACTCTTCCCAATTTGTACTCTTTTCGAGTTTATTGAAAGGACCACAGGCAGTAAATGCCATTACTACTATTAGAACGATAATGTTTTGTACGCGCATTTTCATTTTCAAGTCCGCAAATATACGGGATAATTATTCGGATTCAAATGGGAAGTGGTATTGTGATAGACTCTTACTTCTTGACAACGAGCTTCTTTGTGACAATATTTTTATTGTCGAGGAAAAGCGTGTAGAAATAAACACCTGGATTGAAATCTGAAACATTGATCACCAATGAATTTCTTTCTGGATCTAGCTCATATTCTGCCACTGGATTCCCAATAAAACTATTAATTGCGATTTTTGCATTCGCATTTGGGTTTTTTAACTGGTAATCCAACTGAGCGATTCTATTACTTGGGTTCGGATATATATCACTTAATGTCAATTCTTTGTAATCAAATTCATCTACCTTTTTATTTGGATTCGAAACATCGTATCGTGCTTCTACTAAAAAGGATTCTCTGATATTTTCAAGATTTACAAAGTTCAAATCAAAACTTCCTCTAGTCTCTACAATTCCCATTCCAAAATCCAAGTATAAATCCGTCATTAATTCACCAGGAGCTAATGTAATTCTGATCTTCGCAAGATCTTTTCTTGGATCATAACAGTCATCTCCTATGCAAATTTTAACATGCTGAGACGAACCCACATTTCCAGTTAAGTTCTTTAAGAAATAAGTTTTTGATTGGGATGATTCATTCTGAAGAATCACAGTTTTTCTTTGAGTAGAATTCAAATCACCACTAAATTCTAGATCTTCACTCAACACGCGAACCTGCTGCGCCTCCCCAAAAAGCGGGAGGAAAAGGCAAAGCCACATAAAACATTTGAGAGAGTTATACATGTAAAATTCTAATCAATAAGCGGTGATTCTTTTTTCTACGGTATTCAATATACGGACAAAATTAGTTTGATGTTAGTCAGAACATAGAAAAATCGGGTTAATTCTTGTTAACCTTTATAAAATTTTTTCACAAGTTGGACGTTACCGTTTTTTATTGGACTTTATCCCTAATTAAATACCTTCTTCTCAAGTACTTTACCTCGTTTTTTAAGTTCATCCTCAATCTCCTTTTCTGTAGGTAACCGTATTTCTATTTGAGGAATATTAAATAGGTTTTTTGCTTTGATATCAATCTCTTTTGGAGTTCGCCACCTCATGATTGTTGACATATCCGGCCTTTCCTCAAATCTCCAATTAAACCCAGAAAGTCTTGAATTTTCATCGTTTAAATTTTGGGAAGGGATAAATCGGCCATCAGGTTTTATGCCATAATTTACTCTTTGGATAGCTCCTTCTTTGAATTTCAACTTAATTGTTGCACTCAGAGTTTTATTAGCACCTTGGGCAATCGTATCGGATTCTAACACAAAGTACAATGACTCCCCATTTCCATCAATGTCCATTTGATTCATTTGTCCATCCTGAAAATAGCCCATCATCTTTCTACCCTTCATCTGATTGAAATTCAGTATCGTATCCTGGGTAATTATGAAGGCATTATCTTTTAAATAGACCCGATCCAAATTTTCGTTTTCTATGTAGAATGTCATACTATCGGAAGAAATCTGGCTTTTTTGATTCCACATGACAGGATCCTTAAATAGCTGTATGGAAGAATCATTATAGTTGTAAACTAACGAATCTGCTTTGCCTGAAAGATCAGATTTGACCAAATTTACAGATCGGAATGCTAGAAGGAATTTAGCTGAATCAACCTCGTTGTCTTGCGAAATCAAAGAATCTGATGTCATGTACAACGTGTCATTTTCGAAATACCTCCTTACCAAGGCGTTTCCATAGACTACACTGTATTTTCTTTCTTCCCAATACTTTCCCACATCTCCAAAAATCTCAACTTCTCTTTCTTTATTCAAAACCTGAACGTCATCAGTCCCTTCATAGTAGGCTAGGTTTTCATCATAAAAGAGCTCTATTGCTTTTACTCTACTGGTCTCTGTTTCCACTATTCCATCAAAAAAACGGAACTGTTTTTTTTGGGTGTCATAAAAACTTCCATTTTGAGCATCTAGCGTATTCCCATCTTTAGAAATCAAATTAGTCAGACCTGTTGTTTCAGCCGTTTTTGGGATTGTCATATAAACCAGATCATTAGTTTTCAAGGTATAGTCCGGATTGACCAATACCACGTCATTCTGAAAAGTGATTCGCTCAATACTTACCTCATATTTTCCTTTTTCACTCGTAAGAACATTTACTGAATCCACTACTTTACCGTCATTAAAATAGTATGCGATGTTTAAACCTCTATCATAATCTAGATATTCAGTATATAAAGTGGTTTCCTGGTTTGTAAAAACGACGTTGGTTCGAAGCTTTGCCACTTTTGTATTACCGTCATATTCTGCATAAGAACTGGTTGTCCTGACTGGATCTTCTTGATCAATGATCCGGACATTCCCAAACAATCTTGCTTTGTTTGTCTCTCGATAAAAATGAGCTGAATCACAATAAATCAAAGAGTTTTGATGCCTCATTTCCACATCACCGACTAACCTTTCAAAGCCGCTTGCGCCTATTAATTCTTCAGCTTTATTTATTTCTAAGGTAGATGAACCTTGAGCTTTTGCTTTGACTGCAAAAAGCGTCAAAATACTAATCGCGAGGAAAAAACGAGAGATTTGATTGGTCATAAATTCTTGGATGGGGCAAAATTAGCAGAAAATGATATTTTTGATCAATGATCGAAGCATTTATCCAACATATCCGAAATAAGTCCTTGTTGGATCCTGAAAAGAAATACCTCTTGGCATGTAGTGGTGGCTTGGACAGTGTAAGTCTTGGTACGCTCCTTTATTATTCCAAAATCAAATTTGAAGTAGCCCATGTTAATTTTCATTTACGTGGAAAAGAGAGTAATGGTGATGAAGAATTTGTAAAAAATTTGGCAGAAAATTGGGGAGTAGAATTTCATATTCTTCATGCCGAAACTGCCAAAGTAATGGAAGAAAAACATATTTCCACTCAAATGGCTGCGCGAGAAATTCGATATGACTGGTTTGAGAAAGTCCGGGAAGCCAGAAATCTGGAAGGTATAGTTTTAGCACATCATGAAGATGATCAATTGGAAACGATATTCCTTAATCTTACCAGAGGCACAGGAATCGAAGGGCTATATGGGATGGCAGAAAAAAGAGGATTTCTGATTCGACCACTGTTGCCTTTTTCTAGAGAAAAAATTCTTCATTTCGCAAAGAAAACCTCGTTGGAATGGAGAGAAGACAGTTCTAATCGTAAAACCGATTATAAACGGAACAAAATGCGCTTAGATGTTTTGCCTGTTCTTTATGCATATTCCGAAGATTCAAGGGCAAATTTGATTACAAGTTTTAACAGATTAAAAGATACCGGAAGAGCATTTTCCGGGTTATTTGATTTATGGAAAAGCAAGAGTATCCTTGATCAAGACGGAATCCAGATTCTTAAATTTGAAGACTTTATTCATCTGGAAGGGGCTACCTCTTTACTCTATTTTTGGTTACGATCTTTTGGTTTCAATTCTGATCAGGTTCAAGAACTCTATCAAACTTGCTTATTTGGTGAATCAGGAAAATTTTTCGAAAGCACTGATTATCTACTAAATATGGATAGGAGTCAATTGATTTTAGCTCCAAAAGCCAAGTATTTTGAGCCATTCGAAATTTCTAAAAACGACCTTGATTTCTCTATACCCGAAGGTGAGTATGAAATCCTCAAACTAGATGGGAAAATAGAAGTGGATAAAAGCCCTCTTAATGCAATGCTTGATCTTGAGCAGTTAAATTTCCCATTGAGGATCCGGTCTTGGACAGAAGGGGATAGATTTATTCCATTAGGAATGAAAAACAGCAAAAAAATCAGTGACTTTTTGATAGATTTGAAAATACCGCTGGTCAAAAAGCAAGAAATCAAAGTCTTGGAATCAGGAGAAAAAATAGCCTGGATAATAGGATATAGAATTGCAGATTGGGCAAAATATACGGCGGCAACCAGAAAGACTTTATACCTGAAAAAACGGTAATTATGAGGAATCCCTTTTCAAAAACCTACACCCCCGAAGAACATGAAATGTTTGATTTCCTCACGCAGATCAAGTTTTTTGAAAGGATGAAAAATAAAGAAATGGCACGGTTTATTCCTGCTATGCATCATCGGAAATATAAAAGAGATGAGGTAGTGTTTTTCAGCAAAGATCCCAGCCAGGCACTTTATCTTGTAAAAAGAGGCCAAATCACTTTGACCATTGATGTCAAAGATAATTTCGAAACTATTATCGAAATAGGTAGAGGGGAAGCATTTGGAGAAAATTCACTTTTAGAAAATACCAAAAGGACATATACCGCCATCGTAGTTTCGGAAGAAGCGGATTTGATAGTAATACCACATTTTGCGATTCAGGAAGTTTTCGATAGTAATCCGAAAATCAAAGCTAAAATGATGACGTCTCTCGCAGAATACTATAACCAAAACAATCAAAGGCTATTCAAATCCTATAGAGAGTCCTTCGGCTTTTTCAGTCTCCGTCAAATGTTTGAATAAGATATAAAAGCTTTCTGATTGCATTCATCAAAAATCCTGATACTTCTATAAAGTATTCACTTACTAGCTTCTATTACTAGGCATAGTTTAATAACTTAGCGGTGCTTTTTTAGGCAGTATTTAAAATAAAATCAAAATAATCTCATGAGCAAAGTAACCGTAGTAGGGGCAGGTAACGTGGGTGCAACCTGTGCCGATGTATTGGCTTATCGCGAAATCGCAGAAGAAATAGTTCTTGTTGACATCAAAGAGGGTGTTGCTGAAGGCAAAGCGCTGGACATTTGGCAGAAAGCTCCTATCAATCAGTATGACAGTCGTACCGTAGGAAGCACAAATGATTACAGCAAAACTGCAAATTCAGACGTAGTTGTAATTACTTCAGGTCTTCCTCGTAAACCAGGAATGACTCGTGACGATTTGATCGAAACCAATGCTGGGATCGTCAAATCAGTGACAGAAAATGTTGTAAAACATTCTCCAAATGCCATTATCATTGTGGTATCAAACCCATTGGATGTAATGACTTATCAGGCCCACATCACTTCTAAATTGCCAAGAAATAAGGTAATCGGGATGGCTGGGATCCTTGATACAGCTAGATATAGAGCATTTATTGCGTCAGAACTAAATATTTCACCTAAAGAGATCCAAGCGATTTTGATGGGAGGACATGGTGACACAATGGTTCCACTTCCAAGATATACCACAGTTGCAGGTATCCCTGTCACAGAACTTATAGCAGCAGATAAATTGGATGCAATCATCGAAAGAACAAAGTTCGGCGGCGGCGAATTGGTAAAACTAATGGGGACTTCTGCTTGGTATGCACCAGGTTCAGCAGCTGCTCAGATGGTGGAGGCGATTTTGAAGAACCAAAGAAGAGTATTCCCTGTCTGTATCAAATTAGAGGGAGAATATGGAATTGATGACTGCTATTTAGGCGTGCCTGTAATCCTTGGTAAGAATGGTGTAGAGAAAGTTCTTGAGCTAGACCTTAACGAAGATGAAAAAGCGCTGCTTGAGACTTCGAGAGGTCATGTAAAAGAAGTAATGGAAGTATTGAATAAACTGGGTAAATAATCCTATACTATTAAATAATAAGACCTAAGAGTTTGAGGGTTTTCCTTATAATTCTTAGGTCTAATTTTTGTGATCTTTCTTTAGAAATTATAAAAGACTTGTGAAAATCTGGAAAAGCCTACTTATTCTTTTATTCATAATCCTTTTAGTAGGGGGCGGGTTTTGGGTCTACCAAAATTATTTTTCAGTACGTAAAGTCAATAGCCTCGACCTGATCAGTCAAGATGCAGTTTTTGTTTTCGAAACCTATCAAGGCGCAGAAACCTGGAACACTTTGGTAAATGATCCGGTTTGGGGGATTTTCCAGACACTTCCTGCCTTCGACAAGCTATCAAAGCAACTTGTTACTTTAGACAGCCTTACAGGAGAAAATGGGCAAATTGCCAATCTTGTCCAAAATGAGCAATTGACAGTCAGCTTGCATTCCACTGGGATCGAAAATTTTGAAATACTCTATTCTTTAAATTTAAACCCAATAAAAACATCTGGTTTAATTGATGATATAAAGGCTAAAATTCCTGCAGGATCACGCTTCCAAAACCGCATGTATTCAGATCAGGAAGTGATAGAATTTTACGACAGTGAAAATAACAGGGGCTGGTCAATTTCAATACTTGGTGATTTGGTGATATTTTCATCCTCCTCATTTTTAGTTGAGCAGGCGATTCGCTTTTACATGAGTGAAAACCAAGAGACCTTTTCAAAATTAATTACCGGGGCGCCTTTAAGTTCTGGTTCACCCGGAAGATTGTTGCTTTCTGGAAAAGGGCTTGCCGCCATGCTAAAGGGAGTTGCTGGAAACAGAGAAAGTCAATCTATTGCCAGTTTAGAAATCATGAACGCCGCTTTGGCACTTGATCTTTCATTCGAAGAAGGAAGACTTGAGTTTGTTGGCCCAGTATATTATCCTGATCCAATCAATTTCACCCCTTCAATCCGTGCTAATTTAACAGCTATCGAATCTTTGATTTCTAACCGGACTTTATCGCTTACTCAATATAACCTTGAAAGCATTTATGAGACTCAAAAAATTGAAAACCGAGCATTCCCATTTCGGTCTACTTTAAATGGAGAAATTCAGAGGACCTTGACTGATCGAGGTTTCTTTGATAATTTTTCAGGAGAATTATACCTTTTAGATTTAGAAAAATATGGCGGTTCGGATCAAAATTTAGCCTTATTAGCAAGAACTTTTGACGCCTCAACATCATTAGATTTACTCAAAGAATTTCAAAAATCAGAAAATGGAGAAAATTCAGACTTCTATTTAGATTATGAGATTTTGTTTATTTCTGAGGAAGAATTTCCGGCACATTTATTTTCAGGAAAATTCCCAGGCTTCAGCCAAACTTTTGTAACGAGTGTAAATGACATTTTGGTTTTTTGTAACTCCCAGCAGGCGATGAAGTTGATCTTGGATGATTTCACATCCAACAACACTTGGAGAAACTCCCCAAATTCTCCTGCAGCAAAGTCAGAATTAAATTCTGCTTCTGGCTTTTCAAAGATTTACTTAATTGATGAGATATGGTCAAATTGGACTAAAAACACCAATCCATCCTGGAGTTCATTTCTTCAAAAATACAGTAGCAGTTTCCAATCCTTCCCTTGGCTTTCTTTGCATATTAATAAACTGCCCGATCGGACAGAAGCAACTTTAAAAATACCCTATAAGAGTGATTTCAAAGCGGAAAGTAAACAAGTAGAAGCGATTAGCCTCCAGCCAAACAAGACTGTCTCTTTGAGCCAACCTCTAATTTATGGGCCCGCAATCGCTCTAAATTATCAAGACAATACACAGGATATATTAGTCCAAGATGACACCAACCTGATGCATCTTTTTAATGAGATAGGAGAGGAAGTTTATACATACCCACTTGACGGGCCGATTGTTTCCAAGATATTCCAGATTGATTACTATAAAAATGGCAAGCTTCAAATTCTCTTAGCGACCAAAAACAAGATTTATGGAATAGACAGACTTGGGAATTTACTTCCAGGTTATCCATTTGATTTGGGAAATGAATGGATTTCTCATTTGAATTTGGTTGATTATTCAAATAGTAAAGACTACAGATATTTTCTAAGTACCGAAGACGGAAACCTTTACCTTTTGGACAAAACTGGTCAGCAACTAGATGGATGGGATCCCCTTTCCATTAATGTAAAAACGACCGGAGCTCCTGCTCATTATAGAATCCCTGGCAAAGGGGATTATATGGCCGCATTGGGAGAAAATGGTAATCTTTTCTTATTCAACAGAAGAGGAGAAAGTCAAGAGGGATCTCCCATCAAGCTTGGCGAGGCCATTAAGTCTGAAGGGATGGTTTGGCGAGATCCAAGTTCCAGATCGTATAAGTATGTTGTTATTACTTCCAGCGGGGAGATAATACACAGCAATTTTGAAGGAGAAATCGGCTATAGAAACCAGTTGATCAAAGAGGATAAGGACAGCGAATTTATGCTGGTTCCGGATCAAAAAGCAAATGATTTTGTTTTTGTTTCAAGACAGTATAATGAAGTTTCGATACTGGATAGATCAGAAAAGAGATTGATGAATGTTCGAGTTTCTAGCGAGAATTTAATTTATCAATATTTTGATTTCGGG
The DNA here is from genome assembly GCA_965659625.1 of uncultured Algoriphagus sp. Classification (GTDB taxonomy): domain Bacteria; phylum Bacteroidota; class Bacteroidia; order Cytophagales; family Cyclobacteriaceae; genus Algoriphagus. Next base: position 162,064 of record CBFHWO010000006.1, on the reverse strand, counting down.
TCTGATCGACAGATTTTCGCTTTGACTGATCTCACCCAAGAATTCAGTTATTTATATGATCTAGAAGGTAATTTACTTACGACAATGCCACTTGAAAGTAGCAATTCAGTGCAAATTACCTATCAATCCTCCAAAGGCCAATACATGATCAGGACTATTAGTGGTACAAGAATCACAGAGTTTTTATTGGCAGATTAAGCTTCATCAATACCTTGGGACAGGAATAATGAATAGCTAACTTGCAAAAAATCTAATCCTATGTTTAAAAAATATTTCTTGTTTCTCTGTTTATTCAGTTTGATTTCCGTGTCCTATGGTCAGTTAATCACGGAGCAAGTGGATTTAAAAGAAGTATCTGAAGAGATTAATTTAAGTTCTCCTTATCATACGACCCTCACCTTTTTTTACAATTTAGAGGAATCAAATTTCCATCCGGACAAAGCCTCCCAAACTCTCAATTTAAAAGGTGTAGAGCCTCAAAAAGGAGAAAATCTAGGCATAAAACTAAAACAGGTTTTCGAAGGAAAAGGAATTATTATTAGAACGAGTGAAATTCCAAATGAACAGGATTTTAGGGATACAACTTCGGGCTATGATCAGATTTATTACTTTGATAAATCGAAACTTCCGGGTATTTTTTTAGAAAAGGTAGGGGGTCAATGGAAATTTTCGGCTTTTACTGTCGGCCAAATAAATACGCTGCACAGGGAAACTTACCCTTTCGGGACTGCCAAATTACTTGATCTTCTCCCTAAAATAGGGAATCAAGAATATTTAGGATTTCACCTTTGGCAGCTGATAGGCTTTCTAGTTTTAATTTTTCTTGTTTTCCTGAGTCATTTAGTCTTTACATTTCTGGTCGACAAAGGTCTTTTATATATTCTGGATCGGTTTGGATATGGCTACATTGGAGAACATTACTTGCTTCCTGTTGCCAGGATTACGAGCTTCTATTTGATTGTTTTGCTTTTGGCACTCTTCCTTCCGGTTCTTCAACTTCCTACTGGAATTTGGGCTTGGATAATTGTCATTATCAACACCTTAAAACCTTTCTTGATCACGGTTATTTTCTATAAGATAGTAGACGTGATTGCTGCATATTTTTCAAAATTGGCAGAGAGAACAGAGTCAACCTTAGATGATCAATTAGTTCCATTGATCAGAAAAACTCTAAAAGCATTTGTAATAATTATCGGTACACTTTTCGTCTTAAAGGAAGGTCTTGATCTTGATATTATTCCATTTCTGACTGGCCTTTCTATCGGTGGTGTGGCGATCGCATTGGCTGCTCAAGATACTATCAAGAACTTTTTTGGTTCAATAATGATCTTCCTTGACAGACCTTTTCAAGTAGGGGATTGGATTACTTCCGGAGATTTGGACGGAACAGTCGAAGAGGTTGGATTTAGGTCTACACGAGTTAGGACTTTCCGGAATTCGGTCATGTACATCCCAAATGGGAAAGTTGCAGACGCGACGATTGATAACCATGGCTTGCGCCATTTCAGAAGGTTTTATACGACCATTACCATTACTTATGACACTCCTCCAGATTTAATGGATGAGTTTGTTAAAGGCCTTCGAGAAATAGTATTGTCTCACCCATATACTAGAAAAGACACATTTCATGTCTATTTTAATAATTTATCGTCCTTCAGTTTAGACATCATGTTTTATATCTTTTTTGAAGTCCCAACTTGGGCAGAAGAATTGAAATGTAGACATGAGATTTTGATCCAGATAATGAAACTTGCGGATGCTATGGGAGTCAGATTTGCATTTCCTACGCAGACTGTTCATATGGAATCTTTCCCCGAAAAGAAAAGTCTTTCGCCAGAATTTGATCCAGAAATTAAAAACTATCAGGCAAAATTAGGCCAATTTCTGCAGCAAGAACTGAAGAAGAAATCCACTTGAAATAATTCTGAAATTACTTAACCTCGAAAAGTCTTGTGAAAATTTCTCCTCCTGACTTCACGCGAATAATATACTTACCCTTTAGCTCTGGCATTTTTATAGTGAAAGAGTTGGAAACCGGGTAAGTTTCTGGCACTTGGGACCAAAACAAGATAGTCCTCCAATCCATCATTTGGGCAGCTTCTTTAGGGGAATCAAACAATCCTTTTGCAGAACTTATCTTAGGCTGAATACCTTCATACTCAAGATAGATTCCATTGGTAGGAATAGGGAAACCTCCAAAATCATTTTTATAAGAAGAAAAACTTAAAACTCCTGAAAAAGCTTCCTCATTCAGATAAAAGGTTCTCATCAGGATTTCGAGAGATTTTAAACCTATTGGGTCAAACCTCGCTAATTCTTCTGAATCAAAAACAGGCATCGCATCGATCAGCATCAAGGGATTAGATTCAAAAGCAAAGTTTCTAGCCTCATTTATAGCTCTAAATTCTTTTTTCTTCTGAACAGTTTTTACAGAAACTTCGGGAACATATTCCTTGATGACCGTTTCAACAGTCTCAAATCGAGTATAATCATCTAATTGATATACTTTATCCTCTACAAAACCAGTAACAACTGGGGCAGCAAAAGCATCAAATTCATTTACAAAATAGCCTTCAACTTGACCTCCTTTTAACAACTCTCTCAAATATTGCTCATCCGAAGGGCTTATTTCTAAATCCGGAAATTTAAAACCAACTTTAAAATGAGTCTTTGGAGCTGGTGAAATAATATTAAAATCCAATAAACTTTCATTTCCGTCTGCCTGGGCTACTAGATATCTCCAGTTTTTCATGCCACCTGCATCAAAAAACATGCTCCCATTTTCATCTGGTCTGTCAGTGAGCAAAGCCGATTTATCGCCATGTACTGAGACATAGTAAAGTTGAGTTGTATCTAAACTTCCACCTTCCAACTTTGCTTCTATGATATGACCAAATAACTCTGGAAGTAGCTTTTTGGCATCTATGGACTCATAAGCAATCGAGGAACTAAACTGGCCTTGGATTTCCAAAAATGGATTGATCACCGAAATACTAATTTCTTCAGGCTCGCTAATAGTTGATATATCTATCGTAAGATTATCTCCTGAGCTGACTTCATTTTGAGAAACAGTGATTTTCTGAGTAGACTCATGTTGAGAAAAATTCACTTCCCCTCTTTTTTCAACTACATCAGGTGGAGCTAATCTATTAAATACCGTGATAAATTGTTGAGATATCCCAGATTCTAGATTTTGGTAAGGACTCACTCTTGTAAAAACCCGGAGCAAATAATTATCTGAAGGTAAGTCAGTAGGCAACTTCATAAAATTAAAGCTTTCTCCTGCCTCTAAAGGCATTTTTGCGATCGCAACAGATTCATTATATCTATTCAGTAATTCAGCATAAATAATTTTTGAATCTGCTGGCTTCGCGCCTTGGCTTACATGACTAGAAATCCACACTCTTTCTCCTCCAAAATAAATCGTTTTCGGAATTGAAAAACTAACCGTTTCATTTGTCGATTGGGAAAAAACATTTCCTTTCGTACCTATCGAAAGAACAAATAATACCAAAGTGATTTTTAGCAATTTCATCTTAATCTTCCCAAAAATCTGGTTTCACATTTGTCCCTCTAAGCGTACAATCCACGCAGCGCCTTTCTGCTTTTCTAAATCCTATCGGATCATAACAAGTATCACAAAAAATAGGAACAGCGGGCATAAAACCTCCAGATTTAAAAGCGACCTCGTAGTCTTTAATTAAAATCGTATCTGGTTCCACAATGCAGCCAAAGTAATCCGGAATATCAATTCTAGTCCATGGAAGGATTTCCCTAAAATCTATCCACAACCTTTGCTGCTTTACTGTACCTAAACTCAAGAATCCAACCACAGGAGCATTTGGGTCTTGATCATTTTTGATATTTCCGCCAATATTGGAAGGCAATGGACTAAAAATTGATCCCAAATCATCCGTGTTTTTTCTCATCACTTCCCAAAATTCAGAAGCTTTTTTATCTAAAGCCTTTTGAGAAACCAAAATACTGTATCGAACAGTGAGCCTTTCTTCTCCAGTGGGAATTTGAGTAATGGATTGTCTGAAAACAAACTGGTCTTCAAAACGGGATGAAGTTTCTAAAATCAGATCTGAGCTAGTAACATCCCTATAGCATAGACTTGTAGAATTTTCCTCAGTAGACAAAACAACAGTCTTGCGATCTGGATCATATCGATAGGCCGTTGGGAACTTTGGTCTGAATGCATAGGTCTCTTCAAAAGTCCAAAGAAAATCATCTGCATTTTCATCTCCTTTAGTAGTCAAATAAATTTCAACGCCTTCTTCATTTCTCTCAAATCCAACATCTATGATTTCAGGAGTCAATATTGGTGTCAGGAGTTCCGAAGAATAGTTATTTCCATCATTTGTTAGAATTCTAAGCCTATAGCTATCCTCCTCTGCAATGTCATAGGCAAATTCAAATTTCCCACTACCTAGTGGGATTAATGGATATTGAGTGCCTGATTCTGATTCCAGAAAAACATTTGCCTCCGGAAAACTCGGAGTGAAAGAATCGTCAAAACTAATATTTCGAGTATAGCTTAAACTCAATACACTGGGCAATCCTTCAGTATCAAGATATCCCTCTACCACTAATACTTTCAAATCTGAAGGTTCAATTTCAGGATCAAAAGGTTCTCTACATGCTGAAACAAAGAGTAGAAAAACAGATAAATATGTTGCTATTTTTCTCATTTAAAACTTGAAATTATAGGTAATGAATGGGATAGGATTTGCAAAAATGGACAATTGATACCCCCTTAATTTTCCTCCTTCAGGAACATAATACACCGAATAGGGATTACTTCTTCCCAATAAGTTGTATACTCCAAATGACCAAGAGGCATGAGCCAGTTTATTTACTTTGTGATTTCCTTCAAGATTTACTGAAAAATCTATTCTGAAATAATCCGGGATCCTATATGCATTTCGTTCTGAGAAATAAACACGCTCAGAACCAGCATAATCAAATTTTGAAATCGGTAAAGTAATAGGCCTTCCCGTACTATAATTCATATTAAAGGAAGTGTTGATCCTTTTACTCAATTCATAATTAGCAACAAATACCAAGTGATGAGGCTGGTCAAAATTGCTTGAATAAAACTCGCCATCATTAATTTTTTCTACTGACGGATCATCCGATGTTTGCATCAATGATCTAGAATAAGTATAAGCAATGGATCCTTTCAATAATCCAGTATTCTTTTTTAACAAAAATTCTACCCCATAGGCTTTACCATTGGAGTTTAAGACATCTTGTTCTATGTTTTCATTTAGGACAATATTAGCTCCGGACCTATAATCCAATAGATTTTTCATATACCGATAGTATACTTCCGTAGAAAACTCAAGTGTGTTTCTAGCAAGATTCCTGTAATACCCAACGGAGCCTTGACCACCAATTTGTGGTTTGATATAGCTGTCACTAAGCTTCCAACTATCTGTCGGTGAAATAGAAGATGAGTTTGAAAGTAAATGGATGTTTTGGCGCATGGTATTGAAGCCAAACTTGACGGAGGATCTATTTCCTAAATTATACCTTCCGGAAATTCTAAACTCCGGACCATGATATGTTTTAATAGTCTCACCCGGACCAAAAGTCTTTTCTCCAGTTACATTACTTTCAGTAATCGGAGCACCTTCCACATATTCATTAATGGTCATTGGACCAAGGAACTGGTAAAACATGTACCGCCCTCCATAGCTCACAGAAAATTGCTCACTAATTGTAAACTCGTCCCCAAAATAAATCGATAATTCTCGAGCTTTTTCTTCATTAAGTTGCTGTTCAATTACGATTGACTCTGGGCCATAGGGTTTATTACTTCCGGGATTAATAGAATATTGAATCGCATTAGCTCCAAATTTAAAAATATGGTCATCGCTTTTTCGATATTCAAAATCAGCTTTCAAAAACAATTGGCTCACATCAAATCCAAAATCAAATGAATTGAGTGGGTTATCTTGACCGATGATCCCAAAGTCATAACTATCCTTTCCAATAGTTAAGTTTCCCTCAAGTTGATCGTTGAAAAAATGTCTCCATCCTACTGCCAGATTCAGGTTTTGGTAGGAATAAGTTGTATCTAAGTCAAATCTAAAATCATCTTGGCTTAAATAGGTTGTCAATTCTAGGATATTCTTTTCATCGATCTGATGCTGGACATTTGCATTAAAATCATAAAAAGAAACTTTACTTCCTTTCAAATCCGCCTCATCATCCAAAAGTTTTAACGCCCAATCAGAATAAGTAGTCCTGCCTCCTATTGCAAAGTTGGTCTTCTCTCCTATTGGCCCCTCAAATCCAAGTCTACTCGTCAATATACCAATCCCGCCAGAACCACTAAACTTTTCTTTTGTTCCAAATTTCGGATCCACCTGCAAAACTGAAGAAAGGCGGCCGCCATAATTTACAGGAATCGAACCCTTGTATAGTTCTACTCCTGAAACTACATCGGCATTAAAAGCAGAGAAAAATCCAAAAGCATGAGTTGGGTTGAATACGGTAGAATTTCCGTAAAGAATCAAGTTTTGATCAGCTGCACCTCCCCTTACATTGAAACCTGTAGTCGCTTCTCCGACGGTATTCACACCTGGCATAGTCAATATTCCTCTCAAGACATCTACTTCTCCCATCACTGCTGGAAGACGTTTCACTTCTGCAATACTGATCGATTGCACCCCCATGTCGAGTTTGTTTACATTCGAGAGAGCTCCAGAACTTACTACAACTTCATCCAAAGAAAGTACACTTTCTGCTATGCTCATATTTAGGATACCATCACCTCTAAGTTCTATCTGGCGCTGTTCTTGGAAACCGCCGATATTTTGAATCCAAATTGTATGGCGTCCTTTGGATAATTTTAGTTGGTATCTCCCATCTTTATCAGTGGCCACTTGATTAAAATTGATTTTTTCAAGCACAATTGCTCCATTCATTGGAGTTCCTGATTCTATACTCGATATGACGCCACTTAATACTGCTGTTGAAGACTCAGGATTATCTGAAGATTTTCCAATGACAAATCGTTTGTTTTTGTCAAACTCTCCTAAGGTATCACTCGCATTTACGAGAAGTTCCTGTCTTTCCCTGATTGAAAAATAATCTGTAGGAAAGTCGGTGAATAATTTGGCGCCTTTTGAAACCCAAACCCTTTGCGAATTATCAATGGTATACGATAACCCTGTATTCACAAAAATCTGGTCCAATACCAATCTTAATTCGGTGTCCAATGCCTGAAGATTCACTTGGATATCCTCAATATCTTCAGGTTTATAGAAAAATCTAACTGGTTTTTCAGATTCAACTCTCTCCACAAATCTTTCAAAAGGCAAGCCTAAATATGTTCCTGAGAGCTTAACACTGGAAGAAGTTTGAGCATTTATTTTAGCGAAAAAAAATAAAGCAAGAACTAGGAGTAAAAATTTCCTCATTTATTAAAACCATTAAATACTTCCGACTTACTTTCTCTTAATCCAGCCAATTCAAGAATATACTTCTCTTTTTCTAGGGCAAAATAAATATCTTTCGTTTTTAGGAAGTTCTTCACTTCCTTTTTGTTCAGACCTAAACTTTGAATAGCTTGTTTCTTCCTGTTTATTGGAACAAATTCTCCTTTATGCCAATAGAAATACTCACTATTTTCTTCAAATTTATAGGTGTATTTCCCAATCTCTTTGGTAGGCACAGCATCTTTATAATGTTTTAATAAGACTTTTATTTCACCGTCCTTCAAAACTTCATAAAATCCGTTTCTATGGTGAGAATATGATCTATTTCCTTCAAATCTTCTAAAAAGGTTGCCTTCTTTTAACTGAAACTCTTCTACCTTTTCAGGTTTAATCAGAATCTTCTGTTTATATATTGGATGAAATGTCACTAAAACATCAGCATCTTCATCAAATAGCAACTGTACGTCCGAGTATTTAATCCCATTTATCGTCAAAATACCTTCTTCAAAAACTCTAGTTTGAAAATAGGGATGTCCTTCATAATTTAACGGCGCTTCTGCATATTGGCCACCTGTGATCAGTTCCTGAAAATATGGGAGTTGATCTTTATATAGAGCAAGAAAGGATTGGGTCTGAGCAGAAGATTCTGCAGTCCAAATAAAAACCAATAGAAAAGGAGCAAAAAAGATTATTTTTAGCATAGGATGAATACGATACTAAATCCGTTTGGATTCTATTTTATAAGGAATGTAATAAACGGCAATATTAAAATTTAAGTGGAAGAAAAAAGGAAAACCCTAATAACCCTCAGATGAAAAGAAGAAACCTCATTAAATCAATTGCTTTAGCACCTTTAGCTTTTAACACGACGGAAGCTTTTGCCAAATCGCAACCAAAAGCTGAATCTAGCATTTATTTTTGTTTAAACACCAGTACCATTCGTGGTCAAAAACTGACACTTCCCGAAATGATCGAAACTTCTGCAAAAGCAGGATTTGATGGAATGGAAATCTGGATTAATGAAATTGAAGCGTATTTGGCCTCGGGAAAAAGCTTGGGGTCACTAAAGACTTTATTTGAAGATGCAAAACAAATTCCTTTTAATGCAATAGGTTTTGCTCCTTGGATGTCTCAAGATGAAGAAAAATCAAAGCAAGGATTTTCTCAAATGGAAAAAGAAATGGAAATGCTAGCGGCCATTGGATGTACCAGAGTAGCCGCTCCGGCAATAGGGGCTATCGCACCAATTGATGTGATGGAGTCAGGAGAGAAATATGGCCGATTGATAGAATTGGGAAGAAAAACAGGAGTGATGCCTCAATTGGAATTCTGGGGATCCTTTACTCCTTTTCATACCATCAGTCAGTGTTTATCTGTAGCAGCAGCAGCAAATGATCTTGATGCTAAAATCCTTCCAGATGTCTATCATCTTTACCGTGGCGGATCAGGATATAACGCCCTCAAACTTTTAAGCGGCGATGCATTTGATGTAATACATGTCAATGATATTCCTTCTGGTATTGCAAGAGAAAATCTTGCGGACAAGGATCGGGTTTACCCGGGAGATGGAATCGCTCCATATCAGCAAATTGCTAGTATGGTAAAATCAATGGGAGGCACCAAAATTCTTTCTTTGGAACTTTTCAATGAAAAGTACTGGGCTCAAGATGCATTGACTGTAGCTAAAACTGGTTTAGAAAAAACAAAGAAGTTTTTTTAATCAACCAAAAAGATCCGAACTCAAATATCGGTCTCCACGATCGCAGGTAATGCAGACAATCAGCCCTTCTTTTAAGGTTTTAGAGAGTTCAATGGCGGCGTGTAATGCGCCTCCACTGCTCATTCCGGCCAAAATCCCTTCCTCTTTCGCCATTCTTCTAGTCATACGTGTAGCTTCTTCCTGACTCACATCGATCACATGATCCACACGGGAAGGGTCAAATATGGCAGGTAAAAATTCTGGAGACCATCTTCTAATACCTGGGATGCTTGAACCATCTGTCGGTTGAGTTCCGACAATTTGTATTTCCGGGTTTAACTCCTTTAGATATCTGGAAACTCCCATGATGGTTCCTGTTGTCCCCATGGCTGAAACAAAATGAGTGATCTTCCCTTCTGTATCCTTCCATATCTCAGGTCCTGTGGTTTTATAGTGAGCTAGGTAATTATCTGGATTTGAGAATTGATTTAATAAAAAATATCCTTCTTCCTTATTCATTTTCTCAGCCAAGGTTCTGGAATATTCAATTGTTTGAGCAGCTGGCGTCAAAATCACTTTAGCACCATATGCCTCCATGGATAGAACCCTTTCCTTTGTGGAGTTATCTGGCATTATCAAAGTCATATCCAAACCAAGCGTTTTTGCAACCATCGCTAAGGCAATTCCTGTATTCCCGCTCGTCGCTTCAACTAATTTATCTCCAGCTTTGATTTCACCTCTTTCCAAGGCAGATTTAATCATATTGTAAGCCGCACGATCTTTCACGCTTCCACCTGGATTTTGCCCTTCGAGTTTACAAAGGATTTTCACATTTGGGTTAGTAGGGATTTGTTCGAGCGAAATTAGCGGGGTATTTCCAATTAGTTCAAATAGCTTCATCTTGGTCATTTTTGAAGACGTATAAATCAGTCACCGCCGAGTCTGTGTGGTACATTTGGGTTTGATAATAGACTTTACTACCTGCGGGAACGCTCTTTGTCAACCAAACATTTCCCCCAATCACACTATTCTCACCTATCACAGTTTTGCCACCCAAAATTGTAGCCCCAGAATATATCACCACATGATCTTCAATCGTCGGGTGTCTCTTTGTATCAGCATCTGCTTTGTTGACACTTAAAGCACCCAAAGTCACTCCTTGATAGATTTTCACATGATTCCCTATCACAGTTGTTTCTCCAATTACTACTCCAGTACCATGATCTATGCAAAAGTATTGACCAATTTTTGCTCCTGGATGAATTTCAATTCCTGTCCTACTATGGGCTAGTTCAGTCATCATTCTGGGTATCAAAGAGACTCCCAGTCTATGCAATAAATTGGCAATTCTATAAGCTGCTATTGCATAAAAACCTGGGTAGCTTCTTAGTATTTCTGTTTTCGATTTTGCGGCTGGATCACCTGCATAGATAGCCTCGACATCTTGATGGATCCATTCATAAACCAATTCCAATCTTGCAAAAAAGTCTATTGCAATCTTATCCCCATCACCTGAGTGAAGATGTAAATTTCTGGATAATATCGAAGCCAAAGTGTTTTGTAGCTCAGCAAATTTTGCTGCAACTTCATTTTCATTTTCGATTTTCTCTAAGGCAAATTCTGGAAATAAAAGCCCAAGTACATCTTCAAAAAACTTATGAACCACCTTTGGAGACGGGCAATCTGAGCAATCTTGATGTGCTAGATATATTTTTGAAATAAAGGAATTCATAGTACGGGATTTAATGCACAATTAAAGTACAAAACCAACCCTTATCACATAAGGTTCACCATAGGGTGATCTTAAATTGTCATGAAGAACATTATAAAGGAATGTAAAGTTTGCTCCACCTCTAGAGCCAAAGGGCGCAAAATAACCTCCACCCAAAAAGAGTGAGTTTACCCATATCCTTTCAAATCTATCTGCTAAGATATTGTAATTATCAAAGTTGATGGATTCAAATTCGGCATGAGTGAAGATATTGGGCAGCACATTATATCTGGAAAAAACCCTCCCACCATAAGATGAAGTTTCTCCGCCTATATATCTTTTGTCATTAAAATATTGATAGGTTATACCTACTCCAGATGAAAATTTAGGGGTGATCATTACGCCTACCAAAGGGGAAAAATCTAATAAGGTCACAGTTCCAAACTGCATTCCAAAATTTCCACCGAAGTACAATCTATCTTTGAATGGGATTGAATCTTGATATATCTCTCTTTGGGCATTTGCTGAGAAATGCACTAAAAAAACAAAGAAAAAAGCGAGTAAAAATTTATTTTTCAACAATGACATACAGATCTTCAGTCTTCTTTTTCATGAGATACTTTTCACGAGCAAACTTCTCTAAAAGTTCTGGATTACTCATTAACTCTTCTCTTTCCTCCTTAATTATCTCCTTTCTTTCTTGATAAAACTCCTTTTGATCGTTTAAATCATTGAGTTTGCTGCTCAATCTAAATTGGTTTACTACATTATTTGAATCGATGAAAAACATCCAAAAAATAAAAAAGAGAGTCCCCAGAACATAAATGTTTTTCGTGTATTTGAAATATTTGCTCATGATGTTACTTGGAGAGGTTTAAGAAAGGCAAGGTACAAAAATGATGCAAAAAAAAGCAGTCCAAAAAGGACTGCTTTAATACTAGATTATTGAATCTTATTTCTTAGGAAAATATGCTGTATCAGCCAACAATTCCTCAATTCTTAACAATTGGTTATACTTTGCCATTCTATCTGAACGGGAAGCTGAACCTGTTTTGATCTGACCACAGTTACAAGCTACTGCCAAATCAGCAATGGTAGAATCTTCAGTTTCACCTGATCTATGAGACATTACGGCTGTAAATCCAGCTTTGTGTGCCAAATCAATCGCATCTAAAGTTTCTGTCAATGTACCGATCTGGTTTACTTTGATCAGGATAGAATTAGCAGATTTCTCTTCAATTCCTCTTTTTAAGAACTTCACATTTGTTACGAAAAGATCATCTCCTACGAGCTGAACCTTGTCACCGATTTTCGCAGTCAACATCGCCCAACCAGCCCAATCTTCCTCTGCAAATCCATCTTCGATAGAGTCAATCGGATACTTTTCAGTCAATTCAGCCAAATAAGCAACTTGCTCTTCTCTGGATCTGATTTTACCACTTGGCCCTTCGAATTTAGTATAATCATATTTTTCGTCCTTATAAAACTCAGAAGCAGCACAATCCAGGGCGATAGTGACATCATCACCAGCCGTATAACCTGCTTTTTTAATCGCATCCAAAATGCAACCCAAAGCTTCTTCAGTTCCACCTGAGAAATTTGGAGCAAAACCACCTTCATCTCCTACTGCAGTACTCAAGCCTTTGTCATGAAGGATCTTCTTCAGATTATGGAAAATCTCAGCACCCATTCTCATTGCTTCAGAAAAAGTAGGAGCGCCAACAGGACGAATCATAAATTCCTGGAAAGCAATAGGAGCATCAGAGTGAGAACCTCCGTTAATGATATTCATCATTGGAACAGGAAGAGTTTTGGCATTAACTCCCCCCACATATCTGAACAATGGAATGCCCAAATCATCTGCAGCAGCTCTTGCAACAGCTAAAGAAACACCAAGGATAGCGTTGGCACCAAGCTTAGATTTTGTGTCAGTACCATCTAATTTGATCATTAAGCTATCGATTCCTCGCTGATCAAAAACTGATTCGCCAATCAATTCCGATTGGATGATTTCATTTACATTTTCAACAGCCTTTAAGACACCTTTTCCTAGGTATTTACTTTTGTCGCCATCTCGAAGTTCTACTGCTTCATTAACACCAGTGGAAGCACCGCTTGGTACTGCAGCACGGCCAAAGGCCCCAGAATCCGTAAGGACATCCACTTCGATAGTGGGATTTCCTCTAGAATCTAAAATCTGTCTTGCATGAATTGCTTGTATTAAAGTCATAGTATTAAAAGGTTATTGAGATTTAATTTTTATTGATTAAAGAAATAAACTCATCAAAAAGGTAACGTGAGTCATGAGGTCCTGGGGAGGACTCTGGGTGATACTGGACAGAAAATGCAGGTTTATTTTTCAATTTGATTCCGGCAACTGTATTATCATTTAAATGAATATGGGTGATCTCTACATCTGAATTTTTTTCGGCATCCTCTCTAGTGATGTTGAAACCATGGTTTTGAGAGGTGATTTCACTTTTCCCAGTGATCAAATTCTTGATCGGGTGGTTTAATCCACGGTGGCCATGGTGCATTTTATACGTAGAAATCCCAACAGATTCTGCCAAAATTTGATGCCCAAGACAAATTCCGAAAACAGGCTTACCAGTGTTGAGAATATCTTTGGTCGTTTCTACGGCATATTCCATTACAGCAGGATCACCTGGACCGTTTGAAAGGAAGTATGCATTTGGATTCCAAGCTTCCATGTCTGCAAGATTGGTTTTTGCAGGAAAAACCTTGCAATAAATACCTCGATCAGAAAGGTTTCTTAAAATGTTCTTTTTGATTCCGAAGTCAAGGCAAGCCACTTTGATGGTGGCCTTTTCATCCCCTACAAAATACGGCTCTTGTGTACAAACCTGAGAGGATAATTCCAGCCCATCCATGTTTGGCACTTTTTCTAGTTCCGCTTTCAACCCTTCTAAATTCCCTTCGAATTCAGAACTTATGATGGCATTCATGGCACCTTTGGATCTCAAATGCCTTACAAGCTTACGGGTATCGACATCGGCGATTCCTGTAATCTTATTTTTTACTAAATAATCCTGTAATGAGCCTGACGCATCAATTCTGGAATAAATATCCGAGAAATTACTTACCACAATACCCGCTACAGTAGGATAATCAGATTCAACTTCAGAATCAATTACCCCATAGTTGCCAATATGAGGAGTAGTGGTAACTACAATTTGTCCCGTGTAAGAAGGGTCGGTGTAAATTTCTTGGTATCCTGTCATACCGGTATTAAAGCAAATTTCGCCGCCATTTGTGCCGGCATTACCGATGAGGGTTCCTTGGAACACTGTTCCGTCCGCTAAGAGTAAAGTCGCTTTTTTTCTTATCATTTTCTTGAAAGTTGCCCAAAGTTAAAGATTTATTGGGAAGGAGAATAAATGGAATGGGTATAAAAAAAGGATTGAACGAAAGTCCAATCCTTTTTTAATATCAAAGTCGTCAATCAACTTATTTTTCTTCAGTTTCACCTTCAGTTGTATCAGCAGCTTCTGGAGCCTGAGGCTCTTCAGATTTAGCTTCAACCGCTGGAGTAGCAGGAGCATCAGCAGATTTACCAGTTCCTCTTCGAGATCTTCTGGTAGTCTTTTTAGCTGGCTTAGCATCCTTCAACATTAATTCATTGTAGTCAACAAGCTCAATGATACACATCTCAGCATTATCGCCTAGACGGAATCCAGTTTTGATAATTCTAGTATATCCTCCTGGTCTTGTACCAACTTTAGAACTGATTTCACCGAAAAGAGCGATGATAGCATCTTTACTTTTCAGATAAGAAAAAGCAATTCTTCTGTTATGAGTAGTGTCTTCTTTGGCTCTTGAAACCAATGGCTCCACATATTTCTTCAATTCTTTAGCCTTGGCAAGCGTAGTTGTAATACGCTTGTGAAGAATCAGGGAAGTAGCCATGTTGGAAAGCATAGCCTTCCTGTGAGCGGCTTTCCTACCAAGGTGGTTAAATTTCTTACCGTGTCTCATCGTTATTTATTCTTCATCAAGTTTATACTTAGAAATATCCATCCCGAAGGTCAGACCTTTCTCTTGGATAAGTTGCTCAAGCTCAGCTAGAGATTTCTTACCGAAGTTTCTAAATTTCATCATATCAGAAATTTCAAGTTTGGCAAGATCTCCAAGAGTCTTCACATCAGCAGCTTTAAGACAATTGAATGCACGAACAGAAAGATCTAGATCGCCCAAAGATGTCTTCAATAACTTCCTCATATGCAGGAACTCCTCGTCAATTGGCTCAGGCTCAGCAATTCCAGTAGAGTCAAGTACCATTGTTTGATCAGAGAACAACATAAAATGTTGGATCAGGATTTTAGCAGATTCCTGAAGTGCTTTTTCCGGGTGGATAGAGCCATCAGTAGATACTTCCAAGATCAACTTTTCAAAATCAGTTTTCTGTTCAACACGGGTATTTTCTACACTATACTTTACATTCTTAATAGGTGTAAAGATCGCATCGATGGCAATTTGCCCAAATACCTGCTCTTTTGGTTTGGATTCTTCAGCTGGTAGATATCCTCTTCCTTTCTCAATTGTAATCTCAATCTCGAAGTTTTTTGACTCATCGATATGACAAATCACTAATTCTGGATTTAAGATTTCGAAAGAAGAAGTAAACTTAGCAATGTCCCCTGCAGTGAACACAGACTGATTTTTGATCTCCACAGTGATTTTTCCGTCAAATGCTTCATGCACTTTTTTGAATCTCACTTGCTTTAAATTCAAAATAATATCGGTCACGTCTTCAACAACACCATCAATGGTAGAAAACTCATGCACCACTCCTGGTATTTTGATGGAAGTGATGGCATAACCCTCCAGCGAAGAAAGCAAAATTCTTCTTAGGGCGTTACCGATAGTAACTCCATAGCCTTTTTCTAGTGGTTTGAAAGTAAACAAGCCATGGAAGTCGTCGGCCTTTTCCATCACCACTTTTTCGGGCATTTGAAATGCTAGTATGGACATATATCTTGTTCTTTATTTAAAAGCTGAAAATAGTAAAATTACTTAGAGTAAAGTTCGACAATGAGTTGTTCCTTGACATTCTCTGGAATATCATTTCTGGAAGGTACACTGACGAATTTGCCGGACAATGAAGTGCCATCCCACTCTAACCAGGAATATTTATTTGCACCTCTACCAGCCAAACTATTGGTAATAGCTTCCAAAGACTTTGATCTTTCTCTTACGGAAACAATATCACCAGGCTTCAAAGAATAGGAAGGAATATTTACTACTTCACCATTTACAAGCACGTGCTTGTGAGAAACCAATTGTCTGGCACCTCTTCTAGTTGGAGCAATTCCCAATCTATATACGGTGTTATCCAATCTCGCTTCTAGAAGCTGAAGAAGGTTTTCACCTGTAATTCCAGATTTTCTGGAAGCAATATCAAACATCTTAGCGAATTGTCTTTCCAACACTCCGTAGATGTATTTTGCTTTTTGTTTTTCAGCAAGCTGAATAGCATATTCTGATTGCTTCTTTCTTCTACCTCTTCCGTGTTGTCCTGGAGGATAGTTTTTCTTTTGAAGCGCTTTGCTATGCCCTTCGATAGGCTCGCCAAATTTTCTGGCGATCTTTGCTTTAGGACCTGTATATCTAGCCATTCTTTTACAAATTTAAAATTAAACTCTTCTACGCTTAGGAGGACGACAACCATTGTGTGGCATTGGAGTTACGTCAGTGATAGTCGTAACATCTAATCCTACGTTTTGCAATGTTCTGATCGCTGATTCACGACCAGATCCTGGACCTTTCACAAAAACTTCGATTTTTCTCAAACCTAAGTCATAAGCCACTTGTCCACAGTTTTGCGCAGCCATCTGTGCAGCGTAAGGAGTATTTTTCTTTGAACCTCTGAAACCCATTTTACCGGCAGAAGCCCAAGAGATCACTTGACCTGCATTATTGGTAATTGAGATGATGATATTATTGAAGGACGCTCTAATGTGAACTTGCCCTACAGCTTCTACCTTAACAACTCTTTTTTTACCTTTTGCTTTATCGTTTCTTTTCTGAGCCATAATCTAATCAGGTTTTATTTAGTTGCTTTTTTCTTATTAGCAACTGTCTTTCTCTTACCCTTCCTTGTTCTGGCGTTGTTCTTGGTATGCTGACCACGAACTGGAAGTCCTTTTCTGTGTCTCAAACCTCTATAACAACCGATGTCCATCAGTCGTTTGATGTTCAATTGGATCTCTGATTTCAGAACACCTTCTGTTCTGAACTCTTCGGCAATAATATTACGGATAGCGGTTGACTCATCGTCATCCCACTCACCTGCTTTTTTGTCGAAGGAGATACCGGCTTTGCTCAGGATCGCCTTGGCTGAGCTTCTTCCAATTCCGAAGATATAAGTAAGCCCGATTTCGCCTCGCTTATTGTCTGGTATATCTACACCTGCAATTCTAGCCATAATCTTAACCTTGTCTTTGTTTAAACTTAGGATTCTTCTTGTTGATGACGTAAAGTTTGCCGTTTCTTCTGATCAACTTACAATCAACACTTCTCTTCTTAATAGATGTCTTTACTTTCATATCAGTCTATTTATAACGATATACAATTCTACCTTTTGATAAATCATAGGGAGACAACTCTAGTTTAACACGATCTCCAGGAAGAATTTTAATATAATTCATTCTCATCTTTCCAGAAATGTGCGCAATCAACTGATGTCCATTTTCTAGTTCCACTTTAAACATTGCATTTGACAATGCTTCGATAATGGTACCGTCCTGCTCTATAGATGTCTGTTTAGCCATATTAGAATTTAAAATTCTCTTCTATGTATTTATGGGTTGTCAAAACCTCTGTTTTATCTTCAAATATTGCCACTGTATGCTCATAATGGGCAGAAGGCTTCCGATCTGCGGTGCGGATCGTCCAACCATCTCTTTCTTGTACAATATTTCTTGTACCAAGATTTACCATTGGCTCAATTGCAATCACCATTCCTGCCTTTAACAGCGGGCCACTACCTTTCTTGCCATAATTGGGAACTTCTGGAGATTCGTGGAGATTTCTACCAATACCATGTCCTACAAGCTCTCGAACTACTGTGTAACCCTTAGCTTCTACGAATCTTTGGATCGTATTTCCAACGTCTCCCAATCTATTTCCAAAAACAGCCTTCTCAATTCCCATGTACAATGAATCTCTAGTGGCTTTAAGTAATTCTAAGACAGAAGGGGAAACCTCACCAATTGGATATGTATAAGCGGAATCGCTATGAAAACCTTGGTGAAAGACTCCACAATCTACAGAGATTATATCGCCATCTTTCAATTCATAATCGCTAGGAAAACCATGAACAACTACTTCATTCACAGAAATACAGAGTGCAGAAGGAAAACCGTTGTAGCCCTTAAAAGAAGGGACTCCATCATGATCTCTAATGAACTCTTCAGCAATTTTATCTAAGAAAGAAGTCTTTACCCCTTCCTTTACATACTTAGATACTTCCCCATGGGCTCTACCAAGTATATCGGCACTTTCTTTTATTATATGAACCTCTTCAGAGGTCTTATAATTAATCATTTTACGCTACTTGGTAATTAGAAGGATTGTTCTTCATATTACCACTCTTCATCATACCTTCGTAATGACGCATCAACAAGTAGCTTTCAATTTGTCTCAAGGTGTCAAGAATTACACCCACCATAATTAAGAGGGAAGTACCTCCATAAAATTGAGCAAATTCTCCACCAACACCAGCGATTATTGCCAAAGCAGGCAATATTGCTACTGCAGCTAAGAGGATAGATCCTGGCAATGTAATTTTAGAGATGATTCCATCAATAAATTCTGAAGTAGGTGCACCTGGTTTAATACCTGGCACAAAGCCTCCATTTCTTTTCATGTCTTCTGCTATCTGCTCAGGGTTAACTGTAATAGCAGTGTAGAAGAAAGTGAAAATGATGATCAATGCTGCAAATAGCAGATTGTATTGCCATGATGTAAAATCACTGAAAGTATTACCTATGTAATTAGCAACGTCACTTTCTGAAGCCCAGATCTGTGCGATCAAAGCAGGAAGGAACATCAAAGATTGTGCAAAGATAATAGGCATAACTCCAGAGGCATTTACCTTGATAGGTATGTATTGCCTCTGACCGCCATAAACTTTTCCTCCAACCACTTGCTTGGCATACTGAACAGGAATTCTTCTTGTAGCTTCAGTTAAAGCAATCACTCCAACTACTACAAAAAACAAGACAGCAGCCTCAATAATCAAAAGTAACATACCAGAAGTTCCTTTTTCCAAACCTTCAGCAATAAGAGCTCCCGGAAATCTAGAAATGATACCAATCATGATTAGCATAGAAATACCATTTCCAATACCCTTTTCAGTAATCTTCTCGCCTAGCCACATACAAAACATGGTTCCCGCAGATAGTAATACTAAAGAGCTAAACATAAAAAGAGTAGTACTGATCATAACAGCACCAGTTGGAAGGATAGTTGCACTTACGTAACCAATTCCTTGTGCAATGGTGATTAAAATTGTCAATACTCGGGTAATCTGGTTAATTCTTTTCCTTCCAGATTCTCCCTCCTTCTGCATTTTCTGAAAGTAGGGTACTCCGACAGTCAACAACTGCAACACAATTGATGCAGAAATATATGGCATGATGCCAAGTCCAAAAATGGAAGCATTACTAAATGCCCCACCAAGGAATGTATCTATCAATCCAAAGATGCCTTCCGGAGCTTCACCTAAACGAGAGGGATCTACACCAGGAAGAACAACAAAAGAACCCAATCTGAAAATAATTAGAAAACCCACTGTATTAAGGATCCTAACTCTCAGATCTTCGATAGAGAAAATATTCTTAACCGTCGAAATAAACTTTTTCATTTACTTAAATCTTGTTTACAGAACCACCGTTTTTCTCAATTGCTTCTGAAGCAGAAGCTGAGAATTGATGAGCGGTTACGTCTAATTTGGCTTTCAATTCACCTCCACCAAGGATTTTGATTTTATCATTCTTAGAAGCAACTCCATGTGCTATCAAAGCTTCCATGTTGATTGCTGCCAAGTTAAATTCCTCAGCAAGTTTTTGCAAGGTATCCAAATTTACTGGTTTGAACTCAACCTTGTTCAAGCTTTTAAAGCCAAACTTCGGAACTCTTCTTTGAAGTGGCATTTGACCACCTTCAAATCCAGCCTTAGATTTATATCCAGATCTGGATTTAGCTCCTTTATGACCTCTTGTAGAAGTTCCACCTCTTCCTGAACCAGTACCTCTACCGATTCTTTTGCGGTTTTTTGTAGAACCATCTGCTGGTTTTAATGTATGCAGTTTCATAATTAAGCTTCCTCCACTTTTACAAGGTGATTAACTTTATTAACCATACCAGCAATCTGAGGAGTGTTTTCAACTACAACAGACTTACTGATTCTTCCTAGACCCAAAGCAGTAATAGTTGCTTTTTGATCCTTCGGACGGTCGATAGTACTTTTAGTTTGTGTGATTTTTATCTTTCCCATGATGATTATCCGTTAAAGACCTTAGACATTTTCACACCTCTTTGCTGAGACACAGTAATCGCATCTCTCAATTGAGTCAAAGCATCAATAGTTGCTTTAACTACATTGTGAGGGTTTGAAGATCCTTTAGATTTAGCTAAAACGTCTGTTACGCCAGCACTTTCTAATACAGCACGCATTGCACCACCTGCGATAACGCCTGTACCTGCTGCTGCCGGTTTGATCAAAACAAATCCTCCACCGAATTTACCAATTTGCTCATGAGGTATAGTTCCTTTCAAAACTGGAACTCTCACCAAATTCTTTTTAGCATCTTCGATACCTTTAGTGATCGCATCTGTTACTTCGTTTGCTTTACCCAAACCGTAACCTACTACACCTGCACCGTCACCTACTACAACTATCGCTGAAAATGAGAATCTTCTTCCCCCTTTTACCACTTTGGCAACTCGGTTTATAGAAACTACCTTTTCCTTAAGTTCTGTATCTGTAGCCCTGATAGGCTTTTTTCTTAGTTGAGACATAGTTGATTAAAATTTAAGGCCTCCTTCTCTGGCACCATCTGCCAAAGCTTTCACTTTACCATGGTACAAGTAGCCGTTTCTATCGAATACTACTTCACTAACTCCTTTTGCAACTGCTCTTTCAGCTAACTTTTTACCTACTTCTGTAGCTATTGCAATATTGGTATTAGCTTTTGCTCCCAATTCTTTGGAAGATGCTTGAGCAAGTGTTTGACCTTTAAGATCATCAACGAGCTGGGCATACATGCCAGTATTACTTTTGAAAACTGACAAACGAGGTCTGGAATCAGTACCAGAAATTTTCCTTCTGATACCCTGCTTGATTCTAAGTCTTCTGGAATTCTTATTAAATGCCATAACCTATTATTTTTTACCGGCAGTTTTACCAGCCTTACGTCTAACTTGTTCACCCACGAAACGCACACCTTTACCTTTATACGGTTCAACTTTACGAAGACCTTTGATTTTGGCTGCAACTTGTCCGATCAATTCCTTATCAATTCCCTCCAAAGTAATGAGCGGATTCTTACCTTTTGGAGTCTCTGTCTTTAAAGACACTTCTGATGGAAGTGCAAAGAAGATATTGTGCGAATAACCAAGAGATAGTTCTAAAACTTGACCTTGATTAGTAGCCTTATAACCTACACCAACAAGCTCCAAATCTTTTTTGTACCCTTCAGAAACACCAATAACCATGTTATTGATAAGAGATCTGTAAAGTCCATGCATAGACTTGTGTCTTTTGGAATCGGTAGGTCTGGAAACAACTACTACGTTGCCCTCCACTTTTACCTCAATATCAGGATTCACATCCTGAGTGAGCGTACCTTTTGGACCTTTAACAGTGACCAGCCCATGAGCTGACACGTCTACAGTAACACCGCCAGGTAGATTTATTGGTTTTTTACCTATTCTTGACATGATAGTAAATTAATATACGTAGCAAAGTACTTCGCCCCCAACGCCTTCCACGCGGGCTTCTTTGTCAGTCATTACACCTTTAGAGGTGGAAATAATGGCGATACCTAAGCCATTTATTACTCTTGGAAGAGAATCATGTTTCACATATTTTCTCAAACCTGGAGTACTTACTCTTGTAAGATTAACAATTGCATTTTGCTTTGTTGTAGGATTGAATTTCAAAGCGATTTTGATGGATCCTTGTGGACCATTTTCTTCGAATTTGTAATTCTGGATATATCCTTTGTCGTGCAATACTTTTGTAATCTCCTTCTTAATATTAGAAGCAGGTATCTCTACGATTCGGTGAGAAGCTTTAATTGCGTTTCTCAACCTAGTCAGATAATCAGCTATTGGATCAGTCATGATATTTTATAAGTCTAGCTCCACCCTATTTGGGCGTGCAAAGTTACGAATTGATTTTTAGAATAAAAACTACTGTCGTTATTTTACCAGCTGGACTTAGTCACTCCAGGGATTTTGCCTGATGAGGCCATTTCTCTGAAGGTTACCCTGTTGATACCGAATTTTCTCATGTAGCCTTTTGGGCGACCTGTCAATTTACATCTGTTATGCAATCTAACAGGTGAAGCATTCTTTGGCAATTTGTCAAGTGCTTCGTAATCACCTGCTGCTTTCAGCTCAGCTCTTTTCTTAGCATACTTGGCTACCAGACGCTCTCTTTTTCTCTCACGAGCTTTGATGGACTCTTTTGCCATGATTATTCTTCTTTATTTTTGTTAACAAACGGCAATCCGAAAGCTTTCAATAATGCGAAGCTTTCCTCATCTGAATTTGCGGAAGTCACAAATGTAATATCCATACCAGAGATTCTGTTCACTTTTTCAATGCTGATCTCAGGAAAGATAATTTGCTCAGTTACACCTAAAGTGTAATTTCCTCTTCCATCGAATCCTTTATCTGAGATTCCTTTGAAGTCTCTTACTCGAGGAAGAGCTACAGTCATCAATCTGTCAAGGAATTCATACATTTTCTGACCTCTTAAAGTCACTTTTGCTCCGATAGGCATGCCTTCTCTAAGCTTAAAGTTAGACACTGAAGTCTTTGCTTTAGTCGATACTGCTCTTTGTCCAGTGATCAAAGAAAGTTCTTCAACTCCCTGGTCAACCAATTTTTTATCTGCTACAGCTGCACCTATACCTTTGTTCAAAACAATTTTTGAAAGTTTAGGCACTTGCATTACAGAAGTATATTGAAACTTCTCTTTCAAAGCAGGGACGATATCGTCCACATATTTTTGCTTGATTCTTGGATTAGCCATTGATCACCTCCCCAGTTTTCTTAGAGTATCTTACTAATTTTCCATTTTCACCAGCTTTACGTCCAGTTCTGGTCGCTTCACCAGTTTTAGGATCTACAAGCATAAGGTTACTTAGGTGCAAAGCAGCTTCTTTCTTTTCGATACCACCTTGTGGCTTTGCAGCAGTTGGCTTCACGTGTTTAGTAATCATATTGATTCCCTCTACGAAAGCTTTTCTTTTTGCTATATCTACAGAAAGCACTTTGCCTGATTTGCCTTTGTCATCACCTGAGATCACTTTTACAGTGTCTCCAGATTTGATGTGCAGCTTAGGCTGCTTATTGAATTTTCTTTCCATGATTACAATACTTCAGGGGCCAAAGAAACGATTTTCATAAACTGCTTCTCTCTCAATTCTCTAGCAACTGGGCCGAAAATACGAGTGCCTCTTGGCTCATCGTTGTTGTTCAACAATACTGCAGCGTTGTCCTCAAATCGGATATAAGAACCGTCTTTTCTTCTTATTTCTTTTCTGGTTCGCACGATAACCGCTCTTGAAACGGTACCTTTTTTCATGTTGCTGGAAGATAGGGCTGACTTTACAGTCACTACTACTTTATCACCAATAGAAGCATATCGCTTCTTAGTTCCTCCCAATACACGGATCACCAATACCTCTTTGGCACCGGAATTGTCCGCCACACTTAGTCTGGATTCTTGTTGTATCATGATTATTTAGCCCTTTCAATAATTTCAACCACTCTCCAACGCTTATTCTTACTCAGCGGACGAGTTTCGCTGATTTTCACCATGTCTCCAGGGTTACATTCATTTTTCTCGTCATGAGCCATCAATTTGGTAGTTTTGGAAATAAACTTACCGTACATAGCGTGCTTTACGCGACGTTCTACTGCTACGGTGATGGACTTGTCCATCTTGTTACTTACCACTTTACCAATTCTTTCTTTTCGAAGATTTCTCTCAATCGTAGCCATTTCTTTTTCTGTTAGCTAGTTATTTGGCAGCCAATGCAGTCTTCAATCTTGCGATCAGACGCTTGGTCTCGCGGATTCTATTAGGATTCTCTATTGGAGATATTGTATGCGCAAACTTAAGTTTGGATAAATTCCCCTTTTCAGCGACAATACGCTCAGCGATTTCGCTTGCAGCAAGTGCTTGGATCTCAGTATTTTTCATAGTCATTCTATTCTACGTAATCTCTACGAACGATAAAATTTGTACTTACTGGTAGCTTTTGTTGAGCTAATCTTAACGCCTCTTTAGCAGTCTCCAGGCTCACGCCTGTAGCTTCGAAAAGGATCGTTCCTGGTTTGATAACAGCTACCCAATATTCTGGAGCACCTTTACCCTTACCCATACGAACCTCTGCGGGCTTCTTAGTAATCGGTTTGTCAGGAAAAATCCTGATCCAAACTTGACCTTCTCTTTTCATGGCTCTTGTCATCGCGATACGAGCTGCCTCGATCTGACGAGAAGTAATCCATCCTGCCTCCAGGGATTTGATGCCAAAGTTGCCAAAAGAAAGCGTATGCCCTCTTTGTGCAATGCCTTTGACACGGCCCTTTTGCATTTTCCTATATTTAGTTCTTTTTGGCTGTAACATGAGTTCTCACTTAGTCGGTGAAAATTAGTTATTTCTTTTTCTGCGTCTTGGACCATCATTTCTCTTCGGACCTGCATGACGACCACCTTTTGGTTCATTTGCAGCACCTTGATTTGGAGAAAGGTCTCTTTTACCGTACACTTCACCTTTGAAGATCCATACTTTAATTCCGATAATTCCGTACACTGTAAGTGCTTCAGAAAGTGCGTAATCAATGTCTGCTCTTAACGTATGAAGAGGAATTCTTCCTTCTTTGTACATTTCGGATCTTGCCATTTCGGCTCCACCCAGACGTCCAGAAAGTTTTACTTTGATTCCTTCTGCTCCCACTCTCATGGATGCTGCAATGGCTTGTTTCATTGCTCTTCTGAAGGAAATTCTAGCTTGAAGTTGCTGAGCGATAGATTCACCTACCAATTTAGCGTCCAGTTCAGGTCGCTTAATCTCGAAGATATTAATTTGAATATCCTTACTAGTGATCTTCTTAAGTTCTTCTTTCAGCTTGTCTACTTCGGCTCCACCTTTACCAATTACAACACCTGGTCTGGCAGTATGAATGGTAAGAGTGATTCTCTTAAGCGTACGCTCAATGATCACCTTAGCAATCCCACCTTTAGGAATTCTGGCAAGGACGTACTTACGGATTTGTTGATCTTCGTATAGTTTTTCAGCGAAGTCTTTCCCACCATACCAGTTGGAATCCCAGCCTTTGACTACACCAAGTCTAAATCCTATTGGGTTGATCTTTTGTCCCATAGTCTGTTCTTAATTTGCCTTTTCGTTTGTTTCTACTATATCAGCGGTAACTTCTCCGGAATCGAATGAATCGATTACTAGCGTTACATGATTTGATCTTTTGCGTATTCTGTGGCCTCTTCCTTGAGGAGCTGGTCTCAATCTCTTGAGAGATCTGCCTTCGTCAACCATGATGGTTTTCACAAACAAATCGGCTTCTTCAAGTTTAGCATCAGGATTTTTTGCCTGCCAGTTGGCAACGGCAGAAAGCAACAACTTTTCTAATCTTAAAGCTCCGTGATTAGGAGTAAACTTTAAAATACTAAGTGCATTCCCAACTCTCTTGCCTCTGACAAGGTCAGCCACAAGGCGCATTTTACGCGGAGAAGTAGGAACATTATTTAATCTTGCGATAGCTTCCATGATTATCTCTTTCCTTTATCTTTTTTGGCAATGTGGCCTCTGAAATTTCTGGTTGGAGCAAATTCACCAAGTTTATGACCTACCATATTGTCAGTCACGAATACTGGGATAAATTTATTTCCATTATGCACAGCGAAGGTATGTCCTACGAAATCCGGAGAAATCATAGATCTTCTTGACCAAGTCTTGATGACAGATTTCTTGCCAGACTCGTTCATGACATCCACTTTCTTCACCAAGTGATGTTCGATATAAGGACCTTTTTTTAATGAACGTGCCATAATTATTTAGATCTTTTGCTGATGATGAACTTGCTTGAATACTTCTTTGGTGATCTGGTTTTCTTACCTTTGGACAAGAGACCTTTTCTAGATCTTGGATGTCCACCGGAAGAACGACCTTCACCACCACCCATTGGGTGATCTACTGGGTTCATCGCAACACCTCTAACACGAGGTCTTACACCTAACCATCTCTTACGACCAGCTTTACCAAGTACTACGTTCATGTGGTCTCCATTAGAAACAGTACCTACTGTTGCCATACAAACACCTAAAACGAGTCTCATTTCACCGGAAGGAAGTTTTACAGTTACGTATTTACCCTCACGAGCTACGATCTGCGCATATCCTCCAGCACTTCTGGCCATTACTCCACCTTTACCTGGCTTCAATTCTACATTGTGTACAATAGTACCCAAAGGAATATTTACCAAAGGCATAGCATTACCTACTTCTGGAGCAACTTGCTCACCGGAAATCACTGTTTGTCCCACTACCAAACCTTCCGGGGCGATAATGTAGGCCTTAGCTCCGTCTGCATAATAAAGCAGGGCAAGACGTGCTGTTCTGTTTGGATCATACTCGATAGCCTTTACGGTAGCGGGTACACCAAACTTATTTCTCTGGAAGTCTACTATTCTTAGTCTTCTCTTATGACCACCACCAATGTAGCGAGCAGTCATTTTGCCTTCATTATTTCTTCCGCCTGATTTCTTCAAAGGAGCAAGAAGAGATTTCTCTGGCTTTGACTTCGTGATCTCGTCAAATGCTGGAGCTACCCTGAATCTTGTCCCTGGAGTAACAGGCTTCAATTTTTTAATTGCCATGATATTGAATCAATTAAATTTCTCCGTAAAAATCAATTACCTGGCCGTCTGCTACTTCTACGATTGCTTTCTTGAAAGCATTTGTAAAGCCTGACGCCACTTTGTTCTTGGTGTATCGAGTTTTATGCTTTGCAGCATATCTCATGGTTCTGATAGAAACCACGTTCACACCATATGTTTTCTCTACTGCATTCTTAATCTCTGGCTTTTTCGCAGTTTTCTCTACGATAAATCCATAAACTCCTCTTTCGTTCATGGCAGAGACTTTCTCAGTAATTAAAGGCTGCTTTAGAATATCCATTGTCTTATTTCGATAAAATGGTTTCCAACATACTTACAGAACCTTCACAAATCACTAAGTGGTCAGCGTTAAGAACTTGGTAAGTATTTACATCATTTACAGTTACTACCTTTGACTTCGGAAGATTTCTGCTGGATAGATATACATTTTTGTTTTCCTCTGGAAGGACAACCAATGTTTTCTTATCAGCTAAAGACAAACCATTCATCAAAGCTAAATAGCTTTTAGTTTTTGGAGCCTCAAATGATAGATTTTCCAAAACCATCAAACTGTTATCTTTCACTTTGTAAGAAAGTGCAGATTTTCTAGCCAACTGTTTTAACTTCTTATTCAATTTGAAAGTATAGTTTCTTGGCTGTGGGCCAAATACTCTACCTCCACCTCTGAAAAGCGGCGACTTGATAGATCCAGCTCTAGCACTTCCTGTACCTTTTTGCTTTTTGATCTTTCTAGTAGAACCAGCGATTTCATTTCTTTCTTTTGACTTGTGAGTACCTTGTCTTTGATTTGCCAAGTACTGCTTCACATCCAAATAGATCGCATGATCATTTGGATCGATTCCGAAGATTTCGTCAGAAAGGCTCACCTTTCTTCCAGTATCTTCTCCTTTATGATTTATTACTGCTAATTCCATGTGCTTATTTCTCTAGAATAACGAAAGAATTTTTAGGACCTGGTACTGAACCAGAAACCAACAGCAGGTTTTGCTCAGGATAGATTTTCAACACTCTTAGGTTGATCACCTTCACTCTGTCACCGCCGGTTCTTCCTGCCATACGCATTCCTTTGAATACTCTTGATGGCCAAGAACATGCACCAATGGAACCTGGGTGTCTCGCTCTGTTATGCTGACCGTGAGTTTGTCCACCCACTCCAGCAAAACCATGACGTTTTACAACTCCTTGGAAACCTTTACCTTTTGAAGTACCAATTGCATCCACGAAGTCACCTTCAATGAATACCTCTGACGACTTCACAGTAGCCCCTAGATTTACCTGGCCTTCAAACTCAACCCGGAATTCTCTGAACTCAACAACTTTTTGCTTTGGCGTAGTACCGGCCTTTTTAAAGTGACCGATCAAAGGCTTGGGCGTATTTTTTTCCTTACGCTCGCCATATGCCAATTGCACTGCGTTGTACCCGTCTGTTTCAACGTTTTTTACTTGCGTCACTACGCAAGGACCAGCTTCTATTAGCGTGCATGCGACGTTACGTCCATCGGCACTGAAAATGCTAGTCATTCCTACTTTTTTACCTATAATACCAGACATCTATAATAAGATAATTTGATAATTCACAAGCGCTTATACGCATGAGCCCTTTTAAAGGACTGCAAAGTTACTGAAATAAAATTCTGCAACAAATGCCAACTTGTATATTTTCAAACATTTAGAGATATTTTCATTTCTTTAAATATTCGAGACCGCTTATATATTACCAAAAGGTGATGATAGAAAAAGACCTGCACGGTTGCGCAGGTCTTTTTTACAAAATATTTAAGTGCAGATCAAACTTTAATTTCTACATCAACTCCACTTGGAAGTTCGATTTTCATCAAAGCATCTACAGTTTTTGAGCTGTTTGAGTAGATATCTACCAATCTCTTGTAAGTACAAAGTTGATATTGATCTCTTGCTTTTTTACTTACGTGTGGAGATTTCAAAACTGTAAACTTCTCCTTCTTAGTAGGCAATGGAATTGGACCCACAACTACTGCACCTGTTGCTTTAACAGCCTTTACGATTTTCTCTGATGACTTATCCACCAAGCTGTGATCGTAAGATTTTAGTTTTATTCTTATTTTTTGATTCATCGCAAATATTGATTAGTCTTTCTGACCTTTTACGTTAGCAATTACGCCCTCTGCTATGTTGTTTGGAACAGGCTCATAGTGAGAGAATGTCAATGAAGCTGTTGCTCTACCAGAAGTAATTGTTCTTAGGTCAGTAATATAACCGAACAACTCTGACAATGGAACCGCCGCTTTGATTACGGATGAAGTACCTTTAGTATCCATACCTTTCATCAAACCTCTTCTTCTGTTCAAATCACCAGTGATTGGACCGGTATATTCGTCAGGAGAAACTACGTCTACAGACATGATCGGCTCTAGCAATGTAGGCTTACATTTCTTAGCAGCATCTTTGAAACCAATTCTTGCAGCCAATTCAAAAGAAAGGGCATCGGAATCGACATCGTGAAATGATCCGTGGAATAGTCTTACCTTCATTGACTCAATTGGATAACCTGCCAAAGGACCATTTTTCATAGCCTCAGCAAATCCTTTTTGAATAGAAGGAATGAATTCTTTTGGAATTACTCCACCAACGATACCGTTCACAAAGTCAAGTCCTGGCTTGATCTCTCCAGTTTCAGGATCAGCATCTTTAGGTCCAAGTTCGAATACGATATCCGCAAATTTACCTTTACCACCAGTTTGCTTCTTATAAACTTCTTTGTGTTCAACAGAACCAAATAAAGCTTCTTTGTAAGCAACCTGAGGAGCTCCCTGGTTGATTTCAACCTTGAATTCTCTCTTCAGACGGTCGATGATGATATCTAAGTGAAGTTCTCCCATACCTCTCAAGATCGTCTGACCAGTTTCATGATCAGTGTTTACTTGAAGTGTAGGATCCTCTTCAACAAGTTTGGCTATCGCCATACCTAATTTATCAACGTCTGCCTGAGTTTTAGGCTCAATTGCATAACCGATAACTGGCTCAGGGAAGACCATTGACTCAAGAACAACTTTACGATTTTCAGCGCAAAGAGTATCTCCAGTTTTAATATCCTTAAATCCAACAACTGCACCAATATCACCGGCAAGTAATCTTGGGATTTGGTTTTGCTTATTTGCGTGCATTTGGAAAACACGAGAAATACGCTCCTTATTTCCAGATCTACTATTGTATACATAAGAACCTGATTCCAAAATACCGGAATATGCTCTAACAAAACAAAGTCTACCTACGAATGGATCTGTTGCGATTTTGAAAGCCAAACCTGCAAATGGTTCGTCTTCATTTGGTCTAATTGCAACTTCTTCTTCTTCATTATCCAAAGAGTGCGCAATTATATCATCCTTGTCAAGTGGAGATGGAAGTAATTCCATTACCAAATCAAGCATTGTTTGAACCCCTTTGTTTTTAAATGAAGATCCACATACCATAGGAACAATTTTCATGTCAATGGTTGCTTGTCTCAAAGCTGAAAGAATCTCTTCTTCAGTAATTGAGTTTGGATCATCAAAAAATTTCTCCATCAAAGATTCGTCGTAGTCAGCAACAGCTTCAAGCAAATGCTCTCTCCATTGTTCAACATCCTCAGCCATGTCATCAGGAATTGGGACTTCTTCAAAAGTCATCCCCATATCATCCTCATTCCAAACAATAGCTCTGTTGTTGATCAAATCAACTACGCCTCTGAATTTGTCTTCCGCTCCAATTGGAAGCTGTAAAGGAACTGCATAGCTACCTAGCATTTCTTTTACTTGCTTACAAACTTCAAGGAAATTTGCTCCTGCACGGTCCATTTTATTTACGAAACCTATACGAGCAACTTTATAATTATCTGCTAAACGCCAGTTAGTTTCAGACTGTGGTTCAACACCATCCACAGCACTGAAAAGGAAAACTAAACCATCCAATACTCTTAAAGAACGGTTCACTTCTACGGTGAAGTCAACGTGTCCAGGAGTATCTATGATATTAATTTGATATTTCTGATCTCTGTAGTCCCAGAAAACGGTAGTTGCAGCAGAAGTAATTGTAATACCTCTTTCCTGCTCCTGTGCCATCCAATCCATCGTTGCAGCACCATCGTGCACTTCACCGATTTTGTGGGAAACTCCAGAATAAAAAAGAATTCGCTCAGTAGTAGTTGTCTTACCAGCATCGATATGAGCGGCAATACCGATGTTTCTGGTATATTTTAAGTCTCTTGCCATTCTAATTAAAATCTAAAGTGGGAGAATGCTTTGTTAGCCTCGGCCATTCTGTGCGTATCATCTTTTTTCTTCACACCGGCACCTTCGCCTTTGGAAGCAGCAATGATCTCACCTGCAAGTCTATCCATCATAGTTTTCTCACCTCTTCTTCTTGCATAAGTGATCATCCACTTAATACCTAGAGATAATTTTCTTTCTGGACGAACTTCCATTGGAACCTGGAACGTAGCACCACCAACTCTACGACTCTTCACCTCAACGGCTGGAGCAATATTGTTAAGCGCTTTTTTCCAAACTTCAAGACCATTCTCACCTACTTTTGATTCAACTTTTTCTACCGCATCGTAGAAAATTCTGTAAGCAATACTCTTCTTCCCATCTACCATAAGACAGTTAACAAACTTGGTAACCAAGGTGTCATTGAACTTTGGATCAGGAAGAATATATCTCTTCTTTGGTTTCGCTTTTCTCATTTTTTCTAAATGTTTTTATTATTTTTTCTTTGCCGCAACTGGAGCACCTTTGCCAGCTTTCGGTCTTTTAGCACCATACTTAGAGCGACCTTGCTTACGGTCTTTTACTCCTGCAGTATCTAGTGCACCACGGATGATGTGATATCTTACACCTGGAAGATCTTTCACACGACCACCTCTGATCAATACGATCGAGTGCTCCTGTAAATTATGACCTTCACCTGGAATGTAAGCGTTCACTTCTTTTCCATTTGTCAATCTAACCCTCGCCACTTTTCTCATTGCTGAGTTAGGCTTCTTAGGGGTTGTAGTGTATACTCTGGTACAAACTCCTCTTCGCTGAGGACATGCATCCAAAGCTCTAGATTTCGATTTGGTCTCCAGTGTAGTTCTACCTTTTCTTACTAACTGTTGAATAGTAGGCATTAACTGATAAAATTTAGTTTTCCTGTAAACTGTTAAATTTTGGACTGCAAAGGTAAACAAAGTAATAAGATGAACAAAATTAAGTAGTTATATTTTTGTTACGCTTCACCTGGTGTACCGAAGCTAATTGGGAATTGTGGTGCTCCCCCACTTTGATTTATTTTTCCAAACGCATCCTCGTATTTCTCAATATTATCTTTCAATGCTGCCAAAAGACGCTTGGCGTGCTCTGGGGTCACAATGATCCTGGATTTTACTTTTGCTTTTGGTACTCCTGGCATCAATCTGATAAAATCAATTACAAATTCAGAGTTGGAATGTGCAATCATTGCCAAATTTGAATAAACTCCTTCAGCTACTTCTTCAGATAATTCCACATTGATCTGTTGATCAGGTCTTTTTCCTTTTTCGTCTTGCATTTTCTTTGGATTAAAAAAGGCCTGTACGAATACAGGCCCTTTACTATTTGTTAATTCAAACCATTATAAAATGGCCTCACTTGATTTTCTAGAAACTCGATCCATGTTATCGGAAAGTTTATCATACTCCTCTTGAGATCCGATGATCATATTTTGGATTCTTCTTTGTCCTGTACCAGCTGGGATCAAATGTCCAACCAATACGTTTTCTTTCAATCCTAATAACTCATCTCGCTTACCTCTGATAGCTGCTTCAGAAAGAACTTTAGTAGTCTCCTGGAACGATGCTGCAGAAAGGAAGCTTTCTGTACCCAATGAAGCGGCAGTAATACCTTGAAGTGTTGGTTTAGAAACAGCAGTTTCAGCATCTCTTACCTGAACCAGTTTAAGATCTTTACGCTTCAAGCTTGAGTTTTCGTCTCTTAATCTTCTTGCAGAAATGATCATACCTGGCTTCAAAGTAGAAGAATCTCCTGGCTCCATTATCACTTTCTTATCAAGAATATTATCGTTTTCTTCTCTGAATGCCCACTTGTCCACTACTTGGTTTTGAAGGAAGCCAGTGTCACCAGCATCCAGAATCTCAACTTTCTGCATCATCTGAGATACAATCACCTCAATGTGCTTATCGTTGATTTTCACACCCTGAAGCCTGTAAACTTCCTGGATTTCATTTACCAAATACTCCTGAACAGCTGTTGGACCTTTGATTGCAAGGATGTCATTTGGAGTAATTGCTCCATCAGACAATGGCTCACCCGCACGGATAAAGTCATTTTCCTGAACCAAGATATGCTTAGAAAGAGATACCATGTATTTCTTGATCACACCATCTTTAGATTCGATGATGATCTCTCTGTTACCTCGCTTGATACCACCGTAAGTTACTACACCGTCGATTTCAGAAACCACAGCCGGGTTGGAAGGGTTACGAGCTTCGAACAATTCAGTTACTCTAGGAAGACCACCAGTAATATCTCTTGTCTTACCAACAGATCTAGGGATTTTTACCAAAACCTGACCAGCTTTCACTTTTTCACCTACTTCAACAGCCAGGTGAGCTCCAACTGGAATATTATAAGACTTTGACTCATCGCCATAGTTTACAATTATTGCAGGATTCTTAGTTCTATCTTTCGTGTCAATGATTACTTTCTCACGGAAACCAGTCTGATCATCAGCTACTTCCTTATAAGTAACACCTTCTACGATAGCTTCAAAGTCGATTTTACCGTCAAATTCTGAAAGGATGACAGCATTGTATGGATCCCACTTACATAAAGCTCCATTCTTACTTATTTTCTGACCATCTTTCACTGCTAACAGTGCACCATAAGGAACGTGATTGGACACTAAGGTCTTTCCCGTTTTTGGATCATTGATTTTGATCTCACCAGATCTACCCATTACTACGGTTACTGGCTCTCCATCCTTGTTGGTAGTTTCCAACATTCTCAATTCATCGTCAAACTCAACAACCCCTTCAAACTTCGCTGTAATGCTCGCCTCTACGGCCATGTTTGACGCGGTACCACCTACGTGGAACGTTCTTAAAGTCAACTGAGTACCTGGTTCACCGATGGATTGTGCAGCAATTACACCAACAGATTCACCATTTTGTACCATGTATCCAGTAGCTAGGTTTCTACCGTAACACTTAGAGCAAACGCCTCTTCTGGTTTCACAAGTCAATACAGATCTGATCTCAACTTCTTCAATTGCAGATTCATCTACTCTTGCTGCAATTTCATCAGAGATTTCGATTCCAGCTGTTATTATCAACTCATCAGTCAAAGGATCATACACATCGTGAACAGATACTCGACCTAGGATTCTTTCAGAAAGTGGCTCTACTATTTCGTCATTGTCTTTCAATGGAAGAACATTCAATCCTCTCAAAGTTCCACAATCCTCTTCGGTCACAATCATATCTTGCGCCACATCCACCAAACGTCGAGTCAAGTAACCCGCATCAGCAGTTTTCAATGCAGTATCGGCAAGACCTTTACGTGCACCGTGGGTAGAGATAAAGTACTCCAATACATCAAGACCTTCTTTGAAGTTAGAAAGAATTGGGTTTTCAATGATTTCACCAACCGAACCTTGAAGGTTTTTCTGTGGCTTGGCCATCAGACCTCTCATACCACCCAACTGACGAATTTGTTCTCTAGAACCACGAGCTCCAGAGTGCATCATCATATAGATCGCATTGAATCCTTGCTTATCCTCTTCCATTTGCTTCATTAGATTATTAGTCAAATGAGAATTGGTTCGAGTCCAGATATCAATTACTTGGTTATATCTTTCGTTGTCGGTAATCAGACCCATTAAGTAGTTATTCCAAACTTGATCAACCTCCTCTTTCGCCTTGGCGATCATTGGTTCTTTTTCTTCAGGAATAATAACGTCATTAAGTCCCATTGACAAACCACCTTGGTATGCACTTTGGAAACCTAAGTGCTTAATATCATCCAAGAATCTAGCTGTACGTGCAATACCACATACTTTAACAACTTGAGCGATAATCTGCTGAAGCTTTTTCTTGGTCAATAGTTCATTTACATATCCTACTTCCTCCGGAACAAACTGATTGAAGATCAATCTACCGGCCACAGTATCAATGATTTTATCAACCATCTGTCCATCAGCCTCACGTACATTCACCTTACATTTGATGTTTGCGTGCTTAGAGATAACACCCTCGTTCAATGCGATCACAACTTCCTCAAAACTGTAGAAAGTCATTCCTTCACCTGGAACTGGCTCTTCTGGAGTAGATTTTTTGCCTTTGGTCACATAGTAAAGACCCAAAACCATATCCTGAGATGGTACCGTAATAGGAGCACCATTGGCAGGGTTAAGGATATTATGTGCAGAAAGCATCAAGGTAGAAGCTTCCAAAATCGCCTCATGTCCAAGTGGTACGTGAACCGCCATCTGGTCACCATCAAAATCGGCGTTGAATGCAGTACATACCAATGGATGCAGCTGGATAGCTTTTCCTTCAATCAATTTTGGTTGGAAAGCTTGGATACCTAATCTGTGAAGAGTAGGAGCACGGTTTAAAAGAACTGGATGTCCTTTCAATACGTTTTCCAAAATATCCCAAACCACTGGGTCTTTGCGATCCACAATTTTCTTAGCAGACTTTACAGTCTTTACAATTCCTCTTTCGATCAGTTTTCTGATGATAAAAGGTTTGAAAAGTTCCGCTGCCATATTTTTAGGAAGACCACACTCGTGAAGCTTCAATTCTGGACCTACGACGATGACAGATCGACCGGAGTAATCCACACGCTTACCGAGCAAGTTTTGACGGAATCGACCTTGCTTTCCTTTCAACATGTCAGAAAGAGATTTCAAGGCACGGTTACCATCAGATCTTACCGCATTTACTTTTCTAGAGTTATCAAACAAAGAATCAACAGCTTCCTGAAGCATTCTCTTTTCGTTTCTCAAAATCACCTCAGGAGCTTTGATATCGATCAAACGCTTCAAACGGTTGTTTCTGATGATCACTCTTCTATAAAGGTCATTCAAATCGGAAGTAGCGAAACGACCACCGTCCAAAGGAACCAATGGACGCAATTCCGGTGGTATAACAGGAACCATTCTTACTACCATCCACTCAGGACGGTTTTCGATTCTAGTTCTCGCATCACGGAATGCTTCTACTACTTTCAGTCTTTTCAGAGCTTCAGCTTTTCTCTGCTGAGAAGTATCAGTTGCAGCCTGGTGACGAAGTGCATAAGAAAGTTCATCTAATTCAATTCTAGCCAATAGCATTTCCAAAGCTTCAGCACCCATTTTGGCGATGAATTTGTTTGGATCGTCATCGTCTAGCATGTGATTCTCCTTCGGGAGTTTATCCATGATATCCAGGTATTCATCTTCAGTAAGGAAGTCCAAATACTGGATTCCATCTTCAGCTT
The DNA here is from genome assembly GCA_965659625.1 of uncultured Algoriphagus sp. Classification (GTDB taxonomy): domain Bacteria; phylum Bacteroidota; class Bacteroidia; order Cytophagales; family Cyclobacteriaceae; genus Algoriphagus. The sequence continues at coordinate 125,551 of CBFHWO010000006.1, read as the reverse complement.
TGATACCTGGCTGTACTACGGCGTAACGCTCATAATACACAATCTGGTCAAGCTTCTTAGTTGGAAGACCAAGAAGGTAACCGATTTTATTTGGAAGAGATTTGAAATACCAAATGTGAGCAACTGGTACAACCAGTTCGATGTGCCCCATTCTCTCTCTTCTTACTTTCTTTTCTGTAACCTCTACACCGCAGCGATCACAGATAATACCTTTATACCTGATGCGCTTGTACTTGCCACAATGACATTCCCAGTCTTTAACCGGACCAAAGATTCTCTCACAGAACAAACCACCCATTTCTGGCTTGTAAGTTCTATAGTTGATAGTCTCTGGCTGGGTCACTTCACCGTTTGAGCTATCCAGAATAGATTCTGGAGAAGCCAAACTAACGGTGACTCTGGAAAAATCGATGTTAAGTTTTTTATTTTTTCTGAACGCCATAGTTTTTTGAAAGATATGTAAAGGGCTCTTGCGAGCCCTAATGAGCTAAATTAATCCAGTGTAATTTCAAGAGCCAAACCTCTTAATTCATGAACCAATACATTGAATGATTCTGGAATATTTGGTTTAGGAAGGTTTTCACCCTTCACAATCGCTTCATAAGCTTTTGCTCTACCGATTACGTCATCTGATTTAACAGTAAGGATTTCTTGAAGTACATGTGATGCACCGAATGCTTCCAGTGCCCAAACTTCCATTTCTCCGAAACGCTGACCACCAAATTGAGCTTTACCACCTAAAGGTTGTTGCGTAATCAAGGAATATGGACCAATTGAACGAGCGTGCATTTTGTCATCAACCAAGTGACCAAGTTTCAGCATGTAAGAAACTCCTACAGTTACTGGCTGATCGAATTTCACACCTGAAAGACCATCATATAGATAAGTACGTCCATAAGCTGGAACACCTGCTAGTTCCAATTCATGTGAAACTTCCTCCATAGAAGCTCCATCAAAAATTGGTGTAGCATATTTCTTACCTAAAACCTGACCTGCCCAAGCAAGAACAGTTTCGAAAATCTGTCCAATATTCATTCGGGAAGGTACGCCAAGAGGATTCAATACAATATCCATTGGGGTTCCATCTTCAAGGAAAGGCATATCTTCGTCTCTCACGATACGAGCAACAATACCTTTGTTTCCGTGACGACCCGCCATCTTATCACCTACTTTAAGTTTACGCTTTTTAGCAACATAAACTTTTGCAAGCTTTACAATTCCGGCAGGAAGTTCATCCCCAACTTCTAAAGTAAATCGATCTCTTTTGAATAGACCTGAAATTTCATTTCTAGAATTAGTATAATTCTTCACTAATTTGACAATCAAATCATTGATGTGTTCATCAGCTGTCCAATCGTCCAAAATGATATCAGAAATCAAATTCGCCTCTTCAGGAACGTTATAATTACTCTCGTCTCTATAAGGGTTTTTAGCAGGGAATAAGTTGTTTTCAATATTCTTCAAATTGAATTTTACACCCTTGCTTATGATCTCGTCTCCAAATTTGTGTCTCACTCCTAATGATGTTTTACCATCTAGAAGAGTTACCAATTTATTGATCATTCGAGCTCTGATACCCAAAAGATCTTTTGAGTATTTCCCTTTAAGCTTTTCAACTTCAGCTTTTGCCTTCACTCTTACATCCTTGTCCTTTTTAGGACGGGCGAATAGTTTCGTCTCGATAACAACACCATTTAATGAAGGGGATGCTTTCAAGGATGCATCTTTTACATCTCCTGCTTTGTCACCAAAGATCGCTCTAAGCAATTTCTCTTCCGGAGTAGGATCAGTTTCGCCTTTTGGAGTAATTTTACCAATGATAATATCACCTTCTTTTACTTCAGCACCAATTCTGATTACACCATTTTCATCTAAATGCTTAACCGCCTCTTCAGAAACGTTAGGAATTTCAGAAGTTAGTTCTTCTTCTCCACGCTTGGTATCTCTTACTTCAAGTTGGAATTCCTCCACGTGTATGGATGTAAATACATCTTCACGAACAACTCGCTCAGAAATTACAATCGCATCCTCAAAGTTATATCCTTGCCATGGCATGTATGCCACTTTCAAGTTCTTACCTAGGGCTAATTCACCTTCGTTTGTAGAATATCCTTCCACTAGAACTTGACCCTTTACTACTTTCTGACCTTTCAATACTAAAGGAGTAAGGTTAATCGTAGTATCCTGGTTTGTTCTTCTGAACTTAATTAGATCGTATGATTTATATTCGTCAGTAAAATTGACTAACAATTCATCATCTGTAAGATCATACTTGATCGTAATTTTTCTAGCATCAACATAATCAACAACTCCATCAGCTTCAGCAATAATCAATGATCTTGAATCAACTGCGGCTTTTGCCTCAAGTCCAGTACCCACAATTGGAGCTTCTGCTTTCAATAGTGGAACTGCCTGACGCTGCATGTTAGATCCCATCAGTGCTCTGTTTGCATCATCATGCTCCAAGAAAGGAATCAAAGAAGCTGCAACAGAAACAATTTGATTTGGAGCAACATCCATGTAGCTAATCTCACTTGGCTCAAGTACAGGGAAATCACCCTCAAATCTCGCCTTAACTTTTTCGTTAAGGAAATTACCTTTGTCATCCAAAGGTGCATTAGCCTGAGCGATGTTATTATCATCTTCCTCTTCTGCAGTAAGGAATACAATTTCACCTCTATCCATGTTGACTTTCCCATCCTTCACCTTTCTATAAGGTGTTTCTAGGAAGCCCATTGAGTTCACTTTAGCATGAACACAAAGTGAAGAAATCAAACCAATGTTTGGACCTTCAGGAGTTTCGATTGTACAAAGACGACCGTAATGAGTATAGTGAACATCTCGAACTTCAAAACCTGCTCTTTCTCTTGAAAGACCTCCTGGACCCAAAGCTGAAAGTCTTCTCTTGTGAGTCAACTCCGCCAATGGATTGGTTTGATCCATAAACTGAGAAAGCTGGTTTGTTCCAAAGAAGGAATTGATCACTGAAGAAAGCGTACGAGCGTTAATCAAATCGACTGGTTTAAAGTCTTCATTGTCACGAACGTTCATTCTCTCACGGATTGTTCTAGCCATTCTAGCAAGACCTACACCGAACTGGCTATATAATTGTTCACCTACAGTTCTTACTCTTCTATTACTTAAGTGGTCAATATCATCGACAACTGCTTTAGAGTTGATCAATCCAATCAGATACTTCACGATTGAAATGATATCTTCTTTTGTCAAAACAATTTTTTCAGACTCGATATCAAGACCTAATTTTTTGTTGATTCTATAACGACCAACTTCACCAAGATCATAACGCTTATCAGAGAAGAATAAGCTATGAATTACTTCTCTAGCAGTAGCTTCGTCTGGTGCCTCTGTATTTCTTAACTGGCGATAGATAACTTCTACTGCCTCTTTTTCAGAGTTTGAGTTATCTTTTTGTAATGTATTATATACGATAGAGAAATCAGCAATATTCACATCTTCCCTGTGAAGGATGATGCTTTTAGAGCCAGATTCCAAAATCATTGCAATATCTTCATCTGTAAGTACGGTATCACGCTCAAGCAATACCTCATTTCTGTCGATAGATACTACTTCGCCTGTATCTTCATCAACGAAATCTTCTACCCATGTTCTAAGAACTCTTGCTGCTAGTTTTCTACCAGCTGCTTTTTTTAAAGCATTCTTAGTGGCGGCAACTTCTTCTGAAAGTCCGAATAAATCCAAGATATCCTTATCAGAACCATAACCAATTGCTCTGAGCAAAGTAGTAACCGGGAACTTCTTTTTACGATCGATATAGGCATACATGACATTGTTTATATCAGTTGCAAATTCAATCCAGGAACCTTTGAAGGGAATAATTCTAGCTGAATAGAGTTTTGTACCATTGGTATGCTTGCTTTGAGCAAAAAACACACCTGGAGATCTATGAAGCTGGGAAACGATAACTCGCTCTGCACCATTGATTACGAAGGAACCCTTCTCAGTCATGTAGGGAAGGTTTCCCAAGAAAACCTCTTGCTCAATGGTTTCGAAATCCTCATTATCCTCATCGTGACAAAGAAGTCTAAGTTTTGCCTTTAGAGGGACAGAATATGTCAAACCTCTATCAATACATTCTCCTACACTATATTTAGGAGGATCTACTGCATAATCAATAAATTCCAACGTGAAATTTTCACGTGAATCACTGATTGGGAAGTTTTCGGCAAATACTTTAAATAACCCGTCTGCCCGGCGTTTTTCTGCAGGCGTATCCAACTGAAAAAAGTCTTTGAAAGACTGGAGTTGAATATCTAGAAAATCCGGATAGTCTTTGACCACCTTAATGGAGGAGAAACTTTTCCTTTCGGTTTGATTCTTGATAGCCAAGGTAGTATATGTTTATAGTGAAATTAATTAACGAAATGCGACAATTTTCGCTTGAAATAATGCAATTTTATACCTGTGCATAAACAGGAAAAGACCTGACTAGTTTAGTCAGGTCTTATGGGCTAAACCATAACCTAGAGGCTCTGGCTTAGCAAATTACTTGATCTCTACTTCTGCACCAGCCTCTTCCAAAGACTTCTTCAAGCCTTCAGCTTCGTCCTTAGCTACGCCTTCTTTCAAGGCCTTAGGAGCAGAATCAACTAGATCTTTTGCTTCTTTCAAGCCAAGTCCTGTCAATTCTTTTACCAATTTAACTACTGCCAATTTAGATGCACCAGCAGCTTTCAAGATAACGTCAAATGAAGTTTTCTCTTCTTCTGCAGCAGCTTCTCCTCCACCAGCGGCTCCACCAGCTACTACTGCTACTCCAGCAGCAGCAGGCTCGATTCCGTACTGATCTTTAAGGATATCTGTCAATTCTTTAACTTCTTTTACAGTCAAGTTCACCAACTGATCTGCAAGTTGCGTAAGATCTGCCATTGTATTTGAAATTTATTTTTGTGTTTTATTAATTTTTTTAACTCAATTTTCTTCCTTCTCAGCAAGAGTTTTCAAAACCCCTGTAAGGTTGTTTTGACCACTCTGCAAAGCAGAAATAAGGTTCATAGCTGGAGATTGTAGCAATCCAATAAGGTCGCCCAATAGTTCCTGCTTAGATTTAAGATTAGACAGCATCTCTAGGTTCTCTTCACCGATGATTACATCTGAATCAATCGAGGCACCTTTAAATACAGGTCTAGTCTCTTTTTTACCTATTTTTTTTCTGAAATCCAACAAAACTTTTGCTGGAAGATTACTTGTCTCTTTTGAGAAAATAATTCCAGAGAATCCTTTTAAAGCTTCAGAACTTAGTTTCGAATAATCTGCGTCTAAATTTTCTAATGCTTTCTGAATAAGAGTGTTTTTGTAAACTTTATACTCAACACCTTTTTCAAAACAAGTTCTTCTGAATGCATTCACTTTAGCTACAGAAAAACCTGAAGCATCTGTGATATAGAAGAAAGGGTTTTCTCTAAATTTCTCAGTAAGACCGTCGATTATAACTTTCTTTTCGTCTCTAGTCATGATTAAATACCTTGAATACTACCCTTGTCTACTGCGATACCAGGAGACATTGTGCTTGATAAGTGAATACTCTTGAAATAAGTACCTTTTGAAGAGCTAGGTTTCAGTTTTGAGATAGTTAGCATTAGTTCTCTTACGTTGTCCTGAATTTTCTCAGGAGTGAAAGACACTTTACCAACACTCGCATGAATAATTCCAAATTTATCAACTTTGAAATCAATCTTACCTGCTTTAACCTCTTTTACAGCTTTTGCTACATCTAGTGTAACTGTACCTGATTTAGGGTTTGGCATCAGACCTCTAGGTCCAAGCACTCTACCTAATCTACCTACTTTAGCCATTACGTTTGGCATCGTGATGATGACATCTATGTCAGTCCATCCGCCTTCGATTTTAGCTATGTAGTCATCCAAGCCCACATAATCTGCACCCGCTTCAGTTGCTTCTGCCGCTTTATCAGGAGTACAAAGTACCAATACTTTGATATCTTTTCCAGTACCATGAGGAAGCGCAACAACGCCTCTTACCATTTGATCAGACTTCCTAGGATCAACACCCAAACGGATATCAAGATCTACAGAAGCGTCAAATTTGGTATTGGTAATTTCCTTAACGATAGAAGAAGCTGCCTCAAGGGAGTACTCTTGGCTTGGGTCGTACTTAGAAAGAGCTTCTTTTTGCTTTTTTGTTAACTTAGCCATTGTTTTTTATTTATACTTCCCAAGGGGCTTGTCCAGATACTGTGATACCCATGCTTCTAGCTGTTCCAGCTATCATTTTCATAGCTGACTCTACTTTGAAAGCATTTAGGTCAGGCATTTTAACCGCTGCAATCTCTCTTACCTGATCCCAGGATACAGACCCAACTTTCTTACGGTTTGGTTCTGCAGATCCACCTTTCAATTTCGCAGCCTCAAGCAACATATTTGCCGCAGGAGGTGTTTTAACAACGAACTCAAAAGACTTGTCAGAGAAAATTGTAATCAATACAGGTAGCACTTGACCCATTTTATCTTGAGTACGTGCATTGTATTGCTTACAAAACTCCATTATGTTCAAACCCTTGGAACCAAGAGCTGGACCTACTGGAGGCGACGGGTTAGCCTGGCCACCTTTCACTTGTAGTTTTAAATAACCAGTGATTTCCTTAGCCATTGCTTAGTCTTGTTTTTCTACTTGTATAAAGTTTAATTCTACTGGAGTATTTCTTCCGAAGATCTTGACCATAACATTCAATTTCTTCTTCTCATCAAATATCTCCTCTATTGTCCCAGTAAATCCACTGAATGGGCCGTCCATCACTTTTACGGCTTCTCCTACTATAAACGGGGTTTCTAATTTCTCAGCAAACTCATCAATCTCTTCAACCTTACCTAAAATACGATTGACTTCTGATTGGCGTAATGGTTCAGGGGTTTTGGAAGCTCCCCCCTGGTTTGATCCTAAGAAACCGATAACACCTGGGATACTTGTTATTACGTGATTGGCCTCACCGTTGGAAAGATCTGCATTGACTAAAACGTAACCAGGAAAGAAATTTCTTTCTCTAACACGTTTTTTGCCATTTCGCATTTCATACACCTTCTCAGAAGGTATTAGCACTTCAGGAATGAACTCATCAATCTTCTGCCTAGATATTTCATTATCTAAGTAGGTCTTTGTCTTTTTTTCCTGCCCAGCTACTACCCTGAGTACGTACCATTTATGTTCAGCCATCCTGTAATTTCAATTCAATTAAAATAAATCATAAAACCACTTCATGATGTTTTCAAATCCCAAATCTATAGCCCCAATGAATAAGGCAAAGATTAAAGAAGCTACCAGCACCAACACTGCACTATTTTGAAGAAAAGAAAACTTAGGCCAAGTGACCTTGTTTTTCATTTCATCATAAGATTCCAGAACAAAGTTTTTTAGATTCATATTGTAATACTTACTGGCACGGGCAGAGAGATTCGAACTCCCATCAACGGTTTTGGAGACCGCTATTCTGCCGTTGAACTATGCCCGTGTGAATGAACGTTCCGCTAATGGGAATGCAAAATTAGGTATTGTTCAGTAAAGAAACAAATGCGATCCCAAAATACTTCAGGATCGCATTGTTCAATATTTGAAAATTTGATTAGTCTAGGATCTCTGTAACCTGACCGGCACCTACAGTTCTACCACCCTCACGGATCGCAAAACGAAGTCCTTTCTCTAGTGCTACTGCAGAAAGAAGATTTACTTCAATTGTTACATTGTCACCTGGCATAACCATCTCAACGTTCTCTGGAAGAGTAATCTCACCTGTAACGTCAGTTGTTCTCAGGTAAAACTGGGGTCTGTATCTGTTAAAGAAAGGAGTGTGACGTCCACCTTCTTCTTTTGAAAGAACGTAAACTTCTGCCTTGAAATGTGAATGTGGCTTCACAGATCCTGGCTTACAAATAATCATACCTCTCTTAATTTGAGATTTTTCAATACCTCTCAACAAAAGACCTACGTTATCACCTGCTTCACCTCTATCTAGGATTTTACGGAACATCTCAACACCAGTAACTGTAGACTTAAGGCCTTCAGCACCCATACCGATGATGTCAACAGCTTCTCCAGAGTTGATTACACCTCTTTCAATTCTACCAGTAGCAACAGTACCACGACCAGTGATCGAGAATACGTCTTCAACAGGCATTAAGAAGTCTTTGTCGATTGCACGCTCAGGAAGAGGAATATGCTCATCAACAGCATCCATCAACTCCATTACAGTATCAACCCACTTCTCTTCACCGTTCAATGCACCAAGTGCAGAACCAGCGATTACAGGGATATTGTCTCCATCGAATTCATAGAAAGAAAGTAATTCTCTAACTTCCATCTCTACAAGTTCAAGAAGTTCTGGATCATCTACCATATCCACTTTGTTCATGAACACTACTAGAGCCGGTACACCTACCTGGCGAGCCAAAAGGATATGCTCTCTTGTTTGTGGCATTGGTCCGTCAGTAGCTGCTACCACAAGGATAGCACCGTCCATCTGGGCTGCACCCGTTACCATGTTCTTTACGTAATCAGCGTGTCCTGGACAATCTACGTGAGCATAATGTCTTTTTGCAGTTTGATATTCTACGTGAGAGGTGTTAATGGTAATACCTCTTTCTTTTTCTTCTGGAGCGTTGTCGATAGAAGAGAAATCTCTTAATTCAGATAGACCCTTACTAGCCAAAACGGTAGTGATGGCAGCAGTCAAAGTGGTCTTTCCATGATCTACGTGACCAATCGTACCGATATTAACGTGCGGCTTGGAACGGTCGAATTGTGCTTTTGCCATGCGTGAAAATCCTCAGTTTAAGTTTAAAGATATGTTTATATTAATTTATTAAAGCCTTATGAGCCAACGACGGGATTTGAACCCGTGACCCCTTCCTTACCAAGGAAGTACTCTACCCCTGAGCTACGTCGGCTTAAGCCCGATACTTTTCCTGAGAAAAGTATAGAGCGGGAGACGAGGCTCGAACCCGCGACCTGCAGCTTGGAAGGCTGCCGCTCTACCAACTGAGCTACTCCCGCTTTTTTCCGGCTAAGCCGAATTTTTTTTGCCATGCAAAACTAGGAAAAAATTTTGCATTAGACAATTGTGGGGGAAACAGGATTCGAACCTGTGAAGACATAAGTCAACGGATTTACAGTCCGTCCCAGTTGGCCGCTTTGGTATTCCCCCAACTAGAAGTTACATTTTAAGTCTTTTTCGAAGACCTATCTATCGTAACGGATGGCAAAATTATAGCCTTTTCTGAAAGTATCAAAGCATGAATTTCAAAATTGAAAAGAATTTATTCACTTATTGTACAACCAACTAAAAATCAATCGATTAATTTTCATCTTTTAAGGCTTCCATAAAATAATCATAATAGCTTTTAAGTTCTGGATCCTTTTCGCTTGCCGCAATTATGGAAATATCTTCCACTACTTGCGGATCATCCGAAAATGCTAAAATTGCCTGAAAAGCCCCCAATCTGATGAATTTCTGAGAATTATTCTTCATGATTTCTTTCAGATTCTCTACAGCTGTCAACTTGCCCTCGTCCGGAAACCTACTAAAATACTCTCCATAGTAACCTAGGAAGAAGTAAAGACCTTCACCTGAAAGCAAGTTAATTTTATCATTGAACCATTTTCCTTTGCCTAAAATAGGCCTGGTAATGAAATACTCAGAAATAGGAATAACAAATCTAAAATTGTTTTTTTCTGAAAATTTCTCAACCAAATCCTCTCCTATTTCTTGCCCATCTATGCTTGTCAATCCCATCAAAGCTGAACTAGCCACCAAAACAGATTTCTCCTCCAATAATTCGAGAAACGTTTGTTGATATTTTGAAGGATTAAAGGCAGCCAAAACATCAATAGCTCCGGCCTTTACTGAATTCCTTGCCTGGCTTTTTAATATTCCATAAACTTCTTCTTCAAGGTCTGGATTTTCCAACATCCATTCTGTATGACTTTGCAAAATCCCCAACCCAAATTCTTTTATTGACCAAAAATCGTCCTTGATCGCCTTTGAAATCAATAATTCTAACTCCTCAAATGCCTCCATGGAAACTAAACTATCCAAAGCCTCATACCTTGCAATTCCTAATTCGGAAATCTCAAATTGCTTTACCCATTGTTCTTTTGAATTTTGCTGATTTCTAACTATCAAAAGATCTTTTCCTTCATCAAACAAAACTAAGTCCGTTGCTTTTCCATTTTCAAGAGCAAATTGCTGAAAGGCTTCTTTTAGAATAAAACCCTTCACTTTCCTTTCCCCATCTTCATACCAACTCACTTCAAAAGGCAATTGGTAAAGTGGTGTATTTTCCAAATCCTGAAGTTGAGCTACAGAAATCAAGACATTCTCGGGAATAGAATAATCGATTTCTATCGAAAGCTCCGGATGACCACTGTCTAAAAACCATTGGTTAAAAAACCAATTCAAATCTTCGCCAATCACTTCTTCAAATGATTGCCTAAGATCATGAACTTCCACATTTGAATAGGCGTGCTCTTTTAAGTACAAATTAAGTCCATCAAAAAACGCTTCATCCCCCAAATATTTCCTCAACATATGCAAAACCACTCCTCCTTTGGAATAGCTATGAGAATCAAACATATCTTCTGAATCCTCATATTGAAAGCGAATCAAATCAACTTTTTTACTCAAAGCTTCCATAAAATAGGTCTCCATTTCAGCGACCAACTTTAACGCTGCCTGATCTTTCCCATATTTATGCTCGTTCCATAAATATTCACTGTAATTGGCAAACCCTTCATTTAAGGTAAGATTAGCCCAGGACTCTGTTGTTACAAAATTTCCAAACCATTGATGAAAAAGTTCATGGGCAATGATATAATCCCATTCAGAATCCAAGGCCTCATCTGCATTAAGTTTTAGCTCTTCCATGAAAATGGAAACCGTTGTATTTTCCATTGCCCCAGACACAAAATCTTTTACAATAACCTGATCATATTTTGGCCACGGATATTTTAAACCGAGCTTTTCCGAGAAAAACCCGAGCATCTCCGGTGTATTTTTAAATACAATTTCGGCCCCTTCCTCAAATCCCTTTTCCACATAATACCCTAAAGGAATATCTTCCCATTGAGCTTCTACTTTTCCAAAGTTTCCAATGGCAAAAGCTGCCAAATAAGGTGCATGTGGTTTTTTCATTTCCCAATAATCCAAATGGAAACCATTTCCTAAGTCCTCCTGATTTATCAGTTCTCCATTGCCAATGGAAATCATGGTATCTGGTACAGTTAGCTTAAAAAGCTGAGTCATTTTCTCATTTGGATGATCAAAAGTTGGAAACCATTTCGAATTATGGTCTGTCTCGCCTTGGGTCCAAATCATAGTTTGCTTCAAAGGATCAGTATTATTAGGATCAATAAAATAGAGCCCTTTTGTATCAGTAATTGCCTGGCTGCCATTTCCTGAATTTCTCTCTGGGAAAGCTTTGTATCCCATTGCTATGTCGAATGTATCTGCTCTTGTAACTTCCCTTGGAAGAAAAATTCTCAATTGTTGCCCATCATAAGTATAAGCTAGACTAGAGCTGTCTGCCTTTTCTACAAAATATATTTTTCCTACTTCAAAATCCTGAGCATCTAGGGTAACTTCCTTTTGGGAAGTGTAATAGGGTTTCATAGTAAGCACCGCTTTTCCCAAAACCGTTTGGTTTTGGAAATCAAAATCAAGCTCTAAGTCCGTATGGATCAAATCAAAATTCCGGATTTCAGATCCTTTATAATTTGAAATTTCTGTTTCTTTCTCTTCTATCAATTGAAGGATTTTCAATGTATCTATCTCTTCTCCTATTTCAGGTTCCAATCCGTTTTCTAACTCTGGCTCCTCCTCGGTTTGGATAGGAATATTCTCTGTGGATTTGCAAGAACCCAGTAAAATAATCAGAAATCCAAGTCCCAACTTGGTAGACTTTTGCAAAATATTTTTTGCCTTAGCTTGCATTTGTTTCATATTTGAGAAGAGAAAGACCGAAAAGATCGGATTTAATATTTTCAGCTTCAAATTAACGGTAATGTTTTCAGTAACTATCCAAAATGAAACCTATTCGGTTGAAAAAGCCGATAACATGATTGAGATAAACGGTAAATCTTTGGATTGGGATTTGCAATGGATTTCGGACAGAAAAATTCATCTTATTCGAAATCACCAATCTTTCGAAGCTGAATTAATTTCATTTGACACGGAATCAAAAACTATTGAGATTAGGCTTAATAACAAAACCGCCACTTTACAATTAAAAGATCGATTTGATCTTCTTCTGGAAAAAATGGGCATGAATAATACCACAACCGGTATCATAAAAGATATAAAAGCCCCTATGCCAGGACTTATTTTAGAGCTCAAAGTAAAACCCGGTGACGAAGTCAAAAAAGGTGATGTTGTCCTGATATTAGAAGCCATGAAAATGGAGAATATCATCAAAGCTCCTGGCGATGGCTTGGTCAAAGCTGTCAAAGTAAATCTTAAGCAGAACGTAGAAAAAAATCAAGTCTTAATTCAATTCTAGGTAAATATTGGTTTCTTAAAAGTCAAAAATCAGATTTGCCCTAGCATAATGAGTTGAAGGAATTATATTTGTCGGATTATTTAATCTAAAAAAACCCTTTTCAGCATCTCTCTTGCAAATAAAACCAACTATGAAATATAAAAGAATACTCCTCAAACTTAGCGGAGAGGCACTAATGGGCGACAAGAATTACGGAATAGACCCAACTAGACTTCAGCAATACACCAACGAAATCATGAAGGTTAAGGAAATGGGGGTTGAGATAGCGATTGTAATTGGAGGGGGCAACATTTTTAGAGGAGTTCAGGCAGCGCAATCTGGAATTGACCGAGTTCAAGGAGATTACATGGGGATGCTCGCCACATTGATTAATGCCATGGCTTTGCAGAGTGCCTTAGAGCAAGCAGGACTTTTTACCAGATTAATGTCAGGAATCAAAATAGAAAGTGTTTGTGAGCCTTTCATCCGCAGAAGAGCAATACGGCATTTGGAAAAAGGCCGCATTGTTATTTTTGGTGCTGGAATTGGCAATCCTTATTTTACAACTGATTCTACTGCAAGTTTAAGAGCTATTGAAGTGGAAGCAGATGTGGTACTGAAAGGGACAAGAGTAGATGGAGTATATACGGCAGATCCTGAAAAAGACCCTACCGCTACTAAATATAAAACTATATCGTTCCAGGAAGTATATGAAAAAAACTTGAATGTGATGGACATGACAGCATTTACACTTTGCCAGGAAAACAACCTACCCATCATTGTATTTGACATGAACAAAACAGGTAATTTGAGTAAACTTGTAGAAGGAGAGGAAGTTGGAACTTTGATTACAACACTATAACCTTAAGATTATGGAAGAAATCGATTTATTCTTAGACGAAGCCAAAGAATTGATGCAAAAAGCGGTTGATCATACCGCTTCAGAATTATTAAAAATACGTGCCGGAAAAGCAATGCCTAATTTATTAGATGGCATCATGGTCCAATATTACGGAGCTCCAACACCATTGACTCAAGTAGCTTCGGTAAATACACCAGACGCAAGAACCCTTTCAATCAAACCTTGGGAGAAAAACTTAATCAGCGAAATTGAAAAAGCAATCATAAATTCTGACTTGGGACTTGCTCCACAAAATAATGGTGAACTTATTATTTTGACTATTCCTGCACTTACTGAAGAGAGAAGAATAAACTTGGTAAAGCAAGCAAAAAATGAATGTGAAAACGGAAAGATTTCTATTCGAACAATCAGAAAAGACACGAATGATTCATTGAAAAAACTTCAAAAAGAGGGTGCTTCAGAAGATGAGATCAAAAGAGCTGAAGATGTAGTACAAAAATTGACAGACCAATATTCATCAAAAATTGATGAGCTGTTGGTTAAGAAAGAAACTGATATCATGAAAGTTTGATTGATCATCGATTCTTTAAAAAAAAACGCTCTGGAATTTAATTCCAGAGCGTTTTTTTTAGTCGATTAAAACCTCAACCAAATCTGGATATAAAATAGCTCCACTCGCTCTATCAAAAATCGCAAAACCATAATTTCCATCGAAGCCATTATCCCAATAAAAAGGAACAAGCCCATTTTCTTTCATTTGGGAAGTCAAATATTCCAGATAATATTTCCTGCTATTTTGATTCTCAGAATCTGAAAGTTTTGAAATAGCTCCAAACTCTCCGATCAAAACAGGAATCCCTTCATCAATAAATTTACTTTTTAGCCTTCGAAATTGACTGGAAACGTGTTCTTCATTACCCCAAGTTGCTTTTTTCTCTAAATCCTTTGCATCAGAACCCCACTGGGTAATCACATCATCTTCCCTTAAAGCGAATTCCCAAGGATCATAATAATGAACTTCAACAAATAACTTATCCTCCACTTCGTCCTGCGGAATTTTCAGATGATTTATCCCATAATCCAGATTTGTATTATACGACTGGATCACCAAATGGCGAAATGAATTTTTGCCCCCTGTCGATCGAACCGCATCTACAAAAACTTGGTTGAACTCATTTTGAACAAGTATATTCTCTTGGCTAGGTGCATTGTAATTCCCTTCGACCATCACCTCGTTTGACCCGGCAAAAAGCAGATGATCATTATAATCCCTGAATTTCAAAGCCACTTGAACCCATATTTTTTTCAGCCTCTCATTCGCTTTGTCTTGGGCAGCAAAAGTCGGTTGCATCCATCCTCCATCCCAATGATTATTTAATACCACATACAATCCCTCATTCATCGCATACTTCACAACTTCTTCTACACGATCCAGCCAAACAGGATCAATTTCAAAATCTTCTTCATCGACAAATTTGCTCCAGGCCACTGGAATCCTGATAGAAGTAAATCCGGCATTTTTTACTTTCTGAATCAGTTCCAAAGTCACGAGAGGATTTCCCCAAGCTGTTTCACCACCGATAGCTTCCAAAGAATTGCCTAGGTTCCACCCCGATCCCATCAGCTTACTTAATTCCAAACTTGAAATTGGCTCCATTCCTCTTTCATCCGCAGGAATAAAATATTCAGGCCTACTCATCACAGCTCCAAGCTGAGTAACAGTCAATTTTTTGACCACGCCAGAAATAGAAACCCTGACTATCCCTTCTCGACTTTCTGCTTTCGGATTTGGATCAATTTCTACTTCAAGGTCTTCATTTCCCGACCCAAATGCCGGACTAAAACTTATCCATTCAGAAGTAGAATTGACCTGCCAATCTTTATTTGAAATGACGGAAATCGTGATAATTTCCCCATTTTCAGAAACTGTAATTGTTTCGAGGGAGATGGAGAGCGAATTTGGTTCGGAGTCCTCCTTTTTTCCACAAGAAATCAAAAAGAAGAAGGCAAAAAGAAATAGGTATCTAAGGTTTGTCTGGGTTTTCATCAACCAAAACTAGCCACAGAAAACGGTACTCTTGGGGCGTATTTGATAACAATTAGGAGTGCATTTGTATATTTTGAATCAATTCACCTGAATAAAAGTGGCAATCCCGAATCGAACCCCTCCTCTGAGATAGTTTCCATTTTCAAATCCTGCCCCCATTTCCAATCTGAAGATCCTGAATAAATTATCCAAAGAATATCCTGCTTCCCAGTAACTTGGGGAATTTTCTGTTTTTAGGTAATTGAAAAACAGATTTTCCCGGACGCCTGAAAAGCGGAGCATAGGCAATTGAGTCAACAGAAACTTTCTGAACTGATAATGAAAAATCCCAGATACATACGATGTATTGGTACTGTATTTATAATAATCCATGAAACGATAATTGGACGCTGGACCAAAGTTTGAAAAGATGGTCCTATTCCCACCAAAATGCTGATAATCCTGAAAATACACCTGATTATTGTTAAGGAATGTTCCTGCAGAAACATTGAAATCGAATTTTCCACTCACTCCAAATTCAAAGAAATGCTCGATTGCCAATTCAACATGGTCAAAGTCTGCAGCTGTCCCAGAATCCATTAATCCACCAAAAGCTTTGGAATAATTAAATTTGATTAAAGGAGAATTACTTGTGATCGGGTATTTCCTGCCGTTTCTGATTCCATATTTTACTCCTGGTCTCCATTCTACTCCCGCGTTAAATTTCAAAATTTCATGATCTGCAAATGCTAAATCACTGGTTTCTACATTGGAAGGCTGATTGGGAGTATAATCTCTCCCCTCTTTATTGTACCAGCTATAATTGGAGCTATTGAATAGCTGATTCCTTTCCGCATACATGAGATTAGCCCGATAGGTAAAGCCATAATTCACACGATGAGCCCAATAAACCCTAGCGAAAGCTTGCTCATATAACTTCATGTAATTTTGCCTGAACAATAGGGAATAGAAGGCATTGACCTGTTCATTAATGGGTTCTCCTCCATTAAATTGATAAATGTATTTCCCTCCTTCCAATCCAAAAGTGGTTCCTGAAGTAGGTTTTGTCGTGGACCATCTGACGTCAACTTTACTATAAAATTGATTACTTGAAAATCCATATCTAAGCTCAGGTTCGATATTAAAACTCTTCCTTATTCGATTTACTGAATCCGCCAGTTTTTCCTCTTCATATTTCCTATAAAAAAGGCCCATTCCTATTTTAAACCCTTCGACAGTATTGTAGGAGATCTTTGTCCAGTTTTGTTTAAAGCCAACAGAAACTCCTTTTCCAAAGCTATAGGAAGCTCCATTCATAAAATCCAATGGCTTATATTTCCTTCTCGCCTTTTTAGCAATTGAATCAACCTCACTGACTTTTGCAGCTTCAATTACTGCCAAACTATCGTCCCGCTCATATCCTTCTATCTCCTTTTCTGTCAGTGGAACTGGCCGAATACTATCCCAATAAGATAAAGCCCGCTTCTTTGCCAAGGAATCCACACTGTAATAACTTTCTCGAATCACATCTGGCTCATCACGCTCCTTCATTGCCTCTTTTTCATATTCATTGATGAGCTTCCTATATTCCTTTCTAGTGGTAGGTTGCTCTTTGGCCAATTGCTCAAGAGCGGATTCTGACTTTTCAAAAACCGCAGCCTCATCAGGAATTTCCTGAACCTTTTCA
>CBFHWO010000006.1:98209-108446 GCA_965659625.1 uncultured Algoriphagus sp. | reverse complement strand
TCTTTGGCCAATTGCTCAAGAGCGGATTCTGACTTTTCAAAAACCGCAGCCTCATCAGGAATTTCCTGAACCTTTTCATCGATAATTTCAGGAACATAAGCCAAATCAGGATTCAAGGTCACCTCATACTCCCTTGTAGAAGCCAAGTATTTAAACTCTCCTTCAAATCCAAAAAACTTACCTCCAAACCTGTATGTATGGGTGAGAGGCATCCAAACATTCTCGGCAACGAGGGCATATTGTTGGGTAGCCTGAATGTCAAAGCCTAAAAGTGAAGTCTTCAGGTTGAGAGAATGAATTGCCCACAAATCCTCAATGATATAAATGTATCCTTCGAAAACCCGCTCTCCCCGGGCTCTAGGTGTAACCTTGATTTTATTGACCATCACATCCTGATCAAAAAAGCTTCCTTCATACGTAAATCGATAATAGGTAAAAGCCGATCTGGAAAGTGGAGAAATGATTTCGTTGATTTTTTCCTGGTAAAAACTTGTCTGAATGTAAGGAGCCGGTGAAGTCGACTGATTATCTCCATTGGTTCTGATAGAAATGACTTTTTCCTCCACTTTGTTTGGCTGGGTAAAGGTGATTCTGGAAACAGATTCACTTGTATAGGCTTCATTGAGCTTCAACCCTTCCTTTTCTAAGGTCTTCTTTAGAAAAAAAGGAGCATCAGTTAATTGGCCTGTCCCTTTCAGATAAACAGTCATACTATATTGCTGAAGTTGAAGGCGATGAAACTTGGCCTTGGAAATCGCCTTTCTCATAATCGTTAATGCAGGATCTTCAGCTCCTGCTCTAACTTCTACTTCACTCAGAGTATAAACTTGAGGTTCCAAAGTAAAATCCATCTCTACCCAAGCATCTCCTATTTCCACCGTTTTAAGTTGGGATTTATATCCTAAAAATTGAATCAAAACATCATATACGCCTGGAGGGAGTTTATATTCATACTTCCCATCTTGATTAGTTGGTACTCCATCGCCAAGATTCCTGATATAAACAGAGGCATATGGCAATAGCTCACCTTCGGTGGAAGTTACGGTACCCCTAATACCTTGAGAAAAAGATAAGGAAGAAGCAAAAAATGAAATCAACAATATCGAATACTTCAAAAATTTTAAACAATCAATCATAGTTCTTATTTTATTGAATAAATATATGTTTTAAAAAATCCAATTTTAATACCTATTAATATCATTTAAGAAATGATGAATTTTCAATAAGGAATTCAATCGAAAATAACATTTGATAATCTTTGTTTGATGTTGGATTAAATAACCATTATTTAATAAGATTGCTACGTAGTATCCTCGGATATCGGTTAAATAAATAATAGAATATTCGTCCTGACTTAATAAAAAAAATTAAGAATGTTGTTTAAGGGCCTAGAAAGGTCAGTTATTAAATACAAGAATTCCGAAAAAATTAATAAAAATGCGATTTTTTAAGTATTTACAAATGGAAATCGATTTCCATTAATTATTTAATTAGTAAAAAAACTTTTAGATGAATATTCCTTAATAGAAGGAATATTCTATTAAATATAGGCTTTTAAACATACAGTTTACTTGTTTGTTAATAATTGCAAAATCGAACTATATCATTCACATTAGCCTAGAAATTAAGTACTCATACCAGTTTCGCTCTTTAAACAAACAAAAAACCCTATGAGAAATTATTTACAAAAATTCAAGTCGTTACTGCTTGTTTTGACTCTATTATTTGGGGTCTCGATAGCGGTAAACGCCCAGACTAGATCTGTGACTGGAACAGTCCTAGATGCTACTTTTGGAGACCCTGTCCCAGGTGCTACAGTCTTGGTCAAAGGCACCACTCGAGGTGTTGCCACTGACTTAGATGGTAAGTTCTCTTTAGAACTTCAATCAGGAGATCAGATTTTGGTAGTTTCATTTGTTGGTTATTTAACCCAGGAGGTGGAAGTCGGTAATCAATCCACTTTTACAATCAATCTGGAAGAAGATATCCAAAGTCTAGAAGAAGCAGTAGTAATTGGTTATGGTTCTCAGGATAAAAAAGAAATCACCTCAGCCGTCGTTGGTGTCAAGCCTGAAGATTTTAACAAAGGAAACGTTTCTAATCCTGCTCAACTTTTACAAGGTAAAGTAGCTGGTCTTTCTATTACACGTCCAGGAGGAAACCCAAACTCAGGTTTCAATGTAAGATTAAGAGGTCTTTCCACTTTCGGAGCCAACTCTTCTCCTTTGATCGTATTAGATGGAGTAATTGGTGCCTCTCTTGAAAATGTGGATCCAAATGACATTCAATCTATCGATGTATTGAAAGATGGTTCTGCTGCGGCTATTTATGGAGCTAGAGGTTCATCTGGTGTTATTTTGATTACTACTACTAAAAAAGCTAGCAAAGATGGAAGAACATCTGTTTCTATCAATGCATTTGGTACGGTCGATCAGGCAACCAATTTAATTCCAATCCTTTCTGCAGAGGAATTTGTGGAAAGAGGCGGAACAGATTTCGGAAGCAATACAGATTGGAGAAATGAATTGATTGATGACTCTTTTTCTTACACAACAAATGCTAGTGTATCTGGTGGTTTTAATAACACTAACTACATGGCTTCTGTAAACTACAGAGATAATCAAGGTATTGTAAATGGTGTTTCAAACAAAAGATTGAATACAAGACTAAATCTGCAGCAAGGTGCACTTGACAATAAATTGAGATTCAATGTAAACTTATCTTTTACAAATGTCGATTCTGAATCAATCAATGATGCAGCCTTCAGATATGCTACTTTATACAATCCTACCGCCCCGGTTTTTGAAAATTCTGAGGATGCATTGACCCGTTTTGATGGGTATTTTCAGAGAGATTTATTTGACTTCTACAATCCAGTTGCTTTAGCTAATCAGCAACAATTCATTGGTGAGACTAAAACAGCTTTGACTTCTTATAGAGCTGAATATGACATTCTTCCAAACTTGACAGTTTCTGCTCAGTATTCTCAGGACAGAAGAAATACCCTTTCAGGTGCCTTCTGGTCACAATATGACTTCCAAGTTGGTTTAGGTGCGGGTGGTTCTGCCCAGAGAAATACTTTTGACAGATCTCAGAAAATCTTCGAATCTACCATTAGATATGAAATTGATTTATCTCCAAGTCTAAATATGACCTTATTGGGGGGAGCTGCAACTCAGACTACTAAAAATCAAGGATTCAATGCAAGAGTTAGACAATACCTATTTGACCTGGGTTGGAATAACTTAGGTGCTGGCTCTATTCGACTTGGAAACAACACCGATGTTTCATCCTTTGCAAATGAAGACAAGCTAAACTCATTATTTGGTAGAGCCAACTTCAATTACAACAACACCTATTTCTTCTCTGCTTCTGTAAGAGCCGAAACTTATTCTGGATTTGGTGCAAATAACCAAACTGGTGTTTTCCCTGCTTTTAGTGCAGGAGCTGATTTCACTCAGATTTTTGACATGGGTGTCTTTAGCCAATTCAAGCCAAGAGTTTCTTATGGTATAACAGGAAACCTTCCTCCCTCTCCTACTTTGGCGCTTGGTGCTTTTGGAAATGGAAACAGAATTGATTTGGACGGTGACCCACTAACCACAAATGATGTGTATGTAGGTATAGTTCAAAACTCTAATCCTAATAAAGATCTTAAGTGGGAAACCAAAAATGAGATCAACTTTGGTATTGATTTTGGAATTTGGAATAATAGGGTAACTGGTAGCATGGATTACTATGTCAGGAACATCTCAGACTTACTATTTAACGTACCGGTTGCAACTGGCGCTCCAAACCCATTTGATCCGGGTAGATTTAATACAGCCTCATCTACTTGGGTAAACCTTGCAGATTTGAGAGCTGCTGGTTTTGAATTTGCTTTAGGAGTAAATGAAATTGTTTTGGGTCCTGTCAGATGGAATCCAAACATCAACTTCACTATTTATGATAAAACTACCATCGAGAGTTTATCAGCTGGTGAACTTGGATTTGAAGAATTGAGATTTGCTACCCCAGGATCTCCAGGTCAGAATAACAACCCAATGATCTACAACAGAGTAGGACAAACTTTGGGTGATTTCTATGGTCCTAGATTAGAAGGATTGACAGATGGTGGTGAGTATATCCTTTCTACAACTGATCCAAATGAATTTGAAAAATTAGGAAATGGGCTTCCACAAGGTGAATTCGGTTTCGCTAACAATTTTACTTATGGACAATGGAATTTAAGTTTCTTCTTGAGAGGAGCTTGGGGTCATGATCTTTATAACTCATACAGAGGATTCTATGAAAATGCTGACGCAGGATCAAATACTTGGAACTCTGTGATCACAGACAATACCCCTACTTCTCCTTTGGTTACATCTACTCCGACTTTCAATAGTTCTTATATTGAAGATGCTTCTTTTGTAAGACTTGACAACATGGAGATCGGATATAACTTCTTGACAAGTTCTCCAAACTTGAATTCTTTCAGAGTTTATTTTGCAGCCCAGAACTTATTCACAATTACAAATTACACTGGGGTTGATCCTGAAGTAAGAATCACGGATTCTGAAAATGGAGATGGATTTACTACTTCTTTGTCACCGGGAATCGAGAGAAGAAATACCTACTTCCAGACAAGATCACTGACTTTAGGTGTAACTGTTAATTTTAAATAATCAATCAAAAATCAGAGACATGTTAAAATATATAAGTAAAATTTGTCTAATGGTTCCTGTAGTATTCTTAATGGGATCATGTTGGGAATTGGATCAGGAGGTCCTCGATGGAGTTACTCCTGAGGATGTGGCTAACAGCACTAATCCAGAATTGATTGACGTTTTGAAGGCTTCTGCTTACTCACGAATTGTGGGTAGCTGGGGTGGACACAATAGCATCTGGTCCATTTATGAAGTGGCATCAGATGAAATGGCAATCCCTCAAAAAGGTGCTGACTGGGAAGATGGAGGTTTATGGCTAAGAATGCACCGACATACTTGGGGTCCATCTGACGAGGCTTTCAACAACTCTTGGAATTATTGCTTTACTGCAATTGGTGAAATCAATAACTTGATAATTTCATTCCCTGATGTTGTAGCCTTAAATGCAGAATTAAAAGTCCTTCGTGCCTTAAGTTATCTTTGGTTAATCGATAGTTTTGGAAATGTCCCTATCGTGACAGAGGAATCTACTGGAGGAAATCCAACCAATAATTCAAGACAAGAAGTTTTTGACTTCATCGAGTCTTCTATTTTGGACAATTTGGATCTGCTTACTAAAAATAATACCAAGACTACGATTAATTATTACACTGCTCATGCAATGCTTGCTAAGCTTTATCTAAATGCCGAAATCTATACCGGTACTCAAAGATGGGCTGATGCTGAAGCTGCTGCAGACGTAGTGATCAATAGTGGTTTATATTCATTGTCTTCTAATTTCTTCAGCAATTTTGCTACAAGAAATGGTGGTTCTACAGAGAATATCTTAACACTTCCTTATGATGAAAACAATGCTGGTGGCTTCAACTTAGTCCAAATGACACTTCATTACCTAAGTCAAAATACTTTCAACTTACAAGAGCAGCCATGGAACGGTTACGCATCTTTGGAAGAATTTTACAATGGTTTTGATGATAATGACGTAAGAAAGCAAAGCTTTTTGGAAGGACCTCAGTTTGCGGCAGACGGTACCAGATTAAATGACATCTCTGCAGAAGCTGGAGATCCAGACGGACAACCATTAACTTTCACTCCAGAAATCAACATGCTTGCTCCAAATGCCTTCAGACAGGCTGGTGTAAGAGTTGGTAAATTTGAATTTGCTTCAGGTTCTCCATCAAACATGAGTAATGATTATCCTTTGATCAGATTATCTGATATCATTTTGATCAAAGCTGAGGCTGCCTTCCGTCAAGGAGAAACCTCGGAGGCTTTGACAGCAATCAACCAAGTAAGAACTAGAGCTAATATGCCTGCTTATACTTCTTTGACCTTGGACGATATTTTCAATGAAAGAGGATATGAATTATTTGCTGAGGCATCCAGAAGAACTGACTTGATCAGATTTGGCAAATGGAATCAGCCTTGGTGGGAAAAAACTGCTTCTGAACCATTCAGAGCTTTATTCCCTATCCCATTACAACAAATCAATGCTAACCCTAACTTGAATCAGAATCCAGGTTATTAATAGTTTTTGATTTATTACCTTAAAGGAAGTGTACGATCGTACACTTCCTTTTTTTGCAAATCCCCATGAAAATTAGGGCTTACATCCTATTTCTTAGCATAATTTTCTCTTCTTGCTCCCAAGAAGGCGGGAAAAATATCAGCCTATTTCAATTACTTTCAGAAGAAGAAACTGGCATCAGTTTTAGAAATAATCTCTCCTACACTGAGCAAGTCAATCCCTATACTTTTCGGAATTTTTATAACGGAGCAGGAGTAGCTTTAGGAGATATCAATCAAGACGGATTAATCGATATTTTTTTAGCAGGAAATCAAACCTCGAATAAACTTTACCTGAATCAAGGAAATTTAAAATTTAAAGACATTACCGTTTCAGCAGGACTTGAATCTGAAAACATCTGGACGACTGGGGTCAGTATGGCTGATATCAATGGAGATGGATTGATAGACATATTCGTTTGCAAATCAGGACCTCCAGGAGGTTCAAAAAGACACAATGAACTTTTCATCAATAATGGGGATCTTACTTTTACCGAAAAGTCAGCTTCCTATGGTTTAAATGATGAAGGGTTATCGCAACATGCGGTATTTTTTGATTTTGATAAAGATGGAGATCTCGACTTATACCTTTTAAGCAATTCTTTGAGATCAGTGGGGATATATGACCTTAGAGTAGGCCAACGAGAAATAAGAGATGAAAACGGAGGAAACAAACTTTATAGAAATGACGGATCAACTTTCACAGATATCAGTGAGGAAGCAGGAATCTATGGAAGTGCTATAGGCTATGGTCTTGGTGTAACCGTCGCGGATTTGAATGCTGACACGTGGCCTGACCTATATGTTTCAAATGATTTTTTTGAAAGAGATTACCTCTATCTGAACAACCAAGACGGGACTTTTACAGAGCAGCTGCCAACTTTAATTTCTGAGATCAGCATGGGATCCATGGGAGCTGATATTGCTGATTTGGACAACGACGGAAGGCCGGATATTTTCGTCACTGAAATGCTTCCGTCAGAGCTGAGTCGGGTAAAAACCAAAACCCCTTTAGAAGAATGGGATAAATATCAGGCGAATATTAAAGCCGGATATCACCACCAATTTACCCGAAATACCTTGCAAAGAAATCTTGGATTTCAGCCTGAATCAAACAAGCCGGTTTTTTCAGAAGTTTCCCGTCAAACTGGAATGGAAGCTACGGATTGGAGCTGGGGAGCTTTGATTTTTGATGCGGATAATGACGGGCTAAAAGATGTCTTTGTAGCAAATGGAATTGTCAAAGATCTGACTGATTTTGATTTTGTGGATTTCTATGTCAACAATCAGGAAAATATTGAGGAGTACAGACATGATTCTATTTTACTCACAAAAATGATTGATGAATTCCCATCAACTCCTCAACAAAACTACTGGTTCAAAAATCAGGGGAATTGGGATTTTCAAAACCTCGCTGCAAATAGTGGTTTGGATCAAAAGACGTTTAGTACAGGTGCTGCTTATGGGGATTTGGATAATGATGGTGATTTAGATCTTGTAGTCAATAATTTGAACGATCGAGTATTTATATACAAAAACAACACCTCATCCCAGACTACTGGTTCTAATTTCCTACTCATAAATCTAGAACAAGAATTTGGTGCTCAAGTAACTTGCTTCGTTCAGGGCAAAGAATTGTATCTGGAATTTCAGCCAGTGAAAGGGTATATGTCCTCAGTGGATCCGAGACTTCATTTTGGGTTAGGAGATGCTTCCAAAATTGATTCTATTCAGATTAGATGGCCTAGGGGTGAAAGGAGTCTGATTAAAGACGTTGAAGCAAATCAACTGATCACTTTCAAACCACAGGAAAACAAAAGCCTTAAAACTCAAAACTCTACTTTAAGCGGCATTTTTGAACCTTCTGAACTTGACATTCCTTTTACTCATGAGGAAAGCAACTTTGTGGATTTTGACATTGACCGACTTCGATTTTGGATGATCAGTAATGAAGGACCCCATGCTTCTAAAGCCGATATCAATGGAGATGGACTGGAAGATATCTTTATTCCAGGAGCAAAAGGCCAAGCCTCCAGTATGCTGGTTCAGGATATAAATGGAAAATTCACAATCAGTCAATCAGAATTGTTTGAAAGTGATAGCCTTTCTGAAGATGTCATCTCTCATTTTTTTGATGCAAATGGAGATAGTTTTCCGGATTTGATAATCGGATCTGGGGGAATTGAATTTTCGAATGGAGCGATTCAGTATAAAGACCGGCTTTATCTAAATGACGGGCAAGGGAATTTCCAATTGAAAGAAACAAATTTTATCTCTCAGCCAACCGGATTTATACTATCTGAGGATTTTGATCAGGATGGTGACGTGGATTTAATCCTTGGATATCGATCCATCCCATTTGCCTATGGACTTCCAACAGGAATTTCCTTTTGGCAGAATGATGGTAGTGGAAATTTCAAAGACATCTCAAACTTATTGGGTTTTGACTTTACGAAGATTGGAATGCTCACAAGCGGAGCATGGACAGACTTAGATTCAGACAATAATCCTGAACTAATCGTAGCGGGTGAATGGATGCCGATTCGCATCTTTAGCTTTATTGAGGGGAAATTTAAAGAGTCAACAGAGAAATTTGGTTTCTCCAATACAAGCGGTTTATGGAACACAATTTATGTTGGTGATATCTCAGGAGATGGAAAACCGGACATTCTAGCGGGAAACATTGGTCTAAACTCAAAACTGAGAACTTCTGTTGATAAACAGCTACAACTTTACATCAATGATTTTGATCAAAATGGTTCGCTTGATCATATTATGGTCTATTCAGAGGGAGAAAAAGCCATCCCTTTGGTTATGAAGAATACGTTGTTAAAGCAGATTCCTTCTCTTAAAAAACAATTGCCAACGTATGCTTCTTATCAAAACATGAGTTTACAAGAACTCTTTCCAAAAGATGTTTTATCAAAATCTTTAATTTTAAAGGCTGATCTGTTAGCTAGTTCCGTCTGGATAAATAATGGAAGTGGGTCTTTTGAAAAAGTCAGTTTTCCAAAAGAAATTCAACTTGCCCCTGTCTATGCAATCCAAGCATATGAAGGAAAAGATGATCAAAAATTCTTGATTTTCGGAGGAAACCAAAGTAAAATCAAACCGGAGTTAGGAAGTCAGATGGGAAGTTTCTCCTGGGTTGTCAAGAAATCCTCCACAAATAATTGGGAGATTTTGCTACCCGAAGAAAGCGGTATTTACGTCTCAGGAGAAATCAGGGACATATTATCCGTTCAAATTAAAAATGAAAATCATTTACTCTTTTTGAGAAATAATGAAAATACAATTGCATTCAAGATTCGCTAGTTTAGGAATAGTACTTTGCCTGATCCTAGGCTCTTGTCAAACTCCCTATGAAAAGATGGTTGACAGAGAATTGGCATCTGGAAAAGTAGAAAAAGAGATCTTTCTTGGAATTGAACTCGGCATGTCAAAGAAAGATTTCTTCGAAACTTGCTGGAAGCTAAATTCCCAGGGTATCTTGACAAATGGACCCACAGAATTATCCGTGGAATATAATGCTCCATTGCCTTCAGGAAAAGCTGCGAAAATGAGATTTTATCCAAAATTTGAGGATGATAAGATATACATGATGCCTGTGGAGTTTGCTTATGAAAGCTGGGCACCTTGGAATGAAGAATTATCAGTAGAAAAGCTAAGAGAAGACGTTCTTGGTCTTTTTGAAAAATGGTATGGTTCCGGATTTATCGAAGTTAGCAATGAGGATAAAAGCCAGATCGTCTTCGTGAAAGTGGATGGAAATAGGAGAATCAGAATATTTAAAAAACACTTGTCAATCGTCCGAGCAGAAATTTTGGATTTGAAAGTGCAAGAGGAACTTGAGGTAGACCCATCATGAAAAAAATTCATTTAGGTATTTTCCTGATTTTAATTCTTTTCGGATGTAAAGAAGAAAAAGAAACAGCACCGACTCTTTTCCAAAAGGTTGATGCTGAAAGCTCTGGAATTGATTTCCGGAACGATCTTTCATTTGATGAAGATTTCAACATTTTTAC
>CBFHWO010000006.1:0-98182 GCA_965659625.1 uncultured Algoriphagus sp. | reverse complement strand
CGTAGCACTAGGGGACATCAATAATGATGGACTTTTGGACATCTACTTTTCTGCAAACCTTAGCGACAACAAACTCTATCTAAATAAGGGAGATTTTCAATTTGAAGATATTACCGAAAAAGCTGGAGTTAGTGGAAAAAGCGCATGGAGTACTGGTGTAGCTATGGCCGATGTCAATGGGGATGGATTCTTGGATATCTATGTTTGTAATTCCGGAGATATTGCCGGAGATAATAAGAAAAACGAATTATTCATCAATTCCGGCGACGGAACCTTTACCGAGCAAGCGGAGGTATTTGGACTTGCTGATCAAGGGTTTTCTACACATGCCGTATTTTTTGACTATGACAAAGACGGAGACTTGGATGTTTATTTGCTGAATAACAGCTATGAGGCAATTGGAAGCTTCAACAAAATGCAAAATGAACGGCCGAAAAGAGATGCGGTTGGCGGAGATAAATTATTCAGAAATGACTCCGGAAAATTTATAGATGTCAGTGAAGAAGCAGGAATTTATGGATCGATCATCGGCTTTGGTTTAGGTATTACCATTGGTGATGTGAATCAAGATTCATGGCCGGACATTTTTATTTCGAACGACTTTTTCGAAAAAGACTACCTCTATATCAATAACCAAGATGGGACTTTTACAGAATCTTTAGAATCCAGTATGAGATCCATCAGTGCCGCATCTATGGGTGCAGATATTGCCGATATCAATGGCGATGGCCTCTTGGATATTTTTGTTACAGATATGCTTCCGGAAATTCCCACCCGACTGAAGCAGGTCACTACTTTTGAAAATTGGGATAAGTTCCAGTTCAATAAAAATCATGGCTATCATTATCAGTTTTCCAGAAACATGCTCCACATCAATAATGGTGATGGCAGTTTTAGTGAATTGGGGAGACTAGCCAACGTCGAAGCAACCGATTGGAGCTGGGGCGCATTGATATTTGATATGGATGGAGATGGAATGAAAGACTTGTTTGTCGCAAATGGGATCTATCAGGACATAACAGACTTGGATTATCTCAATTTCATAGATGATGATGAAACCAAAGTAAAAATTATCACCCAAGAAGGGGTTGACTACAAAGCGCTCATTGACCCAATTCCGATCAACCCAGTCGCTAATTATGCCTACCGGAATTTGGGTGATTTAAAATTTGAAAATTTGGCGGAAGAGTGGGGATTTGGGGAACCAATTCACTCTAACGGAGCTGCCTACGGAGATTTAGACAATGATGGAGATTTGGATCTTATCATCAATAATGTCAATAATCCAGCACAGGTTTTCAAAAATAAAAGCAGAGAGTTTCTGCCAAACCATCATTTCGTTCAATTCCAACTGAATGGGAAAGGGCAAAACATTCAAGCCGTAGGAGCCCAGATAATTGTAAAAGCTGATGGCAAAAAGTTTTATTTGGAACAAATGCCAAATCGTGGTTTTCAATCTTCCGTAGACCCAAAGCTTACACTAGGTCTTGGAGAGATTTCGAGTATAGAAGAGGTAACTATTCTTTGGCCTGATGGAACTTTCACCCAGCAGAAGGGATTGCCCGTCGATCAATTGATTTCATTTGATTGGAATTCTGCAGGAGCTCTTCCAGAAGGATATGATTTCTTTGGGAGTGAAAAAGCTCAATTCTTTGAAAAAGAAGAAAATTCTGATTTGAACTTTACCCATCAAGAAAATCCGATGGTAGACTTTGATAGAGATCGCCTGACTTACCACATGTTTTCTACCGAAGGACCAGCTTATGCCAAGGCTGACGTGAATGGAGATGGATTAGAGGATTTCTATTTTGGAGGGGCAAAGACTTTTGCCGGTAAACTTTACCTTCAAAAAAAGGATGGAAGTTTTGAACTTTCCATTCAGCCAGATTTTGAGCTGGATGCTCTCTCCGAAGACATAGATGCTTTGTTTTTTGATGCAAACAGTGATGGTTTCCAAGATTTAGTTGTAACATCTGGAGGAAATGAGTCAGGTTTAGGTTCACCTGATCTTGCAGACCGAATTTATTTGAATGATGGAAAAGGAAATTTTAAGAAAAATTCTAATTCAGGTCTACAAAATATTTTGGGCAGTAGCTCTGTTGTGAAAACCATCGACCTCAATTCTGATGGTGCTTTGGACCTTTTTATTGGAGGAAGACTTGTTCCGTTTGTCTATGGCGCGCCTGCAAATAGCACCCTTTGGATCAACGATGGAAATGGCAATTTCACTGACCAAACTGCAACTTTTGCCTCAGAACTTAAGGAAATCGGAATGGTGACCGATGCTCAGGTTTTGGATTATGACCAAGATGGAAAAGAAGATCTGATATTGGTTGGAGAATGGATGGCTCCTGCTTTTCTTCGAAATACGGGAGAAAAACTTGAGTTGATCGAAATGCCAGAAATGCAGGCTTTAAAAGGTTGGTATAGAAGCATTGAAGTTGGTGATTTTAATGAAGATGGGAAACCAGATTTGATTCTAGGAAACCATGGTTTAAATACCCGATTTAAAACAGATGTAAATCACCCAATCTCCATGTACCTGAATGATTTTGATCAAAATGGCGCTATAGAACACATTTTTACAAGGCAGGTAGGAGAAACTCAAGTTCCTTATACACTAAAGCACGAGCTGGAAAAGCAAATCCCCGGTATCCGGAAGAAATACATGCGGTACAGTAATTATAACAATGAAATGCTGGCAGATCTTTTTCCTCAGGAGATTATTGAAAAGTCGATCAGAAAGCAAGTCAACCAACTTGCTTCTGGAATTTTGATCAATGAAGGAAATGGGAAATTCTCTTGGAATGAATTACCCCGAATGGCTCAAAAATCCTGGGTTTTTGCAATTAGTGTTTCAGATCTTAATCAGGACGGTCATTTAGATGTGATCTTGGGCGGAAATCTGTCTCAGGCAAAACCTGAAGTAGGAAAGTATGATGCCAGCTATGGTGAAATCTTACTTGGAAAAGGAGACGGAACATTTACTTACTGGCCAAATTTCCAACATGGATTAAAGCTGGAAGGAGATATTCGTGCCTTCGATCTGTTAGGAACTGATCAATTATTGGTAGTGAAAAACAATGCAGCGGCTGAAGTTTGGAAGATTTCGAAAAAGTGAGATGAAGTTTAGACCTTTTGGATTTATTATTTTCATTAGCTTATTCTTCTCCTGCGAGAAAAAGATAAATGAAACTTTGTTTGAGTTACTTCCTGCTACCCAAACTGGAGTCGATTTTGAAAATAACCTACAATCTACCGCTGAATTAAATATCCTAGAGTACCTCTATTTTTACAATGGCGGTGGGGTCGCTGCAGGGGATATTAACAATGACGGCTTAGTTGATCTTTATTTCACCGGAAATCAAGTCTCAGATAAACTCTATTTAAACAAAGGAGATTTCAAGTTTGAAGACATCACCGAAAAAGCAGGTTTCGCTGTGGATGGTGCATGGTCAACTGGTATAACCATGGCCGATATCAACGGAGATGGCCTATTGGATATTTACGTTTCCCAAGTGGGAGATTACAAAGGGCTAGTAGGGAAAAATCGTTTGTATATAAATCAAGGGGATGAAACTTTCATAGATCTGGCGGCTGAATATGGACTTGATTTTGTTGGTTTCAGTACCCAGGCTGTTTTTTTCGATTATGATAGAGACGGTGACTTGGACATATATTTACTCAATCATTCAGTTAAATCGCCAGAAGTTTTTTCCCAATCAAAAACACGGTTCAACCCAGATGAAAAAGGTGATAAACTTTTCAAAAATTTAGCTGCTGAAGGTGAACGAGGCTTTGAAGACGTAACTGAAGAAGCAGGAATCTATTCAAGCATTTTGGGTTTTGGCCTTGGAGTTGGAGTCGAAGATCTCAATGGGGACGGTTGGCTGGACATCTATATTTCCAATGATTTCACTGAAAACGATTACCTCTACATCAACCAGCAAGATGGAACATTCAAAGAGTCTCTGGAAGACATGATTTCCAACACCAGCCGATACAGTATGGGCAATGACTTAGCGGATCTAAACGGGGATGGAAAACCTGAAATTTTTACCACAGACATGCTTCCCGAAAATCCTGAAATCTGGATGAAATCCGTCGGAGAGGACAAATCAGAAGTTTATCAGATTAAAAAACAATTTGGCTACAATGATCAATATGTCAGAAATCACTTGCAGGTAAACCAGGGAAATGGAAGTTTCAGCGAATTGGCATTGTTTGCAGGTGTATCAGCCTCTGATTGGAGTTGGTCTCCTTTGATTTTTGACATGGACAATGATGGCTTTCCTGATATTCATGTGACCAATGGAATTGTCAAAAGACCCAACGATCTTGACTTCATTCAATATAGTCAGGAAGTTGATCCGACAAATTCACTTGAGCAACTTCGGGAAAAGCAGATCGAAATGCTCCCCACTGTAAAACTTCCGAATTATGCCTTTCAAAATACTGGGGATCTAAAATTCAAGGATAATGCAAAAACTTGGGGATTGGATCAGCCAAGTTATTCCAACGGATCTACCTATGCTGACTTGGATAATGATGGAGATCTGGATTTGATCATCAACAATCTAAACCAGCCTTCTTTTATTTATGAAAATCACTCGGATCAGACAGGCAATAATTTTCTGTCTATTGAACTAAGGGAAAATTCACTAAACAGTTTTGGAGTTGGATCCAAAGTATCGATTTTCAGTGGTGACTTACTTTTCTCTCAATTTGTAAGTAATTCCAGAGGATTTCAATCAAGTGTCTCTCCCACCCTTGTTTTTGGATTAGGGAAAGTTGAAAAAATTGATTCGCTAACAGTTGACTGGTCTGACGGAAAAAGGGAAATATTCTTTGAGGTCAAAGTAAATACAAGGAATACTTTGGTAAAAGGCAGTGGAAAAGAGTTCAACAAGATATTTGAGACTTCCATGACATCTGAAGAGCACCCTGGTTTGGATTGGAATCATCAAGAAAAGACAGACATCGACGAAGTGAAGCGGGAATATTTAATTCCAAGGTCCTTTGCGGCGATGGGGCCAGCTTTGGCTGTGGGAGATGTAAACTCGGATGGACTGGAAGACATTTATCTTGGCGGTGCCAAAGACCAATCAGGGGCCATTTTTCTCCAAACTGCTACTGACGAATTTGAGCAAGTCAACAACCCTATTTTCCAGCAATTGGCAAAAGCTGAAGACATTGTAGCGGAATTTGCAGACTTAAATCAAGATGGAATCTTAGATCTGTACGTTGGCAGTGGCGGCAATGAATATGAATCTGGAAATCTCTTCCTTTTTGATAGAGTCTATTTTGGAAAAGGAAACGGTGAGTTTCAATTTATCCCAAATGCCCTTCCTCCCATTGGAGAAAATACTTCCACTATCGCTATTCATGATGTAGATCAAGATGGGGATTTGGACATTTTTTTAGGTTCTTCAGTAGTCGCAGGAGATTATGGAGCCTCTCCAAAAAGTACACTTCTGATCAATCTAGGAAATGGTCAATTCAGAGATGAAACGAGCGATTGGATGGGAACAGAAGGAAAGTTAGGGATGATAAATTCGGCAATTTGGGCTGATATCGATTCTGATTCCATCGAAGAATTGGTTCTTACAGGAGATTGGCAAGCGATTCGGGTTTTTAAAAAGACCAGTGACAATAGGCTTAAAGAGATTCAAATCCCCGGACTGGAAAAATCTTCTGGATGGATCCAATCTTTGGAAGTTGCTGATATAAATGGAGACGGACTTCAGGATATTATTGCTGGGAATTTAGGTGAAAACTCAAAACTTAAAGCAAGCACTGAGAAACCTGTTTGGCTTATTCATTCTGATTTTGATGGAAATGGGCAAGCTGACCCGATCATTTTTCACTTTATGGGAAACAAGCTTGTGCCATTTGCCACAAGAGATGATTTGATCAAGCAAATTCCCGGAATTAAAAGACTTCATAGCTCCTACGTCGAATATGCCAATATTTCAAAACCGGAAGACTTATTTCCTTCACCTGCATTAGAAGCCGCAGTGAAGCTACCGGTTTTTGAATTACGGTCTGGCGTATATTTTCAACAAGAAAATGGAGGCTTTGCATTTGAAGCATTCCCAAATTCAGGTCAATGGACTCAAATAATGGACAGCTATTGGGATGAATCATCGCAAATACTTCATCTTGCTGGAAACTTTTCGGGATTTAGAATCGACCTTGGAAAAAGTAGCGCCATCTCCTATCAATCCTGGAAATACGAGAATGGAACTTGGATCAAGAGAAATGCGTTTTTCGAAGTACCTCGCCAGAAAGAAATTAGGAGAATTACTCCGATTTTTGTTGACGGTAAAAAATATTTGTTGGCACCAGTCAATTCCGGTCAGGTCTATTGGATCAAAACCTGAGCAAAATCATTTGCTTAGTCCTTTATTTCCAATAGTTTTGTCAACCCAACAAAGGTAATCATTGGTTAAAAAATTTGAGCTTCGCTCCTGATTACCTTAAATTTACAATCCAATTGATCCAATCTAGAAACTAAACTAATGCGTTTACTTAAAACCATTCTTGGCGTAAGCTTGCTTCTCAGCATGATTTCGTGCCAAAAGGAAATTGATTACTCAAATGCTATCACTGACGGCACTTATTTGGCAAATGCACAAAATAGAATCACCGAAGTGATCATTCATGATATCTTCTCGCCACCTGTAGCAGCCAGAATTTATTCTTATTCAAGTTTAGCTGCCTATGAAGTTGGTGCTAGCACAGACCCAAATTATGTTTCTCTTTTAGGCCAGTTAAACGGTTCTGAAAAGATCAAATTTACTCCTTCAGAGGAGGTGTATTTACCTCTAGCGTCTTTAGCTGCTTATTATTACGTTGGTACGGGGCTGATTTTTTCTGAGGAAATGATGAATGTACACAGAGATGCGGTATTTGCTGAGCTTAAAGAAAAAGGAATTCCTGATGATGTTTTCGAGGCTTCTATCGCTTTTGGAAAAGAAGTTGGAGACGCAATCAAAGCTTATGCTTCCAAGGATAATTACCACCAAAGTAGATCATTCCCGAAATTCACTGTAACGGGTAATTTTGGAACTTGGGAGCCAACACCTCCAGCCTACATGGAGGCTATTGAACCACATTGGAACAAAATCAGAACTTTTGTTTTGGACTCAGCTGCTCAATTTAAGCCATTGGCACCGCCTCCATTTTCTGTGGAACCCGGATCTGAATTTTATAATGCCGCCAAAGAGGTGTACGATGCTGCAGTAAAAGCAGATGTTGAGCAACAGGAAATTGCCTTGTTTTGGGATTGCAATCCTTATAAAATGAATGTCAAAGGCCATGTCATGTTTGCTGAGAAAAAAATTACTCCTGGAGGTCACTGGATGAGTATTGCGGCTATTGCCAACAAAGCAGCAGGTAAAGACTGGAAAGGATCTGCAGAGACATTAGTTTTGACAGGAATTGCCCTAAATGAGGCCTTCATTTCTTGTTGGGATGAAAAATATCGCAGCAATCTTATTCGTCCTGAAACTTACATCAATCAATACATTGATGAAGAATGGGTTCCGGTTTTGCAAACTCCTCCTTTTCCAGAACATACAAGTGGCCATAGTGTCGCATCTTCTGCGGCGGGTTATACCTTAGGTCAATTATTTGGCGATGAATTTCATTTGGTTGATAGCTCTGAAGTGGCATATGGGTTGCCAGTTAGAGAGTTTAATTCCTTTAGCCAAGCCTATAAAGAAGCTGCCATCAGCAGGTTTTATGGAGGAATTCATTACATGCCAGCAATTGATTATGGGATAACTCAAGGTCTTGCTGTCGGTGAATTTATATGGGATAATATCAGTACAAAACCTGAACGATTAGCAAAGTCAAACTAACAGAAAGCAGTCCAAAAAGGACTGCTTTTTTTTATTTTACATCCTAGAAAAAGTTAATTCAATTCTAAGTAATCGTTAAGAATGGGGCTTTTAGCCCTATTTTTGTTTTAAATCACAGGTATTATCCCTATCTTCTCGAATAGCCTTTTTGAATGGGAAATTATTTTCATTCTCGTTTTTCAACTTAATACCACCTATGGCAAAAACCATAATAGTATCCAACAGATTGCCAATCAGTTTGCGGCACCGCAACGGCAAATTCGAATTTAAACCTAGTGCTGGAGGTCTTGCTACAGGACTCGACTCTATTTATAAATCCGGAGAAAATATCTGGATAGGATGGCCTGGAAACACGGTCGATGATGCAGAGCAAAGAGCTGAGATTATTTTAGAACTTCATGACCTTAAGATGGCTCCAGTTTTTCTTACAAAGAAGGATGTAGAGCAATTTTATGAGGGATTCAGTAATGAAACGCTATGGCCGGCATTCCATTATTTCACTCAATATATGGTCTACAATCCTGAACACTGGGAAGCATATGTAAGAGTAAATCAAAAATTTTGCGAAGCTATCATCAAAAAAGCAGATCCAGACGACACAATTTGGGTACATGACTATCAGCTGATGCTTCTCCCCCAAATGCTCCGAGAGATTTTACCGGATGCAACAATCGCTTTCTTCCAGCATATTCCATTCCCTTCCTATGAAATTATTCGAATGATTCCATGGAGAAAACAAATACTTGAAGGGGTTTGTGGTGCTGATCTTATCGGGTTTCATACCTATGATGACATGCGTCACTTCTTAAGTGCTGTGGGCAGAATCACTGGAATGTCCGGTGAAAGCGGATATATTCAAGCCGAAAACCGAATCATCAATGTAGATTCTTTCCCGATGGGGATTGATTACAACAAGTTTGCGAAGCAGGCAAAAAGTAGGAAAACCCAGAATATTGTAAAAGATTTTAGGACGAAGGTCGGGGCTCAAAAATTATTATTGACGATCGATAGACTCGATTATTCGAAAGGAATCCCCCAACGAATCCAAGTTTTTGATCAGTTACTGAAGCAGCATAAAGAACTTCGTGGGAAAGTATCCATGATTATGGTCGTGGTCCCATCTAGAGACAAAGTTCAGTCCTATAAGGAACTTAAAGAAGAAATAGATTTATTGGTAGGTCGTATCAATAGTGAATACTCCACTTTGGACTGGGTTCCTGTACATTATTTCTATAGAAGCTTTCCTTTTGAAGAACTGAGTGCCTTTTACAGTATGTCGGATATCGCTTTGGTAACTCCGCTAAGAGACGGGATGAACTTAGTTTGTAAGGAATTTGTGGCGAGCAAAACCAATCAAACCGGAGTTTTGATTTTATCTGAAATGGCTGGAGCATCAAAAGAGCTGCAAGACGCGATTTTGGTTAATCCAAATGATAGACAAGGCGTCGTGGATGCTATCTATGAAGCTTTATCTATGAATGAGGAAGAGCAAAAAGAGCGAATAAATGCGATGCAGGAAAGCTTGAAAAAATACGATGTCTTCCAATGGGTAAAAGTATTTATGGATCGGATTGATCATGTAAAAGCCAAACAAGCCGAACTCACTTCAAAAGATGTCGATGCCAAAGTAATGAATGAGATCCAGGCAAGCTTTAAAAAAGCACAAAACCCGATCTTCTTTCTGGATTATGATGGTACGCTTACCGGATTTAAAGCTAATCCACAGGACGCTGTTCCGGATACTGAGCTTGAGAATTTGATCAAAGACCTGAGTGGAAAGGCGCAAGTTGTCATCATTTCTGGCAGAGATAAGGACACCCTTGGAAAGTGGTTTAAAGGTCAGAAAATAGATATGATTGCAGAGCATGGAGTTTGGGTACACCGAAAAGATCAATCTGAAGACTGGGAGCTCTATGCCGAAGTGGATGACAGTTGGAAAGATGATATTCGCTCCATCATGGAATATTATGTATTAAGAACTCCAGGAGCATTCATTGAAGAAAAACATCATTCGCTGGTTTGGCACTATAGAAAAGTGGAAAGTGGATTGGGAGACCTCAGAATGCGTGAGCTTTTCAGCCACCTAAAGTACATGGCAAGAGGGCATAACTTGCAGGTTTTAGAAGGCAATATGGTTCTGGAAATCAAACGCCCTGATATCAATAAAGGCAGAGCTTCCAATTCACTGATGAAGGGACATGAATTCGATTTTATCTTGGCAATTGGAGATGACTGGACTGACGAAGATACGTTCAAGGCTATGCCAAAAAATGCTTATTCCATCCGTGTGGGCTACGCGTATACCCAAGCGAATTATAACATCAAATCGGTAAAACAAGTCAGACAACTTTTGCATAAGTTGGCAGAGGCCTAGATCAATCAAGAAATACCTGTAGGTTACTTACAGGTATTTCTTATATAAATTTTTCAAAATTTTGATATCGAGATCTGTGAGTTCGCCATTAATTTCATTTTGTACAAAATGAAGCTTGAAAGATTGGATTGCCTGAGAAGGAATACTCACATCATAGCCTATAATTCGAAGAGCAACTATCGGATCAAACGTGTCTTTTGGCAATTCATCCTTGCTTTCAATAGGAACGTTACTTTTTCCATCCAAAGGATTTATTTCAGGAAAAACCGCAGCCTCATCATACCATAAACCATACCCTTTTTCTGACAAGTATTTCCATGGGAAAAAAGTACTTGGGTCAACTTTTCTGGATGGAGCAATATCTGAATGTCCTATAAAATTAGCTGCGGGAATTCCATATTTCCATTTCAAACGCTTGCATAAAATCAACAAGCTTTCTATTTGTGCTTCAGGAAATGGTTCGAAACCATTATTATCCAACTCAATGCCAATGGAAACGGAATTTAAGTCAGTCACATTTCCCCATTTTCCTCTTCCGGCGTGCCAAGAACGAAGGTAATCATTTAGCATCTGCACGATGCTTCCGTCTCTCCCGATCACATAGTGTGAACTTACCTGAGTACTTTTTTTTGTAAACGTGTAAATAGTTTGAGCAAGTGAATCCTGCGCTGTATGATGGATGATAACAAAGTTTGGTCTTCTGATGCTGAAATTAGTAGTTCCCACCCATTCATCCGTGATACTTAATGTGTCATAATTTAACTCAGCCTTGGTTTGTGGAATTTCCCTGTAAGTCTTAGCTATTTCTTTGACATTTTTCCTGTGTTCTTTGTTGATTTTCTTGTACGGATTAGATGCGCAGGAAACCAATAAAAAGGAAATCAATCCTATGAAGAAGATAGTTACACGTTGTTCAGCTGGTTTCACGGATCTCATTATATAGGCAACTCTTAACTTTTTGTTAATTCAACGAGCTAATATCAATAGTTATTGATAAATGAACGAGTAAGATTACACCAATGAATAATCAATTTTAAAAGTAGGCTTCTAAAGCAAAATTTTTTTTGAATTGGCTTTTAGGTACATAGAATAAGTTTTCCTCTATTTTGAAAAATCATTTTTAGAAATAAAACTAACTATCTATTTTTAAGAATAAAACTAAATCCACTATTATGAAAAATCTATTCCTACTTGCAATTGTATCTCTCCTGCTATCTAGTTGTGCGCTGCATAATTCTTACACAGGAAACCTGAATGCACATCAAACCAATGTAGTCCTTTCGGAAAGTAATTATGTAGTAAAAGATCAGGTTACCGGCAAAGCTGAAGCAATTTATGTTTTTGGAATTGGAGGAACAGGAAAGAAATCACTTTACAATGCTGCTCGACAAGACATGTACCTGAATGCCGATTTAAATGGAAAATCAAGGGCTTTGATCAACGAGACGTTCGAAACCAAAACTTCTTTCTTCTTGATCGTTTGGAAAAAGCAAGTCACTACTTCGGCTCACGTGATAGAGTTTAAGTAATCTGAAAATCCCGCAAAACTTTACATTTTGCGGGATTTTCTATTATAAGAAATTTGGCCTATCCAGTTTCTTTCCGATTCGGTAAGCTGCATTCATCAGACCAACGTGGGAATATGCCTGTGGGAAATTCCCCCATTGACTTCCTGTTTTTTGGTCAACATCTTCCGAGAATAGATCCAAATGATTGCAATATTTTATCAAAGTTTCAAATCCTTCTATGGCTTCATCTACCCTTTCTACACAAGCTAAAGCCTCAATATACCAAAATGCACAAATCAGAAAAGTGGTTTCCGGTATTCCAAAATCATCCATATGCTTATACCGGTAGAAGAGAAAATCTTTTGCCAAAAGCTCATCTTCCAAAGCCTTCAAATGGTCATTGGCTCGCTCTATGTCATCGCCAAAATAACCCATCGTAATGAGTTGAAGAGTAGAAGCATCCATAAACGATGAACCAACAGCTTGGCCATAGGCTTTCTTATCCGGTAGATAACACGATTCTATCTTCTTAACTGCCTCATCTCTTAGATAGATTGCCTTTTGGTACATGTCATCGTTTTTTAAACGGATCCCTATTTTTGCAGCTGCACTTGCTCCAGCCCAATGAAATAAAAAGGTATAGCAATGCTCTTGCGCAAGATTCCTGAACTCCCACAACCCTGCATCTTTTTCGTTCATGGTTGACTCGATTTTATTCAGCAAGTTCATGATCATCGGTCTGGAGTGACTTCTTTCTTCTTTTGTAAATCTTTGATCAGAATACAAAGGCAAAAGTGACACGAGTACTTGACCATAAAGGTCATTCTGAATATGCGTATAGGCTTGATTTCCAAAACGAACCGGTTTATTTCCCAAATACCCATCAAGATCAGAAATCTCTTCTGTTAAAAGGGAGTTTCCTGTAATCGAATACAATGGCTGATAGCGTCCATTTTCACCAGTATTTAGATTATGAATAAACTCAAAGTACTTCTCCAGCTCCTCAAAGTGTCCAAGACTATTGAAACAAGTCAAAGTATAATAAGTATCCCGGATCCAGCAATATCGGTAATCCCAATTTCTAGTCGAATTTGGAGACTCGGGCAAACTGGTGGTCGATGCGGCGATAATGGCTCCAGTATCCTCATATTGATGTATTTTAAGAATCAAAGCGGACCTCAAAACAAACTTCTGATGAAAGTTTGGAATACTGGTTGACTTCACCCACTGCTGCCAATAAGAGGTTGTCTCATGTAAAAACTTTTCAGCAGTTGTCTCAATTGGAGCTTCCAAAGGTCTGCCATAAGTCAAAATCAAATAAACAGGGCGGTGAAAAGCAAACGCTTTGTCATCCATAATATAGCTCATAGGAGCA
This sequence comes from uncultured Algoriphagus sp., assembly GCA_965659625.1. Classification (GTDB taxonomy): domain Bacteria; phylum Bacteroidota; class Bacteroidia; order Cytophagales; family Cyclobacteriaceae; genus Algoriphagus. The sequence goes on along the minus strand of CBFHWO010000006.1, from coordinate 85,060 downwards.
TTTGTTGTCAATCTCAATTCCTGATCAATTCCAGTATACCGAATATGATTACTTCCTAGGCTTGGGATTAATTTGGTCTTGCCATTATCAGAAACTGGTTCACATTTTATCTTTATCCTAGGTGAGCCAGTTAGGCTTTCTATTTTTCGGATAAGCATCAATGGCTTATAGTATCGGTCAAAATTCTTAAATCTTGGAGCAAAGTCCGTCACCTTATAGCTGTTGTTCTCTCCATAAGTCACAGTTGTCTCCAGGATATTGGTGTTTTCCTTATAGACTTGAGTGGTTTCAAAATCGCTGGATTCTGGCAAGATCGTAAACTGACCTCCTCTTTCGCGATCCAGCATGCCACCGAAAATAAAATCTGAGTCAAATCTAGGAAGACAAAGCCAGCTGATATTGGTGTCCTTCTCTACATGGGCGATATAAGCACAATTACCAATCAACCCACTTCCATAGGTATGTTTTTTCATACGTTTATAATTTGATTTTTTTTGGTCATATGGAATCTCGAATTACAATCATCCCTCTGTTGGACGCTATGAGTCATGCTCAATTTCATTAAGGTAATTTTAAATAATCAAAAAAGTTACTGGCTACCGGGTTTAACTTCAAGAAAACAAAAAGTAAGACCTATTCCAAGGTTTTAATGGATTATAGGCCATTGTCAGCTTAAAAATCAAATTTTATCAAGAACAGTACTGGATTTCCCTCTCTATCAAAGTTGTTTTTCAAAGCAAGAAATTTTTGGTAAAAGAATAAATCTTCATTTTCCTCTTCCAGAATTTCTAAGATTTTTGCTGGGCTTCCTCTGAAAATAAATCTATCACCAACCACTCCAATTGGATAAGAAGAAGGGTTATAAGTAACCTCATCGATAAGGTTGGAATTTTTAAGAAGAACAGATTTGTCAGATTTATTTGAGTGTATATAAATCCACTTTTCATTTCTTAAAGTAAAAGCTAAATATTGGTATTTTTCCGTCTCATAGAAATATAAAATATTACAGGATTTACTCCCTTTAGCCAATAATAAATTCTCTAAATCAGGAGAACTTAATAGAGACTGAATATTTGATTTATGTTCACTAAAATCTATGTATAAATATGGAACTGGTTTGAAAAGATCTTGAACTTGATAAAGTGTATCATGATAGTTTCTTCTATAAATCAATTTCCCTTCCGGGTTGACATATAGAGAATTAAGCAAAATTGGATTTAATGCTCTTGTATGATAGGGAAAATAGGAGGTATCTAAGCGAAATTGATCATCAGTAAGTAGTAAATTGTCAGTATCTCTTCCAGCCCCAATAAATGCATAACCTTTATCAGTTTTCGCAAATTTATGCCCTGAAAAAGAATTAAGTTTTTGGGATTCTATAAAATTTCCTTCTAAATCAAATGTCAATACTTTTCCAAAATCAAGCACTAAAATCTCATCTCCCTCCAGCCTAAAATCCATTGGTTGAATTAATCCTCCCGGACCTTCTCCCCTATGTCCAATTGATCTTATGAAACTACCTGTCTGATCAAACACCATCACTTTTCCACCTGATACCATATCAAAAATGTAAAACTTGTCTTGATGCTGATAAATCCTATCGATTTCTTTGAGGTAAACTATTGACGAATCATTTTCATAGTTGGATAAGGGAATTATTTCTATTTCAGGGTCCACCAATTCTAATAAATGAACCGATGATAATTCCTTATCAAAGTCTATTTTCAGGGATTTTAATTCATTAGTCTCCAAAACAGGAGAATTGCAACCATGAAAAAGAAAAATGGTTAAAATCGTCAAAAAATATAAGGATTTCATGCCTCTAATTTATTAAATAGTTAACAAGCAAATACACTAATATTTTACTCATAACCTCTTTTATGAAAATTAAACTTAAAAATAAATCTTATACCTAAAGTACCTTTCTTGGAATTCCTATACTCGGACTTTCTTTTTCGAATGTTTCTTATTGATACAACTTCTTATCCCGGATATAATCTGCGACCCCATCTGGAAGAAGGTATTTAACAGACTTTTCTTCTAAAATGGAATTCCTGATAAAAGTGGCGGAAATATCCAGTAATGGCGCATCGATCAGCTTGATATTCGGATGATCAAAAGATTTCATTTCTCCCGGCCGTGGATAAACAAAAATTTCATAGTTATCCAAGATCATCTGATAATTCTTCCACCGCTTAAGCTGGGTAAGATTATCCGAACCCAAAAACAGGCAAAACTGGTGCTTTGGATATTGGTCATTGAGATAGGCTAGTGTATCTATCGTATAACTCGGTTTAGGCATGGAAAACTCCACATCTGAAGCCCTGAAATGGAAATTATCTTCGATCGCGATTTCTACCATTCGCAGTCTGTCAAATTCATGAATCAGCGACTGCCGCTTTTTCAGAGGATTTTGTGGACTGACTATAAACCAAACTTGATCTAAATCTGTGCGATCCTGTAGGGTATCTGCGATGATCAGATGCCCAATATGAATGGGATTGAACGAGCCGAAGTAGAGTCCGATTTTCACTTTTTAACTTGCTAAAAAATCACCGACCAATTTTTCTGCCTCTGCGGAAGAAACCGAAAAATCATCATTGACAATTGTCACGTCAAACTGAGGCTCAAATTTGGCTTCAAACTGCGCCTTGTATAATCGTCTTGAAAGAGATTCCTCAGTCTCAGTGCCTCGGTCACTCAGTCGGGATGCAAGAACTTCTAGAGATGGGACTTTAACAAAAATCGCCAAGGCCTGATCCCCAAAATATTTTTTTAGTGCCAAACCACCTTTTACGTCCACATCAAAAATAACTGCTTTTCCAGAGTTCCAAATGCGCTGTATTTCTTCCTTAAGCGTGCCGTAAAAATTTCCTGCATAGACTTCTTCCCACTCGATAAAAGCATCTTCATCGATATTTTTCTTGAATTCTTCCTGAGAAAGGAAGTAATAATCTTTTCCATGAACTTCGTGACGACCTCTCTTATCACGAGTACAGGCAGAAATAGAAAATCCCAAATTTGGGATTTTTTGGATGAGGTGCTTCACAAGTGAAGTTTTGCCCGATCCAGAAGGAGCGGAAAAAATGATTGCCTTTCCTTGGGTCATAAATTATTTGATATCCTGAATTTTCTGGCGAATACCATCAGCCAATTCAGCAGGCACTTGATGCTTAGTACATTTCGTTTTCAATACATCCCGGATTGCTTGCTCTAGGTGATAATGTTCAAAGCAAGGTTGACATTTGGCCAACTTCTCTTTAAGTACCTCTTTGGAATTATCCAATTCTCCATCAAGAATACTTTCCAAAAGTTCAAAGCATTTACTTGTGTCGCTGCACTTTAACTTTCGTTCACCGGATGTTTCTTCATTCATTTCCATGAGTAATTCTACTTTAATTTTCCTCCTCTTCCTCTGTATTATAGCCCATATGCTGGGCATATCCTCTTAGTTTTTCTTTCAACAAGTTTCGAGCTCTATGAAGTCTAGAGCGGACTGTTCCAATAGGAATATCCAAAATTTTAGCCATTTCCTCATAAGTGAACCCTTCTAGATCACATAGGATAATAACTGTTCTGAAGTCTACTGCAAGGCTATTCAAAGCATTTGAGATCTCATCCCCTATCATTCCTTTGACAGATTCTGCCCTTAAATCAGTGGTGCTTTGATAGTCAACATCATCTGAGTTGTAATAAGTTTCAACTTCCTGATAATCGACTTTTGCAGGCTGCTTACTTTTTTTACGGTACTCGTTGATAAAACTGTTTTTCAGGATCCGAAACAACCATGCTTTGGCATTTGTTCCCTGCTCAAAAGAATTGATAAAACGGTAGGCCTTGAGATAGGTGTCTTGTACAAGATCTTTCGCATCATCCTCATCAAAGGTGAGTCGATAGGCAAAATTATACATGGAGTCTATGTGTGGCATAAACTCTCCATCGAAGATGGTGTTTTTCTCTTCCTGAGAATATTTCCTTCGCTGTACTTCCGACATAGGTTTCAAAAGTAATGATTGAGTCAAATTATAACTAGGAATCGGGAAATTTTCCCTGCTTTTCCTTTATTTTGTCCGTTGAAATAGGCTATTAATAGCCAAATCCCCAGCAAACATTCTATGTTTTTCTTCAGGCTGTTCTCACGACTTCCCCTTTCTGTCCTTTATTTATTTACAGATGTGCTTTATTTGGTAGCACGCTATATTGTCAGGTACAGAAAGAAAGTCATTGATGAAAATCTATATTTTGCTTTTCCGGAGCTATCAGAGGTAGAGCGAAAAAAGATCCGAAACCGTTTTTACCGTAATTTTACTGACACATTTGCCGAAACCATCAAAATCCTGACAATATCGGAAGAAGAATTCCGTCGAAGATTTGTAATAGTGAATCAGGAAGGTCTCGACGCTCCAGTAAAAAAAGGGGTTAGTTCATTAATGGTCGGTGGACATATTTTCAATTGGGAAATGGGGGTAGTCGGAATCAACTTGTATTCAGAGGTTTTAGTCGAGACGGTTTATTTAAAGGTGAACAATCCGTTTTTCAATGAGCTCATGAAAAAAATCCGGACACGATTTGGCGGATATGTAACTGAAAAGAGAGAATTCCGCAGAGGCATGCTTACCTTGGGCAGAGATCCTAGGATCGTACTCTTAGGATCTGACCAAAGACCTCCAGCTTCAGAAAACCGATATCAAAGAGACTTTTTGAATCGACCTGCTGTCTTTTTTGAAGGGGCCGAGTTTCTTTCCAAAAAAATGAACCTTTTTGTGCATTTTGGGAAACTAAAAAAGGTAAAAAGAGGCTTTTATCATTATGAGTTTGTGCCTTTGGCAAAGCCTCCTTATGATGCCCATGAGCCTCATAGCATTACCGATACCTTTTGCAAAATGCTAGAAGAAAATATCCGGGAGCAGCCAGACATGTATCTCTGGAGCCACAAGAGATGGAAAATCTCATAAGTTGGGTAAATAGAAAAAAGATTAGAAGCTAGAATGGATTACCTAGAAAGTTTAAACCCACCCCAGCGAGAAGCTGTAGAACATACCGATGGACCTTTGATGATTATTGCAGGTGCAGGCTCTGGCAAAACCAGAGTACTCACCTTCAGAATTGCTCATTTGATCTATGCCAAAGGGGTAGATGCCTTTAATATCCTTTCACTGACTTTTACAAATAAAGCTGCCAGTGAAATGAAGCATCGTATAGAATCATTGGCGGGCCTGGAAGCAAGAAATACCTGGATGGGTACTTTCCACTCCGTTTTTGCCAAAATTCTGAGAGTGGAGTCTGAGAAAATTGGTTATCCATCCAATTTCACCATTTATGATGCGGATGATTCCAAATCCTTGATTCGATCAATTGTGAAAGGAATGCATTTGGATGACAAAGTCTACAAAGCCAATACCGTCCTTTCCCGAATCTCAGGAGCAAAAAACCGATTAATCTCTTGGCAGTCTTACCAAGATGACCCATTTGTCAAAGCTGATGATGAAGCTGCCATGAAACCCAAAATGGGAGAAATCTACCAGCGATACCAAGAAAGGCTTTTCAAAGCAGGAGCCATGGATTTTGATGATTTGCTTTTCAATACGAACATCCTTTTCCGTGATCATCTCGATGTGTTGAATAAATACCAACAGCGATTTAAATACATCATGGTAGATGAGTTTCAGGACACCAATGTTTCCCAATATTTGATTACAAAGAAGCTCGCGGCCGTTCATCAAAACATTTGTGTGGTGGGAGATGATGCCCAAAGTATTTATGCTTTCCGAGGAGCGGATATTCAAAATATCCTAAATTTTGAGAAAGATTATCCAGACCTTTTTGTGGTAAAACTGGAGCAAAACTATCGCTCGACCAAGACAATCGTCGAAGCAGCAAACTCTATTATCGACAAAAATAAAGCACAGCTTAAAAAAGTGGTTTGGACATCCAACCCAGATGGTGATCAGATTGAATTGATCAAGGCAAGTTCGGATAATGAGGAAGGAAGGATCGTCGCCAATGCGATTTTTGAAGAGAAGAATAATAAAAAGCTGAGCAATAATGATTTTGCTATACTCTATAGAACCAATTCTCAGTCCAGGTCTATGGAAGAAGCCCTTCGTAAAATGAACCTTACCTACAAGATTGTAGGCGGACTTTCTTTTTATCAAAGGAAGGAGATCAAAGACTTGATGGCCTACATGAGGTTTACGGTCAATCCTGCAGATGAAGAAGCTTTTAAAAGAGTGATCAATTATCCCAAAAGAGGCGTTGGGGATACTTCAGTCGAGAAAATGCTTGTTGCGGCATACGAGCACGACATTCCACTTTGGGAAGTAGTCACCAACGCACATAGCTTTCTTCCTGGCAGAGCCGGAAATGCTGTGGATGATTTTGCCACCATGATCAAAGCTTTTCGGATTGATGTAGAAAGGAAAGACGCTTTCGAGGCAGCAAATAATATTGCCAAACAAAGCGGTTTGCTTAGAGAGCTTTACGAGGATAAAACGATCGAAGGGCTGAATCGATATGAAAACGTCCAAGAATTGCTGAATGCTATCAAAGAATATGTGGACAATCCTGAAAATGAAGATAAAAGTCTTGGGGCATTTTTACAGGAAATTGCCTTGCTTACAGACAATGATCAGGACAAAGATCAAACCGAAGCAATTACTTTGATGACTGTTCATTCCTCTAAAGGTCTTGAGTTTAAGCAAGTTTTTGTCGTAGGAATGGAAGAAGATCTGTTTCCTTCTCAAATGATGATGCAAAGTAGAGAAGATCTAGAGGAAGAAAGAAGGTTATTTTATGTGGCGACTACTCGCGCAATGGATAAATTATACTTTACTTACGCTTTGACTCGTTATCGATTCGGTAGATTGTTAAATTGTGAGCCAAGCAGGTTTTTAGAAGAAGTAGATCCTGCCTGCATCAAAGTTAATAAACGGGTAACCACCAGAGAAATGCCGGGAGCTTTTCGCAAAGAAGGATTTCCTGGAAGTTCGGGATTCATTGGAATCAAAAAGAAACCAGAGACTAGAGGGCCAAGTACACTGAAGGTACATACTCCAGGTCCGGACTTCAAACCCTCAAATACAAATAACCTGAGAGCAGATCAGCTGGTGGAGCATCCTAAATTTGGATTTGGGAAAGTTCAAAAAATTGAAACTGAAGGACTTAATAGAAAAGCAAGGATTCAGTTCGAACATTTTGGAGAGAAAACATTATTACTTAGCTTTGCGAAGCTCAGAATTATAGACTAATCACCTGCCTTCCTGCCTTTTGGTATTTTTTTGCTATCTTTTATTAAGCAAAAATTGGAGGCAAAATGGAGCAACTTAAACCTGACAAACAAAAACTCATTTTGAAAGAATACGGCAAAAACGTTCAACGCCTTGTTGATTATATCACAGGTATTGAAGACCGCGAAAAGCGCACAGCAAGTGCTTATACCGCCATCGAAATCATCAAGCAACTCAATCCTCCCCTAAAGCAGGAAAATGACCAGAAATTATGGGATGATTTGTTTATCATGTCTGATTTTAAATTGGAGGTGGACAGCCCCTTCCCAATGCCTGAGAAAGAATTGCTTGGCAAGAAACCACCACATATTGGTTACCCAAAGGGGGAAATCAAATTCAAACATTACGGGAGAAATATCGAAAAGCTGATCGAAAATGCCATCGATATTGAAGACGATGAAGAACAAGAAGCGGCAATTATTTTTATTGGCCAGTTAATGAGAAGTTTTCATTCAACCTGGAACAGAGAAAATTTTGACGACGGGATTATCTTGGATGATATCAAAACTTTATCAAAAGGAAAACTTCATATTGACCTAGAAAAAGTTAAAGAAAACGGTCTTTTTGAATCCAATACCCGAAGAGACTTCAAGCCACCTTTGCAAGTTGAGCAAACTCATAAAAGCAAGCGCACGCACACAAATAAACGTCGTCCAAGTAACCATAATAACAAAAAACGTAGAAATTAATGGCATCATTTCGTGTCAAGGGGGGAAATCGTCTAAAAGGTGAGATCATCCCGCAAGGAGCGAAAAACGAAGCCTTGCAAATCCTTTGTGCTGTCCTACTCACTTCTGAGGAGGTCACCATCCATAAAATCCCAAATATTCGTGATATCAATAAGTTGATAGAACTTTTAACCGATATGGGCGTAAAGGTGACCAAACTGGGTGCTGAATCCTATTCTTTCAAAGCAGATCAGGTCAATCTCGACTATTTGGAAACAGAAGATTTTCTAAAAAAAGCCTCTTCACTACGAGGCTCTGTCATGATTTTGGGTCCATTATTGGCAAGGTTTGGAACAGGTAAACTTTCTAAGCCAGGAGGAGACAAAATCGGAAGACGTAGAATGGATACTCACTTTTTCGGCTTTCAAAAGCTGGGTGCTATATTCAGATACGACGCGAAGAATGAAATTTTTCATATCGATGGGAAAAACCTGAAAGGTTGCTACATGCTCCTTGATGAAGCTTCTGTCACCGGTACAGCCAATATTGTCATGGCAGCTGTCATGGCCGAAGGTACCACGACCATTTATAATGCTGCTTGTGAGCCATACCTTCAGCAGCTATGTGATATGCTCAATCGAATGGGGGCAAAAATCACTGGAATTGGATCTAATTTATTGACAATCGAGGGAGTAAATAAACTCAGTGGAACTGAGCATAAAATGCTTCCAGACATGATTGAGATCGGTTCATTTATTGGATTAGCCGCAATGACTCAATCCGAAATCACCATTAAAGATGCGCAAGTTCATCGTTTGGGAATTATTCCTGAGACTTTCAGGAGAATGGGTATTAAACTAGAAATCAAAGGAGATGATATCTTTATTCCAGCCCAGAAACATTACGAAATAGAAACATTTATCGATGGCTCAATTCTTACTGTTGCTGATGCCATTTGGCCAGGTTTTACTCCTGATCTATTGAGTATTGTTTTGGTTACTGCCACTCAGGCAAAAGGAACTGTTTTGGTTCATCAAAAGATGTTTGAAAGCCGCTTGTTCTTCGTGGATAAATTGATCGATATGGGAGCTCAGATTATTTTGTGTGATCCTCATCGAGCCACCGTGATTGGATTGGACAGAAAATATCCATTGAAGGGTATCCGAATGACGTCACCTGATATCAGAGCGGGAGTTTCCTTGTTGATTGCAGCACTTTCTGCCAATGGCACCTCAATCATTGATAATATCGAACAAATAGATCGGGGCTACCAACATATAGATGAGCGTCTGAATGCTTTAGGGGCAGAAATCGAAAGAATCTCATAAACCCACCCGGCTGAATGGCCGGGTAGGTATTCTTTTTTAATTTCAATATTATTTAGGCTTTGTCGGAGGAAATATACATAAAGAGAAATCCACCTTTAAATCTTCTTCCTGAAGACGAAAAGTTATTTGCGGGGGATTATGAATGCAGGTTTAAGATTCATCCTATCCTTCATTTAGAAAAATCCTTTATCCTTCAGGATACGGTTTTTTCTCCATCCCACCTGAGTTTTTATACCTCGCATACCCACATCAATTCCTTGGGAGTGTTGCCTGTGGGAAAAAGAATAGCACACTGTATCCTTAAAAAATGGCGAAAAATCCCTCATGCAATCTGGATAAAAGATGAGTGGAGCGCTAACTATTTTCACTGGATCACTGACTGTCTACCTCGGCTTTGGATAGGGTTAAATACCGGTATTTCGGACCGTGTGATTCTTCATGATTCATACAAGCATCTTCCTTTTGTCACCGAAAGCTTGGAGATGCTCAAGATCAAACCGATTTTTTATCACTCCAATGAAAATGTCTTTATAGAAAATCTTGTTTTGACACCGAGAACAGCAACTTTCCCAAACTTCAATCAGGAACTTACCCAGATAACTTACGAAAAGTTAGGTATCAAGCCAAAAAAGAAACCCTTCCGGAAAATTTATATAAGTAGAAAATTTGCCCTGAAACGAAAAAATCATAATGAAGTAGATGTAGAGCTTTTAATGATCAAACATGGTTTTGAAATTGTTTACACAGAAAAATTGACCTTAAAAGATCAAATTTCTCTGATGTCCGAGACTAAAACATTGGTTTCACTTCATGGCGCGGCATTGACCAACATGTTGTTTCTTCCTAAAGACAGTGCAGTCATTGAACTTAGAAACCATGGAGACTCTAAAACTAATTGTTATTTCAATTTGGCAAATGCCTTAGGCTTAAAGTATTACTATACCCTTAACAAAGGGGATTCCCCTGATTCTATAATTTCTGATTTCACAATTGATCTTGAAGCACTTGAAAATCTCATTTGCCAATTGAAAGATTAATTTCCAAGCATTCTCCTTTACTTCCTGTCCTTCAAAAAAATTTTGGTAAATTTTGGTCTAATTTGCCAAAATAACCTATGACGAAGAAAAAACTCCGAAGCCAAGAATGGTACGGAAGAACTGGAAAAGACGGTTTCATTTATAGATCTTGGATGAAAAACCAAGGTTTTCCTCATCACTTATTCGAAGGAGACAAACCAGTAATCGGAATTTGTAATACCTGGTCAGAGCTTACTCCATGTAACGCACATTTCAGAGATCTCGCCGATGCACTAAAGCGAGGGATTTGGGAAGCTGGTGGATTTCCGCTTGAATTCCCTGTGATGTCTTTGGGAGAATGCTCTATCAAACCCACTGCTATGCTTTTTAGAAACTTAGCCAGCATGGATGTGGAGGAAAGTATCCGAGCCAACCCAATGGATGGAGTAGTTTTGATGTGTGGATGTGATAAAACCACCCCTTCATTAGTAATGGGAGCAGCATCTGTGGACATTCCTGCTTTAGTAGTTTCAGGGGGTCCAATGTTGGTTGGAAGATTCAAAGGAAAAAAAATAGGCACCTCTGACGTTTGGCGTTTTGCTGAGGATTTCAAAACCGGAAAGCTTTCTCAAGAAGATTTTATAGAGGCTGAGGCAGCTATGTCAAGATCAGTGGGCCATTGCGCACCCATGGGGACAGCCTCAACGATGGCGGCCATGGTGGAATCTTTAGGCTTATCGCTTCCAGATAATGCAACCATTCCCGCTGCAGATTCCAGAAGAAAAGTACTGGCACATATGTCTGGAATGCGTATCGTGGAGATGGTCAATGAGGACATGAAAATGAGTAAAATCCTGACAAGAAAAGCCTTTGAAAACTCTATAATGGTCAATGCAGCCTTAGGAGGATCTACCAATTTTATTCTTCACTTGACAGCTATTGCTAAAAGAATTGGAGTGGAACTGGATTTGACTGATTTTGATCATTTCTCTTCAAAAATCCCATTAATTGCCAATGTGCAGCCTTCAGGTGAACATTGGGTAGAAGATCTTTTCTATGCTGGAGGACTCCCAGCAGTGATGAAAGAACTTGAGAAACATCTTCATACAGATTCTCTAACCATCAATGGAAAAACGATCGGAGAAAACATCCATAAGGCCGAATGTTATGATCGAGATTTGATTGGAACTTTTGACAAACCAATAAAACCAGATTCTGGAATAGCAGTTTTGAAAGGAAATCTTTGTCCAAATGGAGCCGTGATAAAACCTTCTGCAGCCAGCCCTCATTTATTGACTCACACTGGCAAAGCGGTGGTCTTTGAAACCATAGATGAGTACAAGGCGAAAATCGATGACCCGAATCTAGACATCGATGAAAACTCTATCATGGTGATGAAAAATGTCGGCCCTAAAGGATACCCTGGTATGCCTGAAGTGGGTAATATGGGACTGCCAACCAAGATTTTAGCAAAAGGAATCAAAGATATGGTAAGGATTTCTGATGGCCGAATGAGCGGAACAGGATACGGAACTGTAATTCTTCACGTTTCTCCAGAATCGGCAATTGGTGGACCGTTAGCATTTGTGAAAACCGGAGATTTAATTGAGTTAAATGTCCCGGCAAGAACCCTTAATCTTCTTATTTCTGAAGAAGAATTTGAATCTCGAAAAGCAGAGTTCAAGCCGATAATACTACCCTATGAACGAGGGTATGTAAATTTATTTTTGGACAAAGTAAACCAAGCTCACGAAGGAGTTGATTTTGATTTCCTTCAGGGCAGTTCTGGATCGGAAGTCAAGAGGGATTCGCATTAAATCACGAGTATGAGCACCAGAAAAACCGCCATTATCACAGGAGCAGGCCAGGGAATTGGATTAGCCATCGCCGAAAAACTGGCTGCTCAAAGTGTAAATCTTGTTTTAAATGACTTAGAAGAAGGGCTAATAAATGATGCCTGTAAAAAAATAACCCATCATTTTGGGATGCCTGCAATTGCTGTTCCTGGTGATTCTAGTGATCAGGAAATAATCAATAACATGATAGAAACTGCCATAACCAATTTTGGATCAGTTGATATTGTGGTAGCAAATGCAGGCATCACTTTATTTGGCAGCTTTCTGAACTACTCAAGAGATGATTTTAAGTCGGTAACAAAAGTGAATCAGGAAGGCACATTCTTCCTTACACAAGCCGCGGCTTTGATAATGAAATCCCAACCTAATGGTGGGTCAATTCTTCTCACTTCCTCGGTAACTGCCCACCAAAGCCATGAAAACCTTGCCGCCTATGCTATGAGCAAAGCTGCAATTGAAATGTTGGCAAAAAACTTAGTTTTAGAACTAGCCCCATATGGTATCAGAGTCAATACCATTGCTCCTGGCGCTACCATAACTTCTAGAACAGCTTTGGATCCTACTTATGAAAAAACTTGGTCAGAATTAACACCTTTAGGCAAGCCAGCTTTTCCAGAGGATATTGCTTCTGTTGCAGCCTTTTTAGTATCTGATGCGGCAAGACACATAACAGGCCAAACTTTAGTAGTAGATGGTGGATGGACAAGCATCAGTCCATCGCCTTATGACTAAAAATTAACATCACCTGTTTTATTCACTTTTTACAGTTAATTTAGAAGTGTAAACAATAGGAATCAAGAGGCAGTTAACTTTACTGAAAATCACTATACTATGAAAAATTTTAGCTTTGTACTATTATTAGTTTGGGCTTTGAGCTCTTGTCAGCCTAAAGAAACAACGCCAGACACTTTGCCGATGAAAGTAGCCATGGCATATGGTTTTGACAAATTCGATGAAGTTAATTCCATAGCCTATACCTGGAACGTTCGTGTAGACTCTTCCCGAGTAGTCTCGAGAGATTGGAAATGGAACGTAAAAGACCGAACTGTCTATTATGCAACTCCTGACACTAGCTACACCTATAGTTTAGATATGCCGGCTGATTCTTTGCCTCCTGCAGATAAAGGATTTATAAATGATAAATATTGGATGATGTATCCATTCCAGTTGGCATGGGATTCAGGATACACCTATGAAACTGAAGAAAATGTCCCAGCTCCTATTTCAGGTGAAAGTACCACCAAATTAACTATTCTCTATAATGGCGCGGATGGTTATACGCCAGGAGATGCGTATGATTTATATCTTGATGAAAACAATATGATCACAGAATGGGTCTTTAGAAGAGGAAATGCCCCTGATGGAAGACCTACAACATGGGAAAATGTGGAGCAGTTTGGACCGATCAAATTGGCTACAACACATGCTAATTCCGAAGGTCAAACCACTATTTGGTTTACCAATATTTCAGTCAATTAATCCGATTTAAATAAAAAAACCGCTTGGGTTCCATCCAAGCGGTTTTTTTGTGCAATTCCTTAAATTGTATATTCTTCAAATCCCAAAATAATGTCCATTATCAAAACTTCCAGAAGAGAATTTCTAAAGGGTTCTTCCCTGGTGCTTGGAGCAAGCACAATCTTCAATCCCTTAGATTTATTTGCTTACACTGAAAAAGATTGGACAGTTGGCGAAATCATGGATCTTTTTATTTCCCAAGTGCCAAATAGCCCTTTTTCGCCGACGGTCGACACGCTTAAGTCTGGAGACAAAGACCAGATAGTCACAGGAATAGTCACCACCATGTTCGCAACATTGACAGTAATTCGAGAAGCCATTGAACTGAAAGCCAATTTTATCATTGTACATGAACCTACTTTTTACAATCACTTAGATGAAACAGAATGGTTAACAAATGACCCTGTGTATCAACACAAAGCCAAACTATTGAATGATCATGGAATTGCAGTTTGGAGAAATCACGATTATGTCCACAGCCTTCGGGTCGATGGGGTACAAAAAGGAGTGGTTAAAGAATTGGGTTGGGAAGACTATTACAATCAAAATGCTGTTTTAAATCTCCCTGAAACTACGCTTGGAGGACTTATCGACCATATCAAAGAAAAAATGGAGGTTCCAGCAATAAGATACGTAGGCGATTTATCCCAAAAAGTTTCTAAAATACTCTTACTCCCTGGCGCAATTGGGGGTAGACGGCAAATTGAAATTATGATGGACGAAAAACCCGATGTCTTGATCTGTGGGGAAAGTCCAGAATGGGAAACTCCTGAATATGTCAGAAATGCAAATGAGATGGGCGAAAAACTGGGACTGATTGTTATCGGCCATTCAGCATCTGAGGAAGGTGGATCTGAATTTATGAAAAACTGGATCGAAGAAAATGTTCCTGGAATGCCAGTTACTCATTTCGCATCCGGCAATTCACTCGAAATTTTATAAAAAGAAAAGGATCAGAAATTAGCTCTGATCCTTTCCTTTTAAAAGTGGAATCCAATTACAAACTCCAGGTATTTCCTACATCCGAAAGCGGAATACAGCCGAGGTATTCTCCTGGAATAGGATCGTAACTCAATATATTTTTCCCTACTTCCTCAGAAGAGAAATAAGCCCAAAGTGCCATGGATTTCAATTGACGGTAAAAAGCTACTGGTTTCTGATCTCCTACAGCAGTTCCCCAAACTCCGGGATTGAATTTGGCCGTTTCAGCTTCTGCTTTTTTCAAAACAGCGGTTTTATCCTCGGCACTCAAATCAGCAAAAACTTCTCCGTACTCCTCTTTGCAAGCAGCATTGAACTTATCAATCTCTGCTGAAACATACTTCTGAGCATTTTCATCATAAGCTTTCGCATACATCAAGTCCATGAATATATCTACTTTCACATCCAATGCTCCTGGAGTCTCTGTTCGAGGTAAAATTGTGTCTACAAAAGAAGCAAGAAATACTGCCTGATCCTGATCTAAAAACTGAGGAATCCAATCCACCCGCTTTTGCTCCTTGCATGATTGCAGTAAGGAAAGCAAAGTCGGTGCTGCGACTGCTGAACCTGCCAGCAATGCTGTTCTACGTAAGGCGTTTCTTCTATTCATCGGATTAAAGGTTATTTTTCTTGAGTTCGGATACTGCAAAATCTGCGGCTCTGGCCGTCAAAGCCATATAAGTCAAGGATGGATTGACACAAGAGGAGGAAGTCATACAAGCGCCATCGGTTACAAAGACGTTTTTGGCACCATGTACTTGATTGTTTCCATTCAAAACAGAAGTTTTCGGATCACGTCCCATTCTTGCTGTCCCCATTTCATGGATCCCATATCCCATTTCATGTTCATTATCAAAGTCTGTGATATCCTGAAGTCCAGCTCTTTCCAACATTTCTTTGGCATCTATTTTAATCTGCCTGTTCATTGCCAGCTCATTTTCTCCCCATTCTGCATCTATCGATAGGGTCGGCTGACCCCATTTGTCCAATACATCTTTATTGAGATACACTTTATTCTCATGACTTGGAAGGCATTCTGCAAAACCAGTAATGAAAAATTCCCAAGGTCCGGGCTTCATTAATCCGTCTTTGAATTCTCCTCCAAAATTCTCTTGATTGGAGCCTGCGCCCCAGCCAGATCTTCCTCCACTACCCTGAAATCCAAACCCACGAACAAATTTGTCAGATTTGGTCTGTTCATCCAAGTTATAATAGCGCGGAATGTAGATGCCATTAGGTCTTCTTCCTTTGTAATATTGATCTTCAAAACCATCCACTTTGCCCATCGCTCCTACTCTATAAGTATGATCCATCAGGTTATGTCCAAGCTCACCGCTGTCATTGCCCAAACCATTTGGAAATCTATCCGATGTGGAATTCATCAAAATCTGGGTAGAACTCAAAGTCGAAGCATTACAGAAAATGATCTTCGCATTGTATTCCATCACTTCACTCGTTTCAGAATCAATGATTCTTACGCCTGTAGCTTTACCACTTGCCTCATCATAAATAATAGACTGAGCTATGGAAAATGGACGGATCGTCAAATTTCCTGTGGCATTTGCCGCGGGCAAAGTCACAGCGTTACTGCTGAAATACGCTCCGTAAGGACAGCCTCTATCGCATCGGTTTCTGAACTGGCATTTGCCTCTGCCATTAAGCGGCTCAGTCAAATGTGCCACACGGCCGATGATCATATTTCGCCCATTGTATTCTTTTTCGATACGCTCCTTCACATGTTTTTCCACACAATTCAACTCCATTGGTGGTAGAAAGTGGCTATCCGGTAGTTGTGGCAGCCCTAAAGCTTCACCAGAAATTCCTGCGAATTTTTCTACATAAGTATACCATGGTGCAAGATCTTTATATCTGATTGGCCAATCTACTCCATGCCCATCTTTTAAATTAGCTTCAAAATCCAAATCAGACCAACGGTAACATTGCTTCCCCCAAAGCAAAGACCTACCACCCATTTGATGTGCCCTAACCCAAAGAAATGGCTTTACTTCTGTATATGGATTTTCTACGTCGTTTGCATGAAAATGCTCGTTGTTAGATCCAATGAAGCCTGACCGGATGCCTTTTGGGTGCTTTGCTTTTTGTTCAGGAGTTAAACTTCCTCGCAGTTCCGTATCCCAAGGATCCAGACTCATCGTTGGATAATCTGTGACATGTTCCACGATTCTTCCTCTTTCCAGAACGAGTGTTTTTAATCCTTTTTCACAAAGCTCTTTCGCAGCCCAGCCCCCACTGATTCCCGATCCGATCACAATCGCATCGTAGGTCATTTCTTGTTTTGCGTCAATATTAAAATTGGCCATAGGTTTAAATTTAATTGGGCCTTAAGTTAGCCATTTCTACAAAAAAGCAAGGGTATGAAATCGCAACAAATGGTATCCCGAATGTTTCAAAAGAGGTTTCTAAAAAAAAAATGCTACTAACTTTAACAACTATAAATCAAACCTCTATGAAATCGACCTTAAAAACCTGGAAAACCGGAAGGAATCTCTTATTGAATATTTTTGATCAATATTCACTAGAGCAACTCAATACCATCCCGGCTGGTTTCAACAATAACTTAATCTGGAATATAGGCCATGTCATCGTGGCCCAACAAGGACTTGTCTATAAATCATCAGGATTGAAAGGTCATATTTCTGACGAGCTATATGCAACCTATAAACCCGGGACTAAACCGGATGGATTGACCTCACAAGAAGAAATGAATACGCTAAAAAAGTTGACGCTGGATTTGGTAAATCAGACAGAAAAAGACCTTGAAAATGGAGTTTTCAAAGAATATAAAGAAAGACAGACTGCCACTGGATTTCACTTAGGTAATTTAGAAGATGCGCTAGAATTCAATAATTACCACGAAGGGCTTCACATGGGTTATATGATGGCGATTCGAAAGTTTTTGTAATGATCAAGCTTTTAATTTGATTTGATTTATTAAGATTGGAAGTCATATGTCAGACAATTGACTTAATTTTCACCTATGAAAAAACTGATCCTTTCTTTTGCCCTGATGGGTTTTTATTGCCTTGGTTTTGCTCAGAAACTGACAGAAACCGAGGAAAAATTAATCGCTGAAGTCGAAAAAAACTATCAGGAAACGGTTGCACTTTTAGAGGAGGTAACCAATATCAATTCCGGTTCGCTAAATGCAGAAGGAGTTGAAGCAGTTGCAAAGGTTTTTGAGAGAGAATTTCAAAAAATCGGATTCGAGACAGAATGGTTCAAACTTCCTGCGGAAGTCAAAAGATCAGGCCATTTCATTGCGACTCGAAAAGGAACCAAAGGAAAGAAAATCTTTATCATCGGGCATTTGGACACAGTTTTTGAAAAGGATATGCCATTTACTCCATTTACTTACTTGAATGATTCGACAGCAACAGGGCAGGGAGTCAATGACATGAAAGGCGGAGATGTGATGGCATTTGCCAGTCTCAAAGCACTTCATGATCTAGGTTTGTTAGAAGACAGAACAGTCACTGTTTATTTTACTGGAGATGAAGAGAGTTCCGGAGACGAAGAGCTTTCCAGAAGGGACTTTATAGCAAGAGCTAAAGAACATGATATTGCCTTGGGGTATGAAACCTCCCAAAGCTTTGGCATAGCCACAGTAGCCAGAAGAGGAAGTAGCGGATGGACCTTGAAAACTTCAGGGAGACAATCTCATTCCAGTGGGGTTTTTCGCGAATCAGTAGGCTATGGAGCAATTTATGAGGCTGCAAGAATTCTCACAGAATTTCAAAATGAATTGGCTGGTGAACAATATTTAACCTTTAATCCTGGGCAGATTATCGGAGGTTCAGATATTAGTTATAATTCTGAAACCGGTAAAGGTGAAGCTTTGGGTAAAACAAATATTGTAGCAAGGGAAGCTCTTGTCACCGGGGACTTGAGATTCCTAGGCGAAGACCAAAAAGAAGCCGCAAGAGTGAAAATGCAGACTATTGTTGATAGAAATCTGAATCAAACCGATGCGGAAATTACCTTTGAAGATGGATTACCATCTATGATCCCTACCGAAGGAAACATGGCTTTAGCAGGTATCCTAAACGAATTAAGTCTGGACATGGGTTTAGGTGAGGTCAAGCCAGGAGATCCAGGAAGTAGAGGAGCAGGAGATATTTCCTTTGTGGCTGACTATGTTGATTGTTTGGATGGTTTAGGGGCATCTGGAAGAGGAGCCCATGCACCGGGTGAGACGATCAACATGAAAGAGTATCCTGAATTGATTAAAAGAAGCACCTTATTTCTCTATCGCCTGACTAGATAAAAGCTTTCAAATCGCAAGAATATGCCCCGAAAAAAGTCCAGATCAACTCCATTAGGGTTGATCCTTCTTTTGATATTACTAACGACGGGAGCTGGATTTCTAATCTATACTACCTGGAATCAACTGCATAATATTCCTTATTATGCCAACAAACCTATTTCAGAGCACGAAGCTTTAAAATTTGAATATGTATTTAGAACCCAACCAGAGGCTATTTTAGGAATTGACATATCACATTATCAAGGTAAGATCAATTGGGATAGGCTAGAACTTCAAATCAAAGATAAGCCTGTAACCTTCTTCATTTTCAGAGCTACCATGGGTTATGATCAAGACAATCTTTTCAATGAATATTGGGAGGCACTAGATACATTGAACGTTGTCAAAGGAGCTTATCATTATTATAGGCCTAACGAAAACAGTACAAAACAGGCAGAGAATTTTATTAAAAATGTAATCCTAAAACCTGGAGACTTAAGGCCAATTTTAGATATTGAGAGACATTCCACCATTCAATCGAAAGAGCGTCTCAGGACTGGTATCCAAAACTGGTTGGAATTAGTAGAAGCACATTACGGGGTAAAGCCAATCATTTACACTGGAGACAATTTCAACAGAGATGTTTTAGTTGGTAATGGATTCGAGGAATATCCTCTTTGGGTGGCAAACTATAATCCCGTTAAAGAACCAAAGAGCGATGAATGGCTGATTTGGCAATTTTCTGAGAAAGGTAGAATGAATGGAATCAGCGAAAATGTGGATTTAAATATTCTTCGTGGAGGAATATCTGAGCTTCAAAAATTGACAATACTCGAATAGAGATTCAAGCAACAAAATACGTGTCGAAATATGTAGGGAAATCAATGAACTTTTATTTTAAATTCTATTCAAATTTATGAAACCAGGATTTTGAATAATCGATTATAACTCCAAGTGTCATAAAATCATCATATAGTGACGAAACTTAAATACTTGCTTATCTAATTAATTCCCCGTCTTCACATACTCTATGGCTCGCTCCAAAATGGGATCTCGTCCAGTAGCTATATCTTCCTGGCTCATGGAAATGGGAATATCCACCGGTACTCCTGACTCAAAATTTAACCCACCTACAGTATATCCAATTGTGGAGCTGTAATTGAAATACCAGCCATTGGGAAGGTCATATCCTGCAGGTACTCCGCCGCCGCCGCCTGTATCATCACCCATAAGTATTACATTTGGTAAGGCTTTGGTGTATGCGGCAAAATAACTACCGGCACTGTACACCACCCTATTGGTCAGCACCACTATCCGTCCTTCAAATTCTGAGTTTTCAGTATCAGGATCCAGAAAAACCTCTTTCTCCTCTGTAAAATCATTTGGTCCAGGTCCATCCTTCAATCGGTAGGAATATAACTTGGTCCGCTCAGAAATAATCCGGGAGATAATTTTGAGGCCATTCGCGGGATTTCCACCTCCATTGTTCCGGATATCAATAATTACTCCTGGCAATCCCTTAAACCGTTCAATTACAAAATCCAATTCGGAATCCAAAATAGGAGTAGCAAAACTCCTGTAATGAATATAACCAACTCCATCAATTTCCTGATTTAGCAAGAAGCCGGTGAAGCGGTAATCTCCGAGGTAATTTTGCTCTAGTACGTCGAAACTATAATTTGCTGGTTCGCCTAGATAAGGAAAGTAGCGACTGATGTCAAATGGGGTTCGGAGATTTACATGGCCATCTTTAAGTGTATTAAGCATAGCTGCAAGGACGTCAAAAAGCTCGGTGTCATTCTTTGCCTGAATTGCTAAAGGTCTATATACATTTCGTATGCTGTCCCAGTCTATCTTTTTATATTCAAAAAGTGAATAGCGGTCATTCATCACTTCCCAAAGAATATCAAAGTTTTCGGAATTATTGTTTTCAGGCTGTGCCTCAAGAAAAATTTGCTCACAGGAGGAAAAGATGATTGCAAAGGCAAAGCATACTATCTTATTTATATTTTTCATTTTGTGCGCATTAGAAAGTTAATACCAAAAGTATGTGCTGCAGTCTGCACAGGATTGGGCTTCTGAAAGGAATAATATTCCCAATTGTAGATGACTTGGATTTTATTACCTCCCGCGATAGGGAATTCCACAAAATTGTCAAACTGGATTCTAGGAAAGTTTCCCAACCAGCTCAAACTCGTGTTTTCAAACAGCTGGCTTTCAAAGCTGCTTTCCTGATCTAAAAAGTCGGGTACTCCCGCATAGATCGGGCGGGTAATGTAGCCCAGAATTGGTACCTTTAGTCCTACATTAGCTTTCATATCTTTTCCGAAAAGCCGAAAACCCCGTCTATATCGGAGTTCTGCCTGCAGATTTCCACTTATATCGTAATTGATGGCGCTATTATCCCATCGGGGAGAGAAGCGCACATGGATCAAATTGGAGAGAGAAGGCCCGAGCCACCATTCACGTTCTTCCGATGATCGGAGTAAAAAGAGGGAAGAATAGCTAATTTCATTCCAATAGGATGTGATTTGGGGCTGCTGATATCTACCCAAGTTTTGCCCGATTTCAAATTCTTGAGTTTTGAGTGGTCCGATGCTTCCTTCAAATTGAAAAGTGCTGAGTTTTTTCGGCTTTTGCCGTTCGTGATTCAGCATGAAATAAATGGGAGCTCCATTGTATCTGCTACGGGTGATCAACTGATCTTGTACCATCTGGGATCTTAAACCTATGGCGAGACCCCAATAGCCTTCTTTTTCTTGGGCTTTGGCATGTTGAAGACAAAGCAGAAGGAATAAAATAGAAGTGACAATTTTCAATACTGAGAGGTTTTTCCTAATAATAATAGTTTCCTACTTAAAGATGCAGCTCACAACTCAAAGGTTGCATTTGTTAAAAAATTATTTCGCAGTTAGATCAGATGAATAAATATCTAGAAATACAGAAGTTTTGGAATCAAAAGAATAACGGACTAAATTCCAATGCTATGAAAAACATACTCTTTATTTTCGCTCTTTTTGCTTTTGTAAATTTTATGGCAAAAGCCCAAAATAAAAAACCTAATATTCTATTCTTAATCGCCGATGACTGGTCTTTTCCGCATGCAGGAGTATATGGCGACCAAACAGTCAGAACACCTACTTTTGACAGGTTAGCCGCAGAAGGTTCACTTTTTACAAACGCATATACAGCATCTCCTTCTTGCTCTCCATCGCGAGCCTCCATTCTTTTAGGAAGATATCCTCATCAAAATGAGGATGGCGGAAATCTTTGGTCTGAATTCCCTGCCCAGTACCCGAGCTACGTTTCCATATTGGAAGAAGCAGGATATTTTACCGGTTCCACTCGAAAAGGCTGGGGGCCAGGAGATTTTAAAATTAGTGGTTTAGAAAATAATCCGGCCGGAAAAACCTTCGAAGATTTCAAGTCCTTTTTAGCCGAAAAAAGTAAAGACGATCCCTTTACATTCTGGTTTGGAAGTACTGATCCACATCGTACCTATGTGACTAATACTGGAATTCAAACTGGGATGGCATTGGAAGACGTAAAGGTTCCTGGATTTTTCCCTGATAATGATTGTGTCAGAAACGATATTTTGGACTATTATTTTGAAGTGGAAAGATTTGATAGAGAGTGTGGACAATTGATAAAAATGCTGGAAGAAGCTGGGGAACTTGACAATACCATCATTGTGATGACCAGCGATAATGGCATGCCATTTCCAAGAGCTAAAGCAAATTTGTATGATTACGGCACTCGCATGCCTTTGGTAATCAGATTCCCGGAAAAAATAAAAGCTGGAACAGTTATCCATGATTTTGTCAATTTTGTGGATTTCGCCCCGAGTTTTGTTGAGGCTGCTGGACTAAGCCAAGAAACCATGAGTGGGCAATCACTTTGGCCTTTATTGGCGGGTGAAAAACAAGATCGAGATCAAGTTTATCTTGAACGGGAGCGGCATGCCAATGTCAGAAAAGGCGACCTTTCCTATCCGATGAGAGCGATTCGAGATCACCAGTATTTATACATCAGAAATATGATGCCGGAGAGAAATCCAGCTGGAGACCCGACCGTGCACCAATCTGTAGGGCAATTTGGAGATGTAGACAATTCCATTACCAAATTTTTAATCATGAATATGGAAGGAAAGTCAATTTCTGGCCAACCTGATTTTTTCAAATTGGCATTTGAAAAAAGGCCTGAAGAAGAGCTTTACGATGTCATTGCAGACCCATATCAGTTGAATAATCTTGCGGGGGAAAAATCCCTGGAGATCGTCAGAAAAGACAGGAAAGAGAAACTTCAAAAGTGGATGGAAAACACGGGTGATTTAAGAGCCAGTGAACCTAGAAGTTTATATTGGGATGAAGTTCGATACACTCCAGAATATCAATTTGAGGACTACGATTATTTCAATAGTATTAAAGAATATAAAATAATCCCTCCTTTTGGGAAATATTCAAAAGAAGGGATTCCTTGTTTAGATTAATAATCTGAGTCCTTTTTTGTTATTTCACTACCATAGCTCCCATCGAAGGCTCATATCCGATTCTATGGGCTAAGACATACAAAGAATCCCCTGTATTCCATTCAAATGGTTTTTGGTAAACAGTCCAAACGTCTGTTGTTGACTTTCTATAACCTATTGATGCACTAGGAGTAGGTGATTTTAAAGCAACAAGACCATCCTCAAATAAAATCGCAGCTGGTTCTGTGGTAGGCGCAAAATTATTTCCTCCCCACCATTCTCTCACCATTTCCATTTCATTTTTTGCCCCAAGATCTCCATAATAATTTATCCAGTCCAAATGAGCCTTTCTCATTTCCTCCAGCTTAGCTTCATATTCTGGATTCCCTGCGAGATTGTTAAACTCCCAAGGATCTTCCTGTGTATCATAAAGTTCTTCTTTCGGCTTGATTTCATCAAACCATCGATCTTGTTCCGGAGTCAACTCTCCTTGCTCATGGAGCTCTAAAAGATGAATCATTAATGGATTATTCAATCGATATTGGATATTCTGATAGTTTGGTTTATTGATCATGTAATTCCGAATATACTTGAAGCGTCCATCGCTGACAGCTCTAACCCTGTCAACTTCAGAATCCATTCTATCCCGGGCTGCATAAACATATTTTCTTGGAGCTGCTTTTTGTTCACCTAAAAACGGCTGTCCTTGCATTGCCATAGGAATTTTAATTCCGGCTAAGGATAAGACCGTAGGACCAAAATCAATAAAACTAACGAGCTCATTTGTTACTGTCCCTGGTTCAAGGAATGGAGCTTTAATAAGAAGAGGTATTTTTAATCCTCGATCATACAATTCTCTTTTGAAATAAGGCATCCCATCACCATGATCAGAATAATAGAAAATGATCGTGTTATCATATAACCCTGCATCTTTTAACTCTTTAATAATTTCTCCCACTTGAGAATCCATTCTCACGACATTGGTAATAAATCTTGCCAATGTTCTTCTGGAGATGGAGTCATCTGGATAAACAGGAGGCACTGTCACAGAATCAGGATCAACTAGCAAAGGCTCATTTTCTCTTGCCCAAACTTGCGATTCATGAGAAATCGTCAAATTAAAAATGGAGAAGAAAGGTTGATCCGGATCCGGTCGGTTTTTCCAATGTGCCTTGTTACTGCTTTCATCCCACATGGTTTTTGGGGCTACAAACTGATAATCCTCTTTAGAATTATTAGTGGTGTAATATCCCAACATCCGCAAGTATTCCGGGAAACCTCTCATTTCTTCTGGAAGTACCGTTGAGTAAGACTTGAAATCGTCAGGATAAGCATCTAACGCATTGGCCGACATCCCAAGTGTACGCATATTATGAGCTCCGATGGATGTTTGATACGCTCCTGTTATAATAGCTGCCCTACTTGGAGCACAGACTCCTGCTGTCGAAAAAGCATTGGTATATTTCAGGCTTTCTTTTGCAAACTGGTCCAAGTTTGGTGTCTTTCCACCCGTCCCTCCGTATGACCCCAGATGCTCAGGTGACATGTCCTCATTCACAATCCAGACAATATTGGGACGTTCCGGATATTGAATTATTGTCTCCTTTTCATTGGAACTGCTACAGGAAAAAATCCACAAGCAGGCGATTAGTAAAATGAAGTTTGGAATAAAGGCTGATGCTTTCATTGATTAGTAGGGATATTGAAAGGATTCAGATAAGTTATGGTTTTTAGCAGAGAACCCAATAATAATTTTGAATCAATGGGTTAAACTCGTTTCTGAAATTTATCTGAAGAAAATAAAATATTTTGTATTCGATTACAGCTTTGGTAAATTAAGTACTTAACCCAAAAAACCTTAAAATAAATGTCTTCAAAAGACAATCTTAATCGTCGAGAATTTATCGGTACTGCAGCTACGATCGCAGCCTCTTTTTCAATAGTTCCTTCTAGCGTTATTGCTGGCCTGGGAAAAGTCCCGCCCTCAGATCAAATCACTGTTGCAAACATTGGTTGTGGAACCCAAGGCCTCCGAGAAATGGGAGGAATGTTACTGAACCCAACCATCCGAGTAGTTTCAGTTTGCGATTCCAATAAATACACGGAAGATTACATTGATTGGTCCCCCTATGGCATAAGAGATGACATTCGGAAAGTTTTGGGTGATGACTCTTGGTGGAGCAATGCGAAAGGAATTCCAGGAGGCAGGGATGTTGGAAAAGCCTATGTTGAAAAATATTATGCTAAAAACAGTCCAAATGGCACTTATAAAGGCTGTTCATCGTACGAAGATTTTCGTGAGTTATTTGCAAAAGAAAAAGGGATTGACGTGGTGAAAATTATGACTCCGGATCATACACATGCTTCTATTGCAATAGCTGCCATGAACAACGGCATCAGTGTTGTCACTCACAAACCTATTTCTAACCGATTGATTGAAGGTAGGAAAGTGATTGAAAAAGCAAAATCAACTGGTGTGATAACGCATTTACTAGCCTGGTCGGATCGTCCGGAATACCGTCAAATAAAATCCTGGATCGATGAAGGGTTAATCGGTGATTTGAAAGAAATCCACAACTGGTCCTATAGACCTGTTTGGCAGCAATGGACCAAAAGACCAATGGACACCCCTCCTACACCCAAAGGATTTAATTGGGATTTATGGCTTGGGCCTGTGCCCGACATGAATTATCATCCGCATTATACAAACAATGTCTTCAGAGGATGGTATGAATTCGGTGGAGGATCGATTGCAGATATGGGACATTATAGCTTGTTTCCATTATTTGAAACATTGGGAATCAATCGATCTCCAAATGCCGCCAAAGCCTATGGAACAACTACCCGAGAAGAAATTGATCATGTCTATCATTGGGTGGAAAATGATGTTGCATTTCCTGCCAGTTGCATGATCAAATGGAATTTCCCTGCGCAAGAAAGTTTACCTGCATTTGATTTGTTTTGGTATGATGGAGGAATGAAACCCTTTGCCCCGGAAGAATTGGAAATAGATGGAAAAGACACACCGGAAGAAGGTTTAATGCTGGTTGGAACAAAAGGGAAAATATTAGGTGGGTTTAGGGGTGAAAATCCCGTTTTGATCCCAGAGAGCAAAATGAAAAACCGACCTGGTGCTGAAATCATAAACTCAAGAGAGGTAGACAGAAATACAGACATGTGGGTTGAATCAATAAGAGATAAAAAGCAAACGCCTGGAAGTTTTATTAGAGCTCAAACAATTACAGATACTCTAAATCTTGGGGCGATAGCTCTGAGAGCTAAGAAAAGAGTAGAATTTGATGCTTCTATTCCAAAAATAACGAATGATGAATCTTTCAATAAATTCTTAACCAGAGAATATCGGAAAGGGTGGGAGATTTAAATAGTACTTAATTTTCTATAACAACTTTTTATTCACTTAAACATCATCAACATGAAAACAAGAAGAGAATTCTTAAAAACAGCAGGATTGGCAACTGCAGCTTTTGGAATAAGCTTACCGCAAATGAGCTTTACATCCAAGAAAGCTGATCCACTTTTCAAAATATCGCTTGCAGAATGGTCCTTGAATAAAGCCTTATTCTCAGGAAAAATTGACCATTTAGATTTTCCTATTCTTGCAAAACAGCATACTATCGATGCGGTAGAATACGTGAATCAATTCTTTAAAGACAAAGCCCAAGACATGGCATATCTCCAAGAAATGAAAACTCGTGCTGATGGAGAAGGTGTCACCTCAGTTTTGATTATGGTAGACGGAGAAGGAATGCTAGGTGCAGCGACTTCTGAGGGTAGGAAACAAACAGTAGAAAATCACAAAAAATGGGTAGAAGCGGCCCAATTTCTTGGATGCCATGCCATCCGTGTCAACGCATATTCTGCAGTACCTTGGAGCACCAATCCTACCGATGCCAAAACAGCTATGGACATCACTAGCTCTGGCTTAAGACAACTTTGCGAATTTGCAGATGACTTTGACATAGATGTGATCATAGAAAATCATGGAGGATTCTCCAGTGACGGCAAATGGCTAGCAGAAATGATCAAAGAAACTGCTCATCCAAGAGCAGGAACTTTACCAGATTTCGGGAATTTTAGAATTGCCAACCAAAACGACAAAAACATTTCGTATGATTCCTATCGAGGTGTGGATGAATTAATGCCTTATGCAAAAGGTGTAAGTCTAAAGCCTGTTGTATGGGACGATGCAGGAAAAGAGCACCCACTTGATTTTACGAGAATGATCAAAATAGTTTTGGCTCATAATTTTCATGGGTACATAGGAATCGAACATGGCGAAGAGGGAAGAGAATGGCAAAGTATTAATGAAATCAAAAGAGATCTTGAGGAGGTAAGGACGACGCTTGAGACAAAAGGATAAAACCTTTGCACTGGGGATTCAGTAAACTTTATTGGATCCCTTTTTTTAAACCTTAAAAATGAAGACCGAATTTTTATCCACAGTGCCAGTTTTACCCTCTAGTGATATTGAAAGAGACTTAGTTTGGTATGAAGAAAATTTAGGATTTAAAAAGATTTTTGGAGACTGCATGTACGCAGGAATCCACTTTAAAACTGTTTGGCTACACCTCCAGTGGCATGCAGATACGAAAGATGATCCATTACTTGGTGGATCAGTCGTTCGGATTTTTGTTAAAAATATTGACAAATATTTCAACCAACTTGTAGCCAAAGGGGTTGTCCCAAAAGATAAATTGCGAAAAGACACGCCTTGGGGCACCAATGAATTCGGAATTTACGACCTGAATAACAACTCCATATTTTTTGTAGAGGATATATAAGTTATTACTGTTTGACTTTTTATTTAGAGTTGAATTAGCCAAAAAAAGGTAGCTTTAGCCTATTAAAATCTCCATATAAAATTTGTATCGCCATTTTCTCAGCCAAAAAAAGGCTGAAACCTGCCTCAATTCTATGAGGTAAGGGCTTTATTTTATCAAATTTTATTCGGAATCACATGAAAAATCTACATACAATCGCCGTAATTGGCGGCACAGGAAAATCCGGAACTTACCTTGTAAAAGAACTTCTGGAGAGAAATTACAAAGTACGGTTGCTTGTAAGAAATCCTGAAAAAACCCCAACATTTCATCAAAATCTAGAAATAGTCTACGGAGATGTGTCTGACCCAGAATCAGTTAGTGACCTACTTTCCGGTAGTGAAGCGATCGTCAGTGCACTAGGGATAGGCGTACCTATGAGTAGTAAGACCATATTCAAGGAAACAACAAAATTGATTATTGAGCAGCTTCAATTCAGGCCGCAAACTCGATATATCGTACTGTCTGGCTTGAATGTCAATACTGAATTTGACCAAAAGAGCGAATCCATAAAAGCAGGCACTGAGTTTATGTATTCCAACTTCCCCATTTCCAGTCAAAACAAACAAGAGGAATATGAAGTATTGCTTGAGTCAGATTTAAACTGGACTTTAATTCGGTCTACATTAATTGAGTTGACAGAAGAAAAAAGGATGTTTGCAGTGTCTACTTTGGACTGTAAGGGAAGTAAAATAGCTGCCGCCAGCTTAGCACAGTTTATGGTGGATCAACTGGAATCGGAGGAATTTTGCAGAAAAGCTCCCTTCATCTGGGATAAATAATCTTAATAGGCACGGAGCCTTCCTTCCGTGCCTATATTCAATATTTTTTCCGTAAGCTCAATCAATTCCATTCGATCTTTTAAAGAAAGATCAGGTATTGCTTAACTTATTATTTTACTTAAATTAATTTTTGATCTATCAAAAGCTTATGAAAAACTCAACACTTTTATTAAGTCTATTAATTTTTACTTTTTCCTGTAGCCAAAAAGAAGAAGAAAGTGGATCTGTCGCCACCATGTATTTTGGAGGTGATATTATTACTATGGAAGGTGAAGAACCCGTTTATGTAGAATCATTGGTGGAAAAAGATGGGGAAATCCTTTTTGTCGGTGCTATGGACGAAGCCATGGAAAAAGCCGGTAAAGGTCATCAGATGAAAAATCTAAATGGAAAGACACTTGTCCCCGGTTTTATCGATGGTCACGCACATTTTGGCGGATTTGGAGTACAGGCTATCGCAGCTAATTTACTGGCCAGCCCTGACGGCGAAGTAAATTCAATTCCAGAATTAATAGCTGAACTGAAATCTTGGTATTCAGAAAATGGCACCGACAAAACTCAAGGTTGGATCATTGGATTAGGCTTCGACGATGCGGTTTTAGCTGAAAATCGATTTCCTACCAAAGAAGACCTAGACCAAGTCTCAACTGAGGTCCCCATTTGTATCATTCATATCTCTGGACACTTCGCAGTGATGAATTCCAAAGGTCTGAAAATGAGTAACGTAACAGCAGAATCAAAAGACCCATCGGGCGGAATTATTAGAAGAATGCCAGGCAGTCAGGAACCCAATGGCGTTTTGGAAGAGCTTGCGGCTATTCCTTTATTTTTTCCAATTATCGGTCCTTCTGATCCTGAGCTGGCTTTTTATTATTTGGACAAATCTCAAGAGATGGCAGCCAAGTTTGGCTATACCACTGCCCAAGAAGGAAGAGCCATGGCAAATCATGAATTGATGGCAAGCTATGCCGAGCAAGGTAAATTTTATTTGGATGTAGTGTCTTACATCGACTACAGCGGACCGCAATACATGGAAACCAAATGGAATTCAAAAGATTATCTCAATCGCTACCGTATTGGAGGCCTGAAGATGACGCTCGATGGTTCGCCACAAGGTAGAACAGCTTGGAGGACGGAACCATATTTGATCCCTCCAGATGGCCAAAACGAAGACTATAAAGGCTATCCTGCAATCGCAGAAGACTCGGAGGTGAAACGAATAGTCAACATGGCTTTTGAAAACAATTGGCAGCTGCTTACCCATGGAAACGGAGATGCTGCAATCGACCAATTAATCCGAACGCTTCGACCTGCTATCGCAAAGTATGGAAATCAGGATCGTCGAAATGTGCTCATCCATGGTCAGTACATCCGAATAGATCAATTGGACAGTCTTGCTGACATGGATGTGGTGGCGTCACTTTTTCCGATGCATACCTTTTATTGGGGAGATTGGCATCGGCAGATTATCGGTAAGGAAAAGGCTGATAAGATTTCACCGATTCGCTCGGCTTTGGATCGAGGGATGAAAGTAACTTCTCACACAGATGCTCCAGTGGCATTTCCAAACTTGATGATGATCTTATGGACAACTGTCAATCGAGTTTCTCGAAGTGGAGAAGTAATCGGAGCCGAAGAACGTTTGACGCCTTACGAGGCCTTAAAATCCATTACGATTTGGGGGGCTTACCAGCATTTTGAGGAAGGTAGAAAAGGAAGTTTGAAAGAGGGAAAACTGGCCGACTTAGTTATTTTGGATCAAAATCCTTTGAAAATAGATCCAATGCAGCTTAAGGATATTCAAGTTTTGGAAACGATTAAAGAAGGGCAGACTATCTTTATAAAATAATTCGATTAAAAATGTCAGATAACACAAATCCTGAAAACCAACCCAACAACCCGCTTCATGGTGTTAAACTAGCGGACATGGTTTCTCATTTAGTTGAGTTCTATGGATGGGAGGAATTAGGTCAAAGAATTACGATTCGATGTTTTACTCATGACCCTTCGGTCAACTCAAGCTTGAAATTCCTTCGCAAAACTCCTTGGGCCAGAGAGCGAGTGGAGGGATTGTATTTGAAATCTTTGCGGGATGCGAATAAGAAGTAATTTTTTTTGCTCGCAACTACGCGGCGGCGCAACGACTTCTGTTTAACGTCTTTCAAAGTGGACAAGTTTGAAGACTTGCGCCAGACAAGTTTGTATTTGAAGTCTTTACGTGATGCGAAGAAAGGTTATTTACAACCTTTGAGGTCTTCGAGACCTCGAAGGTTTTTATTAAATAGTTGATCATTGTGACATCCTTCACGACCTCTTTGCGGTTTAAAAAGTTCTGGAAACCGGATAGGATTAATCCCTAAAACGAGACTGCTTCGGCCTCTGGCAATCGCAGTGACGATAATAAAGACGACTTTGCGCCTTCGTGACTTTTGTGGTTAAAAAATAAAACCTTCGAGGTTTTTAAAACCTCAAAGGTTAATAATCAAAAAAACCCGAAGAAATCTCCGGGCTTTTCGCTTTATAGTTGTGGTTGTTATACGTAATTATTCAACATCACCGGCATAACTAGCATCAGGATGTCTTCATTTTCATCTTGCTCAGCAGGGACAATTAATCCTGCACGGTTTGGAGCAGAGAATTTCAAAGTAACTTCTTTACAAGAGAGGTTATTCAACATTTCTACCAAGAACTTCGCATTGAAGCCTATTTCAATATCTTCACCATCATGCTCACATGATAACCTTTCGTTCGCCTCATTGGAGAAATCAAGATCTTCGGCAGATATCAACAATTCACTTCCTGTCAGTTTTAATCTAACCTGGTGTGTAGTTTTATTAGCATAGATTGCGATTCGTCTCAATGAACTCAACAGCTCAGAGCGATCGATCGTCATTAAATTAGGATTCTCTGCCGGAATAACATTTTCATAATCCGGAAAACGCTCGTCAATCAATCGACAGATCATTTTGATACTGCTGAATTTGAAATAGGCATTTGATTGGTTGAATTCTACTGAAACAGGTACATTCTCGGAAGGCAAAGTAGATTTCAACAAGTTTAAAGCCTTGCGGGGAATGATCAAACTTGCAGCATCAGAAGAGGCTACATCAACTCTTCTATAACGAACCAAACGATGGCCATCAGTAGCTACAAACGTAGTATTTGTGGAGCTCAAGTTAATATAAACACCGGTCATTGCTGGTCTCAATTCATCTGAGCTGGTCGCGAAAATAGTATTAGAAACAGCACTTGCAAGAACCTCTGTAGACATGTCCACAGTCGTAGCATTGCTTACAGTCGGAATCTTAGGAAAATCCGTTGCATTCTCTCCAGCTAGTCTATATCGACCATTATCAGAACTGATCTCCACAGCATAGGTATCATGATCAATACTGAAAGTAACTGGCTGCTCTGGCAAATTCTTCAATGTATCAATCAAAATACGCGCAGGAACCGCAATATTCCCATCTTCCTTGGCCTCCACTGGAATTTCAGTAATCATAGATGTCTGAAGATCTGATGCAGTAATGGTCAATACACCGTCTTTTATCTCAAAAAGGAAGTTTTCCAAAATAGGAACAACAGGATTGGTTGTTACCACACCGTTGATCGCCGAAAGCTGCTTAAGTAAGGCAGAAGAGGAAACAATAAATTTCATATCGAAGGGCTTATAATTTTTTATTCTTGCAATGGGGGTAAATTTAGAAATAAAATCGATTCAGAACTGACCATAATCGGAAAGTCTCGAAATTATTATGAAGAAAAGGTCTTTTTTTAACTAGTTTATTTTCTTTGAATAATTTTGGTTACGAATCCACCAGACGAAAGCTCCTATTAAAAGCAAAATAATAATCGGTGCCAACACATTCACGAATTGCCAAAACACCTTCTGTTGAGCTACTTTCACCTTGTTCAAAGGTCTAATCTGAAATGTTCTAGTTCTTGATGCAATGATCCCATTAGGGTCCACCAAATATTTCACCATGTTTCTCAATAATAATTTATTGGCAAATGTCATTTGACTAAAAGGATCCTCACCCAATGCCAATGGACTTCCATCTTGAAGGCTTCTTTGACTTTGAAAAACATCACCATCGCCAAAAACCACCACTTTTCCATTCCCTGATTCTTTAAAATCAGTTTTTGCAAATCCTTCCGGTAAAAACCGATTTTTATACAAGGATGTAAATTCCCCTTCCAGCAAATAAGCCATCGGGAGATTTTGAATAGAAAAGCTTTCATATTGTGGTGCCTGGTCCATATCGCTAAATGCTACCCGAACAGGTGCAGTTAATATTCTGGAATTATCGGAAGAAAAAATCAAGGGAGTCTTTTTCACTCCTTCTGCCATCACCGTATCCAAACTGCTCGCAAAGCGATAATAAATAACATCCAGTCCCTTAGTGATAGGATGCTCTTGCATGACACCGGCCTGAATATAAAAAGGCCAAGGCAATGGAACCATCTGATCTTGATTTCCAAAATTCCCAGCCATCACAGGGAAATACCCAAAATTCAAATCCTGAATCAGATCCTTGTTGACTCTAATCCCATATTTAAACAACAAATTTTCTAAACCTGAATCTACAGGCATGGCAAAAGTCCCTTCCCCGCCTGCCTGTGAAATATCCACTGCAACACCGTCTACCATCACTACTAGATTTCCTCCATTCATGACATACTGATCCAAGAGATAAATCTCACGCTCAGAATAAATTTCCCTTGGTCCTTCGATAAAAATGATCTTAAAATTTGCCAAGTCAGAAGGATTTTTTGCCTGCTCCAATGGAACTTTGAACAACTCAAATTCTCCATCCAAGGCTTCTACTAATCCAAAACCATCATCTTCCGACATCTCACCATGTCCCATGATCATCGCAATAGCAGACTCTTCAGGGCTGACCAGTTTCTTGATGGCATTACTCAATTCAAATTCCAGGTTTTCAATAGACTGATTCAAAATCTCATCGGGCCCCATTCCTCTTTCACCTTTAAGCACCAAAGCTCCAGTTTCAAACTCTTGATTGCTGACCAAAATCCCAGGAAAAATCAAAGTCGCTTGCTGACCCGAAGTTTGTCTTTCATAGACATTAGTCGGGTTAATTCCGTACTGAGTAAGTGTTCCAATAAATTCTTCCTGCTCATTTTCTGCAACTGAAAGCGGATCGAAATAAGAGAAAGTTATCTTTTCTGGACTATAGGAATTGAATGTCCTGACAGTTTCTTCGATGGACTTTTGCAATCTTCGCATTCCTCCCGGCAGATTTTCTCCGACCAATAAAATATCCACGTGAATGGGATCTGTCAATTGAGTTAAAACCTCTTCTGTGGCAGGATGTAAGGAATATCTTTTCTCCTCTGTAAGATCTATTCTAAATCTTAAAATCTGAGACAACAATGCAATAGCTGCAATTCCTAAAAAGAGGATTAACCAAGGCTTGACGGTATTTAGAGTAGACTTTTTCATTTATTTTTCAAAGTCAAAACACTCAATCCCAAGAAAAGCCAAATCATACCCAGCATAAAAAAGATGTCTGAAGAATCTACCACGCCTCTGCTCAAATTGATATAATGAAAGCTTAAGCTCAATTCCTCCACCCAATATGCAAAATCACCAACTTGCAAATCCGCCAAAGCTGAAAACCCAAAGTATAGAACAAAGCACAAAAACACTCCGAGAACGAAGGCCAAGACCTGCTGAGAAGTCAGAGAACTCGCAAATAAACCAACCGCCGCAAATACTGCTCCGATCATCAGCAAACCTATCCAGGATCCAAAAAATCCTGCTTGATCCAAATTGCCGACCGGATCTCCCAATTGTATAATGCTAAAGAAATAAAGCAGGGTGGGCAAAACTGCCAAAATCACTAAAAAGAGCAAAGCAAAATACTTAGCTAAAATAATTTTCAATAATGAAAGCGGAGAAGTTCTGAGCAACTCCCAAGTTCCTGTTTTTCTTTCGTCAGCGATTGATCGCATCGCTAAAGCAGGCACTAAAAATGTAAATACATAGGGAGTGTAGGTAAACAAGGCCTCCAAATCAGCATAGCCATATTCAAGAACGCTACTCTCTGGAAAAACCCACACAATCAAGCCAATTGCAACTAAGAATAGGGCCAAAACCAAATAGCCCAAAAGACTCCCAAAAAATGCATTTAATTCTTTTAGAAACAGGCTTTTCATGTGATTATGATTTGTCTCTTTAAGGTCATCAAGATTCTCGCATGGTTAATTGCTGTTCCATTGTGTAACATTTTAGTCATGCTCGATTTCATCTGTTTATAATTGTTTTTCAAAGGTCATCAGGAATCTCGCATGGTTAATAGCTGTTCCAGTGGGTAACATTTTAGTCATGCTCGATTTCATTGCGTAATCTCTCTGAAAATTTGTTCCAAATTCTTTTTACTTTGATTCATGCTTATCAAGTTAAGATTCTTTTCCTGAACAACTTTCATGATAGCTTTCCGAGCTTCGCCAGCATCCTTGCAAGAAATCAGAAGTGATTTTTCTGATTTTTTACTAAAAGAAGCCGCTCCTATTTCTTGAAACCATTCTAGCTCAAGATTTTCCTCTGTCTCGAGTTCTAACTGCTCCTCTGAAGTTCTTGATTTCAAATTCTCCAATGTCTCAGAAGCTAGGATTTTTCCTTTATTGATGATGACCACATCATGACAAATCGCCTCCACTTCCTGCATAATATGAGTAGAAAGAATGAGAGTTTTATCACGAGCAATTTCAGAAATAAGGTTTCGGATTTCTACCAACTGGTTTGGATCTAATCCCGTAGTGGGCTCATCTAATATGATCAGTTGCGGATCATGAATCAATGCTCTTGCCAATCCAACTCTTTGTCGATACCCTTTAGAAAGTTGCCCGATTTTTTTGTGTTGCTCAGGAATCAATCCGGTTTTCTGGAGAAGTTCTTTAATTCTCTCTTCTCTTTTTTTACCGGTTAACCCATACATTCCAGCAGAAAACTCCAAAAACTCTCTCACATACATATCTAAATAAAGAGGGTTGTTTTCAGGTAAATAGCCAATCATTGGACTAACCTGCTTGGGATTATTTAGAGCATCTTTTCCCATTACCGTAACTGCTCCTGAATCTGCCTGAATAAATCCGGTGATGATTTTCATCGTTGTAGATTTTCCAGCACCATTGGGACCCAAAAACCCCAAAATCCTCCCGGGCGAAGCCTTGAAAGACACATTATCCAGTGCTTTTTGGGTTCCGTAAAGTTTGGTGAGTTGCGATACTTCTAAGGACATTTTGCTTATTTAATCAGTCAAAAGTAAGGAAAAAAAGTAGTTTCCTTTATTCGAACTGCAAGTGGCAATTAGTTAAACAAGGCATCTAATCCTCTTATAAATAAAATTCAAGAGAAACTTTTTAACTTATTTGCCTTGGGCCAATTTCTCCAACAAAAGATCCAGATCAGTGATCCCCACGTATTCTCCTACAAGCTGCTTTTCTGAATTGTAACAATAGATAGATGGCACGCTTCTGATCTGATAGAAAGTAGCAACTTTCATTTCGGCATCAAGCAAAAAATGAACATAGCTTTTATCCTTTATCCCAAGACCATCCACAAAACCGATCATCTCCTCCCGTGGTTGAACAGTCGTGAGGATTAGATTATAATCCTTAAACTCCTCAATTCGTTTTGAAATCGCTCCGAGTTCATCCTGGCACAAGTGACAGGTAGAGCTAAAGTAAATAAACAGTGTGGGCTTATTTGATGCCAGTTGATGAATGGAATTGGGCTTTCCGTTAATGTCATTCAGCATAAAGTCCGGAAGAATAGCAGGTGCAGCAACTTCAGGTTTTTGGATTGGTAGCTCATTTTTTGAAAGCAAACTGATGTAGGCAGACCCTCCGATAAGTACTACAATTAAAATAATCAGATTAAGTTTTTTCATGCAAGGACTTGATAAATGAAGGGTGAAATTAAATACTTAAGCTAATCAAAACAATTTTAAAACACACGGAATGATAATACATCACTTCTTTCCTCTTGGTCTCAAAGGACGACATTCCACATCTGCCACAAAGTAATTAGGATGCGTTTCTAGAGTTTGTACCATTGTTGTTGCTACATCGATTGGCCTCATCATATTTTCATGAGCATCTACTCCTGGTATTTCATCAAAGAAATTAGTCTGAATTGAACCCGGATAGATGGTTGACACTTTGATTCCAAAATCTCTGAGCTCCATATACAAGGAGTGGGATATTCCTCTTACGGCATGCTTTGTTCCAACGTATCCGGCAAACTGATTTACGCCATTCAGCCCGGCGATAGACGCCACATTGAGAATATGTCCCTCATCTGCAGCCTTCATGCCAGGAATCAATCGTTTTGTCGTATAGAATATCCCATGCACATTCGTGTCAAACATGGCTTTCCAGTCTTCGGATGAGAAAGTTTCGGTAGCTCCAGCTACACCGAATCCGGCATTATTCACTAAAATCCTGATGTCAGACCCCAATTTCTCTTTAGTGGCCTGAAAAGCACTTTCTACCGACTCCTCTTTGGCCACATCACAAGTAAAAAAGTGAAAATTGTCATGTTTAAAATCCGGAATGTTTCTACCCCAACCGGCGACAATTGTACCTTTTTCCAATAAAAGCTTTACTACTTCCAGCCCTACTCCCTTGCTAACACCAGTAACAACCGCAATTTTATCTTTCAATTTCATTTTGACTATTTATTAAGTACTCCCATTTAAAGCAATTCCAAACAAAATAGTTCTGCTAAAGGAAGCTTTTATTGGTAAATCTCAATTCAAGAATACAACTTGGGCGCATTTTTCTAAATTTGATCAACACAGATTTAAACCATCAACCATGAAAAAACTAATATTCCCCTTACTTCTGATCTCAGGCTCCGTCTTAGCGCAATCTGAACTTAGACCTTCCATTGATTCCAAAGCTTCGGCAATAGAATCAAAAGTAATAGAATGGCGCAGAGACATTCATCAAAATCCTGAACTTGGAAATCAGGAATTTCGCACTGCCAAAAAAGTAGCCGATCATTTACGATCCTTGGGCATAGAAGTGACCGAAGGCGTTGCTGTCACAGGAGTGGTGGGCGTCCTTAAGGGTGGTAAACCTGGGCCTACTGTAGCACTGAGAGCAGATATGGATGCATTACCCGTGACCGAACGAGTAGATTTACCTTTCAAATCTACAGTGACAACAACCTATAACGGACAAGAAACAGGCGTCATGCATGCTTGCGGCCATGACACCCACGTGGCTATTCTGATGGGAGTTGCCGAAGTTTTAGCAGGGATGAAAGATCAACTCCAGGGAAATGTCAAATTTATTTTCCAGCCTGCAGAGGAAGGCGTTTATGACGGGTCTACAGCTGGCGCAGAATTAATGGTAGAAGAAGGAGTGATGGAAGATGTGGATGCGATCTTCGGTTTGCATATAGGTTCACGGATGGAAGTTGGTAAAATTGGATACCGCTCGGGTCCAGCATTGGCAGCAGTGGATAATCTGGAGATAACTGTCAATGGTGTTCAAGCTCATGGAGCTTCACCTTGGTCTGGAGTGGATCCAATTGTGACTTCATCTCAAATCATAAGTGGATTGCAGACGATCCTTTCCAGAAGTGTCAATATCACACAAAACCCTGCAGTGGTAACTATCGGAGCCATTCATGGAGGAATTAGGCATAATATTATTCCAGAAAAAGTAGAAATGATCGGTACCATCCGAACTTTTGGTACAGAGCAGCAAGATCTTGTTCATAAGAGAATTCGCGAAATAGCTATAAATATTGCAGAAAGCGCTGGTGCTACAGCTGATGTTAAAATTGAAAAGCTATACCCTTCCACTGTCAATAATCCAGCACTGACTGCTAAAATGGAGCCTACGATTTTAGCTGCTGCCGGAGAAGGCAATGTGATAGCCAACCCACCAATTACAGGTGCTGAAGATTTCAGTTTCTTTCAAATAGAAAAGCCGGGCTTATTTATTTCCCTTGGCGGAATGAAAAAAGGAGGCGACCCAACAAAGACTCCATCGCATCATACTCCAGATTTCTACATTGACGAAGGCGGTTTTATATTGGGTATGCGGGTGATGAGTTACTTTGTAGTGGATTATATGGGAATGAAATAATATCGGATTTGCTACACAAGACATACGATTTATCCCTCCTATAAAAATTGAATTTGAAAATACCTGGAGCTAACTGGTTCAGGTATTTTTTATTCCAAAAAATGGGAAACCTAGCCAAAAACAAGGAACCATAAATCCACTAAGAATAAAGCAGATTTATCTATCTTAGAAAATCAATATTCTATTTAGAATAAGTCAATCGAGACTGAATTCTAAAACAAATTATTTAAATGCTAAAACCAAAAATTTTGAAAAAGCTCCTTATACCATTTCTCTTTCTTTCCATCGCCAGTTTCGGTCAGTCCAGTTTACGCCCAAAAATTGACCAATCCTCAGATGAAATTGAATCCAAGGTCATCGATTGGCGGAGGGATTTTCACGAGAATCCAGAGTTGGGTAATCAAGAGTTTCGTTCTGCAAAAGTAATTGCTGATCATCTCCGCTCACTTGGTATGGAAGTAACCGAAGGGGTAGCTGTCACGGGAGTTGTAGGTGTTTTGAAAGGTGGAAAACCTGGGCCTATGGTAGGTCTTAGAGCAGACATGGATGCTTTACCCGTGACTGAGCGCGGTGACCTTCCTTTCAAATCAACAGTTACCACGACCTATAATGGACAGGAAACCGGAGTAATGCATGCTTGTGGACACGATTCTCATATGGCAATTCTAATGGGCGTAGCTGAAGTTTTGGCTGGAATGAAAGATCAATTAGAAGGTTCTGTAAAGTTTATTTTTCAACCCGCAGAGGAAGGTGTTTACGATGCGGATATTGCCGGAGCAGAGCAAATGGTTCAAGAAGGGGTAATGGAAGATGTAGATGCGATCTTCGGCCTACATATCTGGGCAACAGTTGAGGCTGGTAAAGTTGGCTACAGATCAGGACCATTTTTGGCTGCAGTAGATAATCTTGAAATCACTGTCAACGGTACTCAAGCTCATGGAGCCTCCCCATGGTCTGGAGTAGATCCAATCGTCACTTCCTCTCAGATTGTCATGGGTCTCCAGACTGTCTTATCTAGAAGTGTAAACATTACCCAAAACCCAGCAATCGTGACCATTGGAGCGATCCATGGCGGAATTAGACATAACATCATTCCTGAAAAAGTAGAGATGATCGGCACCATCCGAACCTTTGGGGATGAGCAGCAGGCATTAGTACACAAAAGAATTACGGAAATCGCAACTAATATTGCTGAAAGTGCCGGAGGAAGTGCTGATGTTAACATTGGAAAACTCTATCCTTCCACAGTAAATCCCCCAGCTTTCACTGCACAAATGCTTCCTTCGATTCAAGCTGCAGCAGGAGAAGGAAATGTAATCGCAATGGATCCTATCACAGGATCAGAGGATTTTAGCTTTTTTCAGAAGGAAAAACCTGGAATATTCATTATGCTAGGCGGAATGAAAAAGGGAGGAGATCCTTTGAAAACTGCTTCACATCATACCCCGGATTTCTTTATCGAAGAAAGTGGATTTAAGCTTGGTGTTCGAACTTTGAGCTATTTTGTGGTAGATTATATGGGAATGAATCACTAATTCAATCCAAATAAAAGGCCTCGATTGTAAAAATAATCGAGGCCTTTTTTATTGGTCAAACCACCAAGGTGGAGTGTCATTACTGCTATTTTTAAACTCACTGCATCTCAGACATGTCCTGGGATAATCATCCAATGATTTTTCTGGAGAATAAGTACAAACTTCTGGATTGAAGAATGGAACATCAGCACGGGTAGTATAGATCCTGGTCAGATTTACTTTGGCAACTTCAAAATATCCCAGCACTACCTCTTCACTGTCATTGATGTTATACACATTTCCAAAAACCGGAGCAGGTGGAGTATCAAATACCGATCCGGTATTATTCACCAACTCCTTGATTTTTCGCCAATACTCGAAGGATTCCTTATCAGTGCTTACTTGCCTTACATTGAAATAATGTCGACTTAAAAAAGATTCATCAACTATCCTTTGAGCAACAATTTGCTTAGTTTCTCCTCCTGGATTGTTGAGTAAATCTCCATTGACCAAGGTTATTCGACCTGGATCAGGATAATCAAAAACATAGCAATCTGGTGGAGCTCTATTGAAAGGGTTTGGAAAAAAAGTCAAATTCCAATAATAGGCTTCATCTACATCCCACCTTAAGTAATAACCCCCTGATTCTTGCGGTAACGTTACTGTGGTCTCTATAGAAATGAAGGCTGTCTCTGGTTGATCCTCAATAATCCCTCTTGTGAATGAATACGAGAGTTCGTCAGTCCCAATGACTTCAGGCATCGATTGTGGTTTTGTCCGATAGGTCCTTCCCTGAACTTCAATTTCAAGATAAATTTCCGTCGCCTCTTCTAAATTCAAACCTGTATTCATCTCATATTGCCCATTCTTGGTTTCGGTATATAAGACATTCGAACTAGATCCCGGATAATTCACGATGAGCTTAACTGATGCTCCGGAAACCGGTCTTGGCAAATCATTGATGGTAAAGTAATTTCCTGAAAGCAATGGCTCCCTATCTGCTGAAGTAGTTTCGGATAAAAATACCAGTTGAGGTTCATTAAGGTTAGTTACCTGACCTGAGACAATGAGTTTCTCTACTCCTAGATTTAATGGAAAATCAATCTGCTCAACACAAGAAGTGAAGAATATCAGCGCAAAAGCTGGAATCAATAGTATCTTAGTCAATCTATTCATTTGCAGCCCCTCCAAATTTAATACTATAGGTGATAGATGGAAAAATAGCTCCCAAAATAGCTAATCGATAAGGTCTCAATTGTTGCGAATCGCCATCTTTTTGCCAAAAAACCGAATAGGCATTTCTTCTTCCAAGTAGATTATAGATACTGAAATTGAGGCTATCTCCTTTTTTGGAAAAAACTTTTTCTACGGTATAGGAAATATCCACCCGGAAATAATCCGGAACCCTGTATTCATTCCTACCCGTGTATTCTGGAACGATCAGGCCTCCCAAAATGTAGGAGGCATTTACGGCAGAGATCGGTCTGCCTGTTGCATAATTTATGCTCAGATTGAACAGTCCTCTGGGATACATTTTCCGACTGAGGATGAAATTGACTTCATGAGGCTTGTCAAAATTGGAGGGAAACCAATCCCCATTGTTTATTTGCTCTTCAGGGAAATCACTCAAGGTTCTGAAAAAAGATCGGGAATAGGTGTAAGCAAGCCACCCGGTTACTTGGCCAAGATTTCTTTTGACAAGAAATTCTAGTCCATAGGCTTTTCCATCTCCAAAAACCAACTCTGTTTCCAGATGAGGATTTTGAAAAATCTGAGCAAAATTTCTATACTCCACTTGATTTTCTGTGATTCTGTAAAAAGCATCTACCGAATATTCCCAGACATTCCCTTTTGAATTATGGAAAATGCCAAGCGAAAAATTATCTGTTTTCTGTGGTGGAATGTAAGTAGTGCTTAACTGCCAAAGGTCTATTGGAGTAGGACCGAAGGTATTGCTGACAGATTGTATGTATTGAAATAATCGGGCATAACTCATTTTAATGGAAGTTTGCTCTCCTAAATTTCTCCTAATAGAAACCCGAGGTTCGAGTCCGGAATACGTTTTGATTGCCCCTTTCCCAACAGGAGTATTTCCTATGATATTTTCTTCCGTAATAGGAGCATTTGGAAGATATTGATATACAGTATCTGCACCCAATTGTGAAAAGGTGGAAAATCTAAGACCTGCTACCACTCCAATATTTTTATTTATATCCCATTCCATTGAGCCAAACCCTGAAGCCTCCAATCCTTGTTCCTTCCCTACTTTAGATGGTTGAATAGATGAAAAATCATCATAAGGACTTATCTTCTCAGGTTTACTGGAATAGTTGATAGCCTCGGTACCAAGCGTGAATGAAATAGCTTCATTGGCCCAAACTAAAGAAACCTTGCCCTGTTGATATCTCATTCCATTTGTAACAGTGGCAGCTTCAGCTCCTACAGGGTCAAAAAATGAATTATTGAAATCTCCATCTGCTATCACAGCACGAATCGAGAGATTTTCACTTAAGACTCCTCTATAATTTGCGGAACTAACACGATTCATCCAATCATACCCAAACTCTTCAGAGAACTTAAAATAATCACTCGTCAATAGGGTATTAACTTCAAGATTGTGCCCTCTTGAAAGCTCCCAAGCAAGACCGATATAGCCATCATAAAAATTCAATTTGCTATTTTTAATATCAAAATTCCTGGCCTGTTTCAGTAACCAATTGGTGTTGGAAACCCGAGCTCCCAAAATCAAACTGGCTTTATTTTTTGCCAATGGCCCCTCCAGTAAAATCCTCCCGTTGGAAGTTCCAATCCCCAATTGTCCTCCCCAATTTTCCTTATCCCCATCTCGCATTTGGATATTCAAGGCCGATCCAGCTCTCCCACCAAAATTTGCTGGTAAATTTCCTTTGTATAAAGTAAAAGTCTCTGTGACATCTGTATTAAATGCGGATAAAAACCCCAATGCATGATTGGAACTCAGAACCATCACCTCATCCATAAGCAATAAATTTTGGTCTGTCTTTGCTCCCCTCACGTTTATCCCTGAAGTACCTTCTCCCACAGAACTCACTCCTGGAAGCAACTGAAGTCCTTTGAAAATATCTGCCTCTCCCAAAAATGCCGGAATCGCTTTTAATTCTCGAGTGGTAAGTTTTGCAATGCCTGTTATTGGATCCCGCACATTCCTGTCGGGCTGATCAGAAAGAACAACGACTCCTTCTAGTTCAAAGCTTTTATCCTCCATTTGAAGATCGAGGACAGCATTTTCATAAATGGTGATCTGAGTAAATAATGGGATTTTTGATAAGCTTCGAAACGCAACCCGATGAACTCCAGGCTTCAGATTGGCGAGATAAGTGCCGAATCGATCCGAACTAATTCCCGAATAAGTTCCATCGATGTGAAGGCCAACCCCCTCAATGGGTTCTCCGCTTGACTTATCAACTATTTTTCCTGTAAGTATGTAAGAAGGAGCCAAAACAACAGTATTTTTCCCAAAGAAAAAACTGAGGGAATCACTTTGTCCATAGGAAGGAATTACTCCTAGAAATATTAATAAAAAACATAATCGTATAGTCCGAATCATATAAGATTGCTTTTCAAAAACAGCTTCTGCTTCCAATATTAAACTCATTAATATTCAGGATGTTCACTAAATAATTAAAACGAAAAAAATCACATCCTTTTCACAAGTTCAGACATTACTTTTGACATGATTGGCTCTGCCATCTTTGCCGCCTTCAAAATCTCCGATAGTGTGACTTTTTTGATTTTCCCTTCTATTCCCAAATCTGTGATGGCTGAAATCCCAAAGACTTCAATCTCCATATG
This sequence comes from uncultured Algoriphagus sp., assembly GCA_965659625.1. Classification (GTDB taxonomy): domain Bacteria; phylum Bacteroidota; class Bacteroidia; order Cytophagales; family Cyclobacteriaceae; genus Algoriphagus. The sequence continues at coordinate 40,576 of CBFHWO010000006.1, read as the reverse complement.
TCTAGCTACAATCACTTCTGGGACAGTACTCATCCCTACAGCATCCGCACCTATTATTCTCAGGTATTTGTATTCTGCAGGGGTTTCCAAACTTGGTCCTTGAACTCCTGCATAAACACCGGTATGAAACATGAAATTATGTTCCACAGCGATTTCCTCAGCTAGCTGAATCAGTCTCTTAGAATATGTTTCGCTCATATCCGGAAACCTTACGCCAAATTCATCTAAATTTTTACCTCTCAACGGGCTTTCTGGAAACAAATCTATATGATCTGTTAAAATCATCACCTCGCCAACATGCTGAGAAGGATTTAACCCGCCACTTGCATTGGAAACTAAAAGATGTTTCACTCCCAACAATTTCATCACCCTCACCGGAAATGTAACCTCTTTCATAGAATACCCTTCATAATAGTGAAAGCGTCCTTTCATTGCCACGACTTTTTTATCACCTATAGTTCCAAAAATCAATTTTCCTGAATGACTCTCAACTGTAGACAATGGAAAATGAGGTATTTCGCTATAATCAATCTCAATATCAACATGGATTTGATCAACTATCTTATTTAGTCCCGTTCCCAGAATAATTCCGATATTGACGGTATCTGTATAAAGGGTACTGATGAATTGAAATGCTTCTTGGATTTGATCTGAGTAATTCATAGAAATAAAAATCAAGTATAGTAAAGATATTAAAATTGGCCTTTTTTCGAACTATTACCCTCAACACCTTGTATTAGTTGGCAAAAGAATCTCGAATGATCAAAATTATTGTTGGCACCAACCGAAAAAATTCAGTTTCGAAAACAATCGCTGAACTTTACCAATCCATTCTTGAAGCTAAAGGAGCTGAATCCGAAATTTTGGAATTGGAAAACTTACCCATCGATTTTATTGGAACTGCTCTTTATGAAAACAATGGTAAAAATGAAGATTACAACTCGTTTCATGATAGGTTGAAATCAGGGAAAAAATTTGTTTTCATCGTTCCGGAATACAATGGATCCTTTCCTGGAATTTTAAAAACTTTTATTGATGGAATGACTTATCCCAATTCTTTTAGAAACAAAAAAAGTGCCCTAGTGGGCATCTCTTCTGGAATCGGGGGAGGTGGCATCGCTTTGAGCCACCTCACCGATATATTCCATTATCTGGGAATGCATGTCCTCGCTCTCAAGCCGAAACTTGCTAAAATAGAGCAAAATATGTCAGATAACCTGCTCACCAACAGGCTTTACTTGGACTTATTGCAGACCCAGGCAGACATGTTGCTAGAGTTTTAAGACCTAGTCAACATTATCATGCAAGAATCTATTATTTCCAAGAATCTCATTATCGTCATTCAGATTGAACTTACTAATGTTCTCTTCTGAACTGTGCTGAGGCTCATTCAATTTCACATTCTTACGTTGGTAAGCAGGCACTTCCATTTTCTCTTTCAATTCTTCTGGTGTAGGATTGAACGTACGGTTACCTCTTAACTTTTCAAATCTCTCATGAGCCCTTTGAATTGCTTTTTGCTTCATTTGCTCATAGTAATCATTAGCGAATACCGGGGCTGTAGGCTCAGATTCTTCCTTATTAGGCTGAGGCTCACTAGCATCTTCTTCTTCATAAAGATCATGAACGATCTTTTCTTCCTCAGGCTTAACAAATTCAAACTCTGATTTCTCTTCCTGTTTAGGCTTAATTTCGAAATTAAATTCTGGCTCTACCTTGGTAGTTTGTTCTTTAGCTTCTGGCTTTTCTTCTGCAGACTTATCTGCCAAAGGAGCTGCTTTAGGAAAAGAAAAGACAAAGGTGGATCCATTTCCTACGGCTTCTTCTTTTACTTTTTCACTTTTTCCAGAGTCTAGATTAATGACAGTTTTTACTGCTTCTGGCTCAGGAGCTTTTTCCACCACACTAGGAGCAATAATAGGAGTAGGTAGTGGAGTTTTCATCTCTGCTCTTTTCAAGCCATCTAATCTATCCATTTCAAAACCGGTAGCAATTACTGTTACCCGGATAGCTTTGCCCAATTCTGGATCAATTCCTTGACCGAAAATAACTTCAGCATTATCGCCCGCTTTCTCCTGAATGTATTCAGTGATTTCACTCAATTCATCCATTGAAAGCTCCTCGTCTTCACCAGACATGATAGAAAGAAGGATTTTCTCCGCTCCTTTGATATCTACATTGTTGAGTAATGGAGATGAAATAGCTGCACCAGCTGCACGGATCGCCCTGCCTTCACCTTCTTCAGTAGAAGATCCCATCACTGCTGCTCCCGCATCTTTCATGACAGTTTTCACATCCTCAAAATCGACGTTAACGTCTTGATGAATCGTAATGATCTCTGCAATAGATTTGGCAGCGGTAGTCAAAATATCATCGGCTTTTCCAAAAGCAGTTCTGATAGCAAGATTACCGTAAATCTCTCTCAGTTTGTCATTCAATATTACCAACACGGTATCACAATTTTCACGAAGTGATTCGATCCCTTGCTGAGCAACATTCATTTTCTTTTTTCCCTCAAACATAAACGGAGCAGTGACAATACCCACCGTTAAAATGTTTAGCTCTTTTGCAATTTTTGCAATAATAGGTGCTGCACCTGTTCCGGTACCACCACCCATACCAGCAGTAATAAATACCATTTTGGTATTATCTGCCAATAGCTCACGTATCTCATCCTGAGATTCAATAGCGGCATTTTTTCCTTGCTCAGGATTTGCTCCTGCGCCTAAACCTTCTGTAAGGTTTGCTCCCAACTGAAGTCTCAAAGGAACTGGACTAGATTTTAAAGCCTGCGCATCGGTGTTGACCACGACAAACTCTACATCTTTAATTCCTTGGCTGAACATGTGGTTTACGGCATTGGAACCGCCCCCACCTACGCCAATCACTTTGATAATCGACTTCTGATTTTTTGGAAGATCAAATCTGTAATCTTTCATATTATCTGACATATTTATTGTTTTGGTGAATTAGTTTCTGTTGTTATGGAAAAAGGTAATGAAGGGAAATAAACAGCAAAGCCATTTATCTCCACTCAATCATAAGCCCTAGTAGGTAATATCGTCTCCTATATCATCGGTGATGATTCTTCTTAGCTTATCGCCGATGCTTTTGAAAATATCTTTTGACATAAATTCTTTATTCTCTGGCCTTAGAACTGGGCCTGTGTTTGCAATCCGCTTCTTATATCCTTCTTCTCTTTCATCAAGTGATTTGAAGCCTGCCAAAACCAACCCCACGGAGGTAGCGTACATCGGGGATTTTACTTCTTCGACTACTGACTTACCCAAATGCTCATTAGGATACCCGATTCGCGTATCTAAGCCGGTCATATATTCAAATAGTTGACTGATACATTGTAATTGAGAACCGCCTCCTGTCAAGACTATGCCCCCGGCAAGTTTCTTATAGTGTCCAGATTGCATGATTTCATTTTGGACGATCTCTATAATTTCTTCCATTCTTGCTTCGATGATAGAAGCAAGATTTCGGATAGAAATCTCTTTTGGAGGTCTATTTCTCAATCCCGGAATTGAAACAATCTCATTAGGATTGGCCTCATTGGCAATGGCTTTTCCAAATCGGGTTTTTAACAATTCAGCTTGATTTTGCATCACCATGCAACCTTCTTTAATGTCGGTTGTGATGATGTTTCCTCCCAAAGGAATTACTGCTGTATGGCGAATAATATTCTCATAGAAAATGGCAATATCCGTTGTTCCCCCGCCTATATCCACAAGGCATACACCTGCTTCTTTTTCTTCTTCACTTAAGACAGAAAGCGAACTTGCCAATGGTTCTAGAATCAACTGCTTGGAAGTGAGGTTGGCTCTGCGAACGCATCGGTTGATGTTATTAATTGCTGTTGTCTGTGCTGTGATGATATGGAAATCTGCCTCGAGTCGTGTACCTGACATTCCGACTGGATCTTTGATTCCCCCTTCGTAATCGACGGTATAATCCTGTGGCATCACATGGATAATGCTATTTCCTGGAGGGACGACAATATTTTCCATATCACTGGAAAGTCTTCGGACATCTTCTACCGTTATTTCATCCTCAGTTGGAGTTCGCATGATACTACCATGCACAATTTTACTTTGGATGTGTTGTCCTGCGATACCAACAATTACCTCTGCAATATCCACATCGGCCATTTCGGAAGCATCTTCCACAGCCTTTTGGATTGCATGTACGGTCTTGTCAATATTCGTTACTACCCCGCGGTTGACTCCGTCCGAGACGGCTTTCCCCATTCCGAGTACTTCGAGTTTGCCAAATTCATTTTTTCGGCCTATGATCGCACAGATTTTGGTAGTTCCAATATCCAATCCGACAATTAGTTTGTCATTTTCCATTCCCAAGCTATTATTCACAAACAATTTGATCTTTAAACTTTACACTTACCCGCTCGTAGGCATTCCAGCCTTTTCGCGGTAAAATCTCCTTATAGAAGACCTCAATTTTTTTAAACTTCTCTTCAATATCCTTCGCATCTCCAAATTCTATCACCTGCTTTCCTACCTGTTGCATCATGCGAATATCTGTTTTGGAGTTTACCTCCAGTTCCGGAATCTGCGCTGCCCAGAAATCATCACTGACAATGAATTTGATCAGATCCATCAACTCTGGCATCTGCTCATTTACATCTCCTGTTTCCATTAGACTCTCTGCTTCTTTGCCTTGCAAAATCAACACACGGCTGGTATAAGAAGGTGAAGTTGGAATTACTTTTCCTTCCACTGTGATATAACCATCTGCAGCATAAGAGCGAGCTATCCTTGCAATTGGCTGATGTTGCTCGATTTTCAAATTCAAAATTCCTTTTTGTCCCAAAGAGGCTTCCACTGACTTGATAAATGGATGTCCGCTGAGCCTTTGTTCTATTGCTTTTAGCCTCACTTCCTCCAGCATCAAACCTGCTTTCAACTCAGGGAATGCAGCTTTCAAGATCTCTTGAACTTCTTTTTCTTCGACGAAATAAAGACCGCTAACTCCTTTTATATCAATTTCGGAACCCTGATAAGTTTTGTATAGGGTTTGCTTTTCAACAAATCCAATAAAGCCTACTAAGACTATGCATAGCACCAGAAAAACAAGCGTCTTTTTGATTTTTATCTTTTTCATAAGGCTTTCGATTTTCTCCTAGAATTCATCCATGCTGCAATTTCCGGAACCAAACGATCTATATCTCCAGCTCCCAAAGTCACCAATACCTCAGGACTTGATTTTTCTAAATGATCCATTAAGTCAGCTTTCTTGACCAAAGATTTTTTCTTTGATTGGATCTTTTCTAATAGCATTTCAGAATTCACTCCCGCTATCGGCAATTCTCTCGCCGGATAGATATCCAATAAGATCACCTCATCAGCTAAAGACAGACTTTCTGAAAATCCAGCTGAAAAATCTTTGGTCCTGGAAAATAAATGCGGTTGGAAAATCACTGTCAATTTGCTCATGGGATACATGGCAATAACTGAACTCAAACAAGCTCTGATTTCCTCAGGATGATGCGCGTAATCATCAATGTAGACCAGTTTTTCCTGATTGACATGAATCTCAAATCTTCGTTTTACCCCACGGAAAGATGCTAATCCCTTTTTGATTTGGTCATCAGTAATTCCATGTTCTGACGCAATTGCAATTGCTGCCAAAGCATTTTCCACGTTGTGAAAACCAGGAATGAATAACTCCAATTGTGAAATTACTTTTGCTCCATCCACAAAATCAAAGACGAAAGAACCTGGCTTCGCCTGAATATTATTTGCCCGTATTCCTTCGGATCTTAGACCATATAATCTAGTCGCCACTTTTGGCATTCTATCTACTCCAAGTCTATCTGCTGCATTGTATTGGATGAATAGTTTTCCTTTCTTATCAATCAGCTTTACAAACTCTCCAAAACCATCGAGAATGGTATTTTCATCTCCATAAATATCCAAATGATCAGCATCCGTACTCGTTACCACTGCCTCATTTGGATGTAGTCTCAAAAAAGATCTATCGAATTCGTCAGCTTCTACCACTACCAATGTTCGCTCTTTGGATTTCTTATCTCCCAAAATCAAATTGCTTTGGTAGTTCTGGGTAATTCCCCCCAAGAATGCCGCTACAGGCTTTCCTGCATCTTTCAGCAAATGAGCAATTAAAGAAGATGTCGTGGTTTTACCATGAGTTCCAGCAACTGCTATAGTGTAGAAATTGCTTGTCACTATTCCTAAAACCTCAGACCTCTTTTTTAACTTAAATCCATTCTCTTGGAAAAATCTAAGCTGAACACTGTCTTTAGGCATGGCGGGAGTCCAGACGATTAAAGAAGAATCCGATGACTTTTTCACTTTCTCGGGAATTGCTTCCAAAGAATCCTCAAAAGTCACCGGCATTCCCTCGGTGATTAATTCCTCTGTCAATGGAGAAGGAGTTCTATCATATCCGGATACAGCATATCCCTCATGATGAAACCATCGGGCCAAAGCACTCATGCCTATGCCGCCGATTCCAAGAAAATAAACGCTATGTATACCTTCAAAGCTCATCCTACCAATTGTTCAATTTCTTTTCTGATGGCTATTGCCGCATCCGGTTTTGCCAAACTTTTAATATTTAATCCCAATGCTAATCCTATGGAAGGATCTCTCATGAGTTCATCTAATGTCGATTTCAATTTCCCTACAGCTTCCTTGTCCTTCAAAAGCCACGCGGCATCATGACTTACATATGCCATTGCATTTTTTGTCTGATGGTCCTCAGCCACATTCGGTGATGGAATGAAAATCACTGGCTTCCCGACAAGAGACAATTCGGAAACGGATAATGCTCCTGCTCTTGAAACGATCGCGTCAGCTGATGCATAGGCCAAATCCATCTCTCTGATGAATTCCCGCAAATGGATATTCTTCAATCCAGCATCTGCTGTTTTCTCAAGCATTTCTTTGAAATAGAATTTGCCTGATTGCCAAAGAACTTGATACCCATCTGCATCCAGCATCTTCATGTCTTTCAAAACTGCCTGATTGAGTGTTCTTGCTCCTAATGAGCCTCCCAAAATCAAAACTGTTTTCTTACCTTCTTTCAGACCAAAATGTGTAAACCCCTTTTCCCGCTTTCCATCTAACTCAAGGATATCTTTTCGAACAGGATTTCCCGTATAGACTATTTTTTCAGCAGGGAAAAAGCGTTCCATATCAGGGTATGCTACGCATATCTTATTTGCCTTTTTAGCTAAAATCTTATTGGTCAAACCAGCATAGGAATTCTGCTCCTGAACCAGTGTTGGGATCCCTTTACTTTGTGCAGCATAGAGAATAGGGCCACTTGCATATCCGCCTACTCCTACGACTACATCTGGCTTAAACCTCTTCACCATTTTTTTCGCCTTCATTAAGCTTTTAATGAGTTTGATAGGGAATTTTAGGTTTTCCAAAGTCAAACTTCTTTGCAATCCTGCTACCGGTAATCCTTCAATTCTATATCCAGCTTCAGGAACTTTGTGCATTTCCATCTTCCCAAGAGCACCCACAAAAAGAATCTCGCTGTCTGGAAATTCTTCTTTCCAGGCATTTGCAATGGCGATCGCCGGATAGATATGTCCTCCGGTTCCTCCGCCACTGATCATGATGCGATATGTTCTTTTTGTTTCGATTTTAAGCTGTTTTTAATCTTGATTTATTCAATGCCGCAATGCTGCCCGATTCTTCATCTTGATGATCCCCTCGACTTACCGAGAGGATAATTCCTAAGGATATTCCCGTAAATACCAAGGAAGTTCCTCCCATACTTAGGAGCGGAAGAGGCAATCCTGTAATTGGTCCAAGACCTACTGCCACGGCCATATTCACCAAGGCTTGAATCACCAAGGCAAAGCTGAGTCCCGCTGACAACAATCCTCCAAATGCTTTATTGGAATTGGCGACGATTCTCATTCCTCTGTATAGCAAAGCCAAATAGAGAAAGAGGACAGAAACACCACCAACAACACCGTATTCTTCAATAATGATGGCATAGATAAAATCCGAATAAGGATGAGGCAATGAATTTCTCTGTTCGCTATTTCCGGGCCCCTTGCCCGTTACTCCACCAGTTGCAATCGCGATATAGGACTGTTCTGCTTGGAAAGGAACTTCCTCCTCATCCATAAATGCCTCAATTCTGGAAAAGAAGGTTTCCCCTCTTTGGCCTAAGAAAACTGCCGCTGTCAATCCAAGTACACCGACCATGACTACCATTGCGAGATATTTCACTGGTACCCGGCCAATAAACATGATGAGCAGACAAGTCAAAAGAAGCAATATTGCTGTTGACATATTTGCCATCGCAATCAGTAAGCAAATCACCCCAATAGAAATGATGATCGGGACAAATGTGTTTTTGAAGTCTTTGATATTATTTTGTTTTCTAGCAAGCATGGCCGCCAAAGCTGCTATCAAAGCGAGTTTTGCCAAATCTGAAGGTTGGAACGCTTGATTAATCACCGGTATGGTCAACCATCTATTTGCCTCATTGATATTTGAGCCAAACATATAGGTCAACAGCAATAATGGAATCGAAAGGAACATGGCCAATCTGGCGTAAAGAGCATAGTTCTTATATGGGATTTTATGCGCAAACCACATTACTACCAGTGATACTAGTACCAAGAAAGAATGCCTGAATAAATACACTTCAGTATTGCCTCCGGCATATTTGTATGCCAAAGATCCTGTTGCAGAGTAAACTACCAGAATACTGAAGAGCGACAACAAGATCACAATCCCCCAAATAAGTGGGTCGCCCTTGAAGTGTTCATCTATCCATGCCTTAAACTGATTCATGCGATGGTTTCTGGGTTAAGTTCAAATACTGCGGTTCGAAATTGCTCCCCGCGATCTTCATAATTCTTGAACAAGTCAAAACTTGCACATGCCGGAGACAGTAAAACCACATCTCCCGGGACTGCTAAGAGTTGGCTCCAGCCAACAGCTTCTTTGATACTTTGAGTTTCTCTAATTTCACTGACGGTATTACCAAATGCCTTTTTCAATTTTGAATTGTCTTTTCCCAAACAAATAAGGCATTTCACTTTCTCTTCAACTAAGCTTAAAACTGAGTTGTAATCGTTTCCTTTATCTACTCCTCCGGCGATCCAAATCAATGGATTCTTAAAGGCATCCAAAGCATAGGCGGTAGCTTCCACGTTTGTTCCTTTGCTATCATTGATAAATGAGACGCCATCAATTTCCCTGATGAGTTCCATTCTATGGGGAGCATTCTTAAAAGTCCCAAACGCTTTTAGCATTTGCTTTTCGCTAACTCCAGCCAATAAAGCTGCCATTCCTGCACAAAGCGCATTCATCACATTATGATCTCCCTTTATAGAAAGTGCTTCCAATGGGATAGTCACGCTTTGATCTGCAGTCTTTAAGTGCAAAGAATTTCCATCAGAAAAGGCTCCTTTATCTTTTTTGTTATTTCCATTGACCCATAAAATCTCAGGGATGAAATTCACCTTCTTCAAACCTTCCTGGGTTAGAGGATCTTGCTCATTGAGAATAGCATGGTCCTTAGCTTCCATATTTTTAAACAATCCAAATTTGGACTGCACGTAATTCTCTACCTTATATTCATATCGATCCAAATGGTCCGGTGTGATATTGGTCAAAATCGCAATAGATGGTTTAAAGTCGAAAAATCCATCTATCTGAAAACTACTACATTCAATCACCCACCACTCATGATCTCTTTCCAATAATTGAGCAGCCCAGCTTTTTCCTACATTTCCTGCCAAGCCTACATCAAGACCGGCTTCGTTCATCAAATGATAAGTCAAAAGCGTGGTCGTTGTCTTTCCGTTAGTGCCTGTGATTGCGACTACTTTTCCGGTGCTAAATCTGTTTGCAAACTCCAACTCGTCAATAACCGAAATCCCCTCATTCATCGCTTTTTTTACGATTGGTGCATTGGAGGGAATGCCCGGTGATTTAATAATAAAGTCAGATTCAAGAATGATTGATTCGGAATGCACTCCTTCTTCGAAAGGGATCTCATGTTCCTTCAATTTTTCTTTTCTAGCGTCACTTATCTTTCCGGAATCTGAAACCCAAACGGCAAAGCCATTCCGTTTTGCGAGCAATGCTGCTCCCAATCCGCTTTCTCCTGCTCCCAGAATGGCTATTTGTTTCATTTTCTTTTATCTCAATTTTAAAATTGCAAGTGTGATAACTGCCAACAGAATTCCCATAATCCAGAATCGAGTCACAATTTTAGATTCGGGAATATTCTTTTTTTGGTAGTGGTGATGGAGCGGTGACATCAGAAATATCCGCCTGCCTTCTCCGTATTTCTTCCTGGTGTATTTGAAGTAACTGACTTGAATAATTACACTGACATTTTCTACCACAAACACCCCGCACATAATTGGAATCAATAATTCTTTGCGAAGCGTCAAAGCCAAAACCGCAATCACTCCACCCAACATCAAGCTTCCAGTATCTCCCATAAAGACCTGGGCAGGATAGGCATTGTACCAAAGGAAACCGATACACGCTCCTATAAATGCGGAAGTGAAAATCACCAACTCACCGGAGTTGGGGATGTACATGATATTGAGGTATTGGGAGAAAATGGCATTACCGCTGAGGTATGCGAAAATCGCAATGGTCAAGCCTATAATGGCAGAGGTCCCAGCGGCCAAGCCATCAATGCCATCCGTTATATTTGCTCCATTAGAAACTGCGGTAATGATGAATATCACGACCAAAATGTATAAAACGGGAGTCATGGCCTCGCCCAAAAAGTCGAGTAAGGTCTCATAATTCAGCTCATTATTTTTGACAAATGGTATGGTGGTTTTTGCAACGTTCACATCTTTAAACGCGGGAGTTTCTACCACTCCTTCTTCAATCGAAACAGGATTTTGGAATTCTCGGATCACGACATCCTCATTGAAATAAAGCGTGGTTCCCACAATAATCCCAATTCCTATCTGTCCAACAATTTTGAATTTGCCCGCAAGCCCTTCTTTGTTCTTTCTAAAAACTTTGATGTAATCATCCAGAAAACCTATACCACCTAACCAAACCGTGGTGATCAATAATAGAATGATATAGATATTGTTGAGGTCGGCAAAAAGAAGCGTTGGAATAAGAATCGCAGCAATCATCATCAAGCCGCCCATCGTGGGTGTTCCTTTTTTCTGTGATTGTCCCTCAAGCCCTAAGTCTCTTACTGTCTCACCGATTTGCTTTTTTCTTATCCAGTTGATGATATTTTTACCAAAAGTGATGGTGATGATCAAAGAAAAGAGCGCAGCCATACCCGCCCGAAATGAAATGTAACGAAACACTCCTGTTCCCGGGATGTCTAAGACTTGATCTAAATATTCAAAAATCGGATATAACATTCTTAGCTCTGGGTAAATTGCGTTAATAATTCAGTTACTACTTCCGCATCATCAAAGTGATGTTTCACACCTTTTATTTCCTGGTAATCCTCATGGCCTTTGCCTGCGATGAGGATAATATCTCCTTTATTGGAAAGCATACAGGCTGTTTTTATTGCCTCTCTGCGATCTTCAATCGTTAAAGTTTTTCTTATTTCTGTAGGACCGATACCAGCTTGCATGTCTTTCAAAATCTCCATTGGATCTTCAAAACGAGGATTGTCTGAAGTTAAAATCGCCTTGCTGCTTTCCTGAACAGCGATTTTTGCCATGATGGGCCTTTTGGTTTTGTCACGATTTCCACCGCATCCAATTACCGTGATCAACTGTTCTATTCCTGTTCGGACTCCATTGATAGTTTTCAACACATTATCTAATGCGTCAGGCGTATGTGCATAATCTACAATGGCAGTAATGCCACCAATAGAAATTCTATCAAATCTGCCCTTGGCACCTTTTATGGCAGACAATTCTCTAAGGACCTCTTCCTCTTCCTCGCCCAAAAGAACAGCCGTTGCCATTACCCCCAAAAGGTTGTAAGCATTGAAAGCTCCAATCATCAAGAACCAAATCAACTTACCATTGATATCTAGTTCTAATCCTTCGAGGGTGTTGGAGATAATTTTAGCCTTGAAATCGGATGGCGATTTGAGTCCAAAAGTCTGATGTGTAGCCTTGCAGTTTTGGAGCATGACCATTCCCCGTTTATCGTCCTCATTGACTAAAGCAAAAGCATCCTTTGGCAACTCATCAAAAAGTTTTTTCTTGGCTTTTATATACTCATCAAAGGTCTTGTGATAATCTAGATGATCGTGAGAAATATTGGTAAAAACAGCTCCAGCTAACTTCAGACCTGCAATTCTCTCCTGAACAATGGCATGCGAACTCGCTTCCATAAAACAATGGGTACAACCTGCATTTAGCATTTTTCGGAGTAATTCCTGAACACTTACTGAATCTGGAGTAGTGTGGGTAGCTGGAATTACCTCATCATTTATTTTATTCTCTACTGTGGAAAGTAATCCAGTGCTATAACCTAAACCCATATAGAGCTGGTGCAACAGCGTAACCGTAGTGGTTTTGCCATTGGTGCCAGTCACTGCCACTACCTTGATTTTCTCAGATGGATTGTCGAAATAGTTTGCAGCCATAATCCCCATGGCTTTTGCCGAATTTATGACTTGTACGAAAGTGATTCCTTCGTTTAATTTCTCAGGCAATTGTTCACAAACAATTACTGTAGCCCCTTTCCCAATGGCTGTTTCAATAAATTCATGCCCATCTACCTGAGTTCCAGGAACGGCTACAAAAACTGACCTCTCAATTACCCTTCGGCTATCAAAGACAATATTCTGAATCCGCAATTCCATGTCACCGGTAGTGCTGATTAGAGAAACTTTGTACAATATGTCTTTTAGTACTTTCATTTAGCCCAATACAAGGTTAATGGTGGCATTATTGATTAATTCAGTTCCAGGAGAAAGAGATTGATTTTTCACAACTCCCTTACCGGAATAATTGACTTTCAGTCCTTTATTTTCGAGGATAAATAAGGCATCCTTTAGTGGCAATCCTGAAACATCAGGAACAATTGGTTTATCCATTTCATTGTCCTGCCATTGGATATTGTCCCCATTTGAGACAGTCCTCACCCATTCTTCTGCATTTGCAGGACTGGCTTTCAAACCTAATTCATCAAAAATCTCATTTAACTCTCCGCCTCTCCCTGCTCTTATAAATGGAGTCTTTGGATTGTTATTTTCGGCCTGGAAAATCTGGGTTTGATTAGATGGATTCAATTCAATATCCAAAGCATAAATCCGGTCTGCGATTTCCTTAAAGACCGGCGCTGAGACATCACCTCCATAAGCAGCAAAGCCTTTTGGGCTATCAATCACCACAATCATGGAATATTTAGGATTGTCCGCTGGAAAATAGCCCGCAAAACTTGTGTAGTACTTTTGGGTATATCTTCCGTCAATTAACTTTTGGGCAGTTCCTGTTTTCCCTGCAATTTTATAGTCGGCATTTGCGATATTTTTTGCTGTTCCCCGTACTACTACACCTTCCAAAAGCTCTTGTAATTGCTTGATTGTTTTATCTGAAGCTATTTGTTTCCGGATTATTTCAGTGTCATATCTCTCTTGGATTGTATTTCCTTTGGCAATTGCCTTGACAATCATCGGCTTCACCATAATGCCTCCATTGGCGACTGCATTATATAATGCAAGCGTATGAAGTGGATTTAACTTGATTTCATACCCAATAGAAATCCAAGGCAAGGATGTTCCATACCAGTTTTTATCGCCAGGCTTTTTAAAATAGGGCTTCCCTTCCCCTATCAACTGGAATCCAACTGGCTCTTTCAATCCAGCTTGATCTACATAGGCCATGAATTTGGAAGGACTTGAACCGAAATGTTCATCTACTAATTTTGAAATACCAACATTTGAAGATTTCTCAAAAGCTTCCCGGATGGTTAAAGTCCCATACCCACCATTTTTAGCATCTCGCATGGTGCGGTCATAGAATTTATGAGTTCCATTCCCGGTCTCCACTTTATCGTTTAAGCTGATTTTATTCTCTTCTAAAAGTGCCAACATGGAAAGTAGCTTGAACGTGGATCCAGGCTCTGTATTTCCCTGATCTCCGATGGCAAAATTGTAATTTTCGCCGTATCCATTTCCACTTTTATTTTTTTGAAGATTTGCTATAGCTTTGATTTGCCCAGTTTTCACTTCCATGACGATCACAGAACCAAACTCTGCATCCCGATCTATCAATTGAGCCAATAAAGCCGTCTCAGCCACATCTTGAATATTCACGTCTAAGGTTGTAACCACGTCAAAACCATTTTCAGGCTTGACATCCTCCGCATCAAAAACAGGTTTCCAGCTTCCTCCTGCCAATCTTTGAAACAATGCTTTCCCATCCTTTCCCTTTAAATATGAATTGTACGAATACTCTATTCCTGCACCGTAATCATCTTCATTCAAAAAGCCAACTGTTCTGCTGGCAAGGGAATTAAATGGTCTATATCTTTTTTCTACTTTTTCGAATAGAACTCCACCTCCCAATCGCCCTCCTCTGAAAATAGGCCAGGTGGACATCATCTGCATATCCTGATATCCAATCTGTCTTCTATTCAATACCAAATAACGCTTGTTATCTTTTCGGGCATCATTGATCATTCGTTTATATGCCTTCGCCGACTTATCCTTATAGAAAGCGGAAAGCTTCTCAGAGAGTGAATCAATTTTAGCTTTATAACGATCCTCTTTTACCATAGTCGGATCTATTGCTACTCTATAAAAAGGAAGACTGGTAGCCAAAAGACTTCCATCACCCGCATAAACATTCCCCCTAGTAGCAGCAACTTCTCTATATTGAAAATTGATGGTTTCTGCTTTTTCTCTCCATTTATCTCCTTCGTCCAATTGCAACTGGGCAATACGATAGGGTATTGCTGCTGCAATCAGAGCAACCAAGATGAAAACCACCCTTACTCGGAGCAATATGGATCGTTTTATATTCACTTATCAATCTCTATTTTGATTGGTGGTTGATTCAATTCTTCTATCTCTTGTGATGCCACTCTTTTGGCAACTTCTGATTGCATACTGCTAAGCATATACTCAGCCTCTAGGGTCGTTACATCAGCCCTGAGATCTTCTACTTCCTGCTGAGCCTTTTCAATTTTTCTTACCATGTTTTCAGCACGGTGATTACTCCAGATATAGATAAGTGCCAATAACACAACAAACCCTACTGGCGGAACCAATTGAACCGGAACTCCTTCTCCCAGCAAACCGGTTACATTCAATTTTTCCTCTATCCAAGTAAAAATGGTCTTGCGTGGCCCATTTCCACTTTTTGGAGAGTTTTCTTTTTTGAGCTTCTTCTTAAATGTATTCTGACTCATTTCCCTGTCTTTTTTGCAATCCTCAGTTTCGCACTTCTTGCTCTTGGATTCCTAGCTATTTCTTCCTCATCAGCTATCACCACACCTCTACTTACCGGCTCAAGTGGTCTAATGAGATTGCCATAAAAATCCTTTTCTACTTCACCCTGAAATTTTCCTTTTTGGAACAGGTTTTTGACCAATCGGTCCTCCAGACTATGGTAGCTCATCACAACCAGTCTACCTTCGGGCTTTAAAAGGTCTACCGCTTCAAGCAACATCTCTTCCAAAGCACTCATTTCATCATTTACTTCTATCCTCAATGCCTGAAAGACCTGAGCATAATATTTGAAATCTTTGCCCCTCGGGGCATATTTTTTCAAAAAAGCCGTAAAGCCTTCTGTGGTTTCAAAAGGCTGTGCAGCTCTCTCAGCTACAATAGCTTGTGCCAAAGTTTTGGCATTTTTCACTTCTCCATATATCCCAAAAATCTTATGGAGTTTTGCCTCGTCATAGGTATTCAAAACCTCCTTGGCAGAAAGATCTGAGGACTGGTTCATCCGCATGTCCAAGCTCCCGCTAAATCGGGTAGAAAACCCCCGACCTGGCTCATCAATTTGATGAGAAGAAATCCCTAAGTCAGCTAAAATTCCGTCTACCTTTCTCACCCCGTGAAGCCTGAGATATCTTTTCAGGTCCCTAAAGTTTGCCTGTACGAAAGTGAAATTTTCACTTACAGGAATGTTTGCAATAGCATCCTCATCTTGATCAAAGCCATATAAGTGCCCCTTGTCCAGATGTTTCAATATTTCTCTTGAATGCCCGCCTCCACCAAATGTGACGTCAACATAAATCCCATTGGGATCAATAGCCAAGCCTTCAGTGCATTGAGCTAGCATCACTGGGATATGGTAGTTGGACTCCGTCATGAGATTAAGAGAGATGCTTTTCCATCAGACTGGATAAATCAGCCGGATCCTTGATTATATTATTCAGGTAGTTTTCAGAATTCCAGATCTCTATCCGAGTTCCGTTTCCCGCTACCATTATTTCTTTCTCTAAGCCTGCATAGACTTGAAAATGCTTTGGGATCAATAATCTGCCAGAACTGTCTAATTCAACATCTGTCACTGAATTGAAAAAAGATCTTTGCAGCAACCGCTGTTCTGCGTTATTGATGTTCAGAGATTTTATTTGATTCTCCAGTTTTTTGTACTCCACTATGGTATAAAGAGCCAAGCATCTATCTTCAGCCATTCGAAGCATAAGCATATTCCCATTAGCTTCCGGTATTGCCGCCTTGATCTTGGCAGGCAAAACCAGACGCCCTTTGGGATCTAGCTTGCAATCATATTGACTATTGAACATCGAGCTCTTTAATTATTGAAAATCGGTAAAGACAAAAGTAATAAAATGATATACACATTCTACCACTTTCCCCCACTTTTTCCCACTTTCTTTTAAAAGTAGCCAAAACTTTCTTCCAAGCCAATATTTATTCAAATATTTCAAGGATTTTTTTAACGGTATTCAAATGATTAACAGCCTTTTATAAAGGTCAAAAAATGTCGATTTCAGGCGTTCTGAAGGGTTTTTATACCCCTTCAATATTATTCGACTATTTCATCTCCCTTGTGATCTCAAAAATGTGGCGCATTTTCCCATTCATATTAACGGAATACTTTGGAAGCAGTAAAATTCCAACATAAACCCTACTAACCTTGTAGACTTTATTGAATAATCAGTTTAGCTTTGCAAGTGCTTGAAAAACCTATGAAAAATCTTAGTCTCCTACTTCTCATTCTTACCCTATTCGGCTGTACTTCCAACCTACGGGTTGAAACAAATTTTGAGGGAGAGTGGCATGGATATTTAGATTTGGGGGAGGACCAACTTCCATTTTGGATGACCTTGGAAAAATCAGGAGAAAAGTGGACAGCCTATTTAATAAATGACCAAGAAAAACTTGCCGTTCCCGACGTGACGATCAAAGGGGATAGCATTCACATCATCATGAATGCTTTTGATTCTGAGGTATTTGCAAAAATGGAAAGTGATGGAAGCATTCGCGGTCGATACCAACGCAACTACCAAGAAAATTATCACTCTGGATTTGTTGCTGAAAGAAAAATTGAGACAAGATTCCCGGTTTTGGAAAAACCTAAAACAGATTTTTCTGGCAAGTGGGAGTTTGAATTTACAAGATCTGATAGCAGCATTTACGAAGCAATTGGAATATTTAAACAATCCGGAAATAAGATCACAGGGACCTTTCTTACAAACCTTGGAGATTATAGATATTTAGAGGGGAATGTCAGCGGAGATACATTTTTCCTAAGTGCATTTGATGGAGGACATGCCTTTTTCTTTACAGGTTTAGAAGATGAATCGGGAAATGTGACAGGTAGATTTAGATCAGGGCCTATTTACTTCCAAACTTTCAGTGCCGTCAGAAATGAAAATTTTGAACTGCCTGAAAATACTGAACTTACCCAGCTCAGAGAAGGTTATGAGACGCTTGACTTTAGCTTTCCTGATTCTAATGGAAAAATTGTATCACTGAGTGATTCCATTTTTAAAGATAAAATAGTGTTGATCCAGTTATTCGGGACATGGTGCGCCAACTGTATGGATGAAACAAATTTTTTGGCACCCTGGTATGAAGAGAATAAAGCAAAAGGAATTGAAGTAGTTGCCCTTGCATTTGAAAGCAAACCGGACTTTGATTATGCTGCCGGCAGATTACGGAAGCACGCAGAAAGATTTGACGTCCCTTATCCTCAGTTAATTGCCGGAGTTTCCAAAAAAGATGAGGCTTCAAAATCGCTTCCAGCACTCAAAGAAGTGCTCGCATTTCCAACATTAATATACCTAGACAAAACCCATAAAGTTCGGAAAATCCATACTGGTTTTAGTGGGCCCGGAACAGGTGAATACTATGCTCAATGGATTGAGACACATAAATTATTTATTGATAAGCTTTTAGCTGAATAGTTTTACAAAGCCTTCAAAAGCCTTGTGGAGAGGACCCGATAAGAAAAAAAGAGACTTATTATCATTAGTAAAGAAGCAAGATAAAACGATGCCCCTGGCAAGTAAAATGGAGCTTGATCGGAACTGAAATAGGCAAATATTGAATTCATCATCAATGGGCCAATGATGGATGTCAAGCTGACCAAACTTGCCAGAGCCCCTTGAAGTTCACCTTGCTGATTGGAAGGGACTTGACTAGAGATGATCCCTTGCAAAGCTGGTCCGGAAATTCCTCCCAAACAGTACGGAATTAAAAAAACAAACATCATCCAGCTAACACCGGCAGCACCAAAACAGAATAAACCAACAGCATGTAAAGCAATTCCGATATACACTGAGTTTGCCTGCCCTAACTTTGGGATTGCTACTCGGATCAATCCTCCTTGAACTAAGGCTACCAATAGTCCTACTACACCAAGAGAATAACCAACCATGGCTTCGTCCCAATCGAATTTGAACATGGTGTAATAGGCCCAATTGCTTTGGACAGCATGTCCTGATATATATATTAAAACCAAGGAAATCACTAGACCTGAGACGACAGGATATTTTCTCAAATGCATTAAGGATCCGATTGGATTAGCTCTTTTCCAATCAAATGCCCTTCTCTCAGATTTTTCAAGCGATTCTGGAAGTACAAAATATCCATAAATCACATTCAGTAGTGATAAGGCTGCGGCTACCAAAAATGGAGCTCTTGGACCAAACTCTGCTCCTGCTATTCCTCCTATCACTGGGCCGATGATGAAGCCCAACCCAAATGCGGCACCGATTAAACCAAAGTTTTGGGATCGCTTTTCAGGCGTGCTGATATCAGCTATATAGGCAGTGGCTGTTGTAAAGCTTGCCCCAAAAATTCCGGCAACCAATCTTCCTACAAAGAGCCAAAAAAGCGTGGGTGCTATTGCATGAAATACATAATCTATTCCTAATCCCAGCAGAGAAAGAAGCAATACCGGTCGTCTTCCATATCGATCCGAAAGCCCTCCCATTATAGGAGAAAAAATGAATTGCATCGCTGCAAAAGAGAAAAGCAACCAACCTCCATATTGGGAAGCCTGACTCAATCCTTCTCCTGTCAATTCTTCAATCAGGCTCGGTACTACAGGAATGATTACACCAAGTCCTATTACATCCACCAAAATGGTAATGAAAATAAACAGTAAGGATCGCTTAGAATTTTGCCTCATCGGTATGTTAAAGATCAAACATATAATTCTTGTTTGATTTATTACCTACTTCTTGCCAAATGTGAATCCAAAAAAAAGACCTGTTCATTAAACAGGTCTTTTTCGAAGCATCAACACACAATTACCTTTTCAGGCATTTTCTTTATTAATTCAGTCTACTAATAGGTTTCAGCTATTTATGGTATCGAAACATCCCGAAGGGCGCATTTCCCTCTACACCGTAGTGAAGCTATTGATTACCTTCGTTAGAATTTAAGCCAATTTCATTTCCTATACTATCTCTGACAACTAATCCGATGAATGGAGCTTTTTTCGTATAATAATTTGCAGTATCAGCTTTGCCTAAAAAAACACTGCCTAGCTTACTAGCCATTGATATCCCACTTGTTCCATCCTCAAATAGCGCAATAGCAATCCCTTCACTGCCATTTTCGTTGTCTAATCCTAATACGACTCTATTCTGTCCATGGACGTTTAAAACTCCATATCCAGTTCTTTCAAATCCATTTTGATCATTTATTATGATACCTGTTGAGGGTCCAATTCTCTTTCCAATATTTGGATCAGGAGCTGGATTTCCAATAGCGATTCTGTCAAAGCCTAGAGAATCCAATATTAATATTCCATAAGTATCATGATTGTATTCTTTATACCAATCTAAATATTGGGGTGGAAACTTATTTCCCCACTCCTCCTTGACTCTATTTGTATCTGTTCTGACTCTATTTGAAGCAAAAGGGGTTGGAGCACCTATCAAGATTCGTTCATTGCCATTTTCATCCTCTACAATAATTCCTTGTACTCTAAGTATATCAGGAAATTCCTTTGGTTCATTATTAAATCCTTTGACAAACAGTACTACAACCATTATTGTAAGTAGTAATGAATACCATTTCAATAATTTAATGTCCTGTTGATTTTTTTTTAAATTCATTATTATTTGGGTTAATTTAAATCCTGATCAACACACATACCTTATTGATTATCAACATCTTTAATTCATAAACTTCCTAAATAATTATTAAATCTTAGCTCTTTAGATGAATCTCAGTTCCTGGGTAGTTTAATTACCTCCACTTTTTTTGCTCTTAATTTCTTCTTCCAATCTTTTCTGGAACTCTTCAATTTTTGCAGCATTTTCCTTTTGCCAAATTTCCATCTTTCGCTGATATTCTTCCATCTTCGGCTGCATCTCCTTCTCCCAAGCTTTCATTTTTTCCTGAAACTCCTGCATTCTTGGCTCGTTCGATTTTTGCCATTCCTGCATCTTCATTTCAAACTCCTTCATCTTTGGCTCATATGCTTTTTGCCATTCTTGCATCTTCATTTCAAACTCCTTCATCTTAGGCTCATTGGCCTTCTCCCACTCTTTCATTTTAGCATCAAATTCCTTCATTCGAGGTTCGTTATCCTTCTCCCACTCCTTCATTTTAGCCTCAAATTCTTTCATTTTTGGCTCCATGGTTTTCTTCCATTCAGCCGCCTTTTTTTCCAATTCAGCTGCCCTCGCCTCTATTTCTTTTTTCCACTGCTCCTTTTCGGCCTTGGTCATTCCTACAGTGTCTTTATGAAAATCCTTCCATTCTGTTCCATCAAAATCCCAAAATCCTTCTATGCCTTCAAACTCCATCGGTGGCATTGGAGCCATTCCAAATTCCATCGACGGCATCGGAGCCATCTCAAATTCAAAATCCGGCATTGGAGCCATTTCAAAGTCCATTTGAGGTGCATCGGACATTTCGAATTCCAACATTGGCGCCATCGCTCCTACCGGAAATTCAGGAACTGGTGCTAATTCCAACTCGGGCATATTTTCAAGAAGAATCGTCTTGCCGTTATGCTTGTACACAAATGTGCCCTTCTTATTTCCTTTCATTATCACCGTGTCACCATCTCTTATGATGGTATCTCCCTTGATCTGAATTCGATATTCTTTTCTGTCTTTCAGTTCGATTATTTCATTATTATCATTCACCCAAACTGGATTTCCATCGGTGATTATTAGTTTCTCGACATTGTTGTCAATAGTGTCTTGATCAAAGACCATTACATTTGAATTCGCATTTGTAGAAAATGTGGTGGTTTCTGTCTTTTGCTGAACCTTTTCAGCTTTTGCAGGAACATCCTGCTGTGCGCTTGCCATTAGGCCTGCACTGAGTATTAATGTGATTAACATAGGGATAGAAATTATAGGGTTTTGAGGATAGGTTTGAGCTGGGTAGCCCATGATTCTCTTGATTCTTTGAAGAGTAGGATTTCTTCTTTTTCCTGCAGCTAGTGCCAATTCAGGCGGATTTTGCTTCGCAAAGTTTAATACCTCCGCCAAGCCATAGGCCAATTCTTTGGCAGAAACTCCTGTAGAAACAGCCAAGTCGTCTGACGCATTTTCTCTTAATTCCTTCAGTGTTTGGCTCATCCACCAAAAGCAAGGATGGTAGAAAAATACCACTTCCAAAGATGATTGGAGCAGATTTACCAAGTAATCGTTTCTCTTTACATGCGCCAGCTCATGTGCAATGATTGCCTCTAACTGGCTTGATGAAAGTTGGAAAATCAGTCCCGCAGGGATCAAAATTATTGGCTTTAAAAACCCAAATGTGATCGGAGATTGACCAAATTCAGTGATTCTCAATTGCACGGATTGGCTGATTCCTAGCCTTTTTCCAACTCTTGACGTCATTTGATCCAATTCAGAATCAAGGTTAGCTGTGGAAGATTTTCTTAATAATCGTATTTCGGAAAGACTATTGAACAAGCGGAACATAAATAATAATGCTCCCAAAAACCAAAAATTCACTAAAATGGGTAATTGAATTTCAATCCAATGAATC
The DNA here is from genome assembly GCA_965659625.1 of uncultured Algoriphagus sp. Lineage (GTDB taxonomy): Bacteria > Bacteroidota > Bacteroidia > Cytophagales > Cyclobacteriaceae > Algoriphagus. The sequence goes on along the minus strand of CBFHWO010000006.1, from coordinate 18,205 downwards.
GCCATCGGAATCAGGCTTTCTACACTAGCAGAAGATCCTTGAGATACTCTATCAAAGACCATTGCCTCCATGGCAACTTTATCAAAAAGTGAAGCCGGAGCCTGGAAAGATAGCTGGTAGATTAAGGTGCCTGCAGCTACTAAAAAAGCAAAACCTAAACTTGCCAAGGCTACATTATATTTAAAAGCTGGGCTTCGGTGAGAAAACACCTTTAGCAAAACCCAAAGCGCTGCTCCTATCACGATAAGTTGCCATACCGAATGAACCAAAGTCCACCCGAGCGCATAAAGCAAATAATCCGGTATCAAATCATTTAAAATTGTCATCAGGAATTTTGTTCTAGTTGGTCTAAAAATTCTCTTATTTCATTCAACTCCTCTTTTGAAGGATTTTCTTGTCCAAGTGCCTGCATCACCAGTTTTTTTGCAGATCCTCCAAATGCAGTCGTCATCAGATTTTTGAGCAATGACTTTTGGGTCTCACCTTGATTGGTCGATGGCATATAAATATGCGTTCTGTTTTTTTCGTCTCTAGAAACCATTCCTTTGGCATGCATGATCTGCATGATCTTCAAAGTCGTGGTGTATCCAGTCTCTTTGGTTTTGGAAATCTCCTCGTGAATCTGTCTCACGCTGGCTTCTTTTTTTTCCCAAAGCAGGGATAAAATCTCTAATTCAGCTTCTGTAGGTTTGCTCATGATCTGGTTGTACGATATCTTTCGTACCAAAGTTATACGAAGAAAATCGTATTATCAATAGATCTACGAAATTAATCGTATTAAAAAGTGTTAAATCCCTGTTAATCAGCAAAATGTTTGGTTAAAAAATATTCGTTTTAACGAATCATCATTATTTAAAAACACAATGAACTTTCTAACCCAGACATTAGTTGTATAGACATTGAATTTTTAAACAAACCAACTAATACCATGAGTAAGAATCAACCATTATTGCAACCAATTACGGTCGGCAATCTAGCGTTGCCAAACCGCATTTGGATGGCACCTATGACCAGATCTAGGGCTGACAATCCAGAAAATAAACCTTTTGAAATCCATGCGGAGTATTATAAACAAAGAGCTTCCGCTGGTCTGATCATTACTGAAGGGTCACAGATCTCAGAGCGAGCTGTCGGATATATCAACACTCCCGGAATTTATACCCAAGAGCAAGTAGAAGGCTGGAAAGAAGTAACTAAAGCTGTCCATAGCGAAAATGGACATATTTTCATTCAGCTTTGGCACGTAGGAAGAATCTCCCATCCTGATTTTCATGGAGGAGAGTTGCCTTTGGCACCTTCTGCAATCAATCCGAATGAAAAATCCTATACTCCGGAAGGATTTAAAGAAACCGTCACTCCAAAAGCGATGAGTTTGGAAGAAATCAAGCAGACGATTGAGGATTTCAAAAAAGGAGCAAAAAACGCCATGGAGGCCGGGTTTGATGGGGTCGAAATTCACTCTTCCAATGGTTATTTGTTACATCAATTTTTTAACACTACCAGCAATATCAGAACAGATGAATATGGCGGAAGTATTGAAAATAGGGCAAAAATTTTGTTTGAAATAATTGATGCTATCAAGGAAGAAATGCCGGAAAATAGAATCGGAGTGCGATTGAATCCATCTCTTCATGGTGCATTTGGTATGAAAGCGGACGAAGAAACGATCCCGACTTTTGATTACATCATCACCAAGCTAAACGAGTACGATCTGGCATACCTTCATCTTTCAGAACCTTTTTCTGATGTTTCCGAAATTGATTACCTAGAGTCATCTATTGCCAAAAGATATAGACCTATGTACAAGGGTACTTTGGTGATAAACAATGCTTTTGACCAAGAAAAAGGCAATCAAATTATTGAAGACGGTTTAGCAGATGCGGTTGCCTTTGGCAAATTATTTATTTCAAATCCGGATTTACCTAAACGATTTGAAAAAAATGCCCATTTAGCAGATTGGGATCAAAACACTTTTTACACTCCCGGAGAAAAAGGATATACTGATTATCCATTCTTGGAAGAAACAGAAGTTGTATAGTCACCCTTTAGGCCGGAAATTCCGGCCTTTTTTTTACATTTAAAAATGTGTTTAGCAGCAATTTCCTGGAAAAACCATCCTGAGTACCCCTTGATCATTCGAGCCAATCGAGATGAATTTTTCGATAGACCCAGTGAAAAAATCCATCGTTGGGAATCTGGCTTTTACGGAGGTAAAGATTTAAAAAGCGGTGGAACTTGGATGGGTTTTCATCCCAACGGCAGATGGTCTCTAATCACCAATTTCAGAGATTTCAATCACCCTAGAAAAGCAAAAATCAGTCGGGGAAAATTGGTCCAAAACTTCCTTGAAAACACTAAAACTCCAAGGGAATACCTCAAGGAAATCCAGTTAAATCAGGGGGATTATGATGGATTCAACTTATTGGTTTCGGATGGAGATGAACTTTTATATTTCAGCAATTATGGAGAAGGCATTAAAGAAGTGGCTCCAGGTATTCATGGTATAAGCAATGCTTTGCTCAATGAACCATGGCCAAAAGTAGAACTGGCTAAGTCTGAACTGAAAGATGAAATCAATAAAAACCCCAGCACCGACCAATTACTTAAGATACTTACATCAAAGAAAACCTTTCCACCGAGAATACTCCCAAATACCGGAGTTCCTCTTGAAATGGAAATAGGCCTTTCGGCACCCTTCATAAGACTGGGCACTAATTATGGAACTGTTTCTTCCTCTGCTTTGGTTTTAGACAAAACTGGAAATGTAACTTTTAAAGAGCGGAGTTTTCAGTTCGATTCCCGTAAATTCACGGATGAAGAGTTGACATTTCAATTGCTCAAACCTAAAAATTGATGACTAATAAACTATATGATGTATTGATCGTAGGCGGAGGCCCCATAGGCCTTGCTTGTGGCGTGGAGGCAGAAAAAAACGGATTGGATTACCTCATTCTGGAAAAAGGTACGCTGACCAATTCCATCTATAACTATCCCATCAACATGACTTTTTTCTCTACTTCAGATCGATTGGAGATGGCAAACATTCCATTTATGTCCGTTGGAAATAAACCTACCCGAACGGAAGCTTTGGAATATTACAGGAGGATTTTTTTCCATTTCAAGCTGAAAGTCAATCTTTACGAAGGAGTGGAAACACTAAAAAAGGTGGGAGAAATTTTTGAAATAACAACGTCCAAAGCTACGTATCAAACCAAAAAACTCATCCTTGCCACCGGTTTTTATGATTTGCCAAATCTGATGAATGTTCCTGGTGAAGATTTACCAAAGGTCCACCATTATTATAAAGAGCCATGGCCTTTTATCGGTCAAAAACTTCTTGTAGTTGGTGGTGCCAATTCAGCTGTAGATGCTGCTTTGGAAACGTGGAGAAAAGGAGCCGAAGTAACGATGGTTTTACTTGAAGACGAAGTAGATCAGAATGTCAAATATTGGGTACGACCCGATATCATGAACCGGATCAAGGAAGGTTCGATTAAAGCATTTACCAAATCAAAAATCAAATTGATCAGAGAAAATGAAGTGGTCATTACAACTCCTGAAGGAGAGGCGACGATTGAAAATGATTTTGTACTTGCCATGACAGGATACAAACCTAATTTTGGTCTTTTGGACCAACTGGGTGTGGAGCTAAGTGAGGACGAAATGAAGCAACCTTGCTACGATGAATTCAATCAGGAGTCAAATGTCCCCGGTGTTTATTTGGCAGGTGTCGTATGTGGCGGATTAAATACCCGGGAATTCTTCATTGAAAACAGCATCGTACATGCGGAGATGATCATGAAGGATATCAAAAAGAAATTGGGTTAATCCTGTATTTCCGAGATTTTTAACTCACCCCAGTAAACCGTAAAATCCTCGGCTTCCACGTCAGGATCAGGCTTTTTCATCCAAATGATTTGATCATTTACCACTTTGAAACTTTGGTAATACATTTCTGGAAGATTTAATTGAATAAGTTCTCCAGAGCTTTTCAGAAGTACTGTTCTGAATTTTATCTCTTCCCTTAACTTGGCTTTTAACTCATCTGATGCATTGCCTGCTAACGATAGTTCCATTTCACCTTTGTCTTTTGGGCTAGGTTGATAAGTAATTAATAAATCACCTTTATAACTGGAAACATTCAGTATAACAGACGGAAATGGCCTCAATTCCCTTTTAGAAATCTGCCCCATCGAGACTACTCCTTCATCAAAACCATCATTTCCAACAAATCCTTCTAAATCAAGAGATTTCTTTTCTATTAAGACCGGCTCATCTCCGGACCAATCATAAGTATACAACACCTGGTCTCCTTCATACATAAGATAAAGAGTTTGAGTAGACTCCACATAGGTAAAAACAGGTCTTATATCTGCAAAGAAAAACACATTGCCATTCAGAAACTTACTTCCTTCAGGAAAGGGCAAAAACTCCTTTGTTTCATTGGTTTCCAAATTTGCTAAAAGAAGACTCTTTCTCTTTTTTAAAAACTCGGAATTATAATCCTTCTGATTTCCGTCTATAATATCAAGTGAGTAAAGTAAAAACTCCTCACCTTCTTTTTGAATGACCTGAGTAGCACTAAATAATGAAAACAAGGAACCTAAGCTATACTGGGTTTGATAAGGTTTAAAACTATTAACCACATCGCCGTCTGCTTTTAAAACCCTAATTCCTTCCATGATATCTACCAATACCAAATCTCCGGCATTTGTAAATTCTGTATTGGTCGAAGCCATTCCAAAACGACCAGGAACATCCCCATCTTTATCCCATTGACTTTCAAGACTTCCATCTCTATTAAACAAATAGACCTTTGCAGAGGCCATATCTCTAAATAAATAGCGATTGTCCAAAGACCCTTGAAATAAGAAAACTCTTGCCAATATGTCTTTAACGGTCAAAGAGTCTTGTTTTTGTAGTTCATAAGTAACAGAAGAATCAACATCATTCTCTGTTGTTTCTGAAGATCTACAAGCCGAAAGGAATAAAGCTGAGGTGAATAGAAAAATTAAGCTTCTCATAAAATCAATTTAAGCTTACATAATACTAAATTATATTTAGTTAGTTAACTATTGCTGAGTAGAATTTTTATTCTTTCTACTTACTCAAGCGAATCCATTATCTTTGTATCTGATTATGAAAAAGAAACCATTCACCGTTGTCTATGAAGACAACCACCTTTTGATCGTTAATAAAGCTGCGGGAATACTTGTGCAGGGAGATAAGACAGGCGACAAGACATTGACGGATTACCTCAAAGATTACATTGCAAAAAAATACGATAAACCAGGAGCCGTTTTTCTTCATCCCATCCATAGACTGGATCGACCTGTGAGTGGCTTAGTTGCTTTTGCCAGAACATCCAAAGGACTAGAGCGAATGATGGAGTTATTTCGAAAACGCGATATCCATAAAGTTTACTGGGCTATTGTCAAAAGAAGACCAAAAGAAGAGCAAGGCAAATTGACTCATTGGTTGGTGAAAGACGAACAAAAAAACTTTGTCACAGCACATGATAAGGAAGTTCCAGGCTCTCAAAAAGCCGAATTGAGTTATAAAACGCTGGGCTATATGAATGATCACTGGCTGCTGGAAGTGCGTCCTGTATCCGGAAGACCACATCAAATCCGCGTTCAACTCGCTTCCATGGGTTGCCCTATTAGAGGAGATTTAAAATATGGTTTTGCAAAGCCAAACCCAGATGCAAGTATCAATTTACATGCATTCAATTTGGTTTTTGTTCACCCTATCAAAAAAGAAAAACTCTATCTACGCGCTGCAGTTCCAGAAGAAGAATTCTGGGAGCAGTTTTTGGAATTTGAAAGCATCAAAACCAAAGACCAGCACTTGGATAATTCTTTCTCAGGATAGACCCTGATTAAAAATGACGGCTCAAATGCGGGATCATTTTCTTGGCCAATACTTATTTCCCAATTGCAGTATCTTTTAAGTTTGTAATCAAAGCACTATTTTCATTCTTATGAAAAATCTTCTCTTACTATTTACGATTATTTTGATGTTAGCATCTTGTAATTCAAAGCCCAAGGAAAAAACAATTTACATTGTTCGCCATGCAGAGAAACAACTCGTAGGGGATGATCCCGAATTGGCTCAGGTAGGAGAAATCCGAGCCAAGAAGCTTGCTCAGATCTTAGCTGACAGGGAAATTAAGCATGTTTTCAGTACCGATTATAAAAGGACAAAAAGTACGGCAGCCCCTACCGCAACTGCTTCAGGCATAGAAATCATGACTTACGATCCGAGAAACCATGATGAGTTGGTGACTCAACTAAAGGAATCGGAGGGCAATATTCTTGTAGTTGGGCATAGCAATACCGTAAGCCAAATTGCTAATTATTTTGTAGGAGAAGGCGAAAAATATGGAGACTTGGAAGAAACTGAATATGACTTCATCTATGAAGTTACTTTGAATGAGAATGGCGAATCAGTAGTAAGAAAAACCTATAAGGAGTTTTAAACTACCACGACTTCTATTCCTTTTTCTTCCAATTTGTGAAGAAATAGATCAGGGATTTTGGCATCGGTGATGATCACATCGATGTCCTCTAATTCACAGATTTTCCCAAAGCCCTTTTTACCGAATTTTTTGGAGTCCGCCAACACGATTGTCTTTTGGACATTTTTTATCATTTCGGCATTCAGATGTGCCTCCATCATATTTGAGGTGGTCAGCCCATGCTCCAAACTGATCCCATCCACGCTGAGAAAAAGTTTACTGCATGCAAAATTCTTCAGCATTTCTTCCGCATAATGCCCGACGGCTGAACTGCTACTTTTCCTCACCACTCCACCTAGTTGCACCAATTCAATTTCAGGGCAATCGATCAATGCTAAAGTTACGTTCATGGCTGCAGTCAACACCGTCAACGGTTTATTTCTGGGAATTGCCTGTGCAAATGCAACAACAGTCGTTCCGGATCCAATCAAAATCGCTTCTTTTTCCTCTAGATATTCGAGTGCCTTGTCTGCTATTTTGTTCTTTTCTTCAACCTGCTCCAGTTTTTTAACATTCACCGATCGATCAGAAACATAGGGTGAAACTGGGGTAGCACTACCATGAGATCTATATAGTAGACCCTTGTCTTCCAAGAGTTGCAAATCCTTACGGATAGTCACCATCGTCACTTCCATGCTTTTGGCAAGATCCGAAACCGAGACAAAACCCGCCCGGTTTAATTCATCTAATATGTATTTATGTCTTTCTGCAATTGTCATGGTTTCCTTTTCTGATCTAAAAATAAACAAAACAATAGGAAAGAATACTATTGTTGAAAAATATTACTTTCCTTTTATTTCTTTTTCTTTCTTTTTTAATTACTTTTAAAGCAATTAAGATAGAAATGAATAGAGAAGAAAACATAAACCAATTAATCGACTCTGAAAAAGTCTGGGACATCGCTGTAATTGGAGGAGGTTCTTCAGGATTGGGAGTGGCTTTAGATGCAATATCAAGAGGTTTATCTGTTATTTTATTGGAAAAGGCTGACTTTGCCAAGGGCACATCCAGCCGAAGCACCAAGTTGGTTCACGGTGGCGTCCGCTACTTAGCGCAAGGTGATGTAATGCTCGTATTTGAAGCGTTGAAAGAAAGAGGAAAGTTGCTTAAAAATGCCCCTCACCTTGCACATGACCAGCCTTTCATCATACCTATTTACACCTGGAAAGACCGAATCCAATATAGTGTTGGTCTCAAGCTTTATGACTGGATGTCCGGTCGATTGAGTATAGGTAAATCCGAATTCATTTCTAAAAAAGAAACCATCAAAAGAATACCAGCCGTATTGCAAAAAGGTTTGATGGGAGGCGTTGTTTATTATGATGGACAATTTGATGATGCACGCCTTGCTTTGGATATTGCCCAAACTGTGGACGAAGCTGGTGCTTGTGTATTAAATTACACGAAGGTCAGCAGTCTTGAAAAACACGAATCAGGAAAAATTTCAGGTTTGAAGATTCAGGATACTTTAAATGGGAAAAAGTATTCGATCAAAGCGAAAATGGTTGTGAATGCAACAGGGGTTTTTGCTGATAAAATCCTTCAAATGGATAATCCTGAGGCACGTAAAATGATTCAGCCTAGCCAAGGAATTCACCTGGTTTTGGATTTAGAATTTTTGGGTGGGACTGATGCTTTGATGATCCCAAAAACTCGTGATGGCAGAGTACTTTTCGCTGTTCCATGGCATGGGAAGTTGGTAGTAGGAACCACAGATACACTTCGAGAAAAGGCAAAACTGGAACCTGAAGCGTTACAAAAGGAAATTGATTTTGTTTTGGAAACTGCGGGAGGCTATCTCAGTCGTAAACCAACGAGGGCGGATGTGAAGTCTGTTTTCGCAGGCTTGAGACCTTTGGCCAGACCAAAAGAGGGAAGCACAAAAACCAAGGAAATTTCAAGATCACATAAAGTAATAATTTCTGAAAGTGGTTTGGTCACTTTGACAGGAGGGAAATGGACTACTTTCCGGAAAATGGGCGAAGATACAGTTGACTATTTCAAGCAAATCACAGGAGAAAGCCCATCTGAAAGTAACTCTTTGGACATGAAAATCCATGGATTTACAGATAGACTTCCAGAAGGTCACTGGAAGATTTATGGATCTGACGCAGAGAAAATCCAAAAGCTGGCATCAGAAAATCCTGAACTTGCTGAAAAAATCCATCCCGACTTCCCAAATATCGCCGCTGAAGTAATTTGGGCAGTTAGAAATGAAATGGCGTTAAAGGTGGAGGATGTGCTATCAAGAAGAATTCGTATTTTGATCCTCGATGCTCAGGCTGCCCTTGATTCAGCACCTAAAGTTGCTAAACTTATGGCCTCTGAACTTCAAAAAAATGAAGATTGGATTTCTCAAGAGTTGATTGATTTTCAAAAAACAGCTGAGAAGTATTTGATAAAAAAATAACCTAAAATGACCCAAGAAAAACCTTACCTGATGGCACTGGATCAGGGCACCACCAGTTCCAGAGCTATTATTTTTGACAAAAAAGGGCAAATTGTTTCTGTTGCCCAAAAAGATTTTAAACAGCATTTTCCAAATTCAGGATGGGTAGAACACGATCCATCAGAAATCTGGACCAGTCAATCTACCGTGATGGTAGAATCTTTAATCAACAAAGGTATCAGAGCCGATCAGATTGCAGGGATTGGCATCACCAATCAGCGGGAAACCACCATAATTTGGGACCGAAAAACCGGAAAACCTATCTATAATGCCATTGTCTGGCAAGACCGTAGAACAGCAAATTATTGTAACCAACTGAAGGATGAAGGTCATTCTGAAATGATTGCAGAAAAAACCGGATTAATTATAGATGCGTATTTTTCAGCTACCAAAATCCGTTGGATCCTTGAGAATATTGAAGGAGCACGGAATAAAGCAGAGGCTGGAGAATTGGCATTTGGAACAGTGGACTCATGGCTTATCTGGAATCTTACCGCAGGAAAAACTCATGTCACTGACATAACCAATGCCAGTCGAACTATGATTTATAACATTCATTCTCAGGAATGGGATCATGAACTTTTAGAACTCTTTGATATTCCCAAAGCGCTTTTGCCTGAGGTAAAATCCTGCAGCGAGATTTATTGCGAAACAGCTGGTGATGTGTTAAGTGTAAAAATCCCCATTGCCGGAATCGCAGGAGATCAGCAAGCAGCATTGTTTGGTCAGCTTTGTACCAAGCCGGGAATGGCAAAAACCACTTATGGAACTGGATGCTTTCTCGTCATGAATACTGGAACAGAAGCCGTCAAATCAGAAAACAAGCTATTGACAACCGTCGCTTGGAAAATTGGCGATGAAATAAATTATGCCCTGGAAGGATCGGTTTTTATCGGAGGAGCTGCAATTCAATGGCTTCGAGATGGAATTGAACTATTTGGCAATGCAAAAGACTCAGAAAATCTTGCCACAAGTCTGGATGACAATGATGGAGTTTATTTTGTTCCAGCCTTAACCGGACTTGGAGCTCCTCACTGGGACCAAAATGCAAGAGGCGCATTCTTTGGTATTTCAAGAGGTACAACAATAGCGCACATGACTCGGGCAGCATTGGAAGCTATTGCTTATCAAGTCTACGATGTTTTAAAAGCGATGGAAAAAGATTCTGGAAAACCAACCCAAGAACTTCGAGTTGACGGGGGTGCTACAGCCAATAATTTTTTGATGCAGTTTCAAGCTGACTTGCTCGGTTGTGAAATAAAACGTCCACAGATCATAGAAACTACAGCAATTGGCGCTGCTTTTTTGGCAGGACTTGCGGTAGGCTTTTGGAAAAGTCAAGATGAAATCCAGTCACTTTGGGCATCGGACAGAAACTTTCATCCAGAAATGAAATCAGAAAAACGTGAAAAAATGTTACATTTTTGGCACAAAGCTGTTGAACGATCTAAAAACTGGGTAGAATAATGAATCCATACATTGCAGAAATCATAGGAACCGGATTACTACTTTTATTAGGATCTGGTGTAGTAGCAAACATGTTGCTCCCAAAAACAAAAGGAAATGGTGGTGGAATTATGGAAATCAGCACAGCTTGGGCTTTGGCGGTTTTCGTCGGAGTGGTTGTAGCCGGACCATATAGTGGTGCTCACTTAAATCCTGCCGTTACGGTAGGTTTAGCAATTGCCGGGAAATTTGACTGGGCTTTGGTTCCCGGATATATTGCAGCAGAAGTTTTAGGGGCGATGATAGGAGTTGGAATTGCCTACCTATTTTATAAAGACCATTATGATGCCACAGATGATGCAGCACTCAAAGCCGCACCATTTGGAACTTCCCCGGCAATAAGAAACCTTCCTTTAAACTTCTTCTCTGAGATGATAGGCACTTTTGTGCTCATCATTGTTATCCTTTATAATGCTGGAGTGAAAATAGAAGATACTAGTCAAACACCAATCGGAATGGGATCACTTGGAGCAATTCCAGTTGCCTTTTTAGTTTGGGTTATCGGCTTAGGTTTAGGTGGCACAACAGGTTATGCCATCAACCCAGCACGTGATTTTGGACCTAGGTTGATGCATTCGATCTTGCCTATCAAAGGTAAAGGAAGCTCGGATTGGGGATATGCCTGGGTTCCTATTCTAGGTCCGATTGCTGGAGCTGCTTTGGCAGCAGGACTTTATTTAGTTGCAGGAGTATAAAAAAGAAGCCTGAAACCTAGGTAGGTTTCAGGCTTTATTATTTTGATTTTAACTTACCTACTTCAAAACTTCTCTGGCTATTACCAATTTCTGTATTTCAGAAGTTCCCTCACCTATCGTGCAAAGCTTTGAATCTCGATAAAACTTTTCAACTGGATAATCTTTTGTAAATCCATATCCACCAAAAATTTGAACCGCTTCATTTGAAACTGAAACACAGACTTCAGAAGCAAAATATTTAGCCTGAGCAGAAACCAGAGTTACTTTTTCCCCTCTGTTCTTCAAGTCCGCAGCTTTCATGATCAATAATTTCGCAGCTTCTACTTGAGTAGCCATGTCAGCTAACTTAAATGAAATTCCTTGAAATCTACTGATAGATTTTCCAAACTGCTCTCGCTCTTTTGAATATTTAATTGATGCTTCCAAAGCTCCTTCGGCAATACCTAAAGACAAGGCAGCGATAGAAATTCTCCCGCCATCGAGAATCTTCATAGATTGAATAAAACCGTCTCCGACATTTCCTAAAATCTGAGATTCAGGTACTCTGCAATCTTCAAAAATCATTTCTGCTGTCTCCGAAGCCCTCATTCCCAACTTATCTTCTTTCCTTCCTCCCGAAAAACCCTTTGTGCCTCTTTCAATTATAAAAGCGGTCATCCCATGGGAATCACCTACTTCGCCAGTTCTAGCAATCACAACTGCCACATCTCCTGAGACTCCATGGGTAATGAAATTTTTAGCTCCATTAAGCACCCAATGATCTCCATCTTTCACGGCAACAGTTCTCATATTTCCAGCATCCGAACCAGTATTAGGTTCCGTCAGCCCCCAAGCTCCCAGCCATTCACAAGTGGCTAGCTTTGGAAGGTATTTCTGCTTTTGCCCTTCATCCCCAAACATCATTATATGACCTGAACAAAGAGAATTATGAGCGGCCATGGAAAGCCCTACGGATGGGTCCAATTTTGAAAGTTCAACGATGGCAGTTACATATTCATCGTATCCGAAACCAGCACCTCCATACTCCGTGGGAACCAAAACCCCCATGAGTCCGAGCTCTCCTAGTTTTTTAAATAATTCCTTCGGAAAAAATTGTTTATCATCCCATTCTTTTCGAAAAGGGGTGATTTCTTTAGCTCCAAAATCCCGGATCATATCCGCAATCATTCGCTGATTTTCGCTTTCCTTAAAATTCATAAAATTTGATACTTGGGTTTATATAATTATTTAACCCTAAGATTCAGATTAAGTTTTGATTCCGCAAATCCATACAAACCATAGATATTTTTGCCGTCAAGACAAAAACCTGTATTTCAAATTGTAAAGTAAGTTTTGCTCTCCTTTTTCAGTCTTTCCTTAGGATAAACTCAATTTTTAATTTCTTTTCAATCTCAAAAATAATTTGATTTATTTTATTAAAAATCAAGTTCTTAGAACTCACATCTTATCAGTTGGAAGATCTTTTTCTCTAAAATAGGGAAACCGAAAAAAATTTAAGAAATCTTATATGTCCATCCAAGATCTAATTCTAACTATTCAGAATAAAGCTAATATCTTAGCTCAACATGTACAATATTTTCTAAATCGGCCCAAATCCGCCAAAAACGAAGTTTTATGAAAACATTATTATTTCTATTTTCCTCTTTTTTGATTTCTATTTCTATAAATGCGCAGGAAATAACCGGGGATTGGAACGGGATTTTGAAAGTTCAGGGAACTCAATTAACCTTAGTATTTCACATTGAAAAAACGGAGACGGGATATAGCTCCAAAATGGATAGTCCCGACCAAGGAGCTTTTGGGATTCCTGTCACCTCCACTAGTTTTGAAAATGACAGGTTAAAAATCTCGATTAGCAATGCTCGAATTGAATATGAAGGGACTTTGGAAGGAGAAAAAATCATTGGGGTTTTTACCCAAGCAGGCCAACCTTTCCCAATGAATTTAACAAAAGGTGAAATTATAAAAGAAGAGGCACTGCGTCCCCAAGAACCAAAACCTCCTTATCCTTATCGCTCCGAAAATGTCAAATTTCAAAATGCAGATGCAAAAATCACTTTAGCAGGAACGCTCACCATGCCACAAGAAGGAAGTGATTTTCCTGCTGTAATTCTAATTAGCGGAAGCGGTGCACAAAACCGGGATGAAGAATTGATGGGGCATAAGCCCTTTTTGGTTTTATCAGATTTCCTGACTAGAAACGGTATTGCTGTTTTGCGCTATGACGATAGAGGAACAGCCGAATCAACCGGAAATTTTAGTGCAGCTACGAGTGCAGATTTTGCGGATGATGTAGAATCAGCTTTTACCTATTTAAAAAGCAGAGATGAGATAAATCCTGAAAAAATAGGCTTGGTCGGACATAGCGAGGGTGGAATGATCGCCCCCATGGTGGCTGCAAGAAATAGTGATGTAGATTTTATCGTTTTGATGGCTGGAACTGGAATTCCAGGAGATCAATTGCTCTTATTACAGCAAAAACTCCTTGGTGAAGCTGCAGGAATGACTGAAAATCAATTGGCAGTGAACGATGACATCAGTAAGAAAGCCTTTGAAATCATAAAAATTTCCGCAAATCCAAAAAGGGATTTATCAGATTTTATGATTGAAACTTTTCGAAATCTCCCTCAAAATCAAATCCCAAATGGCATGACTGAATCAGACTTTGTCAATGCTCAGGTGAATCAAATGACTAGTCCTTGGATGACTTATTTCATTCAGTACAACCCCACTCTAGCTTTGCAAAAAGTCTCCTGCCCTGTCCTAGCCATCAATGGCTCCAAAGATCTCCAAGTGGCCCCGAAAGAAAATCTAGAAGCCATCAAAAACGCACTAGAAGAAGGTGGTAATTCAGACTATAAAATCGTAGAAATCCCAGGACTGAATCATTTGTTTCAGGAAAGTAGAACTGGAGTTATTAGCGAATATGCGACAATAGAACAAACTTTCTCCCCGATTGCCTTGGAAGAAATACTCGCCTGGATCAAAGAACAAATAAAATAAGGACATGAAGTTACTTCATGTCCTCAAACTGGCTTTTGACTTCTTTGAATTTTTGCTTCAATTCTTCAAACCGTTCGTAGGCGTCTTGTCCTGGCTTTTGATCTGCCTGGCCTAGCATCGAGCCTAAATATCTTGTTTGATCCTGAAGCATTGGCTGCATGTAGGTTCCATCTTCAGTCACCAACTCAAGGTAAATAGCATCCAATCGGTTTTTCTTTGTCGCAATATTCTTGGCTGGATTTTCTTTTTCAAGTGATAGCTTCAATGCCTCTCGTTCTTTTTCAATTTCAGCTATCAACTGATCCACTTCATCTCTAAAAGCCTGGATTTCAAGAGACAATTCTTCTTGCTCCGCTACATCGGCATCCGACACTAAAGTCACTCTTGGGTCAAGAACCACTTCAAAATCTTCTTCCAGCACTTCATCTCCTGCGATTAATCTGGCCTTATAAGTTCCGGTAGAAACCAAAGGACCATTTCCTGTATATGCCTTCTTCGGGTCTTTATCCCAGCCACCCTGATGTCTCATGTTCCAATTAAAATGGTTCATTCCCGCTTTATTTGGTAAACCTCTGGAGGCAGGGGCTTCAGAAAACTCAGTAGACATATTTCGAGTTGTATCCACCTCAGGCTCTTTAGGCGCATCAGCTATATAAGTATGCACAACTTTGCCTTTTTCATTGACGATCTCCAATCGAAGATCATCCTTCTTTTCAGCCAAGTAAAAATCCAGATTAGCTGCTGGTCTAGGATATTCAGGACCATTGGTCTCACTTCTGGCAGATAAAAAATTGCGGATCGCAGGTTTCATATCAAACAAAACTATTCCTTGTGTCCCTATTGAAGTAATTCCTCTCAAACTGATCAAATTATCCAAAATCCAAAATCCCCTTCCCATAGTCGACATCACTAAATCATCCTGATGAATTTTAATATCTGTAATTGGAGTGACTGGCAAATTGCTTTCGAATGCTGTCCAAGTTTCTCCATCATTCATGGAAATAAACAATCCAAATTGGGTTCCAGCATATAAAATCCCTTCCTTTTCAGGATCCTCTCTCATTACTAAGGTTGGGAAGTCCTCTGGAATCCCATTATCACCTGTGGTCAACAAAGTCCAGGACTGACCATAATCCTCAGTCTTGTAGATATATGGTTTATCATCTCCCAGAAGATAACGCAACACAGAAACATAGGCTTTTGCAGGGTCATGTGGAGAAGGTTCTACTGCATCTACTCTTCCTCCTTTTGGCATATCGGGAGTGACATTTTCCCAAGTCTTACCTCCATCTTTGGTGACATGAACAGGGCCATCATTTGCTCCTACCCAAATCAAACCTTCTTGAAGCGGAGATTCTCTAATCGCATAGATCGTGCTGTAATATTCCTCTCCTGTCACATCTCTGGTGATCGGAGATCCCGGAACTACCTGCATTTCTGGATCAAAGGCAGTTAAATCCGGAGAAATGATTTCCCAAGTCTTACCATCATCCGTTGTTTTATGGACATATTGTGACGTATGATAAATTACATCCGGATTGTGAAGAGATACATGGATTGGTGCAACTCTCTGAAATCTGAATTTCAAGTCTTTTGGGTTATGTCCATAGATGTTTGAGGCACCTACATAATATTGCAGCTCTTGTCCAGAAGTCTTATCAAATACCCCAAATCTCCCTTTACAATTAGAATAAACAATATTTGGATTGCCTGGCTTTGGCACAGCAGGTCCAGTTTCACAACCTCCAACATTGATGATATAAGCATTACTACCAGACTGCACACTCAATGGTGGCATACTTGGTACGGCTATCGCACTGTAATTATCCTGCTGACCAGCATAAAGCCAATAAGGATATTGATCATCTACTTCGACTGTGTAAAGCTCGGCAGTAGGTTGATTGAATTGAGTTGACCAACTTTTCCCCGAGTTAAGAGTCACATTGGCCCCGCCATCATTTGCCTGAATCCAGATGGTTGTATCATTTGGGTTGATCCAAATATCATGATTGTCGCCATGTGGAGTTGAAACGGATTTCCAGGATTTTCCACCGTCATAAGATTGAAGGAAACGAAGCGAATTATTGTAAACAGTATTCGCATCCTTTGGATTCGCATAAATATTCGTGTAGTAGAAAGGTCTATTTGTCAAATTGGAATTGTCTGAAACAAACTCCCAACTTTCACCTCGGTCATCAGATCTGTACAAACCTCCTTGATTATCCGATGCTTCTATATTTACATAAACCACATTTGGGTCCGCAGGAGAAACTGCAAAATCAATCTTTCCAGTCAAGCCAGTTGGCAATCCATTGCTTAGTTTATTCCATGATTTCCCAGCATCCGTAGACTTATAAACTCCTCCTTCGGAAGAGCCCGAAGTAATAGTCCAAGGCTTTCTTTCTCCTCTCCAAGCGCCTGCATAGATCGTATTGGGATCATCGGGAGCAAGCTCCAAATCAGAGACGCCAACACTATCGGAATGGTAAAAAACTTTATCCCAGGTTTTTCCTCCATCCATTGTTTTGAAAACTCCTCTTTCCTCATTTCTTTCAAAAGCCTGGCCTATTGCTGCCACATATACAATGTCGGAATTTTCTGGATGAATTTCCACTGAACCGATCTGTCCTGCATCTTTTAACCCAATAAAATCCCAGCTCTTCCCTTCGTCTGTTGACTTATATACTCCTTTGCCTGTGATCACATTGGAACGAAGCCCATCAGAACCTGTCCCTACATAGATAATCTCTGGTTGTTTTTGATAAACGGAAATCGCTCCGGTCGAAGGAGTTGGAAAATATCCATCCGAGATATTCTCCCAGGTAATTCCATAATCTTCTGTTTTCCAAACTCCCCCACCTGTAGCTCCCATGTAAAAATGTGAAGGTTTCGATGCAACACCTGCTACAGCAGTCACTCGGCCTCCTCGGAGCGGACCAACATTTCGGAATTTATAGCTATTTAAAAGTGGAGTTAGGTCTTGAGAAAAAGCAAGAATACTAATTGGAATTAAAAAGGCGGTGGTTAAAAGCTTTTTTAGCATAGAAAATTCAATTTAAGCCAGAATATAAATGGAAAATGGATTAAAAAACAAGCCAATTATAGGAATGGCCAAGTTTCATTTTTTTAGAATGGATCTCACTCAGTTTTAATCACGGGGAATTCTGTCACTCGAAGTGTCGTACAACCATAAGGCACCAAAACGATCTCCTCATTTGGACCCAAGTTTTCAGGTTCCATAGTAAAAGGCACTTGGTTTATTTTCTGCCAAAGCGGCAATCTTCTAGCAACTATTTTCATTTGAACAGGAGCATTTTGGAGATTCCAAGGGTAGGATCCATCCCAAGAATTTTCTTGAAATTGAACTGAATTTTCAAGGTCCGACAAAGTCTCTTCGCTCAAGCCGTAATTCCAAGGGCTTAAAGGCAATACCTCCTGAAATGCACGAAATCTATCATTTCTATCTTTTGTCCTCTCTTCACTTTCTACTTTTAGACTATAAACCAAGGGACCTCTTTCTATCGCGGCCATGCCTTTATACCAAGTTGTAGCTTTCAGTTTCATTGGCAAATTGAGAATGATTTGATCTCCATCCTTCCAGGTTCTTTCAATGATCACGATCCCATTTTTGTTTTCGAAAGCAAATGACTCCCCGTTAATGGCCACAGTTGGGTTAACTGCCCAGTCTGGAATCCGAAGATGAAATGGGAAATCTGAGTCTGCGGACAAATTTAGATCAAACTGAACTGCTTCATGGAAAGGAAACCCTGTGGTCTCGGTGATAGTCAATGTTTCTCCCTTGCCTACAGTTATTTCTGCTGAACTAGGGGCATATAATAATGCAGCAACTCCTGCATCAGGAGTAGCATAAAACAGGTTTTGAACAAACTTAGGCCAAGATTGATGCATATTGGTAGTGCAGCATGGATAACCCGTCAGTTCACCAAATACAAAGTCTGTACCTCCGTGATGCTCTGTCTCATAAGAGAAATCCATGTCATCGGTAAGCATCACTTGGTTAGCTGCCTGAAA
>CBFHWO010000005.1:211850-212167 GCA_965659625.1 uncultured Algoriphagus sp. | reverse complement strand
GACTGTGAAGCGGGTTCGCCAGGATTCGTGGAGTCACTGTTGAAATACCACCCTTTGTTTGTTTGGTATCTAACCCCGAACGGGGGACATTGCTTGGTGGGTAGTTGGACTGGGGTGGTCGCCTCCAAAAGGATAACGGAGGCTTCCAAAGGTTCCCTCAGTACGCTTGGTAACCGTACGAGGAGTGCAATAGCATAAGGGAGCTTGACTGTAAGGCCGACAAGCCGAGCAGGGTGGAAACACGGGTATAGTGATCCGGCGGTTCTGAATGGAAGGGCCGTCGCTCAAAGGATAAAAGGTACGCTGGGGATAACAGG
>CBFHWO010000005.1:0-211840 GCA_965659625.1 uncultured Algoriphagus sp. | reverse complement strand
CATTAAAGTGGCACGCGAGCTGGGTTCAGAACGTCGTGAGACAGTTCGGTCCCTATCTGTTGCGGGCGTGGGAAGTTTGCGAGGACCTGACCTTAGTACGAGAGGACCGGGTTGGACTGACCGCTGGTGTACCGGTTGTGATGCCAATTGCATTGCCGGGTAGCTACGTCGGGAAGAGATAAGCGCTGAAAGCATCTAAGTGCGAAACTCCCCTCAAGATGAGACTTCCAAATAGGGCCGTCAGAGACGATGACGTTGATAGGCTACAGGTGTAAAGGCAGTAATGTCATAGCTGAGTAGTACTAATTGCCCAAAAGCTTACTCCCTGTTTGTTACAGTTTCTGCCAAGACATGTTGTTTTCTTAAGTACAAGGTATCAAGTACCAAGTACCAAGAAAAAACTTAAGACATTGGACAAAAGATGCTAGACAAGAGACTGGTTGAGATACGAAAGAGATCTTGCTACTTGATACTGGCTACTGAAGTCTTCCAATTTAGGCGGCCTAGCGCAGGGGTCCCACCTCTTCCCATCCCGAACAGAGAAGTTAAGCCCTGCAGCGCCGATGGTACTGGGGTTACACCCGGGAGAGTAGGTCGCCGCCACATTATTCAAAGCCAGCTAGAACAGCTGGCTTTTTTTTTGGTGTTTTTTATAAACTGATTTTTATCATATTCTTTCATAGGAATGGTCATAATGTGATAGCCTACCTATAGATACCTTTGGGGAATGTTAATCCAAATGGAAACAAAGCCCTCTGATTATTCAAAATTTGATTTGCCATCTGAATTTATTAACCCTCTTTCTTGCGAAATATTGGCTAGTGATTTCCAGCCAGCAATAGCAAATGGAGAAGGTGTTATTGATGGATCTGATTATTCACTTTTCACAATGGAGCTCAACAAAGTTTTAGATTGGCTTTTGGTCCATGACTTTCCTAAATCTATTGAAGCAGAACCTTGCCACACTCCAGTTCTTTTATTTGTACCTAATTTCTCTGTAAAACATCTTTTATTCCATTACGATGGCACTGAAGATTCAGCAAAAATCATTTATAAATTTTTAACTCTTTTTCAAAACTTGATTAAAGGAAGCAAAGCCACTATCATCTCACCAAGCTTTATTCCAAAATCTAGATTAAAAGAGGAACAAGAAATTATTCAAAAAGTATCGGCAGCAACTTCAGAAACGAGTTTTATTAAGTTCAATTTTTTAAGGATTGGTGATTTTTGGTCGTATGCAGTTCAGCATAAATGTACTCTTTTAGTGACTACCAAAACCTACCAAAAAGAACTTTCAAATGTCCTTTTTAACTTTTATAAGGGCGCTTTATGGGATGATCAATTATCTTTTTACCTGTCCTTATAGTGATGGCTTTAACTGACAGAAATCATGTTTTTCAGATAATTAAAATATAGTTATAGTAAACCAATAAAAATGAAAGCTTCTCTATCCTCCAACTTATTAACTAAATGCTACCATTGTGGGGAAGTGTGTACTGACATTGATTTGGTTATTGAAACCAAGCATTTCTGCTGTCAAGGTTGTAAGCTTGTATACGAGGTTATTTCTGAAAATGACTTATGTAGCTATTATGATCAGGAAAAGTTTCCAGGTGAAAATCAAAAATTAAAAAATTCAAGATTAAATAGGTTCGACTTTTTAGAGGATGATGAAACGCGAAATCTGTTATTAGATTTTAGAAGTGACATCGAAAGTCATATAACTTTCAATATTCCACAGATCCATTGTGCTTCATGTATTTGGTTGCTGGAGAATTTAGTTCAGATTCATTCTGGAGTAATAAGCAGCAGAGTTGATTTTGTTAAAAAGAAACTTCAGGTAAAATTTGATCATCAAAAATTATCTCTAAAGGAATTAGTTTCGCTTTTATCAACCATTGGGTATGAACCAAAAATCAGTTTATCAGATCAAGGAGGAAAAATCAATGCAACTTTTGATAGAAAGTTAATCTCTGAATTAGCAGTTGCTGGTTTTTGCTTTGGAAATATGATGTTATTCAGCTTGCCTGAATATTTCGCAGAGACAAAATTGCTAGGAGAGGGATTTAAAGGATTATTTAACTATCTCAATGTACTTCTTTCCTTACCTGTTGTCTTTTATTCAGCAAGAAGTTATTACCAATCAGCCTGGAATTCCTTGAAACAAAGGAAAATCAACATGGATGTTCCAATCGTATTAGGCATCCTGGCTTTATTTCTTTACTCTCTTTGGGAAATTTTTGTTTCTGGAAATGCAGGTTTCATGGATAGTCTAGGCGGTTTACTTTTCTTCTTACTCTTAGGTAAACTCTACCAGCAAAAGACATTCGCCAATTTGGAATTTGATAGGGATTATAAATCTTATTTTCCAATGGCTGTCACAAAACTGATCAGAGATAAGGAAGAAGTTATTCCTATTTCAAAACTTGAAGTAGGTGATGTAATTATAATAAGAGATGAAGAGTTGATTCCGGCAGATTCAATTCTAGTAAGTGAAAATGCCAATATTGATTACAGTTTCGTTACGGGCGAGGAGATTCCAGTTCCAAAACAAAAAAAGGATGTAATCTTCGCAGGTGGTCGTCAGTTTGGAGATCCTATTTTGTTAATCATTCATAAGTCCCCTTCACAAGGGTATTTAACAGATCTTTGGAATAACGAGTCATTTGAGAAGAAAAAGATTGGGTTACTTGAGCCTTTGGCAAATAAAATAAGCGGGATTTTCACTTGGGCAGTCCTCACTATCGCTTTCACGGCATTTGTTTTTTGGAGTTTTCAAGATTTGTCTATAGCTGTAAAAGCATTTACTTCAGTTCTGATCGTGGCATGTCCTTGTGCTCTGGCGATGTCTACCCCATTCACTCTAGGTAATACCCTGCGCATTTTTGGAAAGGGAAAATTCTATCTGAAAAATGCAAGTGTAATTGAAAAGATGGCCCAAGTTGATACCATCATTTTCGATAAGACAGGAACTCTTACTGCTCCAGCAGAAGCTCATATCCAGTTTGTTGGAGAGGATTTGACTGATCAAAGCAAGAGCATTCTTAAATCAATGGTTTCAAAATCAAGTCATCCGCTGAGTAATAGGATTAATTATTTACTAGGAGATAGAGCCTTAGAAGAAATTTCAGATTTCAAAGAAATTAAAGGGGAAGGAATTCAGGCATTTTACAAAGGGGGACAAATTAAACTAGGTTCCAAAGGTTTTACTGGTTCGCAACTTACCCCAAGTATTAAGGATGGTAATCTTGTTTTCTTATCCATGAGTGGACAAGATCTTGGATACTTTCATATCAAATCAGGTTTGAGAAAAAGTGCTCCTAAAATGGTTCGTCAATTACAAAATGATTACGTAGTCCATTTACTTTCTGGAGATCATAGTCATGAGCAAAGTTCCTTAATCGAAAAATTAGGGAAAGAGCTGAAGTTCAATTTCAATCAAAGTCCAACGGATAAACTTCTCTATTTAAAGAACCTGAATACTGAAGGAAAGCATACAATGATGATTGGCGACGGGCTAAATGATGCGGGTGCTTTGCAGGAAAGTGAAGTTGGCATAGCAGTAACAGAACAGGTCAGTCATTTTTCACCTGCAAGTGATGCGATCTTGGATGCCTCGGTTATTTCCAAAATCCCAGCATTCCTCAGCTTTGCCAAGGCAAATCGGGATATTATTAAAATGAGCTTTCTGTTGAGTTTTGCATACAATATAGTAGGGGTTTCATTGGCGGTCCAAGGGATATTGAGCCCAGTGATTTGTGCCATTTTAATGCCCTTGAGCAGTATCTCAGTGGTAGTCTTTACGACTTTATCGACCAATTTCATTGCCATGAGAAAAGGCTTAATCCAACTAAATCAACATTAAGATGGAGGTTATATTTCTATTAATCGGAGTCAGTTTGATCCTAGCAGGTGCTTTTTTGTACTTGTTTTTCAAAGCTATGAAGGATGGTCAATTTGATGATGACTATACTCCATCAGTCAGAATTTTATTTAACAGTCACAAGAAAAAAGAAAAAAAAGATCAACCAACAAAACCTAAGTCCTATGAATGATTCTTCCTTAGAAACGTTCCATTACGACAATAAAATTGTCAAGTATTTTGGAGCTGCCACCATTATTTGGGGTCTCGTCGGAATGCTTGTGGGGGTTATAGCCGCCACACAGCTGTTTCTTCCCGAAGCAAATTTGGGAAATCCATACACCACTTTTGGTAGGATAAGACCATTACATACGAATGCAGTGATATTCGCATTTGTCGGAAATGCCATTTTCGCAGGTATTTATTATTCAATGCCGCGTTTATTGAAAACACCTATGTGGAATAAAACCCTAAGCTGGTTTCATTTTTATGGATGGCAATTAATCATTTTGGCAGCCGCCATCACTCTTCCACTAGGACTGACTACTTCCAAGGAGTATGCTGAATTGGAATGGCCAATTGATATTGCAATTGCTGTGGTATGGGTGGCGTTTGGGGCCAATATGATTGGAACTTTAATCAAAAGGAGAGAGCGGCACATGTATGTGGCGATCTGGTTCTATATGGCGTCTTTCGTCACAGTAGCTGTATTGCATATTTTCAATTCATTGGCTTTGCCAGTATCATTCTTTAAGAGCTACTCGGCCTATGCCGGTGTTCAAGATGCCTTGGTACAATGGTGGTATGGACATAATGCAGTGGCGTTTTTCCTGACAACTCCATTCTTAGGATTGATGTATTATTTTCTGCCAAAGGCTGCTAATCGACCAGTTTATTCCTATAAACTATCCATTGTCCACTTCTGGTCCTTAATATTTATTTACATGTGGGCTGGTCCACATCACTTACTTTATACAGCGCTTCCAGAATGGGCCCAAGTATTAGGAACTGCTTTCTCTATTATGTTGATTGCTCCTTCCTGGGGAGGCATGGTCAATGGTCTCTTGACCTTGAGAGGGGCTTGGGATAAAGTTAGCAATGAGCCAGTCTTGAAGTTTATGGTGGTTGCTCTGACCGCTTATGGAATGGCAACTTTCGAAGGACCTATGCTTTCCCTGAAAAATGTAAATGCAATTGCCCACTATACGGACTGGATAGTAGCACACGTGCATATAGGTGGTTTGGGCTGGAATGGCTTTTTGACTTTCGGTATGCTATACTGGATGTGGCCAAGATTATTTAAAACGACTATATACTCTACTAAACTAGCAAACACCCATTTCTGGGTAGGAACATTAGGAATTATTTTCTATGCCCTTCCTATGTATGTTGCTGCTTTTACTCAATTCTTGATGTTAAGAGAGTTTGATGAGATGGGTCGATTAGCGTATGGCAACTTCCTTCAAACAGTTGTGGAACTAGTGCCTATGTACATGCTGAGAGCATTTGGAGGATTGTTATACTTGAGTGGTGCAATCATCATGGTTTACAACATGTGGAAGACAGCAAAAAAAGGTGTGTTTCAAGAAACAGAGGAGGACTCTGCACCAGCACTTGCTCCAAATTACAAGCCAGCAGGCGAATTCTGGCACAGAGCATGGGAAAGGAAACCAGTTTTCTTTACTGTATTAGCAACAATTGCCATTGTAATTGGCGGTGCAATTGAAATCATCCCTACCATTTTAGTGAAAT
Organism: uncultured Algoriphagus sp.; assembly: GCA_965659625.1. Lineage (GTDB taxonomy): Bacteria > Bacteroidota > Bacteroidia > Cytophagales > Cyclobacteriaceae > Algoriphagus. The sequence continues at coordinate 206,226 of CBFHWO010000005.1, read as the reverse complement.
CCAATGTGCCTACTATTAGTTCTGTAAAGCCATATACTCCTCTGGAACTAGAAGGAAGAGATCTTTATATCGCAAATGGTTGCGTTGGTTGTCATTCTCAAATGATTAGGCCATTTAGATTTGAAACTGAGAGATATGGCGAATACTCTAAAGCCGGAGAGTTCGTTTACGACCGTCCGTTCTTGTGGGGGTCAAAGAGAACAGGTCCTGACTTACATCGGGTTGGTGGAAAGTATCCAGATAGCTGGCATTATTTCCATATGGTGGACCCAAGATCTATGTCGCCAGGATCATTGATGCCTCCCTACCCATGGATGGTGGAAAATGAATTAGATTACTCGGATTTACCTGCAAAAATAAGAACGCTTCAAAAGCTTGGAGTTCCCTACCCAGAAGGGTTTGATGAAATGGCAACCGCTGATTTAGAAGCACAGGCTGCACAGATTACAGCAAACCTGAAAGATGCTGGTGTAGAAGTAATGCCTACTACTGAAATAGTAGCATTGATCTCTTATCTGCAAAGATTGGGTACTGATATTAAAGCAACTTCATCCAACCAATAAATCAAAAAATCATGTATAAGGAAGTTTTAAGATCTATCGAAAACATAGAAATCTATCCGGTGATTTCGCTATTGATTTTTGTGATATTCTTTGTGGCCATGTTTATCTGGGTTGTCAAAGTACCAAAGACTTACATTGATCATATGAAATCTCTGCCAATGGATGAGGACGAAATAATTAAGAACGAGCCATGAAAAATATACTAACCTTAATATTCGCATTTGTAGGCCTAGCTGTCACAAATTCTGTTTTAGCCCAAGAAGCTGAAAGTTCAAGTTATGACAAACTGATGAACATGGATGAAAATCAATTGACCCTACTCGTTATCATGGGAGTGATTTTAGGAGTCATTATTCTATTGTTGATTCTCATAATCTATCTGATGTCTTTTATCTCGGCTGTTTTCAAAAAAGAAAATCCAGCGATGGCAGAAGAGCCGAGCTGGTGGGAGACTTTCAAAGAAAAGTTCATCACTGGTGATGTGGCAGAAGAAGTTCCAGAGAAAACGCAAATGTCGGATCACTCGTATGATGGGATCACGGAGCTGGATAATTTCATGCCTCCATGGCTTCAATATGTATTTCTCATCACGGCTGTTTTTGGTGTTGGTTATTATATCAATTATTCTGTTTTGGGATTGGGAAAGACTGGAGTTGAAGAATATGAAGAAGAGCTGAGAATTGAAGCTTTAGTTGCTGAAGAAAGAAAAGCAAATGCTGCGGCCGGGATAGATGAAACTACTGTTGTTTTTGACGAATCAGCTGAAGCTTTGGCCTCTGGCCAATCCATCTTTACAACAAATTGTGCAGCATGCCATGCTACAGATGGCGGTGGTGGTGTCGGACCTAATCTAACTGATGATTATTGGTTGCATGGAAACTCGATTAGTGAAGTGTTTTCAGTAATCAAATATGGCGTTGTTAGTAAAGGAATGATTCCTTGGCAAGATCAATTAACTCCTGAAGAAATTCAGCAAGTTTCGAGCTATATCGTTACTTTAAATGGAACTAGTCCTGCCAATCCAAAAGAACCTCAGGGTGAATTAGTTGGAGGGTCCTCTGAACAAAATATGCCTTCTGAATCAGATAGTACTGCGGTTTTGGCAGCAACAAATTAATTTCATTTAGCCGGAGGGAATTATTCTTCCGGCTCTATTCAAGCCTGTATCATGGCAAAAAAGAATCCACATTTAAAACCTGAGAATTTTCGTGACGCTCTGGCAACTGTCCAAGAAGATGGAAAACGAAATTGGGTTTATCCTAAAAAAGTTAAAGGCCTTTTTTATAAGTACAGAACCTACTTGTCCTGGTTGCTTTTGGCAATTTTATTTGCTGGTCCATTTATCAAAGTAGATGGAAGGCCATGGTTATTATTCAATATTTTCGAACGTAAGTTTATTATTTTTGGAGCCGTTTTTTGGCCTCAGGATACGTATTTGTTGATTTTTCTATTGCTGATATTTTTCGTTTTTATTATTCTTTTTACCGTCATCTTCGGGCGTGTTTTCTGTGGCTGGGCTTGTCCGCAGACCTTGTTTATGGAAATGGTTTTTCGAAAAATTGAATATTGGATTGAAGGTGATGCCAATCAACAAAGAGCATTAAACATGGCAAGTTGGACATCAGAAAAAATCTGGAAGAAAGGCTCCAAATATTTAATCTTTGCCATAATATCCTTGATGATTGGTCATTTGGTAATGGCTTATTTGATTGGTGTGGACCAAGTAATAGAAGTGGTAACTCAGCCTCCATCAGCCAATATGGCCAGCTTCATTGGGTTGATTGCATTTTCAGGAATTTTCATGTTTGTTTTTTCCTGGTTTAGAGAACAAGCTTGCCTGGTAGTTTGTCCTTATGGTAGATTGCAAGGAGTATTACTTGATAATAATTCGATCAATGTCATGTATGACTATGTTCGAGGTGAACCAAGAGCTCCAATTAGAAAAAATCAGGAAGAACTTGAGCCAAAAGGTGATTGTATCGATTGCAGTCTTTGTGTACAAGTCTGTCCAACGGGAATCGATATTAGGAATGGAATACAAATGGAATGCGTCAATTGTACCGCCTGCATTGATGCTTGTGACGAAGTGATGGTCAAAGTGGAAAGGCCAAAAGGTTTGATTCGATATGCTTCCCAAAATAGTATCAAAGAGGGTTTTCAAAAATTGATAACTGGTAGAGTAAAAGCTTATGTAGTAGTTCTATTCATCTTAGTAGCAGCTTTTGTTGCTTTGATTGCAACCCGAGAGCCCATCAATGGAACCGTGACCAGATTTCCAGGAATGACTTATCAAACTAGAGAAGATGGAAGAATTTCAAACCTTTATGAGATCACACTCATCAATAAAACATTTGAGCCACAAACAGTGGATCTTAAGCCTTTGGCCGAAGGGATGGAATTAGAAGTGGTAGGGGATTCCCATTGGACGTTGGAACCTCAATCTAAATTTGAGGGGCGATTTTTCTTAGTAAGAAACCAAGAAGATATTCAGGTTTCGCAGGAAAAAGTATCATTACAATTGAGTGCAGGCGGAGAAGAATTTGGCGATATTAATACAAACTTCATGGCGCCAATAAATAAATAACCTAACGAAATTTATTATGAATTGGGGAACAGGAATTATATTTTCAATTATTGGATTCATTGCCATCATTATGACTATGGTGGTGATTTCTGTCCGAATGGAAGGGATTGAATTGGTGACGGAAGGATATTATGAAAAGGAGATTGTTTATCAGGATCAAATTAATAAAGAACAGATTACACTTGATCAAAATCGCGATGTAATCAGTTTTAATTCCCAGAAACAACTTCTGATTTTAGATTTACCTGCCGGTGTAAAAGGCTCTCTTCATTTGTTTAGGCCATCCAATGCTGAATTAGATCAAAAGTTGAGTCTCGATGGGAATAATATTGGTATGATTGAAATCCCAGTAGATAAGCTAAAAGCAGGTTATTGGAAAGCTCAGTTGAATTGGGTGGAAAATGGGGTGGAGTTTTATCAGGAAAAGAAAATGAATTTCTAAATGCTTTGGACTGCTGTCATATTGGGTTTTTTAGGCTCGTTCCACTGTGTTGGGATGTGCGGACCTATAGCCTTGGCGGTGGGTGGTGCAAATAAAAACAAGTTTATTGGCAACAAGATCTTATACCATATTGGAAGAAGTATAACGTATGCTTTTTTAGGATTAATAATTGGTGGGTTGGGTTTTTCTCTTGCTTTGGCAGGAATACAGCAAGGGTTATCTATTGGAATGGGGATTTTGATTCTGATTTTTGCGATAACCTTTAAAAGGTCAGAACGATTCTTGACGGTATCCTTCTTTTCAAAGTTCCTACTCTGGATTAAAAGCACCTTAGGTAACTACCTGAAATCCGGAAAATCTTCAGCCTACTTTGTTACAGGAATAGTAAATGGGCTTTTGCCTTGCGGCATGGTATATATGGCATTAGTAGCAGCACTGGCTTTGCAAAGCCCAAAGATGGGAGCTGCTTATATGTTTTTCTTTGGAATTGGCACTGTTCCTCTTTTACTGATTTTGATGGTTTCAGGAAGTCTCTTTAGCCTTTCATTAAGACAAAAATTCCAATCAGCAATTCCTTATTTGGGAGTACTAATTGGAATATTATTTATTATTAGAGGATTAGGAATAGGTTTAAATGGCTTCAGTCCAGATTTACAAGTTTATAATTATGGAGCGGAACAGGTGGAGATAACCATGTGTCGTTAAATCGCTTTGCTAAAAAGATTTTTTGCGTTTTGATTTGCGTGAAGCCTTAGATCTAATTGCATACAAATATTCCTAATAATAGCCATCCCTATTTCTTTTACTTCGAGAGCTTGTCCATTTATATTTAAAAGGCCTTCCCATTCCATTTCCTTTAATTGAAAAATCTGTTTATCTCCTAATTGCTCTAAAATTTCCAAGGGTATATGAGCTCCTTGTCGACAAATCAAATCAAGAATGATTTCTCTCACTTGTATATCCTCAAGGGTCATGTAATGACCTTTTTGAATTGCCCATTCATCTTTGTTCATGAAGTCCTTATAGCTTTCGATGTTTTTGTCATTTTGAGCATATCCCAAATGAATGTCACTAATGCTACTGGCTCCCAAGCCAATCAGAACTTTGGATGGAGAGGTAGTGTAGCCCATGAAATTTCTATGTAGAGTTCCGTTTCTCTTTGCCACATTCAAAGGATCTGAAGGAAGCGCAAAATGATCCATGCCTATTTCTTCGTATCCCAATTCAATGAGTTTCTTTTTGCCGAATTCATATAATGTCCTCTTTTGAATATCCTTTGGAAGATGCTTTTCAAAGCTTCTTTGAGCCGGAAATGCGCTGGGTAAATGCGCATAAGAGTAAAAGGCAATTCTGTCAGGTTTTAGAATTGATACTTTTTCAAAGGTATCCTCTAAAGTCTCCAATGTTTGATGTGGAAGTCCATAGATAAGATCAAAGTTGATGGACTTATAACCAGAATTTCGCGCATTTTCTGTCGCCTCAATTACCCGCTCGAGAGGTTGGAGTCGATGGATGGACTGCTGCACTTTTGGATCAAAGTCCTGAATTCCGTAGCTCACTCTATCAAAACCAAGTTTATTTAAAGTTTCTAAATGTGCCAAAGTTGTATTGTTGGGATGTCCCTCAAAACTGAATTCCGCATCTTCTAAGATGGAGGAACTTTGAATTATTTTTTTTAGGAAATACTCAAGTGATTCGGGTTTGAAAAATGTGGGAGTTCCACCACCCAAGTGAATTCCTGAAAGTTTTGGTTTCGTCTGGAAAATGGTCAGATATTTTTTCCATTCTTTTAGGACAGCATCTAAATAAGGGATTTCTACCGCATGGTTTTTTGTAATTCTTTTGTTGCATCCGCAGTAAGAGCAAAGATTTTCGCAATAAGGGAGATGGATGTAAAGTGTAATTCCTTCATTTTCTCCGTACTGTTGAAAAGCAGTTTTAACAACTGACTCCCAACTTTCAGAGTCCATTTTGTTTTCCCAAAGCGGAACTGTTGGATAGGAAGTATACCGTGGCGCGGGTTTGCTATATTTTTCGATTAACTCAGGTGAAAGCGACATTTCTTTTCGTTTGCACAAATTTGCAATGAAATGACTAGGGAATTAGTGACCAGAATAAGTTGAAAACCTGATAAAAATCAGGTTTTACTTCACATCAATTTGCTCTTTATTGAGATTAATCAAGTAGGAAATTATTGAGGAAACTACTCTTTAGAAGCAGCCAGAAGAAGAATAGCATAATTGCCCAGAATAAATAAATGCGGTAATAGTCTGAAGTTTCTTTATACCGATTTTCAAGAATTTCAGCTTTTTCTAAGCTATCAATTCTTTCAAAAATGCTATTCAAAGTTCCTCCATCGGCAGCTCTAAAAAATTCTCCATTTCCGATTTTGGCAATCTCCCTGAGTGTGGTTTCATCTAAATAACTTTCTACCATTTGAGGTCTACCAAAGAAATCAGTTCCATAGGGAACCATCCCATCTTTGCCCACGGCAATCGTATAGATTTTAATATCTAAAGCAGAGGCTAATTCGGCAGCAAAAAGAGGGTCTACGTTACCTGCATTACTTTCACCATCACTGAGTAAAATCAAGACTTTGGAAGCAGATTCCGATTCTTTCATCCGATTTGTTGCTGATGCTATGGCAGAGCCAATGGCTGTGCCTTTTGCTTCCATCATATTGAAAGAAATATCCTGGATCAAATCTGTCAATAATTGATAATCATTTGTCAAGGGAGCTAGAGAATATGCTTCGCCAGCAAACACTACCATTCCTATTCGATCTCCAAAGCGACCATTAATAAAATCAACTGCGGTAGCTTTTGCAGCTTCGAGACGGTTCGGAGTGAAATCCTGAAGATCCATAGATTCAGAAATATCCATGACCAAAACGATATCGATTCCTTCCGTAAACTGTTCCACTCGCTCATTACTTCGTTGAGGTCTTGCCAGGGCAATTACGATCATCACCAGTGAAAGAAAGAAGAGTCCGGTGGGAATAAGTCTTAAATAAGTCCAGGGATTGTTTTTTGCAATTCTTTTTGGGAGTGAAAGTTCAAGAACAGGATTTTTCAAAAACTTAACAAACTTCCTGAAAAGCATGAATGCAGGGATAATCCAAATAAGATTGAGAATCCAAAGATTTTCCCACTCATAGGATTTGAAGGTCTCTGGCAAAAACCAAGACCAGCTAAAAAACTCAGCTAGTTGCTCTTGCATGCTTCCTCTCGTTTAGTTTTTCCAAATGCTTTTCTCTCGCGATCTGTAATAAATAGTTGGTAGCCTCATCACTTTTTTCTGATCCACCGGCATAAATTATTAAATCAATTGCTCTTAAAGCTTTAAACACTTCGGTGTCGTTCAGATTCTGACCGATTTCACTGGAAGTCCACTCTTGGAATGGAAGCTTGGTCAAACTTTCCATGTAAGCTTTCCACATTCCCTGAACTTCATCTGCAAGTTGAAGAGATGGTTGCTCCGTGAGCAAAGCTGTTTTTTTCAACCATTTCTTTTCAAACTGCTTCCAGCGTCTTTTTTGATTCCTATGCTTCCACATTTTTTTGACTCTATCTGCAAAAAGGAAATAGAAAATCAATAACAGAAGAATTACTCCGCCTAGTAAAGCACCAATTACTATCCAATTGAATTCTTTCTCAAGAGGCTGGTAAACATTGTTTTCTTGAAAGGCTGGTTGCTCTGGAATACTGTCCAACATGAGCTTTAATTTTAATTCAGCTTCCAAGGGGAAGTGAATAATACTGTCATATCGAGCAACTTCATAAACTGGCAAAGCCAAATAGACGCTAGGCTCTAGGGAAAAATTAGACACGAAGTAGATTGTGCTATCACTCGTTATTCCTTCCGAAGTGCTGGAAATAAAAGTCTTTTTTTCCAACAGAACTAAAGGGGAATAATCGAAAAGTGAGTCAGGAAAAATCAATTGTTTTTGCTCTGGATAGGTAGCTTTTAAGACGTAGCCAACACGCTCTCCGAGTTTTGCAGAGTCCTGCAAAAAATAACCATCCACTTTTACTTCTTGTGCCCAAGAAAGAATAGGAAGGAAGAATAAAAGAAGGATTTTACTGAATTTACCCACGTTTCATTCTTTTGTTTCTGTATTTGAATAACTCGAGTAATGGAGCCACAATATCTTGACTAGTATCAATACTTAGGTAATTGATTTGGTTTTTTTTACAAATCTCCTGAAGATTGACTCTCTCTGAAGTGAAGGTTTCCGCTATTTTTCTTGAGAAACTACCAAAAGCAGTATTTACCCAAGTGGTCTTACCTCGTTCTTTATCATAAATAGGAATGATTCCCAAAGACGGAAGCGCTGATTCCCGAGGATCAGTGAGCTGAATAGCTACCAAATCATGTCGATCCGCCAAAGCTCTGAATGGTCTTTCGTATCCATCATCTATAAAATCAGAAATAACTATAATGACACTTCTTTTTTTTATCAAATTGAGGGCAAAAGTAAACATGGCATTCAAATCAGTCTTTAAAGATTTGTTTTCATGTTCAAAAACCCCTCTTATCATTTTAACACCTTGTTTAGGACCTTTGCCAGGTAAAATCAAATTCTCTTTTTGGTCCGAAAAACTCATTAAAGAAACTTGACTACCATCAAAAATTCCTGCTAAGGTCAATACACCAGCAATGATTTTTCCTTGATCTATTTTTTTATTGCCCGCTTGACCGATGTCCTGACTGCCACTTATATCAAGTAAGAAATAAACACATTGATCTTTATCTTCTCGAAATGTCTTCACAAAAGTGCCATGCCCCTTTGCAGAAACTTTCCATTCGATCGTTCTTACATCATCTCCGTATTGATAAGGGCGTAAATCGTCAAACTCTAAACCAGAGCCTTTAAATAGAGATTGGTATTCTCCTTGCAAGTGATTATTAGCCACTTTTCGGATCATAATCTCGTATTTTCTAAGCTTGCTGAATAATTGATTCATTCCGGGTGATTTGAACTGGCTAAGTTAAAGTACTCGATTGAATTATAAAATTTGTCTTATATGAAGGGTGAGGGAAATTTCCGTTAAAAAAACATAATTTTGTACCGTGAAAAGATTAACAATAGTTTGCTTGAGTCTTCTTTTTTTGATCAGTTGTCGAGAAAATACAAAGCCTGAAGGCTTACTTGATGAAGAGAAGATGATCAATGTGCTGATTGATATACAGATAACTGAAGGCATTGCCAGCGCCCTTCCAATTGCTTATGATTCTTCTCAAGTATTATATAAGCTTTTGGAAAAGGAAGTATTCATAAAACATCAAGTGGAAGATTCTGTTTTTACCGAAAGTCTTAGATACTATTTACAATATCCAGCAATAATGGATAAAATGTATGCTCAGATTATTGATTCCCTTGCCGCAAAAGAAATTGGTGGCATCAAAAAAGATGATGAAGAAATTTTCTAATGATATATCCGTCCAATTTAGAACAAAAAATAAATTTCGTAAAGGTAAAAGAGCTTCTTAAGGAAGAATGTACCTCGTCTTTAGGGATGAGTTTTGTCGATAAAGTTTCCTTTTCTTCGGATCTAAGCCTTGTCCAAAAACTTCTTGACCAAACGGATGAGTTTTTTAAAATTTTGATTTCAGGTGAAGCTTTCCCTTCCTCCAATTTCACAAACCTTCATCCTTTCCTGGAAAAAGCGAAACTTGAAGGAGCACACTTAGATCAAGAAGACTTTCATGAAGTTAAATTGTCACTTCTTACACTGAGAGGTTGCATTTCTTTTTTTCAAAAGTTTGGAGAGCTATATCCTGCACTTAGTCAGTTGCTTGGGTTACTGATTGATTTGGATTTAGGCCTTTTAAAGGCAATAGAACAGGTGATTGATGAGAAAGGACACATTCGAAGCAATGCAAGCAGAGATCTTCAACTGATCAGAAATCAGATAATTTTTGAAGAGGGGAGACTTCGAAAAGTAATGGATAGAATCTTCAAAGAGGCAAGAGCAAAAGGTTTGACCCCTGAAGATTCTGGAATGACAATTCGCGGAGGAAGAATGGTGATTCCTATTGCGGCTGAAAACAAAAGAAAGCTTAGAGGATTTATTCATGATGAGTCCGCTACCGGGCAAACCGTCTTCATGGAACCAGAGGAGGCCTTGGATATCAATAATGAAATCCGGGATCTGGAGTATATGGAACGCCGGGAGATTATCAAGATCCTTACTCAATTAACTGACAAGTTGAGACCCTCTATTCCAGGTTTAAGAAAAGCTACCAGTTATTTGGGATTGATGGATTTCATTCGGGCGAAAGCAAAATTTGCTCAAAAGACAGAAAGCGTAAAGCCTGAAATCACCAAAGAAAGACAATTGACTTGGACAAAAGCCAGGCACCCAATTTTGGAAATGGCATTGAAAACCCAAGGAAAGAAAATAATTCCGATTGATGTGAAGCTAGGTGGTCACGAGAGGTTATTGGTGATTTCCGGGCCCAATGCCGGCGGAAAGTCAGTCACTTTGAAGACGGTTGCCCTGCTACAGTACATGCTTCAATGTGGCCTTCTGATTCCCGTTCAACCTGATTCAAAAAGTTCGCTTTTTGATAATTTTTTTATTGACATTGGAGATGAACAAAACCTTGAAAATGATTTAAGTACCTATAGCTCTCATTTGATGAGCATGAAGCACTTCACTCAATTTTCAAATAGAAAGACGATTCTTTTCATAGATGAGTTTGGAACAGGAACTGAGCCTCAGTTTGGTGGGGCAATTGCAGAATCCATTTTACTGGCTTTAAATAAACTTGGAGCTTATGGAATAGTGACAACTCACTATGGAAATCTGAAGCAAATAGCGAATAAGAATCAAGGACTCGTCAATGGCGCAATGCGCTATGATGTGGAAAAGCTAGAACCTATTTATCAATTGGAAATAGGCAAACCAGGTTCTTCTTTTGCACTGGAGATTGCCTCTAAAATAGGGATCTCTAAAGAAATACTCCAATACGCAAAAGACAATATCGGAGAGGAGCGCGTTCGTTACGATCGCCTTTTGACCCAGTTGGAAAACGAGAAGAACCAATACACGAGTCTCTTAGCGGATGCCAAAGCAAAAGAAAGACTCCTGAAAACCAGGTTGAAAGAATATAATGAGTTGAAAGAAACACTGGAACTCACCAAGAAACGGTATTTACAGGAAGCAAAACAAGAGGCAAAAGCATTATTGGATCAAACCAATAAAAAGATTGAATCTACTATCCGTCAAATCAAGGAGGATAAGGCAGATAAAGAATCTACTAAAAAGATAAGACAAGAACTCGAGGAGTTTAAAGAAGAAGTAAAGCCAGAAAAGCTTGCCGTTAAAGATCCAGAAATATTAGTGGTTGGGGGTAAAATTGCTGAAGGAGACTGGGTAAGATTAAAGGATAATGGTGCGATTGCCCAGGTTCTTCAATTGAAAAATAAGGAAGTAGAAATTTCTATTGGGGAGTTAAAATCAAACGTGAAGCTTTCCAGGCTTGAAAAAATCTCTCAAACTCAAGTTAAAAAAGAGCTTAAATCTGTTTCAAAAAGAAGTGGATACAATACCAATGAGAAATTGATGGATTTCTCTCCAAATCTGGATTTAAGAGGAAAAAGAGGGGAAGAAATTTTACCATTGATCCAGACGTTTGTGGATGAAGGATTTATGTTTGGAGTAAGAGATCTTAGAATCGTCCATGGGAAAGGAGATGGGATTCTTAGGGATATCACTCGAAATCTGCTTAGAAATATGCCTCATGTGGGAAAAATGGAGGATGAACATGCAGATAGAGGTGGTGCAGGAGTTACTCTAGTCACGTTGAAATAAAAAAGGAGCTTATAAGGCTCCTTTACTTTTTCATCTAAAATCCCCTATTTTTTCAACAGGTCAAATTCATATGTTCCTGCCACTGCAAAAGTCTCATTGACTCTTGCACCAGGAAGAGGAATAGAAAATATCAATTTAAGGTTGTCACCAGTTCTTGTGAAAGAGATTTCTCTTGCTGCGGCTGGTTTTGTTCCATTAAGGATGAATTTATCGAAATTGGTACCCGAAAAACTCCAAGAGCCAGAGGGATCAAATAAGTCATTACTATTTTTGCTTGAATAGGTTTTCGAAGAAGCTGAGCTTAAGGTCAGTTCAAAGTTTTGAAATGTATCTGTCACAACTACCCCATCTCTTTTGACTGTCCCTCCCCCAAAAGTCTCCCACGTGAGACTACTTGTGCCCGTTAAAGCTTCAATAGCCAGTTCTTCGGTAGTTTTTTGGATTGGTTTTGGTTCATCATCACCACAGCTTTGAATTAGTAGGGCAATCGATAAAAAAGCAAAAATCTTTAGAGAGGTAAGTTTCATAGAATTCATTATTTCCGTCAAAAAATAAATATACGATAGTCTTATCAAAACTAATCTTACTTATAATCTTCAAGTTTTATTTTTTGAGAACAAAACTCATATTCCCTTATGTCATTGGAGCAAACCAGGATCGTACGGTTGGTTTTATATTCAGCAATTAATCGCTGATACCAATCAATTCCTTTTTTATCCAAGTTTGAAGTAGGCTCATCTAACAAAATCAAATCAACATCAGAGAATAAGGCAATCCCCAATTTCACTCGTTGTTTCATTCCGGATGAGAATTGAGATATTGGTTTATCTGCATGTTCTTCCAGATATAGAATGGCAATTATTTGTTCGGTGGTAAATCCTGAAATGCAGTTTTTAAATTTAAAATGGAATTGCAATAGTTCTCTCAAGGAAAATTCCTCCGGAAGCTCCATATAAGGAGCTGCGATGCTTAAATGAGAATACCATTCTGAATCTGAAATCGACTGGTTTTGCTTTAAGTATGAAATTTTTCCTGAAGTAAGGGGAATAGCTCCGCTAATACATTTAAGTAAAGTGGACTTTCCCGAACCATTACTTCCTGTGATTGCCAATGAATCGCCAGTATCAAGGTTTAAATTCAGGTTTTTAAAAATCCACTCATAATGAAAGCGCTTGGCGGCCTCTTCAAGTTGGATTTTAATCATAATTAATTGATATACCCTTTCATTACGCCACGCTCAGAAGATCTGATGAAATTTAAAATTTCATCTCTTTCTTTGGTGGCAGGAAGGTTTATTTCTATTTCTTCCAAGGCTCGGCTATTATTCATGCTATTCAGGAATAAGTATCGATAAACTTCTTGGATATGACCTATTGACTCACTGGAAAAGCCCCTTCTTCTTAACCCTAAAGAGTTGACTCCAGCATAAGAAAGTGGCTCACGTGCTGCTTTTGTGAAAGGAGGGACATCTTTTCTAACCAAAGATCCACCAGAAACCATCGAATGCATTCCGATTTTTACAAATTGGTGAATGGCACTTGATCCACCGATGATAGCCCAATCATCAATTGAAACATGTCCCGCGATCTGAACTGAATTGGCAATTATTACATGGCTACCCAACACACAATCATGTGCTACATGGACATATGCCATCAATAAACAATTGCTTCCTATCACGGTGGTTTGTTTGTCCACGGTTCCTCTACTGATTGTGACACATTCACGAATTGTAGTGTTATCACCAATTATCACTGTTGAGTCTTCACCCTGAAATTTCAAGTCTTGGGGAATACCCGCAATCACAGAACCAGGGAAAATCTTGCAATTTTTTCCAATTCTTGCTCCAGGAAAGATTGTTACATTTGGTCCAATCCATGAATTATCACCAATGATTACATTCTCATGGATCATAGTAAATGGATCGACATGGACATTTTCTCCCAATTGTGCTTTTGGGTCTACATGGGCCATCGTACTTATCATGATTCTTTTCTGGTTATGCTAGCTGTCATAACTGCTTCACAGACCAATGTGTTTCCGACATAGGCTTCTCCTCGCATTTTTGCAATCCCTCTTCTAATTGGTGCCAATAGTTCACATTTAAAAATAAGAGTATCTCCAGGAAGAACCATCTTTCTGAATTTACAGTTTTCAATTCCCAAGAAATAAGTCCAATAATTCTCGGGGTCTTCTACCGTACTTAAAACTAAAATCCCTCCAGTTTGAGCCATGGCTTCTACTTGCATGACGCCGGGCATCACTGGATTTCCTGGGAAATGTCCCATAAAAAACGGTTCATTGATGGTCACGTTCTTCACACCAGCTACTACTGTTTCGTCAAGATATATTATTTTATCCAAAAGTTGGAAGGGATATCTATGTGGTAAAATATTGCTGATCTGGTTGATATCCATTACCGGAGGCAGTTTTGGATCGTAATGCGGGATATGACTCGAGCCCGCTTTTTCCATTGCTCGTTTAAGTTTTTTTGCAAATGCTACATTCGCAGCATGACCAGGTCGAGCAGCTAAAATCTGTGCTTTTAGTGGTCTTCCCACTAAAGCTAAATCTCCTACAACATCCAATAATTTGTGTCTGGCAGGCTCGTTTCTATATCGAAGATCAACATTGTTTAAAATGCCTTCTTTCTTGACTTCTACCTTTTGCTTATTAAACATCTTAGCTAAGCTTACCAACTCTTTATCCTCTACTACTCGGTCTACCACGACAATAGCATTATTTAAATCTCCACCTTTGATAAGGTTTGAGTTGTAGAGCATTTCCAGTTCATGAAGAAAGCAAAATGTTCTACAAGAGGCAATCTCTGGAATAAACTGGCTGATATCTGTAATTGAGGCATGCTGACTACCTAATACCGGGGAATTATAATCAACCATCACGGTTACTCTGTAGTTGTCGGTAGGTAATGCGACCATTTCCACCTCGCGAGAAGTATCCTTATACTGAATACTTTCTTCTACCTCAAAGAATCGTCTCAAAGCATTTTGTTCTTCAAGGCCTGCATCTTGAAGAACATCAATAAACTGAATGGAGGAACCGTCCATAATTGGAGGTTCAGGTCCATCAAGTTGTATAAGGACATTGTCTAACTCCATTCCAACTAAAGCAGCCAAAACGTGTTCCACGGTGTAAACTCTAGCTCCATTTTGCTCTAAAGTTGTACCTCTTGAAACATCAACTACAAGGTCGCAGTCAGCATCTACGGTAGGTCTGCCTTCGAGATCAACCCGCTGGAACTTGATTCCATGGTTAGGTGGTGCAGGTAAGAAAGTCATATTGGAAATTACGCCTGTATGAAGACCTACTCCAGATAGCTCTACCTGCTTTTTGATGGTATGTTGTTTTACCTTCATCTGATATTTTAAACTTTCAGGATGATTAAGGGTGCGAATTTACGGCTTTTTTTCCAGTTCTCTCAAACGGTTTTCCAGGTCGTCCAAGTTTTTGAAAATAGAATATGATTTAAGGAAGTTTTTCATGTCCATCCCTATGAGTCCCAATAAAGTTTGACCTGGCTTTTTTATGGATTTGCTAACCCCTGTTTTTGCTCCGATTGTGGTCCTGTCAGCAATTTTAATATGTCCTACTATACCTGCCTGTCCAGCTATGACACAGTTTTCTCCAATTTCCGTGGAACCGGAAATCCCTGTCTGAGAGGCCACTACAGTGTTTTTTCCAATGATGACATTATGAGCAATTTGCACCAAATTGTCAATTTTTGCTCCCTGTCTAATTATGGTAGAGCCCATTGTGGCACAATCAATAGTCGTGTTGGATCCAATACTAACATCATCTTCAATTATTACATTTCCGATTTGTGGTATTGCCTTAAATGTTCCGTCTGTCTGTGGAGCAAAGCCAAAGCCATCAGAACCAATTACGGCTCCTGCATGGATTTCACAATTTGAACCTATTGAAGTGTCAGAATAAATTTTCACTCCTGGGTGGATTATTGTGTTATTTCCAATTTTAACACGATCACCAATAAATGCTTGAGGGTGAATTTTGACGTCGTTTCCTACTATGCAATCCTTTCCAATATGAGAAAAAACACCTCTAAAACCGTTATCGCCCATTCTACTGGAAGAGTCCATAAAGCTTGGCTCTTGTACGCCGACCATACTGGTTTTGGTGAACTGGCTATATGCTTCTAGCAGCGTTGTGAATCCAGAATAGGCATCTTTCACTCGGATCAAGGTAGTCGAAAGAGGCTTTGTTGGATGGAAATTCTCTGAAACAATTACTGCTGTTGCTTCAGTCTCATAAATGAAAGACTGATATTTTTCATTGGAAAGGAAACTGATGCCACCCTCTTTTCCTTCTTGAATTTTGTCAAGTCTAAAAACTTTTTGGGTTTCATCTCCTTCTACTTTTCCCTGAAGGATTGCAGCCACTTGGCCTAAGGTAAATTCCATATGCAGGTTGATCGTCTTAGAAGTTTAAATTTAAGCTTTTGGCTTTACATACATAATGTTTCTCCACTATTTTGCTCATAACCTTGATGTTCGGTAAATCTGCAGCTTGGGCTACATCAATTACTTTACCCTTCTTCGTTAAAATATTGATTCGATCTTTTGCCAAATAGCCATAATTACTGACTGCTCCATGGGAAAAGAAATATTGGATATCCTCCTCTGGAATCCCTAGTTTTTGAATAGTTTTCGCTTTCATATCTTCAATTTCCCCGGGGGTACTTTGTTCATTGGATAGCGTTATTTTGAAAAGATTCCTAGTTAAAAACATGTTTGAAATGTTTCTTAAAACATAATCCGGATGTTTCTTCCAAAGTTTTATTGCGCCCCAAATATCCAGATCATCCATTTCTAAAAATAGCTTCAGTATCTGGGGCTTTTGCTGAAAATCAAGGATACTATTATCATGCTGTAAAAAGAAGTCAAATTCATCCGTGATAGTAAAAATCATTCCAGCTTTGCGAAGCATTTTAGCTCTCTCGATCAATTTAATCAGCATTTTTTCTGCGCTGACGGTCGTTTTATGAAGATACACTTGCCAATACATAAGTCTTCGGGCGCTAAGAAAATTTTCGATGGAGTAAATACCTTTTTCTTCAATGACCACTTGGTCGTTTTTGACATCCATCATTTTGATGATTCTGTCAGCACCTATGGTGCCTTCAGATACTCCAGTGAAGAAGCAATCCCTTTGCAAATAGTCAAGCCTATCAATATCCAATTGACTTGAAACAAGCTGATGAAAGAATTTTCTCTCATATGTATTCTTAAATATTCTTAAAACTAAATCGAGTTTTCCATCAAGTTCTTTATTAAAAAGCTCAATAGTCAAGAGGGATAATTCCTCATGAGGGACACTTTTGAGCAGACTATATTCCAATGCATGGGAAAAAGGACCATGACCAATATCATGCAATAAAATAGCAATAAGTGCTGCTTCATATTCTTTGTTGGAGATTTCTGTTCCTTTTATGCGTAAATTATCAAGCGTAATGCTCATCAAATGCATTGCTCCAATCGCATGATGGAAGCGAGTATGAAGAGCTCCTGGGTAAACAAAGTCTGTCAAACCTAGCTGTTTTATTCTCCGTAACCTCTGGAAATAAGGATGATCAATGATGGTAAAAATCAACTCGCTTGGGATCGTGATAAATCCATAGACCGGGTCGTTTAGTATCTTTTGGCTTTTCAATTGGGCCTAATTTGATTGACTCAAAAGTAATTATAATTTTAAAAGAAACGGAACCTGAAATGTCTCAAAAATTTAATATTCTATGGGCAGATGATGAAATTGATCTGCTCAAGCCACATATTCTTTTTCTGGAGCAGAAAGGCTACCAGATCACTACAGTAAATTCTGGAGTTGATGCCATCGATGAAGTAGAGGCTCAGAATTTTGATGTGATTTTTTTAGATGAAATGATGCCAGGGATGACTGGCCTAGAAACTTTGCAACAAATCAAGATCATGAAACCACAAATACCCGTGGTAATGATTACAAAATCAGAAGAGGAACACATCATGAATGATGCGATCGGGGGTAAAATTGCCGATTACTTAATCAAACCATTAAACCCAAATCAAATTCTTCTTTCAGTAAAAAAACTGCTTCAGAATAAACAGCTTATTGATGAAAAAACCACCCTGAATTATCAACAGGAGTTTATGAAAATCAGTATGGCCTTTGGTGATGCTCAGGATCATCAAGATTGGACTGATATTTATAAAAAACTCATTTATTGGGAAATGCAGATCGATTCAACAGAAAATAAAAGTATGATTGAAGTTCTGGAAACCCAAAAAATAGAAGCAAATGCCTCTTTTGCCAAATTTGTCAAGGATAACTATCTGGACTGGATGGAAGAGAAAAATCAAGAAAAGCCATTACTTTCTCATCAGGTTTTGAAGCAAAAAGTTTTTCCAAAAATCCAAGCTGGAAAGCCATTGTTTTTGATCGTCATAGATAATTTAAGACTGGATCAATGGGAAGATATAGAGCCTATTTTATCCACCTATTTCAATACAGAGCAGAAGGAAACCTATTATAGTATTTTACCTACTACAACGGCCTTTGCAAGAAATGCATTGTTTAGCGGAATGATGCCATTAGATATGGCCCGATTTTATCCGAAATTATGGGAGGATGAGGATACTGACGAAGGGAAAAATAATTTCGAAGAAGACTGGTTGAAAATTAATCTGGATAAAAACAGGCTACAGATTAAGTCTTCTTATCAAAAGATATTACAGACAAATCAGGGCAAAGCCGCAGTGGAACATTTTCATGAACTTCTTCAAAATGATTTGAATGTATTGGTTTACAATTTTGTGGATATGATGTCTCATGCAAGGACAGATATGAAAATGATTCGTGAGCTGGCACCTGACGAATCAGCCTATAGATCAATCACAAAAAGCTGGTTTGAGCATTCTTCCTTATTTGATTTATTCAAGAAGATTTTTCAGGCAGGTGCTGAAGTGATTGTGACAACCGATCACGGAACAAAACGTGTGAACAAACCTTATAGAATCATCGGGGATAAAAACGTAACAACCAATCTAAGATACAAACAAGGCAAAAATCTTAATTTCGAAGGAGGTAAAGTATTTGAAATCAAAAGACCTGAAGATGCAAAACTTCCAAGACTGAACGTGTCATCTAGTTATGTTTTTGCCGTTGAGGATTATTTCTTTGCCTATCCAAATAATTACAACTATTATGTGAACTTCTATAAAGATACTTTTCAACATGGAGGTGTATCTTTGGAAGAAATGATTATTCCAATCGTTCATTTGTCACCTAAATAGGATATAAATTGATTCAGTTTTCATATGGGAAGGAAGCTATTTCAAGCGCTGCAAGGAAAGTTGTTGAAATAGCAGGTTCCGAAAAGGTTTGGGTTTTTAAAGGAGAGATGGGAGCAGGGAAAACAACATTGATAAAATCTTTATCGGAACTCTTTGATATTCAGGATCAAATAAGTAGTCCTACTTTTGGAATAGTCAATGAATATGAGAATTTATCCAAGGAAAAATTTTATCATTTCGACTTTTATAGGCTTGACGATCCTACAGAAGCATTGGATATTGGAATAGAAGAGTATTTTTATAGTCAAAATTATTGTTGGTTGGAATGGGCAGAAAAAATAGCTGAATTTCTTCCAGATCAATATTTTCTAATTAAAATAGAGATTCTTTCAGAAACAGAAAGGAATCTTACGCTTCAACATATTAACGATGTCAGCTGAAATAAGTGAATTATCTGCAGTAGGTCTCATACCGAAAGAATCTCCATTAAAAGTTAGGAAAGATTCAAAATCTATCACAATAGGAGTTCCTAAAGAGGTTTCATCTCAAGAGAAAAGGGTTGTTTTGACACCTGAAGCTGTTGGTATTTTGTCAAATAATGGACTTTCTGTGATCTTGGAAACTGGAGCTGGTCTACAAGCTAAATTTTCCGATCAAGATTATTCTGATGCAGGGGCAAAGGTGGTTTATAACAGAAAAGAAGCATTAGCCTCCGATATTGTTTTAAAAATAGATTCGCCAACCATAGAAGAGGTGGCGGAAATGACCCAAGGAAGTTGTTTAATCTCAGCTCTTCAACTCGGTAGACAAAGTAAAGAATTTATAGAAGCCCTTAATTCCAAAAAAATCACAGCTGTAGCATTTGAATATTTGGAAGATAAAGTGGGTGGAATGCCCGTGGTAAGAGCGATGTCTGAGATAGCTGGTAGTACCTGTATGCAAATAGCTGCAGAATATCTATCGAGTGTAAATGACGGCAAAGGTTTAATTATGGGAGGTGTGACAGGTGTGCCTCCAACCCAAGTAGTCATCATAGGTGCCGGTACTGTTGCAGAATATGCTGCGAGGACTGCATTAGGGCTTGGCGCTAATATTAAAGTTTTTGACAATCATATTTACAAATTAAGAAGGATAAAGCAACTCCTAGGTCAGCAAGTATATACCTCTACGATAGATAATTTTAGTTTAGGTCAGGCGATGGCAGAGGCAGATGTGGTTATTGGTGCGTTAAGAGCTGAAAAAGGAAAAAATAAAATTGTAGTAAGTGAAGAAATGGTCGCAAATATGATGCATGGAAGCATCGTAATTGATGTAGGAATTGATCAAGGAGGATGCATAGAGACCTCAAAAGTAACAAGTCATGATGAACCAGTTTACAGAATTCACGACATAATCCATTATTGTGTTCCAAACATTGCTTCAAGAGTTGCTCGAACTGCCTCTTATTCACTGAGCAATATTTTCACACCTATAATCCTTCAGACTGCTGATTTGGGCGGTGCAGAAGAAATGATATTTAATTACAAATGGTTTTTGAGAGGAGTTTATACCTATCGGGGAAGTTTGACAAATGCCTACCTGGGTAGAAAATTTGGTCTTTCACACAAAGAACTTCAACTATTGCTCGCTGCGAGGTATTGATCTAGGAAAGTAAGTTTTGGCGAAGCAAGAACTCTAATTGCTCATTTGCTTTAACGAGTGCTTCAGTAAGTTTCTCATTTTCTCTCCTTAAAGTATAAATCTCGTAAGCATTTTTAATAACTGTTCTTAAATAATCTTCCTCCCATGGCTTGGTTAGGTAATGATATACTTGACCTTTGTTTATGGCATCAATTACTGCTTGAATATCAGTATATCCAGTCAGCAACAAGCGAATAGGTTTCGGGTAAATAGGAATTATACTTTCTAAAAATTCAACCCCAGTTTCTTGAGGCATTCTTTGATCTGTTATTATTAAATCGACGTCTTCTTTTTCTAATATTTCTCTTGCTTCATCTGCAGAAATAGCTAAGAAAATTTTGTAATCTCTTCTGAAAGTAGCCTTGAATGCTTGAAGATTATTTTCTTCATCATCTACATATAAAATTTTTATTTTTTCTTCCCTTTCGGTCTCCATAGAGTATTCAATCTCTCGATAGCTTTTTTCTAATTACAAATAATCTTATTTCCTATTAAAAAACAAACCAAATAAGGCTCATATTTATTTAAATAAGAAGGTATACAACTTAATCTCTAAGTTTTTAACCTAAATATACCATCGAATCTATTTGAGATAAACCTTATTAAATTATCTTTACAGGGCCAATCACCCTGAGATTATAACAAATGTCATTTAAATTTTCTACTGATCAAAATGTTCAGTACTTACCGGAAATCCTTAATCCAAATGAAGATTTAGATTACAGGAGAATCAAAGATTTATTTCGTGATGATTTTGTATTGGTTTCAGATCCAATTGAAAGCCAAGTAGGAGATTTAATTAAATCAGAAAATCCAGATAGGACTATTCCTAGTCAAGAATTAGCCACTCTCGTTCAAGAATTTTTTAAAAATAGAGATAAAGAAAAATATGGGAATTGGGTCTTTTTTCCATGGAAAAAAACATTAGTTCACATTCTTTCTGAAGATGAGTTCGTGAAAATCCGAACGCTAAGGAATAATTTTAAAATTACCCCTTCCGAACAAAAGATTTTGGGAAAAAAGATAATCGGCGTGGTAGGTCTTTCTGTTGGGCAAAGTATTGCTTTGGCAATGACTTTAGAGAGAGGGTATGGAGAAATTAGATTAGCAGATTTTGATACGCTTGAACTTAGCAATCTGAATAGATTAAAAGCAGGAGTGACAAGTTTAGGTCTGGAAAAAGTGATTCTCGCAGCAAGAGAGATTGCGGAAATTGATCCCTATCTCAAAGTAAAGTTATTTCGTGAGGGGATTACTCCTGAAAACGTCGATGAATTCATTGAAGGAGATGGAAAGTTGGATTTATTAATCGACGAGTGCGATAGCTTGGATATTAAGGTCTTACTTAGGGAAAAGGCGAAAGAGCATGCGATAGCAGTAATGATGGATACATCTGATAAAGGGATGTTGGATATTGAAAGATTTGACTTGGATCCAGACCGTGAAATATTTCATGGCTTGTTAAAAGGAGTAGATGTAAACTTGCTAAAAAATCTCACAAGTGCTGAAAAGGTCTCCATAGGACTGAAAATTACTGGACTGGAAACTCTTTCTACGAGAATGAAAGTGTCTTTATTGGAAATTGGCCAAACGATTACAAGTTGGCCTCAATTGGCTTCAGGTGTATTTCTAGGGGGAGCATCGGTCGCTCACGCCGCTCGTAAATTCCTTCTTGGTGAAGATGTGAAATCTGGGAGGTATTATGTTGATTTGGATAATTTGTTCAAACTAAGTGACTCAGAGGAAATCCATATAGATTCTCCTTTTATTCCCGGGTTAACTGATTTTCAATATACAATTCCTTCCAATGTTCTTCAATCTGCTTATCAAGTTTCTAGGTCAGAGCTAGAGATGTTAGTTGAAAAAGCAAATTGGGCGCCTTCGGGAGGAAATATTCAACCTTGGGTTTGGGTTTTTGATAGAAAAGGTATCTTACATTTATTCCATGACAAGGTTAGAAGTCATTCGATGCTTGATTACAAGGGCACTGGATCCCTAATCGCGTTTGGCGCTGCTCTTGAAAATTTGAGGCTTCAGGCTGGAAGTATGGGGATTGAAATTGAAATAATTTATCAAATAAATAATTTTGAAGAAGATTGTATAGCTAGTATCAGGTTTTTGACTAAACAATCCAAATCTCTGAAAATCAATCATTTTGACCTGGTAGATGGTATTGGCTTGAGATGTACAAATCGTAAAAACAAAAAAAGATATATTCTTAACCAAAATGAACTAAATTCACTGCTCGATGTGGCAAAAGAAGAAAGTGTGTTTTTAGAATGGACAGAAGATGAAGATGATCTTGCTCAATTGGCTAAAGTAGTGGGTGGTATGGATAGACTTAGGTTTTTCCATGATCAAGGCTTAATTGACTTTATCAATGAAGTGAGGTGGTCGGAGAAAGAAGCAATTGCTACAAAAGATGGAATTGATATTGCCACTTTGGAACTCTCGGGAGCAGAGAAAGCAGCAATGGGATTATTGAGAGATCCCAGTACGATCAAATTCTTTAGGAAATTTTTGATGGGTTATGGGCTTACAAAAATCTCAAAAGACACCATAACTACTGCTTCAAGTATATTCTTATTGAAAACAAAAGATTATTCACCTTTAGCGATATTAAATGTGGGTGTAGTGCTTCAAAGACTTTGGATAAAGGCAAATATGTTAGGATTAAGTTTCCAACCGGTATCTGGCATGTTGTTTATTTTCCATAGAATATTGAATGAAAAAGAAACAGGATTTACAGAGATAGAAAAGAACGAGATTCTGGAATTAAAGCAATCTTTCAATACTATTTTTAATAAAGAAGTTGAACAAAAAGATATTTTTATGTTTAGAATTAATAAGGCAGGCGAACCTTCTGTTAAGTCCTACAGAAGAGACTTGTCAGAAACTCTGATCATAATCTAAGATGTTCAACTTTAAAGCATTTAGAGCGGTAGATGAACCTGAAATATGCCGAATGTTCATAGAAGGACATGCAAATGTCCTAAAGGATTATGGCGTAACAAAAGTAACATCTTCAAATAATGAATGGAAAGATAACCCCTATGTGTTTGTGGTTACTGTACATGATGATTTGACTGGTATGGTTGTAAGTGGATTAAGAATACATATTGCTCACCGAGATTATCCACTCCCATTAGAGGGAGCGATATCTCAAGTTGATACAAATATTAGTAAAATAGTTGCTGAATATAGGGAATATGGTACAGGAGAAATTGGCGGCTTATGGAATAGCCGTGAAGTTTCTGGCTATGGTATTGGAGCTCTATATCTATCCAGAGCATCTCTTGTAATCGCAGATCAACTAAATGTCCCTAGCTTATTTGCTTTATGTGCAGAATATACCCTTAAGCCTACTCTTCAAAAAGGATTTGAAATAGAAACGAAAATAGGGAATAAAGGCACTTTTTTTTATCCAAAGTTAGATTTAGTTGCTACACTTGCGGTTTCAAAAGATGTAAAGGGATTACCTTTGGCACTAAAAGAAGAGAGGGATTTTATATTTGATTTAAGACAAAATCTTCAATGTACCCGTGAAGAAATGACCCCAAAAGGTAAAATTTCTATCACTTATGATTTAAAAATTTCTAATCCAAACTGGAGAGATTAATATGCTTTTATTTTTTACCTGGCTTCATTTAAGCCTTTTACAAATAAGTCCAATTTCAATTTCAAACAATAGTGTTGATCTTAATAGATATGAATATTTGATTTTGGATGAAAATCAGGACTTAAGTCTTCAGGAGGTAATTAATTCAAATGACTTTCTAGAAATTGATAATTCATCTATAAATTTTGGAATAAACAATGATCTGGTTTGGCTTAAATATGATTTAATAAATAAAAGTGCAGAGAATCTTAAGTATCTATTTATTAATAACCCATCACTCGATAGTTTAGACCTTTATGTTGTAAAAGATAAATCATTGCTTGAACATTATTCGGGTGGAAGATTGGTAAAGTATTCATTAAAACCAATACCTTCCAAGTCTATTATTTTTGAGATTAAATTACCTAAAGATGAACATGTTACACTTTATTTAAAGGTAAATAGTGTAAATAAAAAAATCATTACTTCAACAGTTGGTGATTTGTTTTTTGTAGACAAACTCATCAATAGGGAGAATATACTTTATGGGATTTTTACTGGAATTATTGCTGGACTGTTTTTTTACAATTTGTTTTTATATTTCTCTGTAAAAGATAAAATCTATTTAATTTATGTAATTCATACTGTGCTAGTTTGGCTTGCTCAAAGCTCTATTCTTGGATATACACAAGAGATTTTCTGGCAGGAGTCAGTTTGGTTAAACCTTAGGTCAGGGGTGATTTTTTCTTCCTTGGTCAGCATTGCTGGAATCTGGTTTCTAAGAGAGTTTTTACTGACGAAATCGTTTATTCCCAAAATAGACAAAGGGTTCTATTTCATATATGGAGTTTATGGCTTCATCCTTTTTAATGCATTCTTTCTTTCTATTACACTTAGTTACCAAGTATTATTGGTTACCCAATCGATAGTGGTAATGTATGTCCTATTTAGCGCGTTAATGATTGTGAGAAAAGGATATCGCCCTGCTCGATATTATCTATTAGCATGGTCGATGTTTATGATAGGAATTTTCATATTTGTATTAAGTGAGATGGGTGTGATCCAAACTACAAATTTGACAGCTTATGTTATGCCACTTGGCTCTGCGTTGGAAGTTGTCTTGCTCTCCTTTGCTTTAGCAGATAAAATCAATATTCTAAAAAAAGAAAAAGAAAAAGAACAAGCTGAAAGACTGGAAGTTCTAAAAGAAAATGAGACTTTGGTTCGAGAACAAAATACCATTTTGGAAAAGAAAGTTAAACTTAGAACTGACGAACTTGAGCATGCTTTGAGAAATCTTCAAAACACGCAGAGCCAATTGGTGAGTCAAGAAAAAATGGCTTCTTTAGGTCAATTGACAGCTGGAATAGCCCATGAGATAAATAACCCGATCAACTTTGTAAGTTCAAATATCACTCCGTTGAAAAGGGATATAAAAGATATCATGGAAGTGATCGAATTTTATCGAAATGCAGGAAAAAAAGAATTTTCGGAAGATTCTTTAAAGAAGGCAAAAAACTTAGAAGAAGAACTAGAACTTGATTATGTATTAGACGAGGTCGACCAATTGTTGAAAGGGATGGAGGATGGAGCCAAAAGGACGGTGGAAATCGTGAAAGGATTAAGGATTTTCTCAAGAGTGGATGAACAGGATCTTAAAAAGGTAGACCTCCATGATGGAATTAATAGTACTATAATTCTATTGAACAGCACCATGCCCGGAAAAATCAGAATAGTTCGTGAATTTGGTGAATTGCCAATGGTGGAATGCCTAGCAGGTAAGATAAACCAGGTATTTATGAATATTATTAACAATGCTGTTCATGCCTTATCAGATCATGTTGATGATATTAAAGACCCTTTTATTTGTATTAGAACAATAGCCAATTCTGAAGATTCTGTTTCTATCGAAATCGAAGATAATGGGCCGGGTATGCCAGAAAGTGTAAAACAACGTATATTTGAACCATTCTTTACAACAAAAGCAGTAGGAAAAGGGACTGGCTTGGGTCTCTCAATTGTTTATTCTATTATTGAAAACCATAAAGGAACCCTAGAGGTTGAAACTGAACAGGGACAGGGAACTATTTTTAAAATCACCCTTCCTATTTACCAAAGTACCCAGAAATATGAATGATAAAATTCACGTACTTTATATAGATGATGAGGACAATAACCTTAAATCATTTAGAGCAACTCTAAGAAAAGATTTCAAAATTTTTACAGCAATCGATGCTGAAGAAGGACTTCGTATTGCTCAAGAAGAAGAAATCCATGTGGTGATAGCAGATCAAAGAATGCCAGGGATGACTGGAACAGAATTCTTTGAAAAGATGGTCAAAATTAATCCTGACCCAATTCGTATTTTACTTACAGGTTATTCTGATATCTCTAGCGTAATTGATGCTATTAATAAAGGTGAGGTTTATCGATTTATTGATAAACCTTGGAATATCGAGCAGATTAAAAATTCGATTAAGAATGCTGCGGATATATATTTTATGAGAATGGAATTGAAAGAGAAAAATATTAAACTCAAAAAGCTTCATTCCGAAATGAATCAGTTTGTTTATAGTCTTTCTCATGAACTCCGAGGTCCTTTAATGAGTATTTCTGGAATCTCTAAACTTGCAAAACTAGAAATCATTGATCCTCTGACCAGAGAATACTTTGATATGATTGACTCTGCCACTGTAAAACTCGATGATTACATTTATAAAATGTTGGATTTCTACAGGTCAACAAAAATTGATCATAAGGTCACCAAGGTTGATTTCAATGAAATTATGAAACAACAGATGGAGGCCTATCATGCCAAATTTGATCTGTCAAATTTCCATTTGAATATTCAGGTGAACCAAACGAGTGACTTCTTCTCTGATGAAGCAAAAATCAGAGTGATTTTAAATAATCTTTTCAGTAACTCGGTTCAATTCCAAAAATCAGAAACTGAGCAAAAAAATATAAATTTAACGATTGAGGTGCTGGAAGAAAAAGCAATTATTTCAGTTGAGGATAATGGTATTGGGATTGAATCCAAACACCATCCTGAAGTATTCAATCTTTTTACCCGTGCTACTCAAAAGAATGTTGGTGTGGGACTTGGACTTTATATGGTCAAAGAGGCAGTAGAGCAAATGGGAGGATCGATTGATTTGATATCAGTTTTGGACGAAGGCACTAAAATCATAGTAACACTTCCCTGTATGAAATAAGTTGGAAAAGCGATCTATTTATAGGTAAAATGTATCTTTACTCCGATTTTGAGGTAAGTCTCACTTTTTATTAACAAATTCAAAAATTATGATTAATCCTTGGCACGACGTCAATATCGGTAAAAATGCCCCTGAAACTGTAATGGGCGTTATCGAAATTCCAAAAGGAAGTAAAGGAAAATATGAACTCCATAAAAAATCAGGAATGCTGATGCTGGATCGAGTACTTTTTTCTGCAGTTCATTATCCCGCAAATTACGGGTTTATCCCTCAAACTTACTGCGAGGATCATGACCCACTGGATATTCTTATTATTTCGCAGATAGATATTCCTTCGATGTGCTTGGTGGAAGCAAAAGTAATCGGAGTAATGCGGATGACAGATGGTGGAGAAGCCGATGATAAAATTATCGCAGTAGCGGCAGGGGATCAATCCGTGAATTATATCAATGATATTGATGACCTCCCACCTCACTTAATGAAAGAGGTTCATCGTTTTTTTGAAGACTACAAGAAACTTGAAAATAAAGAAGTAAAAGTGGAAGATTTTCTTGGTAAGGAAGATGCATTAAGGATTATTCAGGAAAGTATTTCTCTCTATGATATGCATTTCAGAAACCAGCCATAAATTCAAAGCCTGATTATTCAGGCTTTTTTGCTTTTCACCTGTTGCTTCATAGCCTTTTTCAAAAGGTACTTTACCAGCTGAGTATAAGATTCGTGCTCATGATTTGAAATCGAAATGGATTGTTTGTCGGCAAATGCAATTGTTAGCTGTTTAAACTCTTTCTTATTCGCAAGAATTGTCTCTTCTTCCCATGCTAAAATCTGATTGACAGGGTAAGTTTTTGTATACCGTTTTAATGGCAAGGTCACCACAATCTGATCTTTGCCAGCGGCAATAAATCGGTATCCTGCCAATAATTTTATCAAGATCATTAATATCACCAAAGTGATCAATGGAGCAGCAATCAAATAAAACCAAAGCCCAAAACTACCTACATAGGCAAAATCCCTCAAAATAAATACTAAACCAGCTAACAGGAATAAAACTAGAATACTAAGAGAAATATAGGTGGATAGTTTTGGTTTAATCAGGATCATAAGTGAGTGAGTTGGATTTCTTCCAGTTTTTGCTTTGCAAAAGTCCTTAAATCTTCGAAAAAAGCGAAGAAAATCAATTCAAATTCTGCCTCTCTTTCCAAAAGTGCCAAATGTGCCTGCTCCATTTTGGAATCGAATCTAGTTCTTTTTGAAAGGCCAGTCAGCGATTTTTGAATTCCCTCTATCGTGGAATAGTGATAAAGCCAATTGTCTTTTTGCATCCAATAAAACAGATTTCCAAATCGATTTGGAAAGAAAGCTTCATATTTCGAAACTTGATCATAAACCGATAAAGTAAAGTCTTCCAAAGATTGGTCAGAATACTTGCTCCAGTTTTTCCCTAAAAAGTAATCGAAAAATATGTCTGTGATCACGGTCGAATAATGCCCGAACTTCGGTCTGAGATAAGTTTGCCCTGCCCGAACTAAGGTATGCGAATCGGTGAATTTATCAATTTCTCTATGCAACTGAATTCCATGACGAATCCTATCCGGAAAATTGCCCATCATTTTCCCTTTGACAAAATCTCCAAAGAAATTGCCGACTAGAATTTCTTCTTGGTGAAAGGAAAGATAGGCATGAGCCAAGTAATTCATCTGTGCTTTTGGAATAGAAAAGCTAATCGGATTTGATTAGTTTCAACCCTAAATTAAGCATTGATGGACAAAGTCACAGAGGAATTAAAGAAAGGACTGAAACTTTTAAAACTTGAATGGCAGGAAGACCTCGCCCAATACAAACAGAAATTTCTCAATTCCTCTATTGCAGATAAGAAAAAAGAAGGAATAACCTGGCATCCTGTAATCCTGAAAAAAAGTAAAATTGGAATGGGGGAGAGATTGCTAGTGGAGATAGAAAGAACAGATTCCAACCAATCCTCTGCTTTTGGATCGGGTAAATCGGTATCCTTTTTCACTACCCAGGACAGTTACCAAAGTGCAGAAAACAGAGTGAACGGTGTGATCAATTTCGTTCGAAACAATTCTATGACTGTGACCCTGCAAGTGGATGAAATTCCTGATTGGATGGAAGGAAGCCGACTGGGAGTGGATCTGCTTTTTGATGAGGCAAGCTATAGAGAGATGGAGTTTGCGCTGAAGCGGGTGATTTCAACTGAAAACAAACGAGTGGAGGAATTGAAGCAAGTTCTTCTTGGAGAGAAAGTGCCACAGTTTGCTGAAATAGCTCATGGCAAAACATCCCGTCTCAATGACTCCCAAAATAAAGCCTGCCAACTTATCGCGAATGCCATGGATGTAGCGGTGGTGCATGGGCCTCCGGGAACTGGGAAAACGACCACTTTGATAGAGGCTATCGAGCAAGCAGTGGTTGCCGGTCAATCCATTTTGGTCTGTGCACCAAGTAATGCTGCAGTGGATCTGTTGGTAGAAAAGCTGATCGATCGGGGAATTGAGACCTTACGGTTAGGCCATCCCGCAAGAGTGGAGGAGAAGATTCTGAATCAGACTTTGGATGCAAAAACAGCTTTTCATCCAAGCTATCGTGACTTAAAGAAACTTCGTAAAGAAACGGATCAATACCTGAAGTTAGCGAAGCAATACAAACGCAATTTCGGTCCTGAAGAACGAGCGCAACGCAAACTGATGTATGCGGAAGTTTCCCGACTCCGGGAAGCAGCCAAGTCGCTGGAAGAATACATTCAATACGATATTTTTCAAAAGACCAAGGTTTTTGCCTGTACGCTGGTGGGGGCTTCTTCTTATAGTTTGAAAGGGATGGAGTTTGACGTAGTTTTTATAGATGAGGCAGCGCAAGGCTTGGAAGCAGCCACTTGGATTCCAATTTTGAAATCCAAGAAAGTGGTTTTTGCAGGGGATCATTGTCAGCTGCCTCCTACAATCAAATCTTATCAGGCAGCAAAAGATGGACTTGCTGAAACCTTATTTGAAAAAGTGATCGCCAGAAAGCCTCAGGCTTCGCAAATGCTTCAGGTTCAATATAGAATGCCAGAAGCAATTATGGGTTTTTCCAACGAACAGTTTTATAAGGGGGAACTTCAAGCTGCGGAAAATACAAAATCCCATTTTTTCCCCGGAGAGGAAAAGGCGTTGGAATGGATCGATACGGCAGGTGCAGGCTTTAATGACCAAAAGGAATTGGAGAGCCTCAGTACATTCAATCCTGAGGAAGCTGCTTTTGCCTGTAAGTACCTTAATGAAATGATTCTGAGAATAGGGGTGGCTAATTTTAAGCAAGAAGGCTGGACTATTGGCTTGATTGCTCCTTATGGTGCGCAAGTTCGCTTGCTTCGGTCTTTGATTTTTGAGGGCTTCGATTATCCAAACCTGAGAGCATTTTCGGATTTGATTACTATCGATACGGTGGATGGTTTCCAAGGACAGGAGCGGGATCTGATGATGATTTCTCTGACTCGTTCAAACGAGAAAGGGGAAATAGGTTTTTTGGCAGATACCAGAAGGATGAATGTGGCTTTGACCCGAGCCAAACGTAAACTGGTGCTGGTAGGTGATAGCAGCACCTTGGCTCAAAATCCATTTTTTGATCAGTTACTTCAGTATTTTGAAAGTCATCAAGCCTACAGAAGTGTTTGGGAGTTTTTGGGATAAAAAAAAATTGTTCTGAAAATCAATTAGTTGTAATTAATTAATTAGGAATACTATATTTAATTTTGAAAAAAAAGAGGTGTTTAATTAAGGGACTATTTATTTAATTTTAAACCTTTTAAATTTTAAGATTTATGAAAAAATTGATTGTTGTAGTATGTTCAATGTGTTTTTCTTTTTGTTTTAGTGTTACTCAACCAACTTATGCAAACTATGATCCTTCAGTAATGATGCCTGAAGCAAAGTTGTGTCCTAGTAAAATGTCTTATTATACCGCATGTGTTCAATATGGTATGGGATGTAATCCAGATGCTTGTCACGATTCAGGGGAGCAATAAGTACAAGGGGCTAAGTTTCAATTTATGAAACCTTAGCCTCTAGTTTTTTCTATATTTCAAAAAAAAATATCTATCTAATTTTAATTATGTGCCTTAAGTTCTCAGAAAGTTTTCATCTAAATGTTGTATTCTTTTTTCTTTCCTTCTTAATTTCCTGTTCTGAAAAAACTTCAAAGGATAAAGTAAATGAGTACCCCAAAATAATTTCACTGGATGATTCCAATAGTATGATTAAGGGGAAATTCCATGATAATTTTCAATTAAAAGAAGTTGTGGAATTGGAAAATAGAAGTGGTTACTTTTTAGCAGAAATTAGTAAAATAGATCTAATAAATAGCGGATTTATAGTTTTTGATAATGAATTGGATAATTTACTGAATGTTGATTTTAAAGGGAATATTATAAATCGAATTTGTGAAATAGGTGAAGGACCTGATCAGATGCCTTCTATTAGTGATTATGCATTTGATCCTATCCGAGAAGAAATTTATGTAATAGGTCCAGGTAATTTTAGAGTTAAAGTATTTCGTCTTGATGGAACGTTTGTAAGAGATTTTAAAATGGAAACTCAAGCAGACCAAATAACATTGCTAGGCGATAAACCGGTTTTAACACTTACTTATTATAATCCGTATTTTAAATATTTAAGTGTTTTAAATAATAATGGAGATACATTAAAAACTACTTTTCCTTTCCCGAAAGAAACCTTTCCAATCGGGTTGCAACATATTTCTGGAAATTTAACTAATTCCTATTTAGGAGGTGTTTTGGTAAATGAACCAGCCTCGTCAACACTGTATTCTTTAGATCAAGAGTTGAATTTTACTCCTAGGTATAAATTTGAATCATCAAATGATTTGTGGCCGGAAGAAGATCGCCATGATTTGAATGCTTATTTTGAAAGGCTTTCTTCGGGAAATTTGTCATTCTTGACGAATTTTTATGAAGAAAGTGAGTCTTATTTATTCTTTAATTTAAATGTAAAAAAAACAGATGGAAGTCGGTTTGTAATTGATCCTAGAATCGGATACTACAATGTCAATACTGGTCAAAGTTTTCTAAGTGATAAAGAAGAATTTATGTTGGATATTAAAGGTCCATTAGCTGTTACCGACAATGATTTTTATGTGTACATTCCAAAAATGAACTTGGCGGAGCTCGTCCAATCTGGTGACGATATATGGAAGGCAATCATGGCTGAATTTCCAGAAATCAGAATCTTAGAAAAGGCTGATTATGATACACCAGTTTTATTGAAATTTGGGGTGAAGTAATCTTACAATTTTCTTAATCTTCTAATCTTCCAATTCTACCCTCAATTCTTAGAAAGTTTCTCCCTCTTTCGATAATTATAGCTTAATAAGCTCAACACATCTCCAAAAGCTTCTGCAGATTTCAATTGTTCATCGGATACTTTTTTGCCCAGAAGTCGGCAAAGCAACAAACCATAAATACCATTTAGGCAAATCTGGATTTCATTTCCCAGATCCTGGCCTTCCGCCTGCATCACCGCTTCCAGAATAAATGGCTTGGTTTTGTTATAAGTCTCAAAATATCCAGGATCCGTTTTCAAGAGTTTCCAATGGATTGCTGCCAAAGAAGCAACAAGTTCATTGAGTTCTTTTAAATGCCCTTTTTCCAGAATGTCCTGATCTTTCATTTTCTCCAAAAGAGCTAAATACCATTCCGAAATCTCGCTTCTTTCCTCCTCAGAAACCGGATATTTAGAAACCACAAAGGATTTGATTTCTTCAGCATCTCCCTGATAGGATCGGATCAGATCCTCCATTTGGTACATGTAGATAATGTATTCAGCAATATTTGTTGCCTTCTTGTTTTCTGCGACAGACTTCATGGGGCAAAGGTAAAAAAAGATTGGTTTTTGTCTTTCTGTAGTACCAAATTGAATGTATTTATTAAGAGTAGAAAAGTCTTTTTAACGTCCACTTAATTTGAGATTGCACGCTCCTCGCTCGCCCGCATCCCGGAGGGCAGACAATGACGATGTCTTATCCTAGAATAGGTTTACACAAAACGTAAACTATGAAAAGACATCAAAAGAAGATAAGGACAGGTGGCTCCTTGAGTTGGGAAGAACGTGAAGCCATGATCAAAGAATTTTTGACGGGTCAGTACACTAAAAATGAGCTGTGGGAAAAGTATACTGGTCAAGACAAGGATCATGGTCAACTTTTGGACTGGATGCGAAAACTTGGTTATATTTCCGGCGGCAGGAGATCATCACCTGTTAACTCATTTTATCCAACTCCTTTACCAGTGAGCCAGTCAAATACCGAGGATCCTATTGCACTTCAGCGCCGTATCAAGGAGTTGGAAAAGCAGCTTGAAAATGCCCAGTTGAAAGCTGAAGGCTTTGAGTTGATGATAGAGATTGCAGAGAAAGAACTCAAGATTCCAATTAGAAAAAAGTCCGGCACCAAGTAATAACTACCTTAAAGGAAAGACATCAACGGCACTCTCTGGGTCGTTTGTGTCTGTTATTTGGTATTACCAGACAGGCTTATTATCAATTTTACTGGCAGGCTGAAGAAACAAGTTTTGAACAGGAACTTGTACTCAAGCAGGTTCTTCAGATTAGGAAAAGGCATCCAAGACTTGGAGGCCGTAAACTATTGATTCTATTGGAACCCTACCTGATTGAACACCAGATCAAGATGGGAAGAGATGCTTTGTTTGAACTATTGGCAGCTCATCATCTCTTAATCAAACGTAGAAAACGTCGGGTTCACACGACACATTCGTTTCATTGGCTGAGGAAATATCCCAACCTGATACGAGGCTTTGTTCCAACAGGATCTAACCAGTTATGGGTCAGTGATATTACCTATTGGAGACTGAAAGACAGATTTATTTATGTCAGTTTCATTACCGATGCCTATTCCCATAAAATTGTTGGATACCAGGTAGACGAAACCTTAGAGACTTCATCTACCATACGTGCCCTTAAAATGGCTCTTGAGGAAGCAACTCAATCAACTGAAGGCCTAATTCACCATTCTGACAGAGGTGTCCAATACTGCAGTCAACAATATGTAAACCTATTGCAGGACAACCAGATCCAAATCAGTATGACAGAAAATGGAGACCCGTTGGAAAATGCAGTGGCAGAAAGAATAAACGGTATAATCAAAGAAGAATATCTGGACTGTTACCGGATAGAAACCATGGAAGAAGCTAAAGAATTGTTGGCACAAGTGGTAAACCTCTATAATCAGGAAAGGCCACACATGAGCATAAGCAACCTCAATCCGGAACTAATACATCAAACTAATCAACAAACAGATCGGTTATGGAGAAACTATTACACTAAAAATCGTACTCTTGTAAACCCATTACAGGACTAAATGAATCTGTAAACCTATATCAGTATTTAAACATTAATCTGTAAACTTTTTTTAGGACGAGTCACGATAAATTTTAAAATGCCCGTTCATCAAGTTGGATGAGCGGGCATTTTAAATCATTCTTCAACATCCTGCCAACCGCCACCCAGACTTCTGTAAAGCTCCACTTTGGCCAGTGCCAATTGCATCTTCAACTGAACCACTTCCAACTGGTTTTGGAGTGCATCTTCCTGTGCGTTGATGATTTCCAGATAATTTGCAAATCCACTTTGAAAAAGTAAAAATGCATCGGTCATCCCTTTGGTGGTGGTCCTCATCCGCTCTTGTGCGATGTCATACTCTTCTTGAAGTTTTTCGATATTTACCAAGGCACTTGAAACTTCCGTAACAGCCGTATTGATTTTTTCTCTGAAGTCCAGCTCTGCAATTTCTCGTTGCTTAATAGCTATTCTATGATTGGTTTTTAATTTTCTGTTTTGAAATATCGGTTGAAACAAAGCCCCGTTGACCAAGGCAAAACCAGAACTTATCGGGTCGATCACAGTTCCCAATGCCATCGAATTTAGCCCCGCGCCAGCATTGATGGTGAGCGAAGGATATTTCATTGCATGGGCGATTCCTACGCGAGCATTCGTAGAAATAAGTTCATATTCGGAAGCTGCCACATCCGGTCTGTTTTGAATCAGTTCTATCGGAACGCCTGTAGTATAGGTGTTGTCTAAAATCAACT
This sequence comes from uncultured Algoriphagus sp., assembly GCA_965659625.1. Classification (GTDB taxonomy): domain Bacteria; phylum Bacteroidota; class Bacteroidia; order Cytophagales; family Cyclobacteriaceae; genus Algoriphagus. The sequence goes on along the minus strand of CBFHWO010000005.1, from coordinate 170,898 downwards.
GATCCAAAACCCCATTAAATTCCAAACTTCCAGGAGTTCTTCCTAAAAGATTGTTTAATCGATTTTCCTGAAGGGTATAAGCTCTCTGAAGTTGGGGGATCAATGCTTTTGCTCTCAGCATTTGAGATTTGGTCTGCTGAATCGCCAAAGAAGTGTTTTCACCAGCTTCAAATTGTAGTTCCACAATCTCTAATGTATTCTTACTCAAATCATAGTTTCTCTGAGCTACTGTCATCTGAGATTTCAACATCAGAATATTGAAATAAGTGGAGGAAATCTCCGCTACTAAAGCAGTTTGTACTGCTTTTTGAAATTCACGGGTCTGCATATATTTAGCTTGTGCAGCCTCTTTTTGCCAGCGCAATTTCCCCCAGATATCAATTTCCCAGCTTGCCTGTAAAGTTACCGCATAGGCTAAATTCTCAGTGTATAATGTGCCTGGGACTCCATCGGGATGGTTTCTTCTGGATCGGTTGGAACCGTAATTATTAAAATTTTCAGAATAATACTCACGGGTAAACCTCCCCGGATTGGAATTCAAGCTTGGGAGAAAATTAGCTTTAGACTGTAATAAACTTTCATTTGCAATCTCGATTTGCTTGGCAACTTTCTGCATATCGAAATTGCCAATAAGTGCAGAGTCAATCAGAGAATTTAATGTTGAGTCCTGAAAGAATTCTTCCCAATCGATGGAGGCAATAGACTTATCACCTACAAAAACACTATCCTGAAGTTTTTCACTTCCGTAATATTCCCCTGGCAAATTGACCTCAGGGCGAGTGTAATTTTCTCCAACCTTACAGCCAGACACTAGTAGGATTAAAAGGAAAAGCGGTAGTAATCTCTTAGTATGATTCATTGTACTGCTGGTTCTACTTTTTTACTGACTTTCAAAGGGAATCGATCTTGCAATTCCTGGAAAACATAGGATAGGACTGGTATGAAAATGAGACCTAAGGAAATTCCGAAAATCATTCCTCCGGCCGTACCGATACTGACGGATTTGGTGCCTTCTGCGGAAGATCCAACTGAAAACATCAAAGGAATCAAGCCTGCTGTGAATGCAAATGAGGTCATCATGATAGGTCTTAATCGAAGTTCGCAAGCTTGCAAAACCGCGTCCAAGACTGGAAGTCCAGCTCTACGTTTTTGTGCAACAAACTCAACAATCAGAATGGCGTTTTTGGCCAAGAGCCCTATGAGCATGATAAGTCCTACTTGTACATAAATATTATTCTCTATTCCTACAAGGTTAATCGAAGCAAAAACTCCCAGAATACCTGCTGGTAAAGAAAGAATCACAGCCATTGGCAACCAGAAACTCTCATATTGTGCTGCGAGGATAAAATAGGTCAGGATAATACTGATGATAAAGATCGTCGTGGTACTTGATCCTGATTTTTTTTCTTCCAGACTCATTCCCGTCCACTCAAAACCTAAGTTGGCCGGGAGTTTATCCTCACTTAATTTTTCAATCATATTCATGACATCCCCTGTGCTATATCCTTGCGCCGGAGTGATGTTGATTCTGGCGGCATTGTATAGATTGTACCTAAAAACCGTTTCAGGTCCATAGGTTTGCTCTAGTCTTACAAAAGAACTAAGCGGTACCATCTCGTCTTGGTCGTTTTTCACCATTATGGAATTGATGGCGTCCGGCGTTTCTCTAAACTGAATGTCAGACTGCATATAGACCATGTATTGCCGGGTAAATCTGTTGAAATCTCCCACTCGAGTTCTACCGAAATTGGACTGGATCGTAAACATCATATCCTTCACGGAGACCCCTAAAGCCTTGGCCTTTTCATAGTCGATATCCAATTTGAATTGTGGAAAATTGGTGTTGTAGGAGGTAAATGCTTTTTCGATTTCCTTCTGACGCGAAAGCTCAGCGATAAATTCATTGATCAACACTCCAAATTCTGCCAAATCCCCATCAGAATAATCCTGAAGTACAATCTGGACCCCATCAAAGTTTCCAAAACCTTGAACTGTCGGTCTCGGATACATATTGATTTTGGCCTCGTTCAGAACACTGAGTTTATTGGTCAGATGCTTTACTACTTCTTTAATATTGGAAATGTCACCACGTTCAGAAACTTCTTTTAGTTTGACATAACCAAGTCCTGTTGATGCACTTTCAGAATCATCGACAATATTGTAACCCGAAACGGTATTGACACTTGCAACTGCCGGCTCCAAGTGAAGTAGTGAATCTGCCTGACGTAATAATTGGTTTGTTCTATACAATGAAGAACCTTCTGGCATCGATAAAGAGAAAATCAGAAAGTTATCATCCTCAGTTGGTATAAAACCTTTTGGAGTAATGGATGCTAAGAAAAATGTCAATGCGGAAACGATGATCAATCCTCCGACAGTCCACCATTTACGAATAATAACCCATTTTACTAATCTGATATATTGGTAAGTGAACTTATCAAAAACGGTATCGAATTTTTTCAATCCCTTTGTCTTTAGAGTCTTGATCTTATCCATCTTTTCAGACTCTTTGATCTTGCCTATCAACTTGATTTTTGAGGGCTTTTTCTCTTTTTTCTTACCAAGAATCAAAGCACTTAAAACCGGAACCAAAGTCAAGGCATTGATGGCGGAAATTAAAACTGCAAATATGATGGTAAAGGCGAATTCTTTATAAAACACACCCACAGGACCCTCTAAGAACCCTGCCGGTAAAAACACCGCAGCAATCACAATCGTAATGGAAATAATAGCTCCGGTGATTTCTGACATGGCCGAATTCACCGCGTCAAGAATCTGCATTCCCTGGTCATGAATTTTTTCAAAAATCGCTTCAATAACTACGATCGCATCATCTACCACAATTCCGATTGCCAATACAATAGAGAACATACTAAGTACATTCATGGTAGCACCGATCAACTGAAGGAAGAAGAATGTACCTATCAGCGAAACTGGGATGGAAATCGCCGTGATAATCGTTGCTCTAAAATCCTGCAAGAAAATAAATACCACCAAAAAGACCAAAACAAAAGCCTCTATCAATGTCTGTCGTACGTGGTGCATGGACTCATCGATCTGGTCTCGGACACTGTAGGTTATTTTGTAATGAATTCCTTCAGGAAAAATCTTGGCCTGTTCCTCCATGATCTCACGAACCTCCTTATCAATTTCCACAGCGTTGGCACCTTGCTGTTGGACAATATCGATGGTTACGGCAGACATTCCGTCAAGCTTGTTTTCACTGGCGTAATTTGAAGCACCAAATTCCAATCTAGCAACGTCCTTCAACCGAAGTTGAGATCCATCTTCTTCAGATTTGATGACGATGTTTTCATATTCTTCCGGTTCGCTGAAACGACCTTCATGCTTTAAGACTATTTCAAAAACTTCCGTTGAGTTCTCACCAAACCTCCCTGGAGCAGCTTCAAAACTTTGATCTCTAACTTCGTTCAATACTTCTCTTGGAGTAAGTCCATAGAGTGCCATCTTTTCTGGATTTAGCCAAATTCGCATGGCATAATCCCTGGATCTCAAAATCGAAGCTTCTGCAATCCCTCCAACTCTCTTAAGCTCCCTTCGGATTTTCATCCGAGTATAAGCATTCAAGAAGGTTTCGTCGTAATCTTCGCTATCACTGTAGATATTGATCGTCATCAAAGATCCTTTCAGTCTCTTCAAAACCACGATTCCAGCTTCTCGAACCTCAGCAGGAATCTGCTCCATGACCTTGGAAATCCTGTTTTGAATTTCCACTGCAGCGACATTCGGATCCGTTCCCGGCTCAAAATATACTGTAGATCTTCCACGGCCTGAATTGGTAGCGGTGGAGTTGATGTAACTCATGTTTTCTGCGCCGTTGATAGCCTCTTCCAAAGGAAGTAGGACAGAATTGGCAACTGTTTCAGCATTGGCTCCAGGGTAATAAACCTGTACGCTGACACTTGGTGGGGCGATTTCAGGAAATCTTTCCACCGGAAGCATGCTCATACTGGCGGCACCAGCCAAAACCAATAGAATAGATATGACCAAGGCAAGAACTGGTCTTTGTATAATGTTTTTAATCATGAAATTGTCAGGATTTACCTAGAAAAAGGTGGAGTCAAGCCAAAAGAAAAGCCACCCCTCTATTTCTTGAGAGGGGTGATTTTAGGTTTGGATCTTGAATTACTTTTAGTATTGCCACTAAAAGCTTTTTTAGGATTTGGATTTTTAATTTTGTGTTAGTAATTGTCCCTGCTCCAGTGGTTTAACAAGAACTCCTTCACTCAATTTATCGAGGCCGGCAGTCACAATACGATCGTTTGCTTCTAAAATATCACCACTGACAATGAAGTCATTCCCAGATCTACCTTCAATGGTAATTTCCTTTCTTGAAACCGTATTGTCATCATTTAAAACATAAATAAACCTCTTGTTTTGAATCGATGTGGTAGCAGATTGAGGGATTAAAATGGCGTTAGGATAAATTTGCTCCATTAAAATTTTACCGGTATTTCCTGTTCTCAACAGCGTGTCGGGATTTTCGAAGTGAGCACGAAGCGTGATAGATCCTGTAGACCTATTAATCTGACCAGAATTGGCGTCAATGGTCCCAACTTTATCATAAACGCTCCCGTCAGCTAATACAAGCTTGACATCTGGGTTCATCTTTTTGGAAGTAGAATCTTTTTTCATTCTTTCAAAATAAAGATAGTCAGACTCACTCATCGAGAAATAAACATAGATTTCATGTACGTTAGATAAAACAGTCAGTGGCGTTTCGTCAGATTTCTTCACGACGTTTCCTATGGATTTAGGGATTCTTCCCATCAAACCATCGACAGGGGCTTTGATCGTGGTAAAAGCCATATTGATACGCATATTGGCGGCTTCCGCTTCCGCTTTTGCCAATGACGATTCAGCTACTTCATAATCCGCAATGGTCGTTTCCATTCTAACTGGAGAAATCACTTCATTCTCAATTAAAGGGCGAAGTCTATCTATTTCAGTCTGGGCTTTTCTTAGTCTTGCTTTTTCAAGGTCGACATTGGCCAAGGCATTTTTCAAATCTTCCATATAAGGTTGACTATTTATCTTGAACAACGCGTCGCCTTTATTTACATATTGGCCTTCATCTACATAGATTTTTTCCAGAATTCCTTCTACCTGTGGTCTGATCTGCACATTTTCAACTCCTTCAATAGAGCCTAAATAATTATAGGAAATGGCAGCTGATTCTTCTTTCAAAGTCAGAACTGGTAAGGCAATTCCTTCATTTTCCACTTCAGCTTCTTCACAACCATAAAAACCAAAACTGAGCGTTAGGCAAGTAAGAATAACGGCAAATGGTCTTCGGGTAATTTTTTTTATTATTATGTTTTTCATGTCTACTAGGCGTTCAACTACTAAATAATAGATGGTTTAAAAGGGTTTTAGAAATAATCATACCAAGCGTAGATTAGGACAATACATATCCTAATCGCTGATTTTCAGTAGGTAACCTTAATAAAATACTAAAATTATGGGTAATTTTTGGTGAAAATTGGGGAGTAATTCCTCAGATTTTACTCTTTAGATAGTTTCAATGCTAAAAAATTTGAGACTTAACGCTCCTTTCTCGCATGGGAGGATCCTTTCATTTAACAATTTTTAAATCCCTCTACTTATACCATGCCTTAAAAGAAAGGAACAAAAATAAAAAGTGTTAAGCCTAATTTTTACTACTTTTGCACCCAGAATGGATATGCAAAAAATTAGAAATTTCTGTATCATCGCCCATATTGATCATGGGAAGAGTACACTGGCGGATAGATTACTGCAGGAGACTGATACGGTCGCAGATCGTGACATGCAGAATCAGTTGTTGGATAATATGGACCTTGAGCGTGAGCGTGGTATCACGATCAAGTCTCATGCTATCCAGATGAAATATACTCATGAAGGGGAGGTTTATACCCTCAATCTGATTGATACTCCTGGGCACGTGGATTTTTCTTACGAGGTATCTAGATCCATTGCAGCTTGCGAAGGTGCATTGTTGATTGTGGATGCTTCTCAAGGAATTGAAGCTCAGACGATTTCCAACTTGTATCTGGCACTTGGACATGATCTGGAGATTATACCAGTTTTAAATAAAATAGATCTTCCCGGAGCAGATCCAGAGGCAGTTGCTGATGAAGTGATTGACTTGATCGGATGTGATAGAGAAGATATTATTTTGGCCTCTGGCAAAACAGGTATCGGTATCGACGATATTCTGAAAGCTGTGGTAAATAGAATTCCTGCTCCAAAAGGAGATCCCGATGCACCACTACAAGCCATGATTTTTGATTCGGTCTATAACCCCTTCCGTGGTGTTGAAGTGATTTTCAGAATATTCAACGGAACATTTAGCAAAGGCGATAAAATCAAATTTGTCAATACAGGTAAGGAATACGAAGCCGATGAAATTGGGATTTTGGGACTGAACCAAATTCCACAACATACGATGAGCGCCGGTAACGTAGGTTATCTGATCTCTGGGGTGAAAGTGGCCAAAGAAATCAAAGTAGGTGATACCATCACCCACATCAAACGTCCTTGTGACAAAGCCATTCAGGGTTTTGAAAACGTAAAGCCGATGGTATTCGCAGGTATTTATCCTGTGGAGACTACCGACTATGAGGAACTTCGCTATTCTATGGAGAAGCTCCAACTGAACGATGCTTCTTTAGTATGGGAGCCTGAAACTTCAGTAGCACTTGGATTTGGTTTCCGATGCGGATTCTTGGGAATGCTTCATATGGAGATTATTCAGGAGCGATTGGAACGTGAGTTTGACATGACCGTGATCACAACTGTGCCATCGGTGCAGTTTAAAGCTTTGATGACAAATGATACTTATCAGTTGATCAATGCCCCTTCTGACATGCCAGATCCAACAAGGATGAAGCATATTGAAGAGCCTTACGTGAAAGCATCTATCATCACTGCAGCAGAATATGTAGGAGCGGTGATTACGCTTTGTATAGAAAAACGCGGTCAAATAAAGAATCAGGTGTATCTGACATCTGAGCGAGTTGAACTTACTTTTGACATGCCTTTAGCGGAGATCGTTTTTGATTTCTTCGATAAATTGAAAACAATTTCCAGAGGATACGCTTCTCTAGATTATGAATTAATAGGTTACCAAGTTTCGCATATGGTGAGACTGGATGTCATGTTGAATGGCGAACCTGTTGATGCATTGTCGGCTGTAGTTCACAGAGATAAAGCCTATGAATGGGGCAAGAGACTTTGTGAAAAGTTGAAAGAATTGGTGCCAAGACAAATGTTTGAGATAGCTATTCAGGCTGCAATTGGTACAAAAATCATTGCCAGAGAAACAGTGAAAGCATTACGTAAAAACGTATTGGCGAAGTGTTATGGAGGTGATATCTCCCGTAAGCGTAAATTGCTAGAAAAGCAGAAAAAAGGCAAGAAACGCATGAGACAAGTCGGAAACGTCGAGGTGCCTCAGGAAGCGTTTATGGCGGTTCTGAAGCTTGATTAAGATTTGATTGCGTGGTTTGTGATCTTCAACATTCATTATTCAATATTGGACATTCATCATTAAAAAATTAATATCGAATGTTGAATGATGAATTTCGAATAATGAAGTGAACATCAAAGGTACCTCAACTGCTGGTGTCTTGAATTTCAAATAATGAGGTAATAGAATTCAACACTATATCTGAGTACCATGGAAAGAAAGTACGATCTAGAGGCAAGATTAATTGATTTCGCAGCTGCTATTATTACTTTCACTGATAATATGGTGAATTCTAAAGCAGGAAATCACATGGCTAATCAACTACTTCGTAGTGGGACTTCACCAGCATTGAATTACGGAGAAGCACAGTCTGGAGAGTCTAGAAAGGATTTTATCCATAAAATAAAAATAGTACTTAAAGAACTGAGAGAAAGTGGAGTGGCTATCAAGATTATTGAAAAAGCTAAACTTCATCTTGATCCAGATGCAATAGTAGTTATACAGAATGAATGCAACCAGTTGATTTCAATCTTTGTAAAAAGTGTTGGAACGGCTGAACGAAATAATAATTGAATAATGAATGACGAACTTCGAAGTTTGAATATCGAAGTTTGAATCCGTAATTAATAAAACATGGCCATACTCATCGACGGAAAACTAACCTCATCCCAAATTAAATCTGAAATAGCTGCTCGCGTGTCAGAGATAAAAGCTGAGGGAGGAAAAATCCCTCATTTGGCAGCAGTTCTTGTAGGAAGTGATGGGGCAAGCCAAACTTACGTAAATGCAAAAGTAAAGGCATGTGGAGAATGTGGTTTTGAATCTACTTTAGTGAGATTGGAAGAAACGATCTCTGAAGAGGAACTTTTAAAAGTAGTTGAGGATATCAATGAGAATCCTGAAATCGATGGGTTGATCGTTCAGCTTCCTCTCCCAAAGCACATTTCGGTGGAGAAAGTCACGGATAAAATCAAGCCTGAAAAAGATGTGGATGGATTCACCCCAGCAAACGTGGGCCGCATGGCGTTGAACTGGCCGGCTTACGTGGCCGCAACTCCTTATGGAATCATTGAGTTACTAAAGAGATATGAAATTGAGACTTCCGGTAAACATTGCGTGGTGATCGGAAGAAGTCATATCGTGGGAAGTCCGATGAGTATTTTGATGGCCAGAAATGGCTATCCTGGAAATGCTACCGTAACTTTGACGCATAGTCGAACGAAGAATCTGGAAGAAATCGCAAGATCTGCTGATGTTCTGATCGTGGCTTTAGGTAAACCTCATTTCGTAACTGCTGATATGGTAAAACCAGGTGCCGTGGTCATCGATGTGGGAATCCACAGAATTGAAGATGCAACCAAGAAATCAGGTTTCAGATTGGTTGGAGACGTGAAGTTTGAGGAAGTGGCGGAAATCGCTTCTGCCATCACGCCGGTACCGGGAGGAGTTGGTCCGATGACCATTGCTTCTTTGCTATACAATACCCTGCTTGCTTCAGAAAACAAGGTTTACGGTTGAAAAGAAGAAAATAATTGAAAAAGCTTGAGGGTAAGGTTTGCTTCGAATAGGCAAGTCTGATACTTTTGCAGACCATTAACTGCGCACGTGGTGAAACTGGTAGACACGCCAGCTTGAGGGGCTGGTGCTTTAAGTAGTGTGGAAGTTCGAATCTTCTCGTGCGCACAAGAAAGCTCTGAAGCAATTCAGGGCTTTTTTGGTTTTTCAACCTTTGAGGTTTTTGCAACCTCGAAGGTTTTTTAGACTACCTTTTTTTTACCGCAGAGGACGCAGAGTTTTTCGCAGAGGACACAAAGATAGGTTTGGGTCATTTCGACCAGAGGGAGAAATCTATTCTTTTATGTAAAGTCTCATTCTATATCATTCCTTCGTGTCCCGGAGGCCGAAGTAGTCTCGTTTTCGATATTAAATCTCCCGCAAAGGAGGGAAGGCGCAAAGTTAGAATTTGGTCATTTCGACCAGAGGGAGAAATCTCTTTTTCTTAGTGAAGTTACTTATTAGAATACATTAACTATCGCTGTATGCAAATGAATAAGAAAAAAAGCTCCCGCAGAGTTTTTCGCAGAGGACACAAAGATAGGTTTGGGTCATTTCGACCAGAGGGAGAAATCTATTCTTTTTTGTAAAGTCTCATTCTATATCATCATTGCGAGTGCCAGAGGCCGAAGCAGTCTCGTTTTTCGATATTAAATCTCCCGCAAAGGAGGGATGGCGCAAAGTTAGAATTTGGTCATTTCGACCAGAGGGAGAAATCTCATTTTCTTAGTGAAGTTACTTAATAGAATACATTAACTATCGCTGTATGCAAATGAATAAGAAAAAAAGCTCCAGCAAAGCGAAGAATTTATAGAGTTTGTTTTCGGCATAGATTGTATCCTCATAAACCGAATTTCTTTAAAACAGTATTTTCCACCAATGGCCTCCCACATCCCCGATATTTTCCCTATTTTTTCGATCTATTTAAATTTCCTATGAATCGACTATTGAATGCGGCTCTTTTCTCCGCCGCTCTTTTGCTTATCACCCAAGTTACATTTGCTCAGTCTACCGCCCAATATCCAATAGTAAAGGCATTTGGAGGAATCTATGAAGTTCCCGATGCGACCGAGCGACCTGATCCAAGTCTGGATTATTATATCATAATAGATATGACGACCGGAGCTGATGACCCAAAACAAATCAGCAGATGGGTGGACAACGTGGCCAGATTGATGAATCTTCATGGACTTGCCGGAGTGAAAAAAGAGCAGATGCATGTGAAAGTAGTGATTCATGGAGGAGCAATTTTTACTATTTTGAATGATGCTGCTTACCAAAATAGGGAGCAAGTAGAAAATCCAAATCTTCCTGTTTTCCAAGCGTTGAAAGATGCGGGTGTTGATGTCTATGTTTGTGGACAATCTATGCGAGCAAGATCCTTGACAAAAGAGGACATTTGGACCGGAATAGAGATCGCCCATTCGGCACTTACTACCTTCACCACCTATGTCCCTAAGGGATATACCATGCTGAAATTCTAATACTTGGAATAATTTTTGGTAATTTTGAGGGATAGATTTATGAAAAAAGTCAATCCTTCTTCCAAAACAGCCAATAAGGTCGTTATCGGCTTTTTCTTTGCAGCTATCTTCATGATCGGTTTAGCAGGCTTGACTTACTATACCCTAAATCGATTGGTGGATACTGTGGATGAATTGGCCAAACCCAATCAAAAGCTAAAAGTACTCAGCGAACTTCAGTCAGAGATTTTTCAAATCTCACAAATAGAACAATTTGGTACACAGGGAGATTTCCGTTTACAGGATTCTACCATTAATTCCTTAAACACTAAACTTTCTCAGCTGGATGAATGGGCAACTGACAAAGTGGAAAAATCAAACATCCAAAGCATTCGTGAAAACTTAGCCGCTTTGGTTACTGGTTACATGGATCTCTTTGAGGTGAAAACAAATTTGGCCAACCGTAATTTTACCCAAGAAGCGCTGCAAAAAGTTGAGTTGGGAATCCGGAGAAGGGCAGTTGACGTGGAAACAGCTCCTTTACGGACCCTAGAGCCAAGAAAAAACATCCTGGATGAGCTAGAGCAGCAAAATGCCCCGCTTCAGGAATTGCCCCCTAATCAGGAATTACAAAGAGGGAAAATCATTGCGGATGAATTTGCCAAGGAAGAAGATAAATTGGTGAATTACCTTCGTAATCTCCAAATACAAAATTCAAAGCCCAATTCAGTTCAGCCTGTCGTTACCATTGACAGCATTCTGTATAATATCCGCGGAGTAATCAGTAGGATTTATAGAGAGGAAGCTTTTCAAAGGCAAAAGCTTGCCACATTGGAAGCGGATCTTTCTCAGAAGCAAAGTGAGATAATTATTACTATTGAAGAGTTATTGGGAGATTTGGAAAGAACAGTTTTAGATGACTCCAGCTCTCAAAACACTGCTGCATTTGGACTGGCAAATGACGTGACTTTCTTCCTTCTATTGGTCGTTGGCCTTGCAGTTTTAGGCTCTGCATTTATGGTTTTTTCCATTCTGAAAGAGATAAAACTGAATAAAACCTATCAGGAAAATCTGGTAGTTTCCCAGCAAAAATCTGAACAATTGGCTAGATCGAAGCAAGAGTTTTTAGCCAATATGAGCCATGAAATCCGGAACCCGCTCCATGTAATTCAAGGCTACCAGTCTGTGCTGGAAAAATCCGAAATGGATACTGCCCAGCAATCTTATTTGCGTATGATAGGTTTTGCTTCACAAACTTTGATGGAAATTGTGGACGATGTTCTCGATTTTTCAAAGCTGGAAGCAGGAAAGCTTAAGTTGGAGTACACGGCATTTGATCCGGTGGCACTATTCAGTTCACTTCAGAATTTTTATGACTTACAGGCTGATGAGAAGAATCTGGCCTTCAACTGGTCTTTGAATTTGCCAGATGATAAATGGCTTGAAGGAGATCAGCTACGCCTGAAACAAATATTGAATAATCTGTTGTCGAATGCTTTTAAGTTTACACAGCATGGAGCAATTAATGTCAATGTAGATTGGTCGGATGACTTACTTACGGTTGAGATTAGTGACACTGGAATCGGTATGAGTGAGGAAGTGTTGGAGAAAGTTTTTCTAGAGTTTGACCAAGCTGACAATTCTATTTCAAGAAAATTTGGAGGTACAGGACTTGGTCTGGCGATCGTTCATCGATTGGTAACCTTGATGAATGGTGAAATAGACACTAAAAGTGAAGTAGGTGTTGGGACCGAAATTAAGATTTCCCTGCCCTTAACGACTGTTCCATCTCAGGCTTCAGAAGTAAATTTAGAAGAATTCAATTTCATCGATTTGGATGGGAAGAAAGTGCTTTTGGTCGATGACGATAAAGTAGGATTAAGATATTTAGAAACGATTTTTTCTTATTTCGGAGCACAAGTGATTGCTTTTCCTGGAGGAGCCAGCTTCCGGGATGAGTTTGAAAATATCGAGATTGATCTCGCGATCATTGATATCCAAATGCCAGAGTTTTCTGGTTTTGATGTAGTTAAATCGTTGCGATCTTTTTCTTGTTATCAAACACTTCCTATTCTGGCAATGACTGCAAATGTCTTTGTAGAAGAGAAGGAAAAGATGATGAAAGAGGGATTTAATGAATTGCTTTTTAAACCTTTTCAGGAAAAGGCTTTGGTAGCTTGCCTGAGCAGAGTATTTCCTGACCGAGCTACAAAGGGACAACCTTTGGCCTCCACAAACCATGCAGAAAATCATGATCAATTCGATTTGAAAGACATGAGGAGATTTTGCATGGGGGATGAGGATTTACTGATGGATATTTTGAAGGATCTCATCAAAGACACCCAAAACGATATGGCAAAGCTGAAGAAAGCGAGGCTGAATAATAGATGGAATGAGGTTTTGGAGATCTGCCACCAATTGGGAAGTAGGTTGGGGCAGATAAAAAGCCCAAGTGGTGAATTAGCAAGAAAGGTTGAAAAAAGCCTAAAATTAGGTGTTCAGAATGGATTGGACGATGTGCTAAATCTATTGGATGTGGAGGTTAAAAGTTTATTATCGGCTCTCGCTGAGTTAGTATTTGCTCCTGAGAGCCGATAAGTCTTAGATCAATCTAGCCCATATTTTTCCATTTTACTATATAAGGTCTTTCGATCCATATTTAGAATTCTGGCCGTTTTGGATTTGTTGAATTTGGTGTCGTTTAATACTTTTTGAATTAATTCTTTTTCCTGCTCCACCCATTTTGACTTGTAGTCTTTTGGAGAAGGAAGTTCCTCATTCACTGCGAAAGAGGAATTTGCAGTCTTAAAGCTAGAAATCTGTCCAGATGGCTCATAGAGATCAGAAGGAAGTGCCTCTTTTTCGACCAATCCTCCCGATGTTAAAAGAACAGCTCTTTTTATGATATTTCTTAATTCACGGAGATTGCCCGGCCAATCATATCCAAGGAAAATTTCCCAAACTTCAGGAGTGAATCCACTTACTGATTTATTGAGACGTTTATTACTTTCTTCTAAAAACTGCTGAGAAAAATCCTCCAGATCCTCTTTTCTCCTTCTTAGTGAAATCGCCTGTAAGGTGAATTCATTCAATCTATGATATAAATCTTCTCTGAAATGACCATCACCAGACTGGATGATAAGGTTGTCATTGGTTGCAGCGATGATTCTCACATCTATCTGAATTTCTTTATTTCCACCGATTTTCCGGATAGTTCTTTCTTGAATAGCACGGAGCAATTGTATCTGGACTTCATAGCTTAGATTTCCAATTTCGTCAAGAAAGATTGTTCCTCCTTCTGCAGTTTCGAAATGACCTTTTTTATGATCCAATGCACCGGTAAACGCACCCTTAACATGTCCAAATAACTCACTTCCTGCAAGTTCTCTCGGCAATGCCCCACAATCAATAGCTATAAAAGGTCCGTTTTTTCTTGTGGACAAATCATGAATTCTTCGTGAAATGAATTCCTTTCCTGTTCCGGTTTCGCCTAAAACCAAAACACTCAAATCAGTCGGCGCAACCAATTGAATGTGTTTTTCTAGTTTTTCTGCTTCGGCAGAGCTTCCTACCACGTAGCTGCTTTTGGCTATTTTGGTTTCGGAAGCTTTTTGGAATGTGCTGGAAGAAATGGTAGGTTCTGGACTCTTTGCTGACAAAGATTCTTTAACTGTTGCCAATAATTCGTCCGGATTGATAGGTTTGGTGATATACTCAAATGCGCCAAGTTTCATGGCTTTGATAGCAATTCTTATATCAGAATAATGTGTAATCAGAATAACTTGGGTAAGTGGGAATTTCGATTTTGTCCACTGAAGTAACTCCATCCCTGTACCATCAGGTAATCGGAAATCAGCGATGATCAAATCGAAACTAGTAGTCCCCAACAATTGCTGGGCATCTTTCACTTTGATACAAGTCTGTATTGCGTACCCATTTTTTTCCAAAAAGGTCTTGACAATTCGAGAATAAGTAAGGTCATCTTCGACCAATAAAATATGCTTCATGTAGAAATCAAGGTTGACAATACAAGTTTAACGAAAAAAGCATCGGACAGGTGCCCGATGCTTTAAATATGTGGCAATTAAGTAACTAGTCTTTTATTTCATTCCCTTCTTGGTCATATTTTTTGGTCAATTTTTCTTCAGTACCATTGTCAAAAATGACTTCAAAATGAAATGTCCCGTCTAACTGAGTGATTTGAAATGCCTCAGTTATTGCTAGAGCTTTTACTTCTTCGTCAGCAGAGATGGTTGTTTTCACTGCATCGGGAAGAGCATCAGCTTCGATTTTAACTTTCTCTTGCTGTAGTTCAGATCCTAATGGAGAAACCTGATTTAAAGTTAAATGGGGAGTAGCTATCGCTGCACCTGCAAATAACATAGCGGACATTAAAAGAATCTTTTTCATAATAATAGTTGGTTTAGATAATGTGATATTTAACTATAGTAAGAGTCCGGACTCTTAAATTCCAAAACCTTAAGTTTTGAATCTCAATACAATCATGCGAAGGATATGCCAAGAGCTATTTTTGGCTCTAAAAGCACTTTTTTGATAAAAGTCAAAATTAATTTTGGGGATATTACCCTCAACCTGTTCCAAACAATTCCTAAAATATCTAGTTAAAACCTTCCTATCTCTTTTATTTCGAAGGTTTATATATTTTGGGCTATTTGACAAAATTTAAAATCATTAAATCGAACTTTTTTGAAGAAAAATTCTTTTAAAAACTAGTAACTTTGAACCTTGAAATCAACTAATAATCGCCAGAATCCATGAGTGACGCCATCAAACATGAGTGCGGAATAGCAATGATTAGGCTGCGAAAACCTGTACAGTATTATATAGACAAGTACGGGACAGCAGCTTATGCAGCAAACAGACTTTATGTCTTAATGCAAAAGCAAATAAACAGAGGTCAGGATGGTGCAGGGGTTGCCAATATTAAAATCGGTACCGATCCTGGGACAAGATATATCAGTAGATATCGATCAATTGAACCTTCCGCTGTAAATTATATCTTCGATAAAATCACTAAGAAATATAAAAAAGCCAAAAAAATAGGCGGCCATGATGCACTTACAGATGCAGAGTGGTTAAAGGAAAACATTGCTTTTACCGGTGAGGTTTGGCTTGGCCATCTTCGATATGGTACGCATGGTGAAAATAGCATCGAAACTTGTCATCCTTTTCTAAAGCAGAACAACTGGAGAAGTAGAAATCTGGTAATGGCCGGAAACTTCAACATGACTAATGTGGAAGAACTTTTCGGTAGACTGGTACAACTTGGTCAGCACCCAAAAGAAAAGACAGATACAGTGACAGTGATGGAGAAAATCGGTCACTTTTTGGATGAAGAAAATCAACGGATTTTCGATAAATACAAGCATCAATACTCGAATGAGCAGATTACTCATGTCATCGAAAATGAACTTGACTTAGCAAGAATTTTAAGAAGGTCTTGCAGAGATTTTGACGGTGGATATACCATGGCAGGAATGGTAGGGAATGGTTCCGCATTCGTGGTTCGTGATCCTTCAGGGATTCGCCCAGCCTATTATTATGCAGATGATGAGGTGATTGTCGTAGCTTCTGAGAAGCCGGCTATTAAATCAGCCTTTAACATAGATTTCAATTCAATACAAGAGATCAAGCCAGGACATGCTTTAGTGATCAATAAGGATGGATCTTATGCCGAATCTGAAATCCTTCCAGCAAGAGAGAAAAAGTCCTGTAGTTTTGAGAGGATTTATTTCTCAAGAGGAACTGATCCGGCGATCTATCAAGAAAGAAAAGATCTTGGAAAAGCATTGATCCCCCAGATTTTAAAGGCCATTGATTTTGATCTGAAAAACACGGTGTTTTCATACATTCCAAATACCGCAGAAACTGCGTTTTTGGGGATGGTTGAAGGTTTAGAGGATTATTTAAGTGCCAAGAGAAGAGAAGTGTTTCTAGATGGGAAGCCTCATATGGGAGAACTCGATGAACTTCTTAATTTCAGACCAAGAGTTGAGAAATTGGTAAGCAAGGATGTGAAGCTAAGAACCTTCATTACCAATGATGATGAGCGTGATACCATGGTTGCCAATGTCTATGACACCACGTTTGAAGTAATAAAATCTGGGATAGATTCTTTGGTAGTAATAGATGATAGTATTGTAAGAGGAACTACGTTGGAGAAAAGTATTCTGACAACTCTTGATAAGTTAAATCCAAAAAGAATAATTATCGTTTCATCTGCACCACAAATCAGATACCCAGATTGCTACGGTATCGATATGTCAAGGATGAAAGAATTTATTGCTTTCAGAGCGGCTTTGGCACTTTTGAAGGAAAGAGGAATAGACAATGTCTTGGAAAAAATTCATGATTCCTGCCTCAGTCATCCTAATTCTTACGAGAATTTTGTGAAGGAAGTGTATAGCAATTTCACCTATGATGAGATTTCTGATAAGATAGCAGAGATCGTTTCTGGAGATACCATAAAAGCGGAAGTTAAAGTGATTTTCCAAACGGTTGACAACTTACATAAGTGTATTCCGAATCACATTGGCGATTGGTATTTTACCGGCGAATATCCAACCACAGGAGGAACAAGGGTAGTAAATAAGTCTTTTGCGAACTTTATGGAAGGATTAACGGTCCGCGCATATTAATTCAAACTTGATATTGGAATAAATAAAGAGGCACAGGGAATATTCCTTGTGCCTTTTTCCTTTTAGAATCTTTATGATTAATAAATTAGTGTTTTGAAAAAAAAACTTTAAAAAGAATGGACATAAATGTACCCCTGTTAAAGAAAATTTGTGAAATCGCCGGAGCCCCAGGTTTTGAAAAGCGAGTTCGGGATTTGGTAATGGAATTAGTGACTCCAATTGCAGATGAGGTGAAAATTGATAATCTGGGCAATGTAATCGCGATCAAAAGAGGAAAAAGAAATCCGGATGGGAAGCGCGTCATGGTTGCTGCTCATATGGATGAAATTGGATTTATTGTTACTCATATTGACGACAATGGATTTTTGAGATTTCATACTTTGGGAGGTTTTGATCCTAAAACACTCACTGCTCAGCGGGTGATCGTCCATGGAAAAAAGGATTTGGTAGGAGTGATGGGAAGCAAACCTATTCATGTGATGTCTGCAGAGGAGAAAACGAAATTGCCTAAGACCACAGACTTTTTTATTGATATGGGAATGTCAAAAGAGGAAGTGGAGAAATTCATTACCGTAGGTGATCCTATCACCAGAGATCGGGAATTGATAGAAATGGGAGATTGTGTCAACTGTAAATCAATCGATAACAGAGTGGCGGTTTTTATTCTTATTGAGACTTTAAAGAAGCTTGAAAATCCAGCTTATGATGTTTATGCTACTTTCACAGTGCAAGAGGAAGTGGGGTTGAGAGGAGCTAATGTGGCAGCCCACGGAATAGATCCTGATTTTGGAATTGCTTTGGATACGACCATTGCCTTTGATGTGCCGGGAGCTCAGGCCCATGAAAAAGTCACGGAGCTAGGAAAAGGTACTGCCATCAAAATTATGGATGCAATGACTATTTGTGATTATAGAATGGTGGAGTTTATGAAAGAGACGGCAAGGAAAGAAAAGATTACTTGGCAACCAGAAATTTTGACCGCAGGTGGAACTGATACAGCGGGAGTTCAAAGAATGGGTAAGCAGGGAGCAATTGCGGGAGCGATTTCTATTCCAACCAGACATCTTCATCAAGTGATAGAGATGGCTCATAAACAAGACATCTCTGACTCCATAGCTTTGTTGGTTGCATGCTTGGAACAAGTGGATAAATACGACTGGAAACATTGATAATCCACCTTTCCAATCAAGCCATTCTACTTTAGGTAGGATGGCTTTTTTTTTGATAAAAATCAATTGATAAAGACTACTTATTAATCAAGAGAAATACTGGGGCCTTCTTTTTGCATTTTATTGAGGCAAAAACAAAAACCGTCATATTAAAAAGGTGCGATTGAAGGAAAAAATAAAAGTTGAGCCATTTCTAACCTTTGGAAATAAAGAAAGCGTTTTTGTAAAAGGTCGTGTAATCACCTCCTACACGCAAAAAAGACCATCCTCTAGGAATTCTTGGATCAAGAATATCCTTGCTGCCATTCGAAGATATTCTGTAAAATCTATTCCCAACGCATTTGTTGAGATTGTTTTGCATGGCCAGAGATTCGAAGTCAAAACTGATGAAAATGGGGTTTTCGAGAAACAAATTGTGGCAGAAAATCCCAATTTGGACAACGCGGAATATGTGAATTTTAAGGTTTTAGAATCTGGAGGGAAAAATAAGTCTAATGGGGCAAGCAAAGAGGTTTTTCGATTTGAGAATAACTTAGGAATCATATCGGATATTGATGATACCATATTAATTTCTCATTCTACAGATTTAGGGAAAAAGCTTTGGCTTTCCATTTCGAAGAATGCCTATACAAGAAGGCCATTACCCGGTGTGTCGGATTTTTATCATGAATTAACTCATCACAGGGAAGATCCCATTTTTTATGTTTCGAGCAGTGATTGGTCATTGTATGATTTGATCCGTGATTTCATGCAATTCAGAAATATCCCGAAAGGACCGATATTATTAAAAGATAAGCATATCAACCTGAAAAATATTTGGAAGTCAGGTGGTGGAAATCACGATCATAAGCTGGAGAAAATTCAATTTCTTTTTGAATTATATCCCAATATGAAATTTTTTCTGATTGGAGATAGTGGGCAGCATGATCCTGAAATTTATGCAGAAGTGATAAAAAAATACCCAGATCGGGTGAAAGCTGTCTTTATCAGATTAATAGGAAATTTAGAGCCAAATCGGAGAGAAGTAATTGAATCAGAGGTAGGTATGGAGAAGTTTTTCTTTGTTGAATCCTCCGATGAAGCCTTAGACTTGGCAAGAAAAAATCAATTTATATAAAGTAAAGAAAATGAGAAAAGTTTGTTTGTTTATTTTCAATCCTGTCTCGGGGAATACTGGTATAGAAAAGGAAGAATTAATGGAAATGGTAGGGATAAAACTCTCCAACTACGAGACGCATTTAGTTGAAACTAGTGGACCAAATGACTCCAACAAAATCAAATCAGAGTATGAACAACTAAAGCCTGATCTTGTATTGATCGGAGGGGGAGATGGAACAGTGAAAATGGTTGCTAAGGCATTGAGTGGCGTAAATGTCCCTTTGTGTATTGTGCCATTAGGATCTGCAAATGGCCTTGCTAAATGTTTAGGCATACATACAGTTGAGGATAGTTGGGAGGCTATTCGGGATTATCTAATTCATCCTATTGACGCTATTCGGATCAACGATGAACTTTGCTTGCATTTGGCTGATTTTGGGTTTAATGCCAATTTGGTGAAGAAATTTGAAACAGTTGACGGTAGAGGAATGCTTGCTTATATCCAAAGCTCTTTGTCAGAGATTTTTACCACTGAACCAAAGGTTTTTAAAGTAAAAATAGATGGTGAATCAAAAGAATTAGTAGCGAAAATGCTTGTTATAGCAAATGGTGACCAATATGGAACTGGGGCTTTGATCAATCGAAAAGGTAGAATGAATGATGGGAAATTTGAAGTTATAGCTCTAAATCCAGAAAGTGCTAAAGATTATATTCGCATGATAATGGCAATGTTTAAAGGAGATCTGGAGGATCAAAATTCTTCTGTTTTTCTCCGCTGTGAATCCTGTGAAATTGAAAATGTAAATGAAGTCGAATTTCAAATTGATGGAGAATTAATGGGGAAGCCTCAATCCGTTAAAGCCAATATTGAGAGAAATGCATTCCAGTTTATTACCTCAAAAAAATATTCTGCATGCCAAAAGATTCTTTCTTAATACTCGTGTAAATTCTTAATTTAAAGTTTCTGTAGATTTCTAAAACCTCCTTTTGTTTTTACACAAAGCCTTATGATCAAAAAATTGTTTCAATTCGCCATTTTGAGTGCTATCATTTTTTCGTGCACTAATAATAAAGCAGAAGTCTCTGATGTATTACATGATGAGCTAATGCCCGAATGGATTCAAATGTTTAATGGTCAAAATCTGGAAGGCTGGACTCCAAAAATCCAACATCATGAGACGGGAGAAAATTATGCAAGCACGTTTAGAGTAAAGGATGGAACGATAGAAGTAAACTATGATGGCTACAAAGAAGGCTTTGATGACCGATATGGACATTTATTTTACGAAAAACCATTTTCATCCTTCCATATGACATGGGAATATAAATTCACTGATCAATGGCTGGAAGATGCAGCAAGCTATACCTATAGAAACAGCGGCGTCATGTTTCACTCCCAAGCTCCAAACTCAATTTTAAAAGAGCAGGACTGGCCTATTTCTGTAGAATGGCAAATGTTAGCTGAGGAAAAGGAAGGCGTTCCTAGACCAACAGGTAACATGTGTTCTCCAGGGACAGATGTGTTTTTCGAGGGAGAGAAAGATCCTAGACATTGTATCAACTCAACTTCCCCAACTTTCAAATGGGACGAATGGGTAAGAGCTGACTTGATAGTTTTTGGGGATTCATTGGTGATCCACCTAGTGAATGGAGATACCGTATTGCAATATACAAAACCCCAAATAGGTGGAGGAACAGCAAATAGATTTGATCCTTCCATCAAAATAAATGGCAAACCTCTTACTGAAGGTTACATAGGATTACAAAGCGAAGGACAGGGAGTAATCTTCAGAGATCTTAGAATAAAAGAACTTTAAAATTTTAGATTCCTTGGGATTGGATTTTTATGATATATGCAATCTTGCAGTAACAAAATAAAGTGATCCATCGATGCTGATATTGGCGAATTCATGTTTCATTGGGGGATAGAGCAATTTTTCTTTAGTGACTTTTGAAGACAAGGTTATTCGTTTAGAATATAGAATCGTCCTATTGATTTTTATGTATACCTGTTCTTTATGCCAGAAAGAAGGTAAAAGCAAAATAAAATATGGCAGTCCTAAGAATTGAGGCCTCTTCGGTCTCACGGCATTTGTCTTCAGACTAGATAAGTTAAGGATTTAAAGTAACTGCCATCATTTCGGATAATCATTTAGATTTTTATCGGTAAATTAAAAGACCTTACTATTTTAACTTTTAATCTAAATAAACATGGAATCAAAAAGTGGATTTTTAAAGATGAGTTTGGCTGAGTTTCGGACTTGGATTCAGGAACAACGAATCGCCAGGACTATTCTCACAATTCAACAACATCATACTTGGAGCCCAAGTTATGTGCATTTCAATGGTAACAATCATTTTGAGCGACAAGCTGCCATGAAGAATTACCATGTGAGAAATAATGGATGGCAAGACATCGGACAGCATTTCACAAGTTTCCCTGATGGGACTATTTTGACCGGAAGGTCTTTAGAATCAACTCCTGCTTGTATTTATGGCGCAAACAGGGATTCCATTTGCATAGAGCATTTCGGGAATTTTGATAAAGATGGCGATACGATGACCAATGATCATAGAGAAACTATCATCCAAATGACTGCCATTCTTTGCGAAAAGTTTAGACTGCCTTTGAATAGTTTCAGTATCATCTATCATCACTGGTATGACCTAAATACCGGAAAAAGAAATAATGGAACCGGGGGTAATAAATCCTGTCCGGGGACAAATTTCTTTGGGGGAAATAAAGTAGATGATTTTAATTCAAACTTTCTTCCATTGGTAGCTCAAAGCTTTCAAGGAAGCGCAGAACCAGCCCCGCCTCCAGTTACAGTGCAAAGGTATGTCTCCGTCACGGCCTCTGCTTTGAATGTGAGAGAAGCAGCAAGTGGTTCAGCTCCACTTGCTTCAGATAGAGAAGCTGCCCAACTCGGGGCAATTTTAAGGATTTATGATGAGTCTAATGGTTGGCTGAAAATTTCAAATAGCCAATCACATTGGGTTTATGGGCGGTACACCGAAGAGGTCAAAAGGGCTACTGTAAATGCAAATGTGCTGAGAGTCAGAAGTGGTCCTGGAACCAATTTTTCCATCGTAGACAATTTGATGAAATCGGAAGAGGTTTTTATTTCTGGAGAACAAAGAGGCTGGTGTAAAATCAGTTTGGAAGAGAAGTGGCTGAGTAAGGATTATTTAGACTTTTCCTGAAAATATCACATTCAAAAAAATCCGTCAACTTATTCAGTTGACGGATTTAAAATTTACAGGGAAGATTTTCACCCCAGCTTTGCCAAGCTTTCTTCTAACGCCTGGATTTTACTTTCGGCATCTGCTTGTTTTTTGCGTTCCATTTCTAATACCTGAGCGGGTGCACCATTTACAAATCGCTCATTACTTAGCTTTTTCATTACAGTATTCAAGAAGCCTTTGGTGTAATCCAATTCCTTTTGGATGTTGGCTTTTTCCTCTTCAACGTCGATTGCGTCTCCCATAGGGATAAAGCATTCATCTGACTTCACTACAAAGCTGACCGCGTTCTCTACTTTGTCCCCAAAGTTTAGTGAAGAAAGATTGGCCAGTTTATTTAAAACTGCCTCAAACCGTGCGTAAAGCGATGGGTTTTTGGTCTTAATCGTCAAATCAAGAACTTCTTTGGGAGACATTCCCTTAGAGGCTCTTAGGTTTCTAACCTGAGATACCACCTCAAATACCTGGCTTGCCTCTTCAATGATCTTGCTTTCAAAAGGCTTTGCCTCAGGCCAGGAAGCCAATATCAAGGATTCTTCCACAGTTCTTTCTTTTATCTGGTGCCAAAGTTCTTCGGAAATAAAAGGCATGAAAGGATGAAGGATTTTCAAGATATCTTCGAAAATCGCGATCGTCTTATCGTAGGTTTCCTGATCAATTGGATGTTGATACTCCGGCTTGATCATCTCCAAATACCAAGAACAAAAGTCTCCCCAAACCAATTTGTAGGTTGTCATCAAGGCATCCGAAATCCTGAATTTTTCAAAATGCTCGTTGATCTCTACCAGAGCTTGATTAAACCGATTTTCAAACCATTCTATACTAGAGGAATTGGCAGTTCCATCCAATTCAGGATCGATTTCCCAACCTTTCACCAGTCGGAAAGCATTCCAGATTTTGTTGGCAAAGTTCCTTCCTTGCTCCACCAGTTTGTCGTCGTAAGGCAAATCATTTCCGGCAGGAGAGGAGAATAACATCCCTGTTCTGACACCGTCCGCACCGTATTGGGAAATCAGATCTAAAGGATCCGGAGAATTGCCTAAAGATTTTGACATTTTTCGGCCAAGCTTATCCCGAACAATGCCCGTTAAATAGACATTTCTGAAAGGCTTTTCACCCATATACTCATATCCTGCTATGATCATCCTTGCTACCCAGAAGAACAGAATCTCCGGGGCAGTCACCAAGT
The DNA here is from genome assembly GCA_965659625.1 of uncultured Algoriphagus sp. GTDB lineage: Bacteria > Bacteroidota > Bacteroidia > Cytophagales > Cyclobacteriaceae > Algoriphagus. The sequence continues at coordinate 147,052 of CBFHWO010000005.1, read as the reverse complement.
CATTAGTTGGGTAGTAATATTTCAGTTCCTCATTAGGCTTGCCAGTGGTGAAGACATCCGAATCAAAAACAGAGATTGGCCATAACCAAGAGCTGAACCAAGTGTCCAAAACATCCTCCTCCTGATTCAGATCAGATAGCTTATAATTTTGGCCAAATTGTTCATTTGCAATAACTAGCGCCTCTTCTGCAGTTTTGGCAACCACAAATTCGCCGTTTGGAAGGAAGTAGGCAGGAATTCTATGTCCCCACCAAAGCTGACGTGAAATACACCAATCGCGTACATTTTCCATCCAAGAACGGTACATGTTTTTGAATTTCGGTGGGTATAATTGGATGACATCATCCATCACGGAGCTTAATGCAGGCTTTGTGATTTCATCCATTTTCAGAAACCATTGCATGGAAAGCTTTGGCTCAATAACAGCATCCGTTCTTTCCGAATGACCTACGTTTGATTTGTAATCTTCGATTTTATCCAACTGATCGATTTCTTTCAAACGCTTCCCGATCATCTTTCTGGCTACGAATCGATCTTCCCCAACCAAGATTTGCGCTTTTTCATTAAGTGTACCGTCATCATTCAGGATGTCGATCACTTCCAATTTATGTTTCAGACCAAGTTCGTAGTCATTGATATCGTGTGCAGGAGTTACTTTCAGGCAACCTGTACCGAATTCCATGTCTACATATTCATCTTCAATAATAGGAATAGCACGATTTATTAAAGGGATAACCGCTTTTTTTCCTTTAAGATGCGTGAAGCGAGGATCATTGGGATTGACGCATATCGCAACGTCGGCCATGATAGTCTCAGGTCGTGTGGTGGCAATAGTCAAGAATTGATCTTCAGTTCCTTCGATTTTATATTTGATATAGTAAAGCTTGGATTGGATTTCCTTGGTGATTACCTCATCGTCTGACAAAGCGGTTTTTCCCTGAGGGTCCCAATTGACCATACGGATTCCGCGATAGATTTTTCCTTTTTTGTGCAAGTCCACAAAAACGGAAATTACAGCATCACTCAACCCTTCATCCATCGTAAAGGCTGTTCTGTCCCAATCGCAGGAAGCTCCCAGTTTTTTCAACTGCTCCAGGATTATTCCGCCATATTTTTCTTTCCATTCCCAAGCATGACTTAAGAATTCCTCCCGGGTAATAGACTTTTTATCAATCCCCTGCTCCTTCAGCATGTTTACCACTTTGGTTTCCGTGGCGATAGAAGCATGATCCGTTCCAGGTACCCAGCAAGCATTTTTGCCTTGCATTCTGGCTCGGCGTATCAATACATCCTGAATGGTATTGTTTAGCATATGTCCCATGTGCAAGACGCCTGTGACGTTTGGTGGAGGGATTACGATGGTATAAGGTTCTTTATTCGGATCAACTTTCGAAGAAAAAAGCTTGTGCTCCATCCAGTAAGCGTACCACTTGGCTTCCGCTGAAATCGGATCGTATTTGCTGGCAATAGACATAATTGGAAAATTAATTGAGGGGCAAAAATAGCGAAAAAGCCTATTTCGGAGGCATGATTTTGCGATCAATTATAGTTTGATTCTAATTTAACCACAAAGGTCACAAAGAATTCGCAAAGGTCGCGACGAAGTTATCCTGCTTCTCCAGAAGCTGGATCAAAAATTTAGCAATGCTGTTTGGTGTTTTCTGTCTTGAATTTCACAATATCTATTAAAATTTAATCCTCCTCTATAGAAGTCCTGCTTTTCCAGAAGCTGGACTTAAAAGGAGATAATGATTTTTTGTGGGTTGCTTTTTTGTATTCTAAAATTCGACCTTTTCAGTTAATACTTAATCCCCATTACCTCAAAAACCCTATCTTCTTTGGCCAACTTTAAGATGGCCTGTTCTCCAACTTTCTTGCCTATCAATATCTTGGCAATAGGAGTGATAAAAGAGATTTTATTTTTTGAAATATCGGCTTCATCCACGCCCACCAGCTGATAGGTTTGATGTTTAGAGTTAGTACCAATTTTCAGGGTAACAGTTGCTCCAAATCGGATTTCATCTTGAGGCTGCTCGGTTAGATTTACAATTTTGGCAATGGCAATCCGCTCTTCAAGCAAATGAATTTTTGCATTGATGAAATTTGAAGCAATGCGTTTTTCCTGTTCAGTAGAAGCTTCTATAGTACTCTTTTCATTGAGCAAGGCTTGCTTTTCTGCAAGCAATTCTGACATTCCGTTTTCTGTGATGAAGTTGGTGACTCCCTCTGGTAAATCCGCTCTTGGTGGTACAAGAGGAGTTTCTTCCTGATCATCTTCTTTTACAAATCCTCTGCTCATAGCTTAGTCTCTAATTTCTACTGTAAATAAGGTGGAGAACAGGAATTAAGTTTCAAGAAGTGGAACTCAATAGGATTTGAATAAGAAAAGGCATTGCACTTTTTAGCCTAATTGTTTGGAATGCTTTTCAACCAATCAGTAATAATAGGAAGGTAATCCGGAGAGAGTAATTGGAAATATGGGAATTCTTCATTTACCAAGCTCATGGAATGGGTGGTATTTTCAAGAGTAATCACCTCATACTTTTTTGAGTTGGATTTCTTTAGCGCTTTTTCAATTTTGAGATAACTATCAGCCGGAATAATTTCATCCGATAGTCCTTGAATTACTAAAATAGGTTGGCTTACTTTCTCAAAATAAGGAAGTCCGCTAAAATTCAACTTATAATCTTTTTGAATATCTTCCTCAGGAATCCATACATACTTAAGCCAATCTAGATTGCTGCTTTCTTCTTTTGTCTCTAGTAGGGAATTATATGAAATATTCCCGGCGAGATAGTCATATCCTGCTTTCTGGACTTTTAAAGCTTGGTCAATATTGGTTTTTCCAATCCCTTTATAATTCAGGTTTTTCCAGTGGTTTAAATCACTTTCCAATAACGATCCACTCGGGCAGCTGATAGAAATACCAAAACGGACATCAGCTATTTTGGATAGGATATAAGGGATTTTTATTCCACCCTGACTGCTTCCTTTGATTCCAATATCAGATAATGACAGAGAAGATATTTTGGAAAAGAATTCCAATGCATTAATGTCATCTGAACTTAGCTCTTCAATAGTTGCTGATTGCCAATCTCCTTCAGATTTTCCAGTTCCACGTTTGTCATAATTAAAAACTGTGTAACCTAAATTGGTAAAATAGGAGGCTTCTGCATTGGATCCACTTCGGTCATTGCCTTGAGAAGAGGTCAAGAAAAATAAACCCTTATTTATTTGATGTTTAGGTTTCCATAAGGTGCCAGAAAGCTCAAGTTCATTCGAAGTGAAGGTGAAATCCTGTTTTTCAATTTTGTCAGATTCTACATTATTTTCCCGAGTAAGTTCGGTGGCAAAACTGTTTAATAATTGCTCAGTTTCGTTTGAGTATACTTTTAAATTGCCTCGAAATAAATCTTCATGTTTGACATACTGGTATTCATAGGTGTAATAATCACTGATTACAAAGAAGTGTAAGGAATCTTTATTTAGGGTTGTTTGCTGACAAGGGATTTCATACGCATTCATCTCCATACTCGAAAAAAAAGCAGCTTGTTGACCTTCTTGTTCTGCGAGTTTTATTTGATAGCTAAAGCTGTTTTTCCCATAATCAATCATTCCTGTCCAAGTCTGAGCAGATACTTTCGCCGATAGAAAAGCAAGAATTGTGAAAACAAGTGCAAGTGATTTTATTTTTCTAAAATTGGCCATAAAAACATCTTATTTAGGTTTTTTATATTGGAATTCTTAGTCTGATAATTTCATATCAAAAATGATATTGGAACAGTAGAAACCAGCTTTTTCAATCATCTTTTGTGAAGCAATATTGTCTAAGGTGGTAGAGCAAATAGGTTTTCTATTGGCTTTCAGTACGCGATTTACCTGCATCTGCATTACCTGCGTTGCGAGGCCTTTGCCTTGGTAATCTCTGTGTACAATGATTCCCAAATCGGCAATATATGGTTGGGTATCGCTCATTCTACATTCGCTGGTGGCGATAATTGCCTCTGATTCTTTTACCAGATAGATTTCTTTTCTTGCTACAAGATTCTCTGTATAGCCAAATGTATCATCCATACCTACCTGTTCTTTTAAGAATAATTTGATCGCAGTAATATTATTTGAAGAAGCTACCTCTAAATTGAAATCATGGCTCATCTCAATCGGCTTATTCGAGTGCTGATAGCAAAAAGTATTCGCTTGACTTGAAAAGGACTGTTGTAAACAAGCATTAAAGGAAACAGGCTCACTAGAGCTCAAGCTTGCAGACTTAATCAGGTTTGATGCAATCAAGCTCCTGATTACCTGATCCATTTTAGCTAAGAATTCATCCAACACAAATATTTGAAGCAAATTGTCCTGCTCATCTATGCAGCAATATCCAATTGTTTTACCTTCTTCATTTATAAGGAAAGGTTGGGCTGAAGCAATGTAAAGCAGTTCCCACATGGCATCAATTGGAGCGGTCAATTTCTGATAGAGTTTAGTCCTTAGCTCGGTGATGAGCTCTGGATTCGCTGCTTTTATAAAATTCATACTTGAGCGTATTTGATAATGATTTGTTCTTTAATCTGTTCCAGCGGAAAGTCCTTATAAACAGCTAAATAGCTTATCGCGATCCCATCTAGTTCAGCGATGAACAGATGACTTTTGATAAGTGAATTATCAGGATCTATCTCGTCGAAAATGTTTCTTGTAGCATTCAGGATAAAGGCTGATCGCTCTTCAATTAGGTCTGCTAATACCTCCCTGGTTTTGGGCTGTACGATCATATTTAGATTAAATTGAAAGAATAGCTTATCAGTGCTCAACTGTGAAAAGAAGGACTCTAAGAGCTTCAATAATCGTTCTCGGGCTGATATAGATACTGTTTCGATCTTGTTCATTTCCACGATCAAGTCAGTTGTTCGCTGGAATATCTCCCGAAGCAATCCATTCTTAGATTTGAAGTGGTGCGATATCAATCCCTTAGAGACGTTGGCAGTTTCACATACTATCGAGAGTGGTGTATTCTCAAACCCTCTTTGTGAGAATAGGCGAGTGGCTATTTCTATGAGTTCTGTTCGTTTATCCATTTTTTTTCACTTACTGCACGTGCGTTCAGTAATTAAAAGTAGGGATAAAGCTTATATAATCAAATGTTGGGTAGGTGGATAAAGGATTTTACCTTTTCTGCGAAATCAATTAGTCTCAAGTTTCCCAATTCTGCCAAGATGCGTATGGTGAAAACTATCGTTGAATTTTAATCCATAGCCCATCATTCTGTCGAAAGAAATGTGTGCAAATAGGATGATCCCAGCGAGCATCCAATACTCATTTCCAAATGCTAGTCCGTAAAAGGCAACACCCGCAGCCAGCAATCGATGATGGAAGAGGTTATATATGAATCCTCCAATCTTTGGGTTGAATAAATACCCAATCATACCTATGTCTGGAACCAATAAGAGTGCTGGAAACCACCACCATGCAAAGTCTAATGTGCTGAATAAGTAAATGCTGAGTAGAAATAGTGCTGCTTCTTCCAATTTTAATAAATTCCTCATTTCTAAGTGATTTAGTGTTGAGGCAAAATTGGGAAGTAGTAAGCAGAGCGCTCTTGATAAATATCAAGAAGTTTAGCTGAGTTGTTTATTTCTGATTCTGCTGAATGTTTCCGGAGTCATTCCAAGCATAGAGGCGATGTATTGGAGCGGCACCTGATTGAAAAGTTCCTTATTGTACTCGAAGAAATGCAAATAGCGTTCTTCGGCAGTCATCGAAAGATGGGTGAAAACCCTGTCTTCCAAAAAGGTAAAGCATTTGGCTATAAATAGCTTTTCAAGCTCATGCCAATTGGGAACAACAGTTCCGATGGACTTGTAATCTTCCCCGCTGATGGTGAAAAGCTCAGCATCCGTCAAGGCTACGATGGTCCAGCGAGCCGGAGCGCCAAAAAGTAAACTGGAAAGATCTGTTACAAAATAACCTTGAGTAGAAATCCATTGAGTAACTTCCTTATCCTCAGTTTGCTTATAGATTCTCAAAAGCCCTGATTTAATAAAGCTAAGCTTGTTGCAGGGCTTTCCTGTTTTCAAGAAGTAATCTCCTTTTTTAAGAGTCTCGAGATGAAAGCGAGAGCTAATAGCTTGCAAGCTTTCCTTACACATCGCCCCAAAGTAGGTGGTTATATTTTGTTCGAGGGCTGTCATTGTTATAGTGAAATTAGTGAAAAAATGGACTAGGAGTTTTTAAATCGCAAAGATCAAGGAGTATTTTTAAATGGGATAAAGTTTAAAGGTAACTCCACTTTTAAATTAGAAATGTTTGATCTGAAGTAGGAAATTATTTTGATCAAATGCCAGGTTTTATTCTTGAAGTCGACTTGTCGTTACTTGTCTAATTCTTCGTTGATTAAATCAATGGTTAGTTCCTTTTCCTCTTTTACGCCAGAATATCATCCTACCATGGTTTTTCTAGTAAATTCATTTTACGCTTTCCTTAATATTTTCTCCATCTTTTTTCCCTTTGCCAATTCGTCGGCCAATTTATCCAAGTATCTGACTTGCCTAGTCAATGGAGTTTCAATGCCTTCTATTCTATTGCCGCAAATGGTTCTGGTGATTAGAGCAGCGTTAGGATTCAATTTTGCCTGCGAAATGAAAGTCTCAAAAGTGACCTTTTGTGCGATCATCTCCTGGATTTTTTTGTCATCAAAACCAGATAGCCATTCGATCACTTCGTTTAATTCTTTTTTTTTCTCAACCTTCACGACATAGTGCGGATAAACCGATGAGAATGTCATTTTTAAAATTTTGGCATCGTGTTCAGGTGTTGTTACTATATTCCTAATTTATAGTGGAGTAGATTGAAATCTAATCTTGTTGATTTATACAGATGAAAATAGCTAACCTTTACCGTAGACTAAACCTAATTGTGTAAAAATGAAAAAGGGAAGCTATGTTAGAACCTCCCTTTAGGAATTCTTTAAAAATCAATTCATTACGATAGGAAATACAATTCTACTAAAGCTTTTACTTCCATGATGTATAGAATTGTTAGCAATAACACTTTCAGTTTCATCCTAGGTATTCCCGGTATTCAAATTTCGATCAAAACGAGGGAAGTTGGAGCTACTGACTTCGAGCCGAATTATATTCCACTTCATTTTTTTAGATGGGATTTTTCAAAATGAAGCTTTTACGAGTGAATCTGCTTTTTTAGAAGTTGTGCATTAATCGCAACAACCACCGTACTCAAACTCATAATTACCGCCCCTACTGCGGGTCCTAATACAAATCCGATAGAGTATAAAACTCCAGCTGCCAAAGGTATGGCGAACGCGTTATAAGCCGTAGCCCAAACCAGATTTTGAATCATTTTTTTATAGGTGGCTTTACCAAAAAGGATCAAATTTAGAATGTCTTGTGGGTTACTGTTTACTAAAATTATATCAGCAGTTTCGGCAGCCACATCTGTACCTGATCCTATAGCAATGCCCACGTCTGCCTGTGCCAATGCAGGTGCATCATTTACCCCATCCCCGGACATCGCAACAAACTCCCCTTTTTCCTGCAGCTCTTTTACAATCTCTACTTTTTGATCGGGAAGTACTTCGGAATAATAGCCGTCCAATCCTAATTCATCGCTCACTGCTTTGGCAACTTTTTCGTTGTCGCCTGTAGCCATCATCACTTTGATTTTGTGCTTTTTGAAATCATCAATTGCTTCTTGTGATTCAGGACGTATTTCATCGGCTAATGCAATAAATCCTGATAACTGGTCATCGATGACTACAAAGACTATTGTTTCTGCTTCATTGCTTTGTGAAGCTTCCGGGATGCTCATATCATTGTCTTTCAGATATCCAGGACTGACCACTTTCACTTCCGATCCTTCTACTTTTGCTTCCACTCCTTTGCCAGTTATCGCTTGGAAATTTTCAATTTCTGGAATATCTGTATCCAACTCCTTTATTTTATTCATAATACCAATCGCAATGGGATGCTCAGATTTTTGTTCCAAAGCACTTGCAAGTCGGAGTAATTCATTTTTGTCATATTTATCAGTCACTGATTCATATCGGGTAACACCAAAATCACCTTTGGTTAATGTTCCGGTTTTATCAAAAAGAATGGTGGAGATTTTACGGGAATTTTCAAATGCAGTACGATTACGGATCAGAAGTCCATTCTGTGCTGAAATAGCAGTGGATATCGCTACAACCAAAGGTATGGCCAAGCCCAAAGCATGTGGACATGAAATGACCATGACTGTCACCATCCGCTCCAGCGCATACACAAATTCAAAACCCAATGAGATCCACACGATTAAAGTCGTGAAGCCTACACCAAGTGCAATATAGGTAAGCCATTTGGCAGCCCTGTCCGCAAGATGTTGTGTTTTGGATTTTGCTTTTTGTGCTTCCTGTACCAGTGTAATAACCTTATTGAGGTAACTGTCTTCTCCAGTGTGCAGAACTTTTACTTTTAAGGAACTTTTCCCATTGATGGAACCTCCGATGACTTTCTGCTCCGTTCCTTTTTTTACCGGTTTGGATTCTCCGGTCAGCATAGCTTCGTTGAGGTAACTTTCACCTTCTACAATCTCACCATCTGCAGGTACTTTTTCGCCAGGTTTGATGAGAATAATATCGTCTTTGTTTAATTCTTCCAGTTTTACATCCTTGATATCATCTCCTTCCACTTTATGCGCTTCGTCTGGCATCATACTCACCAGTAATTCCAGTGCTTTGGAAGCTCCCAAGACGGATTTCATCTCAATCCAATGTCCAACCAACATGATGTCAATCAATGTGACAAGTTCCCAAAAAAACACTTTGCCCTGAAGTCCAAATACTACTGCACTGCTATAAACATAGGCCACTGTAATGGCCACGGCTATAAGGGTCATCATGCCAGGAGCACCTTTTTTAATTTCATCTATCAGCCCTTCCAAAAAAGGCCAACCTCCATAGAAAAAAGCCAGGGATGATAAGGCAAAAAGCACATAAAGGTTACCTGAAAAAACCAATTCAAATCCCAAAAAGTCCTGAATCATAGGGGATAGGACCAAAACAGGAATGGAGATTACCAAAGTGACCCAGAACCGTTTCCTGAAATCAGCAATCATCATTTTGTGATGATCGTGTTCCATTTCAGGGTTCTTTTCATGTTCTGAATGATTCATTTTGCCATGCTCCATGTCTTGGTGGTCTGCTAACCGATGTTTTTTTTTTAAAGTTCTGTAATTTGAGATTCCCTACCTTATTTACTATCCAGTAGCTGTTTTCCCCGCTCATATTCTTCCGCAGTAATCTCGCCATTTGCAAATTTTCTTTTCAAAACTTCCATAGGCGTTTCTTTCAAAGGGACAGTCGTTTTATCCCTTATGATCAGCCAAATAAAAAAAATGAGCAGTGGTATCCAAACAATCCATAAAATAGAAATTCCCAAAAAATTCCATTGCCAATTATGCATAATATTATGTTTTAAGTGGTTTTATTGATGTTTATGCATTTTCTCTGTATTCCATTTACTTTCAACATGCTCTCATAATAGTTTTTTCAAAGCCATCAACAGGTGATCGGCCGGATTGTGAATAATTAAATCAATCAATTTCGGACATGATAGTTGAGACGAGTGTATATTTTCCATCTTGAGGAAATAGAATATTAATATCTAAGGATCTGTGTAAAAATGAAATGATATTCCTCATTTGACTTGATGATATCGGTGGAATAGAATAAATTCTCTTGCCGCAGGGATCAACTTATTTGTTAGAAAACTTTTAAGTTGATCTAAAATTCTTTTGAAAGGCCTTAAAAGCAAGACTGTCAGTGGGATGTTTGAATTTGGGGAATAGCTTTCAACTCGAGCCGAATTATATTCCTTTTCATTTCCTTTATAAACCTTAAATTTGTCTTTTGAAAGATTTTTATCATGAGCGACATTACAAGCAACACCTTGAGTACCTGGGTGGAAGTTCCAAAAAATTCTGATTTCACCATTTACAACCTGCCGTTTGGGGTGTTCAAAAACAAGAGATTGAGCCCTAGAACCGGAATTGCTATCGGAGATAAAATTGTTGATTTGAGCGTATTGGATCAAGAAGGGTTCTTTTCAGATCATTTCCTTCCGGAAGGAATTTTTCTAAATGAAGCGTTGAATGACTTGATTTCATTAGGGAAAGTTCAGACAAGAAAAATCCGTGAGCGTGTTCAGGGATTACTTTTGGCAGATAATGAAAAGCTGAGAGATCATTCTGCCCGAGGGAAAGTAATGGTAAACCGCAAGGAAGCGGAAATGCTTTTGCCAGTAAAAATCGGTGATTATACAGATTTTTATAGCAGCATGGAGCATGCCACGAATGTGGGTAAAATGTTTCGTGATCCAGAAAATGCCTTGCTTCCCAACTGGAAACATTTGCCGGTTGGCTACCATGGTAGAGCATCCAGCATCATTCCATCTGGAGTTCCAGTTCATAGACCAAAAGGTCAGTTCAAAACTCCTGATATGGAAACTCCAGGATTTGGACCCTCAAAAAAAATGGATTTTGAATTAGAGCTTGCATTTATCACTGGCAAGTCTACAAAGTTGGGCGATTCAGTCAATACCTCAGATGCCGAAGACTTTATTTTCGGTTTTACACTATTCAATGATTGGTCTGCCCGAGATATTCAGGCTTGGGAATACGTGCCATTAGGCCCTTTTCTTGGAAAAAGTTTTGCCTCCTCCATGTCTCCTTGGGTCGTGACCTTAGAAGCTCTGGAGCATTTTAGAATAAATGGACCTGAACAAGAGCCTGAAGTATTACCCTATCTGGCATGTGAAAAACCACATAGTTTTGATATTAAACTAGAGGTTCAGATCCAGCCGGATGGAAAAAAACCATCAAAGGTATGTGCATCCAATTTTAAGGATATGTATTGGAATGTGGCTCAGCAATTGGCACATCACACGGTCAACGGCTGTAATATCAATGTCGGGGATTTAATGGCTTCCGGGACAATTTCGGGGCAAACTGAAGATTCCTTTGGTTCGATGCTTGAACTATCATGGAATGGGGAAAATCCGATCAAGTTAGAGACCGGAGAAGAAAGAACATTTTTGGAGGATGGGGATACAGTCATTATGAAAGGATATGCTGAAAAAGATGGTATTCGAGTGGGCTTTGGTGAAGTAAGATCTCAACTGCTTCCAGCAAAATAATATCTACTAAGAATAATAAACTAAAGGCTTCTGATTCTGATATCAGGAGCCTTTTTGTTTTTCTTATTGATCCCAACTACACAAACCGATCTCCTAGACTTTTTTTTTGAAGACTGATAAAACGATTGTTTTTTAAATAAAATTGATTTTATACCCAATAATATTTTGCGCCATATTGGCTATTATTTATTAAATTATTGTAAATCAATCTTTTAATTAAATCCCATTTGAAAAATGGATGAGAGATATGAGATTTCGATTATGTATTATTTTCTTATTTCTATTTAATCCTCTTTTCGCCCAAGAAGAATACACCACATCCCAAATCGATTCACTTTGTAACCTTGCGGAGATAGCTTTTGGAACAAATGACTTTCGTGAAAGCTTGAACTTTGCGGAAGAGGCATTAAAAAGAAGTGAAGAGATTGATTATCCAATTGGCGAATTAAGAGCATCATTTTATGTCCTAATATCTGTAAGAGAAGAAGTTGGTGAGTACACCAAAGGAATTAATGATGTAAAAGAATTTCTTAAAAAATTGTCAAATAATGGTCTGAATACGGACGTTGCGCGTGCGCATCAGCATCTAGCCAACTGCTACGACTACATAGGAGATGTCAATAAGATGATGGAAGAAAATCTTTTGGCCTTGAATATTTTTGAGGAGATGGGAAATAAACGCTCAATTGCTGCCATTTGGCGAAGTATGACTTTGACTTTTTATAACCAACAAGATTATGAATCAGCATTTGAATACGGGCGAAAAGCTCTGGATTTAGATTTAGAAATTGGAAATGATAGGACTACTTCTGCTAATTATAATAATCTGGCAATCATTTTTGAACAAACAGGGCCAATCGACTCTGCTATTTTCTATCATAAATTATCCTTAGAACTTTCCAGGAAAAACAACAATGATTCAGGAATTGGGAATTCTTTGAGCAATCTAGGACATAATTATATTCTTAAGGGGGAATATAAATTGGCTGAATCAACTTTGCTTGAGGCATTGAATGTTCGGTCCAAAATAGGAAATGCAAGGGGTTTAGCTAATACCCATAATCGATTGGCAAATCTTTACCTCAAAATAAAAGAATATGGAAAAGCGTCTTCCCATGCCCAATTATCCATGGAGTTTGCCAGGCAAACAGGAGAAATAAATATAAAGATAATGGCCTATGATAGGCTTGCTGAAATCGCGGAAATGACCGGCAATGCATCTGAGGAGGCAAAATACCTGAAAATGGTACTATCTCTAAAAGATAGCATCCTGAATGAAAGGAACACGGAAGACCTCACCCGCATGGTGATGAATTATGATTTTCAAAAGCAATTACTACTGGATAGTTTGGCCAATAAAGAAAGAGAACAACTGTTTTTGGTGGAATTGGAGAAGGAAAGAAATAGACGTAACCTCTTTATGATTTCAGGGATTTTCTTTTTGCTGCTTGCTATAGGTTTATTTCACCGTTCTTGGTTCATCAAAAAATCCAGAACTAAACTAGAAAAGGAAAAACACAGATCTGATGCTTTGTTGCTAAATATTTTGCCTGCTGAAGTTGCCGAAGAACTGAAGGAAAAAGGGTATTATGAAGCGAAAGATTTTTCCGAAGTAACGGTGGTTTTTACAGATTTTGCAGACTTCACTAGGAAGGCTCACGATCTTTCAGCCAAAGAATTAGTCATGGAATTGAATATTTGCTTCAAGAAATTCGATGAGATTGTCACAGAATTTGGGCTCGAAAAGATCAAAACAATTGGAGATGCTTATATGGCTGCTGCTGGCTTAAACAAAAAATCGGGAGCAAAAGAAGTGGTATTGGCGGCTCTGGCAATGCAAGAGTTTATTTTCAACAGGAACAAGGAATTGGCCCAAAGTTCCAAAGTTTATTTTGATATGCGTTGTGGAATAAATACCGGTCCTGTCGTAGCTGGAATTGTTGGGATTAAAAAATTCCAATATGACATTTGGGGGGATTCAGTAAATACTGCCCAGAGAATGGAGGTCAACTGTGAATTGAATAAAGTGAATATTAGTGCAAATACGTATGAGCTGTTAAAGGATGATCCCGAGTTTGAATTCGAAAGCCGGCCTGAAGTTCCGATCAAAGGAAAAGGGATGATGAAAATGTATTACGTTTGCAAAGCAGGGTAAATCGCAATGCATGTCTTTGGGAAAAAATGATGTAAAAAAAGGGGGGTAATTCTTACAGCTAGAATTACCCCCTTTTTTGATTTAAATAGAAATTTCGATTATTTAAAACCGATTTCTCCTAGCCCATCATGGCTGATTTTTATTGCTTCCATTGGATCCAATCCAAAAGTCTGATCCTGCTCAACAAGGTAAAATTCCATTCCTGATTTTGCTTTCTCAGCAAGAATTCTTTGAAAATCAATTGTTCCAGTTCCTACAGGGGCGAAGTTTCCTTCTTCGTTCATGTCTTTTACATGCCAAGATTTAAATCTTCCTGGATACTTTTCGAAGTAAGTCAATGGATCAACTCCCGCCTTTGTCACCCAGAAAAGGTCCATCTGGAAATTAACAAACTCAGGATTACATTTTTCTAGAAGAAGATCTTCGATGACCGTTCCGTCAGCCATTTCTTTGAATTCAAAGTCATGATTGTGATACAGGAGGTTGATGCCCGCGTTATTGCATTTTTCTCCCAAGGTATTCATGATATTCACCAAATCTTCTGGAGAACCTTTCATTCCCATCCCGTCGGGACCAAATGTGAACATTCCCATAGGAGGAACAGGGATTACAAAGTATTCTATTCCCGCGGCCTTTACATCTGCGATCAATTGATCTGCATTTTCCATCGTCACCATGCCCATGTGAGCACTTTTTGCAGTCAAACCAATTGATTCCAAATAGGATTTGAATTCTGTAGGAGTCATTCCGTAGAATTTTCCTTCTGAATAGTTGGCAGCTTCTACATAAGCATATCCAGCATTGGCAACAGCTTCCAAGGTGGCTTTAGGATTGCTCGACATAGAATCACGAACAGTGTATAATGCTAAGCCTCCAAAATTTGCAGACTCGGCTACCACCGCTTCCATAGTTTCTGAACTTTCTTCAGTATCGGTTTTTGAGCTACATGCGGTCAAATAAACCGCTGACATCAAGGCCAGTGATAATGTTAACTTGAAATATTTTTTCATAAGGGTTGTTTTTTTAACGGCATTAAGTTAGCCAAATCCTAACAAAATAAAGTTTCTCATTTGAATAATTAAGAACATCCGAGGTAAAGAAATCTCACATGAAAGCAAACAATTAATAGCTGAATCGTTTGTATAAATACAACCAAATTTTTAGAAGCCATGTCGAATACTGTAAAAATACTTGATATCCAGCCAATAACACATGATGTAAAACAAATCAAAGTTGAAAAGCCAAGTGGCTACTCTTTCGTGCCCGGCCAAGCTACTGAAGTGTCGATTAACAAATCGGATTGGAAAGAAGAGAAACGTCCCTTTACTTTTACCTGTTTGCCGACCGACGACCATCTGGAATTTGTCATCAAATCCTACCGGGATCACGATGGTGTGACAAACCAAATTGACCAGTTGAAAGTAGGAGATGAGTTGCTGATTGATGATTCATGGGGAGCGATTCAGTACAAAGGAAAAGGCGTGTTTATAGCCGGAGGAGCTGGCATCACACCTTTTATTGCCATTTTTAAAGAGCTAAAAGAGAAAGGCGAAATGAAAGGAAATAAGTTATTCTTTGCGAACAAAACCAAAAAAGATGTCATTTTAGAAAGCTATTTCCGGGAGAATTTAGGGAAAGATTTTATTTCTACTCTTGATGAAGAAGAAGCGGAAGGCCATGAAACCGGTCGTGTTGACGAAGATTTTCTTAAATCTCATGTACAGGATTTCTCACAGCACTTTTATGTTTGTGGCCCGGATCCTATGGTCAAGGCAATCTCTGGTGTTTTAAAAAAGCTGGGAGCTGAGCCTGATGAAATTGTTTTTGAGAAGTAAGGTCAACTTTCTATTTTCCTTCTAATTCTTTAAAAACGCATAATTCAATTGTTGGACTTTTGGGTCTTTTTCAGGAGTAAGGGTGAAGAGAATTGCAACATCTCCATTTTCTCCTTTCAGTCTAAAAACGCCTCGGAGTTGATTTTGAGGGATAAGTTCTGTGACGGTAGAGATTTTTCCGGCCTGGGACAATGCTTTTGATATTCCTTGAACTCTATGTTCCCTGCTTTCATCTAAAAAGAAGTTTTCAGCGAAAATGTCTGCTTTTAAAGCATCCTCACCCTCTTGGAAAGTTTCGACAATTTGATCTTTTCTTTTCTGCAAGATCGATGAAACGGGTAGTTCTCTTGGTTTCAGTTCCAGTTTATCAAAGATCAGTTTTTCGATCTCTTTCAGCTGCCAAGGGGTAGTATAAGTCAGGTTACAAAATGCCATAATACCAATGCCATACTCAGGGTAAAAAACATAATTACTACCAAAACCTGGAAGTGCACCACCATGTGAAACCCAGGTTAAGCCATCACAGTTTTGAGAAATCCCCAAACCATACCCATAACCTGATATAGTTGGACAAGGATTTCCTAGATAATCACTCGCATTAGAGTTGAGTCGAGGAAACTGAGGGGTGTGCATTTCTCGGAGAGAACTTCTCTTTAATGGACCTTTTTCCTCCTCATTTCTAGGAGGCCAAGCAGAAAGGTGAAAACTTACATAGTTGCTGAAATCCTCAATAGAGGTAATCAGTCCGCCCATAGAACCGAAAGAGCCATCATGAAGCATTGGCTCTAATTTCCACTCTTCATCCTCCCATCTGTAGCCAATGGCTAATTTTTCAGAAGGTACTTCATCTACTTCCCAATAGGTGTTAGTCATACCTAATGGCAAGAGGATTTCTTCATTGATATACTCCTGATAGGACTTCCCTGATACCTGGGAAACTATATAACCCAGCATCGCATAACCGGTATTGCTATACTCAAATTGAAAAGAAGGAGCATTTGAAAAAGACAAGCCATTACTGATGAGATCCAAAAGCATTTGATTTGTTTCGTCCAGTTGGCGGTCTCCCCAAGGATTGTCCTCAGGAAAACCTGCAGTCATGGTCAGCAAATTTTCAATGTCAATAATCGGAGAATCTTTTGTCAAATAAGTGATGTTTGACATCTCAGGAATATAGTCTGAAACAGGATCATTGAGTGATAATTTCCCTTCATCTCTAAGCTTGAGGATGGCCATTGCAGTAAAGCTTTTGGTCATGGAGGCAATTCGGAATTCTGATGATGTTGTGACTGGGTTTTGCTTTTCAACATCCAAAACACCAACAGCGGATGAAATAACCAATTCATTGTCAACGACAATACCATAAGCAATTCCGGGAATGTTTTCGGCCTTTGCATAGGATGACATCATTTCCTGAAGATCGTCAGAAATCGTTTTGATTTTTTCTGCCCTCTGGTCATTTTTAAAAACTGGAGCCTGATAGTCCAATGAAAAAGCTTGATCTGGAGTAGTCTCAGTGTTAGTTTCTCTTTCTGAAGTAGAACAGGCAGAAAGAAGCAAAGCAAAACCAATAGTCCGAACGAAATGGTAGATAGTTTTCATGGCGCTAATATTTTATTAAAATTAAACAATTCTGGATCCTCTATTTAAAAAGGGGAGGAGGTGATTATGAACTTGGAAGATTCCTTTTTCCCAAATCAAGCTTTGGGACTTTCTAATTCCTCCTTAAAACCCTTTTCACCAAAGCCCCAATCGTCAATCCCTGAGCGATGATGGAGAATACTACGATCACATAAGTTACAGTTAGGAAAAGTTCGCGCTCCATTTGAGGCTCGAGTGAAAGTGCCAATGCAATGGAAATCCCACCTCTGATGCCTCCCCAAGTCATGATCAGATTTGTTTTTGGGATAAAATCAAGTTTCTTCTCAAAGAATTTTACTGGTCCGGAAAGGGCGATGTATCTAGCTAGAAGCGCTATTGGGATAGCGATCAGTCCAAATACAAGGTA
Source organism: uncultured Algoriphagus sp. (assembly GCA_965659625.1). Classification (GTDB taxonomy): domain Bacteria; phylum Bacteroidota; class Bacteroidia; order Cytophagales; family Cyclobacteriaceae; genus Algoriphagus. Next base: position 129,871 of record CBFHWO010000005.1, on the reverse strand, counting down.
ATTTGCATTCAAGGAGATGACCAGTAATTCAAGACCGATCAGGACAAAAAGAATGGCATTCAGCAGGACATCCAGCAGTTCCCAAAACTTGTCTACATACACATGGGTGTTTTCGGACCAAGCAATCTTTGGTGCTTTGTTTCCAAGAAATATTCCAGCTACAACTACAGCTAAAGGTCCCGATACATGGAGATAATGTGCCAATGCAGAAATCCCCATGACCAAAGCTAGCGTGATAATTACTTCAGTTTCATAATTATCGATCACTTTCATCAAACGGAAAGCTCCCCAACCACCAATAAGTCCTAGGACAATTCCTCCAAAAACTTCCTCGATAAAGAGCAATCCTACATCACCAAAACTCATGGAGTCGATGCCTTGCTGGGCGATTTTGAAGAGGACTATAAAAACTACCACTCCGACACCATCATTGAAAAGCGATTCACCAACGATTTTGGTCTCCAGTTTTTTTGGTGCGTTGGCGTCTTTTAAAATCCCCAAAACTGCGATAGGATCGGTAGGAGAAATAAGTGCACCAAAGAGTAAGCAATAGATGTAATTGATAGGATAATTGAAAGCTAAGAAAAGGTAATACATCATGCTGCCGATCAGAAAAGTAGAGAGCACCACGCCGATGGTAGCAAATAAAGCAATCGGACCTTTTTGTCTTTTTAAGGCGTCGAGCTTGGTGTGAAGCGCTCCGGCAAAAAGTAAAAAGCTCAGCATGACATCAAGAAGGGCAGTTTCGAAGTCCACAGATTGGATCAATAATTTCGCCTCATCTAGAATGTAATGGTTGAAACTTCCCAGAATGGTAATTCCTACCGTAAAAACGATCGCAATAATCATCAATCCAATGGTAAAAGGCAGCTTGAGAAATCGGGTATTGATAAAAGCAAAACCTGCTGAAAGAATAATCAGGATGGAGATGATATTAAAAATGCTCATGGGAGTAATTGAAATAAAATATTTTTTAAAGTACAATCATTTCACCTATTGAGCAATTTTGGGTTTTATTTTTAAAATCAGAGTTAGATATTATTCGCTAAATTGAGTTACAAACAACCAGAAGGTATATGAAAATCAATTTGTTACTAGTTACAATTTTAGCCCTGCTTATTTCTTGTAACCCAGAGGGAGGGAAATTAGCTGAAGAAGAGGCTCAACGTATGCCAAGCCAAGAGCTTAATTATGATGAAAAAACTACCCAGCAGGTACTCGACCACCACTTTAAGGCATTTGTAGAAAATGACTTAGAAGAAGTGATGGCCGATTATACTGAGGAATCGATTTTGATTACGCCCGATAGAACCTATAGAGGTCTGGCAGAAATCCGCGAAAACTTTGTGAATGCCTATGCGGCTTTGCCAAGGGATTCCACCATTGTGAAGCTGATAAAAAATCTGGCAATAAAAGATGTAGGGTACATTATTTGGGAGGCAGATGCACCCACCTTAGAATTCAAGAACAGTTCAGATACCTTTATCATTCACGATGGTAAGATTCTTCGTCAAACATTTATAGGGGTGGTGACACCGAAATAGTCAAAACTTGGTTATCGAAATTCAAAGGTCGAATTGATTAGGATGATTCCATTGTGAAGTAAAGGAGATTTCTTTTTATGAGTATCCGTTTAACTGCACGATTGAGCTTTGAATTTATGCTAGAGGTTCAAATTTGTCAATTCCCCCCTTTCAAATGGAGCTAAGGAGATTAATATCCGATTCATTTTGAAGTCGATAAACTACCTGCTGGTTTTCCTTTATTCATTTTATCCTCACTTTTCATTCAAATCCAAATAATATTGGGAAGACAAAAACCACAATTAATGCCCAAACAAAGTAAAGAGGGATATAGGACACAATTGATTTTCCGATTTCATTGAGTTGACTTCTTTTGGAAACACTCCTAAATAATCTGTAGGTAACCAAAAGCAAATGAACCAAAATAAGAATGTTTGCTCCTAAAACTGCCATTCGGTTTGGAGTTATTCCCCATTCAGAAATCCTGAAAATGATAGCGGAAAGAGCCACACCATTCACGATGATGGTGATAATGGATAGAAAAAATAGAACCCAGATATCAAAACTAATCTTTTTAACTCCTGTATTTTCAGCTACGGAGAAAAAGATAATGGCCATTACTCCGATCAACATCAAGTTAAATGTCAATAGGAATTCACGGTCATTGTAAGGATCTTTTCCGGTATAAAATATTGCTATCAAATAGACAGTTAGCATGATCAAAACGACTGGACTGAATAGTTTGGCTATGATTGGCGATACTTTATTGACTAGTTGAGGGTTGGTTTGAGTTAGAAAAGTGGCGAGAATTGGAATTGCCGGTAGACCAAAAACAATGATATAACTCTCAAAAAACGGTTCCAATTCTATGCCGATCAGGGAGAAAAGACCAAACGAAACGCCCGTCAAAATTCCTCCAGCAATAGCTAAAACGGCCATCATTACCGCAGCATCACCATTGAATCTGAGATAATCCAAAGGAGTTGAAATCTTGAAATTCGATTGCTTTTGAAAAACTGAGCCCAAAATCATCCAAAGAACCAAGGGTAAATGGATACAAGCCAAAATCAAAGTATCACTTTCTGGGTTTTCCGGAAGAGAGTTGATGTAGACTAAAGATATTCCCATGATACCAAAGAAAATGCTAATGACATTTAAAGGGAGTTTATTTTTCCAGGCAAAATAGGCAGTCAAAATCGGGAAGATGATGAATCCAGCATTCCTAGGAAAAAAGAAATCTTCCGGGATTGAAAATATAGCTTGCGATTTTGCGATCAAACCCGCAATGAAACATCCAATGAAAACATAAATGAGCTCATTTTTGGATCCCCAGGAAATAGATACGGATTCGTAATTCAGTCTTTCTTGCCAAAACTCCGCAAGTTTATTTCCCTGGATCTTTGGATAAACTTCAATAAATGAATCTTTGAAGTCGGATTTGTTTTTGCGATAAAGCTGCTCCAGATAGGCTGGATCGTCGATGTGATTGAGGATGTTTTCTTTCATTTCTTTGGGGTCTAATAATGGGTTTCAATAGTTGAAATAGGTGGAGTTGATATGTTCTATTATTTAAAGGTTTATTATTCTGTCAATTGTTCTAATCTCTCCAGACAGTCATCCAAAGGATTGCCAACCGTATGCACACATTCACAAAATTCATATCCAAGTACTTCCTTATCTGTTCCTGTGAATTGTGACTTGCAATCACCGAGGGAATTCTGAGGCATGACTTCAAGCCCAAAAAGGGAAAACCAAACGAAGAAAACCATGGTAGAAATAACTCCTGCAGAAAACAAGAATGGGAATTTGTTACTGTATTTCTGCGGTTTGACTAGGCTGACTTCTTTGGAATAGCTATTAAATGGGAGTATGTATCGCAGTTTATCGTAATGCCATGCAAGCAGGTATAGATTTGCCAAAACCATCAATGGAGAGGTGACAAATGATCCTACAAAGCGCACCGCATACGAAAGCACCCAAATGTTGACAATGATTGGGAAGTACAATAATGCTCCTACTAAAACAGAACGTGGGAAAAGCAATAAGATAGCAGCGACCACTTGTGCCACACCGATAAAAGTGTAGTAATAACCTGTGTGATGCAGGGCTTCCAAATACGAACCCATGGGATGTATCACTGATAAACCACTTGCAAACCTTTCACCAAGGATCTTGACCATGCCTGCGGCGATAAATGCATAAGCAAGTAGAATTCTACAAACGAGTTGAAATATCCAGTGCCACCTGTTTTGTTTGATGCTGAAATAGTAGTTCTCTAGCTTTTCTTGAAGACTTGATAATGTCATTTGATTTAGGATTTTAGATTTTCAAATGGTTTGAATAGTTAAAAGGTTAATCCCAATGCCCAGTGATGCTGAAAGCTAAAACAGCGCTTAACCAGATTCCTACAAAGTACAGAACTGTGCTAAAGATGATCGCTGCCAATTTTGGTTTGCCACTCGGAAACCACACAAATCCCATTAGATAGAAGAATAGACCGCCTATTATTCCTCCAAAAGGAATAAATCCGAGTGGGATAAACATCCACTTTTCGAAGGGACCTTTCCCGAAAATTACCAAGAAAAGAAGCCAGGAAAGTGGAATGCTGGCTCCGATTGCCGACGCGACCAACGCAGATTTGGTTTGTAAACCTTTTAGAAATTCGATGTTTGTTTTCATTTTTAATTGATTTGGAAAGTACTTTGTATTTCAAAGTAGATGGATAAATTTTTTTAGTTTTTATTTTCTTTGATCAAGTTTTCCAGGAACTCCAAGTGCTCTTGGAAAGCCTGTTTGCCACTTTCGGTGGCTGAGTAATTGGTCAATGGTTTTCTCCCCACAAAGGATTTATTTACCTGAATGTATCCCTGTTTTTCGAGGTTTTTCAGATGCGATGCTAAGTTCCCGTCAGTCACATCCAATAGGTCTTTGAAGGAATTAAAATCATATTCCCCATTGACCATCAGGATGGACATGACCCTCAGTCGGACCACATTTTCAAACGCTTTATCGTAATTCCCCTTCACCTTATCGGTCGTATTTGTAATGCATCATTGATCCATAGATGACATGTGTGATGCCAAATCCCCCGGCCCAAAACAAAAGCCCGAATTGAGGGAAAAAGGCTGCCAAAACACCAAAGACCAATTGGGTAAAACCTAGTTTTTTTATTTCTCCCAAGGTAAAATGAGAGGCACTGACCAATCCTAAGCCGTAGAAACATAACATGGCTGCTGGGATCAGCTGAAATGTGTGCTCATGTACCAACGCAAATGAAAACAATCCTCCAAGTAATACCGGAATAAACAAGGCCTGCCAGAAGCGCTTACTGGCCGAAGTCCAGAATTTTTGAGATGTCTTTATACTTTTCTTTTTGCTCATTGTCCAGGCTGAAACCAAGGCTAGAGCCAAAATCGCAAGAGCCAATCCCAAAATTCTCCAGATCAGCTCGGAGTCAGATAGTTCATTGGATGGATTCCCCCATGCTGACAAAGGAAAGTAAATCCAATACCAAGCGATTCCTGATCCAATGATGGCATATATTCCAGCTAAAACCCCGGATAATCCACTCAAAGAGAGAAAGCGTGTGCTTTGCTCCATCATGGATTTGATTTCGGCTAACTCTTGTTCTGGTTTCCTCATAATTAAAAGTACTTTGAGATACAAAGTAAAATCAAAAAATTGGATTTCGTGTGATTCTCAAAAAATATTTTTGAAAATTTTACCTAAACGTGGATCATTCAAAATGTTGAAGTCTTTTCAAAACCTCTTCTTTGTAGGATCTGCTGATGGTAAGAGTCTGTTTTCCAATCTCAAGGTATTCGTGAGTGTAGGAAGAAATAGCCGCAATATTTCCAATATAGGAGCGATGGAACCTGATGAAATTGGCTTGGGGAAGTTTGGTTTCGAATTTTGAGATACTTTCTCTGACAATCAAAACGCGGTCTTTTAAGTGAATTTTCAGGTAGTCAGAGTAACTTTCCACATATAAGATTTCATCAAAAGCGACTTTTTCCATTTTCCGATCTTGCCTTACAAAAAGGAAATCAGACCTATTTTGATTTGGAATGTTTCCATTATTTTCCAAAACTCCATATGCTCTGGATACGGCTTTTAGGAATCGATCAAAAGGGATTGGTTTCAATAAATAGTCAAAGGCAGCCAGATCAAAACCTTCGATCGCGTATTCCCGATAAGCAGTGGTGAAGATCACTTTGATTTCTTTTGGGATGATTTTGGCGAAAGCTATCCCATCAATTCCCGGCATATTGATGTCCAGGAAGACGAGCTCAATTTGTTCTTTTTGAATCAAGTTGAAAGCTTCATTGGCATTGCTGCAACAATCTACCAAGTTTAGATAATCCACCTTTGAGATAAAATCTTTAAGGATATCCTGAGCGATAGGTTCGTCGTCAACGATAAGGCAATTCATGTAGTTTGAGTTTGGATCTGAAGCTTCACAAGAAAGAAATCTTCTTCTTTTTCAATTTCGAATGAATGAGCATTTGGGTAAAGCAATTGAAGTCTTTTTTTGATGTTTTGAAGGCCAATTCCAGATGACTGAATGCTTGATTTAGAACCTGCCTCATCTTTCGAGTTTTTCAATGTAAATGAAACTACCTGATCGGCCACTGTGATCCTGAGATCTACATAAGCATTTTTCTTGTTGGTTTTTCCATGCTTAAAACTGTTTTCTAATAAGGGAAGAAAAAGCATGGGAGCTATTTTGATATTTCCCTCTTTTTCGGGTAGGAAGGTGCTGATTTTTAAGCTTGACCCATGTCGGAGTTTTTCCAGAGCCAAATAATCCTGTAAATGATCGATTTCATCTTGAAGAGGTACCAGGGATTTTTGGGTTTGATACAAGATATAATCCAGCAAATTGGAAAGCTTTAAGATCAGCTCGGGCGTTTGACTGTTCTTTGCAATAGCAGATCCATAAATTGTATTCAGAGTATTGAATAGAAAATGCGGGTGAATTTGCATTTTGAGATAGGAGAGTTCCTCTTGCTTGAGTTGCAATTCCCCATTGAGCAAGGCAAATTGAAGGTCTTGATTACGGAGATGCATCTTGTAACTTTCTCGGTAGGCGGAGAAAAGGGAGGTTAATAAAACCAGCATATAAACCCCAATGATGATCAGATAGAGGTTTTTGGTAAGCAGAAAATCACTGTTAAAAGCCTCCAGAGAATTAATAAAAAGGAAGCCATAAAAAGCCGATACGGTAATCAGAAAAATGGAGATGACGATGGTGTAACTAGTGTAAATGCCAAACCAGAGGTATTTCTGCTTAAATAAATATTCAGGGATCAGATGGAAACTGAAAACGTGAATTAAAGCGATGGTTACCGGTAGTAAGAACAAGCCGAATGTCAAAGCAGGTCCAAGGTTGGAAATGGTTATCCCAAAGTAAAAAGTAAAGAAAAGCAAGGTTCCCAAACAGAGGGAGAGCTCTTTTACCAGTTTTTGGATCAGTGTATGAATGAGAGGCTTTTTCATTATTGAAAAGGACAAGGTTATTCAAAAAAATGAAATAGCAAAGATATTGCGATGATTGACCAGTTTATAGGGATAGGTAACAAGTAAAGATTCTGGAAATCTAAATAAGATAGTAAACCTGTTAAATCTTTGGCCTCAACCGTCATCGAGCGCAATAGTTGAGATGGGGAAGACAAGTTTCTTACTATTGTTTCATCATCTAAATCGAAAAGAAATGAAATTAATTGCAACTGTTTTTGGGTTGAACCCAATGTTTTCAAATGTCTTCATTGAACGCTTTGTAGAAGGCGGATTAAGTGGAATGACGCTGGTTTTACTATGTTTGATTTTGGCGGCTTTTTTTACGTTCAAAGCGTTCCAAAACTTAAAAAGTGACGACGCACAATTTTTGAAGTACAAAATGCTGATCAATCAAATTGTCCTTTTGGCTTTAGTAATCTCTTTTTTAAATAGCCTATTGGGATTAATTGGCGCTTTTGATGCTTTGGAGGCATCAGGTGGAGCCGAGCCCGCCATCATTGCTGGTGGATTGAAAATCACTTTGCTTTCACCGACTTTTGGCTTACTCGTATTTATTTTGGGCCATGCCACTACGTTTATTTTAACTTGGATTCGAAAAGCAGATGCTGAAGAAGTAAAATAAATTCCCTCTGTATTAAATACCCAAAGTGATGACACTATTAAATCAAAAAGTACTTCTTTGCCTCGCTATTTTATTCAGCATTATAGGAGAAGTTAAAGCTCAATATTTATCCCAAATAGAGATAAGAGACTCTATTTATTCAGAAGTATTGAATGAGTCCAGAGAATTTTATGTAAAACTACCTGCGGGCTATGATCCAGATAGTGACAAAAAATATCCAACGGTCTATCTTCTGGATGGAGATGTTCTTCTATCTGCTCTGAGTGTCACTCATGATTATTATTATGGAGGTTTCATTCCTGAAATGATCCTTATCGGTATATCCAATAGTCAAAATAGAGATAGAGATCTGACACCTTCCGTGGTGGAACCAAGTTATGTTCAAAATGGGGGAGCTTCAGAATTCTTGAAATTTATTAGTCAAGAACTCATTCCTACGATTGAAAAAGAATACTCAGTAAATGATTATAGGACCTTAATTGGGCACTCTTTTGGCGGGCTTTTTACAGTTAACACCTTAATTCATCAGCCGGAATTGTTTGAAAACTATCTTGCTATTGACCCCAGTTTGGATTGGGATGATCAATTGATGTTACGCCAAGCTCAAGAAATCTTCACAGAAGGGAGTCTTAAAGGCAAATCATTATATATTTCGCTTAGTGGTCAGCTACATATGCAAAAGCCTGACATGAATTTAACCAATGTCATGCAGGATGATTCTGATTTCACTCTTTTTGCTCGGAGCAATATTTCTTTTTCTGAGTTCATGGGGGCAAAATCAGGGCAGGGTATACGCTTTCATTGGGAGTTTTTCCCAAAAGATCTTCATGGTACTGTCCCTCTACCATCTCTTCGCAATGGCTTAATTTCCTTATTTGAATGGTTTCAAATGGAAAGAGTTGAATTATTTAATATTCCGGAAACTCCCTCCGAAGTTTTACTTGATTTGATGAATTATAGAGCAAAGAAGTTAGAAAGCAGGTTTGGCTATTTTGTGCCGCCATACCCTGAAGATTTGATGAATGTTTCAGGCTATATGAGTATGGAGAATGGTGAGATGAAAAGAGCGAAAATGTTTTTTGAACAAGGCATTCTCTACTATCCGAATAGTGCAAATATGTATGATTCTATGGCAGATTATTATGAGGCAAACAATGACCTAAAAGCCGCATTGGAATTTGTCAAAAAAGCCTATGCGATCAGCGGGAGCGATTATCATAAAAATAGGGTAGGAGAGCTGGAACAGAAGGTTAAATAAAATCACTCCGCTTTTCCGGTTCTCGAGGTTTGCAACCTCGAGAACCTATCCTTGGATTTGTAATCCACAAAGAACACCTCAGGATTTCCACTTTTTCGCATTCCAGAATATTCCTCTCCAGTTTAAATCGTAAAGCATCCAAAAAAAACCGTGAGTGAAGACACTCTCGGAGGCGGAAAAATCCGTGATTAAAGACACTCACGGAGGCGGAGAGTGATATTCGTAGGTCGGGATTTTTTGTAAAAGCAATTTTCTGAGCCTTGGATTCAAATTCTTCCCAGTCGAAAATCTGTATATTTAAAACTGAATTTCAATCCAATTTACTCCTGTTCGATGAAAAAGAATCATGCTCTAGCTGCACTCCTGCTAATGATGGGAAGTTTTCAAACCTTCTCTCAAAATCTGATGATCAAAGGAGGATGGGTGTTTGATACTTCCAGCAAAAGTTTCCAGAAGAATTCTGGAATTTATATAGAAGATGGAATTTTTAGAGAAGGGGAAGGTGCAAGCGATTGGGAAGTTATTAACCTAAGTGATGAAGATTATGTGCTCCCGGGACTCATTGATTTGCATGCTCATTACAGAGTTAGCTATGCAAATGAAGCCTTTGATGATACGGTGGCGATGCCCAAGATTTTTCTTGCCAATGGCATTACCAGCACTTTTCCGGCAGGGGAAATTGAACCCGAGAAGATGTGGGATTTGCAAAAGGAAATTGATGTCTATAAAAGGCCTGGACCAAGAATCCTTCATTCAGGACCGTATTATGGTTCAGCAGCTCCTGATTGGAATCCGGATTTTACAGAGCAGGATATTCGTGATCGGGTAGATTATTGGGCAGAAAGAGGAGCATACGGGTTTAAGGCAAAAGGAATCACAAGCGATCATTTACGGGTTTTAATTGATCAAGCACATAAACATAAACTTACGGTTACCGGACATTTGAATTCAGGATATAGAAATTCCGTCAATCCTCAGGAAGCGATAGAAATGGGAATTGATCGGGTCGAACACTTTCTTGGGGGTCGCCTGTTGTCAGACTCCATTGATGCCTATCAAAGCCTCAAGAAACTCGATCCTGCAGACCCGAGATTGGAAGAAATTATTCAATTATACATCAAAAACGGAGTTTATTTTGATGCCACATTGGGAACTTATGGAGCCATCGGTTTGGTAGATTCTCCAATTTTTGAGGATTGGGCAAATGAAAATCAATACTTCACACATTTCACTACAAGTGTAATTAAGAATGTGAAACCATCTGCCTTTAATGAGCTTTGTGCATTGATCTATCCTGTAAAGCAAGGTGTTCTCAAGCGGTATTATGATGCTGGAGGTTTGATCACGGTTGGAACCGATCGCCCTCTTTTACTGGATAATTATCTGGGTGGAGGTATCGGTGGGTTTTTTATTCATAGAGAAATGGCTGCCATGGTGGAAATCGGGATTCCTGCGGCAGAGGTTATTTATTTTGCAACACAACAAAACGCTGAAGCCTTCAAAATATCTGATCGCACAGGAAGTATTTCTCCTGGAAAATGGGGGGATTTGATGATTGTCAAAGGGGATCCAGTGGAGGATATCAATCGGACTAGAACAGTTCATACGGTCGTTAAAGCTGGGAAAATCTATGATTCCAAAGCTTTGCTGGAAGCTGCTAAAGGGAAGTTAGGACCAAAGAATTAATATCTATCGATCGGATCAATTCCTATTTCCCAACCAATTAGATTTTGGCTTTAGGTATTTTATTGGATTGCCTTAATGACTTTCCCGCCTTTCATTACGAATTCAACGCGTGCCAATTCAGTAATATCATCAAGCGGGTTTTCTTTGGTGGCGATGATATCTGCAAATTTTCCGACTTTGATACTTCCAATTTCCTCCTCCAACATCAATAACTCTGCGTTTACTTTCGTGCCTGCTTGTATCGCCTGAATAGGTGACATTCCTAAGTTGACAAGTAGCTGGAACTCTTTGGCAGCAAAATAAGGAGGGAACCCAACATTGTCAGAACCAACTCCGACTTTTACGCCTCGTTCTATCGCTTTAGAATACATCTTCCATGACTCTTGTCGATGTTTTACTGTTAAGTCATACATTTTTGCCTGGGCCTTGCTATCCTTCCAGGTTTCAAGACCATATTCCCCTACACTGACAGTGGGTATTAAATAGGTATCATACTCCAAAAAAAGATCAATACTTTCATCATTTAGGAAGGTGCCGTGTTCTATGGACCTTGCACCAAATTTGATGGCTTTGTTGATGCCTTCTGTGGCATGAGCATGAGCCATCACGGGTACGCCTCTTCTTTTAGCCTCTTCCATAGCTGCAATTATTTCCTCATCACTAAACTGAACATTTTGAGGATTGTCGCCTTCAGACATAAAAGCTCCCGTCACCAAAAGTTTGATCCAGTCGCTCCCATATTTGATCTCTTCCCGAATAGCTTTTAGAATTTCATCTTTGCCATCCACCACGAGCCCATCTGCAATAACCGATTGGTCAGGTGATAAAAAATTAATATCACCTCCGCCACCAGTTACGGATAAATAATGTCCTGCTCCATAGATTCTTGGGCCATCAAATAAACCCGCATTGATGGCATCTCTAATTTCAAAATGTGCATACTGTGTATCCGCATCGCCGGCCACTCTGATGGAAGTCCAACCTTCATTCAGCCAATTTTGAACTGTCTTTAATCCTCTGAGCGCATTAAATGCCGAAGATCCTTTTATATGATTTACCTGGTAATCGTCTCCATAGATTAAGGGATGGACATGTGCGTCGATCAGTCCGGGCAGCACGGTGTATTCGCTTAAGTCTATTATTTCGTACTCTGACTGAATGATGTCTCTACTTCCTATTTCCACAATTCTATCTTCCTCTATCACGATTACAGTATTGGCATAAACCTTTTCGTCTTCAGCAGTTATGAGTTTGCCGCAAATGATAGCTGTTTTTACTTGGGCATTTGCCGCAAAAGAAGAAATGATTATGATAATAGCTGATAGGATTAAATTCCTCATGATTGATTTTTTCTGTGGACTAACTATTTCATTCAATTCCAGATTTTCCTAATCTGAATTTTTCAAGATACAATTCTTTGATTATATCAAAACAAGACTAAACGATACCTGTGAAATTTATTTTTTTGATCATTTAGTCTATCAAAAATTTGATTGAGACTTCTATTTCTAACTATCTCTAAGAATAAACCATGTTAAAATTTAGAATGGCCATGTCACATAAAGAGGTTTTTTCATCCAAGGAAAACGAATGATAGAAAATGAAAAAGGAAATTGGTTCAAAAGAATATCATATGCATTTTTTTCTACTGTCAGTTCAAATCGGTCTTCTAACTCAGATAGAATGCCATTTCTTATCAGCCAGTTTCCTCGGAAACCATCAATAGATGAATGTCCAATGGATGTCCAGTATCCAATTATTGCATTTAGGAGTCCCTCGATTAATTCTTTGTCTTTTTGAGATATTTCAATTGTATTTGGTATAGGACTGGATATTTCGAGACCACAAAGCACTTTATTCAATGGCAGAAAATGCTCTTCTGTTTCAGTTAGTCCTGTGATGAGGTATTGAAGATACTGGACTGCATTTCCTTGCTCCTGCGATTTTATTTGATTGTCTTCAAGAATCCCTATGCGCTCAAAGAGCATCGGAATAAAGTTATTCGCTAATACAATTCCTGCATTATTAATAAAAATTCCCCCCTGGGAAAATGAGTCCATAATCGGTGTCGTTTCTGAATTTTAGCTTCTAAGTCTATTCGATCTTAGTAATCTGGAGCTTTTTATTTGCCAAAAACTGAATTTAGCGGATTTGATTTAAATAAAAATCTCTATTCCTCCTCTGGAATGGCCATGGTATGATTTCCAACCAAGAAGCATTTCCCATTAATTTCCACATAGGTTCTCATAAAGTGATACTTGGCTGGATTAACTTCCCTGTCTACGTTGGTAAATCCAGTTACAATCGCAGTGTTGCCAGTAATCGCCACTTTTACATCACTTTGAATTCGGGATTTAATATTGCTGCCACCGTTGGCTTTTTGTCTTTTTCTACTTTCTATGGCTGATTCTTTAGTGTCAACCGAAGAATAGTGATTGTGCACCCAAATGAATTTCTCGGCTAAGAGTGATTCCATAAAATCTGGATCTGGATTCAAGATTGCTTCTTCCCATTGAGCATCTAAAGCTTTGATATTTGCTTCAGTCATACAACTTCGCTGCGCAAAAGCTGAAAAACTTAGCAATATCGTTAGTCCAAAGAATAGGCTGAATAGTTTCATGATAAATATGATTTTGGGTTTAAATGTGGAAGGTAATAAATTTTTAGTGATGCATATATTACTTGATGTAGCGGTAGCTACTCTCGATAATTTGTTGCCCTTTTTTTCCTCTTATTTAGCCAAACGAGAAAACCGGTAATAGGCAAAGAAGCACCGATCAAAGAAGCTAAACAGGCTAGAATCCTTCCAGGAAGTCCTAGCACACTTCCGAAGTGAATGTCATAAACCAATCCATCAATCTTGCTGAAACTGCTTCTGTCTTGAGATAGCCCATTTTGGAAGTTGCCTGAAATGATCTCGCCGGTATATTGATCGTGGTAAAAATAATCGATGCTGTTAATTCCTTTATCCGGCGAAATCACCGAAAGTTGAATCGCCTCGTCATCATTGTGTGGGATACTGATTCGAACTTCAGATCCTGAATATTTTGAATGGTATGCTTTGATCACCTTGTTTAAAACCTCGTCATTTCCAAGATTCTGCGATTCAACCGGAACTGCGGAAACTGGAGATTCCCAACTTATTTTATTTTCTCCACTCTGCTCTTTGATCGTTTCTCTGACTACTTCAAAACCCCAATAAACTCCTGTTCCAATAGTAAAAATAAGCGCCCACGAAGCATAAAAGCCCATGATATTATGCAGGTCGTAATTCAGTTTATTAGGTGAAACTGACCAATTGAGGAGAAATTTGTTTTTTCCTGGTTTCCCTGTTACTGGCCACCAAATCACCCATCCAGAAATTAACATCAGGAGTGATGCCAAGGTTACCCAGTGGACGATCTTGCGACCTGGCGGGCCTAAAAGTAAATTGCGATGAAGGTTTTTTAAATTATTGAGCCAGCCTTTATTCATGTCTTGCAAGTGAATCAATTCTCCATTGTAAGGATTTACTTGGGCATGGTAATAGGTGCCGGGTACATACAATAGAACTTCAATACTGCTTTCTCTGTCCCGATAAAGTGCCGTTCTGAAATCTCCCTCAGGAAAAGTCTTTTGCAATGTTTTTTTAATGTCTGAAATCGAAATAAATGGCTTATCCTCTTTTTCAACCTTCTGATGATAGATAATCCGGCTGAACTCAGGTTGCCAAGTATAGATAGCACCTGAAAGGGCAATGATAAAAAACAAGATACCTATAAGGAGTCCTAGATAGAGATGAATGTTTGCAAAGAATTTCCGAAGGGACATATTCTATTAGCTTAAAGAGGTTCGGAACTCAATAAATATTTAAGTCTAAATACTCATTTCTGTATTTTCCAGATGGGTCATATTGCTTCGCCAAAGCAAGAAAATCTGAAAACTTCTCATAGCGTTGATGAAGAGTAGCTGGATCTACTTTAAATAATTTCCCCCAATGAGGCTTTACAGCAAATGGAGAAAGCGCAGCTTCAATTTTCGGAATTAGGGCCATTACTTCGGTGGGATTTTGTTTCCAAGTAAAATGAATACTCACACTGTCTTGTTGGTAGCAGGGACTCATCCAAAAATTATCCTCTGCAATCGTTCTGATTTCGGTAATTAGCAATTGTGGAGAGATCTCAGCATTCAGTTTTTCAACTGCCAAAATACCTTCTACAGCATTTTCTCTTGGAATGAAAAATTCCGATTGCAATTCTTCACCAGCACTGGGAGTGAAGCCCATTTTGAAGTGGGGAAGGCGGTTGTACCAAGGACCTGGAACTCCCATTTGCTCGGAGCATGGTTCTGCGGAAAGTGACTGAATAGGATGAATATTTTCTGTGGCGGCTTTGGCTCCGAAGAAATCTTCTCCAAGTTCCACTGGATTGGCATCCATTCTTCTTTTGACCCAAACTTCACTGATATTTTTATTGGTCCAGTCTGTAAATAAGCTGACGCTGTAACCGCTGGACATGATTTCACCAAAATTTTCCTCCATGCTGGCCAAAGGTAGATTTTGGAACACGTCCTGTCTGACTTGAAATGTGTCTTCTACTTTTAGGTTTACTTTTGTGATGATTCCAAAAGCTCCCAAACCCACTACAACCGCTGGAAAATCAGGATGATTTTGATCTATAGTCATCAAATCACCGCTAGGAGTCACCAGCTCAACACCTGCTACCTGTGTCGCAAGGTTCCCGTTTTTCACCCCAGATCCATGAGTAGCAGTGGCGCAAGCTCCAGCTACCGTGATATGAGGTAAGGAAGCCAAGTTGGCCAAAGCAAATCCTGCAGCATCCAATTCTTCAGCAAAATCTCCGTATCTGGCACCAGCTTCCACAGTCAGGATTTTATTTTCTATATCCAGGGATACGACTTTGTTTAATTTCTTGGTGGAAATCTGATTTTCCTTACTGTCAGCTATGTTATTAAAGCAGTGCGTAGAACCCAGTGCTTTTTGTTTGGATAGTTTTTTGACTAGTTCCTGTACCTCTTCTACCGTTTCGGGTTCGTATAGGTTTTTCGCTTGGTAGGTATAGTTTCCTGCCCAGTTTTTACGG
Source organism: uncultured Algoriphagus sp. (assembly GCA_965659625.1). Taxonomy (GTDB): domain Bacteria; phylum Bacteroidota; class Bacteroidia; order Cytophagales; family Cyclobacteriaceae; genus Algoriphagus. The sequence goes on along the minus strand of CBFHWO010000005.1, from coordinate 114,181 downwards.
ATTTCCTCTTTGATTTCTTCCACTTGCGTATTTTTCGGAGAACAGGCCCATGGTGCCAGCATACTTCCAGCAAGTGCGATAGAGGAGGTCTTGAGGAATTCTTTTCGATTTATTTTCATGGGTTATTCGTTGAGGGCCAACAGTTTTGGGTGAAAAATGTCTTGAAATTAATTTTACCGATTAATCATGACAAAGAAAAATTTATCCAAGGCTTTAGATTTTTGGTCTTTTTTAATGAAGTTTCTGGTGGCTTATTATAAATAAAATAGATTCTGCCTTTTCTAGCTCTTTAAGTCCTGATTGCTATCGTGGATGTAATCTCAAAACTTTAAGATCTTCTTAATTCAGGTGTGTCTTTCTGTTTGCAAGATTTTAAAATCACAACAAAAAGGTTCAGGAATATAAATCCTGAACAGCGGAATTAATCCCGACCTTATCTCGTTTAAGCCTTTTATATAAACAATGTTAAAATAGGCTCAGAAGTGGAGATTAGTTGGAAATTTGATAGTATTTTCAGTCCGAATCTGATTACTTTTGCGGCATCAACTACTGATGAATGCTATTAGATTTACTTACCGCAATGCTCTGGAGCATGTCACCATTTGGAGAAGCTAAAGTTGGGATTCCATACGCTTTGTTAAATGGAGTGAATATTTATATGGCTCTGATTTTTAGCTTTTTGGCGAATTTGTTGGTATTCCCCATTATGAACTCCTTTTTTGACTTTTTCAACAGGTACTTTTTGAAGTGGTATTATTACAAAAAGGCCGCGATTTTTGTGGGACGCCGAGCAAAGGCAGGTGCCGGGAAAAATGTCAAGAAATATGGGTTCTGGGGGCTGATGGTCTTTGTAGCGATGCCTGTGCCCGGTACAGGAGTATATGCCGGAACTATCGCTGGTTACCTTTTTGGGCTGGATCGGAAAAAAGCATTCTTGGCCAATGCCATTGGTATTTTGATTTCCTGCTTGATCGTTTGGGTAGCTACTCTGACGGCGATGAGACTTTGATCAGGTATTGATACTCAACGTGTAAAAGTGGATGAAATCTCGAAGCTTTATCTGAAGATTTACAGCCTTTTTTAGTTATGTGTTTCTCTGTTTACCAAGATTTAAAATCCTAAGAAAATGGTTCAGGTTTTTAAATCCTGAGCATCAAAGGAAGTTTTAGGCAGTAAGGGTATAAAAATGCTAAACGACTGAATTGCAAATTCCCCTTCATTTAAAAAAAGTATCTCCAACTAGTCAATGTCTCCTTATTTAATCCAAGCCAAACTTCGCTCAAAAGGGAGGTAAGATTGTTAGTTTAGTAAATAGACCAATCCAATTAGAATAATCAAAAATCCAATTAACCATACTACCCAATAAGCTTTTCTATTCATTGGATTTTCACCCCAAAAAGCCAAAGTTAGCTTCATCATCAGCGGACGGTTCTTTGCGATCCAATTATAGGTTTGATCACTGAGCTTTTGAAAAATTGTAAAACTCTTGTACCAGCGATGCCAGCGCTTTTTAGGTTTATGGAAATAGTAAAAAGTTCGGAAGGCAGAATCAGGGCCACTATAGACAGAACCGTCTGTTTCAATCAATCGAGAAGCTTTCTTAAATTCTTTGAGTGGGATGTCAGGAAAATCATGGGCAACTTCCTGAAAAGTTTGATAAGTCAGGCCTACTGTTTTGCTTTTCCACACAGTTATCCAATACTTACAAAAACCACAGTTCCCATCCCAGATAAATAATTTATGTTTTGGTGGAAATGATGTTTTTTGGATGCGGCTGAACATTCGCGATTTATCAGGTCAATGGATAAGTCTTGTGTACATAATACGGATTTCTACCCAGTTTGATATCCTTGTATATTCATAGAAAAAGTGGGTAAATGATGGCTACTCTTTCTGGGATTTGAATTTTAGTTTTTTTAAGATGATCAGGTGTTTTGCAAATTACACTTGGAGGAAATTAGAATTAATTCTCTCACCAACCTTATTACATGCCAATGATTGATCTTCCTTTTTTACTCTGATTTTAAAGCATTTACAGATTCAATTTGCGAAGCACGAATGGTTTGTGACAGGACTGTCAGCAGCCCGAATAGAGCAACCAAACCAAAGCCGATGCTTACATTTTTAAAACTCAAATCAACAAGATTGCTGCCTGTATCTTGTCTAAGTAAATCACCTCCAAACAAGCCGGCCGGAATTCCAATAAGTCCAGCAATGAGGATAAGAATACCAAAATTTTTGGTAACTGTCCACACCAATTTTATATTATTTGCTCCCAATACTTTTCTAATACCCAGTTCTTTCACGCGTGTTTCTACGGAGTAACTGGCGATGCCTAAAATTCCCAGGCCAGCTATTATCATCACTATAAGAGCTAAGCCTCCAAAAACCTCCATTTCTCCACTGATTTTCTCAGGATAACGTTCGGCTTTTAAGTTGTAAAGATTTGCTGTTTTTTCAGGATAATGGTCTTTCCAAATGGATTGGATGGCTTGGGTCACTTCCAGTTCTGAATTTGGCTTTATTTTGATGGTTAAGGTGGCTATTTCATTCGGCAAATACCGATATAGTAGAGGGCGTTGTTCCCCAATAATTTCATCGGGCATAATGCCAATGACTTGTACATAGGCAGAGTCAAGTATTACACTTTGTCCAACTAAAGTCTCCCATTTTGATTCCAATAATTTTGCGGCAGCTTCATTTACTAACACATATTGTTCAGTACTTTGGGGTATGTTTTCAGGAAAATTTTGACCAAATTTTAAACTGATCCCTTCTGTTTCAATTATTTCCGGGTCAATACTTACGTAGTTTATTTCCAGAATCTTATCGTTAAATGTCACCGAATCTTTTCCGGTTTTATACGGTTCAAAATACCAGTTAGTCGCCAAAGTAGTTTCTACCTGGCTTAACTGGTTTATTTCGTTTTGCAGTGCATCGTATTTTTCACCTTTTAAATCAAGTGTCAGCACATGGGTTGACACGTTTGAGTTGATGATGGCTTTGTTTTTTATATCGAAATCGGCAACTATCACCACCAATATCATCAGCATGATGGTCACTGAAAATTGTAAGACAATCAATCCCTTGTAGATAGCAACACCCTTAAACAGCTTTATATTTTTCAATTTTCGCAAAATCTGTATGGGCTGAAACGCTGATAATAGCCATGACGGAAATGCCCCTGCGACTAAGCCCGTGATCACTGCGTAGGTTAAGAGGACTAAAATTAGGATTGGATTCCAGGAAAATACCATGTCCATATCGGGTACATAATACATTAAAAAATTAACACAGGGCAAAGTAAACAACAAAGCAAACAAGGAAACAAGGGTCGATTCCATTAAAAATTGACCCATGATTTGTCCTCTTTTTGCACCTATCGTTTTGCGGATCCCTACCTCATGCGCCCTGGAGAAGGCGCGCACCAATGCCAAACTGATATAGTTGAAAGCAGATAAAAGGGTTAAGGCTAAAATTAAAATGAGCTGTACTTGTATTCCCGTCCAATCACCGCCTGCGTTGTAGTCATTTTTGATGTCACTATTTCGGGGGGTAATTTCTTCTAAGGGTTGTGCCAAAAATTGAAGATTGCTCTTGTCCAGTTTCCGATTATAGTTTTGGAGCGTAGTATTGAGCTGCTTTAAATCATCTTCTGATTTTAAAAGTGCGTAAACTGCTGAGCTCTTGAATTCTCCCCAATTTTGTGAAATGTCACTTATTGCTCCTTTTTTTTCGAGCATTTCAGCAGAATTAATAGATAACATTGCCTCAATCGGCAGATGTGTTTGTAAAGGTGGATCCTGAATGATCCCCTCAACGGTATAAGAACCAAAATTTTCAAATTGAACAGTTTGTCCGACAGCATTCGTGTTTCCGAATATTTTTATTGCCGTTTTTTCAGTTAAAAAAAGAGTGTTGGAATTTGTGGCGAGGCTTTGGGCATTGCCAGACAACAGTTGAAAGCCAAAAACATCAAAAAAAGAAGGTTCTGAAAATTTGATGTCAATGGGTACATCACCTTTGTCAGTTTGTAGGTTATGTTTACCTGCAAGACGGACTTTTACCGTTTTATCTACAAAGGAGTCGCTTTCTATTTGAGCTGCCAATGGCCATGGAGCTGTCGCCCATTTGCTTTGTTCCACCTCACTTGTTTCTTGCGTTAGTATCCGTACTATTTGATCAAATTCCGGATGAAAATGGTCTGTATCGTAAGTGGCGTTTAGTCCTGTAAAAATAATAACACCAACCGCCATGCTCAGTGACAAGCTTAGGATGTTGACGAATGAAAACAGTTTGTTTTTCCAAAGCGTTCGTAAAGCGATTTTTAGATTGTTCTTAAACATGAATTAAGGTGTTGATTTTTAATGCAAACTAGGCCAAATACTGAAAAGGGAATCCCTATCAATTTCAAAGACAAAGTTGTGCCAAAATACAAGGAATTAATTATCAATATTTTAGAAATCTGTTTTTTGAAATCGGTTCGATTATAATACAGTTATTGTATCGATTTGATACAGTCCAATTCAATGTATTTTACATCAAACTAATCCGTTGTTTTCAAAATCGGCTGACTGCCAACTCAATCGGATTTATTTTGCAATGAACCAATCCATCCCGTCGGGGTTCTGAAGGTCGGGTATTTCTTTGATCACTTTCCATGTGTTGGTGTCAATCACAACGAGCTTGTTGCCTGCGCTGACTGCATAGTATGCGCGTGGACGAACAGGATCGATAAAGATTCCTTCACCTCCGGCACCTACGTCAATCCGTTTCACCTCTTTCCGTGTGGCCACATCCCATACCCGCAGCTCGTTGCCCTGCAGCTCATTCATCAACACGTATTTTCCATCCTTCGTAAACTTAATACGGTTGTTTAATCCACCTTCAAAGGAAATAGTACTGACTAATTTCATCTCAGGCACATTGATGATCGAAATCTCTTTCGCATGCATGTGCAGGGCCCAAAACTCAGTTCCGTCGGGCGAAAGCGCCATGCCTTCCATGCGGGTGTCACCGGGGAAATTAGTGAACCTAAAATTTTTCCGGCCTCTCTCATTGGTTACCCGATCGATAATGGAAATCACACTGCCATTGCTGCTTGCAGTGAAGATCCGCTGTTCATCGGGAGTGACGAGCAGCATGTGCGAACCACCGGGGGTTCCGATGACCTCGTCAATGGTCTTGGTTTCCGGATCATATCGTGAGATCAGGCGATTGGTCTCATGGCCAATGTAAAGATGTTTGCCTGCGAAAGTAATCGCATGACGGTCTCCAAATGCGCTGATATCAATGCGTTCCACCCGCTTTTGCCCCATCACATCCACCACCGTGATTCCGGGAAGATTCGATCCGATGTACACAAACCGTCCGTCGGCGGCTAGTTCATGAAGATTTTCTCCTGCCGGAATACGCGCTACTATTTCAAGTGTTTCGGGATCGATAATCACCAGTCGACCTGCCGCCTTCTCGCCCAGTAGCAAGGCTTGCTTGGGTGTGTTGCCAAAGCTTATTACCGGCGAATCCGGATCGACGGCCCGGTTTTCACTTTGGGCAAGAATGGGCTGCACTTCAAGAAGGGAAAGGGAGATTAGGACAAGTAAAAAACAACTTGATTTTTTCATGTGTTTAAAATTTGTTTTTCAATGGCCACATGGAATGCCCAAAATAATCATTCCCCTGTGTGAGAAGTTTTTTTTGTGGGCATTTCATAACAGTAGTTATGAAATACAGCTATGTAGATTGTCCTGTGCTGTCTTGAATGATCAATACTGAAGGGATTGTTGATAATTTTATAATAAAAAGGTAGTTTACAAACAGCACCCCGCGGGGTGTGGCGGTGTTGATTAGAAACACTACCGTTGGAATACCCACAGATACCGCTGATGCTTATATTCATTGTCAGCAAAGTAGTTTGTTTATACATTCGTATAATTCTAAGTACATACTTGCACCCAAAGTTTCTATGTGCTTCAAATCCTTGTATTAATTTGGTTTCAAAAAAGGGGACGGTCGCATGCCTGATTCAAGTAATTGGGTAGTAAAGGATCGGGTAGTATTTTCTTTACCTTTTCTTGTAAGATGTATATTCATTTTCAAAAAATGTAGGGAAAATACAGTGTCAAGGTTGATAACCTGCACTAACCTTCTAATGAAATGATCAACGTGAGGTACCAAAAAAAAAAATGAGACAAACACCACTTTTATTGATTCTGATATTCTTTTCTTTGAATACTATTGCAATTAGTCAAACATTAATTGATAATTCCAGCCCTCCCTATAAACTCAGGGTTTTTATCGATGGTTGTGACCGTAGGGATGGGGGCTGTGATATGGATTTCATCAGAACGGAAATTACTGCGGTTGACTTCTACAGGGATAATCAAATTGCTGATGTCTTTCTGCTCATTAACAATAACGAATCTGGTGGCGGTGGAAGACAATATCAACTGTTGTTTATAGGTCAGCAAAACATTCATGCGGGAAGAAGTGACACCCTCTATGTAAATACCAAACAGACGGATACCGACTTTGAAGTGCGGGAGAGACTTACTCGGTTTATCAAATTAGGTTTAGCACCGTATGTTGCGAAGACCAAAGCAGGAGAGGATATCGAAATCAATATGAAGAATGGAGCTGGTGTTCTGGAAAATGAAGTGCAGGAAACTGTTGATCCCTATAATTATTGGGTTTTTAATTTGGGTAGTGATGCGAACATTGAATTAGAGGAATTGAGCAGGGAAATCAATTTTGGTGGAGAGGTCAGTGTTAATCGTATCACAGATGAATGGAAGATTTCCCTAACAGGGAGAATAGATGAGAGGCTGAGAAGAACGATTCAAAAAGTACCAAGAGTTGATGACAATGGCAATCCGGTTTTTGGGGAAGACGGTAACCAGATCATTGATGATGTCGAGAATAATTTTGATGTATCAGAATTTGGATTTAGTCACCAGTTGGTGAAGTCAATTTCACCTCAATGGTCTTATGGATATGATATTGCAGGACGTCAGAACACCCGTTTTAATTATCAGTTTCAGACCAGCTTTAGACCAGCTGTAGAGTACAATTTTTTTCCGGAAGCAGTGCAGAATTCCAGATTTCTAAGAGTGAACTATGGGGTTGAATTCAGGAATAATAGATATGTCGAAGAAACGATTAGCGGTGTGACTGAAGAAACTAGGTTACTCCATAGTTTGAGAGCCAGTCTGGGACTAAATCAACGATGGGGTAACCTAGAAGTGGGTTATCGATTGAGAAATTATCTAGATGATTTTAGCTCTTGGTCCACAGGTTTGAATATTAGTGCAGAAGTCAGGGTTACTGGGAATTTTTCTTTCTTTATGAGAGTAGAAGGCAATTACGTACAGGATCAGATTTACCTAGCATCAGGAGATTTCACTGAACAGGATATTTTGAGCGGGAGAGTAACCCTACCCTCAGCATATACCATCGATTCAAGATTTGGATTTAATTACCGGTTTGGTTCCAATCTCAATAACTTCGTAAATCGACGATTTTTTGGAAGGGCCAATTTTGTTGGGAATGATTAATACATCATTCAAGGGATTATAGGATTAAACAAATTGAAATGTTATATGGATTATGAGGGGAGAATATTCATTTCGAATCCGTTTGCAAAGCAATGCTTTTACCCGCTCAATGTTTTTATTGTAAAAAAGGACTAATTAGTGAACGTAAAATTTTTCCGGCACCTTTCATTGGTTACCCGATCGATAATTGAAATCACGCTGCCATTGCTGCTTGCAGAGAAAATCCGCTGTTCATCGGGAGTGAAGAGCAGCATGTGTGAACCACCGGGGCTTCCGATGACCTCGTCAATGGTCTTGGTTTCCGAATCAAAACGTGAGATCAAAAGGCAAGTCTCAAGGCCAACTTAAAGATGACTCCCTGCGAAAGTAATCGCATGACGGTCTCCAAATGCGCTGATGTCAATACTTTCCACCCGCTTTTGAGCCATCACATCCACCACTGTGATTCCGGGAAGATTCGAACCGATGTACACAAACCGTCCGTCGGTGGCGAGTTCATGAAGATTTCCTCCTGCCGGAATCCGTGCTACTATTTCAAGTGTTTCGGGATCGATAATCACGAGTCGGCCTGCAGCCTTCTCACCTAACAGCAAGGCTTCCTTGGGTGTGCTTCGAAAGCTTACTACCGGCGAATCCGGATCGACGGGCCGGTTTTCACTTTGGGCAAGAATGGGCTGTATTCCAAGAAGGAGAAGGGAGATCAGGAATAGTGAAAAACGACTTGATTTTTTCATGTGTTTAAAATTTGTTTTTCAATGGCCACATGGAATGCCCAAAATAATCATTCCCCTGTGTGAGAAGTTTTTTTCGTGGGCATTTCATAACAGTAGTTATGAAAATGGCCTTTCTGGATTGTCCTGTGCTGTCTTGAAAGTTCAGTATGGAAGGAATTACCTCAACTCTTTAAAATAATAAGGTGTTTTGCAAACTAAACCTAGGTGAGTAATTCGGATAATTACTCTCAAGCCTTCGGGTTCAATTTATGACCTATTTGTTATGGTCTGTTTATAGTATGTTTTTCAAATTCTGTCTTCCAACGATTGCCATTATTTGAACCGTATTATTGCTTATCCTGTAATAAATACTGTCAGAACCACAAACACACCGGCGATACCCCTCCTTTATAAAATCCACCGATTCGAAGGAATATGGGCTTTGTGCGATGAGATCAAAATATTCGAAAAAAGTATAAAAATATTTGTCGGCTTGGGTCATTCCAAATTGCTTAACTCCGTAGCTGTGAATTCGTATAAGGTCCTCCTTTGCAACATTACTAAGCTTGTAATTACTCATTTATCAAAGACTTGGCTTGAGCTAAAATTTGCTCCTTACTATCATTGGTAAAGCCACTATTTTCTGCATTTTCTAATTTGGCTTTAATCCAGTCAATTTCGATTTGCTGATTTCTCGCTTGCCTTATTAAGTCATTCACAACTTCACTTTTGCTGGAATATTCCTGATTGTCAACCTGTTCTTTTAACCATTTATCATTGGGTTCTGTAAATGAAATGCTCTGCCTTGCCATCATGATATTTTTTTGATTTGGTGCTAATTTACATCAAAATCGAATCAGTTTCAAGAATTTATATTAGTAATGATATAGAAATGAAAGAACAGGGATACTTTAAAATACAGCCTTAAATCACGCTGAAATTTTAAGCTGATTATGAGCGATTCACGTAAATTATAAATTTTAAATTGATAGGAAGGTGTAGTAAAAACTACGCCTACTGGTGGCGGTTTTGGATAGTCAATAGGTATAATAGAAGGTGCTATGAGTGGATTTCATGATAAAATGGTGATTTAGTCTCGATTCTGTGAGTCGATCTTGCACAGCTCGGCTTCCCGTTAATTGAGAATGATGGTGGTTTTAATGTCGGGATTGCTTCGATGTCCCTCCTTTCAATGACGGTTCTTGTAACGGGTTAGAATTTGAGATTTCTCCCGCTGGTCGAAATGACTCCGAACCCTCTGGTCGAAATGACTCCAAACCCGCTAGTCGAAATGACTACTAACTCGGATGTCGAAATGACACTAACCATACGGTATTGAATCATTTTTATCTGTTTTCCGTTATTTTGATCCTTTGCCTTTCTCGTCCCGGGATTTCAAAACTCGTATTTGGGATTGGCAACAGGCAAAAGTATCTTTGTAACCTTAATCATTAAAACCGAAACTAGTGGCAAATAAATCTGTAAAAGTAGGCTTAGTCCAGTTGAGTTGCTCTGCTGATGTAGCAGCGAATATTGAAAAAACCATCGAAGGTGTGCGAAAGGCTGCGGCCCAAGGCGCTCAAGTGGTGGTGCTTCAAGAGCTGTTCCGTTCCCTTTATTTTTGTGATGTAGAAGACTATGAAAACTTCAAGTTGGCAGAGGCTATCCCAGGTCCATCCACAGACACCTTTGGTGCCTTGGCAAAAGAACTTGGTGTGGTGATCGTCGCTTCACTTTTTGAGAAAAGAGCAGAAGGCTTGTACCATAACACCACGGCAGTGTTGGATGCGGATGGGACCTATTTAGGCAAATACAGAAAGATGCATATTCCTGATGATCCGGGTTACTTTGAGAAGTTTTATTTCACTCCTGGAGATTTGGGCTATAAAGTTTTCCCGACCAGATTCGGAAATATCGGCGTGTTGATTTGCTGGGATCAGTGGTATCCGGAAGCAGCAAGAATCACGGCTTTGAAAGGAGCGGATTTCTTGGTGTATCCGACAGCCATCGGTTGGCATAAGGATCAGGATGGCCTGACCAATGACGAGCAATACGGTGCTTGGCAGACCATTCAGCGTTCACATGCCGTTGCCAATGGCATTCCGGTGGTATCGGTTAATCGTTGCGGAATCGAAGGAGATATGAAATTCTGGGGAGGTTCCTTTGTTTCCAATCCTTTTGGTCGGGTGATTTTCAAAGCAAGTCATGAGGAAGAGCAGATTCACGTGGAGGTGCTTGATTTTGAAAGTTCCGACAGATACAGAACGCATTGGCCTTTCTTGAGAGACCGTAGAATTGATTCATACCAACCGATTACCAAAAGATTCCTCGACGAAGAGTAGGCATTCATGACAGACATTTTTGAACTAGCAAAATCAGGAGAAGTGACTCCTGCGGAGTTGGGATATTATTTTCCTGCCGAATTCGCGCCCCATACGAGTACTTGGTTGAGCTGGCCACATAAAGAGGAATCCTGGCCAGGAAAAATCCATACGATTTATCCAGCTTATGCTGAGTTTATCAAGATCGTCGCCAAAGGTGAAAAGGTAAATATCAATGTGGCCGATGAAGCCATGAAAGCCTTTGCTTTGGCACATCTGGAAAAAGCGGGTGTGGACTTGAGTCAAATCAATTTTCATTTCTTCCCAACCAATGATGCCTGGTGCCGGGATCATGGTCCGGCATTCCTGATCAATCCAAATGCTGTTGAAAAGAAGGCGTTGGTGAAATGGAATTACAATGCCTGGGGAGATAAATATCCTCCGTACGACTTGGATAATCTGATTCCTTATCGGATAGCTGAGCATTTGGGGATTCCTTGCTTTACGCCTGGGATCGTGATGGAAGGCGGTTCGGTGGAGTTTAATGGCAAAGGAACAATCTTAACTTCCCGTGCATGTTTGCTGAATGAAAACAGAAATCCACATTTAATTCAGTCTCAGATTGAGAATTATCTTTGCAACTTTTACGGAGTTACGAATATCCTTTGGGTAGGAGATGGGATCGTGGGAGATGATACCGATGGACACATTGACGACATCACGCGTTTTGTGAATGAGGACACTGTAGTGACCGTGGTAGAAGAAAACAAATTGGATCAAAACCATTTATTGCTAGAGGAAAACCTACAGGAGCTAAAGCAAATGCGTCTGGAAAATGGCAAGCAATTGAACATTGTGGAGTTGCCGATGCCAGAAGCGAAATATTACGAAGACCAGCGGTTGCCAGCATCCTATGCTAATTTTTACATCGCAAACGAGGCGGTGGTTGTACCGACATTCCGCGATAAAAATGACCAAAAAGCGCTTGATATTTTGAGTGATTGCTTCAAAGACCGCAAAGTGGTCGGAGTGGATTCACTGGATATTATTTGGGGATTGGGAAGTTTTCATTGTTTGAGTCAGCAGGAACCGGCTGTGTAGTAGGCAGTGTTACAGTTGGCAGTTTGCAGTGTTAAAGTCCCCAGTAAGCAGATTTAGATTATGTCAGCTTGAGCGTTCAAGATAATTAGTGTGATCTAAGGCTTTATTCCTGATAGCAGAAAGCATATAACAGTGTGCATCAGGAATTTTAAAGGCGGAAGTATGAAGTAAGCAGAGTTTAGTATCGATAAGCGGTTTTTAAATTTTAGCATGTGAATAATTTCCTGAAAAAGATGATTCATATTCTTTTATTTTTAATTTTATAGTTTGATTTAATTTTTGAATTAATCTTTTTGTATATGGATTTTAAAGACCTGTTGGCATATAAAAAAGGATTTCTGCTAGCCATGAAAATTTATGAGACCAGCAAAACTTTTCCTACGGAAGAGAAATATTCTTTGATAGATCAAATTAGGAGATCCAGCAGATCTATTTGTGCTAATATTGCAGAGGGTTATCGAAAAAGAAGATACTTTGCTCATTTCATTTCAAAACTTTCTGATGCTGATATGGAGAATACTGAAACCCAAGTATGGATCGAATTCTCATATTCTTGCGGATACATTTCTGAAACTACTAAAACAGAGTGGGAGCAAGATTCATTAGAGATTGGAAGATTGATCGGATACATGATTGCAAAGCCTGATAAATTTGGAGCAAAGTCAACCTGATTTCTGAATTTCACTAAAGAAAAAGCCTTCGACTCCGCTCAGGCTGACAAAAACTGCTTACTGAAACTGCCAATTGAAAACTGCCTACTGTTTACTGCCCACTACGGTACTGCTCACTGCCACTGCCCACTGCCCTCCGTCTACTGATTATTAATTCTCCCATCTTCCATTTCAATAATCCGATCTGTGCCTTCAGCAAACTCCTGATCATGGGTGACGATGAGTAAGGTCTGGCCGAATTCATGGGCCAATTCCTTGAATTTGTTATAAACTATGTCTGCATTTTTCTTATCCAAATTCCCAGTAGGTTCATCTCCCATGATAAGCAAAGGATCGTTGATCAAAGCCCGAGCAATGGCAACCCGCTGTTTCTGACCTCCGGAAATTTGGTATGCTTTTTTGAGCGCATGCTCTTCCATTTCGAAAATCTTTAGCTTTTCCATCGCTCGATGTTCCAGTTCTTCCCTGGAGTATTTACCCAGTTTCAAGCCTGGAATCATGATGTTTTCGAGAACTGTAAATTCATGAAGCAGGTAATGAAACTGAAAGACGAAACCGATTTTTTCATTTCGAAGCTTGGCAAGGTAATTAGCAGGTTTTCCGGAAATCAATTCCTCGTCCATCCAGAGTTCCCCTGAAAAAGCGGTGTCCATCGTTGACAAAATATAAAGGAGAGTGGATTTTCCACAACCTGATCTTCCTACTACAGAAACAAACTCTCCTCTCGGAATCTCAAACGTGATTTTCTTCAACACCTGAGTTTTTATAGGGTTATAAAAAAACTTGTCGATGTTTCGGGCTTCCAAAACAGTTCGTTTATCCTGCTTCATTTTCCTCTGATTATATCTACTGGATCAACAATACTGGCTTTCCTTGCGGGGAAAAATCCTGCAAAATAAGTGGTGACTACAGAAAAAATCCCCCCGATCAGGTAGTACTTAATACTAAAGTCAACCGGATAGGTTTTGATCGTGGGAAGGGCATCCGTCTCAAATGGGATCCGCTCAATTCCCAGGCAAGCAAAATACCCTAAGATTAGACCTATACTTCCACCAATGACCCCGATGGCCAAGGCAATGGTGATGAAGATTCTTTTTACATCCTGAGAATTAAACCCAATTGCTTTTAGAATGGCAATGGTGTCCAATTTCTCGTAGATCATCATGTTGAGAATGTTGTAAATACCAAAACCAGAAACAACCAACAGGGTAATTCCAACGACATAACTGATCAAGTTTCGAATGGAAGATCCTGTTTCAAACTGAGCATTGACAGTTTGGATATCATCTGCATCTATCCCAAAAATCTCCCTGTACTCTTTGGCCATACTGGGAGCCAGATCCAAATCGTTGAGTTTTACTTGAATATCGGTTATGTAGGAGGCAGGTTCCCCTAGCATTTTTTGTACTGTGGTGATCGAGGCAAAACTATTGACATTGTCATAGTCAGCTAATCCTGATTCATAATATCCCACTACTTTCAGCTGGATGGTATTGCCTCTGGCGGAAGTGGCCTGGATCACATCTCCAATATCTGCGAGCATTCGATCAGCAGCACCTTTTCCCAAAATAATGCTGTTGGTCTGTTTTATTTCCTCATAATTTCCAGCGGTGATATAATCCCGAAAGGAAAAAAGTGCTGCTTCTTTATCGACATCGATCCCATTCACCACTCCAGTGATGTCTATGGTTCCCACATTGAAGAACACTTGGGCGGAAATTTTGGGACTTAAGCCTTTGACCCGACTGTCTGCTTCCAGGGTTTGTATGATGGACTCATTATTATGAATGGAAAGCCGGCTTGTACTTGGTTTGATCGACCGGATGAAATTCAGAGAATTTGAAAAATCCTCGCTTAAATCAATCGGCTGATCTGGATTTGGTTTGATTTCATTATAAAATCGAATATGGGGAGTTCTGTTTAATACCAGTCCATCCAGCATGGAATTCAACCCATTCATAAAGCCCAGCAAAGTCACAAACATGGTGATGCTGAAAGTCACACCGACTGCCGCCACCAAGGTTTGTTTCAGCCTGGCAGTCATCAATGCCCGTGAGATTTCAATTATTAAACTCCACTTCATAGCGATGGCTTGATCAAAACTGTGGAGGCATCAAGGCCTTCTAGAATTTCGGCGAATTGATAATTTCTAATACCTACCTGTACTTTCAAGGTGTCCTCATTCTCATTCACTACCAAAGAATCAGCAATCAAATAGCCTCTCGGGATCACTAATGTATTTTCTTTCACTTCAGTGATAATATTAGCTTCCAGACTTAAATTAGGATAGAGTCGAGGAGGAGTCTTGGTAAACTTTGCTTCTACGGTAAAGCTTTTTGATTGAGTATCCATAATCGGATATACCTTGGTCACGACTGCTTCAAAAACCTCTCCTTTGTAACTATCCATCGAAACTGAAACTTTCTGGCCCACTTTCACTTTGGCTATGTCATATTCATCTACTTGGAGTTCGAGAAGGAAATCATTGGCACTTCCCAAAACTGCCAATGTTACTTGGGGAGTGACCATTTCCCCTTTTTCTTTCAAGATTGCATACACCTTTCCGTTGATTTTGCTTTTTAACACATAATCGCTTTCCAGTACCCGGCTTATTGCTAAGTTTTTGGTAGCACTCTTAGCATTAAATTCAATCTCTCTTTTCAGATCATTGTATCGGATTACCAAGGATTCATAGGCGGTCTTCGCATTTTCCCAGGCTAGGCGTTTCTGCTCAAACTCTACGTCAGTACCTATATTTTGCTCATGCAGATTCTTTTGACGCAGGTAGAGGAGCGAATCATTTTGCATCTTGCTTTTGGCCAGATCGATGCTGAGCTGAAGATCCCGGAGTTTCGACTGATTTGCCTGCTGGTCTGCATAGGCTTTGGCGATTTCCGCATTTTCCCGGCTCAACTTCTCCCTTTCGCTGAATACAGCCAATAGGGGAGTGCCAATAGAAACAGAATCTCCCTCCTGCACAAAAATCTCCTGAATGGGCCCGCTGGCATTGGTAAAGGCTTCGTACTGATCGACTGCCTTGATATTACCTGATGCATAAACCGATTCCGTAATAGCTTTTCTTTCAGGTGTGATTTTGTCTACATCAGAACTGCCACAAGCAAAGAGGCAGAGAAAAAAGAGTGAAAGGCCAACTTGGTGTAATTTGGTTGGGTACTCAAAGGAATTATTTTTCATAGATGATCTTTGAGTGAAAAGAGCAATTGAATTATTGAAAATAAGGACAATTAAGTGAGAAGTCCAGTTTTATTGATCTACATTAATTTTTTATTCGTAATTGAAAAGAATAACTTAATTTAGTTTCAATTCCGTTTTGCTTACTAATCTTCTATGAATCGATTTTTCTCAAGCGCTATTCCATTGCTTGCATTTTTTTTGTTTTTCAACTCATGTGCCTTCAAAGGAATCCATCGGTATAAGGATTTGGAATTTACCAATTCAAGCCTGGAGGCGGCACTTCCAAAAGAAAGCTTAAACGTGTTTTCTCCGAAGAAATCCAAAGACCTTCCCGTCTTGATTTTCTTATATGGTGGGAGTTGGAATAGTGGGAAGAAAGAAATTTATGATTTCTTGGGAAGTAGAATGGCAAGGAGGGAAGTGGTGACAGTGATTGCCGATTATCCACTTTCACCCGAATATCAAGTGGATGACATGGTAAAAATTGCTGCTCAGGCAGTGCTTTGGACAAAAAACAACATCGAAAACTATGGGGGAGATTCTGATCAGATATTTATTTCAGGGCATTCTGCTGGTGCACATTTGGCAGCAGTCTTAGCGACAAACAATGAATATTTTGAGGAGTTGGAATCTGTCAATCCGATCAAAGGGGGAATTCTGATCGATCCGGCTGGTTTGGATATGCATTGGTTTTTGAGTGATTATCCAAGAGAGGGGAAAAAATATATCAAGACATTTACTGAAGACCCGGCAGTTTGGGAGGAGTATTCTCCGATCAATTTTTTAGAAGGGCAAAAGATCCCTCTGATGATTTTAGAAGGTGAAAGGACTTATCCGAGCATATCGGGAAGCATAGATCGTTTTCTAGAAGTAGCAGAAGAGCAAGATGTAGAGATTGAGTACGAATTTTATCCTCATAAAAAGCATATTCCTATGATCACTCAATTCCTATGGACAGGAAGTCAGGGGTATGATGACGTGCTCAGTTTTATCAAAAAAGAAAGCAAAGAAATCAGAAACGCCACGAGTTTTTGATACTAGTTCGGATCTACATCCACTATGAATCTGACTGAGCGAAATTCCGGATTGGCGGTGATGGTTTCCTGAATGATTGCCAGATGATTTTTAAAATCAGTCTGAGTAGTCCCTGATCTCTCGAGCTTGATCAAGCTTTCAAATTGATACTGATTTTTGATCCTCCCAATAATTGCCTTCTCAGGACCTAAAACGATTTTCTTGACGGCGATTCCTGCCATGTGTTGATGCAAAGCCAAAGCAGCTTTCTCAGCTGTCCTATAATCAGAGTGGCGAGTAGTGATTTTGATTAGTTTCACAAAAGGAGGATAGTAAAACTTCTTTCGTTCATACATTTCCTGCTTATAAAACTCAAAATAATCGCCTTTGATTACCTGATTGTAAATTGCTTCATCAGGTTTCCTAGTTTGAATTATAACGTTTCCCTTTGCTTCTCTTCGGCCTGCCCTTCCAGCTACCTGAGTTATTTGCTGGTAGGCTCTTTCTCCGGACCTGAAATCAGGAAAGTTTAAAATCCTGTCTCCATCCCAAACCCCGACGACCGTTACATTTCCGAAGTCCAGTCCTTTGGTGATCATCTGGGTTCCCACCAAAATATCAATATGTTTGGCCCCAAATTCATCCAGCAGTTTTTGATAGCCATATTTACTTCGGGTCGTATCCAGGTCCATTCTTCCGATTCGGGCTTCCGGGAAAAGCAAACTCAAGGATTCCTCGATTCGTTCTGTTCCCATTCCCATGGTCGACAATTGTCCACTGCCACATGCCGGACAAGAGGAAGGGACTTTTTCTTTGTATCCGCAATAGTGACATCTCATTTCCTCAGCAAATTGATGATATGTCAGGCTTACATCGCATTGGATACATTGACCGGTCCATCCGCAATCCTCACACTGAATATATGGTGAATAGCCACGACGGTTTTGAAAAATGAGAACCTGTTCCTGCTTGCCCAAAGCATCTTGGATTTTCTCCCGCATCATTCGCGTAGTATCGACTTTGAGTAGATTTTTTCTTTTGTCGGCACTTAGATCAGCCAAATGAAATTCGGGAAGATTCGAATTCCCATAGCGCTCAGGAAGCTCCACCAATCCATATTTATCAGCTTCAGTCGCATTGAAATAAGATTCGAAAGAAGGAGTTGCAGAACCTAACAAGGTTTTTGCCTGATGGAAATAGGAGAGCATAATCGCCGAATCACGCGCCTGAAATCTAGGCGCTGGATCAAACTGCTTGTAGCTTGATTCATGCTCCTCATCCACGATGATCATCCCCAGGCTATCAAAAGGTAAAAAGATGGATGAACGAACGCCAATTACAAAGGGAAATCTTCCCGAGATGACGCCATTCCAGACTTCAACCCGTTCGTTATCAGAGTATTTGGAATGATAAACGCCCATTTGACCACCAAAAACTTGCTTTAATCTTGCCACAATCTGAGTGGTCAAAGCGATTTCTGGAAGTAACATCAGCACTTGCGAACCTGATTCCAGCACTTCCTTGATCATCTGAATATAAATCTCCGTTTTGCCACTTCCTGTAATTCCATGCAGAAGAACGGTCTGCTTGGATTCGAAATGAGTTTTGATCTCAGAAACTGCCGCTTCTTGTTTTTCAGAGAGAATTAATTCACCTGCAGTAATTTCAGTCTCATCAATCCGGTTGATAACCTGGCGGAATGACTCAAAAACGCCATTTTTAATCAAGGTTTTTAAAGAACTTTCTGAGTCGCCTTCCTCCAATAATGATGCTTTGTCTATTCCCTTTTCATTCAATAGCGGATTGTTGAAGACAGGGACATCTCTCAGGTATTTCAGGAGAATAGATTCTTGTTTAGCTTTCCCGGATAACTCTTGAAAAACAGCCTCCAGCGCTTTCTTGTCCTGTGCAATCTCTGTCTTTAACTTGATTCTTGTTTGGACTTTGGGAGCATATTTATCTTGAACTCGCTCAAAAATCAAAATAGCTTCTTTGATGACCAAACTTTTCAGAATCGGGTGAATTGTTTTAATCCCTAAAATCTTTTCGCAGTCCTCATAGCTGAGTTCCGGTGAGTTTTCTAATGCTTCTAAAATCTTCTTCTCCCTGTCATCAAGTGGATATTGACTTTCCTCCGCGACGAAATTAGGGTTGATCTGTACTTTACTCTCACTGCTAAGTCGAAGGCCCGAAGGCAAAGCCGCGAGCATCACTTCTCCGATATGGCAGCAATAATAGTCGGCCATCCAAACCCAAAATCGAATTTGTAACGGATTGACTGTGGGTTGATCATCCAAAATATCTAGGATAGGTTTGGCATCGTATGCCTGAGGAGGCTTATTGTGAACTTTGCCTATGATTCCCGTCAATACTTTTTTTCTCCCAAATTGGACAATGACTCTAGCTCCAATCTGAACTTGAGAACCTAAACTGTTTGGAATACGATACGTGAACATGCGCGGTATCGGCACCGGCAGGATGATATCCGCAAAAGAATTGCTTCCTTCTTCAGGGAATAAATCTTGATTACCAAACAAACTTTCCAATGAATCAGGCTAAATAAGGAAGTTGAGAAATTGCTTCTTCTAAGGTACTGACAGGTTTCTGACAGGCATGATTAAAGCAAACATAAATTAAGGCATTTCCATCGGAATCAGGAGTTTTGCCTTGAAGTATCGCGGCAGCTTCTGTCAATTCCTCAGAAAAAGCTACGATGATATTAGGTAAGTAGGGTGATTTGAACTGGTGGGCAAGTGTTTTTGCTCCTTTCCCGACTATGGATATTTCTGCAGTCGGAACCAGGTTTTCTAGATATAAATTGGCCCAATTACAAAGAAATCCCGGGTCTTTTAGGATCAAATCCTTCATGCCTCCAAGCATCTTTTTCGCAATTGAATCATAGGATTCATCATAAGTGAAAAGCGAAAGTTGATGGAGATTTCTAGCCATGATAGAGTTGGAAGCGGGAATGACATTGTCAAAAAGCTCCTTTTTATTTGCAATCAGTTTCTCTGATGATGGATTATTGAAAAAGAAAAAACCGTCGCTTTCGTCAAAAAACTCCTCAATACAGATTTTGGTCAGCTTTTCTGCAGAATTCAAATAATCGGGATTTGAAGTAGCTTCAAAAAGCAACAAGTCTGTTTTGATAATGGAAGCATAATCTTCCAGGAAAGCCGGGGTATAGGCCTGATTGTTTTTATAGGAACGGAAAAGTTTTCCTGATTCCATCATTTTGTCCTCGATGAACTTCCGGTTGGAAATGGCTAGTTCCAATGCGGTTTTATTTCCAGTTGCAAAATAGGCTTGGATCAATCCTGAAGCCATTAAACCATTCCATCCACTCAGTATTTTATCGTCTTTTCCTGGGAAGATCCGCTGGTTTCTTACTTCAAGAAGTTTGGTTTTGACTTCATTGAGTTTAATAATCAATTCAGTTTCAGTCATTCCATGGCTTTTGGCCACTTCGCTATAGTTTTTTGTCTGAAACAGAATGTTGACTCCTTCTTCCCAATTTCCATTGGACTTCAGGTTATACAATTCCGCAAACCATGAGATTTCGTTTGGAATGATTTTTTCGAGTTCTGCGAACGTCCACGTATAAAATTTACCTTCAACCCCTTCACTGTCGGCGTCTTGAGCAGAATGAAAACCTCCTTCTTCCTGAAGCATCTCATCCTGAAGCCATCCAATGGTTTCTGTAATTTTTTCTTGAAAAAAATGGTCTTTGCTTACTTGAAAAGCCTTGGAGTAAAGTTCCAAAAGTTGCCCGTTATCATAAAGCATCTTTTCGAAGTGCGGAGCAAACCATTCTCCATCGACAGAATATCTTGCAAATCCCCCTCTGATCTGATCGTAAATTCCCCCCATGGCGATTTTGCGAAGAGTGAAAAGGGCTTTATCGATGAGTGTTTGACTTTTGCTTAAAATCGCATAATCAAGAATAAAATCCCAAATCGCGGGCATGGGGAATTTTGGTATCCTGTTCATGCCACCCCATTCCGAATCAAATTGACTGCTTAGTTTGCTGATTGCCTCTGCGAGATCATCAGGATCCAAATCTGCCTCACCGGAATGAATGCCATACTTTTCAGTTTCCTTTCTGGAAATACTGATGCCAAAACTAGCTGCACTTTCGGCTAACTGGTCCTCATGTTTTGCAAATGCATCAGCGATGTTTGCCAAAAGATTCTTCCATTGCATGTTTGGAAAATAAGTCCCTCCATAAAAAGGCTTTTGATTTGGCATCAAAAACACATTCAACGGCCAGCCTCCCTGTAATCCCATGGACTGAACAGCATCCATGTAGATGTTGTCGATGTCTGGTCTTTCTTCACGATCAATCTTAATGCAGATGAAATTTTCATTCATCAGATCTGCCGTGGTTTGATCCTCAAAACTTTCCCTTTCCATCACATGGCACCAATGGCAAGCTGAGTAACCAATGGAAACTAACATCGGTTTGTTTTCAATTTCTGCTCTTTTCAAAGCCTCTGGGCCCCAAGGATACCAATCCACTGGATTGTGTGCATGCTGGAGCAAATAGGGGCTTTGGCTTTCGATTAGGCGATTTGAAGTTTGACTCATTTGTCTGTTTTTAAAAATTCGAAAGTTCCGTGTTTACTTTTTCCAGTTCACTTGAAAAATCAAATTGAGTGTCTAATCGTTCCAGTTTTTCCTTTAAGTTTCTGAGGAATTTCTGATGCGTTTCGCTTTTCGGATTTAAGGGTCTATGTGCCAAATCAAGCGTCACACTTTTTATTTGATCCATCAGGCTTTGACTTTCTTTTGTGAAGAGTGAGGTTTTCCATTTTTCCCAGATATATTCCTCTGCCTGATCGGTAGGGTGGATTAAGTCTGGTTTATAAAATCTATAATCCCGTAATTCATCCACCATGATTTCATAAGATGGAAAATAATGAATGTGCTCAAACTGACTTTCAAACTCCCCACAAAGCACACGAAGGAGACTTTTACTTAATTGGTTTTCAGGGACTCCATCCTTGATATGCCGCACCGGACTTACAGTAAGGATGATTTCCAAGTTTGGATTTAATTCATTTAGCAAAGAAAAAATCTTTTTCAGGTAATTCGACATTTCCGAATATTCAGTCAGTCTTTTATTGAATAATTTACTGGGCTGTTTGTGGCAATTGGCTACAGGTTTGGAGGTGTCAGATAACTCATAAAGCCATGCTGTTCCAAATGTTAAAATCAGGTAATTACTCTTTAAAAGGAATTCTTTCATTAGAAATCGCTCACCCGTAAGTTTTCCGCGAAGTTCTTCAAAAGAGTAGCCCATTACCTGAGAATGGGCCCAATAATGAAAATGCATGCCATCTCTTTCCAAAAACATATCTTCTGGAAGGTATTCATCTTGAAGAGCAGATTCCAATAATTGGCAAATAGGTATCGGGTGAAAAAGAGTTCCAAAAGGATTTATCAAGTTATCCATTTTAGATTCTTGCATTCTTTTCCCCATATTCTCAGCAAAGCAAGAGCCTAAGCTTAAGATCTTATCGGTATGAGATATTGGTTTTGGATGTACTGGGATATCAAAACTTGTGGTCCATTGCATATTCAAAAATAAGCATTTGGTAACTTAGAAGACAGAATTGGCCAAGGGAATGCCTCAAAATAGAAGTGCCGGGACGAATTATTTTTAAAAATAAATCTTCAAATCTGTAATTTTTTCATTGCAATGGAGACTAATGAGTAAAACCAAGTAAATGAGCAAAGAGGAAGAATTCGTAAGTCTAATTCAGGAAAATCAAGGATTGATTTATAAAATCAGCATGATTTATTCCAATGAGAAAGATGAACAAGATAATTTGTATCAGAATTATAACTAGCTAAAAGAAGCTGACTATTCAGCTTCTTTTTTTATTTCTTCCAGTAGGCGTTTTACCTGAAGATCCCCAAATCCATAAATCGGAGCTCGATTAAGGAATTCTATAAATATTTTTCTATACTCTTCTGTTTTGAACTCCTTCAGGATCTCAATCAAAGTTGCTTTCGGCCTTCCTGGATAGTCACCATGGGGGATAGCGTCTTTCCAAGCTTTCACGGCATCGGGTAAAAATGGGAGTTCATAGGAAGTTTGCGTCGAAAGTGTCAGCGCTTCATCTATGTGGTTAAGCTGATACATAGTCCAAAGATTTCCGAGAATTTCTCTTTCGTTTTTGGTCAGCAATCGTGCATTTCTAAAATGGTCTTCCAATTCTCTTTCATTTAGTTCTGCAAAGCCCAATCTTAAATCTGCTTTTTCTGGTAACACCAAATAAATTTCTCCTTGATGCTTTTTCAAAAGATGCATGACAAACCAAAAATTTATCTGACAAAAAAGGTCTTTTTCAAACCAGCAATAAACCTTTGTGTCGTGAGAGGTCGTAAGAATCATCTCAAATTCAGGAACAACTTTTTCGAAATATTCTCCTTCTTTAACCGATCCATAAGTTGTTGTTAGAAATTTGTCTCTAATAACCCATAACTCTTCAAGGGAATTGGCTTTTACGGGTCCATCAGCTAGAGCCTCTCTTACAATTGCCCTTTCGCCATGGATACTGTTCGGAAATTTGCCAGCTAATGAGTCGCCGTTAAGTATGTGTAACATGCTTGATTAGGTTTTGTCTTTTTCCATGATGTCAGTATAACATTTCCGAATCATTTGTCTGAGCACAGATTCATCAATGTCAATTAATCTTTTAATATATAAACATCCTTTGGAAATTTTGTGTTTTCCAAGGGCTGGTAGGTATTCCTCAAATTCGGAAAAATTTTCCATCAAATAAAGGCTTAAGGCCTGCTTTCTCGGAGAAAATCCAACTGGAAACCAAATTTCTTCTCTTCCGGATTTGTACTTGTATTGAAATCTTCCAAAGCCAACAATGCTTGGCCCCCATAATTCTGGAGTTTCATCTGTTTCTTCACTGAAGATTTTGAGAAGTTTAAGCCCATCATTCTTCCGATCTAAATTTTCTATCGTGTTTAAAAAATCAATAACTGAATTGTTTGTTGGCCTTGTTTTTAATTCTGTCATTTTTAAAAATCATTATGTTTTATATTAAAATTAAATAAAAATATAATATAAAATATCATATTAAATGAATAATGCTATTGTTTATCATTGCTTGTATAGACATTAAACTAAATAATAGGTTTACTTAAAATAAAGATTTATAATTCTAATTTAAAAAAAATAATATCCCTTATTATTTTTGTGTTAACGCTCTTTAAATAGTTCAAATTTGACCGTTTTTGAGATAAGTGTCTCAAAAACAGACAGTTTTGGATTTTGTCTGAAAACGAATACCATTCATTTTAAACTGTTTTTTGACCGTTTTTATAAATTTCCCATCATTTGTATGGTTATTATTTGGTTAATTAAATGCTCGACCTGTTATTGTTTAATTAATTTTAACATTTAACATAATGTATATTAACTGTTAAAATAATTTTAACTAACCAACAAATTTATGAGAAAAGCATTACTAAGCTTACTCTTCGGATTGTTGATTACTGTTTCGGCATTTGCGCAAACTCGCACAGTGTCTGGAAGGGTGGTTTCCCCCGAAGAGCCAGAAGGACTCATTGGAGTCAACATTTTAGTAAAAGGAACCACAATTGGTGTGGTGACCGATCTTGACGGTAATTATGTTTTACAAGTTCCTGAAGGAGCAACTACCCTAGTATTTAGTTATATTGGGTATTTGTCCAAAGAAGAGACAATTGGGAACAGAAGCACAATTGACGTAACCTTAAATCCAGATGCACAAAACCTGGAGGAGGTTGTAATTACTGCTTATGGTGGTACTGTCGACAAAGGTAATTTTACCGGTTCTGCAGTCGCTTTGAAAGCAGACAAAATTGCAAACAGACCGATTAACAACGTGGTAAACGCCATCGAAGGTCAAGCACCTGGTGTTATTACAACGTCTGCTTCAGGCCAGCCGGGTTCTACGCCAGCTGTACGAATCAGAGGTGTGGGTTCTGTAAACTCATCTTCAGCTCCTCTTTATGTAGTAGATGGTGTTCCTTATGATGGAGATCTGTCTAACCTTAACCCTGAGGATATTGCAGACATGACCATTTTGAAGGATGCTTCTTCATCTGCTCTTTATGGATCTAGAGCTGCCAATGGTGTTATTATGATCACCACAAAAACTGGAAAGAAAAACCAGCCTACTTTCAATTTGAGAGTTCAGCAAGGTTTTTCTGGCAGAGCTTTACCTGAGTATGACCGCATTGGCGCAGCCCAATATTACCCTGTAGTTTGGGAATCGCTTAAAAACAGTCAATTGGGTTCTGGAGAAACTGCAGCGGATGCAGCACTTTATGCATCTGAAAATTTGACAGAAATATTGGGTTACAATATCTATAATGTCCCTGATGATCAAATTGTAGGTACAGATGGTAGATTAAACTCAAATGCTGTAAATAACTTCCAAGGCCTGGATTGGTTCGATGAGTTAGAGAGAATGGGTGACCGTAAAGAATACAATATGACGTATTCAGGTGGATCTGATAAGACTGATTTCTATACTTCCTTCAACTATTTGAATGAAAAAGGATTCGTAATCAAGTCTGATATCGAAAGATTCACTGGTCGTTTGAATGTGAATACTGCTCCTACAAAGTGGATGAAAACTGGTATTAACCTTTCTGCCACTATGAGTGAAGGTAATAATGCTAGATCTGGTGGTAGCAATAGTTTTGTTAATCCTTTCTTCACTGCAAGAGCAATGGGTCCAATCTATCCAGTTTACGCTCAAAACATGAATACTGGTGGATTTATCTTGGATGAATTCGGGAATAAAATTTACGATACAGGTGACTTAGTACAGTTGGGTCTTCCAAGAAGAGGTCCAGGTGCCTTCCCAGGTCGTCATGTTGTTCAAGAAACTAACTTGAATATTGACCGATTTGACAGCGATGTGATTTCTGCAAGAGCTTACGTGGAGGCTACTTTCTTGAAGAATTTCAACTTCAGAACAAATATCTCAACTGATATGACATCCCTTCTTGATATTGGGTATGATAACCAAATCGTAGGTGATGGAGCTCCAGCAGGTAGAACAAGAAGAGAAAACATTAGAACTAACTCTTTGACTTTTAACCAATTGCTTTCTTATTCAAATACTTTCAGAGACAAGCACTTTGTGGAAGCATTGTTTGGTCACGAGAATTATGATTTCCAGAGAAATCGTCAGTTTATCTCTAAGCAAGATCAAATCCTTGCTGGTAATATTGAGCCAGACAACTTTGTAACTATCAATACAGCTTCTGGTAGATTGGACAGAGATAGAATTGAGTCTTACTTCTCTAGACTTAACTATGTGTATGATGATAAGTATTCTTTCTCTGCTTCTTGGAGAACTGATGGTTCATCAAGATTCTTCGAAGACGTAAGATGGGGTACTTTCTATTCAGTAGGTGCTGCTTGGACTATTGACAGAGAAAACTTCTTTAATTCAGCATTTATCCAATTGTTGAAATTGAGAGCTTCTTATGGTGAAGTTGGTAACAACAACGTTGGAGGATATTATCCATGGCAAGCATTATATGACTTAGGTTTCAACAATGCTTCAGAGCCAGGTATTCTTCAGGCTTCTTTGGCAGCTAGAGACCTTCAGTGGGAATCTAATAATACGTTTGATATCGGTGTTGACTTTGCTTTTGCAAACAGATTCTCAGGTACTCTTGAATATTTCAATAGAGAGTCTCAGAACTTGCTTTTTGAAGTTCCTCTTTCTTTGACTACTGGTCTTTCTTCAAAGTTCCAGAACATCGGTACTATGGCTAATACAGGTATAGAATTCAGTATTGCTGGGGATGTGGTAAGATCAGGTGACTTCAAATGGAATGTAGGATTGAATGTTTCTACCTTCAAGAATGAATTCAAAGAGCTACCATTCGAAGAGCAGATTGACGGCACTAAAAAATATGAAGTAGGTAGATCAATTTATGATTTCTGGTTGAGAGACTGGGTTGGCGTAGATGCAGAAACTGGTGAAGGTCTATTCAGAGCGGATGAGTATGATGCAGCAGACGAAGATATCCAAATCGTTGGAGCAGATACCTTGACTACTGACTTTGGAAATGCAAGATTCCATTTTGCAGGAAATGCTATTCCTGACTTCTTCGGAGGTATCACTAATACTTTCACTTATAAAGGCTTCTCATTAAATGTATTGATGAGTTTTGCTGTAGGAGGAGATATTTATGATGGTATATATGCAGGTCTGATGTCAGCTGATCCTGATGGAGGAGCTTTGCATACTGATATCTTGAGCAGATGGCAGCAGCCAGGAGACGTAACGGATGTTCCAAAAATGGATGTTACCGGAGCCGCTAATACCAACGTAGCTTCAGATCGCTGGTTGACTTCTGCTTCGTATCTAAATCTGAGATCGATTAACTTATCCTACACTTTCCCAAGAACGATACTTGAGAAAGTAAAAATGAAAGGTGCGACTGTTTACCTAGCTGGTGAAAACCTAGGCTGGTTATCTTCTAGAAGTGGAATGTATGTTTCAGGAACATTTGGCGGAACTACTTCAAATACTTTCACTCCAGCAAGAACATTTACGCTGGGTGTTAATGTGAACCTGTAATTGAAAATGACGATGAAAAATATATTAAGTAAACTATTTATCGCAGGCGCACTATTAATAACTACTAGTTGTGCTGATGATTATTTGGATACGCTCCCTACGGATGCAGTATCTGAGGAGGCGGTTTTTACAACCACTCAAAATGCAATGACTGCCTTGAATGGTATTCATAGAATGATGTTTATCCGTTTTGATAGCCAAGGTCAACCTGCTGAAGGCAGTGTGATGATTATGCGCGAAGTAATGGCGGAAGACGTGGTGATGACTACCACTGGAAACGGATGGTTCGTTTCAATTACAAGATGGTTGAATCATGTCAATGAAGCTAGTGGTGATGTTCGCTTTGTTTGGAGATTCTATTACAAAGTGATAGGAAATGCCAACATGATCATTGCAAATATTGATGATGCAGATGGTCCTCAAGCTGAAAAGGATGAGATCAAAGGCCAGGCATTGGCATACAGAGCATGGGCTCATTTCAATTTGGTACAGCTTTTTTCACAGCGTTACGATGCAAGTGGAGATAACTCTGGAATGGGTGTACCTATCGTCACTGAGCCAATTACTGAAGGAGGAGCAAGAAATTCTATTTCAGAGGTTTATGCTCAAGTGAATTCAGATATTGATGCTGCTATTGCATTATTGACTACTAGCAGAAATGCAAAGTCTCACTTGAATATCAATGTAGCAAAAGGGATCAAAGCTAGAATAGCAATGGTTCAGGAAAACTACAGTGTCGCTGCACAGATGGCAAGAGAAGCAAGAGAAGGATTTGATTTGATGTCTACTACCCAGCTTTACGATGGGTTCAATAACGTCGATAACCCAGAGTGGATTTGGGGTAGCCGTCAGGTGGATGATCAGCAGACGTTCTTTGCATCTTTCTTTGCTTACATGTCTTTGAACTTCAGTTCAACGAACATTAGAAATAATCCTAAGGCGATCAATAGCTTGCTATATGATATGATTCCTGAAACAGATGCAAGAAAAGGTCTTTGGGATCCTAATGCTTCTGATCCTGATTTAAGAGATCCATTTATCGACGAACTGACCTTAAGTAGTTTTGCGAAGATTGATTACATGAACCGTAAGTTTCTTGCCCAAGGAAATGCCTCTTCTGTAGGGGATGTTCCTTACATGAGAGCGGCAGAAATGTATTTAAATGAAGCGGAGGCTTTGGCAAGATCTGGAAATGATTCTCAAGCTGCGCAAGTTCTTTTTGACTTGGTGTCTGCAAGAGATTCAGGATATACTCTTTCTTCCAATACAGGAACTGCTTTGGTTGATGAAATCATGGTTCAGAGAAGAATTGAATTATGGGGTGAGGGTTTCAGATGGTATGATTTGAAGCGTTTAAACCTTCCATTGGATAGAACAGGTGCAAACCACGTATCATCAGTTATCAACTCTAAATTCACTGAGCCTGCAGGTACCAACAACTGGCAGTTCAGAATCCCGAGAGATGAGTTGAATGCCAATGATTTAATGGAGCAAAATCCTTCTTAAGGATTAGCAAAAGAATAAAAAGCCCGGAATTTTTTTCGGGCTTTTTTTTATACTTCGTAAAACTCAATCGGTAAATCATCCGGATCCGCGATAAACGTAAACCGCTTGCCTGTGAATTCATCAATTCTGATGGGTTCAGATTCCACCTGATAGTCTGTTAATTCGGAAACACAAGCATCTAAATCGGTGACCGAAAAAGCCAAATGTCTTAGTCCAGTGGCTTCTGGTCTAGAAGTTCTTTTCGGGGGATTGGGAAATGAAAAAAGTTCTACAATATATTTGCCGTTCAGGGCTAAATCCAGTTTATAAGAATCTCTTTCTTTTCTATAAATTTCTTGGACCACTTGAAGTCCCAAAACCTTGGTATAGAATTTTTTTGACCTGTCGTAATCAGAGCAGATAATTGCAATATGATGTATTCCTGAAAGTCTCATTCAATTCATCAAATGCTTTTGTAGAAAATCGGCTGTTGCTTGATCAACTTTAATCATATTAGACCATTTCATCCAGTGGTGCGTGTCACCAGGAATCATGATTGATTCGTAAGGTTTTCCCATTTCCTCAAATCTTCTGATCAAATCCACCGTTTGGCTTACTGCAACGTTTCGATCATCATCTGCATGGATAAATAAAACTGGAGAAGTCCAAGTACTTAGATCTGGCATAGGAGAGGATTCCCAAGCTATTTTCCTTGCTTTTTCAATATCCGATGGCTGCTCGTAAGTTGCTGTCAAATCATACCTTCCATCCATATCATGAACGCCATGAATATCGACGCCTACTTTAAATAATTCCGAGTCTCTAGCCAAAGCCAAAGAGGTAAGATAACCTCCATAGGATCCTCCGTAAATCCCAATCTTATCAGCATCTACCTGAGGTAAATCCGCCAAGTATTCTCCAGCAGCTTTTACGTCCTGATATTCGACAGCACCTTGATAATAGGCTCCTGCTGGTTTATGAAATTCATATCCATAACCAATCCCAAGTCTATAATTTACAGAAAGCACGACAAAGCCTAAGTTGGCCAAATATTGATTGATAGAGTAGGTGTTAGAATAATAATCCATGTAGCTCCATCCAAGTAACATCTGCCTTTGTGGCCCACCATGTACAAAAACCACTGCTGGTTTTTTGGAAGGACCTCCTTCTTTTTCGAAGAGTTGGCCATAAACAGTAGTGCCGTCCGGTGCAGTGAATTTTATTTGTTTTGGAGTGACCAATTGACTTTGAGGAAAGTCTGAAGGAATCAATGACTCTCCCAATAATTTGGTGTTGCTTCCCTCTTTCACCGCCACCAAATGAGAGCGTTGTGCCGTGGCACTGAAGAAGGCAAGATTTTCATTTCCGATCCAAACTGGATAAGCTTCAATTCCTTCCCCGGAAGTTTCCCATGAAAGTTTTCCACTTGCGATCTCTATTGTTCCGATATGTCTTCTGTCCAAATCCTCTGGCTCAGTTCCGGTATTCGCAGAAAATGTAAGCTTCCCACCATCCGGACTTTGCTTGATTTGCTCCACCATGTAATTGCCTGGAGTCAAAAGTTTGGTAGCTTTTGAGTTGATGTCTAAGGAATAAAGATGTTGCCATCCGTCTTCATAAGAAAGATAGGCGAGGTGGTCATTCCCTGAAAAATCGAAGAAAGGATAGGTATAAGATCCAGCCAAGGTTTTCGGGGCCTCCCATAACTTTTCACTGCCGTCGGAACTTAAGGAAGCTAGGTGTATTTCCCATGCGCTATGCCTAGGCTCAAGGACTGGTAGAGCAGCTCCGCTTCCTCCGGGTCTTCTAATAAAAGCGATTTTGCTTCCATCAGGAGACCAAGCGATATTAGAATCACGATGAAAAGAAGGTGAAATCCATTGAATTGGAGAGTTGGTGTTTTCATAAATCCCAATCAATGAATGGGTTCCTCTATTGACTACAAATGCCAATTTTTGCCCATTAGGAGAATATTCCATTTCATTCACATTCCCTTTGATTTCGAATAACTGCTTTGGCTTTTCTGAGCTTTCCAGATCAGCCGTCCAAACCTGACCACCTTTGAGGTATAAAAGTTGATGTTCTTTACCAATGGAAGGATTATCCCCTTCCACAATCGTTTCAACTTTCCCGCTTTGTAAGTTGATTTTCCAGATTTCTACTTTTGGGAGAATTGGTAAATTTTGAGCATTGACTGTGGAGGATGCATTTCCTCCACCATGATCTCCACCTCTTACAAAAACCAACCAATTTCCGTCCGGAGAAAATTGAAGGCTGCTTATTTCCTGTCCATCATCTTCATTGAATGTTGTTAGCTTTTTTGGAGTAAACTCCGCGGCCTCTGCGAAATACACATTCCGTTTTCCCTGTTCATTCATTGCCCAGGCTATTTTCTTACCTGTTGGTGAGCTCGTCAATTCTGAAGGAAATGAGAATTTCCCCACCTGTTCCATCGTGAAGGTTTGGGCGAAAAGGAAATTTGAGATCAAGCAGAAAAATAGCGTGAAATAGATTGATGGTTTCATAGTAGTGGTAGACAAAATGTTACAAGATTTCTTTTCAAAAAGGCTTAATATTTATCATGAATCATATATAAGGTCTTTTCTAACTCCTTTTTTAAATCAGAAGAAGGTAAAGCGTAGTTATTTAGAATACAGGAAAAATGTAAAATCTTTCCGCTTTTAGTGATTAAGAAACCGCTAAGGGCATTGCTCATGCTGAGCGTTCCTGTTTTGGCATAAATATATGGTGGTTGACCGGGGTCAGCTTTATACCAGTTTCTGATCGTTCCGGATTCACCCCCTGCAGGAAAATAAGCTTTGATTTTTTCTAAAGGGACTTCCGCTCTGATTTTCCCGAGCAAAGCAATGATCGACCGGGGAGTAAACATGTTTTTGGCAGAAAGCCCTGATCCATCTACCCAAATAGGTTCATCAGGTAAATCTGAAAGTAAGTTTTCTTTTGAATAAGCGATCGCATCGGAAGTGCTTAACTCATTCGTTAATTGATCTGAAACCAGAAGCATCAACTGTTCTGCCAAAAAATTATCGCTAATTTTCATCATTTGAGCATAAATGCTATCTGCAGGAGTAGTTTGAAGTTTTCTTGGGTCTAGCTTTAGATAATTCTCGTTTTGAATTAGGGTTACTTTTTTACCGATTTTTTCCGTTAATAACTCCGCTGTAAATTCTGAAGAAGTCACAAATGGGATATCTGTTTCAAAAGGTGTCAGCTCGATTTTATCCGCAGTTTGATAGCTAAAAAGATTTTCAAAACGATCTCTTCTAAATCGATATCCACTCCAAGTTTCAGTTTTGGAGGCAGCTAAAAATGGACTAAACCTATCTGGAATTACAGAAAATTTGCTTTCATTTTCTACCTGCTGAAATCTGATGATATTTCCATAAATAGGCAATGCCGAACGTTCTGTTGCGTAGTAGTAATTATACCAATCCCAAGACCATCCTGGACCGAAAGCATCCACATGGTTGAAATTATCCAACAGATACAAATCCTTTTCTGATTGTTTCAAAAAGTTTAAAGCTACCTCATTTTTTAAATCAGGGTGCAATAAACCGGGGTCGCCAGTTCCCCAGAAAATCAAGGAATCCCCTCGTTCGAGATAGTTCAGTCCATTGACTAATTCATTGCCTAAGATGGAATAGGAAGTGTAAAATGTAAATAATTTCGTATTGGAGGCCGGAATGAAATATTTATCGGAGTTGATATCTACAAGCACTTTGTCTTGATCAGGATCCAATAGCATAAAGCCCATATGGCCCTGACTAAGAATCTCCGATTTGGTAAGGGATTTATTTATTTTTTGAACAGTGCAGGAACTGAAAATTACCAGAAGTCCAAACAGGAGCTTTTTCATAGGTTGGGGTATTTCTATCAAAAGATAAATAAAAAAAGTCTCCCATCGAATTGATAGAAGACTTAGGAATCAAATTAAGGGATTATTGGCTTACTTGATGCTATTGAGTGATGTAAAAAAAAAACCACTTCAAATCGAAGTGGTTTTTTTAGGGATGGTAAAGACTGTTATTTGGTTACTTTTTTAATTTCAGTAACTACCTTTTTGCCATCTTCGTATTTAATTTCTTTTTTGATTTCAACTTTCTCAGCCATCTCAGAACCGTGAGTGCCTTCACTGATATGCGGTGCAATCACCAATGCTACGATTGACATCAATTTGATCAGGATATTCATAGAAGGACCAGAAGTATCTTTAAATGGATCACCTACAGTATCTCCAGTTACAGAAGCTTTGTGTGGTTCTGATTTTTTGTAATACATCTCACCATCGATCTCCACACCTTTTTCAAATGATTTTTTGGCATTATCCCAAGCGCCACCTGCATTGGACTGGAACATCCCCATCAATACGCCTGAAACAGTTACCCCTGCAAGTAACCCACCCAACATCTCAGCTGATGATACTTGCTCAAACACACCTTTAAACCCAAAACCTACTAGTATTGGTGTGATCAACGCAATAGCACCAGGAAGTAACATTTCGCGAAGAGAGGCTTTGGTAGAAATCTCCACACATTTTTCGTACTCAGGCTTGGCTTTGTATTCCATGATTCCTGGAATCTCTCTGAACTGACGTCTCACTTCATTCACCATGTCCATCGCTGCTCGACCCACTGCTGCAATAGCTAATGATGAGAAAATATAAGGAATCATACCGCCTACAAATAAAGCGGCAAGAACTGGCGCTTTGAAAATATCAATAGCATCTATTCCAGCTACTCCCACAAATGCAGCAAATAATGCTAAGGATGTTAATGCTGCTGAAGCAATTGCAAACCCTTTTCCTGATGCTGCGGTAGT
The DNA here is from genome assembly GCA_965659625.1 of uncultured Algoriphagus sp. Taxonomy (GTDB): domain Bacteria; phylum Bacteroidota; class Bacteroidia; order Cytophagales; family Cyclobacteriaceae; genus Algoriphagus. Next base: position 80,676 of record CBFHWO010000005.1, on the reverse strand, counting down.
ATTTCCCACGGCATCCAAAATATCAGTTCTATGTCTCACCTCTTCAGGTAGTTGGCTCATCTCTGCTATACCACCCGCATTATCAGCAATTGGACCAAAGGCATCAATCGCAAGTTGCATGGCAGTGGTCGCCATCATCCCTGCCGCAGCAATCGCTACACCATAGAGACCTGCAAAAGCATATGACCCCATAATACCTCCTGCTAATACAAGGATAGGAAGAACGGTGGATTCCATGCCCACCGCAAGGCCAGCAATAATATTGGTCGCGTGACCTGTTGCAGATTGCTGAATAATTGATTTTACTGGGCGTTTTCCCATAGCAGTATAATACTCTGTGATGATACTCATCAATGTACCCACTACTAGACCAAGAATTATCGCATAGAATACATCCATATTGCTGAATTCATATCCTCTGATAGAAAGAGTTTCAGGTAACATGTACTGTACAACAAAGAATGAGGCTATTCCTGTAAATACAATTGAGGACCAATTTCCCATATTTAAGGCATGCTGAACGTCCCCTTGGTCATTTTTTATGGTTACGAAGAACATTCCCATGATAGAGAATACGATTCCCAAACCAGCCAATACCATAGGGAGTAAAATTGGAGCAATGCCTCCGAAATTATCCACGGAAACAATTTCTCGACCCAGTACCATAGTAGCCAAAATTGTCGCTACATAAGAGCCGAATAAATCTGCCCCCATTCCTGCTACATCACCTACGTTGTCACCCACATTATCAGCAATAGTAGCTGGGTTTCTAACATCATCTTCAGGAATTCCAGCCTCTACTTTGCCCACTAGATCAGCGCCAACATCGGCAGCTTTAGTATAAATACCACCACCAACTCTAGCAAAAAGTGCAATTGATTCCGCACCTAGGGAGAATCCAGCAAGTACTTCCAATGCTTTTTCCATTTCTACTCCGTTCACTCCCGCGCCTACGCTTTGTACATACATATTGTAAAACAGGATGAATAACGAGCCAAGTCCCAAAACTGCTAAACCAGCAACACCTAGTCCCATAACAGATCCTCCCGTGAAGGAAACGTTAAGCGCATGTTTTAAGCTTGTTCTAGCTGCCTGAGTAGTTCTTACATTGGCCTTTGTAGCGATTCTCATTCCTATGTAGCCTGCAAAGGCTGAGAAGACTGCGCCTATAATAAATGAAATGGCGATCACTGGACTGGAAGTATCCACCGACATTCCTGACCAAACTAAAAGAATTACAGCGATCACAGCGAAATAGGAGAGAACTTTCCATTCGGCTTTCAAGAAGGCCATGGCACCATCGGCAATATAGCCGGCGAGTTCCATCATGTTTTTATCTCCTGTTTCTTGTTTTGTTACCCAAGAAGATTTTATTGCCATCACAATGAGGCCTAAAACTCCCAAAGCCGGGACCATGTAAATAAGCGCTTGTTCCATATTAATTTATTGCAAATTGAATTGGTTTATAAATTTTCAACTCGGCAAATATAGAATTTCTCTTCAAGCCTCCAACTCCAAACAATTGACTAAGTTATTTTTAAAGACCTATTTTGTTATGGATTTAGCAATAAGAACTTGTAAAGTCTGAGATTGAAATGAGAAAAGAATCATATTTCTGTTGATTACTTAAATTCCATTAGTTTTTTGAATTCCTATAGAAAATGTAATATGATTGCTTTAAGTGACTATTCAAGGCTTATATGGAAAAATAAGTAGCGTTGGCCGGCCACCTCTGGCTTCATTAGAAATGAAAAGTGTTCCGTCAGGACTGAATGTAATTCCTTCAGGTTGTTTGAAAATGGTTGGATTTAAGTTGTAAAATTCCTTGGGAGCTAGCTCTTGATCCAAAACCATCAGCCAATGATCGGTGGAAGATAAAAGATAGTATTGTAGCTCTATTGGATGAAAGGCAATAGCAGAGGGTTGCAACCTGATTTTTTCAACATCTTTTTCTTTGAGGATGGATTTTAATTGATCATTCTTCAAAATTTTTGTTGCATCGTTTTCAAACTTCCTAGTGCTTAAGTCGAAGGCAAAAACCGAGGAGACATCGGAGTTTTTATCGGTTCGGCAGGTCTTACAAAATATCCATAATACAGGTTCTTTATTTGATTTTATGATTGATTCAAAATCATTCGTTCCTTTTCCAGTAAACTCATGAAGAGTTGATTTGCTGGATTCTGTGAAGGGATTATCTACTTGAAAGATGTTTCCATTGCTTTGCAATACCCAGGCTTTTCCATCATCATATAAGATGTCCTCTATATCTGCATTTTTCGCAAACTTCTGTTCGTTCATGATTTCGCCAGTCTTTGGGTTTAGCGAATAGATAACAGAAGATTCATCTTCGATCGCCCAAAGTTCATTCCCATTTATCCATTCCAGTCCGGAGATTTCTTCCAGTTTAGTTGGAAGATCTATACTTTTCATTTCTTGTAAAGAATAATGACTAGGAAAAGTATAAGAATCGTTCCTATCATTTTGGGTATAACACTGGCTTAAAAGCAAAAAAGAAAAAAGTGAAAGAATAGAAATATGGTTCATGTGTCTATGAAAACTAATATTTGTTTATATTAGATATCATAAAATAGAGATTTAACGGTGGATAATCAATTATTAAAGTTTGAATCCTGGATGAGGAAGATGTTTGCAAACATGCAAATGCCAGAGGTTTGTTACCATAATTTGGATCATACGCTGCATATTGTAAATCAAGTGAATGTATTAGGAAAGTACTACAATCTTCCTGAGCAGGAGTTGGAAGATCTTTTTTATGCAGGTTGGCTGCATGATGTGGGGTATTGGGATGGTGTAGCTGAGGGACATGAAAAACAAGGTGCAGATTTAGCCCAAAGTTGTTTGCAGGAACTAGGACTTCCAAAGGAAAGAATCCGACGGATTCAATCTGCAATTTTAGCTACAAAAGTTCCTCAGAATCCAAAAGACCTTTTTGAATCTATTATTTGCGATGCAGATTTAAGCCAACTTAGTTCTGATTTGTTCTATCATCAGACGTTGCTATTGAGAAAAGAAAAAGAAAGCGCTTTAGGCAAGGAAATTCCTTTGTTGGAATGGCTAAAAGGAACAAGAGATTTTTTGAATTCACATCATTATCATTCTGAATATGCTTTGAAATTTTTCCAACCAGGGAAGGAAAAGAATATGGCAATCCTGGAGGAGAAAATAGCTGAAGCTGAAATGATCGTAAAAAAGGCAAAGATTAGAATCAAATAGAAAGTCGGGAGTTTTCAAAGTTTGTTGGAAACCCATTTTTCGCCTCATGATTTTTTCCTTAATAGACAAAATAGAATATCCTTAAAGGGTATTTTCAAATAAGTACTTACAACCGGATTTATTAAAAATTTCATTTACGGGAATCGATAACTCGGTTGATCCACTAAAATTGAAGAGCTAAGGTTCTGGACATTTCTTGAATTTTTCCCATCGTGATAGTTTCGTGATGATTAAAAATTAATTTCCCATTCAAATTCTTGAAATTCTTGGAAATGAAAAAAGTACTCATAGTAGAAGACGACCAGAATATCAGTGAGTTGATTCAGATTCACCTCAAAGACCTAGGTTACCAAATTCAAATTAGAAACAATGGGCGATTGGGTTTTGAAGAAGCAAATTCAAACAGCTTTGATTTACTGATTTTGGATATAATGCTTCCGGAGATGGATGGGATTGCGATTTGTCAGCGCTTGAGAGCATTGGATAATTACACGCCGATCTTGATGATCACGGCAAAGTCTGAGGAAATCGATAAAGTGATGGGGCTTGAATCGGGAGCTGATGATTACATCACCAAGCCATTTAAAATCCGGGAGTTTATAGCTCGGGTCAAAGCAATCATGAGAAGGCAAGATCAATTTGCGCTTTTGGCTGAGAAGGAGGTATCCCAAATGCGATACAATTCCTTAGAAATTGATGAGAAAAAGCGAAAAGTACTTTTAGATCAAAAACGCCTTGATCTGACGCCAAAAGAATTTGACCTGTTATTACTTATGGCGCGTAATCCCGGGCGGAGTTACTCCAGAGGAGAATTGCTGGAGCTTATTTGGGGCTATGATTTCAGTGGCTACGAACATACGGTAAATGCACATATCAATCGCCTTCGGGCTAAAGTCGAACAAGATCCCAATAACCCCACTTATATTCTGACCACCTGGGGAGTAGGGTATCGATTCAATGACGACCTTTAAAACCAGTTTATGAAAAGTCTATTTTGGAGAATATCGCTCAGTTTTATTTTGATCTTATTGATCGTGGGGTTCTCTTATGTTTACATTACGGCTAGCACTGCCCAACGATATTTTCAAGAAACCACGCAGCGACTCAATGCAAGTGTGGCAGAATATCTGATCAAAGAAGTCAATCCTTTTCAGGATGGAAAAGTCAACGAGGAAGCATTGGGAGTGATTATGCATTCGATGATGGCAGTAAACCCTGGTATTGAAGTGTATTTGCTTGATCCCAACGGGTCCATTCTGTCTTATGTGGTATTAGACCAAAAAGTGAAATTAAAGAGTGTTGAAATTGAACCGTTAAAACAGTTTATTTCAGATGAAGGCTCCAATTTTATACTGGGAGATGATCCAAGAAATCCCGGGGAAGAGTCTGTTTTTTCTGCAACAGCTGTTTATGAAAACGACCAACTTCTCGGATATGTCTACATCACTTTGGCCAGTGAAAAGTACGAAACCATCTCGAAAGCACTTTTGGGAAGCTATTGGATGAAGCTGACTTTTAATTCTATTCTGATCACTTTGGTGGTCGCACTACTAATCGGTTTGGCACTGATTGGTTGGTTGACAAGACATCTTCGCAAGATCATCCAAGCGGTGGAACAATTTAGAGATGGGGACCTAAACGCTCGGGTGCCTCAATCTAATTCCGATTCGGAGTTGGCAGTTCTTGGAAATACATTTAATCACATGGCCGATACCATTCTTGCCAATATCGATGAGTTGAAAAAAGTAGATTCTTTACGTAGAGAATTAATTGCAAATGTCTCTCATGATTTACGAAATCCGCTGGCAATAATCAATGGCTATATCGAAACCCTACAAATCAAAGGTGATAAAATCAGCAAGGAAGAGCAGGAAAAATACCTTAGAATCATTTCAGGATCTACTGACAGGCTGACCAAATTAGTTGCCGATCTCTTTGATCTTTCTAAACTGGAGTCTGGTCAGATGCATGTGAAACTAGAGCGTCTGAAAGTTCAAGAGCTTTTATTCGATTCTGTTTTGAAATATGAGCTGCTGGCGCAAACGAAAGGAATTCAGATCACCTCTCAGATTTGCCAAAATCTACCGATCGTTCAAGCTGACTTGTCTTTGATAGATAGAGTGATTCAAAACTTGCTTGACAATGCGGTAAAATACACACCTAATGAGGGTCAGATTTTAATCGATGCTTGCGAAGTGTCCCATGGGGGAGTTTGTATCAAAATCCGAAATTCAGGAAAAGGAATACCTCAAGAAGAATTAAAATCGCTTTTTGATAGATATTATATGATCGACAAGGACCAACAAGGTGTTCAAGGCTCTGGTCTCGGCTTGGCAATAGTCAAACATATCTTGGATATTCATGGAAGTGAGATCAAGATCCATTCGGATTCCAAGAGCTTCACAGAGTTTGAATTTGAGTTGACGCCTTAAGTTTTGTCTTTACTTCTAGTGTTCTTGCTATTTTCTAAGCATTGGTTTTGAATAGAACTTTCATTCAAAGATAGAGCGGTTTGGGAGTGGAGAAAAAGAGATTATTCCAGATAGGCCAAGAAGCGAGTGAACTCTAAATAAAAAGGTTAACGATTATAGATATACTCAAAAAGACCCATTGCAGTATTGCATTGGGTCTTTTTTCTGGAAAAGGGAATCAGAGTCTCAAGGAAAAAATGTGGAAGTTAATTGAAAGGGGCAAAGCCAAAAGGAATCGCTGCTGCTCCACACCAAATAATCCCGTGGGTGAATTTGGAGTCTGGAGCTGAAGTTAATGGAAAAAAATGTTCTCCGGATTTCCCTACTATTGATATCAATTGGAATGATCCCGAAGATGATAAGTCAAGTAGTTCCGAAGTAGACAAATAAACAGTTACGGTCCCTGTGCTAAATTTGGTGGTGAAATCCTCTGTAAGTCGGATAAAAAATTTTCCCTCTTCATTATTGACGACTTGGACCATTCCTTTCGTGTTTGTGCTGCTTTGTGGAGTTAATGTCCCGGTTTTTATTACAGTGACTGGACCAACAACTTCTACTTCATCAACGGGCTTCATTTGATCTGCGTCTTTCATTGATCCACTATCGCAGCTGGATAATAAGATGGTTGCAAAAAGAAATAGACAAATTTTAAAGTGATTTTTCATGATGGTTTGAATTAAAGGTTGCAAGATTTCTAAATAAAATTCGGTTTCTAGAGTAAGTGATTACTCCTTCTTTTTTCAAGGACGAAAGCGTTTTTGTTACAGTTTGTCGACTGGAATCAGACAGCATGGCAAGTTCCTCATGAGTTAGATTCAATTTCAAAAGCGTTTCATCTCCAAATTGTTTACCGAGTTTTTGTGCAAGGTGATACAAGGTGAATTTGATTCGACTCTCGGTATCCATCCAATTCAATCGCTCCAGTCGATGAGTTATCTCCAAATTGAAGGATTGGAGTTTATCCAATATTTTTAGCCCGATTGTCGGATCCTGAAAATTTCTACTTGTGATCTGTTGTACAAGTGTTCCATCCTCTAATGCAGTCGCGAAACTGTTGTTTCTCAAGATTAAAGTTTCATTTGGCTCACCCTCTCCAAAAATTTCCCCTGAGGTAATGATTTTTAATATGGATTGAGTGCCATTTGGAAGTGTCTTTTGAAGTTTAACACTGCCGTGTTTGACCAAATAAAAACCTTCGGAAGTTTCACCTTGACGATAGATATTTTCTCTTTTTGAATAGTTTTTGAATTTTGGAAAATCAAGGTGACTTGCTTCCCAATTAGCGTTTAGAGTTAGCATGGCTTATTTTCGTTCGTAGTAAACTCCGATACTGACCACTCCTGAGGAGTACAGGTTTTTCCGGTCAAAAATCAGATCATTGAAATTTCTATAATTCAGATTGAGGTGAAGTTGCTTGTAAACAGGCATGCTGGCACCAAAACTGAAACTTGTATACTCAGTACCATCTCCTCTCACAAAGTCAGTCGCTACAAGTACCTCTCCGACAGTTGCCAGGGCATTTAATCGGGCATTTACCCACACTTTTTGAGCGATTTTATATCCGATTTCGGCTCCTATGGCATATTGATCGCTGAACTGTATTCCATCGTATTCAGTACGCACATTATAAGCACCGAATATACTTCCATAAAAAGGGGCATTTGGGAGAGCAAAAGAAGAGGCAAGTGTGGACCAAACATTAAACTCCCCATCTCCCGAGGGTAGATTGATTTGCTCAAAGTCGTTGATCGTGCTTTTAGCAAAGTTGTTCGCTTTTCCAATTGGCAATTCCGGATCGATAGAAATGGAAAGAGGTAAGTATTTCTTTAAAATCGCATGTTTGAATTCCAACCTCAAATCTCCCAAGCCACTTACTTTTTGGGTGTTTTCAAAACCGTTCCAAGTTTGTAATGGTAGATTGGCTATAATGGTGAACTTATCTGTGACACCATACTCTCCATAAAAGACCAAAGATTGTTGGGAGAATTTATTGGTTTCTAAGCGCTCTCCACCTAAGGTATAATAATCGTTGGAATTCAGAGATTGAAAACTCAACTGATAAAAGCCCTCTTTTTTTTCTTTGGTCCAGCCGCTTTGCGCAGCTACTTCTGAAGTAAAGATAAGGCTCAACCCCAAGCCTAAGGCAAGGGGAAGAGTAATGAAAAAACGACTTTTGTTAAATTTCTGAGTTTGAGACATTTTACTGGAGTTGTGCATTTCCAAAAGGGATTCCGACAGACCCACACCATAAGATGACATGAGTATATTTTGTGGTTGACTCTCCGGCTGGTATCGCAAAGAAATTTTCTCCTGCAGTTCTGACTGGCCCTAAAGGTAAGAGATCCGGGTTTCCGCTGCCTGGATCAGCCATAAATGTCGCTGAGGTTGATAAAAAGACAGTAACAGTTCCGGTAGCTAATGCCGTATTAAACGCTTGATTAAACTGGAGGAATTCTTTGCCCTGAGTATCCGTCCCAAGACTAGCTGTTCCGGTAGATCCAGCTCCATTTTGATCCATAAAACTTCCTGAGCGAAGTACATTTAGCGAGCCGGTTGGTTTGGTGGGATCAATAGTAATAGGATCAGTATCATCTGAGCAACCGACTAAGCCCAAGAAGGCAACATAAAATAGAATAAATACTTTTTTCATGGTATTAATAGTTTTGTTTGATACAAATTTGGGCTTAGGTTATCACGAAAAAATCACAGAAGAATAAAGCTTTTGTCGCCAAATTGACTTTGTTTTATAGGAGCAACTGAAGATAGAAACCATGGAAAAGTCAAAAATTGATAGTTTTTTAAATCTCTCAGAACCTTTAGAGAAATTCAGTCCCGAGCTTAAAGCTTTATTCTATGATGGGAAAGGGGATTGGAAGAAAGGGCATGATTTTGTGGATGAATTGCAAGGAAAATCGGCGGCAAGAGTACATGCTTATTTACATAGGAAAGAGGGAGATCAATGGAATGCTGATTATTGGTATAGACGGGCGGGGGAGTCTAGACCAGACGTTTCGCTAGAGGAAGAATGGGAAATGTTAGTAGAGAGATATTGGATGGATTTTTAAATTTTGGATAAGGCGTTGAATTGTTTTTAGTTTTATTCTGAGACTCACTTGTGATAAAAGAGTATTTCAAGAGAAAGATTGGACTGTTGTTGGATGAAAAATACCCAATGTTGGGTATTTTTTCGGGCTTCTTCAAATTGTATTTTTGGTCACAAATAACTTTTAGCTATGAAATTCTTTTACTTAGAATCAAATCCGAATAAAGAAGGTAAATATGAAATCCATGAAAGGGAATGTGATTTAATTCCTGATATCCTCGATAGAGAATATTTAGGCCCTTTCAATAATGGCAAAGAAGCAATGAGAAAAGCTTTAAATATGAATCCTAAAGCTTGTACCTGCGAAAAATGCTGCAACTCAAGTTTCCAAGGTGTATTTTTTAAAAATAATTGATTTTAAAGACCTCTATTTTTATTTAGGTTCTGGTTAAAACCATTCATTCTATTAAATTCGCCTATTATCGGGGTGTGGCGCAGTCCGGTTAGCGTACACGTCTGGGGGGCGTGGGGTCGTGGGTTCAAATCCCGCCACCCCGACATAGAAAAAGGAGTTATGAATTAATTTTCATAGCTCCTTTTTTGTTTGGCATTTTGCAATAAACTATGTCTATCCAAAATTTGGCTCTGGCTTTAATTTAATAATTTCTCATCCTTATCTTTTCATACATTTTTTAGAAAATCAATGCTTTTAGCTTTTTTGGGCTGATAGGATAAATTTAAAGTTTACTGGTGAGGGCAGGATAGGGAGTAGCTTTGGAATTTTAATATTAGGATTGATTTTGATTTTAAAACCAAAAAAATGAGATCTCTAAAAATAGGTATTGGGTTGATTTTTAGCATCTGGGTAATGGCGAATGTAACTGCTGGAAATCTGGATTCTCTAAAAAATGGAATTCAAAATAAACCCAACGTGGTTTTTATTCTTGCGGATCAATGGCGTGCCCAGGAATTGGGATATGCCGGAAGCGAAAATGTGCTAACCCCCAATCTTGATGCATTGGCTGAGGAGAGTTTGGTTTTTCATAATGCGGTTTCAGTAAGTCCAGTTTGTACTCCTTGGCGAGCTAGCTTTTTAACGGGCCAATATCCTCTTACAAATGGTATTTTTTATAATGACAAGCCATTGCCAACGGATGCGGTGACTGCAGGAAAAATTTATAAAAATGAGGGTTATTCAACAGGCTATATTGGAAAATGGCATTTGAATGGGCATGCTAGGGGAGAAGATTCTTTTGCTGCACGTGATCTTCCTGTGCCAAAAGATAGAAGGCAAGGCTTTGACTATTGGAAAGTTCGTGAAGTTACTCACAACTACAATAATAGCTTTTACTATGATGAAGAAAATGTAAAACATACCTGGGAGGGATATGATGTGTTTCCTCAGACCGATAGTGCCATAAGTTTTATCAGGAATAATGCTGAAAAACCCTTTTTTTTAATGCTTTCCTATGGCCCTCCTCATGATCCGTACTTTTCTGCTCCTGAGGAGTATAAAAAGTTATACAATGAAGATGAAATTATACTTAGACCAAACGTTCCTGAGGAGTTGCAGGATAGTGCACGTCATGTATTAGCGGGTTATTATGCTCATTGCTCGGCTATAGATAAAGCGATTGGAGATTTGTTGAGTGCGTTGGATAAGGCCGGTCTGAAAGATAATACGATCATTGTTTTTTCTTCAGAGCATGGAGATATGCTCTTGTCAAAAGGAGTTTTGAAAAAACAGAGACCATGGGACGAGTCTATTAAAGTTCCATTATTGATTCGATATCCAGAGATGTATGGGAAAGAAAGGAAAGATTTTTATGATCCGATCAATACGCCAGATTTGCTACCTACTTTACTTGGAATGAGTAAAATAGCGAAGCCTCAGACACTAGAAGGGAAGGACTTTTCAGGAAAAATGAGTTTGGGGAAAGATTTGGAAAACGAGGCCTCATTGGTGATACTTCCTGTCCCGTTTCATGAATGGAAGTTTATGAATGGAGGACGGGAATATCGAGCCATTCGAACTCGAAGATATACGTATGTGAAAGACCTGAAAGGGCCTTGGTTACTTTATGACAATGAGAAAGATCCCTTTCAAATGAACAATTTGGTTGGAAAAGTGGAGGAAAGTTCCCTTCAAGAAGAAATGGAGAAAATCCTTCAGTCGAAATTGGAAAAGACAAACGATAGATTTTTACCAGCTGATGAGTATATGGAAATGTGGAACTATCTCTATGACCATCCTGCGGGAAAGAGTGATAGCTTACGTTTGGTTAATTATCTGGAAATAAATAGAAACTAAGTTTTTCAATTATGAGGCTTAGCTGGTTTTGAATAAATTAGGATACTTTGTATTTCTAATCATTCCTTTACCAATGACATTTGGTAAATCATCTAATCCGATTATTTATGATTTCTAGGATATATCTGACCTGTCTGATTTTTTTCATTTGCTCTTGTTCTTTCAAAGAACCTGAAAAATTGAATCCCAACACTTTTTCGGCTGATGTGATTGTTTATGGAGGTACTTCAGCGGCTATTATAGCAGCGGTACAGGTGAAGAAAATGGGCAAATCCGTTCTTGTAGTATCACCTGACAAGCATTTGGGAGGACTTTCTTCAGGTGGTCTTGGATATACTGATACCGGAGATAAGTCTGTGATAGGAGGGTTGGCAAGAGATTTTTATGGTCGAGTTTATGCCCATTATCAGCTGGATTCTGCTTGGAAGTGGCAAAACCGAGAGGAATATGGCAACAAAGGACAAGGAACTCCTGCCATAGATGGTGATGCCAGAACCATGTGGATTTTTGAACCGCATGTTGCGGAGCAAATATTTGAGGATTATGTAGAAGAAAATCAGATTCAGGTTTTTCGAGATGAATGGTTGGACAGAAACTCCGGTGTTTCGAAGGTTAATGGAGAGATTACACAAATCAGAATGCTTTCAGGGAAATTATTCGAAGGTAAAGTTTTTATTGATGCCACTTACGAAGGCGATTTGATGGCTTCTTCAGGGGTTTCGTATCATGTAGGTAGAGAATCAAATGAGGTTTATGGGGAGAAATGGAATGGCGTTCAGGTAGGGGTATATCAGCATAGACATTATTTCCAGGATTCTATAAGTGCCTATAAAATCCCCGGAGATCCTTCTAGTGGATTGCTTCCAGAAATTTCTGATAAACCTCCAGGTACTAATGGGGCAGGCGATACACGTCTTCAAGCCTATAATTTTAGAATGTGTTTAAGTAGACATCCCGAAAATCGAGTTCTATTTGAAAAACCAGAAGGCTATGACCCTTCACGATATGAATTATTGGCTAGAGTTTATGAAGCTGGATGGGATGAAACTTTCGATAAATTCGATCCCATTCCCAATCTAAAGACCGATACAAATAATCATGGACCTTTCAGTACGGATTATATAGGAAAGAATTATGCCTATCCCGAAGCAAGTTATGAGGAGCGGAAAATGCTAATAGAAGAGCATGTCAGCTATCAAAAAGGACTTATGTATTATTTACAAAATGATTCAAAAGTACCAGAAAATGTTCGGGAGGAAATGGCACAATGGGGGTTAGCCAAAGATGAATTTACGGATAACGGAAACTGGCCTCACCAGATTTATGTCCGTGAGGCTCGAAGAATGATTGGTGATTATGTCATGACAGAGCATGAGGTTTTGGGAGATAGAGCAGTTCCAAAACCTGTGGGAATGGGATCTTATTCTTTAGACTCTCACAATGTCCAGCGATTTGTCACTGTAGGGGGACATGTTCAAAATGAGGGTGATATTGGGGTTCATCCAAATAATCCGTATAGCATTTCCTATGGCACTTTGATCCCAAAGAAATCGGAATGTAAAAACTTGCTGGTTCCTGTTTGTGTCTCCAGTTCTCACACTGCTTTTGGATCTATAAGAATGGAGCCTGTATTTATGATTCTAGGTCAATCCGCTGCAGCTGCTGCTGTTTTGGCCATTGATTCAAACTCTTCGGTTCAGGACCTGGATTATGCCCAACTCAATGAAGTTCTTTTGAACGAAAAGCAAGTTTTAGATCTCAAGGGAAGATTGTGAAAATCAATCTCTAGCAGGAGTGATCATAATATGTGCACGATGGGTTCCTGGATCCATAATCCAAGGCATGCCTGGTGCACTGGGTTTTAGTGGTAACCCGGTGCTTTCAGAAGTTGCCCAAGGTAAATAAACCACATATCTAAGGTAGGTGTCAGACACATCGCCGGTTGAAGCATTATAATTTTCGTCATCTGCTGTCAATACAAAGAGGGTTGCCCCATCTTTTGGCATTTTGAGTTTTCCGCTTTTTGCCTCAGCTTCTCTGGTATCAAAAATTTCCTGAAATGTCTTTCCTTCTTTTTTCAATTCTCTTCCTCTTTCCATGAAAGGTTCTAGCTCCTTCTGATAGCTGGAAACGCTAAAGCCAGGTGATTTAGGGTCATCTGAAATACAAACCATTTCGTTGCTACCATTTCTCAGGACTACGAAATTTCCGTTTGAATCATATCCATAAACCATCGCATCGCTTCTTTTTTCTTCCGGAGCAGCCATCAAAGCAGTTTTGATTTGTACTTCTTTGGAAGGGATAGTTTGAGAAAAGCTAACGTTAGAAAGCAACAAAAGGCCAAAAATTGATAGGGAAGTTTTCATATGTTTATTAGTTGGGTTGATTGAATTTACACTTTATTTCTGAAAATATTTTTCTTTCAAAATGACCTGAGGCTTAATATTCTGTGATATTAACTTCGTAAAATTCCCGTGAAGCTTCCCCATTCCGAAGGTTGTATTGAATTTGCTTTGTTTTTCCTGTAGGGACCCAATTCCCTTGATCCAATTTATAAACAGGAAATCTTCTTACAAGTGAGGTTTCTACGATAGCGAATTCATCTTGCCCTTGAAATCCAATTAAAGCTTCATCACTCATTTTTGGCATGCTGATCCTGCTCATAGACTTGCCGTTATTCACCGAATAACCAATAAGAGATGCTTTCATTTCCATTCCGTAGGAGTTGAAATAAACGAGTAGTTCCGGCCAGCCATCACTGTTTAAATCTTCAATTTCTGATTTGATATAGCCTCCGTCCACTTTATGGATAGCTGGAGTGGAGTCGATTTCCAATCCTTCCGGTTCAATAGAAAGAGTTGTGTAGGGATTTTGTTCTGTTGCTTTGATCTCGAAGTTTATTCCCTGTAGTTCTAGTTCTTGGTCAAAAGTGAAGTTGCTAATTTGGGCAATGTCCAGAGGTTCATTCAGTTTTACGTAGCTGTTTTTTAAACTTCCGCCGCCATTACAGAAAAAGTAAAGAGAATCGTCCGCTTCTTCATCCTCACCTTTAATGAATAAACTATCTCCAACCACTTCAAAATGAATCGAATTTTCCATGAAGCTTGCAGATAGTTTGCTTGTACTAACAGCTGAAAGATTGGTTTTCCAATGACAACTTGGTCTTTTCAGGTCTGATCTAGAACTTATTTCTGCTACTAATTCTCCTTGTTCATTATTTAATATCCGAACTACTGTCCAATCAAAACCTTCCTCCCTTTTTGAATAACCTTCAGTGACATAATCACCTAGGTAATCGCCCTTAATTGGTTCAGCAATAGATTCTGAGTCACCTTCAACAACATCTTGCTTCGAGGAAGTACATGCTGAAATGGAGAAAAGCATGGATGAAACTACTAAGGCAAGGATTGTTTTCATTAGGTTGGATTAAATGAGATTTTCTTGAGAATAAATCTTAACTCCTAATTCGATCATGGACTGAATATCCGATTTCAATTTCGGAGATAAGCTCTTAAAATGAAAGCAACTTTTGCCTTTTAGACATTTGCGGAGTTCAGGGGAAATAGATTCAAAATATTCAGGATGAGTATAGATAGGGAAAAAATATAGTCTAGCATCTTTTGGTTTGGGAACTACACTGGCAAAATAAAATCCATCCACAAGCTGTTTTCCTTGCTTGGCCGATTTAGTGCCTGAAACCTCAAAAACATCTTCCTTCTCTTTATTAATTCGAAGCGGTGGGACTTGTTTTTTTAAGCAGGCTTTTAAAAATTCACTTATTTCATTTACAGAATCCATAATTAAAAATCAAAAGGGACAACTTATAGAACTCTTAAAGTAGGAGAGTTACGGATTGATTTAACCTAATTTCCTAAAATTAATAGATTCAGCTTTATTTTGAAATTTCAAAAATTCAGAGACCAGATTCCTGCTTTTTCAGCTGGGCTTACAGATAAAATAGAGTCATTAAGAGTTACGATTGGTTGACCATCCGAGCCAAGTTCCCAAAATTCTCCTCGCAAAAATACATTGAAACCAAATGTGTGACTCCTTCCTTTCATTTGATTTTGTAAAAAGTACTTATTCCATGCTTCCTTTGTTTTCAATTGATTTATGTCTTCAGGATTTATATAACTAGGCATGGATTCTCTAATGATTCCATGCCATAAAGAATCCATACTATTTATTCCAGGTTGAAATGAAGGAACAAGGATAATTTCGGAGCCTGCTAAATGAGCCTGATCGTATAATTCAGGATCCCAACTATCCTCACTAATAAGTATTGAAGATTTTGTAAAAGGAAATTCAAAGGTTTGAATACTTTTTGATTCAGGTTCAGTGATAAATTTCAATTCAGAGGAATTTGGATATAATTCAAGAATCGGTTCTCCGACTATTTTACCATCTGGGCCGAAAACAAATGAAACATTATAGAGGTCTTTTTTATTTTCAGTAAAAAGCTCCCCATTTGAAACATAGGGGCCAGGAAGTACAATTGAACCAGCGATAATGTAGGTTTCGGTTTCTTTGGCTAATTCACTGAACGTGCTATAATAAACTCGAGCCATTTCTTTGGATTTCATCCTCAGTATGGCTGACATAGATTTATCTTCTTCCTTACCGGTCTTAATGTAGCCTAAGAAAAAATCAAACACATTGCTAATAATGAAAGTGCTGATAGCCCTTTTGAGTGTTTCTTTTTCAGCTAAAGCATGTTTTTCTCCAAGTAATACCAGCCAAGTCCCTATATATTCCGGAAACAGAATTACTGTTTTTTTCCGAATGAATCCTTTTTCAGTTGCCGCTACTAGATAATGACGTATTTTTTGTTTGAACTTGCCTTCATTTAGGTAATCTGATGCAAGCATGTAGGGCTGAATTCCTATGATATTTCTATCCAAAGTATCAGTCGGATTTATTTCTTCTATGACGGAGATGTAAGATTCCGATTCGCTTAAAGGTAAGTTCCTACCCGAATAAGACCATATCAGCCAAACGAAAATGACCAGAATAAGGAAACTGATACTTCTTTTTACCATGTAGCACTTAGAAATTTTCTCAGAGAAGGGTGGTCTCTTTTCAATATTTGAAAAGATTTCACTGAAAGATTTATCGAATTAAGTGGATTTAATCGAATTCGAATCCAAATTTCTCTCCTTTTTTAAGCATGATAGTCGTTTCAGAGCCATTGTAGAAAAGAGTAATAGTTTGGTTTTCGCCAGATATTAAGGAAAGCATGGTGATTTCACCACTCTCCCAAATCATATCTACGGTGATATCTCCTCTTGCCCGGATACCTTTTACTTCACCGCTCGACCACGCTTTTGGTAGTGCAGGAAGCAAACGGATTATTCCTGGTTCATGTGATTGAATTAGCATTTCTGAAACTCCGGCAGTGTATCCAAAATTCCCATCAATCTGGAAAGGGGGATGGGCGTCAAATAAATTGGTGAACAAAGATTGGGTGATAAGCTTTTGGATATTTTCATGAGCCATCTCTCCATCTAATAATCTGGCAGAGAAGTTTATTAGCCAAGCCCTAGACCAACCTGTCCCAGCGCCACCGTTTTCCAATCGAAAGTCTAGGGTTTTTCTTACCGCAGCAAATGCTTCAGGAGTTTCGCTTTGGGTTATTGCATTTCCAGGATGGAATGCATATAAATGTGACATATGCCTATGGCCTTTTTCTGTTTCCTCGTAAGGCTGATCCCATTCCAAAATCCTCCCGTCTTCACCAATCTGAACTCCAGGTCTTAATTGACTCAGTTGTTCTTCAATTTTGTCTCTTAGCCTTGATTCTGAATTTAGGATTTTTGCAGCTTGCAAGAAAGAGGTGAAAACGTCTGCTATGACCTGTTGGTCCATGGCTGCTCCCATCGTCGTAGCAACTGATTTTCCTTTATCGTTGAAAAATTGATTTTCTGGTGAAGTAGATGGCGCAGAAACTAAGGTGTTTTCTCCAGGATATTCTACTAACCAATCCGAATAGAACGCCGCAACCTCAGCTAATGCAGGAAACGCTCGATCTGCTAAAAATCTTTTATCTCTAGTAAAGAGGTAATGTTCCCAATAATGCCTAACCATCCAGCCTCCGGCACCTACCCATCCGCCCCAATAGGCTGTAGCTGCCCTCATGAAAGGGACTTGCCATAAGTCAGTGGCATGTGGTAAAAAAGAACCTCGCATGTCAAAATTTTTCTGAGCGACTTCTTGGCCTTTGTAAATAACGCCATCGATAAAATCAAAAAGAGGTTGATTTAGTTTGCTGAGGTTGGTTACGTCAGCTGGCCAATAATTCATCTGCAAATTGATATTCAGATGATAATCTGCATTCCAGGGAGCATTAATATGTTCATTCCAAATTCCTTGAAGGTTCGCTGGATTGGTGCCCGGCCTACTGGAGGAAATCAAAAGATATCTTCCATAATCGAATAACAATTTCTCTAAATACAGATCGGTTCCACCGGCTTTTACATTTTCTATTCTTACGTCTGTAGGTATTTCATTGATTGAAGGATTGCCTAATGATAATTCCATTTTGTCAAACCAATCAGAATATTCTGTAAAGTGATTAGCCAGTATTTCTTCCCAAATTTTACTTTTTAATGCTTCTAAATCTCTCTCTGCAATTTCTATATAGTTCTTATTATAGAAACTTGTCTCAGTAACTAGTTTAAGGATTACTTCCTTAGCGCCTTTTAATTCTAAAAAATCAGGTCCTGCACTGATGTTGTCTTCCCTGGTTTCTGCAAAAAGTAAGGTTCTGAATTTTACGCCTTCCAGTATAGGATAGGGCTCAGAATCAATTTGACCTTTTCTTTGAGTAGCCATTCCGGTCATCTCGAGAGTTCTTGCGTCAACTACAGAAGAATTTGCCGTAGGAAATCCTTCATCTTCTGGTCTGCTTAGCCTTATTTTTCCTGAGAAACCATTGGGATGATCAGTTGATAGTTTTATGAAAATAGCATCATCCGGTGCACTGGATAGGACTACTTGACTGACAGAATATCCTTCAGTTTTAAAAGAAGAAGAAACTACTGCGGTATTAAGGTCCAAACTCCTTTTGTAATCAGTGATTTCTTTAAAATCAAAGTCAAGCCATAAATCGCCTAAGGTTTGATGGGATCTGGTTACACCTTTTCTTGAGAAAGCTGCAACCCAAAGTGAATCTGCTTTGCTATTTTCACCTGCTCTCAAATAAGCTCTCACCTGCTCTAAATCTTTTCTTCTGCCTTCGGCGATTCCCCAATCATCAGCAGCTCCCGGCCACATAGAATCCTCATTCAATTGAATCCTTTCCATGCTAGTCTTACCAAATACCATAGCTCCCAATCTACCGTTTCCAACAGGAAGAGCTTCGTTCCAATTCTCTGCTGGTTGGGTGTACCAAAGAAGTGATTTTTGAGAAAAACTAGTTGTACAAAAGGTAAAAAACAGGACTAGTAGTGAAGCTAGGCTTTTCATAGATTTTGGGTTTGGATTTAAGATTACAAAAAACCCTTTCTCCAGCCAATAGAAAGTCTTAAAAAACTGCGTGAATAGGGTGTTCTTTATTGAGAAATAAGAAATTCTTTAAATTCCGGGGTGTTAAAATTGCTCATTCCCTGTTGATAGAAGATGATTTTCCCTTCTGGATTTATGACCAATGTTGTAGGTATTGCCTCACTTTGCAAACTTCTGTTCAATCCATAGCTAGCATGTGCTGTTGGGAAACTCCAATTTTTTCCATCCAAAAACTTCCTGCTTTTTTCAATGTCATTGTCTATGCCAATCATTAGAAATTCTACATTTGGATTACTTTTAACCGATTTGTAGAGTTCTGATATATGTGGCATTTCTGCACGGCATGGACCGCACCAAGAAGCCCAAAGATTGATGAAAAGAGTTTTGCCTTGGTAGTCTTCTAGATCTATGATATTGCCATCGAAATCTACAAATTGGCCTCTATAGTCAAAGTCATCCTGTGTAAGATCTGTGATTTCTAGTTTAGGCTTAATCAATCCTGTAGAAAGTATGACAGATTGTACTCCTCCTATGATCACTGGAAGAAGTCCAGTAAAATAAAGAAAGGCAAAGACCGCTGCCATTATACCCCAACTTTTTGCTTCTTTTTTCCAATCTATTTTCATGTGCGATTTGCGAAATACGATTTACGAGGTGATGGAAACCTTTGTGGTTTTCTAGAACTTCGAAGGTTTTTACCTCATGCTAAGGTTTTGTTACTATGTAAGATTTCGATAGTTAACGTAGGTTGATCGTTCCTTTGTTTTTTTATCTTTCAATAAAAAAACCTTCTAACTTTTACCCCTTTCTACTTACAACATTATCCAAAATTACTTCCACATTCACAGTAGTTTAGTGACAAGACACACATTTCTTTCTTCTTGTCTCAAAAAGGAGGCTTAACTTGCGGGTCTAATTAAGAGTAGAATTTCCATTTCCTATGAATTACGAAGTACAGATAGCCAGTGAACTCAATGTAAAACCTTCTCAGGTCAATGCCACCGTCCAATTATTGGATGAAGGAGGGACTGTTCCATTTATTTCCCGATACAGAAAGGAAGCAACCGGAGAATTGGATGAGGTACAAGTGGCAACAATTCGTGATCGGGTTTTGCAGCTGCGTGAATTGGCGAAAAGAAAAGAGGCAATTCTAAAATCCATTGAAGAACAAGGGAAGTTGACTCTAGAATTGAAAGATAAAGTTAATGCAGCCGAGACCATGTCAAAGCTGGAAGATATCTATTTGCCCTATAAACCGAAGCGAAGAACCAAAGCTACTATAGCGAGAGAAAAAGGCTTGGAACCACTTGCTGAGTTGATTTATGAACAGAAGTCCATCAATCTGGAATCTGAAGCTGAAAAGTTTGTCGATGCAGACAAGGAAGTAAATTCAATCGAAGAAGCATTGCAAGGCTCACGCGATATCATAGCAGAATGGATCAACGAAAAGGCAGAACTTCGTGAGAAGATGAGAAAACTGTTTTTGGAAGAAGGAGTTTTTTCTTCAAAAGTTCTTCCCGGAAAAGAAAATGAGGCGATCAAATACAAAGACTATTTCGATTGGTCTGAACCGATAAAGACAGCGCCTTCTCATCGGGTGATGGCGATGCGAAGAGGAGAAAAAGAGCTTTTCCTGATGCTTGATGCGGTGCCGGAAGAAGCCTCTGCAATCTATAAGATGGAGAAAATGATTCTTGCTGATGCAGCAAATTCATCCGTGGAGCAAGTGAAATTGGCAATTAAGGATTGTTACCGAAGATTACTGAAGCCAAGTATGGAAACCGAAGTGAGGCTTTTTACCAAAAAGAAAGCCGATGAGGAAGCGATCAAAGTATTCACAGAGAATCTAAAGCAACTATTATTAGGAGCTCCAATGGGTCAAAAGTCAGTAATGGCAATTGATCCAGGCTTCCGTACCGGATGTAAGTTAGTTTGCCTTGGGCCTCAAGGTCAGTTTCTACACTATGAAGCTATTTATCCTCATGAACCACAAAGAAGAGCTACTGAAGCGGGGATGAACATAAAAGGATTGGTTGAAAAGTATTCGATCCAAGCAATTGCAATTGGAAATGGTACTGCAGGCAGAGAAACTGAAACTTTTGTCAAAGGCTTGGGTCTTCCGAAATCAGTTATCATCACGATGGTCAATGAATCTGGAGCATCTATTTATTCGGCTTCAGATGTTGCAAGGGAAGAGTTTCCTGATTTGGATTTGACAGTTAGAGGAGCGATTTCTATTGGTAGAAGACTGATGGATCCTCTTGCTGAATTAGTGAAAATCGATCCAAAATCAATCGGAGTTGGCCAATACCAGCATGATGTAGATCAGAATGCGTTGAAACATGCACTGGATGATACGGTAATGTCTGCGGTGAATGGAGTAGGAGTGGAAGTGAATACTGCTTCCAAGCAACTGCTTACTTATGTTTCTGGCTTAGGGCCGGTTTTGGCACAAAATATCATCGAATTCAGAAATGAAAATGGGCCTTTTAAAGGTCGGTCTCAATTGAAAAAAGTACCAAGATTGGGAGATAAAGCATTTGAGCAAGCGGCAGGATTTTTAAGAATCAGTGAAGCAAAACATCCACTGGATTCTTCTGCCGTGCACCCTGAGCGCTATGCTTTGGTGGAGCAAATGGCAAAGGATGTGAATGCTTCTGTTTCGGATTTGATGAGTTCCGAGGAATTGAGAAAAAAGATACTATTGAAAAATTACGTTTCTGAAACCGTTGGTTTGCCTACGCTACAGGATATTTTGGAGGAACTTGCCAAGCCAGGGAGAGATCCACGTGAGAGCTTTGAGGTGTTTGCATTCGAGGAATCGGTGAATAGTATTGGAGATTTGAAAACAGGAATGAAGCTTCCTGGAGTAGTGACCAATATCACAGCCTTTGGAGCATTTGTAGACGTGGGAGTTCATCAGGATGGATTGGTTCATTTGAGTCATTTGGCAGATCGATTTGTCAAGGATCCGAATGAGATTGTTTCTGTAAATCAAAAAGTTCAGGTGACGGTAATGGAAGTGGACATTCCTCGAAAGCGAATAGGATTGAGTATGAAATCTGATCCATTTGCAGAGCGAGGTCGAGATTCCAAACCCCGAACAGGTGACAAAAGACCAGTCACCAAACCTAAACCTAAAGAATCAGAAGGCTCTATGGCTGATAAATTAGCCGCGTTGAAAGGGAAGTTTGGAGGATGATTTTATTTTAACAACAGAGTTCGCTGAGGTTGGAAAAGAAAGCGCGAAGGGTTTTGAATAGGTGAGTGAAGACACTCACATGGGCGGTCAGGAGGATGATTTTATTTTAACAACAGAGTTCGCTGAGGTTGGAAAAGAAAGCACGAAGGGTTTTGAATAGGTGAGTGAAGTCACTCACATGGGCGGTCAGGAGGATGATTTTATTTTAACCACATAGTTCGCTGAGGTTGGAAAAGAAAGCGCGAAGGGCTTTGAATAGGTGAGTGAAAACACTCACATGGGCGGTCTGGAGGATGATTTTATTTTAACAACAGGGTTTGCTGAGGTTGGCAAAGAAGGTGCGAGGTGTTTTGAATAGGTGAGTGAAGACACTTACATGGGCGGTCTGGAGGATGATTTTATTTTAACCACATAGTTCGCTGAGGTTGGCAAAGAAGGCGCTTAGAGTTTTGGATAGGCCGATTGATGGCCCATATTTGAGTCCTTATGAAGCGAACCTAGCCAAAGAATTTAACATGAGTGAAAATTCTTAGAATTGAACAGTTTGTTTTAAACTTGAAGATTAATAAATCAAATTTAATAGTTTTGTCCTCGAAAACACCTCGAATAAATTTGACCAAATCCTTCCTTCAGGACTATTCATAGAATTCTAAACCGAATGAAAATCTTTTCATTATTTTTTTTCTCCGTCATCTTTTTTTTTGGTTATACAATTGGGTTTGCCCAGGATAATTCAGCAGCTAGAAGGTGGAACGAAGCAACCCTTGAAGCCATCAAAGGTGATTTTGCCAGGCCTACCGTGCATGCTAGAAATTTATTTCATATTTCAATCGCTATGTACGACGCTTGGGCGGCCTATGATGAGGTAGCTTCTACCTATTTTCTGAACCATACTTTCCGGGAGTTTCATGTGGAATTTAAAGGAGTAGATAAGCGTAGCGGCAGCCAGGCAGCCAGGGAGGAGGCGATGAGTTATGCCGCTTATAGGATTTTGGTGGAAAGATTTAAGGATAGCCCCGGCGCTGAAACCTCGATTAGGCGGTTCAACAGTCTCATGGCGAGTCTGGGGTATACTACTTCTTTCACTTCTATAGATTATGAGTCAGGATCACCTGCAGCCTTGGGTAATTATATCGCTCAACAGATCTTGGCTTTTGGCAAAATGGACGGCTCAAATGAAAATGGAAATTACGCAAATCTGTATTATCAGTCCATCAATTCCCCTCTTCGGCCATTTGAATCTGGAAATATCAATTTAACTAAACCTAATAATTGGCAGCCTTTGGATTTGGGGGTGTTTATAGATCAAAGCGGAAGACCTATAGGGAATGGAACCCCTCCATTCTTGTCTGCTGAATGGGGTAAAGTATCCCCTTTTGCCTTAAAAGACAATGATTTGAGCATCCTATATAGCCGGGGGAACAAATACTATGTCTATCATGATCCGGGATCACCGCCTCTTCTAAACCAAAAAACAGAAATCAGCAGCGAAGCATTTTATCATTGGAATTTTGCATTAGTTGCTAAATGGGCTTCTCATCTCGATCCAAAAGATAATGTGAAGATCGACATATCTCCGGCTTCCAACGGAAACATTCTTACCTATCCTAAGTCAGAGGCGGAATATAGAGCATTCTATGATGCTACCGAAGGTGGTAATCATGGATCGGGGTATGCGGTAAATCCTTCAACCGGCCAGCCTTATACACCACAATTTGTATTTAGGGGCGATTACACCAGAGTATTAGCCGAATTTTGGGCAGATGGACCCGATTCAGAAACACCTCCCGGCCATTGGTTTTCAATCTTGAATTATGTAAACAGCCATCCGCTTTTAGTCAAGAAAATCGGTGGAAAAGGAGAAGTTGTTTCTAATCTGGAATGGGATGTCAAAACATATTTTGCCCTAAGTGGTGCTTTACATGACGCTGCCATCACAGCTTGGGGATTAAAAGGATTTTATGATTATGTGAGGCCTATTTCGGCGATCAGATATGCAGCTTCCAAAGGACAGTCTTCTGACCCTTCACTTCCCAATTATCATCCTGAAGGTTTGCCTTTAGAACCGGGATTTGTAGAATTAGTAAAGAGCGGTGACGTTCTAGCTGCAAACAATCCGGACAGGGTAGGCAAGATTAAAATCTATTCTTGGAGAGGATTTCAAAATGCTGATTTTCCACAACAAGGAACTGGTGCCGCTTGGATAATGGCAGAAAATTGGTGGCCTTACCAAAGAGCCTCATTTGTCACCCCGCCATTTGCTGGATATATCTCAGGCCATTCTACCTTCTCAAGAGCCGCAGCTGAAGTTTTGGCAAGGATCACGGGTGATGAATATTTTCCAGGGGGAATGAGTGAATTTGAGATCAAGAAAGACAATTTTCTAGCCTTCGAACTTGGACCCAGCGAGGATTTGGTCCTTCAATGGGCGAAGTATCAGGATGCATCAGATCAATGCAGCCTTTCTCGGATTTGGGGAGGCATACATCCACCGGTAGATGATATCCCCGGCAGGGTGATCGGTCAAAAAATCGGGGAAGATGCCTATGATTTTGCCAGCTTGTATTTTGAAGGAAATGTGCCCGCAAGTGAAGTTCCCAAAGTAGAAAACACCCTGGTGCTTTACCCAAATCCGCTTATGGTCAACAACGCCCTAAAGCTAAGACCTGGCACTTTTATCCGGAATGGAACTGTCAGCGTCTATACTAGTTTTGGCCAGCTTATTTTTGAAAAAGAGCTAGTTGAAAATATTGATAAAGAAATAGAAATCAACCTAATTGGCTCAAGGCCTGGTGTTTACCTAGTGAAACTTAGCAGTCCTGGATTCAATATTTCCAAAAGGTTAATTATCAGAAATTGATAGAAGTAGTTTAGAGGGTGATGCATTTAACCGCAAAGTTCGCGGAGGTAGAGCAAAGGAAGCTCAAAGGGTTTTGAGAATGTGAGAGGAGACACTCATATGGTCGGATGGACTTTTTTGTCCACGTGAGTGACTCATTCACGACAATTTCTTTTTTTATTCTTCAAAGAAAAAATTAAAGTTATTGCTTGTGGATTTGAAAATTTATTGGCGATAATCACAATGGTCGAATACTACCCTGACAGGAAATCTCGGAGTTTTTTCAATACATCATTCCAAACACCCACAATGGTACTTTTTTACCAAAGCCATGCTCGATTTCGTCGGCAGCAATCAAGTAGTTTTCTATGTGACTGACTTGTGTGGCGTCTTTGTTTTTACCGCCAACTTCTATCACCAGATCATCTACTTTGAAGTCACCAGATTTGGGCAGCCGAACTTCTTTTTTGAGATTTTTGAGTTGGTTTAGTATAAAGGTTTCTCGCACCGAACCGATTTCTGGAATTGCTTTTAAGGCGTAGGAGAGATTGGTGTTTTCTAAGTATACTTTATCTGGCTTTTGCAAAAGTGAAACTCCTTTTCCCTCCTCGATCAAGAAATTGAGGAGTCTGGCTTTTTCCAATTGGGTAAGCCATTCATAAACTGAGTCTCGGCTGGTTTCTACTTTTCGGGCAATTGAAGACACATTCGGTTTGAAAGGAACAGACTCTGCCAAAACCCCGAGTAATTTTTTCACTTTATAGGCTGTCCCGGCATTGTAATCAGCGATAAATGCCAGATCAGATTCCACTACGGTATTAATGATCTGCTGAAGAAAAACCGGGATGGTCTCAGGGTTTGACTCGGCGATGATTGGGAGATATCCTCTTTTGAGATATTCCTTAAATACAGGTAGAGGTTGGATTCTAGAAGTAATCTCAGATGTGATTTGAGAATGTGTGGTCTGGATTTCCGCAAGAGAAACGGGTTTAAAATTTTGATTCTGAGTTAAGTTCAGGTATTCCCGAAATGACATTCCCGGTAATTCATAAGTGATCACTCGTCGACTTAAATCGGACTCGCCTCTGTAAATATCCAGTGCGGATGAGGAGGAAAATACGACCTTTAAATCAGGGTAAGAATCATAGATATTCTTTAGCTCTCGAGACCAATTTGGATATTTATGAACTTCATCAATGAACAAAAAACGCCCACCATTTTGATAAAAAGTATGGGTAGTTTCTACTAGGTTGTGAGTGTAAAACCAATAGTGATCTGCAGAAAAGTATAACGCTTCGTTTGCCTGGAGATTAATGCCAAATTTGATTCTTTGAAGCATCAATGTGGTCTTTCCTGAACCTCTTGGTCCTTTTATGGCAATCATTCTCTGATTCCAATCTATTTTGTCGAAAAGGTACCTGAAAAACTTGTCTCCAACTTGACTTAGTAGGTTTTGGGAATTTGAGAATAGAATATCCATATTTTGTCGAATCTATTCTACAAATATATATAAAATATGTCTAATTAAAACTGCATAATATTTAGTAAAGTGTTTTATCTATTCGACAAATAAACATTTTACTGTAATCTTCCGAAACTCTATTTTCTAAAAAAATCATTGAAGTAAAGTGGTAAAAAAATAATTGGGATTTCAACCTTCCTGAAATGCTCACGAAAATCCTGAAATCTTTGAATATTTATCCTAAAACTTCCGCGGTGATCTCCAAAGATCTCAACCGTTTTTCGGGATCATAAATATTGGTAGAAAGCATCAACTCATCGACTTCCACTTGCTGAAAAAAGCTTTCAAATTGAGGTTTTAATGTCTCTTTTGTTCCTATAAAAGTGCAGGCCATCATATTTTGGATTGCGGCAGCTTCTGGTTCCGTCCATATTCCGTCCATGCTTTTTACAGGGTTTTTCATCGGATAGGATTTGCCACGGATTATTCCTAGAGCTGTTTGATAAAAGGAAGTTGCCAAGTAATGTGCCTCTTCATCTGTATCCGCTGCGATGACATTAACACAGGAGATAAAATAAGGATTGGCCAAATACTTGGATGGCTGAAAATTGTCTCGATAGTATTTGGAAGCATTTATTAGATATCCTGGAGCAAAGTGACTTGCAAAAGCATAGGGAAGTCCTTTTTGCGAAGCAAGAACAGCACTGCTCATACTCGAGCCAAGCAGGTAAATAGGAACATCCAATCCTTCAGCAGGAAAAGCTCTTACTTTTTCATCGGCATTATCCTCTGAAAAATAACGCTGTAAATCATCCAAGTCATTTGGGAAATCCTGAACGGATTCCATTCTCCCACGTCTAAGTGCGTTGGCCGTAGTCTGATCAGTACCTGGAGCGCGACCCAGACCTAAATCTATCCGGTTTGGATACAAAGTGGCAAGGGTTCCAAACTGCTCTGCGATGATCAATGGACTGTGATTGGGTAGCATGATTCCGCCTGAGCCAAGGCGGATTTTTGAAGTGCCATTAGCAAGGTAACCAATCAGTATTTGGGGAGAAGAGCTGCCGACATTAGCCATGTTGTGATGCTCTGCAAGCCACATCCTGGTATAGCCAAGTTGCTCCGCATGTTGAGCAATTTGCAAACTCCTTTTATAAGCATCTTGGGCATCAAAATCTTCTCTAATAATCGATAAGTCGAGAAGAGAATAAGGTGTTGACATCATTTAATTCTTCCATCTAATTTGATTTCTGCTTGAAAAATTCAGGCATACTTCCTAATAGTATTGGGGCTTGAAAAGTTTCTTTTCAGAGCTCTTTATTGGAGTTATTTTTCAACAATTTGAGAATTAATCACCCCGGAATTTAAAGTGATTAATTTGAAAGTGTTTTAAGGGAAATAGTCTTTAACTGCTTAAAGGTTAGTTTTAAAGGAGTGTCAAAAACAGGGAAGGATGATGGCTTTATTTTTGATTTTTTTATGTACAAAATCCTTTTTGAAAGGTTTTGTCAATATTAAATTCAACTATTATGAATCATCTAACCCAGCTAAAAAGTAATCTGATAGATTCATGCGCACAAGTGGTGGAGGATTGTATTGAGTGTACGGAAGTCTGCCAGAAAATTTTAGGAATGGAGTCATGCTTAAAAGTTTGCCGAAGATGTATTGATACCTGTAAAGACTGTATCTATGCCTTTGAGATATGCGCTGAAAATAGAGGAGAGTATTTAATCAAATGCAAAGATGCCTGCGAAGCTTTTATAGAAGAATGTAGAGTTCATCAGAACGAACAATGTCAGAAATGTGCGGAATCCTGTAGAATTTGCATAGAAGAATGTGAAAATATGATGCTTTAATTAAAAAATGCCCCTAAAAAGAATCTAACTTTTTAGGGGCACATCATTTTTATAACCGGATATATTTTTAAATAATCCCAGGGCCTCCTCTTTCTCTTTCTCCTCCACCATCATTGACCATTTCGTTATAGTCTTGTATGTCCATTCCTTTACTGAATCTACGGATGTTGAAAGTGAAAGTGAGCATGAAGTAACGCTGAAGTACATTATTTTGAATGTCTTCAATGTAAACATCTGTTACATTCCTTCTTACGCTTGTGTTTTGACCTAGTAGATCGTAAACATTTAAGGAGATTTCTCCACGCTGGTTTTTAAATACTTTTTTACCAAGGCTCATATTCATAAGCAAAAAGTTATTGTCAAATCCTTCAGAAAGTCCGGAATTGATCTGATGATTAAGATCCAATCGGTAAATGAATCCTTCCCAAATAATCCAGTTGAAATTCAGCCTTGTTCTTTGATTATAATACTTATTGTTCAGACTTGGGTTTAAGGTGTTTTCAACATTGTTAAATGACATTCTAGTGGAGATATTAAAGTCCACTTGATCACTGATATTGCTACTTAAAGAGATACCCGTACTTAGTCTCGTTGAATTATTGAAACTTAATTCGTTATTAACCTGTCCTGGTCTTTTTTCATAACTAAATCCACCATTGATATTTAGGTTGGATTTAATTAAACCAAATGGCATTCCATAACTGACCCAAGATCTAAAATCTTGATATCCATCAAGATTTACTGGTCGGAAAAGTTGTGATCCTTTTTCTAGAATTACTCCTCCGGGAAGTTCTGTAGTTTCATCTGCGATAAAAGAACTATTTGCAATTGAATTTGCAATTATTCTGGATTGAGCAAATAAAAACCATGATTTATCTGTATCGGGATTTCTACTTCTGAACCTCAACCTAATCCTATTAGAATAGGATTGATCCAAATCGGGATTACCTGTTCTTAGTTGAAGAGGGTTTGAATTATCGATAACGCCTTGAAGTTGCTGTACCGATGGAGCATCGGTATTGGTGTCATAATCCAACTCCATGTTGGTATTATCAGAAAATTTATAATCAAACCTAATTGTCGGCAAAAAGCTTTCAAAAGATCGCTCTAAATTAAATGGAGCAGGAAAACCCTGGTCGTTTTGAAGTTGAGCATTTTGATACTGACCTTCTACCTGAACCTGCATTTTTTCAAGGCGATATTGATAGCCAAGTTCTACTTCTTGGGTAAGATATTTGCTTTCGAAGGTATTACTAAGTGCAGTATCTAATTCCAGATCTAAGCCACTAGGATCCTCATTTAGAATATCAAAAGTCAACTGGTCTGAGTCATCAGCTCTGTTTCCGATTTCATATTCCAATTCCATCTGTCCGTTCTTTCCAATCGGCTCTGTATAAGATACGCTAGTCTCCCAATTGGTTCCAGTCCTGTCCCTAGAAATTCTTTGGTTTATTAGTTCAGTTCTCTCGTTTGGTTGAAAAAAAGTATTTTCAGCTCTTCTGAAAGCAAGATCTTCATCCCAGTGGTAGCCTGCATTCAATCTTACTGTTAAAGATCTTCCTTCTTTATTGAATTTATGGCCATAATAGAGTCTGTTGTCAAAATCAAATTCGTTATTATCTGCTGTACGGACATTTTCTGTTTTATTCAAAGGTCCATCTGAGTTCAATGACTCACCTATGAATGCTGAATTTTCTCTGTCATTTCCGGCAGATAGCCTTGGGCGATAAACTATCCTGTTTTTATCATCGATATTATATTCCAGCCTCATATCAAATCTATGATCCTGATTGGTTCGCCTATTTGTACTGTTTTCGGTATAGGTTTGGCCATCTTCAGAATCAGTCACGTATTCTCTGAAAAGAGAGGAAATACCATTATTTTCTCTGTTTCTAAATAAATAACTGCCGCTGACTTTTATTTTCTCTCCCCACAAATCAGAATAGTTCAAACCTAAAATATTTGTTCTGATGATTCCATTTTGAGGCCTATTATTTCCTTGGGCATTTGGGTCTGAGGAATAATCCTGAACATTGATATTATTACTTAGGCCAGTAAAAGTAATTCGTTGGTCCTCGTTGAATGCATTGATACTTGCCCCTAAAAGATAGCGGTCATCGGTTCCATAACCCGCCGATGTCTTGCCAAACTGGCCTTTTCTTCTATCAGGTTTAGTGATTATGTTGATGGTTTTCATTCTTTCCCCATCATCAAAACCACTAAGTTGAGCTTTCTCACTTTTTTGATCAAATATTTCTATACTCAGAATTACCTCTGCAGGCAAGTTCTGTAAGGCTGTTTGCACATCTCCACCAAAAAACGGTTTTCCATCCACAAGAATTTGAGCAATATTTTCCCCCTGAGCTTGTAAGGCACCATCCATCATCGTGACACCCGGAAGTTTCTCTACTAGCGTTTGCGCACTGGCATCTTTCATTGTTTTGAAAGCATCAGCATTAAAAAGTGTCGTGTCACTTTTATTGACACCTGTTGATCTTCTAGCGACAATCGTAACCTCTCCAAGTTCGGTAGCTGTTTCACTCAAAAGTAAATTACCAAGGTCTAAATTACGGTCTACCTGGATTTTTCTAAATAAATCCTGATATCCCAAGTATTGAACTTTCAATAAAAATTCTCCTTCTTTTATTTCCTCTAAATCAAAATTTCCATCTAAATCAGAGATCATTCCATCCACTTGAATGGAATCAGTTACAGTCAATAGGAGAATGGTGGCATTTGGGATACTTTGCTCGGACCCTGATTCAATGATTTTTCCCTTTATGGAAAAGGATTGGGAGAAAGAAAAAGAGGTCACTCCTAAAAAAAACAAGAGCGTAAAATAATATTTCATGGAGTTGGTTTTTTCGACTTTTCCCTTCTTTTCTTCTAATCGAAAACAAGAAATAGATCAATAGGTTTTTTATTTATTCAACACAAAGTAACCACGAATGGTTGTGTATCGCAGTTGTTTTTGTCTAAGCGGTCAAATGCTGAATTAAGCAGTGTTTTAACTCTTTTTCCTTGGATCACTTTTTAAAAGTAAAGCCCTGTTAATATCTGATAATGAAATAATTGAATTTTTTTTGATGTTGATTGACATAATCTGTCATAGAAAAATGTTTATTTTTACATCATTACAATGTTTATAAAAGTAACATTTGTAACTTAGCTGATGTTAAATCAATCAGTTATGGAAAATCAAGACAAAATCAGCATTACCTCAAAAACCCTCGCTTCAGGAAATCGTCAGATCAAATTTTTTATTGAAGATGAGGTGAAGCCTCAATATGGCTATTTGTTGGTGACGGAGCCAAAGCCAGTGGGTGAAATTATTGAAGAAATAAAGCTTCGTCTGGAGAGAAGAAAATCTGCTGAAATGAACATCAATCCATTTTTCCCAGTTTCTCCTTCTCCAGAAGATCATAACTTTTATTTATTTTCAGCATGAGTTTTTTAGCCGCAAATCTCAAGTTTTTGCGAAAGCAAAAAGGGATTACACAAAATGAATTAGCGGATCAGTTGGCTGTCCAACGTACAATGATTTCTGCTTATGAAGACGGACGATCTGAGCCAAAACTTCTGACTCTGAAGATGCTCTGTGATATTTTGGAGGTGGGAATGGAGGAGTTCCTAGAGCATGATATTGAAAATAAGGGTAGGAAAGCCATTCTGAAAAGAGGAATCAATATCCTTACCATAGCAACAAACGAAGACGATAAGGAAAATATCACCATGGTACCACAAAAAGCCTCTGCAGGTTATCTGAATGGATTTGCAGATCCAGCGTATATGGAAAGTTTGCCTCAATTTCATCTTCCAAATCTTTCTCGAAATGTGACTTATCGGGCTTTCGAATTGGCTGGTGATAGCATGCTTCCACTAATTCCCGGTACTATTGTGATTGGTTCTTATGTGGACCAATTAAAAGATATTAAGAGTGGTAAGACTTACGTGCTTGTAACCCAAACAGAAGGCGTGGTCTATAAACGGGTATTTAATTATTTATCTGAAAACGGGAAACTTTTTTTGGTTTCAGATAATGATCAATACAAGCCGTTTGAGGTGAAGGGGGAGGATGTTTTGGAAGTTTGGGAGTCTAAAGCATTTATTAGTACTGATTTTCCAAACCCAGGTGATAAAAAGAAACCAATCACTCTAGGAGATTTGGGCGAAATGATTAAAGATATTCACGCAGACCTCAGAAAAATCAAGGGTTGATTCGTTGGATTGTAATATTGTTACTAGTTCCAATAGAGGGAAAGGAAACAGTTCCAGACCAATTTCGTCCTTTGTTTGAGGTACTTAATTTTAATTGACCATTAATTTGAACCAGCGAATTATAGTAATCTGCCAACAGTTGATTTCCTGTAATCGTACCAATGCCTTCCCCAATTTCTACATTAAAAACATTGTATTCGACAAACTCAAAGTCTCCATTATATTGGTTGAATACTAAAGTGCTCGTATTGCCCTGGCTGTCGGTTAAAAGCCAATAACCACTGATATCATCGACAATAGCCTCAATGGATTCAGTATTTGAAAGAGCTAACTTATCACTGATTTCTGATCCCTCAGGATTTTCTTCCCGGATCTGTTCTAAATCCTCTGTCGCCACTTCCCCGGTAGATCCATAATCTTCTTCAACCGTGGGTTGAAAAGGATCATTAGGAAAATCATCTTCAGGGATATTTATTAATTGAACGAGGATTATTAAACCCACAAATCCGCCTAGTAACCACAGGTAATTTTTAGCCAACCAGCTTTTTTGTTTGGGCGGTATCGGCTTTGGTTTGAGAAATTCAGGTTTTGGCTTTGGAATGGGCTCGATGATTTTATCCAAAACAGCTACTAATTGATCACAATCATATTTCCATCGAGAACTACTTAATTCATGAGCATGTCTTCTCGTAAGTGCCTGAAGATCCTCCGGCAATTGCTCTGGAGTTGGCATCACAGCCCCGTTAACCAGTACTGGGATTACACGAATATCTCTTTTTAGTGCAGCAGCGATTTCTATCCTGATGAAATCTTCCTCTTGAAATAATCTTAAATTGCCTTCCAGATCCTGGATATTGGTCCAGCGAGGGCCTATAATCGCGATAAAAACTTTACATGAATTTAATGCCTTGTTTATCGCTTGGATAAAATCTAATCCGGCTTCGAGAGTTTCTACATCTAGAAAAACACTCTCTTCTCCATAGATTTCTTGTAAATGATCCACTAGTCTACCCGCTTCTCCCGATGCATCTTGTCTTCTGTAGCTTACGAAAATTTTATTATCAGCCATAAAAAAAGTCCCTGATTAACAGAGACTAATTTAACAAAAAAAGGGGATTTCGATTTAAATGGGAAGACTGTTATTCCCCAAGTAAATCACTAAATATTTCTTTTATTTTAGTTACCACATCATTTGATGGATCAATATTCACCACACCTTTGCCTAGTTCATGCCATAAACCATCTCCACATTCAATGTAAGCACCTCTTTTATTCCCAGGTTCTTCTTTTGCTATTTCATAGTTGTAGTCAGGAGTGAAAATCAATTTCATCAACTGGACGGTGTATTCCCAATTGATCTTTCTTTCTTCATTTTCTTCTACAAAAATTACTTCTCGATCAGAAAACCGAATTGTGATAGCACAATCCCGGATTTTATCTGAAGTCACATCTCTGTATCGGACGGTTAATGGAGCTTCTTTTTGGGTGGTTTCGTAAATCGCCTGAATAAGATCCTGACCAAATACCTGCCAGTCTTCCTGATTTGCAGGAACTTTTACTTTGCCCACTTTTCCTGATTCGGTTAGTTTAAGGATGATTCCGGCATCATCCACAGATTTCCCAGTCCATTTTGTGTCATGCACTTTATCAGAAATTGCTTTGATCCAAATATTATTTAAAGAACCAGTATAAGAGTAGTCATCGTCCAAGGTAAATCCTTCGTCAAGTATTTCATCTTCGGTCAACTCTTCTCTTTCGGTATAGTGTAGATCTAGTTTTGCATTTAAATTCCCTGTACTCCAATCCAAGGAAATTCGATACATGTGACTGTAAGGAGGAGGAATAATTCCTGAATGAAATTCCAATTCTATTCCTGTAAACTCTTCTTTTTGGGGCATGGTAAAATTTGCTTTGGGCAAAAGTAATTTTTTTCATTGAATTAGAGGTTATTTGCAAGTGTAAACGCTACGTATGGAATCAATTTCAGAAAAGATCGCCTCAGAGGTTTATGAAAAATCTTACTCGATAGTGGATGATTTTATCAGTGAAGAATTAAGAGCTTCTTTGTTGAAGGAGCAATCCGAATTGTTGGAAGCAGGTAAATTCAGAATGGCAGCTGTAGGCAAAGGCGATAAGAAACAAATCAGAACAGAAATCAGAAATGATCAGGTCCTTTGGATTGATTCGGAAAATCTGAATCAATATGAAAAGCAATACTGGTCAAAAGTTGATGAGGTTCGACAAGCAATCAACCAAAGATGCTACTTAGGTTTAAAATCATTTGAAGCACATTTTGCCAGATATCCGATTGGTTCATTTTATGTAAGGCACTTAGATCAGTTTCAGCAGGTCTTATATCGGCAAGTGACGGTCATTATTTATCTCAATGATTCTTGGACTGAGGAAGATGAAGGGATGTTGAGAATGTATTTGCCTCAAGAAGATGGGACCGAACAGATTCTAGATGTTCTTCCAAAAGGAGGGAGACTGGTCGTGTTTTTAAGTGCCGAGATCCCGCATGAAGTAATGCCCACCAAAAAAGAGCGCATCAGTATCACTGGTTGGCTGAGAGATATTGATTAGCGAAGTTTAATCAAAACTTTGACAGGTTTATCTCCAACTTTGAAAGAAGCTTTATCAAAGCTAGGAGGTCCGAATAACAAGGAGGGGTTATTGGAAAACCCAAACATGTCCAAAGGATATCCAATGCTATTTTTCTTCATTTCACCATCCAAATCCTCATCATGGAAAACCGTGATGGCATAATCTCCAGGTTTTAAATCTTTGATGATGAGGCGTCCTTTTTTGTCTTTGACAGGAATACTTAATTTTTTTAAAGCCTTTTCTGGATCAGAAGGAAATCCGTCTTTTTGATCAAAAAGCAGAACCAAAAGGTCTCCTTTGTCAAATTCAGTTTCTTGAATTGTCAAATGAATTTCTCCAGGATTTACCTGATCAAAGCCTAATGAAATAGTTAACAGTAACGTGAAAATCAGTTTCATTGCTTCAATTCGATAGTTTTTACCCGATTTACTTTGGCGGAATCAGTCCGTACAAATTGCCGTAAAAGGATAACTTCTTTAGGCGATTCATACTTGCCTAATTCTTTTTTTAAATGAAGCTGCAATTTTTTTGCCTTTTCTTCCAAATCCTTGTCAGATTCTATAAAAAGAACCAAACTTTGGCCGAGTTTTTCATCGGGTATACCTCCTAAAAAAAAAGCGGATTCAGGGAAATACAACCTGACAATAGATTCAATTTTGTTTTCAAGAATTTCAGGATGAAGCTTTATTCCACCGGAATTGATCACAAAGTCAGCTCTGCCCAGCCATTTAAACTTTTTATTATCTACGAACTTCACCAAATCATTGGTTTGTACTAGTTGATTCCGGCTCATTGGAGACTTTATCCAAAGCGCATTTCGATGATCTGTTCCGATTTCGACACCGTCTAAAGCCTCATAGATCAATTCGCCTTCATTATAAGGTGCGATTGCAATATGTGAGACGGTCTCAGTCATTCCATAAGTCTGAAACGCATTAATTTTTTCAGATACCAAAGATGCTTTCATAGAAGTGGAAACTGGCGCACCACCTATTATTAAGAATTCAACTTCTTTAAGTTGATCTGGAAATTCTTTTAAACTTGTCTCTACTTGCAAAGGAACCATGGCCACAAATTTTGGGTGAAAGCCTTTGGGGATGGATTGAAAAGGATTTGAACTGGGTTCAATCAGTAGAATTGGACATTTCCAAACCATTGCTCTGACTAGCATCATTTTGCCTGCTATGAATTTTGGATTCATGCAGCAAAGCATAGGTGTATTGATTTCAACTTTAAAATAGTGCTGTGTTGCCAAAGCGCTGGTCATCATCTGTGATCGGTGGATTTGGATGATTTTTGGAGTTCCTGTAGAGCCAGAAGTTTGGATTTCAAATGATTTTTTCCCGCTAAACCATGCTTTGCAAAAAGTAACAGTCTCCAAAGCATATGGAGGTAAATTATGCTGAGACTGATCAAAATCCAGAATATCAGAAAATCTTTTTGATCCAATTATTAATTCAAACATGGAAATCCAAAGCGTTTATCTAAGAAAGTAGAGTGCCAAACTAACAACAAATTTCGGCGAAGCCTGTTATCTTGCATCAAAAATAGCCCTTTAAATTCGAATATAATGGAGTGGATTACTGTCAAGGAATATCAGGATATCACCTATAAAAAATGTAATGGCGTAGCGAGAATTGCCTTCAATCGGCCAGAGGTAAGAAATGCATTTCGCCCAAAAACTACCTCAGAGTTATATGATGCTTTCTATGATGCCCAAGAAGATACCTCAATTGGGGTGGTGTTATTAAGTGGTGAAGGACCGTCGGCTAAAGATGGCGGATGGGCCTTTTGCTCAGGAGGCGATCAAAAGGCCAGAGGTGATCAAGGCTATGTCGGTGAAGATGGTTACCACCGATTGAATATTTTGGAAGTTCAGCGGTTGATTCGATTTATGCCAAAAGTCGTCATAGCGGTGGTCCCAGGTTGGGCAGTAGGAGGAGGGCATAGTTTGCATGTGGTATGTGATCTGACTTTGGCAAGTAAAGAACATGCGATCTTCAAGCAGACGGATGCAGATGTGACCAGCTTTGATGGGGGATATGGTTCAGCCTATCTCGCAAAAATGGTTGGACAAAAAAAAGCCAGAGAAATAT
This sequence comes from uncultured Algoriphagus sp., assembly GCA_965659625.1. Lineage (GTDB taxonomy): Bacteria > Bacteroidota > Bacteroidia > Cytophagales > Cyclobacteriaceae > Algoriphagus. Next base: position 43,837 of record CBFHWO010000005.1, on the reverse strand, counting down.
TCTTTTTGGGAAGAAATTACTCCGCTGTAGAAGCTTACGACATGGGAATGGTGAATGCGGTGATTCCTCATTCAGAATTGGAAGCAACAGCCTACGAATGGGCTCAGGAAATTTTAGCCAAATCCCCGACTTCAATCAAGATGTTGAAGTTTGCTATGAACCTAACCGATGATGGAATGGTAGGGCAGCAGGTTTTTGCCGGAGAAGCAACAAGGTTAGCATATGGTACCGAAGAAGCGAAAGAAGGCAGGAATGCCTTTTTGGAGAAGAGAAAGCCAAATTTCGGAGACAATAAGTGGATCCCTTAAGTAGATATTAGTCGTACCACGCTTGGATAGCGTGTGTAAGAGAGGAGAGAAAAGAGAATGGAGTTTATCAACAATCTCCAATCTCTTTTCTATATTCTCTCCTCTTTACTCAATCGCCTGATACACCATTTGCCTCATTTTTTCTCCCCAAAAATTGTTATAAGCGGCCATTTGAGTCATAAAGATCGCTATTAAGTCTTCTTCGGGGTCCACAAAGAAAAAGGTACAATAAGCTCCACTCCAAAAGTATTGTCCTTCTGATCCCAAAGCTTTGGCATCCGCCAAATCCTCTAACACAGCAAACCCAAACCCAAATCCATGGCCTGGTGCTTTATAAAGTCCATTGGCCTGATCCATAGTCATGATTTCAATTGTTTTAGGACTAAGAAATTGTTTCCCATTCCACTCGCCACCATTCAGTAACATCTGCGCAAATTTCGCATAGTCTGATGCGGTACTAAACAAAGCATTTGCACCGGCAAAAACCTTGTTTCCTGAAGTTGGAGTTTGTTGTGGAGTTTTGATCAGTTTCCCGGATTCATCATACCCATGTAGTGTAGCCATTCGACTTGTTTGTTCTTCATTCAGGTTATAGCCTGTATCAACCATTCCCAGTGGATCAAAAAGTCTTTCTTGCAAAAATTCCGCAGTAGTCATTCCAGAAAACTTTTCAACCAATAAGGAAAGAACATCCGGAGAAGCTGAGTAAAACCATTGCTTGCCTGGCTGACCGATCAATGGCATTGTGGCTAGGGTTTTAATTCTACTTTCAATATTCTCATGAGTCGGGCTGTAAATAGCATTTCTAATTTCTTCTTCAAGCTTTCCTGGAGCAATGCCATGAGACAATCCAGAAGTGTGGCTCAGCAGCATCGCTATAGTAATTTTTGATTCTGCGGGAACAGTTCCACCAGCTATGCCTTTGCTGGGATCTACTGCTACTTTTAGATCTTTAAACCAAGGCAAGTATTTTTCAACTGGATCATTTAATTGAAAATACCCCTCCTCATAAAGCATCATAAATGCAGTGGTGATGATTGGCTTAGTCATGGATTGAATGAAAAAGATTTGATCTTTCACCATTGGGGTTTTTGAGTTGATGTCACTTACACCCAAAGCGTTATAATTAGCGAGTTCCCCATTTTTATAGATTAACGTAACAGCTCCTGGGATTTTTCCAGCATCGATTTCATTTTGAAGAAAAAGATCGTAGCGCTTCAGTCTTTCTTTAGAAAGATCAGTTTGAACTTGCGAAAAGGAAATGAAGTAGCTAAAAAAGGCTATGAATAGAAATATTGTTTTCTGAAAATGCTTGATCATAGGATTTGGATTTCGTTAGTTTAAATTAGAGAAATTGTATGGAATTCAGTCTTTCTAACTAAATATTGACCAACTATGATTTATGGTTGGTGTACCTAAAGCCAAGATCCAAAATGAATCATTTAGAGACAACTTATAAAACGCCCGATGGAAAGTCCTTATTTCTGCAGGCTTGGATGGCGGAAAAAGCCCATGCTTCCCTATTAGTGATTCATGGACTAGGGGAGCATAGCGGTCGATATTCTGAATTTGCACAACGATTAAACACACTTGGGATTTCTGTTTTCTCATTTGATGGAAGAGGTCATGGTAAATCTGCCGAGAATGAGCCGGATGCTTATTTTGAATCGTATTCAGATTACCTAAAAGACATTCATGCCCTTTTAGGAAAAGTAAAGACCTATAGTCCAGGAATCCCTACTTTCCTTTATGGGCACAGTATGGGAGGAGGATTGGCGGCAGCCTATGTTATAAAATATAAACCGGAATTATCGGGAGTGATTTTGAGCAGCCCGGCAATCATGGAAGATCCGAATACCTCCAAAATATTGTTGGCATTATCTGGATTTGTTAGCAATAACTTCCCGAAGTTAAAAGTCTTAAAACTAGATCCCTCAAAAATATCCCGAAGCTCTGAAGAAGTTGAAAGGTATCTAAATGATCCATTAATTTACACAAAGGCTTATCCGGCTAGAACTGCCAGAGAGCTTATTGAAATGATGAAATTTATACAGAAACAAGCTGCTGAAATTAAATTGCCTGTGCTTTTGCTCCACGGTTCGGATGATACTTTAACAAACCCTGAGGGATCAAAACTAATTTACAATTTGGCAGAATCGAAGGATAAAACTCTTAAAATCCTACCTGGAGGCTACCATGAGCTGATTAATGATCTGGATAAGGAAAAAGTTTATTTGATGATTGAGCACTGGTTAACCGTAAGAATTTAATTTTTTGGAGTTCCTAAAAGGTACAATACATGAGCTGGTCCTGATTTCATTCTTCCTATTTCCCAATTGAACCGATTATTGTTTTTTACGTGTTTTAACAGCTGGTTCATTTCAGAAACGGAATAAGTGCGTAAAGAGGAAACCATTCCATCCCACCAAACGAAAAGCGGTACAATTGGAATCAGATACGTAAATAAGATGCGTCCAAAAGAAAAAGGTCTGATGAAAGGAGTTATTAACAAAACAGTTATTGGAGAGAAAAACATGGCCAAAAAACTTGGAATTGAACGTTCTTGGCCTTCTGCTATGAAAATCGGCTGATTTGATGTAACCGCATTTTCAAGAATCTTACTAGCATCAGCAGGTTTAAAATGGTGAAAAGATAAAAATAGGGTTCTTAACCCACTCTTCGTTTTTGGGACATCTCGTGCATCAATTGGTTCTTTGGAATAAGTAATATTGGAGGCTAGAGAAGTGGTGTATTCAAATGCCTCAAGGTTTGGAAAATAGTCCGTCAAATGAATTTGTAAGTCAGGCATATTATTAACCAATTCTTCATTTAGGGAAAGTATGCCTCCTCCTCCTCCAGAAGCCAAATCAATGATTTTTCTTGTATTTGATGATCTTAACGCTTTTTCGATGAGAGGTATCGCTGGAACAAACATCTTTGTTTTGTTTGTCAGAAATTGAAGGAAATCAGTACCGTAATTTCTAAGAAAATCAGGGAACCAGTTTTGATCTTCAAATTCAAACAAATGTATTCTTCCCATATCTTCTGTAGTTGACTTACAGAAATTTAAGGGTAATCTATCAAATTTCAGCTAGTAATCCCTTAACATTCAACTGTCTGGTATACATTTGAATACTGCCATCCGGATTTTTTGGCCAATCCTCTTTTGGTCTATCCCAATACAATTCCACTCCGTTTTCATCCGGATCATCCAAATACAAAGCTTCTGATACACCATGGTCCGCAGCGCCAGTCAGTGGATAATTAGCATCAATCAATCGTTGAAATAATACGGCTAGGTCTCTTCTGGTAGGAAGAAGAATAGCCGTGTGAAACAAGCCTGCTGTGTTCTTTGGGGCAGGTTTACCGCCTTTACTTTGCCAGGTATTCAACCCGATATGATGGTGATACCCGCCAGCAGAAATAAATGCTGCATCCTGTCCATACATGTTGATTAATTCAAAACCCAGTAATCCCTGATAGAAATCCAGAGACTTTTGAAGGTCAGAAACCTTTAAATGAACATGTCCAATTCGTGTGGCGGAGGGGATAGTGTAATGTTCCATAAGTTAGTCCTAAGCACTAATTTCACTTCATTATTCAAAATTCATAATTCATCATTCACCATTTATGAATAATGAATTATGAATGAAGAACGTCGAATGATAAATTTTGAAGTGATTTCAAATCTCAAATTTCAAATTCTAAATCCCCGGCGCATTCGGGAACATCAAACTCTTATAATATTCCAAATCTCCCTCCGGCTGTTCAATATCAGAAGGAAAAGGACGGTTCGAAAATGTCTGAAAATAAAGTAAACAGGCGTTTCTCCACCATTCGGCTTCCTCTTCCTGAATAGCTAATAATTGTTTGACATGATCGAATTCTTCCGGATCGATTTTGGACTCCAACGAATTCCAGGTTTCTTGCATTTCCCGTACTTCTTTCACACCACGATCATAGTGATAGGCGATCCCCTCCCAAAGGGTATTTCCATTTTTCAATTTGAAATCCCAAGGAACATGATGAAACCAGAGCAGGTATTTCTCTGGAATTTGATTTGGATCGGACCATTTCTCAACAAGCTCAGGCGCGTATTGATCCAAAGCACCACTTCCTTCACTTGTCCTGTCAAAACCAATCCCAAGACTATCAGCTTGATGATAATAAGGAGCGGTCCAGTCAGCACGACCACCCATTACCCAAGGTCCTGGACCATAGTGATGGCTTCTACCCATGATGTGATGCAATCCGAGTGGAGTCATATAGTCAACTGCTGTTTCATGGGATTCCATTAGAATCTCACCAACTTTGGACACTACTTCCGAATCTTGACCAAAGGTCAATTTAGTCCATTCTTCAGCTATTTCCTCAGAAGTTATCTCTGGATTCCATGCCATTTTTCCAAAAGCAAACCAGTTTGACTGTGCGAAAAGATGTCCAGTCCAGTTGCGATCAGTGCCAATATTGGATACTCCTGCGATCAACGTAGTACTTTGCCCTGTTTCCTTTCCTTCCAATATACTCCCCACTGTGGAAGTTGGGCTTGGTTTAAAGGTTTTACTTTTCAGGACTTCCTCCCACATAGGAGCGAGGTACACAAGATTAGTAGCTTGACCTAAGTATTCCTGGGTGATCTGAAATTCCATCCCAACGTTCGTCTCGTTAATTGCTCCAAAAAGGGGGTGAAAGGGTTCACGAGGTTGGAAGTCTATTGCGCCGTTTTTGATTTGAATGATCACATTGTCTTTGAACTTCCCATCCAGCGGTTCAAATTCATTATTTGCCTGCATATGGCGATCCACTTCATCTTCATGAGAGTAGACAAAAGCCCTCCAGATTAGCAATCCACCATGTGGAGCCAAGGCATCTGCAAGCATATTTGCACCTTCGGCATGATTACGTCCATATTCATGGGGACCTGGTTGTCCTTCCGAATTAGCTTTAACGAGAAAGCCACCAAAATCAGGAATAAATGAATACATTTCATCCGTCTTATTTTTCCAAAAAGCCATCACTTCCGGGTCCAATGGATCTGCTGTTTTGAGGCCTCCAATTTGAATTGGTGCAGAGAAGCGAGCAGTAAGGAAAACTTTGATACCATAAGGTCTGAAAACATCTGCCAAGACTTTTACTTTCTTCATAAAATCTGTGGTCAAAATCAATGCATTTGCATTTACATTTGTCAATGAAACAGCGTTGATTCCGATGGATGCATTTGCTCTGGCATAGTCAATATATCTCGGATCTATGTACCCTGGAAGTCTGTGCCAATCCCAAATCGAAAACCCGGCATAACCTCTTTCTACCGTCCTATCAAGGTTGTCCCAATGGTTTAACATTCGAAGTTTAACTTTCGGGCTATCAGAAAACTCTGAGTCTTTATTGAAAGTATTGGTTTGAATAGTTTTTATCCAATGGTAGGTGCCATAGAGTACACCTACTGGTTTGTTCCCAATGATTGAAAAATAGGTTTTGCCATCTATTTCTATTGGCCCCATCCAAAATCCGTCTTCACCTAAGGCTTTTATTTCAGCTTGTTTAGTCAATGATAAAACCTGGGAAAACTCTTCTCTTGTTCCCAGATAAAATTTAGGCGAATTAAGTCTTTCTTGACTGAATTTTGGACTTGCTCCAATCCAAGACTTGGATACTAATTCAAGTTCCTTTTTGATTGCTTCATAACTTGGATTTTTGCCAAAAAAATAAACACTTGAAAGTAAATTCGAGACTTCACTTTTGAGACTTGGGTTATCTATTGGTCGGTAATCCATCCAAAGTTTGTAGCCGTCATTGGCCAAAGAACTTAAAGCGATGGATAGACATAGAATAAGGGAAAGGGAAAAGGCTTTGAACATTGGTTTTGGGTTTGAAGTCAAAAGATCGAAAAATCACAGCTAATTCCAATTACTTTTAGTGCAAAACCTAATTCAATTACCTGTTGATTTTTGTGACAATATTCGTCAATCATGAATTTTATATGAGTATTAACTCACTACCTTCCTTAACTTAGTCGCCTCACTTTTTATCTATGGAACAAAGACCTTTCATCATCTATAAATCCTCCGCCGGCTCAGGAAAAACCTACACGCTGACGCTGGAGTATCTTAAACTTGCTTTGCAAAGCCCTCTTGCTTACAAGCAAATCCTTGCAGTGACTTTTACCAATAAAGCCACTCAGGAGATGAAGGAGCGGATTTTGAAAGATCTTAGCCGATTAAGTAAAGAAATTCGTCCTGAAGAATTTTTAGATCAAGAGTTGATGAAGTTCTTGAATATAAACGAGCAAGGTTTACAAAATGCTGCTAGAGAAACACTACTGGATATCCTTCATGGCTATGGATATTTTGCCGTCAGCACCATTGATTCCTTTTTTCAGCGAGTAATTCGGTCCTTTGCCAAGGAGATGGATTTGCAGGCAAAGTTTGAACTGGAATTAGATCAGGAGGCTGTGCTGGATAGATTGGTGGATCGTGTTGTGGAGCAGGTTTCTACCGATTCAAATCTAAAAAAATGGTTGACTGAGTATGCTGAAGAGCAGATCGAAAATGGTAAAAGTTGGGATATCCGGTCTGCATTGAAGGGCTTGGGGAATGAGATTTTTCAAGAAAAATTTAAAGCTCATCAAGTTCTTTTTGAATCCACTATAGCTCAAGATGGTTTTCTGATAGAATTCCGTAAAGTCATTAAAGGTAAAAAGGATGAATTGCTAGCTGAAGCGGAGGATATCAAGGAAGAAGCCAACGAAATCAGAGTGAGATATGGATTGGAGTGGACAGATTTCAAATATGGAGTAAACTATTTCGAAAAGCGCTTTGACAGACTGGGCGAAGGAAAAAAACCTATTCCTGAATTAACTGATAAAATGGTGACTGATTTGCCGGATGTTGAAAATTGGTTTTCTAAGTCAAGTAAGAAAAAAGAGGAAATCAGATCTGCTGTAAATGAGGGTTTGATTGATCTGATTTTTAGACTTCCCAATATGCTTACCCGCTGGAATACATTAGAGGCATTGAGCAGAAACCTGAATGCTTTTGGAGTATTTAGAAACCTGATACATGAGCTTCGGGAGCTGAAAGACGAAGAAAGTATTTTGATGATTTCTGATGTAAACGATTTCTTAAAGGGCATTGTGGCCGGAAATGAAGCCCCGTTTATTTATGAGAAAATCGGAAACCAATACCGCAATTTTCTGATCGATGAATTTCAGGATACTTCAGAGTTTCAATGGTCAAGTTTCAAGCCTCTTTTAGTCAATTCTCTCGGAACCATGAATACCAATTTGCTTGTAGGAGATGTAAAACAATCGATTTACAGATGGAGAGGCGGAAGGCTTGAATTATTACTTCATGAAGTACAGGAGCAGATTGCTGAAAATTATCAGAATGTCAAAAATTTATCTATTAATTATAGGAGTCTTCCAAACATCGTTTCTTTTAATAATTCGCTTTTTAAGGCTTTGCCAGAATTGATGCAAGAGGGGATCGTTTCAGAATTTAAAGTTGATTCCTTCAATTTGCTTACCGATGCTTTTTCTGGAGTAAAACAAGAAGTCCCTTCCCATAAACTTGCACTTGAATTTCAGGGGAAAATTCATCTGGAGTTTACCCAAAAGCCTGCCCGCACTACTTATGGAACTGAATCTGATGAGGAGGAAGAAGAGGATGAAAATACTGTCTTAGATAAACTTCCCGAGCTGGTCATGCAGCTGCAGAATAAAGGCTACGAGCCAAGAGATATCGCTTTTCTGGTTAGAAAAAACCAACAAGGAGCAGACGTGGCAGATAAACTGATGAGTTTTGGACAAGAAAATCCTGAAAGTGGATATCGTTTTGATGTGTTGTCAGAAGAATCGCTATTCCTGTTCAAATCATCGGCTGTCAAAGCAATTATCGCATTACTTCAATATCTGGGAAATCCTACTGACTTGGTTCCGCTGAAAACATTTTGGTTTTACTATGCATTGATCCACAAGTTGGAATATAGTCATGCCCTTTTTGAGAAAAATTCTCTTCCGGTAGAATTGCTTGCAAAGCAACAAAGTTTGACAGAGCTTCTCAATTCATGGTTGCAAATGCCTCTGATGGAGCAGGTCGAGGAAGTGATCAAGTTCTTAAATATCTATGAGCAAAAGGTGGATTTAGCTTACGTATCGGGAGTGAAAGAAGCGGCATTTGATTTTGTGAAAAAGAATAGGGCTGATTTACAGGGATTTTTGGATTGGTGGGAAAAGAACCAAACTAAACGAACCGTGAAGATTCCCGCAGATCACAATGCCATGCGGATTTTGACCATACATAAGTCAAAGGGTTTGCAATACAAAGTGGTGATTATGCCCTTCTTGGATTGGAAAATTGTGGCAACTGGACAGCAGGCTCCAATTATTTGGAGTGAGTATGCTATTTCTGAAACGTTGAAAACAGTTCTTCCTTTGACCCATCAAACCCAGCTAGCTGATTCTGACTTTTTAAAAATATATGGAGACGAAGTAAGACTCGCCTATTTGGACACGCTGAATATGCTTTATGTCGCTTTTACTCGTGCTGAAGAGGTTTTATATGGATTTGCAAATTTCTCTCAAACCAAAGACGGGAAAATCAACTTAAAGCAATCTGGAAATATCCTCTACTCTTTGTTCTCTCAGGGATTTGCCTTGCAGGATCATTCGACAGCTGGAAATTGGAGCGATGAAAGATTGACTTATGATTTGGGGGAATGGCCGGTTTCTCAAATCAAGCGAGAATTAAATATAGCCAAAAAAGATGCGTTAAGATGGGAATCGGCAGACTGGAGAGATAAGTTGAAGACCCGAGAATATGCCTGGGATTTTTCTGAAAATGGAATTCAAGCTAGGAATCAGCGAAGGTTGGGGGTGTTGATCCACGAAATTCTTGAAAAGGCTAGATCGCTGGATATGGCAATAGAAATCCTTCAAAGCTTTGTGTTCGATGGAAGGATTGATCAAGAAATCCAACAGTCCGTGACGCAGCAACTCAAAGAATTGTTTGAATTGCCACAATTTAAAACTTGGTATGCTGATGATTTTAAGGCAATGTCTGAGCAAGGAATTCTACTTCCCGGTGGGAAACAAAAACGTCCAGATAGGGTGCTGATAGGAGAAAATCAGGCTTTAGTTATAGATTTTAAAACAGGCGAGAAAGCGTCCAAACATCAAAAGCAGGTAAGAGAATATATGGATTTGGTACATCAACTAACCCAACTTCCAACTCAAGGATTCCTTTGCTATTTAGATCCAACAGAAATTATAGAAATCCAATGAATAGCTTTTTGAAAAATACTGCGCAAGAGATCTTGAATTCCGGTCAATTACTGAATGATATGGTGATCGTATTGCCAAACAGACGAGCTGGGCTATTTTTTACCCAGCATTTAGGGACGCTTATAGAATCTCCGTCTTGGATGCCTGAGGTCAAATCCATAGAAGAGGTTTTTTATAACTTGGCTGGCCAGCGCCCCACTGATGATTTGAGTTTGATTTTCGAATTATATCAGGTCTACAGTACACTTCAAAATGATCCGGAGGATTTCGATCGATTTTATTTTTGGGGAGAACTGATTTTGAAAGATTTCAATGATCTCGATCAGTTTCTTGCAGATGCAAAATGGGTATATAGCAATTTGGCTGATATCAAAGCGTTCGAAACTGATCTGAGTTTCCTTTCAGAGGATCAGGTTGCTTTGATTTCTAGATTCTGGAAATCATTTGAGGAGCAAAATCCAAGTGAGCGGGAGAAATTTCTTCGATTTTGGCAAATTTTAGATCAGCTTTATGTTCAATTCCAAACAAACCTGACTACATCTGGTATGAGCTATTCTGGCAGAATCTATCGATCTGTTGTGGAAAATTTAAATCAGATTCCAAAATCGAAAAAGCAGTATTATTTCCTTGGATTCAATGCGTTTACCCTAGCTGAAGAAAAGCTCATCAAGCATTATGTCAAAGAATTTGATGCCAAGATCTATTGGGATTTGGATGCTTATTACTTGGAAGATAAAAGGCAAGAGGCTGGTTTGTTTTTCAGAGACTACCGAAAGGACCCTGTCTTTGGTCTGACATTTCCAGAATCTATACCAGATAGAATCAGGGAAAAGGCTGGTTTGGTCAAGTCCTATTCTATTCCTCTTAAAATCAATCAAGCAAACCTTGTTTCAAAAATTATTGAGGCCATCCCTGAGGAAGAACGACTGGAGGAGACTGTGATCATACTTCCTGACGAGCAATTGCTTTTTCCTGTGTTACATTCCCTGCCAGAATCTGTTCAAAAGTTGAATGTCACGATGGGATATCCGATTCGAAATGCACCTATTTTTTCCTTTTTAGATGCTGTTTTGGATTTGCAACGCTATCTGAAAGTAAAGGAGGAGGGAATATTTTTCTATCATAAGCCCACGACGGATCTGCTTTCATTTCCTTATTTGAAAGAGGCAGATGGGAAATTTGTGGCAAAAATCCTCAAAGATATCAAAGGCAAAAATTTGATAGAGGTAGAAGCTAAGGAATTAGTGAAAGGAGGAGGGCTTTTTCAACTGATCTTCAGAAAAGTAGAAGCATCTGAGTTATTCAATTACCTCGGCGAGTTAATGCAGTTTCTGGCTAAAAGTCTGGAAAACGATCCTATCCAGCGAAGCTACTTATTTCAAGCATTCAAGCAGTTGACGAGGATTCAGGATGTTTTTTCAAAAAATGCCCCTGGAAATGTGAGAGGTGACTTTTACCTCAAATTATTCCGTCAGCTTTTCAGAGAAATCAAATTGCCATTCGAAGGAGAACCGCTGGAAGGACTCCAAATCATGGGTGTATTGGAATCAAGGAATTTGGACTTCAAAAGAGTGATCATTTGTGACGTAAATGAAGGGAGTTTTCCACCTGGGGGCGGGATCAATTCCATGATTCCATTTAATTTGAGAAGAGCATTTCGATTGCCCGTTCAGGAGCAAAACGATGCAATTTATGCCTACACCTTTTATCGACTGCTCCATCAGGCAGAAGAAGTTCATTTGATTTTCACGACTGCCTCAGACCAAGGAAAAGCGGGAGAAATGAGTCGCTTCATCCAGCAAATGCAGGTAGAGATAGGGATTCCAGCGCCTTCAGCTGTTTTGGTTCCTGTAGACTTGACTCCGGGTAAATCGATTACCATTGAGAAGAACTCCGAGATTTTGAGAAGTTTGAAACGATACATTTTCACCAACCCCGATCCAGATGAGCAGATTTCATTTTCGGCTTCAGCTCTTAACTCATACCTTGATTGTAGGCTTAAGTTTTATTTTAGGTATTTGGCTGGGCTAAAAGAAAAAGAAGAAGTTGTGACTGAGATCGATCCCTCTACATTTGGCTCATTGTTGCACAAGGCAATCGAGCTACTTTACAAGCCTAGGGATGGACAGGAATTCAGGGAAATTGATAGCCATACCATCGAAAGGTTGAAGGACTTAATTCCAAAAGCGGTAGATGATGCGATCGTGGATTTTTATCAAGCTGAATCCATAGAAAAACTTACTCTGAGTGGTCAGTTGCAGATTGCCAGGGCCATCATGGTCAAGTATATGAAGGCGATTTTGAAGTATGATCAGATTAATGGGGATTTCAAAGTGCTAAACTTGGAGCGTAAATATCTCGCGGGAATTCCTGTGAATACCACGGAAGGATTACAGACTATTGCAATCGGAGGTTATATAGATCGGGTGGATGAAAAGGATGGGGTAATTCGCCTGATAGACTACAAAACCGGAAAAGATGAGAAAAAGGTGATCTCAATTGAGTCGTTTTTTGATAGAGATAATAAAAAGCGAAACAAAGCTGCGATGCAGACCATGCTTTATGCTAAGCTTTTTCAGTCAGAAAATCCCGCTATAAGAAAACCCTTAAAACCAGGCATTTTCAACATAAAGGAAATTTATGATCCGAATTTCAATCCATTTTTGATTTTGGACAAGGAAGAGATTCAGGATTATCGGGAATTTGCGGAGACTTTTGAAAACGGACTATCTGAATTAATCGGGGAAATTTTTGATCCCAACAAGCCTTTTGATCAAACGGAAGATTTGGAAAAATGTACCTATTGTCCTTATAGAGAAATCTGTGGTAGGTGACGATGAAAGTTCAGTACCATTATCAACGCTGATCTTGTTTATGAAGTCAAAATTCAAGAATTCAGCCCAAAATGAGGTGTTTTATACCCAAGACCATTTATTGTTATTTCCAATTTTTTACTCAAAGGCCTCTTACTATTCCTTGATTTAGGCTGATTGCCGATAGCATGGACTTTGTAGGTAATTAAGATAAATGAAAACTCATGCCATGACAGACCATCATATCACTATCGCGGACAGGTTATTGAAAATTAGTAACTATTCAGAAGGACTTACCTCCTTAATAGCTGGCTCATATGTGCTATCACTTGCCGTAGCAAACCGCAATTTGGCACTTCGAATTGTTCTGGGAATAACAGGAGGATTTCTTATTTTGAGAAGCGGTTCCAAGTTAAGAGCGGGGAGCTTAGATCGTAAAACTATCTAAATTTACTTGTACCGCATCTGTTTTGAGTTTCGTGCTTCTATAGAATTCAAATCAAAGATTCTCTAAATAGGCTATTATTACTCCTTAGCATACTACGACTTTTTACCTAAGGCAAGTAGGATCATATTCCACATTTATTTTCCGAAGTAAATATGAATTCTTCGATGAATAGGATGCCGGATTTCCTACTGCGATGATGATATATACAAAATCAAGGGCTTTACTGGTAGCGTCTTATTATTCTTTTGAAGATGAAAAAAAACTGGGCTACCGGAATAAATAACAAGCCAAATTATTCCAGATAATTAGTACTTTATTTTTTCAAGTTGTAAGAGAACTTTTAGATAAGAGACTAAAACAACAACCCTGCTCGAAAAACAAAGCTTCTATATAGGAAGTTGTTTTCCTGCATAGCACTATATCCTGGTGGAAGCAAATCGTTAGTTAATGATTGGGCACCGGGTTGTAATAAGGTTCCCCTAAATTGTGATATTTCCTGGCTTTTGTAAGCAAAGGTGAAAGTGAGGGCATAATTACCCTTCTTCGCAGGAAAGCTGGCACCAATGGATGGGCTGACCATTAATCCGCCTTGATACCAGCTTTTGCTCCATGTGTCGTTTTCTTTTTTCTCCAACATGGTCGAGCCACCTCCTAAATCCAATCCTCCAAAAACCTTAGGTTTACCATCTTTTCCAAGAAAACCTCTCCATCCCAAAGCAATAGGGATTATGGAGATTCCCTCATATTGATCCAAGCCAGTTGAAAGACCAATAACATGGTTTTTGGTGACTTGAATACCATGGAAAGTCATCAAGCTTACATCAACCCGCTCTTCATGATTTTCGTCCCATTGCTCCTCACTTCTTCCATACAAAAATCCAATTTCTACTTGGCCAAAATACTTGCTGTTTTGAGCCAGGCTTTCGATACCAAGTATCAAAAAAAAGAATGATAGAAGTTTAGCTTTTAAGGACATTTGCTTTAATAAACACCGATAGGGTTTTTTACTTGAATGCAACTTAATTTCTTCAATTTCGAGGGATTCCTGTAGTCAAATTGGCAAACTCCATCTGGTCCGATTACTATCAGAGATTTTGGCCCTGGAATCAGATCAACAGACTTTTGATTGGTCAAAAATTCCAATTGGTTTTTGTCGATTTCCATCACATTGCTGACATTAAAGCTTTTTAAACCATGAGTTCCTTCAGTCACATACAGATAGTCTCCAGCTAAGCCCAAACCATGAGGATTGAGCATGGCATAAGATTTTTTGAGGATAGGATTGTAGGGATCTTTAATATCGATTACCTGAAGTTCATTCACCCCATTCCAACATGCGTTACCGTTTCTCAGGGTAACAAAAGCATATTCAGAGTTGACCACTACAGGGTCACAAGCCTGAACATGTTCATAAACTGCCATACGAGTAGGGGAATTTGGTGTGCTGGCATCGTAGATATGCATTCCGTTATTTGATCCGATAAAAAGTTTGTTCTCAAAAGGGAAAATAGTTTCGATCCCCCATCCCAAATCAATTGGTTTGATGAAAGTAGGATCTGATGCATTTTCGACATTGAATACACGAAGCGTATTTTCATCTACGGCGTAAAGATGTTCATTTGAAAGGGTAAATCTAGCCATAGAACCGCCTGTGCCGTAGCTTTGAGAAGCGGCAGAGAAATTGGCCGAAAAGCTCAAACTTGAATTCATAAGCCAGCCGCCTTCCATTTGCCATGTTGGATATTCTGATGTGACTACCGTGTCACGAAAAGTGATAATTTCACCTGTGTCATGGGAATACATATGCGTAAAGACATCTTCCACTCTTTTGAGCAATTGGATGTCATTGATATTACTTAAGTCAAAAGCCAACAGATCCACATAGTTATCAGCATAAAGAATGTTTCCATTGACTGCCAAATCCACATTTCCAGCGATGGGGATAAAGCTTAAGTTGATGGGATTGGCAGGATTCTCATTATTCAGGATGTGAATTCCTTTCGTAGGTTCATTGATAAACAGGTAATCTTCATAAATGTAGATTTTACCTGGATTGTCTAAGGGTTGAGCTGGCTCAGTGGCTATGCTCAAGGCCCTGACGTCACTCATTTCCAGATAGATCGGCATCATGGTCCTGTAGGTGTAAGTGGAAGTCATTTCATCATGACAAGAGGATAAAACCAAAATTGAAAGCATAAAAAGTAAGCTTTTCGCGGCATGGAAGAGTTTCATATTGCTGTGCTTTTGTGAAATAATAAAATATAATCTGAAGACGAACCCCAATATTAATTCGCAACAGTTGTTTTTAAAAGTATTTTATAATGATGTAGGAGTTATCCTTTTCTTGCCAATTCAATCAGTGAATAATGCCTTGACTGCTTATCTGATTAAAATTTAATCTATTTCAATCAAAAAGGTTTTCTAAATGATCTCTTTAGCAACTTTCATGTGCATTTCATTCATCTTCATCAGCGCAGCCGAGCCATACCATTCTTTCAAGTCCATTTTTAAAACTCCAGCTTGAATAGAGGGATCGGTTTCTGTCAAGGCTTCTGCTTCTTCTATGCTTTCCACTGCAAAGAAGTAAAGTCCTCTTAGCTCATCATTTCCAAAAAATGGGCCTGCCATGACTAATTTACCTTCCTCAGCCATTTTATTGATATTGGCCATGTGTCCTTCTTGTAGCTTACTTCTTTCCTCTTCTGAATATTCGCTCACCTTATCTCCACGATAGAGAAAAGCAATAACATATTTCTTCATTCCGTATTGATCAGCACCTACTTCTTCGGCGAGTTTTGGGTCATACTCTGTTTGAGCTAGTGAAAATTCTGAAGCTAGGATGATTAGCGAGAAGGCGATTAGAAGATTTTTCATAAAAGAGGAGAGTTTATCAATATAAGATGAGGCCTACGGTATCGGATTTGGTTCTCAACTTTAGCCATTGGGTTAATTTATCGGTTTCGGATTTTGTTGGTTTGGATGCAAATTCCGCGTAAGCAACCAAAAGAGTGTCAATAGTTTCTTTTTCCAGGTCAGTGACCAAAGATCTGTTCAAAGTAAATTTAAGAAGTTTTGGATGGTTAATTCTTGCTTCTTGGGCTATTTCACTCCCTAAAAACCTGATTTGTGAATAATTTGCAACCTCATTTTCAAGAATGGCTATTTTTTGATCCTTATCTTGGATTAATTGCTCATTTCGTTCATACAGATCTTTCAGAATATCTGACCTCAATACATTCATATCGGCTATTCCGTTGCTGTTTTGGTTAATGATTACTTCCGTTTCATCCAATCCATATTGAGCTATTTTTCCTTTGATAATATCAACGACTTCGTTATTGATCAAATCCCCAATCAAGCTTACTTCTATTGTTTTACTAGTGCTTCCATAAGTAAAATTGGAATTCAAAACCTGAGTTTTAGGAAATTTCATCTCTTGGTTGACGAAATTTTTTGCCTGTTCTTCCCAGATTGACCGAAATACAATTCCATAGGCTAAGTATACACTCGGGACAATTGTAATGATGGTAAAAATGGTGATGTACGTCTGAACTCTTTTTTCCTTTTTATGATCCAGAAATTCTTTTCTTGGGAATTTCATAAACCGAACAATCAGGTAAGTAGATAAGCTAATAAAAACTGAATTGATGAAAAATAGATAAAAAGCGCCTATGAAATAATAAATATTAAGAGTGGCCAAACCATATCCTGCAGTACATAGTGGGGGCATCAAAGCTGTGGCAATTGCTACCCCGGGAATGGCATTACTTTTCTCTTTTCGGGAACCCGCAATGATTCCGGCAAGTCCTCCAAACAAGGCGATCAAAACATCCCAAATAGTCGGTTCCGTCCTTGCCAATAGTTCGGATTGAGCATCGTCCAGAGGAGTGAAATAGAAGTAAATGGTAGATGTTAAAATGGCTATAAAAACTGCCACTCCGAGGTTCCGAAGTGATCGTTTCAAAAGCTCAAAATCATTGATGCCGGCAGCAAGTCCGATTCCCATAATCGGACCCATTAAAGGGGAGATTAACATAGCTCCAATAATCACCGCTGTAGAGTTTACATTGAGTCCAATAGAGGCGACGAATATTGCAAAAATCAGAATCCAAAGATTGGCTCCTTTAAACTCAACATTCTTTTTAATGTAATCGATGGTGGCAAGTTCATCCTCTTTACCTTCATGTAAATCGAATCTGTTTTTCAGATAGAGTAGGGAACGAATAAATTGATTTCGATTCTTACTAGGGGCTTTCGCTTCTTCCATTTCCGGATTATGAATTAGGGTGGTAAAGTAGTGAAAATAACCCTCCAATAATTAAAGTTTTATGTTGGAACCGTCTTTTCAAGTTTTGAAGGCTGTTTGACATTTGGAACAATATATGTTAATTTATACTAGGTAATTTCTAATATTTATATTGTATTTAAACTTGAATTTTACTTAATTAAGTAATTGATTTATAATTAAATATATCTGATTTAGCTAAGCCATAATTTGGCAAGACTAAATAAATTAGGTTAGACTAAAAATCAAAAAGATCTTTTATCCTTACCAAAAAGAACTCGAATAGTAGTCTTGGAATATTATTCAGCTAACACAATTAAAAATTTGGGAATATCAATTTGGTAAATTGGAATTGACGAGGATATATGGATATTTGAATTTAATTTTTTAACAATTTTCTTCGAATCAGAGTAAATGAACAACTCAATGAATAAGCGTATTATTTCAATTGATGATGATAGGATCCAACACTTTTTGATCAAGAAGAGGATTCAATTAATTGATTCTACAATCGAAATTTTCCCTTTTGAAAATCCGGAAAATGCGCTGGAATGGCTTAGTGAAAATTCAGCAGATTTGATCTTCATGGATCTAAATTATCCTGATATTTCAGGATGGGAATTGCTGGATAAATTAGGTGAGATTTCTAATTCTCCGGTAGTAGTTTTGACAGGAAATGTGGGATTGGAAGAGGTTAATAAAATGGAAAGTTTTCCGCAAGCCATAAGGTTATTTGAGAAACCAATTTCGAGTGAACATCTGTCTGAAGTATTCCAATTTTTAAAATTCTGAAATTGAATTTGTCAGTCTAATTTACCGTCTTCAAGAGTAAATAGATTTTTAATTAGTTCCTTTTAAATTTTAAAAATTCACTTCAAGAATTTTGGCAGGAAAATTGAAAAATTCAATGATTAGAATTTAAATCAATTGCCAAACAAATCATATTTTGCACATTCATTTTACTTTCTTTAGACCTTTTTAAAAAATCGAATTAGGTTTGTCGAATAATAATTATTGAATGATTTAACCTTTTACAAGTTTTAATTTCCTTTTGGTAATTTTAGCCAAAAGCCTTTGGAGATTTTTACTTAATTTCAAGCGTTTAAATTAAGCTATGGCTGAAGAAGCAGACAGAAAGCCTTTGCTTTCCAAGAAAATAGATAAATTTTTTACAGGTTTAGCAAGTGCCTGGAGTTTTGTGAGACGGTTCTTTAAGGAAGTGTTTTTGCCTCCTTATGAGCTGAAAGAAGTCGTACATCAATGTTACCGGATTGGTGTTGAATCTTTGCCGCTAATTTCTCTTACAGGATTTATCGTTGGTATTGTATTTACAAATCAGTCAAGACCTTCGCTTTCAGAATTTGGAGCGACATCTTGGCTTCCCTCTTTAATTTCTATCGCTGTCGTACGAGCTATGGGACCTTTGGTCACTGCTTTGATTGCTGCAGGAAAAATGGGGTCAAGCATCGGTGCTGAAATAGGTTCCATGAAAGTGACAGAGCAGATAGATGCGATGGAAGTTTCAGCAACCAATCCATTTAAATTTCTGGTAGTAACCCGAGTACTTGCTACCACTTTCATGATTCCGATTTTGGTTATGTATACAGATTTTGTTGCATTAATGGGGTCATTTCTAAGTGTTAATGCAAATGAAATGGTCAGTATGACTACATTTTTTGTACAAGTATTTGAGTCTATCAGCTTTCTGGATATCACTTCCTCAGTTTTGAAATCTTTATTATTCGGGTTTACTATCGGGATAGTGGGATGCTATAAAGGATATAACTCTTCGAAAGGAACAGAAGGAGTGGGGCGAGCTGCAAATTCCGCGGTTGTAATGGCTATGTTTTTGATTTTTATTGAAGAATTATTAGTTCTTCAAATCGTGAATGCAATCCGAATGATGTAGACCATGGAAGAAAAAGTAGTTAAAATACAAGGTTTAAAGAAGTCTTTTGGAGATTTGGACGTTCTCAAAGGAGTTGATCTGGATTTGCATAAAGGCGAAAATCTGGTCGTTCTTGGTAAATCTGGCTCTGGTAAGTCCGTTTTGATAAAGATAATGGTAGGCTTATTGAAGCAGGATGAAGGATCGATGAGGGTGCTGGGTCAGGAAGTTTCTACCCTTAATAGAAGAGATTTGAATGCGTTCAGGCTTAAAATTGGCTTTTCCTTTCAAAATTCGGCGCTATATGATAGTATGACAGTAAGGGAAAATATGGAGTTTCCGTTAGTGAGAAATATAAAGAATTTGACAAGGGGAGAAATTACCAGAAAAATAGAAGAACTATTGGATAGCGTAGGACTGCCTCAATCTATTGATCAGATGCCTTCAGAATTGTCTGGGGGTCAGAAAAAGAGAATTGGTGTAGCACGAACATTGATCTTAAATCCAGAGATCATGCTTTATGATGAACCTACTGCAGGTCTGGACCCGATCACCTGTATGGATATCAATAATTTGATCCTTCAAGTAAGGGAACAGTATAACACTTCGTCCATTGTGATAACACATGATCTTACTTGTGCCAAAGCCACAGGAGATCGTCAGGCAGTTTTATTAGATGGACAATTCAAAGCCATAGGAAGTTTTGAAGAAGTTTTTGCTCATGCTCAAGATGGGCGAGTCAAATCATTTTACGACTATAATTTTATTGATTCATGAAAGGTGAAAATAAACGCAACGTCTTAGTAGGCATTTTTGTATTTATCGGAATTGCTATTCTGGTAGCCGGAATTTTGACCTTGGGAGGCCAGCAAAAGAAATTTGTGAAAGCGATCCATTTAAAAGCTGTCTTTGATGATATCGGAGGATTGCAGACGGGCAATAATGTTTGGTTTTCTGGTGTGAAAATCGGAACCGTAAGAAAAATCAATTTTTATGGAGATTCTCAAGTGGAGATCGAAATGAATGTAGAGGAAGAAGTTGTTGAATTTATTCGAAAAGATTCAAAGGCGACGATTAGTTCTGATGGATTGATTGGTAATAAGATCATCGTTATTTATGGTGGTACGACGATGGCTCCTCCAGTTGAGGATGGAGATCGATTAGAGGCTGTTATGCCTTTAGACACCGATCAGATGATGGAAACTCTTCAGGTGAACAACGAAAACTTGGTTGAAATAACGAATGATCTGAAAAAGTTGACAAGCAAATTAGCAGCTGGCGAAGGAATCGTTGGAGCAGTGATGACGGATTCTATTTTGGGTGAAAACTTCAAATCAATAATTAACAACCTGAACCGAGCTACCATTAACAGTAATAGGATGATTGCTGAATTGAATACATTCACTTCTAAATTGAATCAAGAAGGAAATCTTTTCAATGACTTGGTGACAGACACTACCATGGCTACTGAAATTAGGGCCACAATGGGGAGTTTGAAAGCTGCCGCTGAGAACTCAGAGCAGATGACGGAGGAATTGAAGACTTTTACTGATAAGATCAATTCGGATGATAATACACTTGGAGTTCTATTGAATGATGAGGAATTTGCGAAAAGTCTAAAGCAAACGATGGTTAACACAGATTCAGCAACTTATAATTTGAACCGAGGATTGGAAGCTTTAGAATATACCTGGCCTTTTAGAAAGGGCTTTAAGCGAAAAGCAAAAGCGGAAGAAGAAGCAAAAGAAAATAATTGATCAATGAGCCCTGGAGAAATTCAGGGCTTTTTTATTTTTCTAAAAGGAGGTTTATAGCTTTATCCCAAATAGGGTCACGTTCTTCCAGTAAATCACCTAAAGTTTTCCGGACTATATAATCAGGGATTAATCCACGGTTCTCAGTGTTTTGCTTTTTGGAAATTGGATAGTTGATATGATAGCGAGGAATTCCTATTTTAAATCCACTTTGGGGTAGGGTAACCATCTCTATTGAACCGGCAGCAAAGCCCTCATATCGTGTTCCTGTTTCTTCCCCAATAAATTGGGCATTTCCATATTCTTTAAGATAACGGGCCACTGAAGCACCTGCAGAATAAGTTTCCCCATCTATTAATACTAGGATAGTTCCTTTATACGCATATTTACTTTTTTTAGGAAAAGGATAATTTCGTACTCTTCCCTCCCAAGATATGGTTGTTTTCAACATTTCATTTCCCTCTGTTTGGAGGATAAATGGAATTATTTCGTCAGCAAATTCATTTCTTCCTCCAGTATTGCCACGTAGGTCTATGAGAAGCTTTTGTGTACCGTTTTGCTGTAGTTTTTGAAAAATATCCTGATAAAATTTCGAAGCATTTAGCTTATATTTTTCAATCAATCTAAAATCAAAGGATTTTAATTTCAAGGTCGCCAGATCCTCTTCGAAGTCCAATTCAAAAAAGTCTTGGATCGTTTCCTCGGTAACCAAGTTTGCCCTTTCAGGATACCGTTTTTGGTAGTATTCCATCCTTTTAGTTCTAGTTAGGCAAGTTGCATCAACTGAATACATTGTTCCGTCTTGCAGCTTTCTCAATTGAATGTCCAATTCTGGCTCTTGATTTAGATAAAGAGTGTATAGCCAGGCAAAATTGGATTCGATTTTTGATTGTTTAAAGGTGATTATATCTCCGTCTGAGGGGTAACATTCATAAAGTTCAGTTAAAATTCCCTCACTGGATTTTCCATTGATCTCTATGATTTCATCCCCTGGAGTGAAATACCCTTCCTCAGTCAAATCAAGTCTGATATAAATTCGCTTATCAAGGATCCAAACCTCGAATGGAGGATAAGCCAATTGATCCTCTATTATTCCAAGATGAACTTCATCTTCCCAGTTTCCAAGCATAAAATGCCCCTCGTTGCTTAAGGAAGCTATTTTTGAAATAATTTTAAAATGCTCAAAAGAATTGATTTGTGGAGGAAGAGAAGAGAAAAGTTCTTGGACCTTTGGCTCAAAATTGGGATTGTATGAATCTAATGCCGGATTGTAGGTTTGGATTTGTTGGATCAAAAAACTATAATCTTCTTTTGCTTCTTGGGAAGAATAGATGGTTTGGGCAAATGAATTGGATCCTATAAAGGTTAAAATAGCTAAAGTGTAAACCAAGAATAGTGTTAGCTTCATGACATTGCGATTTAATTATTGTGTTTCTGATTTTCCATTTATTATTTTTTCGTTCGCTTCTTTTTTATCCTCCCCATTCACTTCCAACAGATCTGTGGTCTTCTTAGCCTTTAATACAGCTCCCATACTAATAGGAAAGTGATCGGAACCTATTCCTTTTTCAACTTTCAGTGAAGACAAACCAAAATGCTTACTTAGAAAAATGTGGTCCAATGGCCATCTGAATATAGGAACTTTAGCATGGAAGGTATTAAAAAGTCCTCGCCCACGTCTTGGATCGGCCATTTCGGAAATTTTGAGAAATAGTTCTGTAGTATAGCTCCAAGCGACGTCGTTTAGATCTCCTATGACTAAGGAAGGATTTTTATTATTCTTGGATTTTTTACCAACTATCAAGATTTCCGCATCTCTTTCGGTGCTTTTTTCATTTTCGCCGGGGACTGGTGGGGTAGGATGAATCGCATAAATGGTAATTAATTCACCATTGCGCAGTTTTATATCCAGTTCCAGTGATGGGATTTCTTTATCAATTAAGTAATTGATTTCTTTTCTTACTATTTCGAGTTTAGAGTAAAAAAGTAATCCATAGGTATTATCAAGAGGAATTTTTATCTGGGTTGAATAATCTTTTTCAATGACAGACATGCCTTTTTCCCAGGAAAAATTAGTTTCCACCAAGAAAACCACATCCGGATGCGAGGCATTTACCAGATTCACTAGTTTCTGGTAGTTCTCATTGTACTGATAGACGTTCGATACCAGAATTTGAATTCCACACTCCTCATCGAAAGGTACCGTATCGATCATTTTCTTTGCAAAAAATGTGAACGGAAGTACCTTACTGAAGAGATAAATGGTGCAAATGGTGAGCAGTCCAAGCCAAATGGATACTTCTGCAGTTTCGTAGTTACCTAAGTTTGAAAGCCAAATAATTCCTAGAATCAGGATAATTACTAATTTCTGTAATCTTGGATAATCAAAAATTCTGACCCACCAGTAATCCAGTTTGACTAAGGGAAAAAATGTGGCGAAGATAAAAAACATGCTAAAAATTCGTAAGAGTAGCTCTCCCATATAAATTTAGATTTCTTGTGTAACTTATATATGTGCAAATAAGCTGATTATTGGCAAGATTTTGGGCTTCTATTAAGACTAAATGGAATTTCAAAAGCCCAAATCGGGTTATTACTAGAAATCCTTTTTTTCACTTTAGAATCTTTTTACCATGAATCAAGACCCATTTCAAATTAAATCAAGTTTAAAAACTGAATCTGGCACTTTTGATTATTGGAGTTTAACTAAGCTCAATCAAAATGGTTATGCCATCAATAAGTTGCCGTTTTCTATTAGAATCTTATTAGAAAATGCACTTCGGAATTTTGATGATTTTTCTATCACGAAGGAACATTTAAATACTTTGTTAAACTGGAAACCGGCGCCCTCTGACGCTGATATTCCCTTTAAACCAGCCAGGGTCTTGATGCAGGATTTTACGGGAGTTCCCGCTGTCGTGGATATTGCTTCTTTACGTTCTGAAGCCCAAAGAAAAGGAAAAGACCCTGAATTGATCAACCCATTAATTCCTGTTGATTTGGTGATTGACCATTCGGTCCAAGTTGATTATTTTGGTACCAATTACAGTTACGAGCGAAATGTAGAAGTAGAATATGAGCGGAATTCGGAGCGATATCAATTTCTCAAGTGGGCTCAAAAATCTTTTGATAATTTTTCTGTGGTACCTCCTGGAATGGGGATTTGTCATCAGGTAAATCTTGAATACTTGGCACAAGGAGTGATTTTGAGAGATGGTAAAGTCTTTCCTGATACCTTGGTTGGGACTGATTCGCATACTCCCATGGTGAATGGAATTGGTGTTGTGGGGTGGGGTGTCGGAGGAATTGAAGCGGAGGCGGCCATTTTAGGTCAGCCGATTTTCTTTATTATGCCTGAAGTAGTAGGTCTGAAACTAACGGGAAAACTTCCGGCAGGAACCACGGCTACCGATATGGTTTTGACTATTACAGAATTGCTAAGAAAGCATGGTGTAGTCGGGAAGTTTGTGGAAGTCTTTGGCCCAGGATTAGATCATCTGACTGTACCAGACAGAGCGACGATTTCCAATATGTCTCCTGAATTTGGCTGTACAGTTTCTTACTTCCCTATTGATGACAGGACGCTCGATTACATGGCCAAGACGAACAGAAGTAAAGATCAAATTAAGTTGGTAGAAGACTATTGTAAAGCGAATTTATTGTGGAGAACAGAGGAAGAATTGATTGAATATTCGAGTGTGGTAGAATTGGATTTGGGAACTGTGGAAGCTACTGTGTCTGGACCTAAAAGGCCTCAGGATAAAATTTTAGTAAAGGATTTCAAGCCGAAATTTGAAGAGTTGTTGCATTCTGTTCATGGAAGGAAGTACGTCCCTATAGATAAAAGAGAAGTGGGAAGAATGCTGGCTGAAGGGGGAGGACAATCCCCAAAAGAAGCAAAAGATTCCCCTCAAGATATAGCGATAAAGACAGAAGTGAAACATGGTTTAAAATCAGTAACAATTGATTTGAACTATGAAAAATTCACTCTTTATGATGGTTCTATTGTAATTGCAGCAATTACTTCTTGTACCAATACTTCCAACCCGGCAGTAATGCTTGGTGCTGGCTTGGTAGCCAAAAAAGCACTTGAAAGAGGCTTAGACGTGAAGCCTTGGGTGAAAACATCCCTGGCGCCAGGTTCGAAAGTGGTCACCGATTATTTAAGTAAAGCAGGCTTATTGGATGAATTAGAAGCATTGAAATTTCATACAGTTGGTTATGGCTGCACTTCATGTATTGGTAATTCAGGCCCCTTACCAAATCACATCGCCAAAGCGGTGGAAGATAATGATTTGGTAGTAGCATCAGTGCTTTCTGGAAATAGAAACTTTGAAGCCAGGGTTCACCCGCAGGTGAAGATGAATTATCTGATGTCACCTATGCTGGTGGTGGTTTATGCCATTGCAGGTCGTGTGGATGTGGATCTTTATAATGAACCGCTAGGTTATGATCCGAATCAAGAGCCAGTATATTTAAAAGATATTTGGCCAACCACAGCTGAGATCAATGAGATTTCAAGAAAAGTCTTGAGTCCAGATGATTATGCTAAAAACTACGGGGAGATTTTCGAAGGAAATGAAATCTGGAGGAATTTAAAGTCCGGTGAAGGTTCGATTTATCCTTGGGATGATTCAAGTACCTATATTAAGGAAGCACCATTTTTCAAAGGAATTTCTATGGATTTGGAAAAGTCGAAAGACATAATTGGCGCAAGAGTGCTGTTGAAACTGGGAGATTCAATCACGACAGATCACATTTCACCTGCAGGATCCTTTAAGCCCGATTCCCCGGCAGGAAAATACTTAGTCGGGCGAGGAGTTCAAAGACCTGATTTTAATTCATATGGTTCGCGAAGAGGGAATGATGAAGTGATGGTAAGAGGTACTTTTGCCAATGTCCGTATCAAAAATCAACTTTCCTCAAAAGAAGGAGGCTTTTCAAAGTACATCCCTGAAGATGAGGAAATGTCGGTTTTCGAAGCTTCACAAAAATATCAACAAACTGGAATTCCTCTGATTGTTTTGGCGGGTAAAGAATATGGATCCGGTTCCTCAAGGGATTGGGCTGCAAAAGGAACCAATCTACTTGGGATCAAAGCAGTGATTGCAGAGAGTTATGAGAGGATTCACCGTAGCAATCTGGTAGGAATGGGAGTATTGCCACTTCAGTTTTTGTATGAAGAAAGTGCTGAAATCCTTGGCTTGACAGGATTTGAAGAGTTTAGTATTCTGGGAATTGAAAATGGTTTAAAGCCTGGACAGTTCTTCGAAGCTAAGGCTATAGACAAAGAAGGAAAGGAAGTCAAATTTCAGGTGAAGTCAAGATTGGATTCTGAAGTTGAAATTGCATATTATCAGCACGGAGGGATTCTCAATTATGTTTTGAGGGACTTTTTGAAAGATTAATGATTTCTGATCAAACTAGAATAACCGCCGATTAGGGCGGTTATTTTCTTCTAACTTAGTTTAAATCGTATTGGGATTCTAAAATTTTCAATTGCCGGTTCCCCAAATTTATCTATGCCAGGAGAGAATTCTGGATTGAATTCTTTGAGAACTCTAATCGCTTCATTGGCAAGCGAAGGATGAACTTGATTTGGGTTGATGCAATAATAGTCAATGGTTTGCCCATTTTTATCCACTTTCATTTCTATTAATACCGTTCCCTCTGCCTTGATGCTTCGGGCCTGACTTGGATATCGTAATGTTTTAACCAAAAAATCAGTAAACTCTTTTTTTTCAAACTTTGGCTTGGGAAGCATGGGATTGAAATTACTTTCAATGGCTGCCGAATCAAGATCTCCCCTATAGAAATAATAAGTTTCACCATCGAGGAAGGAAAGTTTTGACACTGCAATTTCATTTTCTAGAAACACTTTGACGAAACTTCCATTTTCCTCATTTCTGATTTCAGATGAAATAAGGTTTTGTGCTGTATCATACTCTGAAGTGATGGCTTCTAAATATCCTTCCTCTTCATTATATCTTTCTTTTCTTTGAAAAATGAGCCTGTTTTGAAGGTCATAGATTTTTGAGATGGAAGAACCATCCTTGCTAGTTGTTAAAACTTGATTATAGGTGTGATTTTCACTTTCTTTTCCTTCTATAGGGATTTGGTGGTGATCCAGCTTGACAATGGTCCTTTCCTGAGAATAGAGTGGACTCGAAGAAAATAATAGTATGAAAAAAAGTACTGGTACTAACTGGTATTTCATGGAATCAGATAATGTTAATTAATCAGAGTATTGAATCTACTAAATATTTCTATTTGTAAAAATAGAATCCTACCGGAAGGTAAAGCCAAGCTTCGATCGTTTCTCCATTGTGGTTGATGGCTGGATTGTAATTGCCTACAAATAACTCACCGATTCTTAATGCTTCTGAAGTTAAAATAAGGGGCAGGTCATTTAGATTGGCTACTTCAGTTTTGGTCCGCTGACCATTCTTATCTATTAAAAAAGCGAGAATCACCGTTCCTTCCATTCCTCCTCTTTGCGCTTCAGTAAAGAAGCCCTTTTCTTTTAAGACAAATTTTTTCCAGTCTTTGTCATTTGGAAATAGGGAAGGTTGAAAGTCATTTCTAGTAGAATGATATCTATTGGCACTAGACTTTCTCCAGATTTCAAAATCATTAGTTCCACTATAGTTTACATGTGCAACTTGCTTCCCACCTTCGTAATAAAAAGTAAGTTTTTTTGAACTCATTTTATTTTCCTCACTTCTCAGTACGAGATTTCCATTTTTATCAAAAACTTTGACAACTTCTTCCAAAACGCCATTTTGCTTATTGATACTGGTTTGAATTGTTTTGATCACTCGATTTTGCAAATCACTTATTTGAGTAAAGGAAGAGCCGTCCTCGTTAAAACTTTTTATCTGGGTATATTTGGTAGTAGGATCGCTTAGTGACAAAGTTTTAAAAAAATGCTCGTTTAAAGAAGCGACTTCAAAATCTTGTGAAATTCCCAGAAATGGAAGAAGTGCCCAAATAAGAAAAAGTAAAACTTTTTTGATTTGGGTTTTCATATTTTCTAAATGCCACTTTTTCATTCTTATTGAATCTATTCAATTTAGACCTGATGAACAATAGGGAAATGGGTTTATTCTGTTTGAAAGACACTTCAAAAGTAGAATTCAATTTTGGGTTAAATATCGCTGAGGGATAAATCAATTCCTTTTTCATTAGTTTTCAAAGCTGAAATTGAAGAGGAAAAAGACTTTTATCCCCCGAGATAAGTCTTATTTTTGCTTTCCAAATACACTCATACCTAGCCATGAAATCAATAAATCCCACTAGCACCCTTGCTTGGTCTCGACTAAAAAAACTTGCGGAAGCAAATCAAGAACTTAAGATCCATTCCCTATTTGGTGAAAAAGAGAGATTTGAGCGCTTCAGCTTAAAGCTAGATGATATTTTGGTAGATTTTTCCAAAAACAGGGTGAATGAAGAAATATTGAATTCACTGGTTGATTTGGCAAAAGAAACAGAATTACATATCGCAATTGAGGATATGTTTACAGGAAAAGCCATTAATAAGACAGAAGGGCGGGCTGTGCTTCATACAGCTTTGAGAAATAAATCTGATCAAGCTGTTTATGTAGATGATGAAAATGTAATGCCTGGGATCGAAAAGGTTTTGGATCAGATGAAAGCTTTTGCTGATAAAATTCAAAATAAGCAATGGCTAGGTTATACGGGAAAGCCGATTAAATCTTTGGTAAATATTGGGATTGGCGGTTCTGACCTTGGACCTGTCATGGTGACAGAAGCATTGAAACCTTACCAAAACCCAGACATTGAAATTTATTTTGTTTCCAATGTGGACGGAACTCATATAGCAGAAACATTGAAAAAAGTAGATCCGGAAACTACCTTGTTCTTTATTGCTTCTAAAACTTTTACTACGCAGGAAACAATGACCAATGCTCATTCTGCGAGAGACTGGTTTTTGAGTTTTGCAAAAAATAATGATGCAGTTGCCAAGCATTTTGTAGCGCTTTCTACCAATTCAAAAGCTGTGGAAGCTTTCGGAATTGATCCTCAAAACATGTTTTCTTTTTGGGATTGGGTAGGAGGTAGATATTCACTTTGGTCAGCAATTGGACTTCCTATTGCTTGTGCTATCGGATTTGACAATTTCGATCAATTGCTTCATGGTGCCCATGTAATGGATAATCATTTTAGACGATCCAAGTTTGAGAGCAATATTCCTGTTATTCTTGCTTTGATAGGAATCTGGAATACCAATTTCCTAGGTGCTTCCTCTGAGGCGATTTTGCCTTATGACCAATACATGCATCGATTTGCGGCGTATTTCCAACAAGGAAATATGGAAAGTAATGGAAAATATGTGAATCGGGCAGGAGAGAAGGTTTCTTACACTACTGGGCCAATTATTTGGGGAGAGCCAGGAACAAATGGGCAACATGCTTTTTATCAATTGATTCATCAAGGCACTCATTTGATTCCATGTGATTTTATTGCTCCGGCGATTTCGCAGAATCCAATTAGTGATCACCATCCAAAGTTACTTTCTAACTTCTTCGCTCAGACTGAAGCTTTGATGAAAGGGAAATCCTTGGAGGATGTGAAGGCGGAAATGCTTAAAGCTGGAAAATCAGAGGAAGAAATTGAAAAGATTGCTCCGCATAGAGTATTTGAAGGAAATAGACCTACAAATTCCATTTTGGTGAAAAAAATCAATCCATATACCTTGGGATCATTGATTGCTATGTACGAACATAAAATTTTCGTGCAAGGGGTAATTTGGGATATTTTCAGCTTTGACCAATGGGGTGTGGAGCTAGGAAAGGTTTTGGCAAACGGGATTTTACCGGAACTTGAAGGCGATGAAGAAGTAAGCTCTCACGATGCTTCTACCAATGGGTTAATCAATGCTTATAAAAAAATGAGATAATTTATTTCGATAAAAAAGTAAAAGCCACTTCCAGATATCTGAAAGTGGCTTTTTTTGAAATACTTATTTTAGGATTTTTAAACCAACAGCTTCAATTCCTGGAAGTTGATTTTCCCTCATATATTGAAGTAACACAATCGATTTGGTACCTGCCATAAATTGAAAGGGAAGTGAGTCATAGAAAGTGTAGGTGTTTCCAAATCCTTCTCCCAACGGTTCTCCTGTTTTAGAGTCAAAAAGAGGGACATTAATCAGCTTGTTTTCGATAATAATCCCAAGTGAATCCTGACTTAAAACCCTGACGTAACAGTTTGAAAAGGGATAGCCTTCATTAAACCTTAAAGCAATTAAACTCTGACGACCAGTAGGGTCAATTTCCCCTAAATCAAATCTAAGACTGTCTTCTATTCCCCAGCTTTGATTAGGTAAAGGCTTGAATTCCTCAAAAATTCGATCTTCTGAGCAAGCGAATGTTCCCAGTAAAACAAAATAGATGAGGAATCTAAAAGCGCTATTCATTTTCAGATGAATTAGGATTTTGACCTTGGTTTTTTCTCGGCGGGAATTTCCTTTTTCCGGCTGGCTTACCCTCAGTATTTGGGTTTTGCTGAGGTTTTTTAGCTTCGGAACTAGGCTTTTGCTTTTTACCTTCTACAGGAGGCTTAGGATTAGGTTTGTTTCCACCTTGTCTTTTTGGAGGATTTGTACCTTGAACCGGAGCTGCTGGAGTTTGCTGGTTTCGGTTTTTGTTTCTGTTATTTCGATTCTTTTTCCTTCGCGGTTCACCGCTCGGGTTTTGTGCATTAGATTGTGGAGGTAAGTTTTCTTGTTTTGATGCCGGGCTAATTCTTTGATTTGAATGGGCTTCTTGAGATTTCGGATTGGAATTTTCTCCTTGTGCACCACGGTTTTTATTTTTCGGTTTTCTCTTCTTTTTACTTGGTGAACTTGAAGAAAACTTTTTATCAAGAATCTCTAACTCTCTTGTGGACTTAGCTGCAAGATCCTCAATATCAGAAGCTTCATTTACCTGAAGGTTGAAGACTTTTTTGCCTTTGCTATTTATCTCCAAAATCTCGCTTACACGTTCACAAGTAATGCTGTGCCAGTCATTTTCATTATTATAACTAAACCACATCATTTTTCTGAAAATATCAGTTTTTTGGAGTTTGGCAGGACCTGTTTCAGTCAACAAGGGGCGCTCAACCTGTGGGATATCTTTGATGGCATCCATGTAAGTATCCAACTCGTAATTGAGACAGCATTTTAACCTTCCGCACTGACCACTCAGTTTGCCGGGATTTAGAGAAAGGTTTTGATATCTAGCTGCAGATGTGCTTACATTCTTGAAGTCTACCAGCCATGTTGAGCAACATAGTTCTCTTCCACAAACGCCAAGTCCACCAATTCTACCAGCTTCCTGGCGAAGACTTATTTGTCGCATCTCCACACGAATTCTAAATTCGCCTGCAAGTACTTTGATCAGTTCTCTAAAATCCACTCTCTCATCGGCGGAATAATAGAATGTAGCTTTTGAATTATCGGCCTGATATTCTATATCAGACATTTTCATTTTTAGACCTAGTTCATCTACGATTTGTTTGCATCGATAGAGCGTAGGTATTTCTCTGTTTTTAGCTTCTGCCCACTTCTCAATGTCCTTTTCTGTAGCTACTCTGTAAATCCGAAGGATTTCATCGTCATTTTTGATTTTTCGCTTCTGCATCTGGAGTCGCACAAGTTCACCTTGAAGTGAAACGTAACCAATATGATGACCACTAGGAACATCCACAACAACTGGGTCTCCAGTAGTAAGAGGGAGAAAATCTACATTTCTGAAATATTCTTTTCTACCTCCTTTAAACTTTATTTCTACTATATCAAAGGTATCCACCTCAGGAATTCCCATGTGGCTTAGCCAATCAAAGGAATTCATTTTATTGCAATCGCTCGTTCCGCAGCTACCATTATTTTGGCAGCCTCCAGATCCTCCAGAGGAGGTAGAGCAAGTTGTACATCCACTCATAAGTATATAGTTACAGGATCGTAATCCTGGATAAAATTGGGTTTACTTCATTAGTTTTAAGATATCTTGACCGATATCTCTTCTGTAATACGATTTCTCCCAATGAATATTTTCAACAGTAGAGAAGGCGTTTTTCAAAGCACTTTCTAAGGAATCACCTAACCCTGTTACTGCTAAGACTCTTCCACCTTGATTGATTAATTGTCCGTTTTCATTGGTGGAGGTGCCAGCATGAAAGACTATGGTGTTTTCTGATGTTGCTGGGATATTAATTGGAAACCCTTTTTGGTAAGATTCCGGATATCCTCCACTTACCATTACTACCGTAGTAGCATAATCAGGTGAGATTTCAATCTCATAGTTTTCAAGAGTGCCGGTACCTATTCCAACTAATAAGTCCACAAAATCACTGGTAATTCTTGGCAAAACAGCTTCTGTTTCGGGATCGCCCATTCTTACATTATATTCAATAACGTATGGTTGCCCATTATCATTCATTAGCCCTATGAAAAGGAATCCTTTATAAGGAATATTTTCTTTTGCTAGTCCCTCTACCGTGGGTTTTACGACTAATTCTTCTACTTTTTTCATGTAAGCTGCATCCGCAAAAATTACAGGACTGACAGCTCCCATACCCCCGGTGTTCAAACCAGTGTCACCTTCACCTATTCTTTTATAATCTTTGGCCTCCGGCAAAATCTTATAATTCTTTCCATCAGTAGCGACGAAAACTGAAAGCTCTATGCCATAAAGGAATTCTTCTACAACAACTTTGGCAGATGCTTCTCCAAATTTTTGTTCCAATAGCATTTCCTTAAAAGAGTCTTTTGCCTCCTTTAAAGTTTGGCAAATTAATACCCCTTTGCCAGCAGCAAGTCCATCAGCCTTTAAGACAATAGGTAAATTTTGGGTCTCTAGATATGCTAAACCAGCGTCAATATCATTGGCAGTAAAGGTTTCGTATGCAGCAGTAGGGACGTTATTCCTTTGCATAAATCTCTTCGAAAAATCCTTGCTACCTTCTAAAGTGGCTCCTAATTGCGAAGGTCCAACTACCGGGATATTAGTTGTTTCTTCTTGATTCAGTAAAAAATCGACCACTCCTTTTACCAAAGGCTCTTCTGGTCCAACTACCACTAAATCAATAGCATGATCGAGAATAAAAGTTTTTATTCCCTCAAAATCTGAAATAGAAAGCTTAATGTTTTTTGCAATGCTCGCTGTACCGGCATTTCCAGGAGCTACATACAGTTGGGAGCATTTTGGACTTTGTACTATTTTCCAAGCAAAGGCATGCTCTCTGCCTCCACTTCCTAATAAGAGTATATTCATTGAATCAATTCTAGTTAATTGGCATGTTCGGAAATAAACTTAATCCGATAGACCCGCAATTCATCTTCTGCAAAATCCTCATCTTCCAGTTCCTCCAAAGCCTCTTTAATACGATCGGTTTCTGCAGTCATGAAATATTCATGAAGGAGATCTTCGCGATCCTCATCCATGATATGTTCGATGTAGTAATCGATATTTAATTTTGTACCACTATAAATGATCTGCTCGATTTCCTGAAGAAGTTCAGACATACTGATATTCAGGTTTTCGGCAATTTCATCTAAGTCAATTTTACGATCAATTTGCTGAATGATCGAAATTTTTATTTTGGATCTTGAGCCTGCTGACTTTACAACTACTTCAGAAGCAGTCTCAATTTCATTTTCTTCTACATACGTTGAAATAATTTTCAAGAATGAAGACCCAAATTTAGCGACTTTTCCCATACCTACACCGTTGATTTGAGCAAGCTCTTCACGGGTTGTGGGATAAACTGTCGCCATTTCTTCCAAAGATGGATCTTGAAAAATCACATATGGAGGTAATCCTTTAGATTTTGCTACTTTTTTTCTTTCGCCTTTGAGTAAGTCAAAGAGTTTTTCATCATAAGCAATACCCACTCTAATATCTATGTCTGAAGTATCTTCCGCTTCTGCATTTGAATAGTCATGGTCTTTGTAAAGATTTACTGAATAAGGTGCCTCTAAGAAGGACCTCCCTTTTTCTGTAAGTTTCAAAACCCCATAGGATTCAATATCCTTTTGCAAAAGAGCAAAAATCATCGCTTGGCGAATGATTGAAGTCCAATATTTTTCAGGTACTTCTTTACCTGCTCCAAATACTGGAAGCTTATCGTGCTTATAGCTGGTTACATATTCGGTCGGCTCACCAATGATTACTTTTACCAGATGTTCCAATCCAAAGCGTTCATTTGTTTGAAGCACAGCTTCTAAAGCTGTTTGGATATAATCCATTCCTTCAAAAATTTCCCTATCACGTTTACAATTATCACAAAAGCCACAATCTTTTTCGAAAGTTTCCCCGAAATAATTCAAGATAAATTTCCTCCTGCAAACTCCAGTTTCGGCATAGGCGGCCATTTCCTGAAGTAATACTCTGGAGTTTTCTCTTTCAGTAACCGGCTTATCTTTGTTGAATTTATCCAGCTTGACTATATCCTCGTATCGATAGAACATCAGACAATGTCCTTCTAAACCGTCTCTTCCTGCTCTTCCAGTCTCTTGATAGTATCCTTCTAAGGATTTGGGAACATCATAGTGGATGACATACCTGACATCTGGCTTGTCTATTCCCATTCCAAAGGCTATGGTTGCCACTATCACATCTAATTCTTCATTTAGGAAATCATCTTGATTTTTGATCCGTATTGCCGAATCCAATCCTGCATGGTAAGGCGCTGCGTTAATTTGGTTGACTTGGAGAAGATGTGCGATCTCCTCCACTTTCTTCCTGCTAAGGCAGTAAATTATACCCGATTTCCCTTTATGCGATTTGATAAATTTGATGAGTTGCGTTTTTGATTCATTTTTCATCTTCGGCCTTATCTCATAAAAGAGGTTGGTCCTATTAAAAGATGATTTAAATAAATCTGCTTCCTCCATTTGAAGATTTCTTTGGATATCCTGCTGTACTTTTGGAGTAGCTGTTGCAGTCAAAGCAATTATCGGGAGGGTAGGGGCTATCTGGGCTACAATCGACTTGATTTTCCTGTATTCGGGCCTAAAATCATGGCCCCATTCCGAAATACAATGTGCTTCATCAATTGCTACAAAACTTAAATGAGCTGATTTTAGAAAAGCAACATTTTCAGCCTTTGTAAGTGATTCTGGTGCAACGTAAAGTAGCTTTGTTACCTTTTTTAAAACCTCATTTTTTACTTTTGTAGCCTCAGATTTATTGAGGGTAGAATTTAAGAAATGAGCATTTATTCCTAGAGCATTTAACTGATCTACTTGATTTTTCATGAGTGCGATCAGTGGGGAGATTACAATAGCTGTCCCCTCCGACACTACCGCCGGTAATTGATAGCACAGAGATTTTCCAGCACCAGTCGGCATGATGACGAAGGTGTTTTTTTTGCTTAGCAAATTATCAACGATGAGCTCTTGGTTCCCTCGGAACTGGCTAAAGCCGAAAATTTTCTTGAGTTCTAATTTTACTTTTTCTTCCACTTGAAACAGGTACTTTAAAGGGCGTTATGAGCCTGCAAACAGGAATGATTAATTACTTTTATACCTTAGTACTAAATTACTGATAAACGCAGGTAAAATTGAATTTAATTAAAAATATTAGAAATACAGCCACTCGGGTATTGCAAAATGAAGCGAATGCTGTTTTAAATTTGGTAGAGTATATAGATGGTGATTTTGAGTCTTGTGTGGAGAGGATTCTAAACTCTACTGGTCGAGTAGTGGTAACTGGCGTTGGAAAAAGTGCCATTGTCGCAAATAAAATTGTCGCTACTCTTAATTCAACAGGCACTCCAGCTTTATTCATGCACGCAGCTGATGCCATTCATGGAGATCTGGGAATGGTTCAGGATGATGATATTGTCATTTGCATTTCAAAAAGTGGAAATACTCCAGAAATTAAAGTTTTGGTTCCTCTTATAAAAAAATCAGGTTCGGCATTGGTAGCATTGGTTAGCAATACAAAAAGCTATTTGGCCGAACATGCTGACTATGTGTTAAATGCTACTATAGGAGAAGAAGCTTGCCCTCATAACTTAGCGCCTACTACCAGTACCACTACACATATGGCAATGGGAGACGCATTAGCTGTTTGTCTTTTAGAGGCTAGAGGATTCACTTCTGAAGACTTTGCAAAGTACCATCCTGGTGGATCATTGGGAAAACAGTTGTATCTTAAAGTAAGCGATCTATTGAGTAAGGATCAGATCCCAATGGTATTGGAGGATTCCGGATTAGCTGAAGTTATTGTGGAGATCTCGGGAAAGAGAATTGGTGCGACAGCTGTCGTGAACGAAAAAGGTGAATTAAAAGGAATTATTACAGATGGAGATCTGAGGAGGATGTTGCAGAAAAGTTTGGATATTCAAAAATTGAAGGCACGTGATATTATGACCGTGAATCCAAAAACGATTTCAAAAGATGAATTTGCGATTCGAGCTTTAAATCTGATGAAAAATCACAACATCACCCAGCTAGTAGCACTAGATGGTGATAAAATCTCCGGATTTGTACATATTCATGAGCTGATGAAGGAAGGTATTGTCTAAAAGCAAAATGCAAGAAAAACCTTATATAGTTATTATGGCAGGGGGTATTGGCTCTAGATTTTGGCCATATAGCAGGCATGATCGGCCTAAGCAATTTTTAGATATCCTTGGAACAGGAAGGACCTTGCTTCAAATGACGTATGATAGATTTCAGGAGATTTCTTCTTCCAATAAGGTCTATGTAGTCACGAATAAGCATTATTTTGACTTAGTAAAGGAACAATTACCAGAGTTAGATGAAAAGCAAATTTTAACAGAACCGCTTCGCCGAAATACGGCCGCATGCATTGCTTATGCATCTTATAAAATCAATAAAATTGACCGGAATGCTACGATATTAGTTGCTCCCGCAGACCATTTAATCACACAGGAAAAAAAGTTTCAGCTTGCAGTTGAAAAAGCAATTATAGCTGCTCAATCAATGGAAAGACTGATTACAATGGGCATAAAGCCAAATCGGGCAGAAACAGGTTATGGCTATATTCAATATCTAGAGCAGGAAGGCGAGGAAATATTTAAAGTCAAAACTTTTACAGAGAAACCTAATGTAAAATTGGCGAATACGTTTTTGGAAAGTGGGGACTTCGTTTGGAATTCAGGCATGTTTGTATGGAAAGCCAGTAGTTTGATTTCTGCCTATGAAAAGTATATGCCTGATGTAGCTGAAGTATTTAATGAAGGAATAGAATTTTTTGGTAACGACGGGGAATCAGATTTTATAAATAAAGCCTATTCTTTGCTGAAAAATATATCTATTGATAATGGGATAATGGAGCAATCAGATAAGGTTTATGTTATTCCCGCAGATTTTGGCTGGTCTGATTTAGGCTCATGGAAGAGCCTTTATGAGCTGAAAAAAAAGGATGGAAATAACAATGTCATCGAAGGAAATGCAATCCTTTTTGACACCGAAAACTCCTACATCAAAGTCAACAGCGATAAATTAGTGGTCGTTCAAGGTCTGGATAATTACCTGATTAATGAGTCTGAAAATGTAATTTTGATTTGTAAACTGGATGCTGAAAAAAAATTCAGAGAATTTGTCGCAAATGCAAAAAAATCAGGGAAGGAATTTATTTGACCTTCCCTTTCAATTTATTTTTTTCTCTGCCTCATAGCTTCATAAATAGCTACACCTGCTGAAACGGATACATTTAAGCTTTCAATTTTTCCAAGCATAGGGATATTGACTTTTTCGTCGACTATTCCCATTAGCTCATTAGAAATGCCGTCTTCTTCCGAACCCATTACCAAAGCTACAGGGATAGATAAATCTGCTTCGTACATACTTTTCGGGGTTTTTTCAGTGATAGCTACTAAGGTCAAACCACTTTTCTGAAGATCTCTGCAGGTATAAAAAAGATTTTTCACTCTTGCCACTGGCAAAAAGTTTAAGGCTCCTGCTGAGGTCTTTACTGCATCAGAATTGATTTGGGCACTTCCTTTTGAAGGGATTACAATTGCATCTACACCGGCACATTCTGCTGTTCTAGCTATTGCTCCAAAGTTTCGTACATCAGTGATTCTATCCAAAACCAAAATCAAAGGAGCTTTACCGGCTGCAAAGCAGGTTTCAATCACATTATCTAATGAAGCATATTCAATCGATGAAATGTAGGCGACTACCCCTTGGTGATTTTTGCGGGTAACTCGATTGAGTTTCGCGTCCGGAACTCTCACAACCGGAACTCCATCAGCTTTACATAGCTTCAGCAATTCCTTAATTAAGTCGTTATTCAATTCCTTCTGAACAAGAACTTTATCTATCTCTTTTCCAGCATGGATTGCTTCCATTACTGCTCTAGTACCAAAAATAAAATCTTTTTCAGTTGCTCCTTTTTCTATCAGAAAGCCATCTTTCCGCTTCTCCATATGGAAATGTTTTTAAACCAAACAGGCTGATAGGCTTTCGAGCGGTTCAGCGTGTAATAGTGTGGGTTTAGAATATTCTTTACGCGGACAAAAGTAAAGCGAATTTTCGAACTCTCATTCAATCCGCCATAAGACCATACTTCCCGGTCCAAATAAAAATTAACTTCACTTGGCGGTCCCATCACTACATAGACCATTCCTCGGTCAGTTTTCCATCCTTCCTTAAAGTCTGTAAATAAGATGTTTGCAAACTCAATTTGACGAAAATATTCCCGAATGAGGTCTTTTGCAGTGTCCGGATTCCGGGTCAGATTAAACCAATATTCATCCAAAGCTTTCTTTTTATCTTCTGCCAAAAGCAATTCTTCATGCTCCTTTCTAGTAGAAATGTAGGTAACCATTTGAACCATTTCCTCCCAATCTTTGACTTGAGGGAATGCTTCATTGGTGGTTTTAAGTAATAAACCTGATGCAGAAGAGGTATCACTTTGGAAGAAATAATAACCTTCATTTTCCAAGCTTTTCGGAACATTTGTCAAGAAATCTCCTTGGTCAATTACTTCAAGTTCTTTAGCTACCGAAGCAGGTTTTGTTTCCATGGGAGGATAAGGGACATCAAAAGTTACAGGATAATAAAACTCATGAAGTGTAGGTCCTGATTCAGATTTGAAAAGAAGGGATTGGCCTTTGGTCAAGAAGTTTTGATCAAATGGGATGTTATTGGCATAATATGCCCCAAAAGAAGGTTGGCTAAAAATAAATGGACTTTTTAAGTCTATATGA
This sequence comes from uncultured Algoriphagus sp., assembly GCA_965659625.1. Lineage (GTDB taxonomy): Bacteria > Bacteroidota > Bacteroidia > Cytophagales > Cyclobacteriaceae > Algoriphagus. The sequence goes on along the minus strand of CBFHWO010000005.1, from coordinate 4,869 downwards.
TAATAATACTCATCGCCCTGTCTTGTGTCAAGAACAGTTAACAAAGCTACTGCTGTTTCCTGATCTGACGAAATGCTAACAGTTTCTTCAAAATACCAATGCCTATCAGTATCGTATTTCAAATCACTTTCAGTCAATAAATTAACCTCGTCATCCAAGATCTCTTGTTCGTAGTTTTCAAGAACCATATAAGAAAAGCTAAACGAATTGAAACTTGGGTTTTCTTCAATTTTTTCAATGACCATCTGTAATTTAAATTCAGTATCACTTTCCTTAATAGGGATTATTTTCAACCCTAACCTTGAATATCTGGAATAGCGTAATGCCTGATTTAAATTATTTAATTTTTTCTGTGAAAAGCATGGATTCATAGCTCCAATTGCCAGAAATAAAAAAGTAATCAGAATGTTTGTTTTAAGCTTCATCGGGTGATCATATCGGGTTTTAAAAATTAACCTTACTTTTGCCAAAATAGTAAAATTTTGTATGGCTACCTATACAACGGAAATTGCATCAGACAAGTTAATCAGTGACAATCCTATTCATCAACGTTTGCTCAAGGCCTACATTGCAGCTCAGCCCTGGATTTCAGGTAAATTGCTGGAAGTTGGCTGTGGAGAAGGAAGAGGAGTGGAGATACTTTTGCCTCATGCATCGGGATATTTAGGGATCGATAAGATTCAGGAAGTAATCGACATGCTGAAAGAAAAATTTCCGAAAGTGGAATTTAAGCAAGCTGTTATCCCGCCTTTCAAAGGAATTGATGATAATTCATTTGACACGGTAGTGAGTTTTCAGGTGATCGAACACATAGAAAACGACAAGCTTTTCTTGGAAGAGATCTACCGGGTTCTTAAACCTGGTGGGAAAGCGATTATTTCCACACCCAATATCAATCACACGCTTTCAAGAAACCCTTGGCATGAGCGGGAATACACTCCGCAGCAGTTGATTGATTTGTGCACATCTATTTTTGACTCAGTGGGTGCCAAAGGAGTGGGGGGAAATGAAAAAGTTTGGACTTATCATGAAGCCAATCGAAAGTCAGTGCAGAAAATCATGAGATTCGATATTTTTGATCTGCAACATAAGCTGCCTGCTTCCATTCTGAGAATGCCCTATGAAATTCTTAACCGAATGAACCGAAATAAACTTCATAAACAGAAGTCCTCAAATTCTGTCGATATCACCCATGAGGATTATCCGATTGTCGAGGATCCAAAGAAAGGTTTGGATCTGTTTTATGTTCTTTGGAAAAAGGAATAAAATTCCTTTTTCTTAAACTTCGGCTTATTCTGAATCCAACGAATAGCCATATTTTTCAGAACTTTTATTTTTTTTACGAATCTTGACGTTCAACCAATTTTTTCTGTAGTTGATGTCATTTGAATTGGAAAAAAACAATATCTTAATAGGTAATTGTCCCCAAGTTCTTAATCACCCTTCTTTAATTTTTTATGAAGTTAAATTCTTTGGTACTTTTTCATTTGATTCAGGATTTAGAATTGAAAGTTGTGCCTGAGACAAATCAAAATGACCTTCAATTGGCAATTTTGGTTGGCCTTCTTCCAGTTATTCTGGCATTTTCCTTTATCATTTTCGTGATCTATCGCTCCCGTCGGGAATCTGATTTCCGCAGGAGAGAGATCGAACTCAAACTCAGCAAAGCAGAAGTAGAATTGAAAGCTCTGAGAGCCCAGATCAATCCGCATTTCATTTTCAACTGCCTCAATTCGATTCATCATTTTATTCAGTCACAAGAACCCAAACAAGCAGGTGAATATTTAATCAAATTCTCTCAGTTGATTCGATATGTGCTGGAGAGTTCTGCCAAAAAATGGGTAAGTCTGGAAGAGGAACTGGAGGCAAATAAGAACTACCTGGACTTGGAAAAACTCAGAAGACAGGATGATTTTTCATTTGAATTCCAAGTGGAGGAGGGGATTTCTGCGAATAATTGTCTGATCCCTCCCATGCTCATCCAGCCATTTCTAGAGAATGCAGTCTGGCATGGGGTAAATTCGAAAGGGACTATTGAGTTGCAGATTTCCCGAAATGATGCAACTCATATCAGTATTTTAATCACAGATAACGGAACTGTAAAAGCTGAAAAATCCGAAATCGATCTTTCCAGAATGGTGAAAAAAAGCAGCATGGGGTTGCATCTAATGGAAGATAAATTCAAAAATCTGAATGAATTGCGGGGAACCAAAGCCTCATTTGAAATCAATCAAAAAGCCAGAATCGGAACCCAAATCAAACTGGTCATACCTTTTGAAGAAGATGAAATCGAGCATGACGAAAAGGTCAAATAGAACAATGGATATTGTACATGCGAGATTCCATATGACCGCTGAAAAACAATTATAAACAGATGAAAAAAAAATACAAAGTATTAATAGTAGAAGACGAACCTCATGCCCAGGAAAACCTCAAACGCCTGATTGCTCAGAAAGGCGATTTGGAAGTGATAGGCATTGCTGCCACGGTGGAAGAAGCGGATTCGCTTTGCAAAAGCCTGCTCCCTGACCTGGTGTTTTGTGATGTTATGCTTCCTCCTCAGACCTCTTTTGACTGGCTGACTAAACTGGAATCCATTCCATTTGAAGTCATTTTCACCACTTCATTTGAAGAGTTTGCCGTAAAGGCATTCCGTATTTCAGCAATTGACTACCTGATCAAACCGATTTCCAGTTCGGATTTTGAGGAGGCTGTGGAGCGCTTCAGAGAGAAAAAAGGAAACTCCCGAGAACAAGTCAATCAGCTCCTGAGAAATCTGAACTTACCGTTTGAACATGCGAAAATTGCCTTGCCAACCATGTCAGGATACCTTTTCGTCGAAGTCAGGGATATCATTCGATGCGAATCCGACAACACTTATACCACCTTTTTCACAACTGATAAAAAGAAAATTCTGGTCTCCCGAACACTGAAAGACGTGGAACAGATGCTGGAAGAGTATCGATTCTTCCGGGTGCATAATTCCCACTTGATCAACCTGGACTTTGTGAGCGAATACTTCAAGGGTGAAGGAGGTCAGGTGAAAATGGCTGATAATTCGGTCGTGGATGTATCGAGAAGAAGAAAAGAGGAGTTTTTGAATTTGCTGAGAAAATGAAATCAATGAGTAATTATCAATGGGCAATGGGCAATGGACAATGAGCAATGGTCAATTATAATGGCTTAGTAGGACTTTCCTTGAAAATTGACCATTGAGTTTGATCATTGATTACTTGCCACAATCGGTTCATACGGAACCGAAATCAAAGTCTTTCTTTCCGAAATCTATTTTTCGCTAAATAAACTTAGATGAGATGTTGATCTTACATTATGTTTTTTTGGCAAAAGCAGATGATCAAGGGAGATCATCGGGCTATTCCCAACCGACGAACCAACCGAGAAAGACTTTTGATCAGGGGTGATTAAGCAAAAGATTCAGTAGGGATTTTTTGCGTCGGTGTTTTAGAAATAATTGAATTCGTGAATTTATATAACCAATTAAATACTTGGGAATGCATAAAATGGAGCTTTGATATCTCCACACATTTAAATGGTGATTAAAAAATTCTCTAGAGGTGTTTTTTCCGAGTTTTACTAGAAACAAAAATTAAAATTCTATGTGTCAAAAATCAGGTAAAATTTCTGTGATTGATGGGGAAAACTATCTTAACAAAATAGGCCCCAAATTAAGGAGTTATCTAGCTAATTCGGCTACGGGTATTTTTCCAACATCTGTTTTAGATGGATGGAGAAACATTGCTGGATTTTCCGGTTTGATGTTTTGGTACTGCTATGGCCCCTTCAATCAAGGGCCAAGAAAAGTTTTGTATTTGGCAGTTGAACCAAAATTTGAATTCACTTACGAAAAAAATGATCCGGCTTTTGCTTTGAATTTGAAGCCGGAAAATCCAAAGCTTCTCTTACCATTAGAGATTAGGGGAAAGGCGTACACCGGAAATAATGGTAGCAGGGTCATGGTTAAGGAAACCGGAAGACCTCAGGTTGTTCCAATTTGGCGTGAACAAAGCATCGTAAATGCTGCTATTTCAGATTTTCTGAAGGAATTCCAATCATTCAACAAGTATGCCCATGGTTACCTGATTAAGCAAGAAGGAACAAGTGAGGATTATTTTGAAAGCCTTTTTGGAGTAACTAACAGTTCACCGGAGTTTATTAGATATTACTTTGGGTTTGATGAGTCTTCAAAACCTTGTCATTTCAGATTTTTTTTGGTTCCAGTAAATAGCAAAGGTGAAAATATTTTAAAATCCAAGTTGGAAGTTTCAGGATCAACTACCACAGAAAGTTACCTCCTCCAAAAATCCTGGCCACCACCACCAAATTCATAATTTAAATGGATTTATCGCAGTTCCCTTTTCGAGAGATATCATCTATTGCGATCTGGATCCCTCTGATCCTTGCCGCAAAAAAGCTGAAAACAGGCGATCTTAGATTTCGCCTGTTTTTTCTTTTCCTACTTTTTGGAGCAGGAGTAGATGGTTTTGGCTGGTTTACTTTTTGGATCGGCGGAGATTTTACGATTCACAGTATTTTTCAGTTTCTCTACCTGCTTTTTGAAGCCATGTTTTTTATCTGGCTTTGTACGGGTTTTCTGAAGTGGAATAATGCGCGATTAATCAGAAAGGTATTTTATGGGATTATTCTGGTTATGTTTCTGATTCGAGGCTGGATTTCTTTTTTTACAGAAATTGATCCTTATGAACCTCATGTATTCATTTCAATAGTGGATTCAGTTTTTTTGATCATGGCTTCATTTCTTTCAGCATTTGCGCTCCTTCATATGGCAGAAGAAAAGGAAGATCTGTTGAATTTCTCCTGGTTTTGGATTCTCTCAGGAATATTTTTCTA
>CBFHWO010000004.1:245089-246596 GCA_965659625.1 uncultured Algoriphagus sp. | reverse complement strand
GATGCAGGCGCTTACCGTGTAAGATCCAACTTTGCAGGTAATACGAACTATACTTCAGGATCGAGTGACTGGACAGCATTTGCTATTAATCAAATTGCTGCGACAATAACAGTTACACGAGCCGGCGGAGACTATGATGGAAATCTGTTTGAAGCTACAGGTAGTGTCACCGGTTTAGGAGGATCAAACTTGAGTCCTTCGGTGACTTTTGAATACCAAGAATATGATGGAAGTAATTGGTCTGGCATTTCAGGAGCACCAACGGATGCAGGCGCTTACCGTGTAAGATCCAACTTTGCAGGTAATACGAACTATACTTCAGGATCGAGTGACTGGACAGCTTTTGCTATCACAGCGAAAGCCATTACGGTATCAGCCAATGCAGGACAATACAAATATTACGGTCAAATTGATCCAATATTTACCTACACACCAAGCGAAAATCTTGTACCTGGAAACAGCTTCAGTGGAGCTTTGGGCCGAGCAGCAGGTGAGGATGTAGCGACAAGTCCATACGCTTATACCATTGGTACGTTAAGTGCCGGTTCAAATTACAGTGTGACCCTGATAGGCAGCAATACGTTTGCGATTACCGCAAGAGCGATCACAGTTTCAGCAAACGCAGGTCAGAGCAAGGTATATGGAGCATCAGATCCGTCATTTACCTACACGTCAAGTGAGGCGTTACTGGCTGGCAACAGCTTCAGTGGAGCTTTGGGCCGAGCAGTAGGTGAGGATGTAGCGACAAGTCCATATGATTATACCATTGGTACGTTAAGCGCTGGTTCAAATTACAGTGTGATCCTGACAGGCAGCAATACGTTTGCGATTACCGCAAGAGCGATCACCGTTTCAGCAAACGCAGGTCAGAGCAAGGTATATGGAGCATCAGATCCGGTGTTTACCTTTACAGCAAGTGAGGCGCTACTGGCTGGCAACAGCTTCAGTGGAGCTTTGGGCCGAGTAGCAGGTGAGGATGTAGCGACAAGTCCATACGCTTATACCATTGGTACGTTAAGTGCCGGTTCAAATTACAGTGTGACCCTGACAGGCAGCAATACGTTTGCGATAACCGCAAAAGCGATCACCGGAATCACGTTGGATGGAAACAGCTTTACCTACGATGGAACAGCGAAGTCCTTGGTCATCACGGGCACTTTGCCAACTGGAACTCAGGTAGACTATACCAACAACACCCGAACGAATGTGGGCCAGCAGGAAGTCACGGCAACAATTACGGGGTCAAACTTTACGACCTTGGAGTTGAAGGCTAACTTGACTGTTAGCCGGGCCACGATTACCGGAATTACCTTTGAAGGGAAAAGCTTCCCAATTGATGGTAAGGAGAAATCCTTATCGATCAGCGGGGCTCTTCCCGAAGGAACGACTGTTGTGTATCTTAATAACAGTAGAACCAAATTGGGTGTTCAAGAGGCAATAGCAATAATAAGTGGGGCAAATTATGTGACTTTAGAATTAACAGCAAACCTTGAGATTATCCCTGGTG